>NZ_PQVH01000015.1 GCF_004661485.1 Methylotenera oryzisoli
ACCACCACGCTTGGGCTGTTGGTGTCGACAACGGCAGCATTACCAGTCACGCCACCAACTTGATTGAGGGTATCTGCAAAACTGTTACCTGACAATGCTTGATCATTAGGCGCTGCAGAACCAAACTCATAAGCAAATCTAAAATTGTTTAGGTCATCGTTAATTCTTAGTAAATCAACAAACCCGAAACCGTAACTATTAGATGAGCCACCCGGGCCAGCAGCAGTTTCTTCTAATACATCACTAATATCCTTACCCTCTTCGATTGCCTTAACCACAGTATCGATGGTAGCAACATTAATCGAAGTATCCAGTGTCGCAGGCACAAATGCCTCTACGAGCTCGTCAGCAAAAGCAATCAGTTGCTCCGCGCCAATATGGATGACCTGCCCGTTCGCTAATTGCAAGTCCACCTCAACACCAGCACCTGTTTTAATCGTGTCTGCAGTCTGAATGTTATCGCCCAATCTCAAATCACGCTGATTGCCGTTATTTGAAATTAATGACGCAGTACCTGTCATCGCAATGATTTTGCCGATTAATGCCATGTTAATATCCTAAGAAATATTAGATGTTGCCGTTAAACTTTTATGAGCTGTTTAGCATTAAACACCTTACGTTAGCTAAAACATATTGTACTAATGGCCAATACAAAGATCTGCTAGCTAAGCAACTATAAAAATCCAAGTCAGTTAGGGTATGATGCCTAAAACCAATGTCGTAACGACATTAAATTTTGGAGCATGCGTGGCTGGTATCACTAACAAAACATTAGGCACACTGAGGTTGCAACTATGCATCGCTGTGATGATGTCTTTGTCATTGTTTTTTAGCTATATCGCTGCAGAAGGCTACGACTTCAATAAACTGGCCACCCTCGCAAAGCAAAGATATGGAGATGAGGCGGCTAATGACTTTTTAGAGTTACAGCAACTAACCGCCACACTCAAAAACGCAAGCGAATCCGAAAAGCTCTCCCAAATTAATAACTTTTTCAACCAAAAAGTCATGTTTGCAGACGACGCCAATGTTTGGGGGCAATCCGACTATTGGGCAACACCACTTGAGTCTTTAGGCTTACATGCAGGTGACTGTGAAGACTTCAGCATTGCTAAGTATGTGTTTCTAAAAGCAGTGAACATCCCTAATGACAAACTAAGGCTCACCTACGTAAGAGCTGAGCTTTTAGAAAATAATAGAAAAGTAGTCAAGGCACACATGGTGCTGAGCTATTATGCGACACCGCAATCAGAACCCCTTATTTTAGATAACCTGATCCCGCAGATATCCCCAGCATCCAGCAGAAAAGACTTATCACCGGTGTTTAGCTTTAACGATAAAGGGCTGTGGGTTGGCAATAGCGCAAAACCAAAATCAGACTCCCAATCCAACCTATCAAGATGGCGAGATGTGCTAGCACGTATGCGCGCAGATGGAATTGAATAAATGAAAGTAAGGATGAACTTATGTCACTAATTAAACAATTATGGTTAGCCATTATTTTAATTTTAGCCTTAGCGTCTAGCGGAAGCTTTATCTTAAGCACCTTATCCAGCAAGCAATATTTAGAAAAGCAGCTACAGATGAAAAATAACGATAACGCAGTCACACTGGCGTTATCGATGACTCAGCTACCTAAAGACCCCGTTACGCTGGACCTGCTACTTTCCGCACAGTTTGACTCAGGCTACTACCAATACATCGCGCTACTGGATACCAATGGCAAGCCACTAAGCGAGCGTGTTAATAAAAACCTTACGACCCACGCACCACAGTGGTTTATCAATGCGATTCCGCTACAAGTAGAACCAGGCATCGCTGATATTCAGGAAGGCTGGGCACAGTTTGGCACATTAAAACTAGAAAGTAACACTACTTTTGCCTACAACAAACTTTGGGATTCAACCATACAAATTGCACTATGGGTAATGCTAATCGGCTTAATCAGCTGCTATTTGGCTGGACAATTGCTTAAAAAAATCCTAAAGCCGCTTGACGATGTGGTAGACCAAGCCCAAGCGATTGGTGAAAGCCGGTTCATTATGATTAATGTACCAAAAACCAAAGAGTTTAAGTCCGTGGTCAACGCCATGAACACCCTCTCCAACCGCGTTAAAAAGACTGTCACTGAAGAATCCGCAAGACTGGAGGAGTTGAGATTTGATAACAACTATGACCATGTCACCGGCTTAATGAACCACGATTACTTTGTTAAAAAGGTCAACGCCAGCATCAGCCACGAAGAGTACTTCAATGAAGGCGTGATGGTGATTACCAGAATACTCAACATTGCAGAAATTGACCAAAAGCTGGGTTACAAAGAAACCAACCAACTACTAAAAATCATTGCAGATGCATTACAGCACTTATGCGAGCAAAACACCGCGTTATCAGCTAGCCGGCTAAGCGGTGCCGATTTTTCAGTGTTCTCAAATCAGCCTGCAGACTGCTATAGCCTTGGCACTACGATCAACAGCGTGTTTGAGAAAGTAAGCAATATTACAGGCCAAGATATCTTGGTAAATTTCCTTACCATCTCTGCGCGCATCACCAGATCAGACAGTGCCGAGCACATTATTAACTCGGTACATCACGTATTAGATGACATCGGTACCGAAGCTAGCAACAATTTACATGTCATCAACTCCGGTGAGTTGGGTCAATATCAAGACCATAACTTACAAGAGTGGAAAAGTTTGCTGACTTCAGCGCTAGATAACAAGAGGATCAAGCTAGAAAGCTATGCTGTAGTTAATCAAGTAGGTGATTTAATCCACTACGAATCACCTGTCAGGTTACAACTTGCCAGCGATGGCAAATGGTTCTGCGCAGGTGAGTTCATCACTTGGGCAGACAAGTTAGATTTAATTAATCGGGTAGATGAACTTGTATTACAAACAGCCGTTAACTCACTAGCACATGGCGCCATGCCTATCGGGCTTAATATATCGGCCAGTGCCATCTGCAATCCCGCATTTATTGATGCCGCAATGACAACGATTAAGCAGCAAATTCAGATTGCAGATAAGCTATATTTTGAGGTACCAGAACAAAGTGCTTTTGATCATTTACCAGAGTTCAGAAAGTTCTGCGTTGCAGTCAAAGCACTAGGCTGCAAGGTGGGTATAGAACATGTGGGCACACGTATCTCACGCTTGGGTGAACTACATGATATTGGTTTAGACTACATTAAAATCGACGCTTCAGTGATTCGTGATATTAATAAAAATGAAGCTAATAAAACCCTGTTGAGAGGGCTCTGCATGATTGCGCACTCAATTGGCGTGATCGCAATTGCCGAAGGCGTGCAAAACAACGATGAGATTAATGCTCTAAAACTGCTTGGCATTGATGGAATGACTGGCCCAGGCATTTCGCTCTAAATAAAACAAGCCTAGCTGAGGACAACGCTAGCGTTGGCACAAATCTAGGCTTAGCCCACTTATTAGTTTTGGCGTTGCTCGGCTACTGCAAAAACAACAGTGTCAGAGTTGGCATCGGCTAATGCGTATTAAGCATTAACGCCAGCTGCAGCCTATCTTTAGCACCTAAGCGCTCAAAAGTTGAAGCCAAATGTGCCTTAACAGTTCGTTCTGTAATATTAAGCAGTTTTGCCACCTCTTTATTACTCAAGCCTTTTGCCACTTCAACCGCCACTTCGCGCTCACGACTGGTCAACTGCTCAAGCAAGCCGTTAACGTATGCGGGCTGATTCCCTACCAATTTAGTAGAGGTCTCAATCAGGCGTAGCAACAACTCCTGTCCTAACCATAAACCACCATGACCAATAACAGTCTTAATTTCCTTTAACATCGCTGAAGGCGAATAAGCATGCGCATAACCCACGGCGCCAGCACTTAATGCAGAAAAACAATCGGCTTGATTAGGTGTGTTTGCCAGCACCACAATTTTTGCGGATGAAAACTGGCTAATAATCTTGGTAATCATGTGACTCAAGCGGTCCGGCTTTTCTTCATTCACATGTAACCAAAACACCAATCCATCACAATCAGCTACGGCACGATCTAACTTCTGAATATCCGTTGCAAATTCCCTAATGATTTCTGACTCTGGAAATGCATCAACCCAATGACTAATGCGTTCAGATAAATTACTAACAAATATATCCCGCATCTATCTCTCACTAAAAGCGTATGACTTTGCTTTTAAAACTGGTTTCAATAAGTAGGAAAGTATGGTTTTTTTACCAGTCATAATATCAACTTGTGCCACCATCCCCGGAATAATCGGCAGCCCTTTACCAAGACTGGATTTAAGCGTACGTACGCGTACAACATAATAGGCATTACCTTTTTCATCGACAACAGAATCCGGTGCAATATTTTCCACAACCCCATCTAATGCACCATAAATCGAATAATCATAGGCAGTCAACTTAACTACAGCAGGCTGTAGCAGGCTAATAAAGGCAATATCTTTAATCTGTATTTTGGTCTCCAAGATTAAAGCATCATCCGTCGGCACCACCTCTAACACTTCTTTGCCAGGCTGAATCACCCCGCCCACCGTATTGTAAAAAAGGCGGCTCACTTTACCATTCACCGGAGATTTTAGCGTGGACTGATTCACCTTATCTTTAAGCGAAACACTGACTTCAGAAACACTGTTCAAACGTGCAGTAATATCATTTAACTCAGTACGTACTTTGCTCTGAAAAGTCTGCTGAACTTCAGAAACCTTACGCTTTGCCTCGCCAATAGCACTTTCAATTCGGCCGATCTGGGCACGCGCCTGATCGATATCACCTTTCGCTTTATTCGTTTCACGCTCTAGTTTTAGAATATCAATCTCAGATACCGCGCCACTGGCTAACAAAGGTTTATTTGCGGCAAGCTCTCGTTTTGAAGACTCATAATTCTTTTCAGCAATCTCTTTACGAAACTGTACTTCAAGCAACTCTTTTTCACGCTGTACCATCTGATCACGCGCAATGGCAATGGCAGAGGTTAACTCATCCTTACTAGAGTTATACAATGCATACTCTTGATCATAAGTCTCAGGCACTTGTTTGCGCACCTCATCAGGCGGATTAAAGCTGATGCCTTCTGCCAATGCTCTCAACCGATATTGCTTAGCCAAGTAAGCCAGATACTGAGATTGATTCTCTCTCAGTGAAGACACTGCGCGCGTTTCATCAATACGAATCAACGGCGCACCTACCGCGACTGATTCCCCCTCACTCACCAATATCTCTGAAACTATGCCGCCATCTAATGACTGAATCACTTGTACTTGTTTCGATGGAATTACCCGTCCATCACCGCGCACCACCTCATCTACCTGTGCAAAAAATGCCCACAGCACCAACAACAACATCAACGCCGCAATCGTGTACAGCAACAATCTAGCCCTCACCGGCGTTTGCTCCAAAATCACCAGATCAGCTTCTTCATGCCAAGGTAGGTCTTCCTTGGTTTCAGTCGGCGTCCATTTATCCAGAAAGTAATAAATAGGCTTAGTCAACCAAGTTTGGCTTTTAAGAAAATGATTTATCGTCCCTAGCTTTTTAAACAAGTCTTCACTCATAGCGCTTTACCAATCTTGCCGTTTCTTAATGCGTCAGTCACTTGTTCTTTTGCACCGTCGGCAACTATTCGTCCTGAATCAATCACGATGATGCGATTCACCAACGCGTAAAGCGACGAGCGGTGCGAGATTAACAATAAAGTTTTGTTCTGAGTGTTTTCAGCCAGACGCGTCTTAATCGCATCCTCACCAGAGTGATCCATGGCACTGGTAGGCTCATCTAATAACAATATTGCTGGCTTGTTAATAAACGCACGTGCCACCCCAACGCCCTGCCGCTGTCCACCAGACAGCGTTTCACCGCGCTCACCAATCAGCATATCAAAGCCTTTAGGATGAGAGTTCACAAACTCATCAATCCCACCAATCCGCGCTACGGCAATCACGGCAGCATCATCCACGTGCGGTGCGGAAATCGTTAAGTTATCGCGCATAGAGCCATAAAACAACTGTGTATCCTGCTGCACATAACCAATACTGCGTCGCAACTCTGCCGGATCAATTTGACGCGCATCTATACCATCAATCAACACAGCACCTTCTGTGGGCTGATATAGCCCAAGAATCAATTTGTGTATGGTTGACTTACCTGAGCCCATGCGCCCAAGAATCGCAACATGCTCGCCTGCTTTAATTTTGAAAGAAACTTTAGTGAGCGCATTGCTTTCAGCACCCGGGTAACTAAAAGAAACTTCTCTAAACTCAATATCGCCATTAAACACCGGCCTAGATAAAAATGTACTATCGGCAGGGCGTTCTACTGGCCTTTGCATAATTTCATCAAGAGAATTTAACGAGGTTGCGGCATTATGGTACTGCGTTAACAAGCCTGCAGTCTGCGCAATCGGTACCAAGGCACGTGAAGCGAGCATGGTGGAGGCAATCAAGCCCCCCATAGTAAGCTCACCATTAATCACCAGATAAACGCCCAGAATCACTAAACTTACGGTGATTAATTGCTGCATGGTCGCTGCACCATTGTTAATCGATGACGACAGTAAACGTAACTTGCTAGAAACCTCAGTTAAGAAATGTGCGCTATGTTCCCATTTACGCTGCATCTGCCCTTCAATCCCTAAAGCCTTCACCGTTTCTAAGCCCACAAGGCTCTCAATCAGGGTAGCGTTTCTGGTAGCACTGGCACGGTACATCGTTTCAGATAAATCATGCATTTTGGTTTGCACGCTAAATGAGTAAATAAGAATCACCACTGCACCCAGCAGGACAGGAATAATCATCGGCCAGGAAATCCAGGCCATCACCCCAATAAAGATCAGACCGAACGGAATATCAATCAGGGTAGTAATCGTGGCAGAGGTAATGAAGTCACGCACAGTTTCAAACGAGCGTAAATTAGATGCAAAAGACCCTACAGAGTTTGGCCGCTGCTCCAAACGGATGCCTAACACTTGCTCCATAATACGCGCGGTGAGCTTAATGTCGATTCGGGTACTGGCCCAATCCAAAAAGTAGCCACGCATGGTACGCAGCACTAAATCACCAATAAATATGAACGAAATACCAAGCGCCATCACCCACAAGGTTTCTGTGGCGCGGTTAGGTAACACACGATCATAAACATTCATCGTGAACAGCGGCATGGCTAATGCAAACATATTGACCACAAATGCTGCCACCATGATATCTCGGTAAATTCGGCTATTTTCGGCTAGAGAGCCCCAAAACCAATGTCTTACGGTAACCTTGCCTACGCTAGGGGCACGCTGGTCAAAAGTAAATCTAAGTTTAGCAACAATAAAATAGCCAGCGCTTCTGGCCATAAGCTCACCTAGAGGCACTGCAACCTCAGCGTCACCAAGCTCCGGGAAAATAACACCAGCGGACATATTATCAAGACTTACATTGGTCACCACGCAAGCTTCATCATTCTTTAACAGCAAAATAGCTGGTAAAAATTCCTGCCTGGTTTTATCCAATGGTTTTTTTAGAATAGTTGTGGCTAAATGTACCCGGCTTGCTGAGCGTTTCACCAATGCTGGCGTCATTTTGCCATCACGTAGCGGTAAACCCGCAACCAGTGCATCACGTGAAGTAGCTACACCATGCAAGCGGCAAACCAAGAATAGGCTCTCTAGTAACGTATCAACAACACCTTCGCTAGCTAACTGGCTCACATCATCTTGGCCCATGAATTCACTTTCTTAGAATCAATTTTGATTACATTATGCAACGAATATACGTATCGTACTAAGTATTAAGCGCTCACTACAATAGAAATAATGTTAAATGTTATTAATTTCTAGAGAAATAAGCACCTATCCATTCGGATAGTTGACAACAAGCAACCATGTTAAGTGCGTCAATGTAGGATTTTAGGACATATCAGCAATGCTTGCAGCATCAGGCAAACGTAGGCTCAGTGAACATCACGCACGATTATTTTGCTGCTCAGCCAGCTCCTTCAGGTAGTCAGCCACATCCCACTCGCAACCGCCGCAACCCGACAGTGCACCAGTCCATTGCGAAATTGCATCCATATCCATCCCGCGTTCAAAGTACTTTTGTAGCTCACCACGTGTGGTGCCACTGCATTGACACATGACTTCATCTGCGGCGTTATCATTCGGTGCATTCATAGGTGAATATAGATTCAAAACTTTGTTGATTGCTTAATATTGTAACACTAGGCAGTTTAACGCTGAGAAAGCGTGGAGTGAAGATACTTGTGTTGATTCAGGATTAAATCACAGACTTAAAAACAAAAACGGCGAATACAGTTATGTATTCGCCGTTTTGCAGATGGAGCGGGAAACGAGGCTCGAACTCGCGACCTCAACCTTGGCAAGGTTGCGCTCTACCAGCTGAGCTATTCCCGCGAAAATCTATGCTAAAAATACTGGAGGCGCGAGCCGGAGTCGAACCGGCCTAAACGGCTTTGCAGGCCGCGGCATAACCGCTTTGCTATCGCGCCATTTCTAGCATTATTACTATACATCAAAAGTATTAAGCTTGATTAAACAATCTAAAACCATACTTTTTTAAAACTAAAACGGCGAAGCTATTATGCATTCGCCGTTTAATATTTGGAGCGGGAAACGAGGCTCGAACTCGCGACCTCAACCTTGGCAAGGTTGCGCTCTACCAGCTGAGCTATTCCCGCGTCGTTGTTACGTTGTGTCATCGTTAAGACAGGCGCCATTATAGAGAGTTTGAAGATATCGTCAAGTACTAGTTATGCATTTTTTATTAAATTATTGTCGCTTAATTTTCGGCATGGCTGCACGCAAATAATAAGCCATTGATAGCAATGTTAAAAATGCCGCAATTACGATTAACACCTGACCAAATAATTTTGTAGGGAATGTGCCTACGTTCGCAATCTCAATACTGTCCCAATATAATAAAAATAAAATTGCCACCATTTGCACTGCTGTTTTCACTTTACCTATCATGGCAACACCTACGCTACTACGCTGGCCTTCACCCGCCATCCACTCACGCAATGCGCTAATGGCAATTTCACGACCAATAATAATTAATGCCACCACCGCGCCTACACGCTCAAATTCAACTAATACAATCAGCGCCGCTGCCACCATCAATTTATCAGCAACCGGGTCTAAAAAAGCACCGAATGATGAAGTTTGATTAAGTTTGCGTGCTAAGTATCCGTCAAGCCAATCGGTAAATGCAGCCACGGCAAAAATGGCGGTAGCTGTCAAATTAACCCAATGCGCAGGAATAGCACCAAACGCGTGTGGATTAGTCGGCAAATAAAAAATCACCACAAACACTGGTATGAGTAAGATGCGAAGCCATGTCAGCATGGTTGGAATATTGCAAATCATATAGTTAATCCCAAAAAATAACGATTTTCAGCGGTAGCTTAATGCAATTCGCCATATATTTTCTCAGCCAAACTTTGGCTGATGCCTTCAACACTGGCAAGTTCATCAATACTAGCATTTTTTACACCTTCTAAACCGCCAAAACGGGTGAGTAACGCCTTACGGCGTTTTGCGCCGATTCCTTCAATATCTTCCAAACTAGATTGCAGCCTCGCTTTGGCGCGCTTGGCTCTATGCCCAGTAATGGCAAAACGATGCGCTTCATCACGAATCTGCTGCAGCAGGTGCAGGCCTTTGTTATCTTTTTCGAGGTTAATCATCTCACCGGTATCTGAGAAGATCATAGTCTCCAGACCGGGTTTACGGTCTTCACCCTTGGCAATACCAACCAGCAAGATATCATCCAGCCCAACTTCGGCCATTACCTCGATTGCCACGCCAAGCTGACCCTTGCCGCCATCAATAAATACCAAGTCCGGACGCTTACCCTCGCCTGCCGCCACTTTCTTATAGCGTCTGGTCAGCACATCGCGCATCGCCGCGTAATCATCGCCCGGGGTAATGCCGGTAATGTTATAGCGTCGGTACTCACTGTTTTGCATATCACCACGATCAAACACTACACAGCTCGCAACCGTAGCCTCACCCATGGTATGACTAATATCAAAGCACTCCATCCGCTCTGTACTATCAGGCAAGCGCAAGGCTTCACGCAAGGCAAGCAGTTTAGCTTCCTGATTGGCGGAAGTGGCTGCACGTTGCCCTAATGCCAGATCTGCATTGGTTTGCGCCATTTTCAACCATACCCGTTTATCGCCGATTGGGTTGGTATTGATTTTTACTTTGCGGCCAGCTTGCTCGCTTAACACTTCTTCAATCAGCTCAGTTTCTATTTTTACGCCAACCACAATCAATGGCGGGGTATTTTGGGCAACATAATGCTGCGCCAGAAAGGCTTGCACTGTAGTTTCCAAGGTTTCACCATCGGTATTCTTAGGCATATAACTGCGATCGCCCAGGTGGCGTCCGCCACGAATCATCACTAAATTAACACAGTGCTGCCCTTGTAACTCAGCACCGGCAATGACGTCAGCATCCGACACGTTAAAGTCGCTGACAAACTGTTTCGCCTGCACCTGATGCAGCGCCTGAATACGGTCTCTAAACACAGCCGCTAGCTCGTAATCTTGCTTAGCCGCGGCAGTATTCATTTGTTCGGCAATGGTATCGATAACCTCAGTGGTCTTGCCTTGCAGGAACATAGCGGCCTGATGCACATCATTACGGTAATCATCTGCCGAAATAAAGCCTACGCAGGGCGCAGTGCAACGCTCTATCTGGTGTTGTAAACATGGACGGCTACGATTGGCAAATACGGTATTTTCACAAGTACGTAGCTTGAAAACCTTTTGTAGTAATTGAATACTTTCACGCACAGCCACTGAGTTAGGAAATGGCCCAAAATACTGGTTACCTTTACGTTGTGCGCCACGATGAAACGCTAGGCGAGAATATTCATCACCGGTCAGCGTAATATAAGGATATGACTTATCATCCCTAAACAATACGTTATAGCGCGGCATCAAGCCTTTAATCAGGTTATTTTCCAGCAACAGCGCTTCTGCTTCGCTACGCGTCACCGTGGTTTCTATACGCGCAATATTACTTACCATCACACGTGTGCGTGGGCTAGGCAAGGTTTTATTAAAATAGGAAGAAACGCGTTTTTTAAGGTCTTTGGCTTTGCCAACATAGATAACCTCATCGCTAGCGTTAATCATGCGATAAACGCCCGGTAAGTTGGGCAAGTTTTTTAGAATGGGCTTAGCATCGAACATGAGCGTATTTTACAGCCCATTAATTGAATTGGATTAAATCAATCACGGTAAATATTACAAAATGCATAGTTACCGTGATCATCAAGCCTGAGATAAATTACTCTGAAATCTTTTTAATATTTTCTAAACCTGATTTGAAAATACCTAAAATCGCGGCTTTCGCTGCGGCATCATCTTGACCAGCAGCACCCGGATTTGCCGGATCTTTACGTTTAAAGTTTGCACTCCAAACTACGGTTGTTTTGCCATCTGCACTGGCTTTAACTTTTAAAGTTGCGCCATATTCACGTACTGGCAATACGCTTTCTGTGATTTCATACTTCATGGTTTTAGCATCAGCATCGAAGCTAGTCAGCACTTCATTAATTTTGCCGCCATCTTGTGTGGTTAATACACGCGTAGCGCCAACTTCAGTTGCGTTGCCACCAGTAATTTCAGTTTTTGCGATCGCTGGGTGCCAGCGCATATCGGCAAAACTACCTACCGTTGCCCATACTTTATCCGCTGGCGCATTGATTTCAATACTTTCTTTCACGCGGATTGTTTCATCAATCGCAGCAGATGCTTGGTTAGTAAACGCAAACAATGAAACCAACATTGCTGTCATAAATTTACTCATAAAAACCTCGAAATATTATTATTTAAGAATACGCCCGCTAAAAGCGGGCGCACAAGAATATACATGATTATTAAAACGAAGGGGACACAACATGATTAACGCATGCAAATGCATGCTAGCAATTACAAATGATCATTTGTAATTTCTACTTAATATTAAGTAACGTTAGGCGTCTAACAGTTCACCGGCGATAGCCCAGTCTTCATAAGCGACTTCTTCAAAAGTAATATAGGTGTAAGACTTTGGCTTATGGGCGACGCGCTCTAATGTTTCGGTGATTTCTTTAGCAATTTGCGCCTTTTGCTCGCGTGTCACTTCACCAGCTAGTTTGATGTTCACGTATGGCATGCTTCATTCTCCTTTAATTGATAAAAGTTTAATGCACTTAACTACACTATAGAAAACCAGCTACAGAAAACAGCGAGCCATGAGCACCAGCTGCAATTTAAAGTTACTCATTTAATTTAATGATCGTGATCATGATGATGTTCGTGTGCATGAGCGTGCTGATGATATTTAGTCAACTGGCCTTTTAAGGTTAACCAAATATCCCGCATTAAATTTAAAGTCAGTATCAATAACAACAATGAAATTAACAATGATAGGATAGGGTCAATCAACATCCAGCCGGTAAAATAGATCACTACACCTGCGACCACTGCGGCAACAGAGCCCAGTAAATCACCTAAAACATGCAGAAAAGCCGCACTATTATTTAAGCTCTCACCATGATGATGGGCCTGATGATGCAATTGTTTAGCCACCACCAGATTAACAATTAAACCGATGCTGGCAATAATAATTAAACCAACCCCCTGCACTTGATGCGGCTGTTGAAACCTTTTAATTGCTTCCATCACAATAAAAATCACGACCAGCAACATAGCGACTGCATTGATGATGGAAACAACCAGCTCCGCATAACTCACACCAGAGTGGTGGCGTGCAACATTGGCACGTTGACTCATTACCGATGCTATCCAAGCCAAGCCAAGTGCGGCAACATCAGAAAACATATGCCCAGCGTCACTTAATAACGCCAATGAACCGGTGTACCAACTACCGACGGCTTCTACGATTGCGAAAATAAGAATAAGTAAAAAAGGGACTAAGTAATGATCGTGATCATCGTGCTTGTGGTGTGTAGATGTATTCATAAGCTAAATGCTAACCCAAAAATCTGGGATAATGTCGCCTTATCACAATTTTTCATTATTCTATGCTCAGTTACCGCCACGCATTTCATGCAGGCAACCACGCCGATGTACTTAAGCATTACGTACTAGGCTTAGTGCTTGCCCATACTGCTCAAAAAGACAAACCATTTTGGTACATAGACAGCCACGCCGGTGCCGGCATGTACAGCTTGCAGCATGGTTACGCAACCCAAAATGCAGAGTTTGAGGCAGGCATCAGTAAACTCTTATCTGCCCAACACCTGCCGCACAGTCTTGCTGATTACGTTGCCAAGATTAAATCTTTCAATACCGGCAATACACTGGAGTTATACCCAGGCTCACCCATGGTGGCTGAATCGCATATGCGAGCAGATGACAAAATGCGCCTGTTTGAACTGCACCCCAGTGATTACGAACTGTTGTCAGATAACTTTGAAGGCTTTGGTAAACAAGTTAAAGTGGAAATGCAGAATGGCTTCAAAGGTCTAAAATCGTGCTTACCACCACCGCCACGCCGCGCGGTAGTTTTGATAGACCCGCCTTATGAAGATAAGCAGGATTACCTATACGTCGTAGACGCAATTAAAGACAGCGTGAAGCGATTCCCTACCGGCACTTACATTATTTGGTACCCGTTATTACAGCGCCCTGAGCCCGCAGAGATGCTAGATAGCCTCTTAGCATTGAACTTACCTAACTGGTTGCATGTCACTTTGTCGATTGAGGCGCCGTCAATGGATGGGTTTGGTATGTATGGTAGCGGCCTATTTATAATTAACCCACCGTGGACCCTACCTAAAACTTTGGCAGAAAGCATGCCAGTTTTAACCGAACTACTGGCACTGGATGCGAGCGCCAATTTCACTTTAGACAGCCAGATTGAGTAAATTTACGCTCAATCTAACTGCTACAATACTCCACGTTTTACGTAATTAATTTAAAGGCTTTTACAAACCATGCAAGAAAAAAATAAACAACATGCGACCGCCTACAAACAAGGCAGCATTATGACTAATATTTTATTTGGTAGCCGCTGGCTACAGTTACCGCTGTATTTAGGCTTGATTGTGGCACAAGCGGTGTACGTGTTCTTTTTCGGCGTAGAGCTTATTCACTTGGTAGCAAGTGCAAATAAAATCGTTGAAGCAGATATTATGCTGATCGTGTTAGGTTTGATTGACGTAGTGATGATTTCAAACCTGCTGATTATGGTAATTGTGGGCGGCTATGAAACCTTTGTGTCACGCCTAAACTTGGAAGGCCACCCAGATGAACCGGATTGGCTATCTCACGTGAATGCCAACCTATTAAAAGTGAAACTGGCGACTGCGATCATCGGCATTTCTTCAATTCACTTGCTCAAGACCTTTATCAACGCACAAAACTTATCAGATAAAGTATTGATTGCCCAAACCGTGATTCACATGACGTTTGTGCTTTCTGCGGTGGCAATTGCTTATATCGACAAGCTCATGTCACATCCACAACCGGCTGAGCACTAAATCACTAATATAACAGCACCACTCTCTGTGGTGCTGTTTCTACTTGCTGTACTGAGAACTTGTGCACGGTAATCGTTTTCTCGTTTTCAGTTTCCACGCTAACGCGCCACTCACCCGGTGCTAAGTTGCTCTTGTAGGTATATCCTCTAAAACCTTGGTAACGACCGCCAGATAAATCAAAACCGATGCGTGACTGCGTCACCCAGCCTAATTTTTTATCATAATGCTGCCAGCGGTGATAAAGCTTTGCCTGCAAGCCAGGCGGGGCAAATATAGAAGAAAAACAATACACGCGCTGCCCTCCTACCATTTCTAAATCATTGCTGGTTTTACGCCAGAACACCCACCACGGAGACGCCTGCTGCGATAACCGATATTGACCATTGGTCTTTTCTAACTCAAATGCCACCACCACATCACGCTTGACCAAAGGCACAGGTGGAATCATATCTGCCGCATAAGCCAGCATTAACAGTGCCGCAATTGCGGCAACTGGCTTGATGCTACCCAGATGATTAGGCGTTTTCTTATACAACCAAAATGCCAAGCTGGCACCAAGTAGCGTACTTAAGTAAAACCAAATCGCATGTATGCTGCCCAGTATAAAAGGCAAGGCAAAGTTAAACAGCAACATGGCACACAAGCCAAACATAGACCAGCTCAGTGTGAAACGTTTGTACTCGCTTTCTAAAAACTCATTCGCTACCAGCAATACAGCCAGCGCCAGTGACATTAACCAAGCCAGCCAATGGCTAGAGCTTTTAAAATACAAAATAAATAAAGCACTGAATAAACTGCCAAACAAAAACTGCAGTAAAAAATAAGGTACACGTGGTGAATAATGCTTTTTAAACAATGAGACTAGCTTGCTCTCACTATTTTCTAAGGGAATCGGGCGGCCAATCAGATAGAGAATCACTGCGGCACAAAACAGGTAGCCAGCAAATATCCATAAATCCAAGGCAGCGACATTTCGGCCTATGGTTAATGCATCCCACACAAAACCCGCCACAAAGAATACGGCTGGCATGATGTCGGCAACTTTACGCACATGGCGCATGGCCGTCTGCACCCAGGCTATATTGGTTAATTGGCTTAACATATCAGAAAAAACGAATAGACTTACAGAAAATGGCCGATAACATAGCCAATAATAATACCAATGATTAACGCAATGGTTAACCCACGGTAAGTGAGCACATCTTTTGAATAGCCGCGTTTAATCGCGACAAATGAAACAATATAACCAATGGCATTTAACAGCCAAATGATAGAGAGGCTCAGCACCTTAACAATTAAGGGACCAACAACAGGCACCAAACCAATCACACCTATAATCCACACAAAAACATTAGATACCACGCCAAACAGCAGGATACCGGCTGCTACTGCTTTTGCGTCCCAGCCGAAATACCATGCCACACAGATAACCGCAACCAGCAACAAACTTAACGGCAACATCCGCTTCCACGCATCACGTTTAGGCGGCTCAATCGCTTTAATATCAAAAATGTGTTTTTGGTCCATGGGTAAACTAACATTAGTTATGATGGAATGATTCTAGCATTGAACTGTACGTTTCGAAGATTGCTAACTCTATAAATAATCCATCATTTCAGCACTCGTCTTTGCAAGTGCTTTAGCGAATAGAAAATAGGATTGGCTGTAGTGCATAAAAACGATAGCGATGAACAAATGGCTTTGACTCTATCCCCTGTTGCAGCGCCTTAGTTGCTCAGATTTAATGGGCGGCAAGCTGAAACTCGCTTTGCTCAAACAGCCGCTTGCCGAAAACTCCCATTAAACCTAAGCAACTAAGGAATGAAGCTGCATAGGATGGCCTTTCACAACCGACTTAGTGCGTTAGCACTTAGTGAGGTTGGGGATGCCCCTTGCGGGTATTCTTTGGTTTCTTTCTTTTGGCTAAGCAAAAGAAAGAAACTCGCCAGTCGGGCGAGACCGACAAGCTAACTAGCGAGAAGTTGTGTGGTTACCGAGCTGATGGCGGAATAGAGTACGTACCAACAACATGAGCAACAGGCTCATCACTACCTTCGGAGAACAAGCTTACTTCGCCCACTGCGAGCGACTTGCCTAGCTTGAGTAGCCTGCACTCGCCGATGATTGCGGCGCTTGCAGAAGGCCTGCGGAGGAAGTTGATGCTCAGGCTCGTAGTAACCGTCAGCGGGACGATTCCAATCTCGCCAAGGATTGCTACATACAGGGCGACATCAGCTACTGCCATGAGTACAGGACCGGAAACCGTGCCGCCAGGGCGCAACTCGGCAACTCCCACTTCATGGCGGACCATCGCGCAACGGTTACCGACTGCCTCGACTGTGCATTTGGTTTGCGGGAACTCTCGGGCAAGGAACTCCGCTATATCTGATACTGATGGCATGGTGGCGAACTCAACGCCTAACGTGGAGCTAAGGGGCTCGCCGCAGGCGCGTCCCAGCGACCGGAGGGAGCGAGCTTGAGCCCAGAGTTAGCCGAAAGCATGTTCAATTAGAAGTTTTCCGTCGAACTTCTTTAACAAATAAGTGCGATCCATTTTTGTTGTGTCTGTCATGTTGTATTTCGCGATAAAAAGAAAAAGCTGATCATCGTCATCATCATTTCTCTGAATTAGAACATCTGTGATCTTTTCCCAATCGTATCTAGCCATGCTTGATAGAGAGCATGGCTCATAAAATGTCGAATGATTAGACCAATATCTTTTGTGAATCTCGATTTTCTTGGCAATTGAGTTTTGTTTGTATTCTTCGCTTCGCGAGTCGGCTTGAAAATAGGCTTCATCATCTTTCTCCGTTTCGTGAAGTTCAGAGAAATAGCTATTCAGAGTTTTGATAACCGCCCTATCGCTTGCCAAGTTGATTTCTGGGAGATTTTCAAACCTCCTCATCATGTTCATTGCTTCGATTATGTCCATAATAAATTCTGCGCTAACGTAAATTAGCCACACTATTTGACGTATATCTTTATGTCAAACCAGCATGGCTAACAATTTCAAACATGTTTAAAGCTTAATGTTTAGACTGCCTCAGCAATCGGGATGACTTTCTTACCATTAGAAAGTGCTTCTAAAGATGGTGTGTAATCTGTCATTTGATCGAAATTCAGGTATTTATAGATTTCAGCCGCGTTAGCCAGCTTGTTACCTACCGTCTCCAAATACTCTGCATGCGTCGGCATACGGCCTAACTTGGCACAAACCGCCGCCAACTCAGCTGAACCCAAGTACACGCGTGCGTCTCTACCCATACGGTTATCAAAGTTACGCGTACTAGTTGAAAACACAGTGGCTTTATCTGCTACGCGCGCTTGGTTACCCATGCACAATGAGCAGCCTGGCACTTCAGTTCTGGCACCAGCAACCCCGAATACAGAGTAAACACCCTCATCACGTAATTGCGCTTCGTCCATACGGGTTGGTGGTGCAATCCATAAACGGGTAGGAATGCCGCCTGAACCTTCCAGCACCTTAGCAGCCGCACGATAATGACCAATATTAGTCATACAGCTACCGATAAACACTTCATCAATTTTATCGCCCACTACAGCCGTTAGTGGCTTGATGTCATCTGGGTCGTTAGGGCAAGCCACTAACGGCTCAGTAATGGTGTTGAGATCAATTTCAATCACATGTGCGTATTCAGCATCTTTATCCGCCTCTAGCAACTCAGGCTTAGCTAACCACGCCTGCATGCTTGCAATACGACGTTGCAATGTACGCGGATCTTGGTAACCATTATCAATCATGTTTTGTAGCAATACGATGTTTGAAGTCAGGAACTCAATCACTGGCTCTTTGTTCAATTTCACGGTACAGCCGTTAGCAGAACGCTCAGCCGAAGCATCTGCAAATTCAAACGCTTGCTCTACTTTCAAATCTGGCAAGCCTTCAATTTCCAGAATGCGGCCGTTAAATACGTTTTTCTTACCTTGTTTACCAACCGTTAGCGTGCCTTCTTGGATGGCAGCGTAAGGAATCGCGTTCACTAAATCGCGCAAGGTAATGCCAGGCTGCATTTCGCCTTTAAAGCGCACTAGTACAGATTCAGGCATATCTAGGGGCATCACGCCCATTGCTGCAGCAAAAGCCACCAAACCAGAACCAGCAGGGAAAGAAATACCAATTGGGAAACGTGTATGCGAGTCACCACCGGTACCGACGGTATCTGGCAACACCATACGGTTTAGCCATGAGTGAATCACGCCGTCGCCTGGGCGTAAACTCACACCGCCGCGGCTGCTCATAAACTCTGGCAAGCTGTGCTGTAATTTAATGTCGACTGGTTTTGGGTAAGCCGCTGTATGGCAGAAACTTTGCATGACTAAATCTGCGCTAAAGCCCAAACACGCCAACTCTTTAAGCTCGTCACGCGTCATACCGCCTGTCGTATCTTGTGAACCAACCGTTGTGGCCTTAGGCTCACAATATGCGCCTGGGCGCACGCCTGTACCTTCAGGCAAGCCACAAGCTCTACCCACCATTTTCTGTGCAAGTGTATAACCTTTGCCAGTATCTTTTGGTGCGATTGATTGAATAAATAAATCTGATGCTGGTAAACCTAAGGCATGGCGTGCATTGGTGGTTAAGCCGCGCCCAATAATCAATGGAATACGGCCGCCGGCACGCACTTCATCCGGCATCGTAGTTGGTGCCAGCTCAAATGTGCTAATGACCTCACCTTGCGCATTTAATACCTGACCTGCATAAGGTTTAATAGTGATGACATCGCCTGTTTGCATTTTTGACACATCACATTGAATCGGCATCGCGCCTGAGTCTTCTGCAGTGTTAAAGAAAATCGGCGCAATTTTAGTCCCTAAGATTACCCCGCCAGTGCGCTTGTTAGGGATGTTAGGGATATCATTACCCATAAACCACTGTACGGAGTTAATGGCTGATTTACGTGATGAGCCGGTGCCGACCACGTCACCCACATAGGCCAGTGGCAAACCTTTTTGTTTCAAGGTTTCAATCGTCTTTAAGCCATCAGGCATTTTGGTCACGAGCATCGCTTTTGCGTGCAGTGGAATATCCGGACGGCTCCATGCCTCTTGCGCTGGGCTTAAATCGTCAGTGTTGGTTTCACCATCCACTTTAAATACAACGACTTTAATTTCTTCAGCCAACTTTGGCACATTGGTAAACCACTCTGCATTTGCCCAAGACTCAATGAGTTTTTTAGCATGCAGGTTGCCTGCCTTCATTTTTTCATCAACATCATGAAATGCATCAAACATCAAAATCGTTTGCGACAAAGCTTTAACCGCAGCATCCGCCATGGCTGGATTAGTCGCAGATAAATCTAACAGCCCTACCAAAGCCTGTACATTGTAGCCACCCAGCATGGTACCTAATAAGGCAACTGCTTTTTCAGCGCTAACTAAAGGGGATACAGCTTTACCATGCGCGATGTCTGACAAAAACGCTGCTTTCACATAAGCAGCCTGATCCACACCTGCTGGTACGCGATTTTCAAGCAAATCGACCAACAGTTTTTCTTCACCCGCTGGTGGGGCTTTGAGTAGCTCTACAAGTTGTGCGACTTGTTCAGCTGATAATGGTAATGGAGGAAGTTGTTGTGAAGCACGTTCTTGCACGTGCGCTGCATAGGCTTTTAACATAACGATTTTCTGCTTAGATTTCTAGTTAAATAAAATTGTGTTTATTATAAACTAGCTTAACTTAATGTTGATTGGTGCATGTGTGATGATTCATGCATTTATAGTGATTAGCGCACTTTCACCGTGCCCGTCACATACAAAATCAAACTATCCGCCAAACTAGTTGGTTAATTGCGAGGCCCCTGCAAAAGGGGTACCGCAGCTCGTGCCTTTAAGCGAAGCTTCGAATCTTTCTAAAACCTCACTCTCATAGCCTTTGCCATGCTTCAGCTCTAAAAAAGCACGCACCTCACTGGCATCGGCGAATCCGTTTTTATCGGTATCCATCGACACCACGTTTTCTTCAACAGTAGGTCCTGTATAGCGACCTTGGGTATCGGTCAGCACATCAAGGATAGTAGCGGCATGCGCAGGCACTACCGCCATTAAACCAAGCATCAAGCCAGCCATTACAGCCACCAAGTTAAACAGCGTAATTCTATGTGATTTCATCAACTTACTCCTTTACACGTATTAAGAGTAAAAATCTGGATAATAATTCATTCAGTCTATCACTTAACTAAACGATAGGCATCTAGCGATGACTCACTGCTGATTACCTCGTTGCTACTGACTAGGCTGGATGAACCACAATCACCTCGCCAGACACTTTGCGCTGTGCTATTTTTTGCTGCCACTCGGCGGGGCCAGTGGTATGCACGGAACTGCCGCGGCTATCAACCGCAACCGTTACCGGCATATCTTGCACGGTAAACTCGTAAATGGCTTCCATGCCTAAATCAGCAAATGCCAATACTTCAGCTTTTTTGATGGCTTTGCTAACCAAGTAAGCTGCACCACCTACTGCCGTTAAATAAACGGAACGATGCTTGGCAATGGTTGCGATGGTTTCCTCTCCGCGCTCAGCCTTGCCCACCATCCCTAACAGCCCAGTTTGGCTGAGCATGGTTTCTGTAAAGTCATCCATACGCGTCGCTGTGGTTGGGCCGGCTGGCCCTACAGCTTCATGTCCCACTGCATCTACAGGGCCCACGTAATAAATAAAGCGATTGGTAAAATCTATTGGCAGCTTTTCACCATTGTTCAACATGGTCACCATACGCTTGTGCGCAGCATCTCTGCCGGTCAGCAACTTACCGCTTAATAGCAAGGTCTGCCCTGGCTGCCAAGCTTCAATTTCTTGCTGCGTAATCGTATCCAGATTCACCCTTAATGATTGTGTACTTGGCGCCCAATGCACATCTGGCCAGTCATCCAAACTTGGTGCCTCTAGCAGGGCTGGGCCGCTACCATCCAATTCAAAATGCACGTGCCTAGTAGCCGCACAATTAGGGATAATTGCTACCGGCAAGCTGGCTGCATGGGTTGGATAATCCAGTATTTTCACATCTAACACAGTAGTTAAGCCGCCTAAGCCTTGCGCACCGATGCCTAGATTATTGACCTTTTCATAGATCTCCAGCCTTAATGCGTCAATTTTATTTTGTGCACCATTGGCTTTAAGCTCATGCATATCGATAGGCGCCATCAGTGATTCTTTCGCCAACAGCATGGCTTTCTCAGCGGTACCGCCAATACCAATACCCAACATACCGGGTGGACACCAGCCAGCGCCCATGGTGGGCACCACCTCTAATATCCAATCAACAATGCTGTCGTTTGGGTTAAGCATGGCTAGTTTTGCTTTATTTTCACTACCGCCGCCCTTAGCCGCAATGCTCACTTCAACCTTATCCCCAACCACTAGCTCCACATGCACCACAGCCGGGGTGTTGTCTTTAGTATTGGCACGCTTACCGGCCGGGTCGCTCACAATCGAGGCGCGCAGTTTATTTTCTGGCAACAAATAAGCGCGATGCACTCCTTCGTTCACCATTTGCGCTAATGAAAGTTCAGCGTCAAAACGTACATTCATCCCCACTTTAACAAAAGCCACCACAATGCCTGTATCCTGACACAGAGGGCGCTTACCCTCAGCACACATGCGCGAGTTAGTCAAAATCTGTGCAATTGCATCTTTTGCGGCAGGAGATTCCTCCTGCGCATAAGCGGCAGCTAATGCATGGATAAAATCAGCGGGGTGGTAATAAGAAATATATTGCAAAGCATCTGCAATGCTCGCAATAAAGTCCTCTTGTTTAATCGTAGTCATCGTGTTGATTTTGCTGTAGCAATGGTTGAGTTGATATCTTTACGTAAGATTTTACCATTCTTAGTGCGTGGAAAATCTTTTGCCAGATAAACCGTTTTTGGCGATTTATAAGCCGCCAGGTGTTGCTTACCAAAATGCAATAAATCGTCCGGTGTGATGCTAGCCTCTGGTTTCAAGATCACATAAATCACCACCAGTAGCTTATCTTTCTCGATTTCTTCACCGATGGCAGCGCAATCTGCCACGTCGGGATGGCCTTTGTACACACGCTCAATTTCATAGGGTGAAACGCGGTAGCCAAAACTTTTAATAATGTCGTCTTTGCGTCCTAAAAACCAGATGTAGCCATCAGCGTCATATTTTGCATAATCTCCGGTAAAAAAGTAGCCATCATGCTTGTACTTGGCAGTTTCCTCATCCAGATTCCAGTAACGTAAAAACAAGCCAGGGTCTGTATCCGTGACGCAAATCATGCCCTCTTCACCTGCAGCCACAGGCTCCCGTGTATCTGGGTTAAGTAGCTGAATCTGATGCCCAGGCTGTGGAAACCCTGCTGAACCAGCACGAATAGGACGGTACTTGCTTTGTGACAAGTAGTATGAAAATTCACTCATGCCAACCGCTTCATAGATATCCAAACCAAAACGCGCACGCCACTGGGTTAACACCTCATCTGACAAGTGCTCACCAGCACTCATATAGTGGCGCATGCTAGGCAACTGCTCTTTGGCTGTCGTGGTTTTTTGTAGAATTTGGCGGTAAATGGTAGGTACACCGATAAAAATAGTCGCTTGGTGCTTTTGAATTAAATCCAGCCACTTTTGCGCATCATTTTTACCTTCATGCACAATCACGGTTTTACCTAAATACAGCGGATCCATCAAACCGGTACCTAGCACATAGGTCCAGTTAAACTTACCTGAGTGCATGATTCTATCTTGTGCCTGCTCACTATAATTAAACCAATACTGGGCTGCGGGTTGCCTTCCCAGTAAGGCACGGTGCGCATGCAGCACACCCTTAGGATAACCAGTGGTGCCCGAGGTGTAAACCAAATAAGCGGGATCTTCCGCCTTGGTGCGCGGCATTGCATCCACCGCTTTCACATTAGCGATTGTTTGCTGTAAATCATGCACCGCTAATTTGCCGGCTGTCGGCATTTGTGTCAGCTGTGTCAGTAGCACATGTCTCAGGTTAGGTGTATTGCCCAACGCGCCTTCCAGCTGCGATTGCATCCCTGTCCAAGCCGCAGCATCGGTCACCAATACGGTAGCGCCCGAATCTTTTGCCAAATAAGCAACTTCTTCTGCGGTAAGCAAGGTAGATGTGGGGACGGATATTGCCCCCATTTTCATCGCGCCTAAGAACGCGATTGGGTAATCCAAACTATTAGGCAGGCGAATTAGCACGCGATCACCGACTTTAACACCAATATCACGCAATATTTGCGCAAATAAATCAGTTTTAAGTGCCAAATCTGCAAAAGTGATGGTAGAGGTACCTAATGCATCATCCTCAACAATCATCGCAATTTCATTTGCTTGCGCCGTACCTAAATGACGGTCTGAGCAGGCTACACCAATATTAAAATACTCTGGAATTTGCCAATCCCACTTTGGAAAGTCAGTCAACATTATAAAAGTACTCCATATGGCCAGTTTTCTCGCACAACCTGTGCAGGTAGTAGTTGTAAGACATGTAAAGCAAATTCCATATCACTGGATTTCAGCGCGCGTAATGCATGCGCCCTTAATAATGTTTGTAAAGCTTTACCAAACATTGGCGGATCCAACATCTCGCCTTCAAACTTAATAGCACCACCCAGCAAAGCATCTGCCTCAATTGCCGCTTTCAAAATACAGACTTTTTGTGCAATTTCGGTTGGGGATGGCGTGTACGCAGTTTTACAAAGGTGAATATGCCCCGGGTGTATCACTTGCTTGCCAGTTAAGCCCATAGCTGCCTCTTTACAAGCATGCTTGTAAACCACGCGCGACTCATTATCACCATGCAAATCAAGCCAGCGGCGCACATCATGCGGCTCAAGATACTTTTCCGGCATAGGACTGGCGCCGATTAACGTTTCTACGCCACCAATCACCCCCTTACCGGCGATGCGCGCTTCAAACATCAATGTGTTCATGTAGAACTGCAGCTCTTCAATCCAGTTTTCAGGCGTAATCTGAATACCCATCGCCTTTGAGAAGTCATGAATACCAAACACCACATGTTTAACCGTGCTGTACTGCATTAAATCTGGGGCTATTTTTAACGACTTAGGATGCTCAATAATAGGCTGTATCGTAATGTGTGGATTGACGCTCAACAGGAAGCTCGAAAGATCTCGCACCTCGGCGGCGCCATACGCTTCGCCAGCCTTGGCCAGCATCACCACATCAATATAGTCGCCCATGTCGCGCACTAATTGCATATCCTGCTCATACTCATCAGTTCTAAATGAGTTAGCGCGGATAGCAACCGTAACGCGCTCATTGGTTTTGCGCAGCAATGGCAGCTCTTTGCGCAACAGATCGCGGCTCATGGCCTTTTGTCGGCAACCATCTTCCAAGTCAAAAATGAGAGTGTGTGCCTGCGTAAAATGCGCATGTTTTTTCATACGCGCCGCCGCCTGATCCATGTCTTCATAAATACCCAGACTAGGCGCATATTTCACCGGCGGATAATACAACTGGATGCCAGGCCAATAGTCGCCCAGCGCTTTGGCGTCAAAAGTGATCGGCTCTTCACCTATATGCATCATCATCTTATTCAGCCTCCTGTATTTTGCTTGACTCGGGTTTATTTAATCGGGCAGTTTTAATTTTATAAATCATTGCGTTTCTTGCACTTTCTTGCGCGCCAAGCGCTTTACCCATAGTGCTGGTATTATTAATCAGCATCCAAAACTCATTGTCTGGCAAGGCGAGTAGCGCATCAAACACTTGCAGTTCTTCTAGGGTCAGTGCATCGTAGTGATGTTGCACAAAATCTTGCAGCACAATATCAAGCTCCAACAGCCCTCTTCTGCAGCGCCATGCGAAGCGTCTTTGTTCTGCATCTCTTAGATTTTCTGCATTCATCATCACGCACCTCAAATCGCCTTAATGGACACCGTTTTTTTGGTTGCTTTCGCCTCTTTTGCCCGCTCGATTTTTAAATCTTTAATGTTGGCAATCGCCGCATTCGGGTTAAGCTTTTTCGGGCAAACATCCACGCAGTTCATAATATTGTGGCAACGATACAAGCGGTATGGGTCTTCCAGGTTCTCCAAGCGCTCTGCTTCTGCCTGATCGCGCGAATCGACAATAAAGCGGTAAGCCTGCATCAAGCCGGACGGTCCTACAAACTTGTCAGGATTCCACCAGAAACTAGGACACGCTGTAGTACAGGCACCGCACATAATGCATTCATACAAACCATCTAGTTTTGCGCGGTCTTCAGGGCTCTGCAAACGTTCGGTTTCAGGCAACGGATCGTCGTTAATCAAATAAGGTTTTACTGAGTTGTAATGCTCAAAAAACTGCGTCATATCAACAACCAGGTCGCGTATCACTGGCAAACCAGGCATCGGCCTAAGCACCACAGGCTGCTCAAGCTCAGATAATTTAGTAGTACAGGCAAGGCCATTTTTACCATTGATGTTCATGGCATCACTACCACACACACCCTCACGGCATGACTTACGCAAAGACAAAGTGTCATCGTGCTGTTTGATACGAATCAGTGCATCCAGCAACATTTGGTCACCCTCTTGCAGTTCAATCTCATAGTCTTGCATGTAAGGCTTTTTATCCGTGTCCGGGTTGTATCTATAAATAGAAAATTTCATATCAATAAACCCTCGCTTTAGGTATAAATGGCTCTACAGTTAATGGTTGCAAACGTACAGGCTTATAAAGTAGCTGATGGTCTTGCTTATAGTAAAGTGAGTGCGATAACCAATTTTCATCATCGCGCTCGGAGAAGTCTTCGCGTGCATGTGCGCCGCGGCTTTCTTTACGGTTGTTGGCTGCATGCATCGTTGCCACCGCCACTTCTATCAGGTTGTCCAACTCCAAGGCTTCGATACGCGCAGTATTAAACACTTGGCTCTTATCTTTAATTTCAATGCGCTTAACACGTTCGGCAATCTCATTGATTTTAGCCACGCCATTTTGTAGCAGATCAGGAAATCTAAACACGCCACAATGCGTTTGCATGGCACTACGCATAGCAGCACCAACTTCAGCCACACTTTCACCGTTGGTTTGCTGGTTGAGGCGCTTAACCCTTGCCAATGTTTTGTCAGCAGCATCACTAGGCAATGGCTTATGGGCTTGGTTTAAAGCAATCTGCTTCACCATTTGATCACCGGCAACTTTACCAAACACGACTAAATCCAATAATGAATTAGAGCCTAAGCGATTTGCGCCATGCACTGAAACACAAGCACACTCACCGACGGCGTACAAGCCGTTCACAACCTTCTCGCCGCCATCTACTGGCTCAACTACTTGCCCATCTAAATTGGTAGGAATACCGCCCATCATATAATGCGCTGTCGGCACAATCGGTATCGGATCAACCACTGGGTCAACATTGGCAAAAGTTTTAGCAATTTCACGAATACCCGGCAGGCGTTTATTAATCAACTCCTCACCCAGATGGTCGAGTTTCAAATACACAGCATCTTTATTTTTGCCAACACCGCGACCAGCTTTAATTTCCGTGGCAATTGAACGCGAAATCACATCGCGGCTTGCTAGATCTTTAGCATTGGGCGCATAGCGCTCCATAAATCGCTCGCCTTCAGAGTTCACCAAGTAGCCACCTTCACCGCGCACACCCTCAGTAATCAGCACGCCAGCGTGCAGCACACCAGTCGGATGGAATTGCCAGAACTCCATATCCTGTAATGGCAAGCCGGCGCGTATCGCCATACCCAGCCCATCACCGGTATTAATAAAGGCATTGGTACTGGCTTGGAATATACGCCCAGCGCCGCCAGTAGCTAACAACGTTGTTTTAGCCTGCAACAAATGGATATCGCCAGTTTCAATTTCCAAGGCAATCACGCCCAGCACATCACCATCAGCGTCGCGAATTAAGTCCAGTGCAAACCATTCGACAAAAAACTGCGTATTTGCCCGGATGTTGCGCTGATACAAAGTATGCAGCATGGCATGACCGGTTCTATCTGCCACAGCACAAGTGCGCGAAATAGGCTTTTCACCAAAATTCTGCGTCATTCCGCCAAATGGGCGCTGAAATATTTTGCCATTTTCCAGACGGTCAAACGGCATACCAAAATGCTCAAGCTCAATAATCGCTTTTGCGGCGTTTTTACACATAAACTCAATTGCATCCTGATCACCTAAATAATCAGAGCCTTTAATCGTGTCGTACATATGCCAAAGCCAGTTATCTCCAGACACGTTGCCCAAAGCAGCGGCCACGCCACCCTGTGCCGCTACCGTATGTGAGCGCGTAGGAAAAACCTTAGACAGCACAGCAACTTTGACACCTGCTTCGGCCAACTGCAATGAAGCACGTAAACCTGCGCCGCCACCGCCGACAATCACTGCATCAAACTGATGATTTTGTATATTCATATGAGACTTAAAGCTTCCATAAAATAATGCATACCCAGCACAGGTAAGCAATCAACAATATATCCACCGTCACTTGCAAAACCGCGCGCAACCTCAGGTTAAACACATAATCTTTAAATACATCCCGCACACCAAGCCAAGCATGCGTAAACAAACTGGCAAAAAACACTAGGGATAACATGCGCCACCACCAAGGTGACATTAAATCCAACCATGACGCATAATCATGTGGCTGCTTGATTGCTAACATGATTAGCATCAGCATTAAGTAAATCACCATCATCACTGCCGAAATACGCTGCGTTAGCCATAAACGCATGCCCGGATATTTTTTTGTTAGTAGTTCTATCAACATAGCGGTGATTGTTACCAAATATAATAAGCAAAACCAAGCATGGAACAGGCGCCTAGTACCAACACAATGCGACTGGAGAATCTGGCTTTATTCAGCGTAGTCATCCAGTGCACGTCTTGCCCCAAATGCCTTAACCCTGCATACAAGTGGTGAAAAAACGGCCAGGAAAAACCAATTAAAAGCAGCTTTAGTGTCCAGTGTCGGAACATCGCACCCAACCTATCAAAGCTTGACTCGCTACTAAGTGAAGTTTGCAGCGCCCAAATCAATGCTGGAATCAATAAAAATAGCACCATGCCACTCATGCGATGCAAAATCGACACCACAGCATTGATAGGCAGGCGAATCGTAAATAAATTAAGATTCTTAGGTCGATTGCGGATTAGAGTTTTCTTAGCCACTACGCTGCCTCAGCTACTGCTTTTGATACTCGCGCTAACAGGCGCGGATCAAACGGTTTAGGAATAATATAATCTTTGCCAAAAGCAAGTGATTGCAGATTGTAAGCAGCTAACACCTCGGCAGGCACAGGCTCGCGGGCAAGCTCACTTAATGCGTGTGCCGCGGCAATTTTCATCGCTTCCGTGATTTGCTTAGCCTTAGCATCCAACGCCCCTCTAAACAAATAGGGGAAACACAGCGCATTATTGACCTGATTAGGAAAATCACTTCGGCCCGTTGCCATCAATACATCACCTCGTATGGCATGCGCCACGCTCGGTAGCACTTCGGGGTCTGGGTTTGCCAAAGCAAAAATAATCGGGTTAACAGCCATATCTTTGATTAAATTAGCATCAAGTGCATTTTTAGCGGAAACACCAATAAACACATCCGCACCTTGCATAGCATCTGCCAGCGTTTTGACTGCGCTAGGGGCAACCGCTAGCTCTCGATTGTTATCATGCAGGTCTGGTCGACTAGTGTCTAAAACGCCAGTTCTATCCACCATCGTAATATGCTTAGCGCCCATGCTTTTCAGCAGTTTGGCACAGGAACAGCCGGCGGCACCCGCTCCTAGAAATACGATTTTTGCCGCCTCGATCACTTTACCCTGCAGGGTCAACGCGTTGAGCAGCGCAGCAGCTACGATTACGGCCGTGCCATGTTGGTCATCATGAAACACTGGGATATCCAAGCGTTTTTTCAGCTCATTTTCTATATAAAAACAGTGTGGCGCCGCAATGTCTTCTAAATTAATGCCACCAAACGTTGGGGAAATATTCACCACGGTTTCAATAAACTCATCCGGTGTTTTTGCATTCACCTCAATATCAAACACGTCGATGCCTGCAAAACGCTTAAACAATACAGCTTTGCCTTCCATTACAGGCTTACTCGCCAACGCACCCATATTGCCTAAACCCAGTACCGCGGTACCATCGGTAATGACCGCAACTAAATTACCCTTATTGGTATATCGGTAGGCATTACTTGCATCTGCATGAATTTCACGCACTGGCTCCGCAACACCCGGCGTATAAGCAAGCGACAAATCATCTTGAGTAGTACAAGATTTAGACGACTCCACACTCAACTTACCTGGCTTAGGAAATTGGTGGTAATCCAATGCGCGTTTTCTTAGGTCATCCATTTTTTGCCTTTTTACAACTCACCGTTGTCTACTAAATTTACATTATCAACATGTGTTAAAAATCTGCAGTGACTAAAAAAACGAGCGTAGACAGTACGACATGCGACACCTAACAACGCCAATGCAGACTTTTAAAAAAATTTACTCAAGCTCACTCATATAATGATGATCATCCGTCAAACACAATCCCAGACGCCATTCCATTGGCTTATCACCATAGGTAAATGAAACGCGCTCTATACTGAGTAAGGGGTAACCTTCTTTTAAACCTAATGCTTTTGCCACCTCTTGATTAGCAGCAACTGCTTTAAGGCGCTCTTCCGCACGAATCATGCGCACACCAAACTGGGACTCATACATGCTGTACATAGAGCCATTGCACTCTTCTACCTTATTGCTATTAAGCCCCTTAAACGGCACAGCAGGCACAATCAAGTGATCGTAAATCAATGGCCGCCCTGAGAAAGTGAGCAAGCGTTTCACCTCTATGGTCGCCGCCCCCGCTTTAATCTCTAATATTTTGGCAATATAGGCATCTGCTTTTGATTTCACACATGAAATCAACTCGTTCTGCAGCAACTCTTTTTTACCATCAATAGCAGTCAACCTTAAGAACCTAAGCTTAGTTACCTCTTCACTATGCGTTGCAACAAAAGTGCCCTTACCTTGCCTGCGAATTAGAATATTCTCGGCAGACAGACTATCAATTGCCTTACGCACCGTGCCTTGGCTCACCTTGTAACGCGCGGCCAACTCCACTTCACTAGGAATCACATCACCCGGCTTCCACTCCCCGCCAATCAAACCCTGCGTGATTAATACTTTAATCTGGTCATATAAAGGTCTATAGCTTGGTGAACTCAATTGCTTATCCATAATTTCACAACCTATGTATTTTAGTTAACAGCAACATGCTTAATTTCCATGATTGAATTTATATCACGCCAAATAAAATTAGTCTAGCATTTTATATCTTATATAAGACATAAGATAAATGTTGACACTTATTTAATTTCATCTATATAATCAAATCAACATTTTTATAAAGTCATATTGATTATGGAACATCTCATCCGTCCAAGGCGCTCCGTGCTATATGTACCGGGCTGTAATCAACATTATCTTGATCGCGCACGCACATTGGCAGCAGACTCTGTGATATTGGATTTGGGCGACCCTATCCTGATCGATGCCAAAGAACAATCCAGGGCTAATGTAGTAGCTGCAATCAAACAAGGTGGCTATGGCTCTAGAGAAGTAGTCGTGCGTGTCAATAATCTTGACTCGATCTGGGGTCATGACGACATTCGTGCGGTAGCGAATATCGGTGCCGATGCAATCCTGTTTCCCAACATTGAGTCACGCGAGGATGTACTAAAAGCACAGCAACTGCTGGATGACGCTGGCGGACATAATGTACCGATGATGGTGATGATTGAAAGCCCGATTGCCGTGCTTAACGCCAAGGAAATTGCCGCTGCATCTGACCGCGTAATCTGCATAGTAATGGCTACTTCAGACCTTATCTCACAGCTGCATGCACACGTTACTCATGAGCGCGTGGCAATTTTGACCTCATTATCGTTGGTGATTTTAGCTGCACGCGCTTACGGAAAAGCCGTGATTGACGGCATTACCAGCGACTTTAAAAACATGCACTCTTTTGAATACGCATGCCGAATTGGCCGCGACATGGGCATGGACGGAAAGTCGTTGGTACACCCAGCGCAAATTGCTTATTGCAATGATGCATACACACCAAAAGCGACAGAAGTCGCCAACGCAAGACTCATCATTACAGCGCTAAAAGAAGCTAACGAGGCGGGCCGCGGCACTGTGGTCGTTAACGACAAGTTAGTAGAACATCACCACATTAAAGCGGCACAACGCTTAATTAAGCTACATGAAGCAATTACCGAGCTTGAAGAAGAATACATATAAATGGCGACCACTATGCAATCAAACAAAACATCATCAGGCCGTTTTTTTGAACACTTCACACTCAATGAAGTGATTAATCACGCCACACCACGCACCATTACCGCAGGCGATGTCGCGCTGTATATCGCATTAACGGGCAGCCGCAATCCATTGCATTGCAGCGAGCCTTTTGCACAAAGCGTGGGCTACCAATCTGCCCCGATAGATGATCTACTGACGTTTCATATCGCATTTGGCAAAACCGTGCCTGATATTTCGGTAAACGCAGTGGCAAACTTAGGTTATGCAGATGTTCGCTTCTTACAGCCCGTATCTGTAGGCGATACTTTAAGCACATCCAGCCAAGTAATTGGGCTCAAACAAAACTCCAACGGTAAAAACGGCGTAGTTTATGTACGTTCCACCTCTGTTAATCAGCATAATCAGCCAGTTTTAAGCTGGGTGCGCTGGGTGATGGTACATAAAAATGACGCCAATGCGCCAGCACCTGAAACGACAATACCTGAATTGCCAGCATTTGTTGCAGCTGATCAATTAAGCATTCCAGCATATCTAACGACTGGCAACTTTGACCAACAAGCAACAGGTGGCCAATTCTACTGGGAAGACTACCAAACAGGCGAGCGCATCAATCACGCGGCAGGCTTGACTATCAACCAGAGCGACCACTCACTGGCTACCCGTCTTTATCAAAATAATGCGCGCTTACATTTTGATGCACACTTAATGCAAAGCTCAACTTTCGGCAAACGTCTGGTATATGGCGGAATCGTGATTTCGGCATGCCGCGCATTGAGCTACGAAGGCCTGGAAAATGCAATCAGCATTGCGGCAATTAATGCAGGCACCCACGCCAACCCAAGCTTTGCCGGCGACACTATCTATACTTTTACTGAAGTACTGGATCGCTGGGAACTACCTAACAGAAACGATTTAGGCGCACTCAGACTACGCATGGTCGGCATCAAAAATATGAATCCTGCCGATTTAGCAGAAACCAAGCAATTTAACAGTTACCACCCCAATGTAGTACTTGATCTTGATTACACCGTACTCATGCCTCGCAAAGGAAACAAATAATGGCTGTGTCTTATAAAAAACACCCGAATGAAGCACTATTTGGCGGAGAAAAACCATTTCCGCTGATTCCGGCCTGCGAGCATTTTGCTGGCAGCGAGAAGCTCATTCTAAAAGCACTATCACTACAAGATTGCATAGGTGCGGTATTTGATATCACTTGCGACTGTGAAGACGGTGCTGCTGCCGGGCAAGAGCGCGAACACGCAGAGATGATTGTGCGTGTATTAAATTCAGACGCTAACAAATACAAAATGGCAGGTGCGCGCATCCATGACTATACCCACCACGCATGGAAATTAGATATCGACATCTTAGTGGCTGGTGCAGGTAAGGTGCTGACTTACATTACCATTCCTAAATGTACCAGTATCGATCAAGCACGTGAAATGATTGAGTACGTTCAGGTTGTGGCTAAAGAGAACCATATCAACCGAGTGATACCTATCCATATACTGATTGAAACCCATGGCGCCCTCAAGCAAGTACATGAAATCGCAGCACTGCCTTGGCTGCAAGTATTAGATTTCGGCCTAATGGACTTTGTGAGCGCGCATCACGGCGCCATCCCAGCCAGCGCAATGCGTAGCCCGGGCCAGTTCGAGCATCGCTTATTAGCACGTGCAAAATCAGAAGTAGTCGCAGCAGCACTCGCCAATGGCGTAGTTCCTGCACATAACGTGACGCTGGATTTAAAAAATGTAGAAACCACATTGAGCGATGCCAGCCGTGCACATAATGAGTTTGGCTTTATGCGTATGTGGAGCATTTACCCGACACAAATTCAGGCCATTGTGGACGCAATGAAACCTAACTTTGATGAAGTGATTGATGCAGCCAATATCCTGCTTGCCGCACAGCAGGCCGATTGGGGCCCAATTCAATACGCTGGTGAATTACATGACCGCGCAACATACAGATACTTCTGGGAAGTGCTGCAAAAAGCCAGATTAACCAAGGTTGAGATTCCAGCAGCAGCGGTTGAAGCATTCTTTTAACGAAACTGAGCCTCTTAAACATCGACGAAGCAGCTATCAGCACCTACCCACGCTGATAGCTGGGGCTTGAATACCACCTCACGCCAGCATGGCATTACAACGTGATTAAATGAACTGAAGGAAATCAGCAACATGAATAAACAAGCAACTGCAGGTACACGTTTTAGAGCTGCATTAAGCGCAGAAACACCTTTACAAATCATCGGTGCCATCAACGCTTACCACGCCCTGCTCGCCACGCAAACTGGTTATAAAGCTTTATATTTATCTGGTGGCGGCGTTGCTGCAGGGTCGTTAGGTATTCCAGATTTAGGCATATCTACCCTTGAAGACGTGCTGGTGGATGTACGCAGAATCACCGATGTGACAGAAACACCTTTACTCGTAGATATCGACACAGGTTTTGGCGGTGCATTTAATATCGCACGTAGCATTAAAAGCATCATTAAAGCTGGCGCAGGCGCTGTGCATATTGAAGACCAAGTGCAAGCCAAACGCTGCGGGCACCGTCCCAACAAGGCGATTGTCAGCCAAGCTGAAATGGTAGACCGCATTAAAGCCGCAGTCGATGCAAAAACTGACCCAGATTTCGTCATTATGGCGCGTACCGACGCGCTAGCCGTAGAAGGCCTCCAATCCGCAATCGACCGTGCCTGTGCCTGTGTTGAAGCTGGCGCAGATATGATTTTCCCGGAGGCCATCACCGAACTAAGCATGTACCAACAATTTGCAGATGCAGTCAAAGTGCCAGTGCTCGCCAACATCACCGAGTTTGGCTCAACACCATTATTTACCGTAGATGAGTTGCGCAGCGCTCATGTGAGCATGGTGCTATATCCACTCTCAGCATTTAGAGCAATGAATCAGGCCGCACTCAATGTATATCAGGCTGTACGTAAAGACGGCACGCAAGCCAACGTAGTTAGCACCATGCAAACGCGCGCAGCACTGTACGAGCACTTGAATTACCACGCTTACGAGCAAAAGTTAGACGCGTTATTTAAGGGAGAAAAGTAGCATGACACTACCTAACACCACCCAAGCAACCACTACTCAAGAACCTAAAAAGAAAAAAGGCGTAGCACTGGCTGGCATTTCAGCTGGCACCACTGCGATCTGTACCGTTGGCCACACTGGCAATGACTTACATTACCGCGGCTACGACATTATCGAGCTTGCAAAATCTGCAACGTTTGAAGAGGTCGCTCACCTGCTGATTCATGGCGAACTACCTAATAAAGCTGAGCTAGCGGCATACCACCAAAAGCTTAAGAAGTTACGTGGCCTGCCAGACGGCTTAAAAAAAGTATTAGAGCAAATTCCTGCCAACGCACACCCAATGGATGTGATGCGCACAGGCTGCTCGATGCTTGGCACACTAGAGCCTGAAACAAGCGACCGCAATATTGAAGATGCAAAAAATTTAGGAGATAGGCTGATTGCCTGTTTTGGCTCGATTTTAATTTACTGGTACCACTTTAGCCACAACCAGAAACGCATCGAAGTAGAAACTGACGAAGACTCGATTGCCGCACATTTCTTACATTTGCTGCATGGCAAAAAACCGTCAGATTTACACATCAGTGCCATGAATACATCACTCGTGCTGTATGCAGAACATGAATTTAACGCTTCTACCTTTACCGCACGCGTAGTGGCCGGTACTTTATCGGACATGTACTCGTGTATTACCGGTGCGATTGGCGCACTGCGCGGCCCCAAACACGGCGGCGCGAATGAAGCAGCCATGGAAATTATTGAGCGCTATAAAACGGCCGATGAAGCCGAAGCTGACATCATGCAACGCATGGCACGCAAAGAAATCATTATTGGCTTTGGCCATCCGGTCTATACCATTGCCGACCCAAGAAACGAATCTATCAAAGCTGTAAGCCGCAAGTTATGTGAAGATAACGGCAATATGACGCTATTTGATGTTTCTGCGCGCATAGAAGAAACCATGTGGCGCGAGAAAAAAATGTTCCCTAACTTGGATTGGTACAGTGCATCCAGCTATCACATGATGGGGATCCCTACCGGCATGTTCACTCCGATATTTGTGATATCGCGCACCACAGGCTGGGTAGCACATGTGATTGAACAGCGCATCGATAACAAAATTATCCGCCCAAATGCGGAATATACAGGCCCGGAAAACCGGCCATATGTACCGCTGGAGCAACGCTAACCCTTAACTCCGTCATTCCCTCGGAGGCGGAATCCATTTAGTTTTACTCTCCGTTTAAAATGGATTCCACTTTTTATACTTCAGACTTGTTTAGTTAAACAACTGGTTATTTAAGTAACTAAGTATTTAACTAACTAAGTCGAAATAATAAAAACCCATAAAGGCCTGCGGGAAGAGCGCACTAAATTAATTTATTTTTACACTTTAAAGGTCCTTAATATGTCGTCGCACATCTCTAACGTTCGTCCCGCACCAGACCAAGTCATTGTTGATATTGCCAATTACGTTGCCGATTATGAAATCAATAGCGACGAAGCATACGACACCGCACGCAATTGCTTGATGGACACATTAGGCTGTGGCTTTGAAGCTCTGGATTACCCAGCTTGTACCAAGTTACTCGGCCCAGTCATTGCTGGCACTGTTGTGCCTAATGGTGCAAAAGTACCCGGCACCAATTTCCAGCTTGACCCTATCCTCGCCGCCTTTAATATCGGCGCGATGATCCGCTGGTTAGACTTTAACGATACATGGTTAGCTGCGGAATGGGGTCACCCATCCGATAATTTGGGCGGCATTTTAGCGGTGGCAGATTATATGTCGCGCAAAAACATTAGCGAAGGAAAAGCACCGCTGACTGTAAAAGACGTGCTCACCGCCATGATTAAAGCGCATGAGATTCAAGGTGTGTTGGCATTAGAAAACAGCTTTAACCGCGTTGGTTTAGATCACGTGATTTTGGTGAAAATTGCCTCAACAGCCGTCGTAACCAAGCTACTAGGTGGCAACAAAGAAGACATTATCAACGCCGTTTCTAACGCGTTTGTTGACGGCCAAAGCTTACGTACTTATCGCCACAGCCCGAATACCGGTTCACGTAAGTCATGGGCGGCTGGCGACGCTACCTCACGTGCTGTACGTTTAGCATGGATGACCATGCAAGGTGAAATGGGTTACCCTTCGGCACTCACTGCAAAAACATGGGGCTTCTACGACGTGCTTTTTAAAGGTAATGCGTTTAAATTCCAACGTGCTTATGGCTCTTATGTGATGGAACAAGTTTTGTTCAAAATTTCATTCCCTGCTGAGTTTCATGCACAAACAGCGGTGGAATGCGCCTTGCAACTGAATGGTGAAGTAGGTAGCCGGCTGCAAACATTAGAGCAGATTGCTGAGATTGATAAAATCGTCATTACCACGCATGAGTCTGCAATTCGCATTATTGATAAAACAGGGCCTCTAGACAACCCTGCCGATCGAGACCATTGCATTCAGTACATGGCAGCCATCGGCCTACTCAAAGGTAACTTGACAGCACAGGATTACGAAGATGAAGCGGCGGCAGACCCACGCATTGATGCGATTCGCAGCAAAATGACCTGCGTAGAAAAAGCAGAATACACGCGCGATTACCTAGATCCTGAAAAACGCTCAATTGCTAACGCGATACAAATCTTCTTTAAAGATGGTACTAGTTCAAGCAATATTGCCGTTGAATACCCGATTGGCCACCGCCGTCGTCGTGGTGAAGGCATCCCTGAATTAGTGAAAAAATTCAAAATCAATTTAGCACGTAGGTTTGATGCGAAAAAACAAGCGGAAATTTTAGAATTATGCCTAGCGCAAAAAACACTAGAATCTATGCCTGTTAATGCATTCGTAGATATGCTCTGGCAGGGTTAAAACATAACATTCACGGCGGGCAAAATCATCCATTTTGTCCGCCCTATCCTATACTTGCCAATCAATCGGTTCTTCACCGCGCTTTTTCAGATATTCATTAATACTCGAAAATTGGTGATTACCAAAAAAACCTCGATGCGCCGACAACGGCGATGGATGAACCGACTTCAGTACCAAATGTTTTTTTGGGTCGATCATCTCCCCTTTTTTCTGTGCATAACTGCCCCACAGCACAAACACCAAACCTTCTCGATGCATATTTAAAGCAGCAATCGCCGCGTCGGTAAAAGTTTCCCAGCCGCGCTTTTGATGTGAACCAGCATTCGCCATTTCCACCGTCAGCGTTGCATTTAATAGCAGCACCCCCTGATTTGCCCAAGCCGTTAAATCGCCTTTGCCGCGCATTTTAATGCCGAGGTCATTTTCGATTTCTTTAAAAATATTGAGTAGCGAGGGTGGCAACGCAACGCCTTCTGGCACTGAAAAGCTCAAGCCGTGCGCTTGACCTACTCCGTGATAAGGATCTTGCCCAATAATCACCACGCGCACCTTGTCAAAAGGCGTGTGATTAAAGGCATTGAAAATCAATGGGCTGGGTGGAAATATCGTCTTGCCAGCAGCTTTTTCCTGTAATAAAAAGGCGCGCAATGATTGCATATAGGGCTTATCAAGCTCGTCACCAATCATCGCTTGCCATGAAGGGTGAAGTTGACCAGGTTTTTCTTGAGACATGAGTTAAACGCGAGTATTGATGGAGATTAGCCCATTATAGACCGAAAATTACGTGCACTCGGCCCCATTTTAGGATCCCAAAGCGAACATTCAACCCCTATCAATTTCACCAAGTTCTAAATTCAAAGGTGTTGGTTTACAATCAAAAAAACAGTGATGTCATGTCTCTATATTAATCATATAAACATAGAGATAATAAAACCATAAAAACAATAAGGGCAATGGATTCCAGCAATGTATAACAATCATCCATTTATTAATATATAGACCCATGGGACTATATAACTACAGTTAAGGCGTCATGAAATGGTATTCGAAGTTGAAACAATCCCTGATAGTGCTTTCAGCGTAGTATTGAAGAGTTTTCAACACAGCAGACTTCCATCTAGCAAATGGGTTGTTGATCATGAGCGAAATATCTACATGGTCCTTATCAACAAATACGGTGGGCCATACGAAGGAACACAAGAGACTCACTATTACCGTATTTTTTGGAAAAGCATTGAAATATCATTGGAAGCTGACCCATTAAATGAAATATACTCAAGTGAAGGTGCTGAACTGAATTGGAGAATTCACAGAATGAATATTCCTGACGGACTCGAACTTCAAGGAGACGAACTTGTGCGCATCATTTTTGATGCATTTGCGGCCAAGGGAATGTCGTTCAATGGGACCCACTACTGCAGAGTTAATGTCGAATGTAGCTCACCAGTAAGATTCGCTCGGTCACGACCATTAACCGATGACGAAATAGTAGCCAATGCTGAGTCAAATAGACTACAAGACGAAATAAAGATTTCATTAGCCAAGCTTAAAGTAGCTATAAAACAAAGGCACGCAAGGGATAGTAGACCGTGGTGGCGAAAATTACTCGGCCTGTGATGCCCAACCCTGTATTAGAGCCGAACTGCACAAAAAAACGGCGCAGCCTGGTCAATTCCATGTTAGCGCTCATCTACATTAGTGTGCTCTGGAAGCATTATTCTACGAGAGTTACAAGGCAGTGTTTTTAGCCCGGTGGCTTTCGGGGTGCTTTTATCTGGCTGTTTTTTGGTGCAATTTTATAGTTTTTTTGTTCCTAATTTCCGTTTGGGTTTGTGGGGTGCGCTAAGTTGACTCTTCGTTGCTTGCGTTACCCTAACCCATAATTCAAGCGGGACGCCTAACAGCGCCTTGTATCTTAATTCAAACGTTAAAGTTATATGGACAAGATGTTAATTCAATACTTAATATGTGCTACAAATCCAAGGTCTAGTTTATGTCATATTTGCCTTAGGCTTAAGAAAAAAGTTTAACCATTTATCACAAATTAAAATTTATATTGGTCTTACAGCCTTACTTTTTATTACACTATCAACGCTAATTTATACTCTATATGCGAACCAGATGATAAAAGTATGAAATATAAAAAGAGCACCCTACGCACTAATCAATTGATATGAAAATAAAAACTTTTTGCCCCACTCTGCTACTAAGGTAAAATAGCGCTTTTATAAAACGCTCATTTCTTTTTGCTATGTCACTTACAACATTAAACGCACTCTCTCCTCTTGATGGCCGCTACCAATCTAAACTTGACGCTTTACGTCCTTATTTTAGTGAATATGCGCTGATTAAACACCGCGCATGGGTAGAAGTTGAGTGGCTAAAAGCACTGGCTGGCGCACCAGAGTTAGCAGAAATCGCTCCATTTAGTGCCGAAACCATCCAAGAGTTAGATGCAGCTATTACGAATTTCAGTGAGGCAGATGCGTCACAAGTGAAAGCGATTGAAGCGCGTACCAACCACGATGTAAAAGCGCTGGAATACTGGCTGAAAGAAAAGTTTGATAGCAACACTGAAGTAAAAAAGGCCAGTGAATTTATTCACTTTGCATGTACTTCAGAAGACATCAACAACTTATCTCACGGCTTGATGCTCAAAACCGCGCGTGACAGTGTGATGTTGCCGTTTTTGAATACACTAATTGCCCGCTTAACCGAATTAGCAGAGCAATTGGCTAACCAGCCGATGCTATCACGCACCCACGGCCAAACTGCATCACCAACCACGATGGGTAAAGAGTTGGCCAACGTGGTATACCGCTTACAACGTCAGCAAAAACAATTAGTTAACAATGAAATTCTTGGCAAAATCAACGGTGCAGTTGGTAACTTTAACGCGCACTTATCTGCTTACCCTGATTTCGATTGGGAAAGCTTTGCAGAACGTTTTGTATCATCATTAGGTCTGACCTACAACCCAATGACGATACAAATTGAGCCACATGATTACATGGCAGAGTTGTACGACACCTTAGCGCGTATCAATACCATCTTAATTGATATCAACCGTGATATCTGGGGTTATATCTCTGTAGGCTACTTCAAACAAAAAGTAAAAGCAGGCGAAATCGGCTCATCCACCATGCCACATAAAGTGAACCCGATTGACTTTGAAAACAGCGAAGGTAACTTAGGTTTAGCGAATGCAGTGTTGCGCCATATGGCAGAGAAGCTACCAATTTCACGCTGGCAGCGCGACTTAACCGACTCTACAGTATTGCGTAATATGGGTGTGGCTTTTGGCTATACCTTGTTAGGTTATGATTCTTGCTTACGCGGCTTGAATAAGCTTGAAGTTAACACTGCACGTTTGGATGAAGATTTAAACAACAGCTGGGAAGTACTAGCGGAGCCGATTCAAACAGTAATGCGTCGCTATGGCATTGAGAACCCGTATGAGCAGCTAAAAGAGCTAACTCGCGGCAAAGGTGGCATTAACCAAACCTCATTACATGCATTTATCAGTGAGTTGGCTATCCCTGCAGATGCAAAACAAGCCTTACTGGCACTGACACCTGCGAGCTACACAGGTAAAGCAGCGGAGCTTGTAAAAACCATTAAGTGAGTTTAAATGCATGTAAATTTTAATGATAAAAGGGCTTCTGAATTTGACTAGAAGCCTGATCATCTACCTAGTCTTATTGTGTTGGGGAGTGCTCGCGTATGCTGATAACGCGAGCTACCAAGTAGAAATCGAAGCACCTGGCCCGCTAAAGACACTGTTAGAAAATCATCTTGACATCATTAAGTGGCGCACCAATCCACGCATGTCTCCCAACGAGTGGAAGCGCTTATCCACTGAAGCGCCTAAACAAATCAAAGAGTTACTCGCAACAGAGGGCTATTTCTCAGCGCAGGTCAGCGTCAAGTCCACGCAAAACCAACTTGAAAACCTCACCGTACTGTCAGTTAACCCCGGCACGCCTACTCTGGTTGGCAGCGTCAATATCAAATTTTCCGGCGACATCACACAAGCGCACAGAGGCCTACCAAACGAGCAACAGCTACGTGAAGAATGGCCACTACCAGCCGGGGCACAGTTCCAGCAGGCTGCTTGGACCGCGGCAAAACGAGGCTTACTGACCAAGTTATTGGTCAACCGTTACCCAAACGCAATCATTACTGATACCAAAGCCAGTATCGATATTCAACAACAAACTGCGACATTAGAAATTACGGTAGATAGCGGCACCACTGTACATTTTGGCGAGCTTCAAATCGAAGGCCTGCAACGCTATCCAGAAAGCATTATCCATCATCTAAACCCGATTAAACCGAACGAAGTGTATAGCCAATCACAGTTGCTCACCTTTCAAACGCGGTTACAGGAAAGTGGCTACTTCCGCACGGTAGAAGTCACCGCGGATAACAAGGCTGCACTTGGCGGCCAACAGCCAGCGCTAGCGCCAATTAAAATTAAAGTGGATGAAAACAAATCGATTAAAGTCAGCACCGGTGCAGGTTTTAGTACCAACACAGGGGCGCGTACACAGCTGACTGTAGAACACTTAAATGTGTTTGACCGTAATTGGCGCATGACATCCAGCCTCAGATTAGAGCAAAAACTACAATCACTATCTGGCACGATTCGCTTACCCACCACTGCAACTGGCTATCGCGACAGTGCCAATATCGCCGCGACCAGAACAGAGATTGAGGGACAAACCACCACAGTCACGCAAGCCGGTGTAAAGCGCGCATGGGGCTCCCTCAAACGCGAACAATACGTTGGTGCTAATCTGTTAGCAGAGCACGTGAATCTGGATAGTGCTGACTCCTCCGACAACTACGCGGCCACTTTAGGTTACGGTATCACCCTCAGACGCACCGATAATAACCTTAACCCTACACGCGGCTATTTATTCAATGCCCAGTTTAATGGCGCACCGTTAGCGTCGCTTGCGAGCGGGACTTTTCTGCAAAGCTATTTAAAAACACAAGCCTATTATCCAATCACTAAAAGCACGCAGTTAATCGCCCGTGCCGAGCTTGGCATGGTGCATGGGAAAAACAGCGCTCCAGCCACCTTCCTGTTTCGCGCTGGTGGTGACCAGTCTGTCCGCGGTTATGGCTACCAAAGCCTAGGCGTAACCGAAGGTGATGCAATCGTCGGGGCACGCTACCTTGCCACAGGCAGCATTGAGGTAATTCAATGGCTCACGCCGGAATGGGGCGCAGCCATCTTTACCGACTTTGGTAACGCAGCGAATAGCCTAAAAGATTTAAAACCAGTGTATGGATACGGCTTGGGCGCAAGATGGAAAAGCCCTGTAGGCCCGATTGGTGCTGACATTGCCTATGGTCAGGAAACTAACGACTACCGCATGCATTTTAATATCGGGGTGATATTCTAATGGCACGCCGCTACTTGCACATTCTGCTCATTAGCATCACCTTACTGCTGTTTTCATCGGCACATAGCGAGATGCCGATTAGCGTCAGCTCAAGCTTAGATAGCTTCAGCCATGATTTAGACAACATTCACCTGAAGCTGGAAAAACTCAGTGCACGCTGGCAACTTTCCCCCTTTGGCGATGGCAAACTGGTCGTTGAACAATTAAAAGCCAAACGCTTGATTATCACGATTAAAGGCAGTGATAGTGAGCCTGAGCAGTCACAGCTGCCCAAACGCATTAATCTGCCACTTCCCATCTCGGTACTACAGTCTGAAATCAGCGAAGTCGTGATTGTCTCGCAAGATGAACGCCAGACTTTTTACAATGTAAAGTTAGCATTTGAAGGCAACGCCAACACACTAAAACTCAGCTTATCACACGCACAAACTCCATGGGGCAATGCCTCAGCACACATCAATATGAGTGCCAGCAAACCATTTACACTCAAAGGCGACCTCTTACTCAAAAACGCTGAACCGCCTTACGCTTATGACTTAAACGCACAATTAAGTGGTGACCTAAATAGACTTAACATTGATACCAGCGCCTGGTTAACATCACAAAATGGAAAAATCAGCCTATTAAAATCAGATAACGAACAGGCTGCGGCACAGCTGCTGGTGCATGGTCAAGTTGAGCTGAATCATCATTATGCGATACGTGTGCATAGCCAGCTTTTAGCCTTACGTCCTGAACGCCTAGGTAACTACCCCGCAGCCAAGCTTAATCTAGATTTAATGTTAGAGGGGGCACTCAAACCCACCCCTATTGCAACGCTCAATATCACCAGCCATGACAGCACGTGGCAAACGCAAGTAGTTTCTGCCTCCGCCAATGCACAGCTCACCGCCAGCGCACTGGAGCAGCTCACATTTGAGCTGAGTGTTGCCGCCAACAAAATTAAAGGTACAGGTAATATTAATGCTCAAAATACTCACCTAACCTGGCAGGCCGACCTGCCAAACCTTGCAACATTTGATCCGGCATTAGCTGGAAAGATTAGCGCGAGCGGTGCAATTGATGGTGCGCTGGATAATCCATCGCTAAATATCAAATTACTTGGTGAAAGAATACAACTCACCAATGGTCTACAGATTAACGAATTAACTGGCGATGCCAACATGCTAGCTGGTGATAACGGCACGATGACTGCAACAATTACAGCCAATAACACCCGATATGGCAACAATGCGCCATTTAATGGCAATATCACTTTAAACGGCACACAAGCAAACCATGTAATCACCATTAACGCTGATAGCAACGATGCTAAATTGCAAAGCACGTTAAAAGGCGGACTTACTTTAAATACATCTTCACTAAAAAGACAGTGGCAAGGCTTGTTGCAACAGCTGGATTACTCTGGGCTAACACCAGTCAAACTCAAAACACCGGCAACGCTAAGTGCAGATGCTGATAGCATCACCCTGACACAAGCGAGTTTGGCGCTGAATCATGGCAACATCAATATCGAGCAGCTCGCCTTAGGCAACGGAAAACTGGCAAGCAAAGGCACGTTATCACAATTAAGCCTGAGCGACCTACCACCAGAACTATTACCGTTGCCCAGCACACTGCAAGGCAGCCCAAGTTTTTCAGGAGAATGGATGGTTGAGACGCAAAACTCAATCAATGCGCACCTTGGCTTATGGCGTGAAAACGGTGATTTCACATTAACAAAACCTGATGGCAGCACGCAGCCACTGGGGCTATCAACAGCAAAACTGGCGCTAGATGTGGTGGACAACGCGCTGCGCGTCGAAGCAGATGTTGATGGTAAGAACTTTGGCACAATCAGCGCAAAACTTGCAAGCCAGCTCACAAAAACAGAAGCGGGATTTAGCTTACTCAACAACGCGCCTCTGCAGCTTTCCGCCAGTGCAAAACTCAATACATTAGCCTGGCTACCCATGCCCACAACATTGATGGATGCAGACCTAGATGGGCAAGTCGCATTAACTGTATCCGCTGATGGTACGCTCGCACAGCCAAACCTGAATGGCACAGTCAATGGCAGCAATATCAACTTTAACTTGCCATCAGAGGGCATCCAGCTCAACAACGGTAATTTCCAAGCACACTTTGAAAGTAATCAACTGCAAATCGAGCAAGCTATCTGGCAAGGTGGCTCAGGTAAGCTAAGCGCTAACGGCTGGGTGCGATTTGAGCAGGGCCAACCCAAGGCTGAGCTTAACTGGAACGCCAATCAGTTTAGTATCTTCTCTAGAGCTGACCGCCTGCTAGTCATTAGCGGAACCGGAAAAACTATTCTTGAGGACAACCTGCTTAGCATTTTAGGTGACTTCAGCGTCAACAATGGCCTAATAGAAATGGCGCAAGAAGACACCCCTACGCTAAGTGATGATGTCATTATCCTAGGGGAAACCTCGATTAAAAAAGAACCATTATTACAAATATTGCTGAACGGGCTGCATATCGGGCTAGGTGACGACTTTACCTTACGCGGTCGCGGCCTAGATGCAAAACTGACCGGAGCATTGACCCTAACCGGCCGCACCGAATACAGACCGCACACAGAAGGCAGCATTGCTGTTTCTAAAGGTACGTTCATGGCTTATGGCCAAATACTTAACATAGAGCGCGGCATATTAAACTTTAACGGCGTGATGGATAATCCAGGCCTAAACATCCGTGCCATGCGCGATAGCAAGCCAGTCAATGCAGGTGTTGAAATTACAGGCAGCGCCTTAATCCCTGAAATTAAATTGGTTTCAGACCCTAATGTACCGGATACCGACAAGCTTGCATGGCTAGTGTTAGGTCACGGTACAGAACAAGCTGGCAAAACTGACTTTGCCATACTGTCACTAGCAGCAGGCGCTCTATTCTCACAAGGGCAATCCGTTCCATTACAAAGCCAGATAGCACGCGCTGCTGGGCTGGATGAGTTCAGCTTCGCCGGCGGTGATGCAGAAAACGCATCAGTCACACTAGGCAAGCGACTAAGCTCACAGCTTTATCTTAGCTATGCCAAAAGCATTAGCGGCCTACAAGACATAGCAAGACTCACATTCAATATCACACCACGCTGGGCACTCCGCGCCGAAGCCGGCAATGAAAGTGCTGTCGATGTGTTATATACTTTCAGCTTCAAATAATCAGATTAATCTCATGAGCGAAATCCTAGTTCTATACTATTCTCAAGGTGGCGCAGTGCGCGAAATGGCGCAGCTGATTGCTCGTGGTGTGCAAAGCGTAGATGGCGTCAAGGCACGCATCCGTACAGTCCCTAAAGTATCAGCCAATTGCGAAGCAACTGAATCTGACATCCCAAGCACGGGCGACCCATACGCGGAGCTGCAAGATCTAGAAGAATGCATAGGCGTAGCGTTGGGTAGCCCTACCCGTTTTGGCAATATGGCGGCACCGATGAAGTACTTTTTAGATGGCACTACCAGTTTATGGTTAAAAGGCGCGATGTCGAACAAAGCAGCGGCGGTATTTACCTCTACAGGCTCTATGCACGGCGGCAACGAAACCACACTCCTCACCATGATGCTGCCGTTAATGCACCATGGCATGATTATGGTGGGTTTACCATACTCCGAACCGGCGCTGTCCGCCACTACCTCTGGTGGCACACCTTACGGTGCAAGCCATATTGGCGGCACTATGGACGACAAACCTATCAGCGATGATGAGAAAAAACTGTGTATCGCCTTAGGCAAGCGCCTTGCGGAAACCGCGCTTAAGCTAGCGAGAAAACTTTAAACCATGAGTCAGCTACACCTAGAAGCGAGACAGTTTTTAAGAAGCACTCGCACTGCCATACTTTCAACCCATTCAGCAAAGTTCGAGGGCTATCCGTTCGGCTCAGTTGCGCCATTTGTGTTAGATCATCAATGCCAGCCTATCATTTTGATTAGCAACATTGCAGAACACACCAAAAACATCGCAACCAACCCTAAAGTATCATTGCTGGTATTTGCTGGTGCTGAGGACTTGCAAGCCAACGCCAGACTGACCTTGCTAGGTAACGCGCATATCATTGATAAAAATGAAGATGCTGATTTACGCGCTCGCTATTTGCGTTATCTGCCGCAAGCCAGCGGTTACTTTGATATGCATGATTTTGCTTTTTACCGCATCCAGATTGAAACATGCCGCTATATTGCAGGTTTTGGCAAAATGGGCTGGCTATCAGGCAGCGATCTGGTGACAGGCATGCCTACAGATTCAATACTGGCAGCTCAGGAAGCACACATCCTCAATCACATGAATACAGACCATGCCGACAGCCTGATTGCCTACTGCCGACATGTGCACGGCGTTGAGGCCACGCAAGCCAATATGCTAGGGATTGATTGTGACGGCTTTGATGTTGCCGCGACTGTGAATAACCAAACCATGACATTACGCTTTGCATTTGCAGCACCTATCCATGATGCACAATCTGCACGTGCGGCCTTGGTCAGCCTTTCCAAATCAATCAACGCTTAAACTCAAGCTTAAACTAACCCTAAAGTAAGCAAACGCCAACGTGAATAAACCTCAAATGATACAAAGACTCCAACTGGGCGCCTCTATTAGCCTCATCGCGCTCATCCTATTAACCTTGGCATGGGAGGCTGTATTAGCACCATTAAAACCGGGCGGTTCATTGCTGATATTCAAGGTATTGCCGCTATTACTGCCTTTATTTGGCATATTGCGCGGCAAGCGTTACACCTATCAATGGTCATGTATGTTCATTTTGTTTTACTTTACCGAAGGCGTAGTGCGCGCATGGGCTGATGTGGGAATTTCCGCCCAACTTGCGTTAGCCGAAGTCATCCTGACCGTCTTATTTTTTACGTGCACGATTTTTTACGCAAGGCTGACACGCCAACCGCCACAAAACAGCGTAAAAAACCCATAAACACATATAAGTTTTTACATAGATACCGCACCAAACATACTGTCTTCTACTATAATTTAGCCATGAAAATACGATTTATAAGCTGCACATGAAAATACTGCTCTCAAATGATGATGGTTACTTCGCACCAGGTTTAAATATCCTAGCCGAACATATTGCAAAAATTGCAGATATTACCGTGGTTGCGCCTGAAAGAAATCGTAGCGGTGCGAGTAACTCTCTCACACTTGACCGCCCGCTAAGCGTAAAAAAAGCATCTAACGGCTTTTTTTACGTAAATGGCACACCAACAGATTGCGTGCATATTGCACTCACAGGTTTGATGGATACCATGCCGGACATGGTGATCAGCGGCATTAATGATGGCGCCAATATGGGCGATGACACCATCTACTCAGGCACAGTGGCGGCTGCGATGGAAGGCTATCTGCTCGGCATCCCTTCTATCGCGGTTTCGATGTCTCAGCATAACTCCACCCATTTTGAAACAGCGGCAAGAGTCGCCGTGGAACTGATCCAGCATTATCAGAAGAATGGGTTCAGCGCACCTACACTTCTCAATGTCAATGTGCCAGATATTCCTTATGATGCATTGCAAGGACGCACGGTAACACGCCTAGGCAAACGCCATAAGGCCGAGCCAGTGGTACAGCTTAAAACACCGCGTAATGAAACGGTATACTGGGTTGGCGCTGCAGGGCAACCTAATGACGGTGGTGTAGGTACCGATTTTCACGCCGTTGCAAATCAGCAAGTTTCGATTTCGCCCATTCAAGTTGATTTAACCTGCCACGCACAGCTGAATGACATCAAACAATGGTTATCTAGCTAATAATACTGGAAATAAAATCGTGGCATTAATCAAATCATCGCAAGCTGGCATCGGCATGACATCGCAACGTACGCGTGACCGCATGCTTAATCGACTGCGCGAGCAAGGCATTAAAGATGAAGTGGTGCTCGCAGCCATTGGCAGCACAGCACGCCATATTTTTGTTGACGAAGCCCTCTCGATTCGCGCTTATGAAGACGTCTCTCTGCCGATTGGCTTTGGGCAAACCATCTCGCAACCGTATATCGTTGCGCGCATGTCTGAGTTACTGCGTAATGGCCAGCCTTTAGAAAAAGTACTCGAAATCGGCACGGGTTGCGGCTATCAAACAGCCGTATTATCTAAGCTGGCTAAAGAGGTTTATTCTGTAGAGCGTATCCGCCCTTTACTATTAAAAGCGCGCGATCATCTACGTAAGCTCAAATGCATTAACGTCAAGTTAGACCACGCAGATGGCAATATGGGTTTGGCCCAGCTCGCACCATTTGATGCCATTATCGTTACCGCTGCGGCAAGCCACATTCCGCCGGATTTACTAACACAGCTGGCGGTTGGCGGCCGTTTAGTGATCCCGGTTGGTACCGATGAGCAAATCTTGTATCTTGTAGAGCGCGTATCAGCAAATGACTACCGTCAAACGCAGCTGGAACCTGTCAAGTTTGTTCCCTTACTCGGCGGCACTACCTCACAATGAATGCATCACGCTGTTTCATCATCTTATTGATTTCATTGCTGAACTTTGCATGCAGCACCACCCAAGCACCGGTAATCGATCGCATACCGCAGGCAAAATCCAATAAGCCGCAAACCAAAACTGCCACCCACAAAGTGGGTACAGACTGGCGCCCGGCAAGCTACGTGGTTAAAAAAGGCGACACCCTATATAGCATAGGCCTTGAGCATGGTTACGACTACAAGGAAATTGCTCAGGTAAATAATATCAGTGCACCTTACCTGATTAAAATTGGACAAACCCTTAAGTTTTCGCCTTTAAATGAGGCCATAGCCACGACAGAGCCGAGTGTGCAGCACAGCACAGCACAAGATAATAATGGTGTTGTCACTTATGCCATCGGTGCTGACAATACTCCAGAAGCAAGCACCAACGCGCACCCCCCTGCAGCAGCAATCAGTATTAACGAACCTAAAGCGCTACGCGAGCCGTACAGTGATGCCGCTTACAAGCAACCGCTGCCAGTCGCAAAAACCATTGCCAGCACGCCCGCATCCACTGCTAATGCCATTAAAAAACCTACTGCAGAGAAAGCACCAGAAAAATCACCTGAAAAACCAATAGTCGAATCCAAGCCTGAGACTAAATCAACAGAACCCGTTGCCGAAGCAAAAACCAAGCTAGAACCGACTGGCGCTTTAACTTGGGCATGGCCTACCAAAGGCAAGGTGATTGCCAACTTTAACGATGCAGGCAATAAAGGGATAGATATCTCAGGCAAGATGGGGCAAGCCGTGCAGGCGGCAGCACCAGGTAAAGTCATTTATAGCGGCTCGGACTTACGCGGCTATGGTAAGTTGGTGATCGTAAAACACAGCGCCACTTATTTATCGGTGTATGCAAACAACAGCCTGATTTTGGTCAAAGAAGGCCAGCAAGTGACTAGCGGCCAAAAAATTGCAGAAATGGGCGATACTGACAGTAACACAGTAAAACTACATTTTGAAATCAGGCAACAAGGTAAATCTGTAGACCCGATGAAGTTTCTCAGTGCAGATTAAATAAGCGCCTCAGGAGCAAAAATGGCAAAACAAGAGCCTAACAAATATCTAAAAAATAAAGACATTAAGCCAGAGAGCAAAGCCAGTGTACTGGCTGCAACAATACGCATGGGTCTTATGCTTGTGGGCATTACTGGGCTTGCTTTAGAGCTGTTTCGTGAGGATGGCTGGCTTTCAACCCTGATGAGCAAGCTGTTTGAATCTACTACCAGCATGCTGATGATTCCAGTCATCATTTTAGCACTATGGGTAGTGAACAAGTGGGTCAGCTCACCTAATAAATCAGAAACCAAAAAAAGCGGCGACCTGCCTATGTACTTCATGATGGCAGTTGGCGTATTCTACTTGTTTAGATTATATACAACCGGCTCTTTCTAGCCCTGCCAGTGCAACGCGAGCTTGCGTAAACGTAGGCGGGGTAAAAAGTGTAATAAAAACAGTACTCTAAATAAAAAAGCACACTAGAAGACAACACAATAAAAAAGCGGCCTAGGCCGCTTTTTTATTGTGTTGTATTAATGCTGAGGGTTGATACTCAGCTTAATCTCAAGGCTAGTTAGCTGCTTGCGCCTGTTGCTTATAGTACTCACGCACAGGCGTCATATCAAAATCACGTGCCCATTTGATAATTTCATCAAACGCCGGCGCACCAATCTCACCTACTTGCGCATGAATTCCTGCTTGCTCGCGAATCACTAAAATACCTGGAATTTGCGTCACTTCAAAATACTCGCCGATTTCAGGGTCAGCTTCAGTATTGACCATACCAAATACGATGTCTGGGTTTTTCTCTGCCGCAGCTTCAAACGTAGGTGTGAAAGCAACACATGGATCACACCATTGCGCCCAAAAATCAACAATCACAAAAGGATTATTTTCTATCGTTTCTTTAAAATTAGCTTTGGTAAGTGCAATAACTGCCATAATTTTGCCTTTAATTGAGTAAGGTAACACCTAAAAATAGCAGTTTATCAGAAGCCATATCTTTCGTTAAGTTTTAGATTCGCAATGTAGCTATTCACTCACACCAGGCACAGGCTTACCCCATGTCGCGCCAAAAAACAGCTCAGACAAAGGCTTTCTGCTACGCGGTGCGGTTTCTCTTGCCAAAATATCACCTTCTAAAGTGGCAATATCCGCTTGGTAACCAACAGACATCATCGCCATCAAGGTGTATTGCTCAGGGATATTGAACGTGGCACGTGCTTTATCAGGATCAAAACCGCCCATCTGGTGTGCCATTAAACCCATGGTCGAGGCTTGTAAACATACATTCTCCGCCGCTGCACCGGTATCGTATTGCGCCCAACGGTTAGCTTTCTGGTTGTGACCAAACAAGGTATCCGCACAAATCAGCAAGAGTACTGACGCATCTTTCACCCAAGCCTGATTACCTGGTACCAGGCAATCAAACGCTTGCTGCCAGCTGGCTGCATCTGTATTTTTATCCCAAACAATAAAACGCCAAGGCTGATCGCCAAAGCAAGAAGGTGCCCATCTTGCAGCTTCCAGCAAAGCAATCACCTGCGCTTGCGTCACGCTCTTAGCTGCATCATAGGCACGTCCGCTCCATCGGTTTGCTAGCGTGTTATCAATCGGCACTTGTGTAATGGCAGGATTATGCATATTTAAGTTATTCCTCAATAAATGGGTAGTCGGTGTAGCCTTTTTCGGCACCACCGTAAAATGATGATGAATCCGCTTCATTTAGTGGCGCATCTAGTTTAAATCGCGCAACTAAATCAGGATTTGCGATAAATGGTACACCATATGCCACTACATCTGCATGACCATTTGCAATCACCGCATTGCCCCGCGCTTTATCGTAAGCCAAATTAGCCATGTAAGCGCCTTTAAATAACTTGCGTAACGCATCAAAGTCAAACGGATCAGATAAACCACCACCATGAATACCACCCTCTACCACGTGCAAATAGGCGAGGTTAAATTGATTAAGGGCCTCTGCCACATAATTAAACAGCGCTTGCGGATTGCTGTCCTGCATATCGTTAAATGGATTAACTGGTGAAATACGTACACCAACTTTATCCGCACCGGCTACGTCCACAACAGCTTTGGTCACTTCTAATAAGAATCGCGCACGGTTTTCAACACTACCACCGTACTGATCTGTACGCTTGTTAGTCCCATCACGTAGGAACTGATCCAATAAATAACCATTAGCCGCATGTATCTCTACCCCATCAAACCCTGCGGCCAAGGCGGCTTTCGTTGCATGCACATAGTCAGCAATAATGCCTGGCAGCTCATTCAGCGCCAACGCGCGCGGTTCTACATAATCGACCAAACCTTGATAAGTAAACGCCTGCCCTGCCGGCTTAATGGCCGATGGCGCAACTGGCAGCGCACCTTCTGGCAGCAAACTAGGATGAGAGATACGGCCTACGTGCCAGAGCTGAATCACAATCTTGCCGCCTTTTGCGTGAACAGCATCGGTAATCTTCTTCCATCCTGCAACTTGCGCGTCGGTATAGATACCAGGCAATGCTGGATAGCCGTGCGCCATGGCTGAAATTGGTGTGGCCTCAGTGACAATCAGGCCAGCGCTGGCACGCTGCTCGTAATAAGTCACGTTTAGAGGCTGAGGCACTCCCTCCGCCCCTGCTCTATTGCGCGTAAGCGGCGCCATGACAATACGGTTGCTCAATTGAATACTGCCTAGTTTTACTGGGCTAAATAGATCTAATGCCATGCTTTACTCCTAACTAATGTTGAATGTCTCAATTATTTTTTGGTCTTATCGGCAGCGGGTTTTACCGCTTCAATCAATAAGGTAATCTCAATGTCGTCACCGACTGGGCTGTTGGGTTTAACCCCCCAGCCAAAACCGTAATCAGAGGCTTTCAGTGAGGTTTTTGCCTCAAAACCACTACGCTCGCCACCCCAAGGGTCGTTACCGAAACCTAGCACTTTAAATGGCAAAGTAATTTCTTTAGTCACACCATGCATGGTGAACTTACCAGTCATCACGCCTTCTGTTGCGCTTTTAGCCTCGATTTTGGTGCTTACAAAACTCATTTCAGAAAACTTCTCTGCATTCAGGTAATCTTTTTCCTTAATGTGCGCGTCACGCTTGGCCAGCCCGCTATTCACACTTAGCACATTAATTTTGGCGTCTACCGATGAATTGGATAAATTGTCAGCATCAATCAAAATATTGCCAGTAATATCGTTAAAAGTGCCGGATGCCTTTGCTACCACATGGCGCACACTCCAGTTAGCAAAACTATGTGCCGCGTCAATTTTATAAGCAACCGGCGCCGCAATCGCTGCGCTCATCCCTGAAAATAGCACCCCTAGTAATAACGCAGTCGTTTTTAAATGTACGTATTTCATATGTCATCCTTTTTTGAACTTAGTTTGTCATCACAACATTTACTGACAACAACTACTTTATTGATGTTTAATACCACTTAAGCCCAGACCTGCTTTCAGTCCAAAAATTCACATTAACACCACGTCAATGTTGCACACGCACCTACCATTCAAGTTAATTGAATAATTAACAGCATGTTATTACTAATATCTTTATACTAATAGCTAATAATTTTGCACGTTTTATTCAAATAATCTGACTAAGGTTGGCTATCAATAATGTCCACTAAACTATCATTAGAGTCACTTGAGGTATTAGATGCTATTGCACGCAAAGGTAGCTTTGCTGCTGCTGCAGAATCCCTATTTCGTGTACCCTCTGCAATTACCTACACAGTCAGAAAACTGGAAGAAGACTTAAACGTTCAGCTCTTTAACCGCAGCGGGCACCGGGCAGAGCTGACTTTAGCCGGAGCGGAGTTACTTAAAGAAGGGCGCAACCTACTCAATGCCGCAAGCGAACTAGAATCAAGAGTTAAGCGTGTGGCAAAAGGGGTAGAAACCGAACTCACCATTGCTGTGAGTGATTTATTTGATATCACCAGCATTTACCCGATCTTAGATAAATTTTATAGCCAGAATTTCGGCACCAGAATCAAACTGACACAAGAAGTATTTGGTGGCGGCTGGGATGCACTGATTAGCGGCCGCGCTGATATCACTTTAGGCAGCCCGGGGGACGCACCACCGGTCAACGGCTTTACGACCAAACCAATCGGCTCAATGGAGTTTAGTTACGCAGTGGCTCCACACCATCCGTTGGCAAAGTTAGCAGACCCGTTACAGGACCAAGACATTATTCGCTACCGCGCTATTGCAGCTGCAGATAGCTCACGCAATTTACCGCCAAGAACCGTGGGCATTTTATCCGGGCAAGATGTGTTGACCCTGCCCAGCATGCACTTCAAACTGCAGGCACAAATTGCGGGACTAGGGGCTGGTTATATCCCCAGAAAAATTGCAGAGTATTATGCAAGTAAAGGGCAACTCATCATTAAACAAGTAGCCAAGCCCAAGCATGAGGTCATGGTTTTTCTTGCTTGGCGTAGCGACGGCGGCAAAGCGCAACAGTGGTTTATTAAACAATTCCAATTACTGAATATAAATGATATTTTATTATCACCCGCACAATGAAAGACATTAGGATGTCACAAGAACAACTGCCAAAGAATTTCGCCCGCATTAATAGCTTTGCAATCAAAGCCATGCAATGGCTTAACGGATTTGCCCATATCATTATTGGCTTAGCGCTTGCTACCTCAGTGATTATGTTTACCTGGCTATTTTTTAAAGATGTGTTTGCAGCGGCAAATGCGCACAACCTGGTACATGGCTTTTTACATGCACTTGGCACACTCATGCTGTTATGGTCGATTTCCGCTCTCATCTCTGCAGAAATACGCTATCTGCAGGGCAGCAAACTTCAGGTAGAAACCTTTGTTGAAGTTGTGCTAGTACTGTTCTTGCGTAAACTCATCGTGATGCCTGTACAGGACGCTTCGCCTACCACGGAAGAGATTGCAATATGGGTAGGTGGTGCCTTTGTTTTAGGCTTGGTTTATGTGCTGGTGCGCTGGGCGCAAAAAGAACAAGATTAAACGCCTGCGGCTACATAAAACAAAGTAATTAATCATATGACAATTAACACCATCAACACGACCGAACAAGACCAAGCCTTCATGAACATAGCGCTAACTTTGGCAAGAGAAGCCGCCCTAGCCGGCGAAGTGCCAGTGGGCGCAATCGTAGTGAAAGACGGTGTGATTATCGGGCGCGGCAGCAACGCACCTATCACGCTGCACGACCCAAGCGCTCATGCCGAGATTCAAGCCATGCGCGATGCCGCACAACACCTAGGCAACTATCGTTTAGTAGATTGCACACTGTATGTCACATTGGAGCCATGCGCAATGTGTGCTGGCGCAATCCAACACGCACGCATCGCTAAACTGGTGTATGGTGCCAGCGACCAGAAAACTGGCGCCTGCGGTAGTGTAGTTAACCTCATGGCTGAACAAAAACTCAACCATCACACCACGGTCGCCAGCGGCTTACTGGCTGACGAATGCGGCATGATGCTATCCAACTTCTTTTCTGAACGGCGTAAATTAGCAAAACTGCAGCGCCAATAAAAAACCCGCTTCGGCGGGTTTTTTATTGGCGC
>NZ_PQVH01000016.1 GCF_004661485.1 Methylotenera oryzisoli
TGGAGCCATGCGCAATGTGTGCTGGCGCAATCCAACACGCACGCATCGCTAAACTGGTGTATGGTGCCAGCGACCAGAAAACTGGCGCCTGCGGTAGTGTAGTTAACCTCATGGCTGAACAAAAACTCAACCATCACACCACGGTCGCCAGCGGCTTACTGGCTGACGAATGCGGCATGATGCTATCCAACTTCTTTTCTGAACGGCGTAAATTAGCAAAACTGCAGCGCCAATAAAAAACCCGCCGAAGCGGGTTTTTTAAAATCCAACGTATGTACTAACGCAATACATGATTAGTCATTACTGCCCATCAAGCCCATTAACAACTGTAACAAACTAGTGAACAAGTTGTAGATACTTAAGTACAGACCTAATGTTGCCATCACATAGTTAGTTTCACCGCCATTAACGATACGGCTAACGTCGTAAAGAATAAAGCCTGAAAACAAAATCACACCAATTGCAGACATCGCAAGCGCCATTGCTGGGATTTGTAAAAAGATATTAGCCAATGAAGCAACAATCATTAATACAATACCCACCATTAAAAACTTGCCCATAAAGCTAAAGTCTTTTTTGGTAGTAGTAGCAATACCAGCTAAGGTCATTAAGATGATGCCAGTACCGCCAGCCGCTAAGCCTACGATTTGTGCACCATTACTTAAATGCAAAGCATGTTGAAGGATTGGGCCAAGCAACATACCCAGCAAGAATGTTAAGCCTAATAAAATTACCACGCCTACACTGCTGTTACGGTTAGCTGCAATCGCAGCAAACAAGCCGTACATTACTGCCATTGCACCAATCGCGAACATAAATGGATGCTGCTGCGCAATAGAAAAATTAATACTCATACCAATAAATGCACCAATCACTGTTGGGATCATGGTCAGACCCAGCAAGGCGTATGTATTACGCAAAACACGATTGGTCGCTAACTCGGTCGATTCTGAACGACCTAGTACTGGAGTGTTATCTAACATTGTTTATTTCCTTATAATTAAAAATACACCTGAAGCTAAGATACCGATTTACGCATTAAGTTTCAAGGCTTTTATTAAGCGAACAACTCACCTTCTACAACACCCACCTGCGCAACTTGGTGCAGTGCACGTACGAAATCTGCACTTTCATGCAATCCATCCATGGATAATGGATGCTTATGCCCATGCATACGCGCTAAGCGGCTCAGACTTTGTGCTGAAATAGTCCAGCTAAGGTTATCTAACAGTTCATCTGCCATCGCGGGTTGATTGCATAGTAATACCATATCGCAACCCGCAGTAAGTGCCGCCAGTGCCCGCGTAGTTACATCACCGCCTGCTGTAGCGGCTTCCATGCTTAAGTCATCACTAAAAATCACACCATTAAAGCCTAGGCGTTCACGCAGTATTTTTTGTAACCAGCGTGGCGAAAAACCAGCAGGCTTACTATCCACTTTAGGGTAAATCACATGCGCAGGCATAATTGCCTGAATGCCATCATCAATCAACATTCTGAACGGCTGCATATCGTGTTGCGCAATTTGGTCAAAGTCACGTTCATCTACCGGCATACTCACGTGAGAGTCAGCCACCACAAAGCCATGCCCAGGGAAATGCTTACCCACAGCGGGCATCCCGCCTTTTTTCAAGCCCTGCATGAGCGCATAGGCTAGGTCGCTAATCGCTTGGGGGTTTAAATGAAACGCACGATCGCCAATCACCAGGCTATCGCCATAATCCATATCCAGCACTGGCGTGAAGCTAAAATCCACGCCATGCGCACGCAACTCTGCGGCCAAAATCCAGCCAGCTTCTGTCGCTAACTCTTTAGCCTTTTTAGGATTTTTATCCCAGATTTTGCCAAACTCACGCATAGGCGGGATTTTAGTAAAGCCTTCTCTAAAACGCTGTACGCGTCCACCTTCATGGTCCACTGCAATCAATAAGGGTGGCTGACGTACCGCGTGAATACTCGCAGTCAACGCCTTAAGCTGGGCATTGTTTTCATAATTGCGCTTAAATAGAATCACACCACCAACCAGTGGATGCTTCAAACGCCTAATGTCGTCATCGGTTAACTCTGTACCGACAACATCTAACATCACTGGACCTAAACTCATGCTATCTCTTTCTTAATCGGGTTTTCTAACATCTAAGGCGTCTCGTAGATAGTCTCCGCCTAGATTAATCGCTAAAATCAAACTCATCAAGCACCCACCTACAATCAGCACATAATGTGGTGCTATCAACATATAACGCACAGCATCTCTCAACATCGCACCCCAAGAGGCATCGGGTGCCTGAATCCCCAGCCCTAAAAACGACAAGCTGGCCTCGGCAATCATCACACTCGCTAAACTGTAAGTGGCTTCTACTACCAAAATGGATGCCAACAACGGCAAGATATGCCGAAACAGTAAGCGCGGCACCCCCGCCCCCAAAGACTCAGCCGCTATTACGTGCTGGCGATGCCGTAAACTCAAGGTCTGCCCACGGGTTAGGCGCGCATAACTCACCCAGCCAGTTAAGCATAGCGCTATCATTAAATTACCAAGCCCTGGCCCCAACACCGCGGCAAAAGCAATTGCCAATAAAATACCGGGGAATGCCAAAAAGATATCGGTAATCTGCATCAAAATTGCATCCACTCTGCCGCCGTAAAAGCCGGCCAGCAAGCCGACAAATACGCCTATTGCCATGGTCACGGCGGTAACGACCAGCGCCACCCATAGCGACACTTCGACCCCGCTTAACACACGCGCAAAAATATCGCGGCCTAAATCATCGGCACCGAACCAATGCTGCATAGTCGGCGCCTGTAAAATAACATTCAGGTCAATCGTATTAGCATCAAGCTGCAGCAGGTTCTTCGCCAGCACGGCAATCAACCATAGCGCTAAAATCGAATAAGATAAAAATTTCATCGAATGATCTTAACCTTTAGTTCTGCTACGCATGGCGTACTCTAGGGTCGGCTAATCTGTATAAAATATCGGTCAACAGATTGACCAGCACATAACTTAAAGCCACAATCAGCACACATGCCTGCGTAACTGGATAATCACGCTTTTCTATACTTTCCACCAACAAACGGCCAATACCATCCCAGCTAAAGATCGTTTCAGTAATCACAGTGCCGGCAAGCAAACTGCCCATCTGCAAGCCTACAATGGTAATGATCGGCAATAACGCAGCACGCAAGGCATGGCGCAAAATCACGGTTCGCTCACTTAAGCCCTTGGCACGCGCAGTGCGAATATAATCATCGTTTAGCACTTCCAGTAAACTGGTGCGCGTCATCCGCGTCAAAATAGCGCTTAGGCCAAACCCTAAGGTAATGGCTGGCAAAATAATAGACGTGCCTGTATCCATGCCGCTCACGGGCAACCAACCTAGCCACACCGCAAAAATCAGCATCAGCACAGGCCCCAGCCAAAACGCAGGCATCGCAGATAAGCGCACAGAAACGATAGTGACCACAAAGTCTTGCCAGTGTCCGGCTTTAAGTGCCGCAAACACACCTAACGGCACACCGATCACAATACCAATCAGCAAAGACAGCAATGCCAACTTTACGGTGGCAGGATAGCGTGCCTTGATTAACTCAACAATCGGCGTTTGCGTATGTATAGACTGCCCAAAATCCCCCTGCATCAGCTTTGCCACATAGTGGCCAAACTGCTGAATCAGCGGCTGATTTAGTCCTAAGTCGGCACGTAAGGCTGCGCGATCCGCCATGTTAGCAGACTCACCTAACATCACATCGACAGGGTCACCCGGTACCAGATGAATCAATAAAAAAGTAAGCAGCAATACGCCAAAAATGACGATGAACAGACTGGTTAAACGTTGGATGATACCCATCAGTACTTCTCGTTAAACCAATAAACATGGGTAATCAATGACAATCGCTTTGGACAAACGGATATCAGCTCACAAGATATGCGCATTAAACTAGCCATGTGTATTAATCAGTAATCAGCACATTAGTGCCAACTTCAACTAAATCAAACAGTTCAACGATATCTACGTTGCGCATACGGATGCACCCATGCGACTCGGGCTTGCCTACGGCAACACTATCAGGCGTGCCATGGATATAAATATAACGCTGCATGGTATCTACATTGCCCAAGCGATTTTTGCCAACTTCACGGCCAGATAGCCACAAAATACGTGTCAGTATCCAATCACGTCCAGGGAACTCCGTCATCAGTGCAGGGGTGCAAATTTCACCAGTGGGCCTACGCCCAACAAACACAGTATTGATGGGTTGATCACTGCCAATTTTGGCGCGAACCACATGCGCGCCAATAGGCGTGCAGCCGCTATTTTTCTCGCAGCCTACGCCATTAGCCGCAGTAGAGATCACATAACTCGCTTTGACCGTGCCTTGCGCATCCAACAACGTCAAGCGCTGCTGCGAAATAGAAATATTAATCTGCATAAGCGCTTATTGTAGCTAAATCATCCCAATTACCATCTGGTTTTGGCGCGTAGTTACTAATTTTTTTATTCAACACTGCAAACTGTCCCTCATACCATAGCGGAATATAAGGTAGCTGCTCGTGTATCCTTTGCGTGGCGCCTTGCCAATCTTCTTTTGCTAGCAGGCTATCCAATTTCATATCAGAGAATCTGCCCCGATTAAATCCATTAGGTGGCACGCTATTGGTATTAAACGCCTTAGCGTAAATTTCAGGGGTTTTAATGCCAACCCAAGTTAAACCATATAGTTGAAAGTTTCCATGCTGTACATCTTCAAAAAAGGTACCCCAATCCAGACTGCGAATTTCCAGTGCAATACCTGCCGGGCGCATCTGCGCCTGCAGTATTGTTGCAATCCGCACTCGCTGTGCATCGGTAGAGGTTTTATAAACTAACTTTAGCGGCAAGCTGACCCCAGCCTCGCGGAGCAACTGTTGAGCTAAGGCTGGGTTGTAATCATAGGCGGCCAAGCTGGCATTCCCAGCATAATGCTCGGGCGGTAGAATTGCTCCCGCAATACGAGTGTGGTTCACCATCACTTTTTCAATCAATGCAGGTCGGTCAATGGCATGCGCAATGGCTTGCCTGACTTTGAGTTTACTTAACACCGGGTCTTGCGTGTTTAAACCTAAATATGAGTAGTTCATCCCGACACTGGTCTTTACCGTGACCTCTGACTTGGTTTGCAAGTACTTGACCAACTCTGCTGGCAACTCACCCTGCAACAAGTCGGTTTCGCCACGCAGCAGCTTTAATACACGCACGGTCGGGTCTTTTACTTCACTGAGCGCGATAATTTGGCCATCGGCAACTCTACGCAATATCAATTTGTTATTTTTCTCAACAAACGCCAGCGGCCCGCTACCTACCGGATAGCGTGCAAAATCATGCTGCTGCTCAAGTAATGGCTTGGGCATGATGCCAATAATCAACTTGGCCACAAAGTGAGGATCTGGCTGTTTGAGATGAAAAGTTAAGCGGTCTTGATCATGCACCACGATATTTTGAATATTGGCATACTCTGCACTAAGCGGAGAGTTTGCCAATTGCGTGATAGCGTCATAAGTGGCTTTTACATCTGTCGCATTGAGCGGTAACTGGTTATGAAATGCCGCGCGCGGCGACTTTAAAGTAATGAGATATTCGGTAGCGCTCAGCATCTGCCATGTGGCCAATTTGGGGCTAGGCTTAAAGTGCTGATCAAAATCTACCAGGGGTTGATAAATTAAGCGAATCACGCGCTCGGAAGCTGCGTCTGTAGCCACCCGCGGATCTAAACTTAATGGCGCTTGAGATAGCGCAAAATGAATAGGCTGATGGCTATTACCATGCTTATTTTCATGCTTGCTTTCAAGCCCGCAAGCACTCAACTGCAAAACGCAAATTAGCAATAAAACGTTAAAAAATCTCATGCGTATCAGTTTACTTGATTTATAAAAATAAGGATTCAAGCGGATGCTAAAAACGCAGACTTTATCTACGGAGATTCAGAAAATATTACATTTTTAGCCCATCAATCACCGCCGATTTGATTTGCATCAAATGCCATTGCCTCAAGCTGCGACAAAATGCCACGTGTAGAACTAGCACTAAATTATTAATGGCACTTTAAAAGCACTTTGGGGGAGAACTAAATGCAAGTCTCGCATTCGCAATCAAACACGTACAACGACTCAGTTGTACGGCAATTTTCTATCATGGCCGTGGTTTGGGGCGTGGTCGGCATGTTGGTGGGCGTGATTATCGCCGCGCAACTTGTTTGGCCTGAACTTAATCTGGGCCTACCTTGGACCAGCTTCGGACGCTTGCGTCCACTACACACAAATGCAGTTATTTTTGCATTTGGCGGCTGTACTTTATTTGCTACCTCGTACTATGTGGTGCAAAGAACCTGTCACACCACTTTATTTTTACCATCATTGGCAAAATTTACATTCTGGGGTTGGCAAGCAGTGATTGTAGCAGCAGCAATTTCATTACCTTTAGGTTTCACCCAAGGTAAAGAATACGCTGAGCTAGAGTGGCCAATTGACTTACTGATTGCCGTTGTTTGGGTTTCTTACGCGATTGTATTCTTTGGCACGATCGGCACACGTAAAGTAAAACACATTTATGTAGCAAACTGGTTCTTTGGCGCATTTATCCTGACCGTTGCTTTATTGCACATTGTTAACAGCGCGGCAATGCCTGCCAGTTGGATGAAGTCATACTCAGCTTACGCTGGTGTACAAGATGCAATGGTGCAATGGTGGTATGGTCATAACGCAGTTGGCTTCTTCTTGACTGCTGGCTTCTTGGGCATCATGTACTACTTTATTCCTAAGCAAGCTGACCGCCCTGTGTACTCATACAGCTTATCTATTGTGCACTTTTGGGCATTGATTTTCACTTACATGTGGGCGGGTCCTCACCACTTACATTACACCGCTTTGCCTGACTGGACACAATCATTAGGTATGGCGTTCTCATTGATTTTATTAGCACCAAGCTGGGGTGGCATGATCAACGGCATGATGACTTTATCTGGCGCATGGCACAAATTACGTACTGACCCTATTTTGCGCTTCTTAATCGTTTCATTGTCTTTCTACGGCATGAGTACGTTTGAAGGACCAATGATGGCGATTAAAACCGTTAACTCACTTTCACACTACACAGATTGGACCGTAGGTCACGTGCACTCTGGTGCTTTAGGCTGGGTTGGCTTGGTTTCTATGGGTGCGCTTTACTACATGGTGCCACGCTTGTTTGGTCAAAAACAAATGCACAGCATCAAGGCAATTGAGCTGCACTTCTGGTTAGCAACAGTGGGCATTGTGCTTTACATCGCAGCACTTTGGATTTCTGGCGTGATGGAAGGCTTAATGTGGCGTGCAATCAATACTGATGGCACATTGACTTACACCTTTGTTGAATCAGTAAAAGCCAAACATCCTTACTACATTATCCGTATGTTAGGCGGCCTACTATACCTCAGCGGCATGACCATCATGTTGTGGAACGTTATTAAAACAGCAACCAATGGCAAAGCTGCTACGGCGACCATTCCTGCCGTTGCTGCTCACGCTTAAGGAAACAATCATGTCAAATCAAGATACAAATACTGGCTTCAGCCACGAAAAAATTGAGACCAACAACTTCCTGATGATCGTACTGATATTGGTAGTGGTTGCTTTTGGTGGCTTGGTGGAAATTGTACCGTTGTTCTTTCAAAAATCCACCACAGAACCTATCAAAGGCTTAGAGCCATACTCAGCAGTACAGCTCGCCGGCAGGGACATTTACATTCGTGAAGGCTGCTATAACTGCCACTCACAAATGATTCGTCCATTCCGTGCCGAGACTTTGCGTTATGGCCACTACTCAGTTGCTGGTGAGTTTGTTTACGATCACCCATTCCAATGGGGCAGCAAACGTACTGGCCCAGATTTGCACCGTGTTGGCGGAAAATATAGCGATGAATGGCAACGCATACACTTAATCAACCCACGCGATCTAGTGCCGGAATCTATCATGCCAGCCTACCCTTGGCTTGAAACCAACAAAGTGGATGCCAGCTCACTAGCGCCTAATATGCGTGCATTACGCGCAGTGGGTGTGCCATACACAGACGCACAAATTTCCAGTGCAGCTGAGGAAGCTAAAGGCGTTTCAGAGTTAGATGCAGTGATTGCCTATTTGCAAGTATTGGGCACGCATCTTAAATAGCCTATAAATTTTAATGAATAAGGAGCAATACCATGGATATCAATACGTTACGAATTATTGCCACGATTGCTAGCTTTGCCGTGTTTGTCGGCATCATGGTATGGGCTTGGAAACGCCGCAATACATCAGAATTTAAAGATGCAGCTAACCTGCCCTTTACTCATGATTAAAGTTTAAACGTCTAAATAAAAACTTTTTAAAACTTCATCACAGAAGTTTAGAGGAAAACAAAATGAGTGACTTTACCAATAGTTTTTGGCCAATATTTATTACGGTAATCTCTTTGGCCGGCGTATTTGGTTGTGCATTATTACTATGGCTGACCAGCAAAATTAAAGCGAACAGTCCTAATGGTGACAATACCAATGGCCATGTATGGGATGAAAATCTACGTGAAATGAACAACCCATTACCGCGCTGGTGGGTATGGATGTTTATTATCACCATCGTGTTCTCATTGTTTTACTTTGTTTCTTATCCATCACTGGGCGCCAACCCAGGTAAGTTAGGTTGGACACAAGCAAAACAATACGAGCAGGAAATGGCAGTTGCTAACGCAAAAATTGCCCCGCTTTATGCAAAATATGCGGCCATGCCGATTGATCAGTTAGCTGGCAATAAGGAAGCAAAAGCCATCGGCGAACGTTTGTTTATGAACAACTGTGCGCAATGCCATGGCTCTGATGCTCACGGTAGCAAAGGCTTTCCTAACTTAACGGATAACGATTGGATTCATGGCGGCAGCCCTGAAAAAATCACCGAAACCATCACCAATGGACGCATTGGTATGATGCCGCCAATGGCAGCTGCCGTAGGTAATGAAGAAGACGTAAAAAATGTTGCCAACTATGTGTTGAGCATCTCAGGCAACAAGCATGACAGTGCACGAGCTGCATTAGGTAAAGAGAAATTTGCCGCTTGTGCTGCCTGCCATGGTGCAGATGGTAAAGGCAACCAAGCGATTGGCTCTCTTAACTTAACAGACGGTATCTGGTTGCATGGCGCTGGTGAGGAGGCGATTATCAAACGCATTAATCATGGCATCACTAACCAAATGCCGGCACAGTCAGCTAAATTCTCACCTGAGCAAATTCATGTATTAACTGCTTACGTGTGGGGCTTATCTAACAACGCTAATCATCAATAAAAGTATTATTTACTAACATGAGAAGCTCAAACAACCTGAAGGCCTCAACAAATACAGATGCACCTAAAGAGGCCGCTGTAATCCATTTGTACGCTGCGGCGGAGAAAATATATCCACGCAGCACCTTCGGGTTTTTTACAAAATGGCGCTGGGCCATGATATGGCTCACCCAAATTGTTTTTTACGGTACACCTTGGATAGAATGGGGTAACCGCCAAGCCTTATTATTTGATTTAGAAGCCAAACGCTTTTACATCTTTAATCTAGTGCTATATCCGCAAGATCTGATTTACCTCACTGCAATTCTTATTATCTCCGCACTCTCATTGTTTCTGTTTACGGCGATTGCCGGCCGCCTATGGTGTGGATACACCTGCCCTCAAACGGTATATACCGAGATATTCCTCTGGATTGAAGCAAAAATTGAAGGCGATCGTGCCGCCCGCATCAAATTAGATAACGCCGGCTTATCAAGCCAAAAACTGATTAAAAAAAGTAGCAAACATTTTGTATGGATAGCACTGTCACTATGGACTGGCTTTACCTTTGTTGGATATTTTTCACCTATCCGTGAATTAGGCTCTGCCGTCGTTAACCTAGGGCTTGGTCCTTGGGAAACGTTCTGGATTGGTTTTTATGGTTTTGCCACCTACGGCAATGCCGGCTTCATGCGTGAACAAGTGTGTAAATATATGTGTCCTTATGCTCGCTTTCAAAGTGCCATGTTCGACGATGACACTTTGATTGTGACATACGATGAAGCACGTGGAGAGCCGCGTGGTAGCCGCTCACGCAAAGCAGATTTAACCAATCAAAACTTAGGTTCATGTATTGATTGCAGTATGTGTGTGCAGGTATGCCCTACCGGCATTGATATCCGCAAAGGTTTACAGTACGAGTGTATTGGCTGCGGGGCATGCGCTGACGTATGCGACACTGTCATGGATAAAATGGGCTATGACCGTGGTTTAATCAAATACTCTACACAAACCGCCATCGTTAACGGCTGGTCACATACGCAAATGTTAAAGCGTATTATGCGACCTCGCGTGATGATTTACGCCGCTGTACTAGTGTTGCTAGTGATAACGCTATGCACAAGTCTGTGGCTGCGAGACCCATTTAAAGTTGATGTGATTCGCGACCGCGGCGTCATGGCGCGCTTGGCTGAGGGCGGCATGCTAGAAAACGTATATCGTCTGCAGATTATGAACGCAACGGAGTCCGCGCAACACTATCAATTAAGCGCCACCGGGCTTGATGGCCTCGTAGTGCAATCGGATGTATTAGATGCTAACCGTACCGTAATAGTCAATGCGGCTGAGACTCGCGGAGTACCGGTCAGGCTGCAAATTCCGGATGGTTCAGTCAAATCTGGATCACATGCAGTGGCATTTAGCATCCATGCAGTAGAAGATGACGCTACCGTAACCGAAAAATCAATTTTTCTAGTTCCTAGGTAACTTTAATATCTAGATAGTTTTAGGTAATTAATAACGCAATCACTCATGTTATTTATAGCAAGCAAAGGCAATCATGAACTATATCAACAACAATGACTTAGACACTGAGGCGCCATCCAAAGCATGGTGGTATTATGGTCACATGTGGTTAGTGGTGGGTGGGCCATTAACCGTGGTGGTAGCATCATTTATTACCCTCTACTTTGCCATTAAATTACCAGACCCGGTAGTTGATGCAGATTACTATCGTAAAGGCATTGAAATTAACAAAACATTAGAGGGAAGACACGATGGTTTGGTGCCAGCCATTCAAGGGCGCAACCATGCGGCTACTGGCATAAAACCCAGTCAACCTTAGCACCAATCACGCTAGCTAAAATCAGCCATCACTATCATATTAAAGTTAAGTGGCGCTTAAGCTAATGTCATTTTGCATCCGATGTCTTCATTGCTTTTCATCTCAATAAAGCAGTCAAAAAAATCTGCTAGCATTGTCCATCAACTAGATGCATGATGTTAATCACCACTAGTAGATATATTTAGTTGATTAATAGGCTTAAAGGAGTATGACCGATGAGCGAAAAAGCAGACACTAACCTACTATCTACCCAAGAGCTGACACTGATTCATCGTTACTGGTGTGCATGTAACTACTTGTCTGCAGGCATGATCTATCTGCGCGACAACCCCCTTCTAAAGCAACCTCTGAAACCAGAACATATCAAGCAACGTTTACTTGGCCATTGGGGCTCTAGCCCGGGCTTAAGTTTTGCTTATGTACACATTAATCGATTAATCAAAAAATATGGTCTTAGCGCTATTTTCCTCGCAGGTCCAGGGCATGGCGCACCTGGGGTATTAGGTCCCGTTTATCTGGAAGGCACTTACAGTGAGGTTTACCCCAATAAAAGTGAAGACGAAGAAGGCCTGCAACACTTTTTTAAAGAGTTCTCATTCCCTGGTGGGATAGGCAGCCATTGCACTCCTGAAATGCCAGGCTCGATTCATGAAGGTGGCGAACTAGGCTACAGTATTTCACATGCGTTTGGCGCAGCCTACGATAACCCGGATTTACTGGTGACGGTGATGGTTGGCGATGGCGAATCTGAAACGGGCCCACTTGCTACCTCTTGGCACTCAAATAAATTCCTTAACCCCATACGCGATGGCGCTGTGTTGCCGATACTCCATCTCAATGGCTACAAAATTAACAACCCAAGCATACTATCCCGTATTTCGCATGATGAACTAAAGCATCTATTCATGGGCTATGGATGGACACCTCATTTCGTAGAGGGTAGCGACCCTAGTTTAATGCATCAGAACATGGCCGCGACACTAGAACGATGTGTTCAGGAAATTAAATCAATCCAGAAAACAGCACGTAATACTAACAATCCCAAGCGTCCACTATGGCCGATGATTGTATTGCGTAGCCCTAAAGGATGGACTGGCCCACAAGAGGTTGATGGTCATAAGGTAGAAGGTTTCTGGCGGGCGCATCAAGTGCCGATGAGCAACATCAAGGATAACCCGCAGCATCTGCAACAATTAGAGGCTTGGCTGCGTAGCTATCAACCAGAACAGTTGTTTGATGAAAATGGTCGATTAAAGGCTGAATTAAAATCACTCGCCCCACAAAAAGAACAACGCATGAGCGCAAACCCTCACAGCAATGGTGGGCTGCTGCGCAAGGCGTTACGTATGCCAGACTTTAGCGATTACGCGGTTGCATTAGAGGCGCCAGGCAAGCTTTCTTCCCCCAATACCAAACCCTTAGGTAAGTTCTTACGCGATATCATGCAAAAAAACATGCATAACTTTCGCGTATTTGGCCCAGATGAAAACAGCTCAAATAAGCTGGATGACATCTATGAAGTGAGTAAAAAAACCTGGTTGGCTGATTACCTGCCAGAAGATGCCGATGGCGGTGAGCTATCTCCTGACGGACGCGTGATGGAGATGCTGTCTGAACATACTGTTGAAGGCTGGTTGGAAGGCTATTTACTGACAGGTCGCCACGGCTTCTTCTCAACTTACGAGTCTTTTGTGCATGTCATTGACTCCATGTTTAATCAACATGCCAAATGGCTAGCGATGTCTAAAGATGTGCCATGGCGCGCGCCGATATCTTCTCTCAATTTGCTGATTACCTCTACCGTGTGGCGGCAAGATCACAACGGATTCACACATCAAGACCCAGGTTTTTTAGACATAGTGGTTAACAAAAGCCCGGAGGTTACCCGCATTTATTTGCCGCCCGATGTGAACTGCTTACTATCAGTGGCAAACCACTGTCTCAACAGCACAGATTATATTAATGTGATTGTGTGCGACAAACAAAAGCATCTTCAATATTTAAATATAGACGCGGCCATTGAGCATTGCACCAAAGGCTTAGGTATATGGGATTGGGCAAGTAACGACCAAGGTGAAGAGCCAGATTTAGTCATGGCGTGTGCAGGCGACATCCCGACCAAAGAAGCACTGGCGGCAACTTCGTTATTACGCGAGCACTTTCCAACACTTAAAGTGCGCTTCATTAACGTTGTAGACCTGTACAAATTATCACCTCAAATCGAGCATCCTCACGGCTTATCTGATCGTGAATTTGATAGCTTATTTACCACGAACAAACCCATTATCTTTAACTTCCACGGCTACCCATACTTGATCCATCGCCTTGCCTACCGTCGCACCAATCATGGCAACCTGCATGTGCGGGGCTACAAAGAAAAAGGCAGCATCAATACACCATTGGAGCTCGCTATACAAAATCAGATTGATCGATTCAGCTTAGCGATTGATGCGATTAACCGCATTCCATCTTTGCAAAAAATTGGCGCGCATGTTCAAGAAAAGCTACGTAACAGACAGATTGAGTGTTGCAGATACGCCTATGAACACGGTGTTGACTTACCGGAAGAAGATGAATGGTCATGGAAACACTAAACACACTTACCATCAATTGCGGCTCGTCCAGCCTCAAGGCCAGCCTGTTTTTGGCAGATGGTCAGCGTATTAACTATTGTTACAGACAAACGCCTGATCATCATGGCAACTATCATGCTGAAGCGTTTGAGCATTTACTGCGTGACTTAAAAAACTCGCCACTTTATGCCAGCAAGCCAACATTAATGCCTACGCTACTGATTGGTCACCGTTTTGTGCATGGTGGAGACATTGCTGAAGCCGCCAGAATTATTGATGCCAGCGAACGTAGTCGACTTGAAAGCATCACGCATTTAGCGCCACTCCATATGCCAAGTAATCTGCAAGGTGTAGATATTTGCACTCAGGCATTTGCACATCAGTTTAAATTAATCCAAGTTGCCTGTTTTGATACAGCCTTTCATCACACACTTTCTGAGCTAGCTTATCGTCTGCCTATACCCAAAGCACTCGACTATCGACGTTACGGCTTTCATGGGCTAAATTATGCCAATATTGCAGGGCAACTAAGACAGCACCTTGGTACAGCTGCAAATGGCCATATTGTGATTGCCCACCTTGGCAGCGGTGCCAGCTTATGCCTGATTAAAAATTTACGCTCTATTGATACCAGCATGGGCTACTCGCCTGCCGGCGGCATCCCTATGGCAACTCGTAGTGGAGATATTGACCCAGGCGTCATGTTAGAACTCGCCAAAAAATATGACGATCAGGCCTTATCAACACTGGTTTATCAAAAAATGGGCTTACTGGCACTTTCCAATGGCGAAAGTAGCGATATGTCGACACTGATTACAAGCAACAGCGTACAAGCCAAGTTCGCAATTGCATTTTTTACCAGACAAGTAAGAGCGGCAATCGGCGCATACGCGGCTAAAGTGGGCGGTATTGATGCCATCGTCTTTACTGGCGGCATTGGGGAGCACTCTGCGTTAATCCGCAGTATGATTTGTGAGCATCTTGAGTTTATGGGGTTTAAACTAGATATTGAAAAGAATCAGGAACATGCCACAATATTAAGTAACGCAGATTCAAAACCAATTTTGATGATTCCGGCGGATGAGGAAGCCGAAATTGCCAGATTAGCGCATAGCTTCAGTCATTAAGCACTGCTTTATTGAGGAGAATAACATGCTACCCATTACCCATGTAGTTGTAGGTACAGACTTCTCTGCCGAGGCGGACTTAGCGGTAAATCGTGCGGCCTCAATCAGCAAAGCACTCGGCGCCAAACTGCACCTGATCCATGTCGTGCATCCACTTGATTTATACGCAGGCTCAGAGCTTTCATTCAGTTTTCAAACGCACTATCAACAAGCACAACAAGAGATAGTGAAAACTCAAATTGATACATTGGCATTTAAACTTCGAGAGCAATTTAATATCGCCGTAGAAACCGCAACCCGCATAGGCCGAGCGCATACGGAAATCTCCAATTATGCAGAGCAAGTCCATGCAGGACTGATTGTAGCAGGCGCACAGGGACAACACACATTAGTCGAAAAGTTATTGGGATCCACCAGCGCACGGCTGATGGCAGTTTCAAAAAGCGCTATCTTGATTGTTAAAAACAAAGAGATCACTACACCGCCATATCGTCATGTGATCGCTGCGGTGAACTTCTTAGCTGGCGCAGAAAATGTCCCCACCATGACACGGACTATTGCCCCTGATGCACAAATTGAAGGCTTACTGATATTTGACACCAATCAGGAGGCACACATGTATAAAGCCGGGATGAACGAAACCCTGTTACAGCAATACCGCACTCAGGCATTAGCAGATGCCGATCATAAGTTAAGTGCAATTTTTAATGAACAAACACTCGGTAAAAAAGTATCAAGAACTATACTTTCAGGCTACCCATCGCAAAGCATTTGTAGCCATGCAGAAGCACAACATGCAGACTTAATCACACTGGGTAAAAATGAAAAAAGTGGTCTTGAAAACTGGCTGCTTGGCAGCGTGAGTAAAGGTGTTGCTTATGCTGCGGGGTGCGATGTACTGCTGGCTAACTAGCCACATTTACCTATCACTGAACAGCATCAAGGGCTTACATACACAGTCATACCGCACTCTCGGATACGCTGCGCCACTGCTTCTAGCCATTCAGCAGGCAAGCGTGACAGTCTATCCACTTCAGCCTGCTCTGAACGACGCGCAAGCCCATAAAGATGCACGCCTTTAATCACATCTTTTGCCTGACTAATCAAGGCAAGATAGTCGCTGATATCCGCTTCACTTGGCGGTACGCCATCTAACGAGAACATGCAGGTTTGTATAAAGGTTGGGCAAGCCTCTGCACATTGTCTCAACCGTTGTAAATGACTCTCAGGATTAAGGTTAACGTCATTCACGCGTGCGATAGCAGCTTTAGAGCCACCGTCCACCTTAAACCAAACCTCACCATTCAGTGTTGCCAGATGCTTCATGCTCTCCAGCACCAAAGGCTTATCCATCAAACTGCCGTTGGTAATAAGGCGTACTTTAATTTTGCCAAGCAAGTCAAAATCACGCAGTACGTTCTCCACCAATGTCAGCACTTGTGGAAACTCTTTCGCGCTAGTGGGCTCGCCATTTCCAGAGAATGCAATGTCTTTAAGCTGACGGTCGCCTTCTTGAACATGACGTTGCATAAAATCACCATGCAGCAGGTCATGCAGAAAGCCTCGCAACTCTTGCTCTAATATATTCAGCTCAATTGGCGGCGGCGATCCGCGCGTCAGGTTAGGCACATTGCAGTAGATACAACGCCAGTTACAGGCATTATTGACATTCAGGTTGATACCGACAGACACGCCACCTGCGCGCCGTGAAATCACCGGGTAAATGTATTTGAGCCCCACTACATCACGGTTATGATCAGTAGTGGTTAGATGAATTTTTGTGGTCATGCAGGAGTCGTTACTTTTAAATAGCAAATGACTTGAAGCTCGTCATTAAAATTACGTGAGGCTTTACAATAAAGTTTGTGGATTGAATATTTTTTTCAACGCTTCTGGTGCCAGAATTTTGACGTAACGCTGTTTTACTTCAATAATGCCGTCCTCACTAAATTTAGAAAAAGCACGGCTCACGGTTTCTAATTTAAGGCCCAGATAACTGCCGATTTCTTCACGCGTCATCCGTAGTACCAATTCAGATTGAGACAACCCTCTGGCATGCAGGCGCTGCAAAAGGTTAAGCAAAAACGCTGCTAAACGCTCTTCTGCACGCATATTACCTAGCAACATCATCACACTATTCTCACGCACGATTTCACGGCTCATAATTTTGTGTACATGCCTTTGTAGCGCTGGTAACTCACGCGACAGGTCTTCCACCGTGGCAAACGGCATCACGCAGACTTCTGCATCTTCTAACGCTACCGCATTGCAGTTATGGCGATCACTCACGATACCATCCATGCCAATAATTTCACCCGCCATTTGAAAGCCAGTCACTTGCTCGCGGCCATCTTCACTGGTCACACAGGTTTTAAAAAAACCAGTACGGATGGCATACAGCGAAGTAAATGTATCCCCGCTATTAAATAACAACTCCCCCTGCTTAACCCGGCGGCGCTTTTCAACGACCTCATCGAGCCTTTTCATTTCATCCACATTGAAGCCAACCGGCATGCAAAGCTCGCGCAGATTGCAATTAGAACAAGCGACTTTAATGGCTTCTAGATTTAAAACAGGTTGCATACTGTGCCCATTCATACGATTTCATTAAATATACCGCTTTCGGCAGTTTGTCGCCAGTGAATTAAATAATCGTTACTGCATAATTATCTTTTGATGTGTATCAAAGGCTTTTGCTTATAGTGATGGCAAAGTATAGCCCTGCAGTTTGCCCTGTAAATATTAGGTTTTCATCGTAAAAAGAATGCGCTGTCGCTAGGCAAACTGCAGTAAAGCAACTCATTTAGAGTTCAATTAAACGCCATTGAGCAGAGTGCATTTTATATTTACAGGATAAACCAAACGGTTTAGGAGTCACAATCATGGTTGCCAACAACACAATCAACTTTCCTAGCAATCAACCTACCAATAAGCAGGTTGCAGCAAAAAGCACGCTACCGACACTCACCCCAGAAACCTTACAAAAATTTGACGTTTCCGGGCCTAGATACACCTCTTACCCCACGGCAGACCGCTTTGTAGAGGCGTTTACTGAGGAGTCTTATAAGCAGACGCTAGCACAGCGCAGGATTGGCGGCTTAACACTGCCGCTCTCAATTTATGTGCATATTCCATTTTGTGAATCACTGTGCTTTTTCTGTGCATGTAACAAAATAGTGACTAAACATCACGAGCGTAGCGTAGAGTATTTAAGATATCTAAGCCGCGAAATTGATTTGCACATTGAGCATTTAGGCGCAGGACAAACTATATCTCAACTGCATTTAGGCGGTGGCTCCCCTACATTTTTCAGTGATGAAGAACTCAGTGAACTGATGGCGATGATACGCCGCAGCTTTGTGTTAGCCCCGAATGGCGAATACTCAATTGAGGTTGATCCCCGCACCGTGAACGAACAGCGCTTGGCACATTTAGCCTCACTTGGTTTTAATCGCCTAAGTTTTGGTGTGCAGGATTTTGACCCTGAAGTGCAAAAAGCCGTGCATCGCATCCAGCCTGCGGAACAGGTGTTTTCATTAGTGGAGGCCGCACGGCGCTTAAAGTTTGATTCAGTCAACGTGGATTTGATTTATGGCTTACCTAAGCAGTCACCAGAGTCATTCTCAAAAACCTTAGCGCAAATTGTAGAGCTAAGGCCAGAAAGAATCGCGCTATATGCTTATGCACATCTGCCAGAGCGCTTCAAACCACAACGCAGAATCGACACTTATGAGTTACCTGCAGCATCTGCAAAAATAGCGATGCTATCCAACGCCATTGCCACATTCCTTAACGCAGGTTACGTGTATGTGGGTATGGATCATTTCGCCCTACCTACTGACGCACTAGCAATCGCCAAACGCCAAGGGAGATTGCATAGAAACTTCCAAGGCTATAGCACACAGCCAGACTGCGATTTAATCAGCCTAGGCGTTTCTGCCATTGGCCGCGTAGGGGCAACTTACAGCCAAAATGCAAAAACATTAGAAGAGTATTACGACTACCTTAACCAAGGCAGATTCCCTATCGTGCATGGCTTGGCACTGACCCGAGATGACTTGGTACGCCGTGCGGTCATCATGGCTATTATGTGCCAAGGGGAGTTGCAATATGAAGCGATTGAGCTTGCCTACATGATTAACTTTAAACAATACTTTGCCACTGAACTAGAAGCACTTAAAGAGCTAGAAAAAACCGGCATGGTCACGTTAGATGAAAATAGCCTGCAAGTGACCGATTTTGGCTGGTTTTTTGTACGTGCGGTAGGCATGGTATTTGACCGTTACCTACAAACCGACCGCAATCGCGCTAGGTTCTCAAAAATCATTTAAATACTTATCTAGCTCAACTATTTAAAGCTCCAAATAAAAGCCTAGCTAAATTAGCTAGGCTTTTATTTATCAAGCATTTTGTAGGATCTATTTTATTTTCGAAGTTTCTATTTCAATAAAAGAATAGATTAACTGTACAGTTATATTGCTTTATCTAATGGTTGCTTTCGGCCCAAAGCAGTCATTAAATGTATCTCATGACGCAAAAATAAGTATTAATTTGCGAGTGCTTTCTCGTCGTCGGCGCTCAGTTCGTCCAATACTGAGCGTGCCGGACGCGGTGCACCGAGGTGTAGGTAACGGAGTTCATCCATAAAGGCACTCCAAAGTGAAGGGCCTCCCTTTTCCAGCCGCTCGGCCCGCAAAGATGCTTCCTTACTCGGATGTGTATGCCGAAGACCCCATGCAGCCATCTGTGCTAGCAGAGGGACAAGCTGTATGGCCGCTTCCGTGAGGCTATAGATACCTTTCTGCTGATGATTCGGATCAGGAGATCGTGTCAACAGGCCTGACGCGGCCAGGTGCTTCAGCCGGCTTGCGAGGATGTTCGAAGCAATGCCTTCCTCGTTTTGCTCCAGCAAGTTGCCATAGCTACGTCGATTCCCGAACATGACATCGCGTATAACGATCAGACTCCAGCGGTCGCCGATCTGCTCAAGCGTCAGGTTGATCGGGCAGCCCGATCGTCTTGTTTGTTGCACAGCAATTCTCCTTTAATTTCCACTTGCATTATGCAAGCATTAGGAATAATATACAACCACTTGCACTTTGCAAGTTAATAGAGATGCTAGCGGATCGACAAATTAATCGAGCATGTTTGCGGCTTTTATCCCTGGTACGGCGTCAATTCGGCCGCTCAGGTAGTAGCCGGAAAGGTGGCAACCACAACACGTCACGATGAACCGACGTTCTGCTAAAGATCAATACGTATGTACGTGTGCGTACATACCTCACCATACACAATAGATAGGAAACACTATGAAACTCTCTACCATCACTTCGCGTACCTTGCTCGCGGTGTCGTTAGCATTCGCTAGCACCTTAGTTGCTGTAGTACCGGCCCAAGCTGCTGCACCGATGCAGCACAAGCAGGTTGCCGGCTTCTATCGCACGATGATTGGCGACTATGAAGTTACCGCTCTCCATGACGGTGGCGGCCTAATTGATTCAAATCTATTGCATGGCGACCCGGCACTCATCCAGTCCCTATTGGCTCGCTCCTTCGAAAGCGACCCCAAGAATGTCTCTGCTACCGTCCAAGGCTACCTCGTCAACACCGGATCCAAGCTTGTTCTCATCGATACTGGTTCAGGCGGTCACTGGGGGCCTCCCACTTTGGGTAATCTCGTGCAGAATCTGAAGGCCTCCGGCTACAAGCCGGAGCAGGTTGATTTGGTGCTGCTAACCCATCTTCACGGTGACCATGCTGGCGGAATCTACAAAGACGGCAAACGCGTTTTCCCGAATGCGACCGTGATGATGAAGAAGGCCGACGCCGACTTCTGGCTGTCGAAGGAAATCATGGCCAAGGCCCCGGAAGATGCAAAGGTCTTCTTCAAAATTGCACAAGATGGGGCAGCGCCTTATATGGCTGCAGGTAAATGGAAGACTTACGAAGGCATGGACGAAATCGCCCCCGGCATTGCACCTTATGCCATTCCTGGGCACACACCAGGCCACACTGGCTACATGATTTCCTCGAAGGGTCAGTCTCTGCTGGTCTGGGGCGACGTAGCTCATGTCGGGGCCGTCCAGATGCCACACCCGGAAATTAGCATTGTGTTCGACTCGGACAGCGAATCGGCAGTCAAAACACGTGAAGCTCTTATGGTGAAGCTCGCTACGGACAAGACCATGATTGCTGCAGCTCACATGCCGTTCCCTGGTCTTGGGCGTCTTCGCGAAGCTGACAACGGCGTTGGCTACGACTGGGTGCCGGTGACCTTCTTTAACCTGAAGTGAGATGAACCATGACTTAAAGGACCCGCGCATCACACCCATGTTCGCCGACATGCACGGTTTTCCTCCACTGCTCATCCATGCCGGAAGCGACGAAGTACTTCTAGACGATGCGCTGGAAATTGACCGCAAGGTTCGCGCGGCAGGCGGCGAGTTGCATCTTGAGGTCTGCCGGGAGATGCTGCACGTCTGGCACATTCAGACAGGCTCTTTGCCTCAGGCCCACGACGCGCTGCAGAGAGCCGGCGAGTTTCTCATCGGGCACCTCGAGAGGTAGCATGCGCGCGCACTCTGCGAAGACGCAGACACTCGATATGAGATTGTAATGACTACTGACAACACATTAGATAGGAGATTGCAATGACTACTAACACCAACACGCTGGGAACGGCATGGATGCAAATCGTCATGAAGAAAGGAACCAGCGACTTCGCGACGTCGTTTACCGCTGACGCCAGCCTTCAGACCTCGGCACTCAGTAAAGCAGTGATCGGCCCGACACTCATCGGGGCATTCTTTACCGCGACGAGTACGATGTACGAACACTTCGTGTTCACTGCGGAGACGGTTGACGGTGCGAAGACTTACCTTGAGTGGGATGCCATCCACGATGGCAAGCCAGTCGCTGGAGCCACCATCATCACTCGTAATGAGTCTGGACTTATCGCCAACATCAAGCTTTTCCAGAGCCCGTTTCCCATCGTTCGTGAGTTCTCGTCTGGCCTCAAGGAGCGACTCGAAGGAACACTCGACCAGGACTTTTTTAGCTAAGCCGGGAAACAGCTCACGTCATCGCCTCATTTAACCTGAACAACACAAAAAGGTAACACTCATGCCAATATTTCACGCCTACATTCCGGCTCAAAAGTTCTCCAGCGAAGAAAAGCGAGCTCTGGCAGATGCCTTAAATCTCGCGCTTCATGAAGCCATGGATACGCCGATGGATGACCGTTTCGTCATCATCAGTGAGCACAAGGACGATGAGTTCTTCATCCATCCGACTTTTCCTGACCTGAAGAGATCCGACAAGCGCATGCTCGTAACGGTGACGTCCGGCACGAGCAGGACGGTGGAGCAGAAACGCAAGCTCGCGAAGTTGGTCACCCGATACGTAGTAGAAAAGGTTGGCGTCAGCCAAGACGATGTCACCCTGCTGATGTATGCTATTCCCTTGGAGAGCATGAGCTTCGGCGGTGGCAAGCTGGTCTCAGACATCGACCTTTCTATGCCTTGGGTAAATAAGTAGGAAGACAAAGCTGAAGCGGGGTAGCGTAATTGACTTGAAACGGATATTTCATTCGTTTCTGAAGCGTGGTGGCTGTATTCCTTGCGCCCCTACCAAAAGAGGTAAAACTATGACCGACTGGCATTTCTACGAACCGGCGCAGGGGCATTCCCTGCGTCACGATCCGCTTAACGCCATCGTCGCTCCGCGACCGATCGGCTGGATCAGCACAGTCTCTAACGACGGCGTGCGAAACCTTGCGCCCTACAGCTTCTTCAACCTGTTCAGCTACAAGCCGCCGATTGTCGGCTTTTGCTCGCTTGGTGCGAAGGACTCGCTCGCCAACGCGCGTGACACCGGCGAGTTCGTCTGGAATCTGGCGACGCGAGAGCTCGCCGAGGCGATGAACACCTCCGCGGCGATGGTGCCAGCGAACGTAGATGAGTTCGAGTTAGCCAAGTTGGAGACGCTGTCTTCTGCCAAGGTGCGGCCATCGCGCGTTGCGGCTAGCCCGGTGCAGTTCGAGTGCGTGGTCACCCAGATCGTGCAGCTTGAGGCGCAGGGCGGCACGGCGCTCCCGGCGTGGCTGGTGTTGGGGGAAGCAGTAGCGATCCACATTAACAGGCAACTGATCAAAGACGGTGTGTACCAGACTGCGCAGGCGCACCCGATCCTGCGCGGCGGTGGGCCGGCCGACTACTACGAAATCGGCGCGGGGCAGCTCTTCACGCTTGAGCGACCGGGGTGATTGACTTGGCGTTGAGCGACCTGAGCAGAAGGGTGAAAGGCGCGAGCTGTCGCTTAGCTAATTCGGGGGCAACCTAATAGATAAAACAGTACATTTCACATGTCATTAATGAGGGTTGAACTATTTCTGGATGACTGCTTTGGGCCGAAACTGGCTACTGGTTCGATATAACGCCATAATAATAAAAGCCCTTATATGGACTCTTGTTACTTGTTGAAATCTAATTTTTTGAGAAAAATATAGAAATCAGTGAGAACCTACACACTTGCAATCCATAGCAAGCTAAAAGTTGCATCCTAATCTACACTGCAAGCTTAAGCACCCATCTACTCATAACGCGATATCATATCTCACTATGCTAGCGTAAATATGCATCTATGACGCAAGCCTACCGACAATAAAAAAAGCCCCTGCTACGAGTAACAGGGGCAAACGTGGAGGCCTACAAACTTGTTAAATGACTGAGTATTAACTCATCACTATATTTAGAATTTTTTACCGATACCGATACCAAATACCCATGGGTTGATATCTAGTGAGTCAATTTTTGTCCAGCCACTTGCTGTCTTCAATTTAACGGTTGTATCAATCGTCACGTATTTAACGTCAGCATTAATCAACCAGCCGTCTTTCAAGTTAACATCAACACCAGCTTGCAATGCATAACCCCAGCTATCGTTATCCACTTTGATTTTTGAACCAGCTAAGGCATTTTGTCTAATGTTAAGCTTTTTATCCAAGAAGTTAGTGTAGTTAATACCAGCACCCACATATGGATCGATGGTTTGGTCAGGATTAAAGTGCCATTGTGCAGTCAATGTTGGTGGCAAAGCATCTACGCTACCCAATAATTGATTACCAACTGTTGCGTTGGCATCACCTTTGATACTCACATCATGTTTAGAGCCAGTCGCCAAGATTAATTCAGCAGCGATGTTTTTTGTGATGTAGTAAGAAATATCCAGCTCAGGAATCGTGTGGCTGTCCACAGACAACTCAGCACCCGGTGACATTACGTTAGCTACGTTTTTGTTAACGGTTTTACCCAATTTACTATCTTCATTTGGGCTAACATTAGCAGCACGCACACGCACTACCCAGTCACCTGCTTCGGCTTGCGCTAACATTGGGGCAAATACAGCAGCGATTGCTAACACTAATACTGACTTCTTCATTTTTTTCTCTCCACTTAAAAATAAATTAACTAATGTAAATTCGATGGACGAATTATATTGAGCTAATTTCAGATGCATTTTGATTTGCATCAAGTGAAGCGCTGCTAGTCAGAAATTGTTGCCGTTTTACAACGGCAACTTGAGATGTATATCAGTGTTTAAGCGTAAATAAAGCGATAGACTCGACATGCGCCGTGTGCGGGAACATATTAATGACGCCAGCTGCTTTTAATTGGTAGCCTTTTTCATTCACCAACACACCCGCATCGCGTGCCAAAGTGGCTGGGTTGCAAGAGACATAAACGATAGACTCAGGCTGATTGCTAGTATCTAGTGCTTTAACTAATTCAAACGCACCATCACGCGGTGGGTCAACCAGCCACTTATCAAAACGCCCTAAACCAGTTAAAGCTTCAGGTGTCATTTTAAACAAGTCAGCTACGCCAAATTTAACGTGATTAATCGCATTTAACTGCGCGCTCTCATTGGCACGCTCAACCAGATTAGCCAACCCTTCCAAGCCCAACACCTGTGCACCGCTGCGTGCGATAGGCAGTGTAAAATTACCAATTCCACAGAAGAAGTCGGCAATCTTCTCATGTGCCTGTGGTGCAAGTAGCTGCATGGCACGGCGTATCATCACCTGATTAATTTGTGGGTTTACTTGCGTAAACTCGTTCGGTTTGAACGGATAAGTTAAGCCAAACTCCGGCAGGCTATATTGCAACTGACTGCCGCCTAATGGATAAAACGGCTTAATGGTGTCTGGCCCTTTGCTTTGTGTCCAAACCTGCACACCATGCTCATCTGCAAACGCTTTCAGCAGAGCCTCATCTTGCGCGGTTAACGGTGCCATAATGCGCAGAATCAACACCACTACAGACTTACCGGTTTGTGCCGTTGCGTCGGGTTCACCCACCGCTAATTCGATTTGAGGTAATTTATCTCGAATGCTTAATTGCACGATCAAATCTTGCAGTGGTGCGATTAAAGCAGAAACTTCCGGCACTAATACTTCACAACTATTCATGTCCGCAACAAAACGTGTGGATTTTTCATTAAAACCAACCAATACACGCTGTTTCTTCTCTACGTATTTAACACTTAAGCGTGCCTTGTGGCGATAACCCCATGTTGGGCCATAGAGTGGTGGCAGCATGTTTTCGGCTTTCACTTTACCGATATGCCATAAATCACTCTCAAGCAAGCGCTGCTTGGTGGCAACCTGCGCGGCAAAATCCAAGTGTTGTAATTTACACCCGCCGCACACACCAAAGTGCGGGCACTTAGGCGTGACGCGCTGGTTAGACTGTTTTAACACCTCCACCACATTCGCCACTTCGTAGCTCGGCTTAATCCGCTGCGATTGGAAAGTAACTTTTTCACCCGGCAATGCGCCATCCACAAAAATCGTTTTACCCTCAAAATGGGTAACGCCACGCCCCTCTTGGTCTAGTGATTCAATCACAGCAGTTAGGATTGGTGCTGGTACATTTTCAGCTTGCGCCTTATTTCTTCGTTTTCTCATAGGCTAAATTTTACCGCAGAGCTTGTGTTAGAGGAAATTATCTTATTTTGCTAAACTAGAAATGAGCACGCAAATGACCGCTGACCTCAACAATTAAATACTGCTATGCCGGAAAACAATCAAGTAACAATAAAAAACGTTTTGCTTTATAACTAACAATAACAATAAGGAAATCAACATGCTTCCAGTTAGATCTACCCTGCTAATCTCAGCTTTACTGCCGTCGTTAATACTCATCGGCTGTGCTGCACCGCAAACGCGTGCGCCCAGTATTAACAACGCAACCACCGATGCTGAAACAAAAAAACAGCAGGAACTAGTGGTTGAAGACTACATGAGTAACTATAAAAAACTGCAAAATGTTTCTTCACGCATTATCACTAACGGCACGGATTTATGTGGAGATAAAACATCCAGTTACTATGGGTTTAACTATTGGAATCAAGATGGCTTTAAACCAGCCTGGAAAGAGATCACCAAATCTAAATACAACTTGGATGAAAAATTCAGGATTCTGCACGTCGTAGAAAAATCTCCCGCTGAAAAAGCTGCACTGAAAGAAGGGGACGTTTTAGTTTCTATTAACCACTGGCTAGTACCAATTGGTAAAGATGCAGATAAACAGTTAGCGCAAAAACTGGCGGAGCAAGGTAAAAGCCTAGGCCCTGTCGAGCTTGCTGTATTAAGAGATGGCGCCGAACATAAAGTATCCATCACACCAGTCAAATCTTGTGACTTTCAAGTGCACCTAGCACCAGATGACACCAAAAATGCTTATGCAGATGGTACCAACATTGTCATGTACAAAGGCATGATGGACTTCTTCAAAACCGATGAAGAGATGGCACTAGTACTTAGCCACGAGCTTGCACATAACGCCATGAAACACATCGAAGCTAAAAAGAAAAATGCAACCACCGGCGGCATCTTAGGCTTATTACTGGATATTGCTGCCGCAACTGCAGGCGTTAATACCAATGGTGACTTTAGCCGCATGGGCGCTGGCATTGCTGGCAATGCGTACTCGGTTGAGTTTGAGCAAGAGGCGGACTATGTAGGCCTATACATCATGCAAAAATCCGGCTTTAACATTGATAACGCGGCTGGTTTCTGGCGCAGAATGGCAGTGAATAACTCTCAAGCCATCACCATTAAATCGTCGCACCCTACTACACCACAACGTTTTGTAGCGATTGAGGAAACCGTAAAAGAAATTAAAGGAAAAATTGAAAAGGGTGTAGTACTGACCCCTGAACTTAAGAAATAGCGATTAAAGCAATAACCAGCAGAAACGACAAAAGAGCTAATAGGAACGGCCCTACTAGCTCTTTACTGTTTACTCTTGGGCACTCTCTTGCAGACTACTTCCAAGCAGCCAGAAACTCTGGCCAATGCGGCGCGGTATAACCTGATAACGTATCACGCACTAGCTCGATTTCTGCGGCATAAGCCTCAGGCGTCAAGTGGCCGCGCATCAATTGGAACCTCAAATAAACCAGATGTGTGTTGGCCACATCAGTTTCACAATAATCTCTGATTTCAGCAATCTTGCCTGCCTTATACGCATCCCAGACCTTGCTGCCATCCATACCTAGCTTACCCGGGAAGCCGCACAGTTTGGCCAAATCATCCAGCGGTGCATTAGCACGGGCATTAAACATTGCCATCACATCCATCAAATCTAAATGCCTAGTGTGATAACGGCTGATATAGTTATTCCACTTAAACTCTTTATCGTCTTCGCCTAAATCCCAATAGCGGCTGGCATTAATACCATGAATCAATGCGCGGTAATGCAGCACAGGCAAATCGAAGCCACCACCGTTCCAGGAGATAATTTGCGGCGTATATTTCTCGATACCATCAAAGAAGCGTTGAATAATTTCAGCTTCTGTTGAGTCCGGGTCACCAAGTGTCCATACTTTAAAGTGCTTGCCTTCACGTAGCGCACAAGAAATGGCGCAAACACGGTGCTGATGTAAAGGTAAAAACTCCGTGCCATTTTGCTGGCGGCGTTGGTGCAAGGCAATATTCGCTACATCTTCATCCGAAACGTCAGCGGGTAAATCCAATAAGCTACGGATACCATCGGTATCAGGAATGGTCTCAATATCAAAAACTAAAGTAGGTGTCATGTCAGGGCTTTATTAAAATCTAAGAAAACTCGGAGTAAAGAAAAGGCGAAATAATAAATCTCGACTACTTTTTGGTCCAGCCACTGGCTCCCTGCACCCACCATCCGCCTTGCGCTTTATCAATCCAACGGCTTGCAAAGGTGTTTTGAATTTCAGCTTGCCATTCAGGATGGCCGTTTGCTGTCGCAATCTCTTGGTACAGTTTAGCGCGGTCTGCATTCTCTGCCGCCACTACCCCGTTTAAGCCTGCACGCTCTTTAAGCGGCACAGCATTCGCATCACGTACCGCAATCAGGCCATCTTTGGTCAAGCCAATAGCGCCACTTGCATAATGCGAAGCAAGCTGGGCATGGCGAGCTTGCATACTGCCCTTAATCGCAGAAATTGCCGGGGTATTTACTTCTAAATCTGCAGCAGCCACTACTACTTGGTTTGCAAGCATCACCACCAATAACATCACACTGAATAATATTTTTTTCATCATCATTCCTTCAATTCAATCATTTATTTGCTTAAATTTAAGCCGTACTTCAAGTTACTGAGGCTCTACCGTAGTTGTGCTTGGCTTTTCCGCGCCATTTTTCAGCTGCCATACATCATCAATAATCTTATCCGCGGCTTTTTCTGCGGCAGCTGCCGGAAAATAAATGTTAATAGTGACGCAAGCGGGTAAAGCGCATGCCAGTAACAAGGCGATTGACCAGTTTTTCATTACCTATCCTTTTATCATTGAATGTATTGCGTTAAAACTATTTTAATTCAGGGCGCTTAGTGCATCATATATATTGCAGCATTTATCCAAAATGCACAGTGTGCTAACGCACTACAGCCTTAGTGTTGCCATCAATCACGCGCTCAATACGCGCTAACAGCTCGCTCCAGCCTACTGTCTGATTGTACCCCATCACCGTAATCGCAGGGATGCCACTTCCTTTAACGATAATGTACCCATGCGCGGTTGACTCCACACCACCCATTTCGCAAATATCATTGCGTAAGCGGCAACTTAGCCCCATCTTGCCGTAATTAAACTGCTCAAAAAAACGTAAAAAACTACGCTGCACGGCAGCAGCTGCCCCACCGCCACCTAATGCTGAAATATTTTCTACCGCTCGTTGTGAAATCTTTTTGGGATATTTACCTGGGCTACTCTGTATCCGAGCATCAAAGGTCACCGGCTTCCAGTTTTGCAGCTCCAAGCCTTTAATATCGCCATCCAATTTACCTTCAATGGCTCCAAATGAAAATGTTCGGGTAAGCTCGCCTAGCTCTAAATTTCTTAAGGCAATATCCGCATTTAATTTAGGTGCAATGCCCAAGGGCGTGCGCATAGTCAGCTGTGTGACCGTCGCTGTGCCATTAAATACATTGAGTACCACACTGCCATCCGTAGTGAGTATGCCGCCACTGTAGGTCACTAAAGGAATTTGCGCTGACGCCTTACCTAACATTCGTGGCAGCTTAAGTTGCGTACTAAAGCCTTCCATCGAAATTGGCTCCAACTTAGCGCTCAAGTGCCAAAACCACTCATTGTGCAGACGCGTTGCGGATAGATTAGATAAGCTTAAAGCACCATCTAACACTGGCAGACGAATATTAGGCGCAGTGATTGCATAGCGGTTCACCTCTGCATTAATTTCGGTTTGACCTAACGGCAAATTGAGCAAACTGCCACGCGCATAACTCAAGCGTACTGGGTTGGATGCCTCGTAACTCCATGGGATATTTGCATTTAGCTGATAAAAAGCAAACTTATTATTAATATCCACCACATCTACATCATTCAGCTGCAAATTGAATGATTGCAACTCTGTATTTTTTACTTTAAGTTGCAATGCGGCCGTGCCATCAATCGTCGCATTATTAAATGCGGTATTGCCTAACAATGGCTTGAACAGCAAAGGATAAGCCGCACCAAGATCTAGTTTTGGTAGTTTGGCATTAAAATCCAGCAGCTTAAAGTCACTAAGACGCACAGCACCATCCGCATCCAGCTCACCCACACGGTTAATTTTAAAATGCGCCTGATTAACCTCAAGCACATCATCTCTTAACGTGCCAGCCGCCTGTAACGCATGACCGCCACTTTCAATATAAAAAGGTTGCCAGAATACTTCACCAGTTTGCCAATCCAGAGAGGTCCGCCAACGCCACCCTTGCGCTTCGCGTTTTAGTGCAATGGCCATTACACCGCTCAGCTTTTCTGCGGCATGCAACCCAGCTTCATCACTAAAGCTGCCGCCCTTTAAGTATAGAGCCGCATCAACATCCAGCTGATTGCGCTGAAATAAATGGTTGATATCCAAATTAAAAGGCAAATCTAGGCGTGCGCTTTTTAAGCGACCATTGTCACAGCGCACCGCATCAACACTGCGCCGTTGTGGCAGATTGCAACTGAGATCTAGCTGCGTCCACGCATTCGGTTTGTGCTGCACATCTGCTTCTGCTGGTTTTAATGCCGCATGTAACGTAACGCTAGGTTTAGGCTGGGTCAGCTGAACCTTCAGTGCAATGTCTTTGGCAGTGCCCATTGCATGCTCAAGACGCTCTACGCTGATAGAAACCTCAGAAACCGCATGTGCAGCAATGCTATAGCAGATTAAACAGCAAACACTAACAATGCGACTAAGCGCGATCATATTGGGTGTACTACGACGGATAAACACCTGTAGAGAGGTAACGATCACCTCTGTCACACACAATGCTGACAATCACGGCATTTTCCACACGTTTAGACAATTGCAATGCGGCATACAAAGCCCCTCCGGATGAAATGCCGGCAAATATACCTTCCATTGTGGCTAATTTACGTGTGGTATCTTCGGCATGCTTCTGGCTCACGTAAATCAGCTCATCCACTGCACTGGCATTATAAATACTCGGCAGATACGCTTCCGGCCATTTACGAATACCAGGAATTTGCGCCCCTTCTTCAGGCTGTACGCCCACAATTTGAATATTAGGATTTTGCTCTTTCAAAAAACGTGAGGTACCCATGATAGTGCCAGTTGTGCCCATGCTAGATACAAAATGTGTGACTTTACCCTCGGTATCACGCCAGATTTCAGGGCCCGTCCCCTCATAATGTGCTAATGGATTGTCTGCATTGCCAAATTGGTCAAGCACAATACCTTCGCCTTCTGCCTGCATTTTCATGGCAACATCGCGTGCTAGTTCCATACTGCCGTCTTTAGGAGTCAGCACCAACTCTGCGCCATAGGCCTTCATGCTTTGGCGGCGCTCTACGCTCTGGTTGTCTGGCATGACCAAGATCATTTTATATCCACGCATCGCCGCCACCATCGCCAGCGCGATACCGGTATTGCCGCTCGTTGCTTCAATCAAAGTATCGCCCGGTTTAATCTCGCCACGGGCTTCTGCACGCGTAATCATCGAATATGCAGGTCTATCTTTCACTGAACCGGCTGGGTTATTCCCCTCAAGCTTCAATAAAATAGTATTACTGGTATTCCCCGCCATACGTTGCAATTTAACTAATGGCGTATTGCCGACGAAGTTGTCTATCGTTTTGTACATTCAATCAATTCTCTGCTGTTTCACATCTGTTGTCATTTAGATTTACTTTTTACTATTTAATTTAAGCAAATACACGGCATACGCACCAAAACCGATAAAAGCGATAAGCGACATCTGCGGGATAGTCAGCCCTAAAAATGTCCAGTCAATCGCAGCGCAATCACCAGTGCCTTTAAACACTAGTGTCAAGGCTTTTTGTAATGGGAAGTTCTCAAACATGTAATCAAAACCCACGCCACAGTCTGCAATCATCTCTTCTTTATGTGCTTGTATCCACCAATGGCGAATGGCAACACCCGCGCCGCCCAATGCTGCCAACACTTGAAATAGTGATTGAAACTTCAAGCACTTAGGCACCAATGCCGCCACTAAAAACAAAACACCCAGTGACATAAACACGATACGCTGTGAGATGCACAACGGACAGGGCTCCAAGCCGAATTTTGTTTGTATCCACAATGCCAGCCCAACCAACGCAAAGCAGCCCACAAAACCTATGAAATAACCTGTTCGTCCAATAAGAATTTTATTTAGCATGATGTCCGTCACGATATAATCTCAAAAAATCATTTTAACGGATTAAGCCCATTTTGACAGACTTCGCAGCAAATTTATCTCAGGAAGGCAGTTCCAACGCTAAAGTGCTGACTGTCAGCGAACTTAACCGCATAGCAAAAAATATTTTGGAACAAAGCTTTCCACTGTTTTGGGTCTCTGGCGAGGTGTCTAACTTTACGCGTGCGGCCAGTGGCCATTGGTACTTTTCACTCAAAGATGCAGGTGCGCAAGTGCGTTGCGTCATGTTTAAAGGTCGCAATAGTTACGTTGACTTTACCCCGCGTGAGGGAGATAAAATCGAAGCGCGCGCCACAGTGACACTATACGAAGCACGTGGCGACTTTCAGCTTACGGTAGAGTTTGTGCAACGTGCAGGACTAGGTGCACTATTTGAAGCGTTTGAAAAACTGAAAAGAAAACTCAGCGCTGAAGGTTTATTTGATGCTGACATCAAGTGCGCAATTCCCAAACACCCCAAACAAATTGGCGTGGTAACCTCTGCCGATGCCGCCGCATTAAGAGATGTGCTCACCACACTCAAACGCCGCATGCCCAACATCCCGGTTATTATTTACCCTACCCCGGTGCAAGGCAAAGGTGCCGCGCAGCTTATCGCCAATGCAATCAACACAGCGCATGAACGTGCCGAGTGTGATGTGCTCATTATTTGTCGCGGTGGCGGCAGTATTGAAGACTTATGGCAGTTTAATGAAGAAATTGTCGCCCGTGCGATTGCCAACTGCACCATCCCAACCATTAGCGGCGTTGGGCATGAAACCGACTTCACCATCTGCGACTTTGTGGCCGACACTCGCGCGGCAACTCCCACTGCCGCCGCAGAACTGGCAACACCGTCGCGTGCAGATATACTGAATAAAACTAATCAGTTAAAGCTACAGTTGGCAAAAAACATGCAATTTGTACTAAACCAGAAATCTCAAGCTTTAGACTACCTAGCACGCAGAGTGATTTCACCATCACAGCAAATCGCACAGCAAAAAAACCAGGTCATACAGTTAACTAATCGCCTGAACAATAGCATCAGCCAGCAATTACAGCGCAAGCAACAAAACCTGCTGCGCCTTAACCAGAATCTACAACACCTAAATCCACAGGCAGTACTCACGCGCGGCTACGCTTTTGTACAAAACAAATTAGGTAATATCGTCAGCACCAGCAGTCAATTGCAAAATGGGGATGAAGTCACCTTAACTTTTGGTTCAGGCTCTGCTGAAGCCAATATTACAAAAATAAAACACTAGGCGAATTAATTTTTCAATCGAAACAAATACAAATTGATTGGTTTAGTACAGAAATTGACTGATAATAGCCACCTCAATTATTAGCATGCAATCAAACGACAATGTCATCAGCCTCTGGTAACAACACCAATCGCTCAGCACTTACACTTGCCGCACTAGGCGTGGTTTTTGGAGATATTGGTACAAGCCCCCTCTATACCATTAAAGAAGTGTTTTCAGTTGGAGCACATCCGGTACCACTCACTGAAACCAATATGTTTGGTATTTTATCGCTTATTGTTTGGGCGCTTATTATGGTGGTGTCGGTTAAATACGTCGCATTTGTGATGCGAGCGGATAACCGCGGCGAAGGTGGCATTATGGCGCTGCTGGCACTGGCGAGTCGCAACGTTGCAAAAAACCCGGAAAAACAGCGCAACATCATGCTATTAGGCATTTTAGGTGCTTGTATGTTTTATGCAGATGGCATTATTACCCCTGCAATTTCAGTATTATCAGCGGTGGAAGGTTTGGAAGTTTCCGCCCCAATTCTGCACCCGCTTATCCTCCCGATTACACTGGTCGTATTATTTCTCTTATTCTGGGCACAAAATAAAGGTACCGCACTGGTAGGCGCTTTTTTTGGCCCTATTATGCTGATATGGTTTAGTACCTTAGCAGTATTGGGCATCCATGGCATTATGCAGTACCCGGCCATCATCAATGCGCTCAACCCGATTTACGCTATCCACTTCTTCCAACTCAGCCCTTGGATTGCCTTTGTGGCATTAGGCGCGGTGGTGCTGGCGGTAACTGGTGCTGAAGCACTCTATGCCGACATGGGGCACTTTGGGCGCTTTCCGATTCGGATGGCATGGTTCGGCTTTGTATTGCCTGCACTCATCCTGAACTATTTTGGACAAGGCGCACTCGTGCTCAAAAATCCAGCTACAGTCAAAAATCCTTTTTACCTGCTTGCGCCTGAATGGATGTTATTCCCGCTAATTATTTTAGCGACCATGGCGGCAGTAATCGCCTCGCAAGCAGTGATTACCGGCGCGTTTTCCGTATCACGCCAGGCATTGCAACTGGGCTTTTTGCCACGTATGCATGTATCGCACACCTCTGAAAGCCAACAAGGGCAAATCTACATGCCGCGCGTTAACTGGGGGCTAATGATTGCGGTTATGGTCCTTGTCATCGGCTTTGGTTCATCAGGCAATCTGGCAGCAGCCTACGGCATTGCTGTGACCGGTGATATGGTGATTACCACCCTACTGGCTGGCATTGTGTTCCACAACTTATGGGGCTGGAGCAAACTGCGCACCGGTGCCTTGGTTGCCCTATTTTTAACTGTTGATATCGCGTTCTTTAGTGCCAACGTACTTAAAATTCCTGATGGCGGCTGGGTGCCGTTAATCATTGGCGTGGTCATTTTCACCTTGATGATCACCTGGAAAACTGGCCGCAACATGCTGTACAAGCACCTTAAAAACGAAGCGATGGCATTGGATCCTTTCATCGAAGCCATTAGTGCACACCCACCAATGCGTGTTGCCGGCACTGCATTATTCATGACCCCCAACCCAGAGGGCGTACCGCATGCCATGTTGCATAATCTGAAGCACAATAAAGTGCTGCATGAGAAAGTGGTGATCCTGACAGTGAAGTTCTTAGACTTTCCGCGTACCGCACCTAGTGACCGCGTGACCGTTGAAGTCTTACCGCATGAGTTTTACCGCGTGACGGTGCAGTACGGGTTTAAAGATGAGCCAGACTTACCTAGAGACCTGGCACTGTGCGCAGAAAAAGGTTTGGTGTTGGAGGCAATGGACACCTCCTACTTTATCGGTAAAGAAATTTTAATTGCACATGAATCACCAGAAATGGCTTACTGGCGCAAAAAAATATTTATTGGGCTGTTCCGCAGTGCAGAAACAATTACCAACCAGTTTAAGCTACCACCCAACCGTGTGGTTGAACTTGGGACGCAAGTCACCTTCTAACACTGGGTAAGATGTAAATCTTGGGGAAAGCAGAGTAAATCGTCAAGCGAGATGAAATACAAGGCCTACGAGACGCAGGAACCGAGATAGTGCGGCATTCAGCGAAGTTGCAAATACCGAGCAACGAGGCGATTCGCTGAGTCAGGCACTTGTTTCGTGCTTTCCCTTGTTTAGTTATCGCATGACATTCAACCAAACCGCATGTCATGCGTTACTGTTTAGACCACGCCTACGGATTAATAAAAATGATACCTCTATTCAGATTCAAACGATCCAGCCTCATTATCTCAGCAGTATTCATGGCTTACTTAAGCGGCTGCGCCACCACAACCCAAGACAGCGTATCCGGGGTAAAACGTACTCAGTTACTACTCCTGCCGGAGTCACAAGTCACCACCATGTCGACTCAGGCTTATACCCAAACCTTGCAAGAGGCTGAAAAGAAAAAAACCCTCAATGCTAATAAAACGCAGCTTGAGCGCGTACGAAAAATCTCCAACAGGCTCATCGCTCAGGTCGGTGTATTTAGACCAGATGCCTCCCAGTGGAAATGGGAAGTCAACGTAGAAAATAATGACGAACTTAATGCTTATTGCATGCCTGGCGGAAAAATCATGGTGTACACAGGCTTGATAGATAAACTAAAAGCGACCGATGATGAACTAGCCGCCGTTATTGGCCATGAAATCGCCCATGCACTGCGTGAACACGGGCGCGAGCGCATGTCACAAGCATACGTGCAACAGTTTGGCTTGCAGGCCCTAGGCGCGGTGCTATCTTCCAGTACCGGCGCTGTTGTTGGTAATGCGTCCATGCAGGCAGCCAGCATGGGCTCACAACTGTTTTTTGCATTACCTAACGGACGCGAGCAAGAGCGTGAGGCTGATAAAATTGGTTTAGAGCTTGCCGCGCGTGCTGGTTACAATCCAGACGCCGCCGTCACCTTGTGGCAAAAAATGGAGGTGCAAGGTGGTGCAAAACCACCTGAGTTTCTTAGCACCCACCCAGCCAGTGCAAGCCGCATTGCAGAATTACGTGCATTAGCGCCTAAAGTTAGGCCGCTTTACAACGCAGCAAAAACTGGCAAGTAACCCTCACTGATAGCGATTACTCAAGCGTACAGCGTAAGTTGTGCGCTTTATTTTTGGGCTATTCTCCTGTTTGAGTTAAAATGTCGCATTAATTAATTTACCAACTTATTCAAAATCAATAGAGACTTTTATGGATCCACGTCAAAGCATTATAGAAGCAGCGTTTGAAGACCGCGCCAACATCAACCCAGGCAATGCATCTGCTGAAATCAAAGCTACTGTAGCGTCTGTGCTTGCAGATTTAGATAGCGGCAAACTACGTGTAGCTAGCCGTGTAGCTGATACGCAACAATGGGAAACACACCAATGGTTGAAAAAAGCAGTTTTGCTTTCATTCCGTCTGAAAGACAATGAGTTAATGGATGATGGCGTCACCAAATACTTTGATAAAGTACCGCCAAAATTTGCTGATTACACTGAAGAAGATTTTAAAGCAGGCGGCTTCCGTGTGGTGCCGAATGCAATCGTACGTCGCGGTTCATTTATCGGTAAAAATGCGGTATTGATGCCTTCATACGTCAACATCGGTGCTTACGTGGGCGAAGGCACCATGGTAGACACATGGGCAACCGTAGGTTCATGCGCACAAATCGGTAAAAACGTACACTTAAGCGGTGGCGTAGGTATTGGTGGCGTATTAGAGCCTGTACAAGCTGGTCCTACCATCATTGGTGACAACTGCTTCATCGGCGCGCGTTCTGAAGTAGTTGAAGGCGTGATTGTTGAAGATAACTGCGTAATCTCTATGGGTGTTTATATTGGTCAATCAACCAAAATCTATGACCGCGAAACAGGTGAAGTGTTCTACGGCCGCGTACCAGCAGGTTCTGTAGTGGTTTCAGGTAACTTGCCATCAAAAGATGGAAGCTACAGCCTTTACTGTGCAGTCATCGTGAAAAAAGTGGATGCTAAAACACTAGGTAAAGTAGGCATTAACGAATTACTTCGCGGTATTTAAGCTTTAGAAGCCCAAAATACAATGCTCACGCTTTATGGCATTCCAAATTGCAACACCGTAAAAAAAGCCCGCATTTGGCTTGATGAAAACGGTGTTGCCTATACATTTCATGATTTCAAAAAATCAGGCATTGATGCAGCAACGATTCAGCAATGGCTGACCCAATATCCTTGGGAAAAACTCATCAACCGTGCCGGCCTGACCTGGCGCGGACTTGATGAAGCAACAAAATCCAGCATTACCGATAACACGGCCGCCACGGCACTCATGCAAGCTAAAACCTCAGTGATCAAACGTCCTATTTTAGTCAACGATAACAAATTCATAGGCTTGGGCTTTGATGAAACTTTATACAGAGAATCCTTTCTACCATGAGCACAACTTTAGAGTTAGCAATCGACCTCCTGCAACGTCAATCAAACACGCCGCTAGATGCTGGCTGTCAAGAGTTGATGATTTCACGCTTAGAGCCATTGGGCTTTAAAATCGAGCGTATGCGCTTTGGGGATGTTGATAACTTTTATGCACGCCGTGGCACAACAGCACCATTGCTGGTATTTGCAGGCCATACCGACGTGGTACCGACCGGTCCATTAGATAAATGGCACACGGCACCATTTGAACCAACCATTAAAGACGGTATGCTCTATGCGCGTGGCGCAGCGGACATGAAAACCTCTTTAGCTGCGTTTATCACTAGCATTGAAGCCTTTGTGGCAGGAAATCCAAACCATCAAGGCTCTATCGGCCTACTAATTACCTCAGATGAAGAAGGTATCGCGGTTAACGGTACGGTAAAAGTGGTAGAAGCACTGAAAGCGCGCGGTGAGTTGATTGATTACTGTATCGTTGGCGAGCCAACCAGCAATAAAAAAGTCGGCGACATGATTAAAAATGGCCGTCGCGGTTCGCTCTCTGGCAACTTGGTGGTTAAAGGCATACAAGGCCACATTGCCTACCCGCACTTGGTAAAGAACCCCATTCACATGGCAGCACCCGCTATTAAAGATATGGTAGAAACGGTATGGGACAACGGCAACGAATACTTTCCACCTACGTCATGGCAGATATCCAATATGAATGGCGGCACAGGTGCTACTAACGTGGTGCCGGGTGAAGTAGAGATACTGTTCAACTTCAGATTCTGTCCAGAACTCGATGGCGCAGGTAGCACAGAGCAAAACTTAAGAAGCCGCGTGCATGCGATTTTAGATAAGCATGAACTAGAGTACACACTGGAGTGGGAGTACTCTCCGCCTTACATCACGCCACGCGGCAACCTTGTAGAAGCCATTTCTGGCGCTATTGAGCAGGCTTACGGCATTACACCAGAACTATCAACCACAGGTGGCACCTCGGATGGGCGCTTTATTGCAGACATCTGCAAACAAGTGATTGAGTTCGGACCGCTCAATGCAACCATCCATAAACTAAATGAATGTGTAGGCGTGGCCGATATAGAGCCACTGAAACAAACTTATCAATTAACCATGGAAAAGCTTTTGAAATAGCAGGTAAACGTGAGGCGGTTTGATCAAAGACCGCCTGTTTATATGCTCAATCCAATCGCTTACAAAATAATGACCTACAATCAAGAAACTACCGAACTGCTGACAATACGTGACTGGATCAGATTCGCCGTGAGCCAATTTGAAGTCTCCGACATTTTTTACGGTCACGGCACAGACAACAGCTACGACGAAGCGTTGTGGCTCGTCATGGGGGCATTGCACCTACCGCTAGATACACTTGATAACTTTCTAGACGCAAAGCTTACCAACAGCGAGCGCAGCAAACTCGCTAGCTTTGTAGAACAACGCATTACCAAACACACCCCCACCGCTTATCTGTTAAAACAAGCTTGGTTGCAAGGCTTTAAATTCTTTGTTGATGAGCGTGTGCTGATTCCACGCTCTTTTATTGCCGAACTATTAGTCAACGATGGTTTAGCGCCTTGGATTGAGTTCCCGGAGCTGATCAACAATGCGGCAGACATTTGCACTGGTAGTGGCTGTTTAGGCGTGCTATTAGCGGATGCATTCCCAGATGCGGCAGTCGATGTGATTGATATTTCACAAGATGCGATTGATGTGTGTAACATCAATATCAACAGCTACGGTTTACAAGACCGTATTACCGCCATTAAATCAGATATGTTTAGCCAACTAAAAGGCAAACAATACGACTTAATCATTAGCAACCCTCCCTACGTAGATGCACCATCCATGGCTGCATTGCCCGCAGAATATCGCAATGAGCCACAACTGGCCCTCGGCAGTGGTGTTGCTGGCCTGGACCATACGCATACCATTTTGCGCGAAGCTGCCAACTATTTGACTGAAGACGGGATACTCGTTGTTGAAATTGGCCACAACCGTGATGCAGTGCTCGAAGCTTACCCAGACCTACCATTTACTTGGCTAGAAGTGTCGTCAGGTGATGCTTTTGTATTCCTACTCACTCGCGATCAATTAGTAGCACTGTAGCAATTACAGCTAGATACCTATCAAACACCAGACGGCAAGCAAAGGATTACTTGCTGTCTAGTGATACACCCGCCGTCCAGCGCGCGAACAGCCTGCCCACACAAAGCGCTTTCCTATTAGTAAAGCACGCTGTGATAAGCACGAATATCAACAAACACATCCGCAATTAAAACGCTACATTCAGAATAAATACAGCCAGTCGCACATTGCGATTATAATTCGGCAGTATTCTCACTCTCTGTGACATAAAAAACTGTAACGAGAAGCGAATGTCAGTCGCCAACACGACGCAATAAAACCAACTATATATACAATTACCAGCAAGGTTAACCCATTTTGAACGACACCCCAACAATCAGCTGGCAAGAAGCTAGCAAAACCAAAACCAGCGTATGGCACTCTGAAAATGCAACACCTGCACCAAAAAAAGTACAGGTTGCAGACGACACCATCAAAGCCGATGCTGCTTACAAGCTATGCTGCGAAGGCACGGCACTGTTATGGCGCGGTGATTTTCAAAATGCAAAACAGCTGATGCAGGCCATCTCGCGCAGAATCGATCGCCCGGGTAAAAAGCCGAAAAAAGCACCCACCAATATGACGGAAGCGTTTCATTTGCATCGCCAAGCGCAATCACAAAAGGCTCGTATTTTAGGCATGTTATTGCTAGAAGTCAGTGTTGGCTATCATATCAATCTACGTCGTGCCCCAGATATCAAAGCTGCTTGCGAGCATGCCTACGGCAAAAGCACACAGTCATTTGTGGTGTCCTTACGGGAGATTCTAGGTTTAATCGGCGCTTACGAGTGGAGCAAAAATGGCGTAGAAATTAGTGTCATTAACAATAAAATCCACCCGAGCTACGGTGTGTTTTCACCGATTCGCGGAGAATACCTAACGCTAGTAGATACAGCGCCATTGCCAACTCCATGTACCACAGCGTTTGACATTGGTACCGGTACCGGCGTGCTGGCGGCAATACTGGCAAACCGTGGCGTTAAAACTGTTATCGCAACCGACAATGCGCAACGCGCATTGGACTGCGCACAAAAGAATATCAACCAGCTTGAGATGAAAAATGCAGTGACCGTGCTCAATGCAAACCTATTTCCAGATGAGTCATACGGCAAAGCTGATTTAATTGTATGTAATCCACCATGGTTACCAGCAAGACCAAGCTCAGTGCTGGAGTCTGCCATCTATGATGAGAACAGCCAAATGCTAAAAGGCTTCTTAAATGGCCTTAAAGCGCATTTAAACGATGCTGGTGAGGGCTGGTTAATACTTTCAGACTTTGCTGAACACTTAGGCTTAAGAACACGCGATGAGCTGCTGGCATGGATAAGCGCAGCAGATTTAAAAGTAATTGATAAAATGGACACCAAAGCATCACATAACAAAACACTAGATGCGAGCGACCCTTTGCATGCAGCAAGAAAAGCAGAAGTGACCTCATTGTGGCGTCTTACTAAGAAATAATCACTGACTGCAATAATAAAAATAGCCCATAAATGGGCTATTTTTAATTCACGATATATTTAAAGTTTATTTAGTGCTGACTTTTGTTTCAGGAACAAGAACAATAGTCACATCCTCAGGATAACGATACATTGCACCTGTAATCATGTCTGTGATTCCTAGATCTAGTAATACGCCTGTAACGCCTGCCCCCGTTGCACCACTTACAATCTTGGTAGTTGACTGTGCGTAACCTTCAGCATTACAAACAACGACAATATCATCCTTATCCTTACCTACTTGAATAATGTTAGATTTACCACTAATGCTACCAAGCTTACCATCTCCTACACGGCTAACTTCACAAACAGCCTCTTTAGGTTCTAGTTTAAAAGTAATTAATTGCTGAGTGCCCTGAGATATAGTGGCGCAACCGCTCACCGATAGTAGGATACCTAATGATATTAAATTCTGACGCATATTTATGCCTTATTATTATTTATTGAGTACAGGATTCTACATTAGAAGGCATCCGACAAAGTAACTATTAACCTCTGCCCCGATTCCTATCATTTTTCTTCTGCATCTGTGGCGCGTTTAAATCACTGGTCTGGCGCACACGACGATTAGCTGCTGGTTTTCTTGGTGCGGGTTTCTTAGCAGCTGTACCACGTGCTGAATCCGGTTTACCACGATAGCCCTTAGCATCGCCTTCAGCGGCATCACGCGGTGGCCTATCCAACGCACTAACACGTTGCTTACGTACTTTTGGCGTAAACACCGCGGTTGATTTTAATTTCTCGCGTTGTGTTAATTGGCGTAACGGTGCTTTTGGTACGGGCAAGTCTGCCCATTCTAATAAACCGACAACTTCTTTTTGTTCCAGCTTCAGCATTTTACCGCGCTTAACACGTGGAGGTAGGTTCACCGGGCCAAAGCGCACGCGCATTAGTCTGCTTACAGGTAATTGAAACGCCTCAAACAGCCTACGCACCTCACGGTTACGGCCTTCACGCAGAATCACCTGATACCAGTGGTTTGCGCCTTCTCCGCCCTGCGGGATAATGCTATCAAAATTAGCTGGGCCATCTTCCAGTTCGATACCTTCTTTAAGCTGTGCGATTTGACCTTCTGTCAATTCACCAAAAATACGCACTGCATACTCACGTTCTACTTCATAGCGTGGGTGCATAAATCGGTTTGCTAGCTCACCTGAAGTTGTGAATATCAATAAGCCACTGGTATTCATATCCAAACGGCCAATGGCAATCCATTTACCATGTTTCACTTTTGGTAATTTATCAAACACGCTCGCACGACCTTCCGGGTCGTCCTGGCTCACGATTTCACCTTCAGGTTTATGGTAAATCAATACTTGCGGTAACTCAGGCTCAAACGGCAAACGTAATGGGCGGCTATCTAAACGTACCACATCATGCTCAGTCACGCCTGCACCTACCTCGGCAACTTTACCGTTAACGGTCACACGGCCGCTGGCAATCAGCTCTTCCATGTCGCGACGCGAACCTAAGCCCGCCAATGCCAATAGCTTGTGCAAGCGTTGCGTTGGTACAGCTGGCGCATCTGGATCTACAGCAAGCGGTGTGAAATTGGTAGTTGGTCTGCGTACAGGACGTTGCGGATCGCGTTGTTGCTTAAAAGGACGTGCCATGATAATTCGCTAATTTGATTGAATATTGCAATTTTACCGCAGATAAAGTAAATCGCAGTAGATAAAATAGATTTATCACCAGTGATGACAGTGATATCGGCACTTAGGGTTGCAATATCAAGATTATTTTATTGAGATTAAGTGACTAGGTTTGCCGACTTTAGCTTGGCTGACTGTTTTGCAATTTGCAATCAAATCGCAAAAAAATAAAGCAGTCTGGCATGTTTACTTAGATGCGATTGTTACGCCCCAGGCTGCACAAATACTTCCATCGCCGGCAACTCATCCAAAGAACGTAAGTTAAAGTCATTCAAGAAATGCTTAGTGGTTGCATATAAAGAGGGGCGGCCCGGCACCTCGCGCTGACCAACCACATCAACCCAATCACGCTCTTGTAACTGACGCATCACATTAGGGTTAACGGCCACACCTCGAATCTCTTCAATATCACCGCGCGTTACGGGTTGGCGATAAGCAATAATCGCGAGGGTCTCCATCACCGCACGCGAGTATTTCACCTGTTTTTCTGGATGCAGACGCATTAAATAAGTCGTATATTTTTCCCGCGCCTGAAAACGATAGCCAGAAGCCACCTGCACCAATTCCATGGTGCGCTCTGCCCAATCCTGCTTTAATTCATCGAGCAGCATGCGCAGCGTTGCACGCTCCATGCGCTCAGTAAATAAGCGCAGCATGTCATCTAAAGACAATGGCTGATGTGAGGTCAGCAAGGCTGCCTCCAGCACATTTTTCAATTCACGAATATTACTGGCTTCACTCATCGCTGTTGATTTGTACATATATCGGTGAAAAAGCCTGCTGCTGAGTAATACGCAATAAACCTTCGCGTGCAAGCTCCAATATCGCTAAAAAACATACCACTAATTTTGGAATACCATCATGGGCGATATCAAACAGTTCGGTAAATTCCAGCATGCGTGCAGATTGTAGGCGACGAAGAATCAGGCTCATATGCTCTCGCACAGAAAGCTCAGCACGCCCTACTTTATGATGCTGAAAGTGGCTAGCCCGCTTCAGCACATTACGCCACGCCTCAGTCAGGTCAACTAAGCTGACTTCCGGTGGCTTCACTAAACTGATTTGTTCAAAATAGGCACTGGCAACGCTAATACCATCACCAACTTTCGGCATCTCATCCAGTCTCTGCGCTGCAAGCTTGATGGCCTCATACTCCATCAGGCGTCGCACTAGTTCAGCACGCGGGTCATCTTCTTCTGCGATTTCTGCTGGTTTAGGCAATAACATGCGTGATTTAATTTCAATCAGCATCGCCGACATCAGCAAATAATCCGCGGCCAGTTCCAGCTTGATTGCCCGCATTTTTTCTACATACTGCACGTATTGACGGGTTAAGTCCGCCATCGGAATATCTAGAATATCTAAATTATGTTTACGGATTAAATACAGCAACAAATCCAGCGGGCCTTCAAAGGCCTCTAGGTAAACCTCCAAGGCATCTGGCGGAATATATAAATCTTTGGGGAGGGTTGTGAATTCCTCACCCTTAATTTTTGCATTGCGCTGGGCCTCTATCACCATATAGCGCTAGCTATAATTCAACCCCATCGCATCACGCACATCACGCATGGTTTCACGCGCTAGCTTTCTTGCACGCTCGCAACCATCAGCAACAATGTTTTTCACTAAGGTTGGGTCTTCTGCATACTCTGCAGCACGTTCTTGAATCGGTTTTAGCTCTTTAAGCACACCCTCAATCACTGGGCCCTTACACTCAATACAGCCGATGCTTGCGCCTCGACAGCCAGATTGCACCCAATCTTGGGTAGATTTGTCTGAGTAAATTTCATGCAACTGCCATACTGGACACTTTGCCGGATCACCTGGATCAGTGCGACGAATACGCGCAGGGTCTGTCGGCATGGTTTTGATTTTTTTAGCAACGCTATCTACATCTTCACGTAATGAAATCGTGTTGTTGTACGATTTAGACATTTTTTGGCCATCTAAACCTGGCATTTTTGATGCCGGTGTTAACTTGTAGTCTGGCTCGATCAAAATCATTTTGCCACCGCCCTCAAGATAACCCAGCAAACGCTCTTTATCGCCCATGCTCATGCCTTGTTGCTCTTGAATCATCGCACGTGCTGTTTCCAAGGCTTCTTCGTCGCCACTTTGCTGATAAGCAGTACGCATTTCCTGATAGAGCGAACCACGTTTGCTGCCTAGTTTTTTAATCGCGGCTTCAGCTTTTTCTTCAAAACCTTTTTCTTTGCCGTAAATATGGTTAAAGCGACGCGCAATCTCACGCGTGAATTCAATATGCGGAATTTGGTCTTCACCTACAGGCACCTGTGTTGCCTTGTAGATTAAGATATCGGCACTTTGCAGTAATGGATAACCTAAAAAGCCATAGGTTGATAAGTCTTTACTTGATAACTTTTCTTGCTGGTCTTTATAGGTAGGCACGCGCTCTAGCCAGCTCAAAGGAGTAATCATCGAGAGTAATGTGTGTAACTCTGCATGCTCTGGTACGCGAGATTGGATAAAGATAGTCGCACTTGCTGGGTCTACACCGGCGGCTAACCAGTCAATCACCATTTCCCACACGCTTTCTTCAATCACCTCTGGCGTATCGTAGTGCGTAGTTAACGCATGCCAGTCGGCAACAAAAAACAAACACTCGTGTTCATGCTGCAAGCGTATCCAGTTTTTCAACACACCGTTATAGTGCCCTAAATGCAGATTGCCTGTAGGGCGCATGCCCGATAAAACGCGTTCTATTGCCATGTGATGAAAAACCCTAAATTAAATATGTGCTTATTATACTAACTATGCTGGCAAAGCCAATCACCCAGTGCTTACAAAAGATTGCTCAGCAATCCGCCTACTAGGCTAATTAACGGCTGCAGGATACTACCCAGTACGCCAGTAAATAAAAGTACGATTAAAATAACAAAACCATATGGCTCTATTCTGGCAAACGGACGCGCCAGTCGGTACGGCAACAAACTCACGGCAATACGCCCGCCATCCAACGGCGGCAACGGCAATAAATTAAGTACCATTAAAACCAAATTAATCTTGATGCCGGCTTCAGCCATTAACGAGACTGGGTAAGCAATCGCGTCGGGGGCGAACGCAGCGTATTTCAGCGCGAGCACCCAGAACACAGCCATGACAAAGTTTGAAGCTGGCCCCGCCGCCGCCACCCACAGCATGTCTTTCTTAGGATTACGCAAACGCCCAAAATCCACAGGGACAGGTTTAGCCCAGCCAAACAAAATACCGCCCAGCATAATGGTTAACGCTGGCAGCACAACTGTACCAAACGGATCAATATGCTTTAACGGATTAAGCGTAATGCGCCCGGCATTAAAAGCCGTCATATCGCCAAAATACTTTGCCACATAGCCGTGCGCAGCTTCGTGCACGGTAATGGCAAAAATCACGGGCAATGCATAAACTACTATTTTTTGTATGATGGTTAGTTCCATAAATCGCTCTACTCTAGGTATGTATTGGGAATATGTTGCGGGTATGTATTTTGGGCAGATGATTAACCCAATCAATCAAAATCTTATTTACCCCAATTACACTTACCACGGTTAAAAAGAAAACGGGCTTAAGTCGCCCAAACCTTCACGCACCAGCACAGGAGTGTCACCGGTTAAATCAATCACGGTAGTCGCGCCAGCCTCGCAATGCTCTACCTCAATCACTAAATCCACCACATGCTCCAAGCGCTCACGAATTTCCCATGGTGCCATCATAGACACATCCTCTTCATGAGGTAAACTCAAGGTCATGCTAAGTAATGGCGTATCAATTGCCTCTAGCAAAGCCTGCACCACAGGATGCTGCGGTACGCGGATGCCGATGGTACTGCGTTTGGGATGCTGTAATTTACGCGGCACTTCACGCGTAGCATTCAGGATAAAAGTGTAAGCACCTGGCGTATTGGCTTTCAGTAGCCGAAACTGGCTATTACTCACCACCGCGTAGTTACCTAACTCACCCAAGTTACGGCACATCAAACTGAATAAATGTTTATCATCTACCGCCCGTATCTGACGAATACGTGCCTGCGCATCTGCGTGCCCAAGCATACACCCCAAGGCATAGCCTGAATCTGTAGGGTAAACAATCACGCCACCTTTACGTAAAATATCCGCGGTTTGTGCAATTAGACGTGCCTGAGGGTTACTTAAATTAATATTAAAAAATTGTGACATGTATCCCTAATTTTCTATTGGTGACGGATCGGATGGCAACCGCACATGAGGCCAATCTTGCCACACGGGGATGCATCCACTGGGCAATGCAGGCAAACGCCCCATTTCCATAAAGCTGATACCTTTACCGTGGTAATCAGAACCTTGAGATGCCTTTAAACCGAATAATTGTGCATATTTTGCATATTCAACATACTGCGCGCCGGTGTGGCTACCCGTCACCACCTCAATCGCCGTGCCGCCCAGCCCTCTAAACTCCTCAAGTAGCAACAACATATTGGTGCGGCGTATATCATAACGCCCAGGATGCGCGAGAACGGCCTCGCCCCCACTATTAACAATCAAACTCACGGCTGATTCTAAATCCATCCATTGGTGGTCAACAAAACCGGGCTTGCCTTTGACTAGATACTTTTTAAATACCGATTTTGTATCTTTGGCATACTGATGCTCCACCAGAAAGCGTGCGAAATGCATACGTGTCAGTATGCTTTGCCCCGCGCGGGCAGAAGCCCACTCAAAACTTCCATGAATACCAGACTTCTCTAGTCCAGCCGACATCTGCTTAGCGCGCTCCAAGCGACCTTGGCGTACAGCAGCCAATCCAGTCTTGAGCGCCTCATTTTCCACATCGACATTTAAGCCAACGATATGCAAGGTGCGTTTTTTCCATGTCACTGAAATTTCCACGCCGTGGATTAATTGAATACCATGCAAGCTAGCCGCCTGTCGCGCCTCGGGTAGGCCGCTTATATCATCATGGTCGGTGAGCGCAAGCACACTTACCCCGTGTTGCGCCGCATGTGCAACAAGCTCGGTTGGAGAAAGTAAACCATCAGAAATATTGGAGTGTGAATGTAAATCTATCATTAAACCATTGGTCATCAACAGCTTGCGCCAGCTCAACCCCTAAGAAAATACCTGATTAAAACGCTTCATGTATTTCACATCAACTAAAATTACGCCTTGCAGACGAGTAACTATAATAGCAAAATAGCACATCGAGCCAAAGTATTGTTTGGCACCCGTGGTCGCTAAGTTTTTATTTACAAAGAGTGAATATGAAGTTTCTGTTTGATTTGTTCCCCGTTATTTTGTTTTTTGTTGCTTTCAAATTTTTTGGTATTTTCACTGCAACCGCCGTGGCCATCGTTGCCACAATCGCGCAGATTGTCTATGTCAAAATCAAACATGGCGTGGTCGAAAAAATGCTCTTACTCAGCGGTGTAATCATCACCGTGTTTGGCGGCGCCACTTTATTACTGAAAGACCCTACCTTTATACAATGGAAGCCCAGCATTTTATACTGGCTATTTGCAGCGGGCTTGCTGATTTCCCAGCTCTTTTTTAAGAAAAATCCGATGCGTAGCCTAATGGAAAAGCAGGTTAAATTGCCAGATAATGTTTGGTCAGCCCTTAACGTTGCCTGGGCCCTGCTGTTCACCGCACTAGGCTTTATCAACCTTTATGTGGCGTTTAACTACTCACAAGATACTTGGGTAAACTTCAAACTATTCGGCATTACCGGCATTATGTTTGGCTTTATTATTTTGCAAACCATGATGATCAGTAAGTACCTACCAAAAGAAGACGACAAAGGGGATGCACAATAATGTGGTATGCAATCATGGCCGAAGATACGCCTAACAGCTTAGAAAAACGCTTGGCAACACGACCCGAGCACCTTAGCCGCCTGCAAGACTTGCAAAATGCAGGCCGTCTGCTACTTGCTGGCCCTTTTCCTAGCATAGACAGTACAGACCCTGGCCCAGCTGGATTCTCAGGTAGTTTAATTGTAGCCGAATTTGCAAGTCTGGAAGAAGCCACCACTTGGGCTAATCAAGACCCATTCGTTACCGCTGGTGTTTATCATCAAGTCACAGTGAAACCTTTTAGAAAAACACTACCCTAAGTATCACTTACTGAGCATTAATAATCTAAAAATGATTGATCTAATCAAAGCACGTTTACAGGCGTTAACCCCTACTGCGCTGGATTTAATAGACGAAAGCGCGCTACATGCCGGCCATCAGGGCAATGGCGGTGGTGGACATTACAAGCTCAATATCACCAGCTCGCATTTTTGCGGCAAATCACAGATAATGCGTCATCGCCTTGTGTATCAGGCGCTGGCAGATTTAATACCGCACAAGATTCACGCACTCAGCATTCATGCAATTGCAACAGATGAAGTTTAAAATACGTCACAAATTTATTACCTAAATTTAATACTTAAGGATGTTTTACTAATGAAATTAACACAAACATTAATTGCCGTTGCTATTTTATCGATGACTCCATCAGCATTTGCCGCTGATGCGCTAGCAACAGTGAATGGCAAGCCTGTTAAACAATCACTCTATGATGTAATCGTCAAAGATGTGACTGCTAACGGCCAAAAAATCGACGCCAACACTAAAGCAGCAATTATTGATGAGCTTGTTAGCTCTGAGCTGGTATATCAAGAAGCGCAAAAGCTAGGCCTAGATAAACAACCTGACTTCCAAGCGCGCGAAGAGCTGGGTAGTCGCAAACTACTGACTAGCGTTTTCCTGCAAGACTATGTTAAAAAACATCCGGTTTCAGACGCAGATACAAAAGCGGCTTACGAGAAATACAAAACCGCATATGGTGATAAAGAATATAGCGCACGTCATATTTTAGTTAAAACTGAAGCGGAAGCTAAAGACATCATTGCTCAACTAGGCAAAGGTGGCGATTTTGCAAAACTTGCCAAAGAAAAATCATTAGACCCTGGCTCTAAAGAAAAAGGTGGCGATTTAGGCTGGTTCTCACCAGCAACCATGGTAAAACCATTTAGCGATGTAGTAGCTAACTTACAAAAAGGCGCAACATCAAACAGCCCGGTGCAAACGCAATTTGGCTGGCATGTAATTAAGCTTGTAGACACACGTCCTGCGCAGCCACTGCCTTACGAGAAACTAAAAGATGGCTTACAAAAAAATCTGCAACAACGTAACCTAGAAAAATTAATGAGCGACTTACGCGCTAAAGCAAAAATCGATATTAGCAAGTAATTACAAGGCTGTTAAAAAGGCTCCAGTGATGGAGCCTTTTTTATCTGTACGACCTTTTTATGCTGCGCGTTATTTTTCGACGACTGCCTGCAATTTCTCTTAAATTATGCGATAATAAGAATTGTTATCATCTATAAAATGCATCCTTCAATCTATATGCAATTTTTATCACAATTAAAAGCTGGTCAACGTGCGGTTATCTCAGCGATAGAAGCTGAAGACTCATTGTTTCATCGCCTCACGGCGCTGGGATTTCGCGTAGGCAAGCCTTTAAGCATTATGCGTCGTGCCAGCTTTAACGGTCCGATCCATGTGCGCCTTGGCACAACAGATGTCATTCTGCGTGCCACTGAAGCTGACCGTATTCAAATCAACGCAATATAAAGTTAAATAAATGAAGCGTATTGCGTTACTCGGTATGCCAAATACTGGAAAATCCACGCTATTCAATCGCATTAGCGGTGCTTCTGCGCGCGTGGGTAACTGGCCAGGCATTACAGTCGACTTACTAAGCGCCAAAATCTTGCTTGGCGGCAATATAGTAGAGCTGATTGATTTACCAGGTATTTATGACCTGCATGGCTTCTCCGAGGATGAACAAGTCGTTAGACACTTCATCACCAGCAATCCAGTTAACTTACTGGTGGTACTACTCAATAGCACCCAAATTGACCGCCAGCTATCGCTACTGCTGCAAATTAAGAAATTGGGCTTTCCGATTGTGCTTGCGCTCAACATGGCTGATGAGGCAAAACGCGCAGGCATTACAATTGACGTAGATGGCTTAAGCCAAACCTTAGGTCTGCCAGTTATTCAGATTAGTGCAAAATATGGCGACGGCTTACCAAAAGCGTTAGCTGCCGCCACCGCTATGATTAATCAGCAAGACACAACCACCAACCCGCAGAGCATTGGCCTCATGCTAAAAGAAGAGCATGAGATTGAGGATGAAATGCATGAGCTGATTCAGCAGCATGTACAGATTCCAACTACGCTCACGGACGATGTGACAGACAAAATAGACAGAGTGTTATTGCACAAATGGCTGGGTTTACCGCTATTTTTTGCTGCGATGTTTCTACTGTTCCAATTTATCTTCGCAGTAGGTGCTCCAATACAGGATGGCTTGGCCTGGCTATTAGACCTATTGCGCACTGAGCTACTAAACCCGCTATTTACCAACGCTCCCACATGGTTAAGCGGCCTGATGCTGGATGGCATTTACAATGGCGTAGCCACGGTTGCCGCATTTGTGCCGATTATTATCTTATTCTTCTTAGTGATGTCCATGGTAGAAGACAGCGGCTATTTGTCACGCGCAGCGTTTCTCATGGATGCCATCATGGCAAAAATGGGCCTGGATGGGCGCAGCTTTGTCATGATGCTGATGGGCTTTGGCTGTAACGTGCCGGCGATTATGGGTACGCGCATCATGCGCTCACGTAGCATGCGCCTGCTCACCATGCTGGTGATACCGCTGTCATTGTGCTCTGCCAGAATGCAAGTGTTTATCTTTATGATTGCAGCGCTGTTTAGCCCAAGCAAAGCACCGTTAATCTTGTTCTCGCTATACGTGATGAGTTTCTTCACTATGTTTTTAACCGCGCTTTTATTTCAAAACCAATATAAAAATACTGAGCCCTTTATTTTAGAGCTGCCGCCTTACCGCTTCCCTACTCCGCGCCAGATTGTTTTGCGCGGCTGGCATGAAGTAAAGCACTTTTTAAACCGTGCAAGCAAATTTATCGTACTGGGTGTAGTGCTAGTATGGCTATTGACCAATTTCCCCAGCAATGTAGCGCCTGCAAGTATCGACACCTACGCAGGCCAAATCGGCGTATTCTTTACGCCAATACTAGACCCGATCGGGATTAATCACGAGCTTGCGATTGCCTTAATTTTTGGCTTTGTTGCTAAAGAAATTGTGGTGGGTGCACTGGCGGTTATTTATGGCCTGCAAGGCGATGCGCTTATGGCACAAATGGCAACGCAAATCGACTGGGTACAGGCATTAAGCTTTATGCTGTTTACCTTGATTTACACCCCTTGCCTATCTACGATTGCCACGATTAAAAATGAATCAAAAAGCACCGCATTTATGTGGCTATCGATTGCCTGGTCTTTAGGTCTAGCATGGGTTGTTAGCTTTATCTTCTACCAAAGTGCTCGTCTACTCGGGTACTAGTATCGGTTACGACTTAAGACTTAGGCTCAAGTTACAATGTTGACTTGGGTTTCAATCTGGGCTACTAACTGGCTGGACGCTCATTCAGTCATCTCATTGATTGCTGATTGAGAAACTCCCATCCCCATAAAACTTAACTAGCCTTACAATGTGAGATTAGCTATTTAGCCTAACTTTCAGCAGCATTTAATCGTGACAAATTCATCTAACATTGTGAAATCGCCTAAAGTTGCCATCGTTGGTGGCGGCCCCGCAGGGCTCATGGCTGCAGAAACTTTAAGCCTAGCAGGCATCCACGTAGATTTATACGACGCGATGCCAAGCGTAGGCCGTAAATTTCTAATGGCAGGCAAAGGTGGCATGAACATCACCCATTCTGAAGCGCCAGCACCGTTTCTCGCGCGTTATGGCACACGCCAAACACAGATTGCACCACTACTAGATACCATGGACCCACAAGCGCTGCGTAAATGGATACATGGGTTAGGCATTGATACTTTTGTCGGCTCTTCCGGGCGTGTATTTCCAACAGAGATGAAAGCAGCGCCGTTATTACGTGCCTGGTTACATCGCTTACGTGAAGCTGGCGTTAACTTTCATGTGCGTCACCGCTGGACAGGCTGGGACAACGGCAAACCAGCGTTCAGCACACCTGATGGAGCCACTGCCTGTGAGGCGGATGCAGTGGTGTTTGCCTTAGGTGGTGGCAGCTGGGCCAAACTAGGGTCCGACGGCACATGGGTAAACCTGTTTAGCGATCATGGCATACCAGTATCTCCATTAAAGCCAGCCAATTGCGGCTTTAATACACACTGGAGCGAGCACTTCACCTCTCGCTTTGCTGGCTACCCGCTTAAGACAATTGCAATATCAATATTGGATGAACACAAACAAGCCCAGCGCAAACAAGGCGAATGCATGATTACGCAAAATGGGATAGAAGGCGGCTTAATTTATGCACTTTCTGCCAATATCCGCAACACGATAGACACCTGCGGTGAAGCCACCATATATTTAGATTTACTCCCTGACAAATCGCTAGCGCAGGTACTGGCTGACGTAAGCCACCCACGCGGCTCGCGCTCGCTATCGAGCCACCTCCAAAGTCGACTTGGCATCAAAGGCATTAAAGCTGGCTTATTGCGAGAATTGGTATCCGCAGAAGACTATACGCAGCCAGTTAAGCTTAGCAACGCAATTAAAGCGTTGCCGCTCAAGCTGACCTCAACACGCCCGATTGATGAGGCCATCAGCAGCGCAGGCGGGGTTAATTTTGAATGCTTAAATGAACACCTGATGATAAAGAACTTACCTGGCGTGTTCTGTGCAGGAGAAATGCTAGACTGGGAGGCTCCCACTGGTGGCTACCTGCTCACAGCTTGCTTTGCGTCTGGCCGTAGCGCCGGATTAGGGGTTATAGATTGGTTAAACACCAAAACGGGCTAAATGCAATGTGACTGTTTAAAATGCAACGCGCATCACGCCCTAAACATGAAATAAACGGCTCCCATCAAGCACAGCCCTGCCCATAGAAAATCCAGCTTCATTGGCTGTTGCATATAAAAAACCGCAAATGGGACAAATACCGCTAAGGTAATGACCTCTTGCAATATCTTCAGCTGCGCGAGCGACATCACGGTAAACCCAATGCGGTTTGCCGGCACCTGAAATAAATACTCAAAGAGCGCAACACCCCAGCTAAGCAGCGCGGCAATTATCCAAGGCTTGTTATTGAGATTTTTTAAATGGGCATACCACGCAAACGTCATAAATACGTTAGAAATGGTAAGTAACAGGATAGTTTTAAAAATGACGGGCATCAACTAGACGAGCTTAAGCGGAGCTACAATCATGAAACAACGATTACACCATGTGCCAGATTGCAGGGCAAGTGCAGCAATAAGAGCAAAGATACGCCCTTATGCGCCGCATTGCCCAGCTTAGCGCTAAACAGCTGCCTCGCCTGTTTCACCAGTTCTGATACGTACCACTTGCTCTACATTACTTACAAAAATCTTACCATCACCGATTTTGCCAGTATGTGCAGCATTAATAATGGCATCAACAGCAGACTCAACAATTGCATCCGCAACCACTAACTCTAGTTTAATTTTAGGCAGGAAATCAACCACATACTCAGCGCCACGGTATAGCTCTGTATGCCCCTTTTGACGACCGAAGCCTTTAACCTCTGTCACGGTTAAACCATTTACACCAATTTCAGATAACGCTTCACGCACTTCATCTAATTTGAATGGCTTAATAATCGCTTCGATTTTTTTCATACCGGCAAACTCCTAATAGTATTTAACTTTTATAATTGTATTGATGACAGCTTTGATGCATTTTCTTTAAATTCTGCAGTGACGCTTCCCAACATCAATCGATGCTGATTTCATATTAGCCTAGTTTAATCTAGTTTTCCAATATTCGTTTAGCTTCGCAGTAATCGGGTAACGTCTGTCCTTACCAAACCCTTTGTCTGTGATACGCACCCCCACTGGCGACTGTCTGCGTTTATACTCATTACGGTCAATCATGGCAATCACCCGATTGATATCTGCAATCGGGTAGCCTAGCGTAACAATATCCGCCCGAGATAAGTCATCTTCGACATAAGCTTCAATAATGCCATCCAACACGTCGTAAGGCGGCAAGCTGTCCTGATCCACCTGATTAGCCCTCAGCTCTGCAGAAGGTGGCCGCGTGATGATACGCTCAGGAATCACCCTAGAGAGCTGATTACGATAAGCACATAAGCGATAAACCAAGGTTTTAGGGACATCTTTCAATAAAGCAAAGCCGCCTGCCATGTCACCATAAAGCGTGCAATAACCCACAGCCATTTCGCTCTTATTACCGGTTGTCACCACGATGCTGCCAAATTTATTGGATATTGCCATCAAGAGCATACCGCGAATACGCGCCTGCAGATTCTCCTCTGTCGCGTCAAACGGCCTATCCCCAAACTGCGGAGATAATGCACTTAAATAACTGTCGTACAACGGCTTAATTGCAATCTCGCTGTACTCTACGCCAGCAAGGTCTGCCATTTCACGCGCATCATTCACGCTAATATCCGCAGTAAACTCCGATGGCATCATGACAGCATGCACTTTATCCGCGCCAATAGCATCCACCGCCAGTGCCAACGTGAGTGCAGAGTCCACACCACCAGACAGGCCAATGACCACACCGGGAAAACCATTTTTATTCACATAGTCAGCCAAGCCCAATTTTAATGCTTTATACACCGTTGCTTCAAGTGACTGGCTTTGTGTAATTTCCCCATAGATAGGCTGGGCTTGCTCAAACTCTACTAGTTCCAGCTGCGACTCAAATGCATCTAGCTCGGCAACCAACTCGCCTTGCGCATTTAATACGAAAGAAGCGCCATCGAATACCAATTCATCCTGACCACCAACCATGTTGACATAAACCACTGGCAGGTTGTTTTCTAAAGCACGCTGTCTTAACACCTCAAATCGGGTGCTTTGTTTTTTCATATGGTAGGGTGAGCCATTCATCGCAATTAATAGTTCAGCGCCTGCTACTTTTGCCAATAATGCCGGCTTTTGCTCCCAGACATCAGCGCAAATTAAAAGACCAACCTTAACACCACAATGATTAAACACCAGCGCCTCAGAGCCCGGTGTGAAATAACGCTTTTCATCAAACACGCCATAATTTGGCAACGCTTGCTTATGATAAGTGGCGACAATGCTGCCACCTTCTAGGATTGAGGCCGCGTTAAAGCACTGATCGCCCTGTTGATGCGGATGCCCCACAATCACTGTAATATCTGGCAATTGCTTGGCAAGCGCAGCTAGTGCATCCTCACAAGCCAGCAGAAAATCTGGACGTAATAGTAAATCTTCAGGAGAGTAACCACATAAGGAAAGCTCGGGCGTTACCACTAAAGTTGCGCCCTGCTCTTTAGCCATAGCAGCATAAGAAACGATTTTTTTTGCATTGCCAGCTAAGTCTCCGACAATACAATTGATTTGCGCGATTGCAATTTTCATTGATGAATGACTACTTTAATTTAGATAAAACAAATCGCCTAGGCATCAATAGCTACCGCCAGCATCTTTAATCAATTTAACGATTTCAGTATGCTGCCCCTTGAGCGCATACACCAAAGCCGTTAATCCATACTGATCTTTAGCTTTCACTTTTGCATGGTGATCAAGTAGCAATTTCACCATTTCAGCATCACCATTATCAACTGCGATATGTAGCAATGGTGTACCTTGTGAATCAAGGTTATTCACATTAGCGCCGGCCATCACCAACACTCGTACCACCTCAATTTTTGCTTTTTTTACTGCCCAAGTCAGCGCAGTCCACTTGGTTGAGTCTTTCTGATTGATCTGCGCACCATGTTTAAGTAAAAAATCTACGACTGGCGCATGCCCTTCACGTGCAGCAATCATCATTGCTGTAATGCCAAAGCTATCCTGCATGCTGACATCGGCTTTGTTTTCCAGCAATACTCGCACTGTTTCAACATCACCGCTTTTAGCCGCGTGCATTAATACTGTTTTGCCATCGTCGCTTTTAATATTGACATCAGCACCGTACTTAACCAGCAAGGCTACGGTTGCAGAATATCCAGAAGAGGCAGCCAAGCCAAAAGCACTCCAGCCAGCACCATCTCTAGCGGCAGAATCTGCACCTAGCTCCAGTAGCTTTTTGACTGTAGCAACATGATTCTTTTTCGCCGCATACATTAAAGCAGTCCAAGCATCGTTGTCCTTCGCATTAATATTGGCGCCTTTGGCAACAAGCGCAGCGACGACATCCGCGTTATCCTTACGCGCAGCATACATCAACGCGGTAATACCCTCTTCATCTTTAATATTAGGATTAGCGCCACTCGCCAGCATGGCATTGACTGTGGCTACATCACCCTTTGAAGCTGCTGTCAGCAAATAGGCAATATCCTCTGCTGCATAAGCCAGCGGCGCTGCTAACAAACCTGTGAGCAATAGGGTAAATAAGCGTATAGCCAATGTTTGCATAGGTTTCACTAAGTAATCGCTCTCTAAATCAAAGGTTTTTTTGACGCATCGCTGCCAGCACAGCCTCGCCCAAGCCTGCAGGTGAGCTTGCAACTACTGCACCTGCAATTTCCAAGGCACGAATCTTGTCTGCGGCTTTACCGCTACCGCCAGAAATAATCGCCCCCGCATGACCCATGCGTTTGCCCGCTGGCGCAGTTTGGCCTGCGATATACGCAGCTACTGGTTTACGCACATTGCTCTTAATAAACTCGGCCGCCGCCTCTTCATCTGAGCCACCGATTTCACCCACCATAATAATGGCTTCGGTTTCAGTGTCGGCTTCGAACATTTCTAAGCACTCAATAAAGTTAAGGCCTTTGATCGGGTCGCCACCAATACCGACACAAGTGCTTTGCCCTAAATTCAATGCTGTGGTTTGATGCACCGCCTCATAAGTAAGCGTGCCTGAGCGCGACACCACGCCAACTTTGCCGCGCAAATGGATACTGCCTGGCATAATGCCGATTTTGCATTCATCCGGTGTAATCACGCCCGGGCAGTTTGGCCCGATTAAACGCGTGCCATTGGCTTTTAATGCGGCTTTAACGTTTAACATATCTAAAACAGGGATGCCTTCAGTAATACAAATGATCAGTTCAATGCCTGCATCACTAGCTTCTAAAATGGAGTCTGCTGCAAATGCAGGCGGCACATAAATCACACTGGCATTTGCGCCTGTAGTACGCACCGCATCACGCATGGTGTTAAATACTGGTAGGCCCAAATGTAACTGGCCGCCCTTACCCGGCGTAACGCCACCGACCATTTGTGTGCCGTAAGCCAGCGCTTGCTCGGAGTGGAAAGTACCTTGTTTACCAGTAAACCCCTGGCATAGCACTTTGGTATTTTTATTCACTAAAATACTCATGCTACCACCGCCTTTACTGCTTGCTGTGCAGCATCAGTTAAACCTTCAGCCGAAATAATATTAAGCCCGCTTGTTTGTAACATTTTTTTACCTAAATCCACATTCGTACCTTCTAAACGCACAATCACAGGAATTTGCATACCTACTTCTCGCACCGCGGTAATAATGCCTTCCGCGATAATATCGCAACGCATAATACCGCCAAAAATATTCACTAAAATTGCTTTTACATTGCTGTCAGCTAAGATAATTTTGAACGCCTTGGCTACCGTTTCCGCCGTGGCACCACCGCCTACATCCAAAAAGTTAGCAGGCATACCGCCATGTAGCTTAATCAAATCCATAGTCGCCATGGCAAGACCTGCACCGTTGACCATACAGCCAATATTACCGTTCAGCGCGATATAGTTTAAGCCGGCATGATGCGCAACCGCTTCCTTACTGTCCTCTTGGCTCCAGTCACGTTGCTCTGCTAAAGCTTTTTGACGATACAAAGCATTATCATCAACGCTCATTTTGCAATCTAACGCATAGAGTTTGCCGTCAGTTGTCACCACCAATGGGTTAATTTCCAGCAAGGCTAAATCGTTGTCTTTAAACAAGCGGTATAAACCTTTTAACAGCTTAGTAAACGCGCCAATTTGGTCACCGCTTAAATCGAGCTTAAAGGCTAAATTACGAGCTTGAAAATCCACCAAACCATTGAGTGGATCGCAGACTTCTTGCAAGATTTTTTCTGGGCTAGTGTGCGCAATTTCTTCAATATCCATGCCACCTGCCACTGACGCCACCACCACCACGCGCTCTAATGTTCTATCGACCAACATAGATAAATAAAGCTCACGTGCGATAGGCAGTGTTTCCTCAACCAACACTTGATTCACTGGTTGTCCATCTGGTGCATTTTGATAAGTAACTAGCGTTTTGCCTAACAACTCACCCGCAACATTCTGCGCTTCAGTAGCAGACTTCACCACTTTGACGCCGCCAGCTTTACCACGGCCGCCAGCATGCACTTGTGCTTTCACAACCCAGCCATCGCTGGCGATTTCGGTAGTGACGCTTACCGTTTCTTTCGCAACTGCAACAACTTGACCACGAGGCACTGGAATGCCGTATTTTTGAAGTAGTGTTTTCGCTTGATACTCATGCAAATTCATAAAAATAGCTCGATTTAAAGGTTATGCACATTTTCTCGCAATTCAGAGAAATGCGCTAGCAAAGTAATGTAAGTTGATGCCATTAATGAAGTGGATAGTCGAGTGTATAATAAAACTTTACGTTCAGATTGTTTACTTATGCGTTTAGTTGTTCAAGGCAAGGCCATTACTTTTGCACATTTAGCTCATATTCACCAACTCTGCGCCTCTAGCGTGCAATTTGTTCAAATCGCGCAACATGGCTACTACCTGGCCAACCAGTCTGAAATAAACCCATCCGTTCAGCAATTTTGCGCAGAACAAAATATAGACTGCGCTTATGTAGGAAACGACCAGCTGATTCAACACTATGGTTTATGCGTCATGGATATGGACTCAACCTTGATCAGCATTGAGTGCATTGATGAAATTGCGGACATGGTCGGTTTAAAGCCGCAAGTAGCCGCTATTACTGAGCGCGCCATGCAAGGCGAGCTAGACTTTGCACAAAGCCTGCGGGAGCGTGTGGCTTTACTTAAAGGCTTGCAAGAGTCTGACCTGATGCGCGTGCTGAACGAGCGCCTGCAACTCAATCCTGGTGCCCAGCAGTGGATAGACAACTGCAAAGCGAACAATATCACTACACTATTGGTATCTGGCGGCTTTAACTTCTTTGCAGACCGGGTAAAAGCCATGTTAGGGCTGGATTACGCAGTTGCCAATACATTAGAAATTATCGATGGCAAGCTCACAGGTAAGATTTTAGGCAATATTGTGGACGCACAAACCAAAGCGGACGAGTTAGTGAAACTGCGTGATCGTTTAGGCCTGAGCGCAACACAAACCATTGCCATCGGCGATGGTGCAAACGACCTGAAAATGATGTCTGTTGCAGGGGTTGGGATTGCTTACCATGCAAAACCAGTGGTACAAGCGCAGGCAAGCTATGCACTCAACCACATGGGCTTAGATGGCGTGATTAATTTATTCGCCAGCTAGTAAATCACAACAGTGCCAGCTCGGCCTCAGTAAAGCCTGCTTTGCGCCTAGCCTCTAAATTAAAAGGCTTACGCAAGGTTGGCGCACTGTACTGCTCAGCCAGTGTGGCATAAGTGGCTATCGGCTCTAATTCGCGCTTACTGCACAACCAATTAAACCAGACATTGCCAATCGCAACATGGCCAATCTCGTCGCGCAGGATAATATCCAGAATACCCGCCATGGCAACATCGCCAATTTGCGCAAATTTATTTCTCAAGGCAGGGCTGGCATCTAAACCACGTGCCTCCATAGTGCGTGGCACCAGCGCCATTCTTGCCAGCACATCATCTTGCGTACGTGCCACCATTTCCCATAGGCTATCATGGCCAGTAAAATCACCATACTGGTAACCTAGCGTTTGCAGATGCGCATTAAGCAAACCAAAATGATAAGCCTCTTCAGCCGCCACTTTTAACCAATCCGCGTAATACTGCTGCGGCATACCGGCAAAGCGCCAAATGGCATCCAAGGCCAAATTGATCGCATTAAACTCGATATGTGCCAAAGCATGAATCAAGCCGGCGCGCCCCTCCTCTGTGCGCATTGAGCGCTTACCTACTTCTAGAGGAGAAACTAATACCGGTCGCTCTGGGCGGCCTGGAATAGGCTGAGTGGACATCAACTCACATTCTACATCCAGCGCCAACGCACCTGACTGCCAAGATTGATACAGCGCGGTGACTGCGCTGGTTTTTTGTATAAGCTGACATTCAGCCAAGCAGCCAAGCGCTGCCTGCCTTAACTCTTGCATTGATACTTTCCGTTCATAAACCTTGTTAACTTGGTACTGGTTAGTTTGTTGCTGGCGCTTGTTTATTCAACCGCAATAGCCACGATTCCTTACGACTAATAATGATGCGATGCAGGTACAGGTTTAGCGCCATCTAACGCGATGAAATCTAACTCTCCCGCTTTCATATCCGGCACCAATAAATAGCGTTCATCTTTTGTGATGGCGATATCTGCCGCAGATTGATAGCCCGCTTTGATTAGGGAAACATCCCCCATCATATTAACGCTAAATACTTTGCCATTTTTCCAATCACTCACATACATCACACCGCTAGAGTGGTGTACCACCCCATCACCACCACCAAAGCCTTCTGCTAGGTCTGATAGTTCTGCAGTAGATGTATTTAAGCTGTACAACACGCCAGAACTAAAATCTACATAAATTAGATTATTGCCAGTATCGTCGGCAAGCAGGCCATTAGGCGCTTTTACGCGTGAGTCTTGCGTATCTTTAATCAATAAAATCACTTCGCCACGCGGAGTGATTTTATAAATCGCGCCGCCTGTACCTGTGTTGAATAAATCGCCGCTATCGCTTACATACAAGTTGCCTTGCAAGTCTGCCTCAAGGTCATTTAAGAAAAGCGGCACATTTGGAAATGCCTCTGGCGCCACAAATACACTCATCTGCCCCTTAGCGTTAATTTTAAGTATTTTGGTTTTATCGGCCACATATAAATTATCGCCAATGATAGCCAAGCCTTTAGGGTCATCTAAGTTGCTGGCAAATACGGTGACATTCCCACGCTGATCCACCACACTGATTCGGCCATCGCCATTTTTACCAAACTCATTAATCTCAGAAATAAATATTCTGCCGTCTTTTGCCTGCACCGCAGATTCTGGTGTCTTTAGTCCTGTGATTTTCTTCGCGGCGTAGGTCAATGATTTTGTAGATTGGCACCCAGCTATCAGTAGGCCAGCCATCAGCCACGCGCTTAATTTTATATATTTTCTTATCATATTAATCCCCAAAAAAAATGCACTCAACGCACAGCTGATGCAACAGCATGCTGCTAGAACCCCATCGCTCTCACTTTAGGTGTTGGAAACAAAGTCACCATACTACAAGGCGTATTGCCAACTTGTGCTGGCCCGTTCACATAGGCTTGCAAAGCTTTATCTGCCTGCATTTTAGCTACCATATCATCAACGGCAAGCGTATAAGCTTTCTTTATCCAAGATTCAGGCTGAATGCCTAGTACGCCATGCACTTGAGAGCGGCCAACATAAGTAGCCAGATGTTCGCCGACGCCTTTATAAGCACTAGCCGTCACTTCTGCATAAAACATCTGTACTTGTGGGTTGTAAAATAGCTCAGGCTGCACCCAGAGCAAAGCTTTACCGGATTGATTTGCATCACAGACCGTCACATCGCCGTATGCAGCCGTAAGCTTTGGCACGACAACTTTTTCAACGACGGGGCCTTGGTAAAACCAGTAATCTTGATACGGATGCCAAAGTTTGATTGGGTTTGTATAATCAACAGGCTGAATATACATCAACAACTTGGATGAAACCTTATTATCGGCAGGCTCTGCAGCATACACGTTTACACTGCTGCCTATGGCGGCCAACAGCGCGATTAATTTAATTACACTCTTCTTCATTCAGTTATCCTACTTAAATTTATAACTAATACGGTAAATGGCATTCGCTTTATCATCCGATACATAAAGCGCACCGTCCGCACCGACTAAAACATCAACAGGCCGACCCCACGCTTGTTGATTAGACAGCCAGCCGGTTGCAAAATCTTCCACTGCCAGCGGCTCATTAGCCTTGAATTTTACTCTAACTAGCTGATAACCAGCGGGCTGTTTACGGTTCCATGAACCATGTAAGGCCACGATTGCGTCTGTTTTATAAGCTGACGGCCAATTGGTTTTATCTAAAAAGGCAATGCCGATAGGGGTGGTATGTGCTTTAAAACTGACTGCAGGCGCTTGTGTGGTATCACAGAAACCGGCAGCCCCTTTAAAGTTAGGGTCTTCAAACTGCGTACCAATTTCCTTACTCCCACCCCAACAATGAGGCCAGCCATAATGTTTACCTGCCTCAATCTTATTTAAATGCTCAGGCGGTAACTCATCATTTACTGCACCACCTAGTATGCCGCTGCGGTTATCCGCACCATTATTAGTCGCGTACATCGCGCCAGTCAACGGGTGCCATGCAAACCCTTGTGAATTACGTAAACCGCGTGCAAATATAGCAGACTGCTGGTGACGCCCCAAGGTTGTTAATGCTCCCGCTGGCTTACCTTCAAGGGTGTATCTGAGCATCGTCGCTCGCATCGGTTCATTTTCTACACAAACATTACAACTCGAGCCTACGTTGATATACAAAAAACCATCTGGCCCTAACTTAATATTTTTAAGTGTATGCCCACCTGTAGGGAGGTTAGTAATAAAAGCTTGTGGTTTAGACCAGCCTTCACGCTCGTGCGCCACACGCACCACGCCATCTTGATTGGCAATTAACAAGCTACCACCTACAAACGCCAGCCCTTGAGGTGCATTGAGGTTCTGCGCAACAGTAATCGCCTCATCAGCAACGCCATCATGATTACGGTCTGGCAACATGACAACACGATTGCTGCCGACGGTAGACACATACAGATTACCCTTTGCATCCAGTGCCATCATCCTAAGGCCAGATAACTGCGCACCGTTTTTAGTATTAAAATCTGCGAACACCTCAATTTTAAAACCATCAGGCAACCGAATATCAGCCAGATCAGCAGCGAAAGCTGACTGCACGGCAAGTACAGTCAAGCCAGCGAGCAATACTATGTTTTTTCTAACTGTAAAAATAACAACTCCCAAAGCATGAAGCACTTTTGAATATTATTGACTTACCGCAGATGGCAACAGCAAGTTAAGTCAGCACATCGGACCATATATTGTGTGCCCAAGCCTTAGCATAAGCGCCCTCTTTATCTGAAGGGGCAGGCGATACACCGCCCCCTTCCGCCGATACCATGATTTTTTTTGCCGCATCGTATCGATATACATTCGCTACATGCATTGCCTGCTTGTCATCAACAAAACTGTAACAGGTGTTGGCAAATACTGGTGCGGGGTCTGGACTCCTACCCTGCATCAACTCCACAATCGCACTCGCACAAACCCGCGCCTGCGACGTTGCCATATGCGCGGATTTTGGCAAGCCTGAGGCGACGCTATCGCCAACCACATGCACATTCGCGACGGTTTTAGACTCATAACTTAAAAAATCAACCTCGCACCACGGATAATCAGACGCGAGCAAGTTTGCCATCTGTGCCGGCTTACCCGCCCGCTGCGGAGGAATTACATTCAACACATCCGCCTTTACCTGCTCAAACTCAGTACTCACGGTTTTAGTTTGTACATCTACGGAAACAATTGCACTATCAGGGCGGTAATCAATCATGCCTGCGTAGTTGTTAGCCCATACTTTAGTAAAGAGGCCTTTTTTAGAGATAATTTCAGCATTCGCATCCAGCACAATAATCTTGCTTTTAGGCTTATGTGCTTTCAAATAATAAGCCACTTGGCAAATGCGCTCATAAGGCCCGGGTGGGCAACGGTATGGCGCTTGGGGGATGGTGATCACAAAGACACCACCATTGGGCATAGACTCTAACTGCTGGCGCAAATTAACGGTTTGCCAGCCGGCTTTCCATGCATGGGGAATCTGCTTTTGTGCTTCAGCAGTTTGCAGTTGCGGCAAACGGTCGTAAATAAAATCTACACCTGGCGCAACGATTAAACGGTCATAGGTGATTTCACCGCGCTGCATCATCACTTTTTTAGCATCGCTGTTCACCGCGGTCACGGTATCTTGTACCCACTGTATGCCATGATGTTTTTTCAACATATCATAGCCAAAAGTCAGGTCACTTATCTGCTGGCTGCCACCTAGTACTAAGTTACTCAGCGGGCAGGATACAAACTGTGGTGACGGTTCAATCACCACCACTTCAATACTGCCCATGCTCCACATACGAATGTATTTAGCGGCACTGGTACCGGCATAGCCGCCACCAATCACAACCACACGACCTATTGGTGGTTTTTTGCCCATCGCGACTGCATGTGGGGTAAACGCCAAGGCACCCAATACACTTGCACCCAAAACCCCGGCAGTTTTAATAAAATCACGGCGATTGAAATCAGCTGTGTTATTCATCCTGCACCGCCTTTAGCATTTGTGGTTCTGGCATGGTGTGTTTCTCAGGTTTCTGACGTGAGAAGTAGTCGGCAAGTTGCTTAATTTCATCCAGCGTCAGGCCATTCGCGTGCCGGTGCATCACCGTGGCTGGGCGCACCCCAGTGCGGAAATCAATCAAGCGCTGTTCTATGTAGGCTTTATCTAAGCCCGCAATAGCGGTGGCATCGAACTCAGCATTGGTTTTTACCGCGTTGCCATTAGTACCATGGCATGCCGCACAAGATGCTGCCAATGTTCGGGTATGCAAACCCTGCGCTGGATAAACAAAATCCTCAGCCGCCCTGCCCGGTATGGGCAAAACAACTGAGGATATCAGTATAAAATTTAGAATAAATGTTTTCATGGGCTCTGCATCTTTTTTTTAGGAACACCACTACAAATAATCAAACTTACAACTACCAAGCTATCTATAGCACCAGCCTATAATGACCAGTGCCAAGATATCAAGTTCAAGTGACTAGAAACACTTCTCTTCTAAACAGCCATCATCTCTTACGCCAAGTGAAGTCAACAACTCTACCATTTTTGGATTACCTTCATCACGTACGGCACGAATAATAGAAACATCAGCACGCATTTTGATATTAACGTCAGCACCTTTAGCCGCTAGCAATTTCACGACATCTGAATAACCGCCAAACGCTGCCATATGAAAAGCTGTGTTTTTGCTGATCGGATGTTGATAATTAAGATCAGCACCACGTTCAATCAACAACTCAACAACTTTGAGCTGACCTTTAGTTGCAGCAATTTGTAATGCAGACCAGCCGAAAAACTTGTCATTTGGTTTAGCATTGGTATCCAAATACTTTTTAACAAGCTTCACATTACCATCACGCAAAGCCTCGGTATAACGCATATGGTCATCATCACTCAGTTCTGCCATAGATGCGATTGGGTAAAACAAGGCTAATGCTAAAACAAGTGTTCTAAAAAAATTCATGCTGCATTTCTCCAAAGTCATTTATTAAAATTTTTGTCACTATTAAAACCGTACAGACCAAACCTATTGCGGTTTAAAGTCTATTTAAACCATTATTAACAGAGCCCCAATTAGCAGAGCCTTGGCAATCAAACCCATATTTAAGCAATATATTTTCTTGCATTGCGGAACATACGGATCCAAGCACTATCTTCAGTATCATCACAACGTTGCCATGTATTCTGCACGTTGCGAATCACACGTTCAGGATGTGGCATCATAATACTAAAACGCCCGTCCGTGCTGGTTAATCCAGTGACTCCTTGCGGTGAGCCGTTAGGATTCAATGGGTACACCTCGGTAGGTGTTGATGCATGGTCAATGAAACGCATCGTCACTAATTTTTGTGCTAACAGCTCATTGACAGCATTCGGCTGAGAAAATTCCGCAAAACCTTCACCATGTGCCACAGCAATTGGCATTTTGCTGCCAGCCATGCCATTAAAGAAGATAGATGGAGACGCTAAAACCTCGACCATGCTGAGGCGCGCTTCAAATTGTTCTGATTTATTTTTCACAAAATGTGGCCAATGTGCCGCACCTGGAATCAGCTCGCGCAGGTTACTCATCATTTGGCAGCCGTTACATACACCAAGCGCAAAGCTATCTTGGCGATCAAAGAACGCTGAGAACTCATCACGCGCACGTGCATTGAACAAGATAGATTTAGCCCAGCCCTCACCCGCACCCAATACGTCGCCGTAAGAGAAGCCACCGCAAGCCACCACGCCCGCAAAGTCTTTGAGTGAAACGCGGCCGCTAATAATATCGCTCATATGCACGTCAAACGCGGCAAAACCAGCACGGTCAAACGATGCAGCCATTTCCACATGGCCGTTCACGCCTTGCTCACGCAAGATTGCCATTTTCGGGCGCGCACCTGTTGCAATGTATGGTGCAGCAATATTTTCACTTGGGCTAAATGTTAATTCTGCAAACAAACCACGGTCAGCATCGTTCAGCAATCTGTCGTACTCTTGCTGAGCGCTCACTGGGTTATCACGCAGTTTTTGCATATGGTAAGTCGTTTCAGACCACATACGATGCAAGTTAACACGCGTATCGGCAAACACTACCTGACCATGCTGCTTGATTTCAATTTGGTTAGCCGCTGTAACTTCTGCCACGACATGTGCCAAGCCGTTAAACTGGGCAACCACGGCTTGCGTATCTTCTGCACGCACTTGAATCACAGCACCCAACTCTTCGTTGTATAGTGCTTCTACCAAATTGCCAGGTAGGCTAGATAAGTCTGCATTCAAGCCACAGTGACCAGCAAAGGCCATCTCAACTAACGTGGTAAACAAGCCACCGTCAGAACGGTCATGGTAAGCCAAAATTTTGCCTGATTTATTCAACTGCTGAATCGTGTTGAAGAAGTGTTTCAGTTGGTTTGCGTCATCCACATCTGGCGCAACGTTGCCCACTTCACCATAAACCTGCGCTAGGCTTGAGCCGCCCATACGGTTTTTACCGGCACCTAAATCAATCAAAATCAACTGTGAAGCAACACCAGTTTGCAACTGTGGCGTTAGAGTTTTACGCGCATCCGGCGTTGCAGCAAACGCTGTCACCACTAATGAAATTGGTGAGGTCACAGATTTGTTTTCACCGTCATCATTCCACACGGTTTTCATACTCATCGAGTCTTTACCCACTGGGATGCTTACACCCAGTTGCGGACACAATTCCATACCCACTGCTTTTACCGTTGCAAATAATGCGGCATCTTCACCAGCGTGGCCAGCAGGTGCCATCCAGTTAGCAGAAAGTTTTAAATCGCTAATGTCGTCAATCAAACTCGCCGCGATATTGGTGATAGACTCACCAATCGCCATGCGGCCAGAAGCCTGTGCGTTCACTAAAGCCAATGGCGCTTTTTCACCAATCGCAAACGCTTCACCACGATAGGTTTCATAGCCAGCTAACGTCACACCAACGTCAGCCACTGGCACTTGCCATGGGCCAACCATCTGCTCACGCGCAACCAAACCAGTTACAGAACGGTCGCCAATGGTAATCAAGAATGTTTTATCGGCTACGCCCGGTAAACGTAACACACGTGCTGCTGCGTCTTTCAAATCTACTTTGCTTGCGTCAAATGCTTTTAGCACTGGCGCTGCGCTTTTCACGTCACGCGTCATTTTTGGTGGTTTGCCTAGCAATACAGATAAATCCATATCCACTGGCTTGTTGTCAAAATGACTATCCGCCACGGTTAAGTGGCGCTCTTCTGTAGCATAGCCCACCACTGCGTACGGACAACGCTCACGCGCACAAATCTCTTTAAAGCGCGGTAAATCTTCTTGCGCAATCGCCATGACATAGCGTTCTTGCGCCTCGTTGCTCCATAGCTCGCGTGGCGACATGCCTGGCTCTTCGTTGTTTACATCGCGCAATTGGAATATCGCACCCACGCCGGCATCGTTCACCAACTCTGGGAACGCATTAGAAATACCACCCGCGCCTACGTCATGAATACTTAAAATCGGGTTGTCTTCGCCTAGTTGCCAGCAACGGTCAATCACCTCTTGTGCTCTACGTTCTAACTCAGGGTTGCCACGTTGCACAGAGTCAAAGTCCAAGTTCTCTACGTTGCTGCCGGTATCCATACTAGAAGCCGCACCACCGCCCAAGCCAATCAACATCGCTGGGCCACCTAGTTGAATTAATGCCGCACCCGGTGGAATCGGGTTCTTTTTAGAGTGTTGAGCAGAGATATTACCAATACCGCCCGCCAACATAATTGGCTTGTGGTAACCACGCACTTCAGTATTGCCATTCGCGCTTGGCGCTTCAATTTCTAAAGTACGGAAATAACCGGTAATGTTAGGACGACCAAACTCGTTGTTATAAGCTGCGCCACCTAATGGGCCATCCACCATAATCTGTAATGGTGAAGCAATACGGTTAGGTTTACCGTAAGCGTCTGATTCCCAAGGCTGGGTAAAGTTAGGGATATTCAAGTTAGAGACTGAGAAGCCCGTCAAACCCGCTTTAGGTTTAGAACCGCTACCGGTTGCACCTTCGTCACGAATTTCACCACCGGCACCAGTCGCGGCACCCGCAAATGGAGAGATTGCGGTTGGGTGGTTATGGGTTTCCACCTTCATCAAGAAGTGCATATCTTCTTCAATAAAGCGGTACGCGCCATTTTCTGCCGGGTAAAAACGCTTGGTAGGCTCGTTGGCTTGTTGACCCGCCACAATTGAAGCATTGTCAGAATAAGCCACCACAGTTTTACCTGGGTTAAGTTTGTGCGTATTGCGAATCATGCCAAACAATGAAAACTCTTGTTGTTCGCCATCAATCACCCAATCTGCATTAAAGATTTTATGACGGCAATGCTCAGAATTAGCCTGCGCAAACATCATCAGCTCAACATCGGTTGGGTTACGTTGCATTCTCGTGTAGTTATCAAACAGATAATCCACTTCATCCGGTGATAACGCCAAGCCCATTTCATTGTTAGCTTGGTTTAGCGCAACTTTACCGCCTTGCAACACATCAATCGTGCTTAATGGCTTAGGTGTATCGGTATGGAATAACTTGCCAGCATCTTGCTTGTTCGCAAACACGCTCTCGGTCATGCGGTCATGAATCAATGGCAACAGTAATTGGCGTTCAGCAGCGGTTAAAGGCTGGCCGCTCTTGGTTTGCACATAGTAAGCAATACCGCGCTCTACGCGCTGCACTTCCGGCAAGCCACAGTGCTGCACGATATCCGTCGCACGTGATGCCCAAGGAGAAATCGTACCCACACGTGGTAACACCAAAATAAACTCGCCGTTCGGCTCTTCGGCCTGCATACTTGGGCCGTAAGTCAAAATCTGGTTCAGCGTATTTTCTTGCTGGGCTGTTAACGCACCATCTACCCATACAAAATGCCAGAACTCAGCGTAAATATGCCCGATATTTGGACAGATTTCATTCAGTTTATTTTGAATTTTTTCAATTCTGAAAGGTGATAAAGCAGCGCTGCCACGCAGGCTGATCATTTGTGTGTTTGGATTAGATTGGCTCATTAAACTCAGCTAAATATCAAGGACAAGAATAAACCGAGATTTTAACAGATTAGCGCGTGTTAAGTCGCTAATCTGTCAGGCAAATTAATCAAGATATTTTTGAGTGAGATACCCAAAGAAAAAACTGGCCTAAACACTAAACATGCGTTTAAAGCCAGATGAAAGACTGGGTTTCACAGTGAATCAGGTTTGACCAAGAGCTGAGCTTTGGCTCAAAAGCCCGAGGCTGACTAGAAAGTTTAAGTTTGGCTAGTTAACCACTGCCGGCGCCAAAAGATGGTCAGCATCACCAGCGCGATACTCAGCATCAAACCCATTGCCCACCAAAAGCCATCTTTATCTGCCAGCCATGGCATCTCATGAAAGTTCATGCCGAAGATACCGGCAATCAGCGTTGCTGGCATAAACAGCATGGCGACTACAGTTAAAGCGCGGACTTCCAAGTTCACACGCTGGCTTACGCTCGCCATGTAAATATCCATCATGCCGCTTAATGCATCGCGAATCGATTCCAGCGACTCAATAAAACTGACGGTATGGTCGTACACATCACGCAGATACGGCATGGTGGTGGGTTTAAAGAAATCATTTTCGTTACGGCTTAAGGTGTTAATCACCTCTCGCAGTGGCCACACCGCGCGGCGCAGCTCTATGCTTACATGCTTAAGCTGATGAATCGCATGCAGTTCGGTGTTGGTTGGCTTGTGCAGCAACACTTCTTCCAGCGCCTCGCTCGCATCACCCACCGCTTCAAGCACGCTAAAGTATTTATCCACGATACTATCGAGCAAGGCATAAGCCAAGTAGTCCACACCCAACTCACGAATATGGGCATGGCTTGCACGCATGCGTGTGCGCACAGGCTCAAAGTTACCGGTAGCGCGCTCTTGAAACGTCAGTAGATAATCTCGCCCTAGCACAAAGCTCACCTGCTCTGAATCCATCGCCATCGCAAGCTTGTCGTACCTGAAGCAGCGCGTTTCTAAGAACACATAGTCATCAAACTCGTCTATTTTTGGGCGCTGCTCGGTATTGAGAATATCTTCCTGTACTAAGGGGTGCAGGTGAAATAAATCGCCAATTTGCTTAATCAGCGCGGCATCATGCACGCCATGCACATTCAGCCAAAGCTTTTTGCCTGCATTGGTGTAGTCGCTTAATTTAAAGCTGGCAAGCGCCTCGGCACTTAACACTTGCTCGGTCAATTCTGCGGCATCATAAAACACCACGCTCACGACAGGCTTAGCTACTTCTGCGGCAGCGGCATCCATACTGCCAACATAGACTAGAGAGCCAGGTGCCATGCCGATTTTTGTAGAAAGATGCTTTTTAGGTTTACGCCGTTTTTTCATTGATTAGCCTGACTTATATTTAAGTGCGTATATTTAAGCACTTATGTATTAAGTACCCATGTACTTAGTGTTTATGCTTTAAACGCCTCACCTATCGCCATAAAGTTACCGCCCGCCACATGGTGTATGGTGCGCAAGTCGTCAAAGCCTTCAAAATGCCAACGCCCATCCGAGAAGACGCGCTCATCTGCATGCGCTGCCACCACCTCAGCCAAGAATAAATCATACGTATTTTGAATATGTGGCTCAGGAATCAGCTTACACTCCAGCCATGCCACACACCCCTCAAGCAAAGGCGCATCAATCTTGCTGGCGACAAAGGTCGGTAAATCAAATGCGGCAAACTTATTATCTGCTTCTTTTCCTAATAACTCACGTCCAGAGCTAGAACCCACCCGCACCACCATCTCCGCCTGAGCGCGACACGGCACGTTAATGGCGAAACTGCCAGAAGCCTCTATCAATTCACGGGTATAGGTGCTTTTATCAATCACAATCGCGATTTTAGGCGGGTCAAAATCTAACGGCATATTCCATGCGGCGGCCATGATGTTGCATTGGTTACCATGGGCTGTGGTTACAAGCACGGTTGGGCCGTGATTTAGGATGCGGTAGGCTTTACTAAGTTCCATGGATTGAATCATTATTTGGCTAAGTTTTATCTTTTAATATTTATCGAGAATTTTTCCAACAGCCCCTCTATCGCCTCCTCCGAGTTAGCCTGTCTGAATTTTGCAACTTGAGGGTTCATTGTTTTATATACCAGCTCCGCAGAGCGATCGCTTTTGTATTTCGTAACTTTTGATGCGCCACTTAATACCTTGGATGAGGTATAAGCAAGAATATCCGCCAAATCTAACAAAAGTGGCTTTTCCTTAGATACCAAATTTTCCGGCGTCATTACTGTATCTATCGACCGTCTACTCAGGTCCAAGTGATTTAAATGTAAAAGTCTTCCGACTTGGGCTCTAGCATTGAACCAATTAACCATGTCCTTGTTCGGGTCAATCCATAACTTGCACACCCCTGCATATTCTGCATCCATTGCGACCTGTGCAGTTGCGGTATAGAAAGCAAATGGGATAAGTTGCTTTTCATTAGTCAGATTCATTTCATCAATGCCCCCTACACCATGAATGTAAGGTGACAAATCACTTCTTTCTACGTACCCCACCCTTGTCAGCAACCCTAAGTTTGCAAGATTATCTTTTACACTAAGCACAAGCTCCCATGCTTTTTCATTACTAAGATGAGCCCAATCAGTATATTTTCGCGCATCTTTATGCAAAAGCTCTTTGCAGTGAATTCGGCTAGAGCTTGAGCCACCAAATTCTTCTTTTATTTTAGATAAAGCAAACTCCACCTGTTCAATAGATTCAACAGGTGCAATTACCAGCGCGTACACAATAATGTTGCCAGCAATACTTTCATCACCAAAGATATGATATTTAGTCAACGCTTCTCTTTTCAAGAATCTAGCATCAGATTACGTTTATTTCTGCCAAGCATCTTTCAACGTAACCGTTCTATTAAACACCGGCTTACCTGCCACGCTGTCTTTTCTATCCGCCACAAAATAACCGTGGCGTTCAAACTGGAAACTCTCTTCAGGTTTAGCATCTTTTAAGCTTAGCTCAAGTTGTGTAGTAATCACTTGCACTGAGTTTTGGTTAATATCGTCTAAAAAGTCTTTATCGCCTTCGCCGGGGTGTGCTTCTTTAAATAAGCGGTCATATAAGCGCACTTCTGCTTCATAAGCATGCGCTACGCTTACCCAGTGGATATTGCCTTTGACTTTTACGCTATCTGAGCCCGGTGTGCCGGATTTAGTGTCTGGCAGGTATTCGCAATGCACTACGGTCACGTTGCCATCTGCATCTTTTTCGCAGCCTGTGCATTTCACGACATAGCCGTAGCGCAGGCGCACCATGCCTTCTGGTGTTAAGCGGAAAAAGCCTTTGCTTGGCGTTTCCATAAAGTCTTCGCGCTCTATCCACAGCTCTTTGCTGAGTTGCACGGTACGTTTACCCAGCTCTGGCTTGAGTGGGTGGTTAGGGGCAAAGCAGTCTTCGCTTTGGGACTTACCATCAGAATCTAGTGGGTAGTTATCAATCACCAGCTTGATTGGGTCTAGCACGGCAATACGGCGCTCTGCATCTGTATTGAGCACTTCGCGCATGCAGTCTTCAAGGATGCTGTATTCGATCCAAGAATCAGCTTTGCTCACGCCAATGCGGTCAGTAAATAGTTTGAAACCAGCGGCGGTGTAGCCACGGCGGCGCGCACCGGCAATGGTTGGTAAGCGTGGGTCGTCCCAGCCGCTCACGTGTTTTTCTTCTACCAATTGAATCAATTTACGTTTTGAAAGCACCACGTAAGTGAGGTTTAAACGTGCAAATTCATATTGTTTTGGTAGCGGTTCCGCCAACAAGCCGCCCTCAGCTAACCTTAGTAGCAACCAATCATAAAATGGGCGTTGGTCTTCAAATTCAAGCGTGCAGATAGAGTGCGTAATGCGCTCTAATGCATCTTCAATCGGGTGAGCAAAGGTGTACATTGGGTAAATGCACCATTGGTCACCAGTGTTGTGGTGGTGCGCACGACGTACACGGTAAATCGCTGGGTCGCGCATATTAATGTTAGGCGATGCCATGTCGATTTTAGCGCGTAGCACCATGCTGCCATCGGCATGTTTGCCATCACGCATTTCACGGAAACGTGCTAAGTTTTCAGCAACGGTACGGTTACGGAAAGGTGAATCTTTACCTGCCTCGGTCAGCGTACCGCGGTTAATACGCATTTCATCTGCGCTTTGCTCGTCTACATAGGCATGGCCGTTCTCAATCAGGCTTTCAGCCGCGCGGTACATAAAATCAAAGTAGTTGCTGGCAAAATACAGATTGGTTTCGTTGGCGTTATCCCAACCAAAGCCTAACCATTTCACAGCATCTGAAATGCTATCTACGTACTCTTGGCTTTCTTTTTCTGGGTTGGTGTCATCAAAGCGCAAATGGCATATCCCATCAAAGTCACGCGCCAAACCGAAGTTTAAGAAAATAGATTTAGCATGCCCAATGTGCAAGTAGCCATTAGGCTCTGGCGGAAAGCGCGTGCGAATTTTAGCTGTATCTACAATACCTGTGTCTTGATGCGCAGCATCGCCTGGGCTACCTGCCCATTTTTTGGTGACATATTTATTTTGTGAGAGGTCTTTCTCGATAATCGCACGGATAAAATTAGAAGCAGCAGGGATTGGTGTTTTTTCAGATGACATAGCAACAAATTCAATTTAAGTTGCCGTTATTTTACACCAGCTTACTTACTTGTATGTGTACGTGTAGAAATTGATTCGATGCGCATCAATTGAAACCACTGATAGCAGATTAATCTTAATGAATTTTTGAATAAATCAGCGTTAGATATAGCCAAACGAGGCTTAACCACATGCCTATGCTAAACTTAAGCCATGACAAACAGCCTGACTTTCCCCATATTAAAACTCCTTGCGGATGGCAAGTTTCACTCTGGCGAGGCCATTGCTCAGCATTTTAACGTGAGCCGCGCCACGGTATGGAACGCATTGCAATATGCAGAAAGCTTAGGTGTTGAGATTTTTTCAGTGCGTGGGCGCGGCTATAAATTAGCGCACGCGCTCACGCTATTAGATAAACAAGCCATTACCAGCAATATGAGCCAGCAACTTGCATGGCTTAATGTAGAGGTGTTTGACACAATCAACTCCACCAATAGCTACTTGATGCAAAACATGAGCGAAAAAACGCACGGCACCTGCGTGATTGCTAACCTGCAAACCAACGGCCGTGGCCGACGTGGCCGCAAGTGGCAAGCCAGCCTTGGGGCGAGTTTGACCTTTTCAGTCTTATGGCGCTTTCAGTGTGGCGCCGCCGCCCTATCCGGCTTAAGTTTAGCCGTTGGTGTGGCACTCATCCGCGGCCTCCATGAAGTAGGCGCCACTGCAGCCCAGCTCAAATGGCCAAATGACATCCTGCTCAACCAGCAAAAACTGGCTGGCATACTGATTGAACTGCAAGGTGATATGGAAGGCCCTAGCACGGCGGTAATTGGCGTAGGCATCAACCTGCACCTGCCTGAACACCTGCTGCAAAAAATTGACCAGCCAGTGACTGACCTCAACCGCGCCACCGCAGCTAGCGTTAACCCCAATGCTCTAATGGCAACGCTGCTTAAGCATATGGTCGATGTGTTATCAACTTTTGAACAATCTGGCTTTGATGCACTACGTGAGGAATGGACCGCACATCACGCCTACCATCAACAGCCAGTTCGCATGCTGATGCCTGACGGTAGCGAAGTGGCTGGTATCGTACAAGCGATTAGTGACAATGGCACCTTGATTGTAGAAACCGCAAATGGATTGCAGAAGTTTATGTCTGGTGAAATCAGCTTACGTAGTACACGTTAACTGTGTGGCGTGATAATACTTCACTCTCCAGCCGCGCCTATGAGAATTAGGCATTATCTCTACCACGCAACATATATACATTCTGAATATATATGCGGCTTAATATTTCAGCGTTAAACCCACATTAATTGAGCGCCCCATCCCTGGTACAGATAAACCGCGTGTCACCGTTTTGCCCATGGTCGCACCCTGACCCAAATACGCGCCGCCTAGTGGATCAAAGTAAAGTTTATCGAAGATATTTTCCACCCCTAAATCCAGGCGTGCCTGCTTCCACTCGTAACTGGTATAAAAATCAAACAAAGTGTAGCCAGCAGTTTTAAACTCTTTACGCACCGCTTGCACTTCGTTTTTACTATCCACGATTTTTGCTTGAATTTTGTTAGACCACTGACCGAACTGATGCTCTAATGCCAGCTTAGCGTTCAACGGCATGATGTTATACAAGTTATCATCACTGGTGTTATTTTTACCGCGGAGATAGCTTAAGTTAGCGGTCGCATCAAATCTACCCATCCCTGTATTTTGTGCTAGGAGCATCTTTCCTGATACATCAAGGCCATATATCCGTGCAGATTGATTATCTAAACTTAAATTCATAAAGCCGTCGGTTCTTGTTGCGCAAGTTTTACCTACTTGCACACATGCTACTGCATCAATATAACCATCTACATAGGTGAAGTGTGGTGTTACTTTTAAATACCAATGTTGCTGACCAGCATCGTGCCAATGCCCTGAAACACTGACCTTATGCGCAATTTCTGGTTTTAAGTTTAGATTCCCCACATAACCATTACCATCACCATAGAGATTGTTCATATTCATCACCATGGTGTTAGTGTTTGACCAAGCAAAACGCTCGTACACATTTGGTGAGCGGGTTTTCATGGCATATCCGGCCTCAAAGGTTTTCTCGGCATCTGGTGTAAAGCGAGTTAAAGCGGTGACATCAATATTGTTATCGGTTTTTGAGCGATCTGCTGCATTGAATGCACCTGGTATCGTTGCTGGGTTGGTTGGATCAGCATAGCCCATCATGCCGCCTGCATTGTTATAACCTTGTACCCTACCTGCATCCATCTTCACGATACTACTGCGCAGCCCTAATTGAGAAAACCACTGCGCATTCCATTTTGCATCCCACTCGGCAAACGCATCATAACGATCGCGCTGCCCATGATTAATGTTCCAAAAGGCATTGGGGCCCATCATGGTATTCGTACCCACGGTTGATGGGCTTTGAGATGGATCCCACCAGTCATCTAAGCGATAACGTTGGAACTCAGTACCCACGCGCAAGGTATCACGCTGCGAAAGATTGATATCACCTTTCAACACGAATCCTGTCGTTCTACCCTCAGTATCCATCGGCATACCTGGAACATCATATGGGGCAGCACCCATTGCACCACTTCCGTACCAATACTGTTTATCTTTACCAAACTGCATACTGTGGCGCGTTCTTTCATGGTAGGTACGCGCTTCTAACTTACCCCAATCATATTTTCCTTTGTAACTTAAGTTGTATTGCTCGCTTTCGTTACCTGTCATGTCCATACGCTGATTCACAAAACCTTGATACGGAATGTCCTGCAAACCTAATTTAAACTCAAGCAAGTGATTTTCATGTTGCAGGCCAAAAGCTAAAGCATGATTACGTGACTCATAAGCTGTAGAACCGACTTCATCACCACCTAGCCAACCTCTTAACACAGCAGATTGACCAGCAGGTTTAAACTTGCCACCCGCTTTATAATTATTGGCCTCAACCGTTGATCCGGTGTAGCGCATATACATTTGTTCATTAGCCACACTAGTAGAAATATTGACGCCACGTGCATTGTTATTACTGCGGTAAAAAGTGTTTATTTTGCCTTCCACTAACAAACCATGACCAGCCTCTGCAAATTCAGGTGCTTTAGAATCTACTTTAATCGTGCCAGCAATACTATCTCCCCCCATACTCACGGGTGTAATCCCTGCCAACACTTCTATTGCAGCCACATTTGCAGGATCAATGTAGGAAAGCGCTGGGTTCATATGATTGGCACAACTGGAAATTAAATCCATGCCATCTACTTTAATGCGAATACGGTCATCGGCTAAGCCGTGAATCACCGGTAAACTAGAAACGCCACCCGCACGATACAAACTGACACTAGGTTCATTTAATAACAAAGAAGCTGTGTCGCTCGTATTGACTGAATCAGCTTGTTTATTTGCTAATCTCTGAGCAACAACATCTACACTAGGCAAATCTAAATGCTCAGCATGCGCGGTCATTGGAGAAACAACAAGAAAGCAAGATGTTAAAACACTGGGTACAAAAACAGTTGGTGTTAGAATAGCCTGAATAATCGATTTTTTCTTTAATGCAAATTGCTTCATAACCGCGCCCTTATTGGTGAACTGCGCGAATTATACGCTTTGAAAAATTTACTGGAATGTGACATATCGTCGCATCTGTGTGCGTAAAAATGGTACTAACAATCGACGCCGGCAATACAAAAACCAAATGGGCATTGTTTGATGCAAGCGGGAATATCTGCCATCAGGATGCCTGCTTAAACGCGGAGATTGCCACCGCCAAGCTGCTGCCAGATACGCTCAACTGTACTCAAATTATGATTTCCAATGTTGCCGGGGCGCAACATGCCGAGCAGCTGCAACAAAGCATCACACCATATTCAGCCGCCATCACTTGGGTCACCGCCAGCAAGCAAGCTGCTGGGGTTATCAACAACTACACAACACCGACATCACTAGGTACGGATCGCTGGGCAGCGCTGATCGCGGCATGGCACTTACATCATGCAACCTGCGTGGTAGTTAACGCTGGCACTGCTACCACCATAGACGCTATTATTCACCGAGAAGATAAAGGCCGCAGTTACGGCGAGTTTATTGGTGGCATGATATTGCCCGGTATAGACCTCATGCAAACTAGCTTAGGGACAGCCACCGCGCAGTTACCCAAAACCGCAGCTCAGCTCAACCAACAAGCCGTTATCAAGCCATTTGCCAACACCACGAGCGATGCTATCTTTAGTGGAGCAATTCATGCCACTTTAGGGGCGATTACACAGATGCTGCAAGCAACTGAGCAATTGAGCACGATGCCAAAACTCATTATTAGCGGTGGCAATGCTGGCGTGATAGAGCAAGCGCTTCTGCAACAAGATTCAGCATACAGCATGATTCAACACAGCCAAAAAACTGTTACCATCGCAGATAATTTAGTATTGCAAGGCTTGTATCTACTGGCCCAGCCTGTTTTTAACGCAACATCACAAAGCACATTGTCATGAAATACCTTTTTTGGCTATTCGCATTCATTAATATTGGGTTATTTGGCTATTTCAATCGTGACGTAGTCTTACCCAAGCCAGCCCCAACGCAACAGGCAGAAATCTCACCGGAAAAAATCAAAGTATTATCTCAGCAGCAAATTGATGCGCTGAGCAAGAAAGAACAGATAGTAGCCGAAGTTAAGCCTTTGCCAGTGGCCGACGTTTGCTTTGAATGGAGTGTGTTTTCTGATGCCAACCTCGCCAATGCACAAGGTGAGCTAGGCAAGCTTTCACTACAAGCCACAATAAAAGAGCAACCCGTGCTGGAGTCTAAGCGATTTTGGGTATATAGGCCGCCATTTAAAACAACGGCAGAGGCGCTCAAAAGAGCCGCTGAGTATAAGGCGCAGGGGATTACCGACGTATTTGTAGTGCAGGAACCTAAATGGAAAAATGCAATTTCATTTGGTATTTTTAGTGATGAGCAGTTGGCCATTCACTTACAAAAAGAGCTACAAGCCAAAGGGATTAAAAACGTAGAAAAATCTTTACGCAACCAAGGCAAAAGTTACTCCAGCCTGCTACTCAAAAACTTGACTGAAAATGAAGTAGCAGAGATCAAAAAACTGAAACCAAACTTTCCCGCAGCTGAGCTTAAAGAAGTTAGCTGCAACGCGACTTAAGCTTATCTCTACCTAGCAGTCATACCGCTTGTGGATTAGCAACTTATGCAGGGAACAGCTTACCCGGATTTAGCACATTGTTCGGATCAAAAGTCAGCTTAAGCGACTTCATCACGCCAATGGTTGTTGCATCAATCTCGCGTGGCACAAACGGGCGCTTTGCCATACCCACGCCATGCTCACCAGACAAGGTACCCTGTAGCGACAGCACCAGACTAAATACCTCATCTAAACACTGATAGGCACGCTTCATTTCATCAGCATTATCTGGATTCACCAGTAAGTTCACGTGAATATTGCCATTACCCGCATGGCCAAAATTCACGTTTGAGATTTGGTGCTGTGCCGCAAGCTGCTCTAGGCCAGTCAGTAATGCCGGTAAATGAGAAACCGGCACAGCAATATCTTCATTAATCTTCTTAGGGGCAATATCTTTCAGTAACGGTGACAATGCCTTACGCGCAGCCCACAATGCTTTAGTGTCATGCGCTGGCTTTGCTTCAATTAGCCCAGTGACCTGACATGCCTGCAAAATAGCATCAGTGGCTTCAGCAATCTCTTGTTGCGAACCATCAACTTCAATCATCAAATAAGCGCGTGCATTTTCAGGTAATAAGTTTTGATGGCGGCTTCGAATCAAGGTGAGCGCACCGTTATCTAAAAACTCTAAAGCACTAGGGGTATAGGGCTGCGCCATAATGGCAGCAATTGCTTTGGCGCAACTTTCCGTGTCTACAAACTCGGCAGTAATGCCGCCTGTAAATTTAGGCAAAGGCGTTAGCTTCAAGGTGGCCTCACAAATGACAGCCAATGTACCCTCAGACCCCACCAACAAGCGCGTTAGGTCGTAGCCCACTACGCCCTTACTGGTGTAACAGCCGGTTTTAATAATTTCGCCCTTGCCAGTGACAGCTTTTAAGCCAAGAATATGGTCACGTGCCACACCGTACTTTACCGCGTGCGGGCCGGCGGCACAGGTAGCTAGATTACCGCCTATGCTGCAATAAGCAGCGCTTGAAGGATCTGGCGGCCAAAAGAAACCTACTGGTTTAATCTCATCTTGCAGCACCTGGTTCAATACGCCCGGCTCAACAATCGCCATCCGATTATCTGGATCGATACTAATAATTTTATCCATGCGCTCTAATGACAGCGCAACACCGCCCATTTCAGGCACACTACCGCCTGCTGTGCCTGTCCCACGTCCGCGCGGCACTACAGGCACTTTATGAGCATTACAAAGCAAGATGATGCTTTGCACTTCCTCTATGGTGAGCGGAAAAACAACAGCGACAGGGCTATGATAATTACGAGAGTTGTCGTAAGCATAGGCATAACAATCTACAGGGTCGGTATAGACTCTATCTTTTGGTAAAACTGATTTCAGCTCACTTAAAAAAACGTCGCTAACAGTTGCTGCGTAAGGTGTGTTGGTCATGGTAGGTAATTTAGGACATTTTCTACTAAGGTTTTTTTATCGTTAGGCACTACTGAGGCAGATGGGCTACCAAGCATCAACTGACCTTTTTCATTATTCTTACGATCAAACACCAAATTATCGCCCATGATCACTCTAATCCAATCTGGGTAGCTGTAAGCATTGCCATTATGATGGTCTAACATGGCACCAACTCCGCCACCTAAAAGTATATTACCGTACATGCCATCATTGGCACGGTCATCTTGAATTAAAACTAGCCTGTCATATCGATATGACAGGCTAGTTAGGCGTTGAAACAATTAAGAGAAAAACTTAACACGCTAATATTGAATATATTAGCGTTTAATACCTTAGCGCTTTTTGATATACAAATCGGTAATTGTGCCCTCTTTCATCTCTGCCGCAAAACACACGGTTTCAGATAAAGTAGGGTGAGCATGGATAGTTAAGCCTAAATCATGTGCATCTGCACCCATTTCAATTGCCAACACTGCCTCGGCTAATAACTCACCAGCATTCACGCCAACAATACCAGCACCAATCAAACGATGGCTTTCTTTATCAAAAATCAGCTTGGTAGCACCCTCAGTACGTGCGATAGATAATGCACGACCACTCGCCGCCCATGGGAAACTTGCCTTTTCAATGGCGATACCTTTTGCCTTAGCTTCAGTCTCGGTTACGCCCACCCATGCTACTTCAGGGTCGGTATAGGCAACAGATGGAATCACGGATGCAACAAACTCTACTTTTTCACCTGCAATTACTTCAGCCGCTACTTTAGCTTCATGGGTTGCTTTGTGCGCCAACATAGGCTGGCCTACAATGTCACCAATCGCAAAAATGTGCGGCACGTTGGTGCGCATTTGCTTATCCACGTTGATAAAGCCATAATCATCCACGGCCACCCCTGCATTTTCTGCCCCTATGTTTTTACCATTCGGACGGCGACCAATCGACACCAGCACACGGTCATACACTTCAACACCTTTCGGTGCATCCTCATTGCCATTCACACCTTCAAAGCTGACATGAATACCATCTGCCTTAGGCTCCATTTTCGCCACTTTGGTATTGAGCATAATCGCTTCAAAACGTTTTTCCATACGTTTTTGTAATGGGCGCACTAAATCACGGTCACAACCTTGAACCAAGCCATCGGTAAACTCAACCACACTCACTTTGGTACCTAACGCATCGTATACAGTACCCATCTCCAGGCCGATAATGCCGCCACCAATCACAAGCATACGTTTAGGCACATCGGCTAATGCCAAGGCACCTGTTGAATCCATAATGCGCTCATCCGCGTCAACGCCCGGGAATTTAGTTGCTTGTGAACCTGCCGCAATAATCGCATTTTCAAAACCTACTGTGGTCACTTTGCCATCTGCGGCCGTCACGGCAATTTGGTTTGCGCTGGTAAACTTGCCTACGCCTTGTACCACAGTCACGTTACGTTGCTTCGCCATTGCAGCAAGACCACCAGTGAGCTTACCAACCACATCGTTGGCTTTCCAATTACGCAGTTGCTCTAAATCTACTTGAGGCGCACCAAATTTCACACCATGATGGCTAGATTCTTCTGCCTCAGTAATCACTTTTGCAGTATGCAGCAGCGCTTTAGATGGAATGCAGCCTACATTCAGACAAACACCGCCTAATGTCGCGTAACGTTCAATTAATACCACTTGCTTACCTAAGTCTGCCGCGCGGAAAGCTGCGGTGTAGCCGCCTGGGCCACTGCCTAGCACGACAACCTGTGTATTGATATCACTACCACTCACTGCAACTGGCGCTGCACTTGGTGCTGCCGCTGGAGCCACCGCAGGTGCTGGCGCTTCAGCTTTAACAACTGGTGCAGCAGTTTGCTGCACATCTGCTTCAACCGCCTCAACTGACAAGATTAGCGACCCTTTAGCGACTTTATCGCCGACTTTAATGTTAATTTCTTTTACTACACCAGCATGTGAAGATGGAATATCCATAGACGCTTTATCAGATTCTACAGTAATCAAAGAATCTTCTTTAGCGATTGTGTCACCAGCTTTAACCAGCACTTCAATCACATCAACACTATCAAAGTTACCGATATCCGGCACCAATACTTCAACTAAATTACTCATGCACACCCTTTGTAAACTTTGGTTATTTGTTGCAATTTTAACATCAAACCTCTCATTTTATCGCCTACTAACGTGCAATAACCTTGCTGCGATACAGCAAAATCGAAACCAACTTGTGTCGATAACGGGCAACCAACCCAAACAAAAGGAGAGATGGCTAACACTCAATTAGCCAATTAGCGTGTATTCAATTGCATCTGCTAATCATCCTACGTGCAATTGAGTACGTGTTAAGGCCAGCTGTAAAAACGCTTAAATAGCAGAAAACTGCAGTTTCTCGATAGGAACAGGTTTACCAAATAAATAGCCCTGATAAAGCCTGCATCCATAATCTTTCAAAATCTCCAACTCAAGCTCAGTTTCTACGCCTTCTGCAATGACATTAATACGGAAGTTATTCGCCAAATCAATAATCGTTTTCACCATGATTGCGTCGTTAGGGTCATATGCCAAATCTCGCACAAAGCTCTGATCAATCTTCACTTGATCAAGCGGCAGCTTTTTCAGATAAGAAAGCGAAGAGTAACCCGTACCAAAGTCATCTAATGACAACCTGACACCCAGTGCTTTGAGCGCATGCATCTTGGCGATCACCTCATCAACATCTTCCAAGATTACACTCTCGGTCAATTCCAACTTCAACCGAGATGCATCAATCTTATGCAGATCAATAGCCTGGTGAACAGATTGCACAAAATCCAACGCTCTAAACTGATGTGCACTCACATTCACAGCAATCATTAAATGCTTCTTCTCCGCGCTTTTTGCCCACTCGGCTAATTGCAAACATGCGGTATCAATCACCCAATGTCCCACATCTAGAATTAACGAGCTTTCCTCTGCAATCGGAATAAAATCTACTGGCGATACAATACCGCGCTCAGGGTGTATCCAACGGATTAAAGCTTCAGCCCCTATTAATCGATGGTTATCATCAACTTGTACTTGATAATAAAGTGCTAGTTGATGCTTCTCAATTGCGTATCTCAACTCACTTTCCAAACTTGCCCGCACACTCAGTTTTTCCTGCATAGCAGGGTCAAAGAAGCGCAGTGTATTTCTACCAGCCTTTTTCGCTTGATACATAGAAATATCTGCTTGTTTCAGCAAATCCTCAATCTCATGTTCATCACCATTAAATAAGGTAATACCGATGCTGGAGGTACTTTGATATTGGTGCGTACCAAACTGGCATGGCTCATGTAAGGTAGCTAGTATTTTATTGCCAATTTGCTCGGCAATCGCGGCAGCCTCCGTCGCATTTCGGTCCAGATCCTCAAGCACCACAACAAACTCGTCACCACCAAAACGCGCCACCGTATCACCTGCACGCACACAATGACTCAACCTTTCGGCTTGCAGTTTCAAGAGTAAGTCACCGGTGCTGTGTCCCAAGGTATCGTTGAGCACTTTGAAGTGATCCAAATCCACAAATAACAACGCGCCCTTTTTGCCGGTGCGGTTACTCGAAGAAAATGCCTGACGCACGCGATCAAGCAGCAGCAAACGGTTAGGCAAGTTAGTGAGTGGGTCATAAAATGCCAAGTGCTCAATTTGCTCGGATGATGCCTTACTCTCGCTAATATCGGTAAACACAGAAACGTAGTTGGTGACCTTACCATCGTTATCTTTCACTTCAGAGATAGTGATACGTTCTGGATAAATTTCGCCGTTTTTGCGTCGATTCCATATCTCACCGCACCATGTGCCCGTGGTGTTCACCCTATCCCAAAGCGCCTGATAAAATAGTCGGTCATGCCGACCAGAGCTTAATATATTAGGATTTTTACCAACGACATCCTCTGCAGAATAGCCAGTGATTGCAGTAAAGGCAGGATTAACCTGAAGAATCGCACAATCGGCATCTGTGATTAACATTCCATCTGAGGATTCAAACGCAGTCGCCGCAATACGCAAAGATATTTCTGCATTCTTAAGGTCAGTGATATCTGTAGAAATGCCACATAAGCCCCCAATATTGCGACCCACCGCACTCTCATAAATGGGGGTTTTTATTTGTAAGAAAGTATGTTTTTTATCATCAGCCGTAATTGCCTCTATCTCTTCGCGAGTATCCTCACCACCCTCCAGCACTCTTTTTTCAACCTCTTTAATTCGGCTAAGTGTCTTTGCAGAAAAATATTTGCTCTCATCTATCTGCAACAAATCATCAGCCGAGCACTTAAAAAAGTCTAACGTCATCCGATTCGCATAAATATACTTACCGCTAGTATCCTTAATGTAAACAAAAGCCGGAATATGATCCAAAGCTTCACTCAACCGATGGCTTTGATTTAAGGCAGAAGTGAGCTCAGCAGTTCTCTGCTGCACGCGACTTTCCAACTCAGCGTGTGAGCGTGCTAACTCTTGATTAAGTACTTTTAAGTTTTGCGCAGAAGGCGCTTTAAGCGCTAAAGGCATAATGCACCAAAGTGCGATAGCTGTAGCAAAAGAAATAATTCCGGTAAAAGCTTTGGCATATGCGCTCGCCCAGTATGAAGGCTGCCATATATTGACAATGTCAAAAATATGCGTGACACCGCAAGCGACAATAAACATCCCAAAAACAACCATTAACCATCGGTATGGAATATCGGGGCGTTTTTTGGCAAAGTACCACAATGCAAAAGGAATTGAAAAGTAAGATAGTGCAATCACTGCATCTGAAATCACCATTGTCCATAACAAGGATGGATTCCATGTGAGGCAGTAGCCGTGAGGAAGCAGCAGTGACTGCCCTCCTAATGTCTGACCTAACCACTCCATATTACCCTCTCGCTTACCAGTTCATTACTAAGAATGCACATCCATTGAGAAATCATACAACCATGATAAGTAGCCACAAACGACCATGGTATCAGTCATTTAAATACAGTATTACAACATCTAAAATTTACTTTTGTTTTAGTCTATATCCCCATGTAGATAATCGTAAAGCAATAAATTAAATTTCAAACTACTTTAAAGGTAAAAAACTCGTAAACCCTCACAGCCAATCTAGAGCACGTAAACGTGTTTTCGATCAATATCACCATCATAAAAATAAAAAAGGACTGATTCTGCATCTACAGAAATCAGTCCTTCGTAGGTAATACCTAAAGACAGGCTAGTTAATTTAGCAATCGCAAGGCATACTCAAACACTCGGTCATTTAGAGCAATAACCTACGCACATCACTTAACATCATGCGCATATGGCTAGTGAAACGTGCACCATCAGCACCATCAATCACGCGATGGTCATATGACAATGACATCGGTAAAATCAAGCGTGGCTCAAAACCATTGGTATCCTTGTTGTACACAGGTTGCATAGATGAGCGTGAAACACCCAAAATAGCCACCTCAGGACAATTGATGATTGGGGTAAACATCGTACCGCCAATGCCACCAAGACTTGAAATGGTGAAGCAACCACCCTGCATTTCCTCCACCTTTAGCTTGCGTTCACGTGCTTTTGCAGATAAATCCATCAAATCACGGGCAATATCCAGCACATCTTTTTGATGCACATCACGCACTACCGGCACGACCAAACCATCTGGTGTGTCGCACGCAAAACCAATATTGAAATAGTTTTTCAATATCAAGTTATCACCATCAGGAGAAAGTGAAGCATTGAAATTAGGATAAGCTTTTAATGCATTGACTGAGGCTTTAATTAAAAATGCCAACATCGTCAGTTTCACGCCACGCTTCTCAGCATCGGCCTGCATAGACTTACGGAAGTCTTCCAGATCCGTAATATCTGCCTCATCAAACTGTGTCACATGCGGTGCAGTGACCCAGTTACGGTGCAGGTTTGCGCCAGATAGTTTCTTAATACGTGATAAAGACTTGGTCTCAATCGCACCAAACTTACTAAAGTCAATGACTGGCATTGGCAATGTAGCCAACCCATTAACGCCAGCCGCCATGTTCTCGGTACGCGGTTTTGCCAGTTCACCTTTTACATAGGCTTGTACATCGCTTTGCAAAATACGATTTTTAGCACCAGTTCCTGTCACTAATGCCAAGTTCACGCCCAACTCACGCGCAAACTTACGGATTGATGGGCTCGCATGTGAAAGCTTACCAGAGGCAACAACAATGCTTTCAGCCACAGGAGCTGGCTGCTGTGCTGGCTGCACTGGTTTTGGTGGCTCTGGTGCAGGCCTAGTTGGCTCAGGGATCACCGCTTTGGGCGCTTCAACAACTGCAGGTGCCGCAACAGGTTTGGTCTCAGCAGCAGGCGCTGCATCACTCACGTCCATTGTGATTAACAATGTACCTTGGGCCGCCTTATCACCCACCTTAATTTTGACCTCTTTCACCACACCAGCGAATGGCGCAGGAATATCCATAGAAGCTTTGTCTGACTCGACCGTAATCAACGAGTCATCTTTAGCAATCACGTCGCCAGCTTTAATTAATACTTCAATTACATCCACACTATCGAAATTACCGATATCCGGGACAAAAATATCTTGAACTGCCATCTATGCTTATCCTTAAACTGTCGTTGGGTTTGGCTTGTTAGCATCCAAACTGTATTTTTTAACGGCTTCAGCCACTTTAGCAACTGGCAATTTACCTTCATCGCTTAACGCTTTTAACGCAGCAACAACTACGTAGTAACGATTCACTTCAAAGAAGTCACGTAATGCTTCACGGCTATCTGAACGACCAAAACCATCCGTACCAAGTGCTACAAATTTATTTGGTACAAAACGTTGAATCTGTTCAGCAAAGCTCTTCATGTAGTCAGTAGAAGCAATCACAGGCCCCTTCGCATCTTTTAAGCTAGCAGCAACATAGCTCACTTTTTGCGGTTTTTCTGGGTTCAGCATATTCCAGCGGTCACACTCCAAACCTTCACGACGCAGTTCGGTGAAGCTAGGTACGCTCCAAACATCAGCAGAGATACCCCAATCTTGCTCGAGCAATTCAGCAGCAGCAATCACTTCACGCAGAATCACACCACTACCCATCAACTGTACTTTTTCACCCTTAGCTTTAGACTTACTAAAGCTATACATGCCTTTAAGAATGCCTTCAGCACTGCCCTCAGGCATTGCTGGATGGCTGTAGTTCTCATTCATCAAGGTAATGTAGTAGTACACATCTTCTTGATTTTGTACCATGCGGCGCAAGCCTTCTTGAATAATCACTGCTAACTCATAAGAGAAGGTAGGGTCATAAGAAATACAATTTGGAATAGTCGCAGACATCAAATGGCTATGACCATCTTCATGCTGTAAACCTTCGCCGTTCAATGTCGTACGGCCAGCTGTCGCACCTAACAAGAAACCACGTGCACGTGAGTCACCTGCCATCCAAGCCAAGTCACCTACACGTTGGAAACCAAACATAGAGTAGTAAATGTAGAAAGGAATCATCTGCACGCCAGTGACGGAGTATGACGTTGCAGCAGCTAACCAGCTTGAGAACGAACCAGCTTCATTGATACCCTCTTCCAGAATCTGACCATCTTTTGACTCTTTGTAGTACATCACTTGGTCTGAGTCTTGTGGCTCATATAACTGACCTTGGCTCGCATAGATACCTAACTGGCGGAACATACCTTCCATACCAAAAGTACGCGCCTCATCCGGCACGATAGGCACTACATACTTACCGATCTGTTTATCACGCACTAGCGTAGATAAGATACGCACAAATGCCATGGTAGTAGAAATTTCACGGTCACCAGTAGCAGTCAACATATTTTCAAATGCAGACAATGCAGGCACAGTAAGCTCATTACCTTTACGGCGGCGTTGTGGCACGAAACCACCCATCGCTTCACGGCGTGATGCCATGTATTTCATTTCAGGTGAGTCTTCAGCTGGTTTGTAAAAACTCAAGCTCTCAACTTGTTCATCGGTGATTGGCAAGTCAAAGCGATCACGGAATTTCTTAAGTGATTCAATATCCATGCTTTTTTGTTGGTGTGTGGTATTTTGACCCTCACCAGCATCACCCATGCCATAACCTTTAACCGTTTTAGCCAAAATAACCGTTGGCTGACCTTTGTGGTTAACCGCTGCATTGTAAGCAGCAAACACTTTATGTGGATCATGGCCACCACGGTTTAAGCGCCAAATATCTTGGTCACTCATTGCTGCAACCATTTCTTTCAGCTCAGGATATTTACCAAAGAAGTGCTCACGTGTGTACGCGCCACCTTTTTGTTTAAAGTTCTGGTACTCACCGTCCACGCACTCTTCCATGCGTTTTTTCAGCAAGCCATCTTTATCCATCGCCAATAAAGGATCCCAATATGAACCCCAAACCACTTTCAATACGTTCCAGCCAGAGCCACGGAAATCTGACTCCAACTCTTGAATGATTTTGCCGTTACCGCGCACAGGGCCATCCAAGCGCTGCAAGTTACAGTTAATCACAAAAATCAAGTTATCTAATTTTTCACGGCTCGCTAATGAAATCGCACCCAATGATTCAGGCTCATCCATTTCGCCATCGCCACAGAACACCCACACTTTACGATCACTAGTATCGGCAATACCGCGATCATGAATATATTTCAAGAAACGTGCCTGATAAATACCAGCTAAAGGCCCTAAGCCCATAGAAACCGTCGGGAACTGCCAAAAATCTGGCATTAACCAAGGGTGTGGATAGCTAGGCAAACCATTGCCGCCAGTTTCCTGACGGAAGTTATCCATTTGCTCTTCAGTAATGCGGCCCTCTAAAAAGGCACGTGCATAAACGCCAGGTGATGAGTGACCTTGGAAGTAAACGCAATCACCGCCAAAGTTTTCATTCGGCGCACGGAAGAAGTAGTTAAAGCCAGTATCATAAAGAGTCGCAGCTGATTGGAAGCTCGCAATATGGCCACCTACACCAGGCGATTTCTCATTAGCGCGCAATACAGTCATCACCGCATTCCAGCGCACCAAAGCACGCACTCTACGTTCCATTTCTGGATCGCCTGGCAATTTAGCCTGCAAATGTGTAGGAATCGTATTTAAGTACGCTGTAGTCGCTTTGTAAGGTAAGTTACTACCTGAACGGCGTGCTTTATCAATCATCGCCTCAAGTAAGAAATGCGCACGCTCTGTGCCCTCATTTTCAATAACGGCCATTAAAGCATCAAGCCACTCTTGAGTTTCTTGACTATCAATATCTGGATTATTCAAAGGTGTGTTCAATGACATTCAGTTGTAGCTCCGTGAGCCGTAGTTGCCTACTTACTTAACCGTATTGCACCTACGCTCGCAGGTGTAATCATCAATCGACTAATAAAGCAAAAACAAATACAGCGTGTCTGAAATACCGCGCATTCAAAATGCGTTGTAATTTAATTTTTTATAAAACAGTAGTGTGGCTTTTTTAGTGGTTTTGGTCAAGTTTAGTCGCGTTTTTTAAGCATTTTGCACATGTATCTTATACATAATCACAACATTTACTATAAGAGTTATGAGCTAACTAATCTTCGTTAAAATACTAAAAAGTGTAGCTATCATCCGCCAAAAATCATCAAAATAAGAGAAAAAATCATTTCATGCGCATTTGAAAACAATATTGATTTACTAATATTAAGCACACATTCAATACAAAGCAAAAGTTGAATCAATCAACCACAAGTGCTAACGTCAATTTTTACTTGAAACAGCGCTAAACAAACTAACACAACAGTTATTCTTACAAACAATCAGACTGAGACCGTTCGTAATGACACAAACCAGTCAATTAAAGCGCAAAGGAGGCTAGTACACAAACACACAGTCCTTACTTTAAATTTAAAGCTGAAATACATCATTACTTAAGAGTGAAAGCAAACTTAATAATGGAAAAATGCATCAGGTATGTGCTTTAAATCTTCGATAAGCGTATATTAATAATATATGTAAAGCTGTAGCCACTCTTTTTTCATGTATGTGACTTTGGGGGATTGCGTATGCATATTAATGAATCCAGACACTATTCACGCATTCATTTTGATGCCACTGTTGAGCTCAACATTCGCCTATTAGAAGATATTCAAACTGCACATTTACTTGATATATCACTCAAAGGCGCATTGGTTGAAACTGACAGACCTATCTCAGCCTTTATACAACTGCGTAGCTGTCTTATGACACTTACACTTGGCAATGGTGAAAAGATTACCATGCAAGGCAAGGTTGTTCACCATGAAGGTTGCCTAATCGGACTAGAGTCCTTGCATATTGATTTAGATAGCATGACAAACTTGCGCAAGCTGATTCTATTCAATACTGGCAATGAGAGTTTATTAGGAACTGAACTTAGCCACATGTTAAATAGCATAAAAATGAAAATGTAATACCAGGTACAAACGGCAGCAAATGCACATCTGAGCTGATAGAAATGCCAATGGAACAGCATTTTTTCGCCAGTCACGTGCTTAATTCAGGCTTACTTCAGCATTTATTACATTAATCTATAGCCCACACGGAATACCTACACTCTACCACCTCCCTAAACAAAGCCCGATGGATGGCACCCTAGCTTAAAAGAAGGAAGCATAGAGAAAAGTGTCATATCCAGCGCCGCAACCCGCCCACAGCTGTTGCTGACGCAACGTACAGACGTAA
>NZ_PQVH01000017.1 GCF_004661485.1 Methylotenera oryzisoli
CCGATGAATTGATGAACGCGGTAAGTGTATTTCACCTAGAAAGTTAGTGCTATTTTTGGATTAAATAAATGAAAAGTCGAAGTGAATGTGGGTAAGAGTTTGCATAAGTTAGTAATTGGTGCACAAAAAGAAAAGTCGTATACACATGTTTTTTCTTGGATATTGACGATGATTTGGCTTATTTACAGTTTAGTGATGTTAAGTGTATTGAAACAACCAACTGCTTGGGCCGCTTCGTTATGTAGCATAGGTTAATAGATTGATTGATGGTTTTAAATGAATTGGAAATAAAATGGCAACTGCAACAAACAACTGGATAGACCCTTGGGCCGCTAAAGCAGACAAACTAATGTCGTGGACTTTAGTAATTTTGCTAGCGATTAGTTTTTTTATTGGTTTCTCAAATGGAACACAGTATGAAGCTTTAGCTGTTGGTGTCCCCGCGTTGTTGTTCCCATTGCTACTTGCTAAAGTCTTGCCAGGTTCAATTGTTGTTCGAGTGGCGCTCGCGGCAGCCTTTATGGTGTTCTCTGCGCTTTTCATTCAACAAACTCGTGGAATGAATGAAGCACACTTCTCAATTTTTATCTTATTGGCTTTTCTCCTGTACTACCGTGACTGGAAGCCTATTTTTGCAGCAGCACTAGTTGTTGCAGTTCACCATATCAGTTTTAATTTCCTTCAAGCGAATAACGCCGGATTTTATGTTTTTCAATTAGGTGCAAATTATCAACTACTAGTAATACACGCATTAGCTGTACTATTTGAATCCACACTTTTAATCATTATTGCGAATAACCTTCGCCAAGAAACTAACATGATTGGAGGTGCCCCAGAGGAGGTAGTCAAAATTGCAACGCAATTAGCAAATGGCCATTTAAATCAGGTAATCGAAGTTGGTAATGCAGACAAAGGTAGTGTTAAGTATGTGCTCAAGACAATGTCAGCCAATATGTCAACGATTGTGACTCATATTGAAAATATGACTGCAGAACATGAAAAAGGTAACTTGGATGCGATGATTGATTTAGATAATCTCCATGGAAGCTACTATGCCATGGCAGAAAAAATTAACGCAATGTTGGTAGCCCAATCTAAGCTGGTGCATAAAGTAACGCAAAGCATTGTGGACTTTTCGGGTGGTGACTTTGATAAACCTTTTGATGAGTTACCAGGGAAGCTAAATTTTATTAATGAAGCAATCAAACAACTAAGAGCTAATATAAAAGCAATCATTGAAGATATTGCCGAAATGTCTCTACAGCATGAAGTCGGTAACATTGATGCTTCTATCGATACAGAAAAATATAATGGTGCCTTTGCAAGAGCAGTAGTTGGTATAAATGCAATGGTTGGAGCTCATGTACACGAGAAAGAAGAAGTCACGCAAGTGATGCGTGCATTAGGTGATGGTGATTTTGAAGTACAGATACAACAATACCCTGGTAAAAAAGCAGAGATTAACAAAAACTTAGATCGCCTAAAAGGCAAACTTAAAGGCGCGGTAGACTCTGTTAAATGGGTCACCAACGAACATGCACAAGGCAATATTGACATGAGTTTGCATGCTCATCTATTCAAAGGTGGCTTCGCTGAGCTTGTCACCGCAGTGAACGTCATTGTTGCAGGCCAACTAGAACTGACAGAAAAAGCACTCGCCTGTGTTAAAGCCTTTGGTGAAGGCGACTTTGACGCCCCATTAGAAACATTCCCGGGCAAAAAAGTATTCGTCAACGAAGCGATTGAACAAGTACGTGCACATCTGAAAGCACTCAACGAAGATGCTCAGCTACTTGCTG
>NZ_PQVH01000018.1 GCF_004661485.1 Methylotenera oryzisoli
ATGGCAAAAGGTAAATTTGAGCGGACCAAGCCGCACGTTAACGTAGGTACGATTGGCCACGTTGACCATGGTAAGACAACATTGACAGCAGCGATCACCACTGTATTGACAAAGAAATACGGCGGCGAAGCAAAAGCGTACGACCAAATTGACGCAGCACCAGAAGAAAAAGCACGTGGCATTACCATTAACACAGCACACGTTGAGTACGAGACAGAAACACGTCACTACGCACACGTAGACTGCCCAGGCCACGCTGACTATGTTAAAAACATGATTACCGGTGCAGCACAAATGGACGGCGCAATCTTAGTATGTTCAGCAGCTGACGGCCCTATGCCACAAACACGTGAGCACATCCTGTTAGCACGTCAAGTTGGCGTACCATACATCGTAGTGTTCCTAAACAAAGCAGACATGGTAGATGATCCTGAGTTGTTAGAGTTGGTTGAAATGGAAGTACGTGATTTGTTAAGCAAATACGACTTCCCAGGCGACGACACACCAATCATCAAAGGTTCAGCTAAATTAGCTTTAGAAGGCGACCAATCTGAAATCGGCGAACCAGCAATCTTCCGCTTAGCAGAAGCGTTAGACAGCTACATCCCAATGCCAGAGCGCGCAATCGACGGCACATTCTTGATGCCAGTAGAAGACGTATTCTCAATCTCAGGCCGCGGTACAGTAGTAACAGGCCGTATTGAGCGTGGTATTGTTAAAGTGGGTGACGAGATTGAAATCGTTGGTATCAAAGACACCCTAAAAACAACATGTACAGGCGTGGAAATGTTCCGCAAACTGCTAGACCAAGGTCAAGCAGGCGACAACGTAGGTGTATTGCTACGTGGTACAAAACGTGAAGAAGTTGAACGTGGTCAAGTATTGGCAAAAGCTGGTTCTATCAAACCACACACAAAATTCACAGCAGAAATCTACGTGTTGGGTAAAGATGAAGGTGGTCGTCACACACCATTCTTCCAAGGTTACCGTCCACAATTCTACTTCCGTACCACAGACGTAACTGGCGCAGTTGAATTGCCAGAAGGTACAGAAATGGTTATGCCAGGCGACAACGTATCAATCACTGTTACATTGATTGCACCAATCGCGATGGAAGAAGGCTTGCGCTTCGCTATCCGTGAAGGTGGCCGTACTGTTGGTGCAGGTGTTGTAGCTAAGATTATCGAGTAA
>NZ_PQVH01000019.1 GCF_004661485.1 Methylotenera oryzisoli
TTTGGTATAAATAGCTTGGCAGTGACCTACTTTCGCATGCAAGGAGCATACTATCATTGGCGCTGGTTCGTTTCACGGCCCTGTTCGAGATGGGAAGGGGTGGTTCCAAACCGCTATGGCCGCCAAGCATAACTGGTGTCTCGTATGTTTAAACTTCAAACACACAAGCGATTATGCTGTGTTGCCGTCTCATTTTCATGAGGCGTCTGTAACAAATTGGAAGAAGTAAAGTCATCATACTATGCAGCATGGTTTAAATAGGGGTATTGATTACATTATCTAGCTTTAAAACAACCATTAATCTTGATTCAAGTATTAAGGTTATAGGATCAAGCCTCACGAGCAATTAGTAACGGTCAGCTTAACGCATTACTGCGCTTCCACATCCGTCCTATCAACGTCCTGGTCTCGAACGACTCTTTAGGGGGGTTAAACCCCCAGGGAAATCTCATCTCAAGGCGAGTTTCACGCTTAGATGCTTTCAGCGTTTATCTCTTCCAGATTTAGCTACCCGGCTATACCACTGGCGTGATAACCGGTCCACCAGAGATCTGTCCACTCCGGTCCTCTCGTACTAGGAGCAGGTCCCTTCAAATTTCCAACGCCCACGGCAGATAGGGACCAAACTGTCTCACGACGTTTTAAACCCAGCTCACGTACCACTTTAAATGGCGAACAGCCATACCCTTGGGACCGGCTACAGCCCCAGGATGTGATGAGCCGACATCGAGGTGCCAAACTCCCCCGTCGATATGAACTCTTGGGAGGAATCAGCCTGTTATCCCCAGAGTACCTTTTATCCGTTGAGCGATGGCCCTTCCATACAGAACCACCGGATCACTATGACCTGCTTTCGCACCTGCTCGACCTGTCCGTCTCGCAGTCAAGCAACCTTATGCCATTGCACTATCAGTACGATTTCCGACCGTACCTAGGTTACCTTCGCACTCCTCCGTTACTCTTTGGGAGGAGACCGCCCCAGTCAAACTGCCCACCATACACGGTCCCCAGTCCGGATTACGGACCTAGGTTAGAACCTCAACAACATCAGGGTGGTATTTCAAGGTTGACTCCACGATATCTAGCGACACCGCTTCATAGTCTCCCACCTATCCTACACAAATCTTGTCAAAGTCCAATGTAAAGCTACAGTAAAGGTTCATGGGGTCTTTCCGTCTAGCCGCGGGTAGATTGCATCTTCACAAACATTTCAACTTCGCTGAGTCCCGAGAGGAGACAGTGTGGCCATCGTTACGCCATTCGTGCGGGTCGGAACTTACCCGACAAGGAATTTCGCTACCTTAGGACCGTTATAGTTACGGCCGCCGTTTACTGGGACTTCAATCAAGAGCTTGCACCCCATCATTTAATCTTCCAGCACCGGGCAGGCGTCACACCCTATACGTCCACTTTCGTGTTTGCAGAGTGCTGTGTTTTTATTAAACAGTCGCAGCCACCTTTTCACTGCAACCCCATCGGCCTTCGAGAGTAAATCTCTACAACCTACCGGGGCGCACCTTCTCCCGAAGTTACGGTGCTAATTTGCCGAGTTCCTTCTCCCGGGTTCTCTCAAGCGCCTTAGAATTCTCATCCTACCCACCTGTGTCGGTTTGCGGTACGGTCTCTATACAACTGAAGCTTAGTGGCTTTTCTTGGAAGCATGGTATCAATCACTTCACGTACAAGTACGCTCGTTATCACGCCTCAGCATTGACTCTCCGGATTTGCCTAAAGAATCTGCCTACACGCTTGAACCGGGACATCCAACACCCGGCTGACCTAACCTTCTCCGTCCCCACATCGCATTGTATACAGGTACAGGAATATTAACCTGTTTCCCATCAGCTACGCATCTCTGCCTCACCTTAGGGGCCGACTCACCCTGCGCCGATGAACGTTGCGCAGGAAACCTTGGGTTTTCGGCGAGGGAGCTTTTCACTCCCTTTATCGCTACTCATGTCAGCATTCGCACTTCTGATACCTCCAGCATGCCTCACAGCACACCTTCGCAGGCCTACAGAACGCTCTCCTACCATGCATACATTCCGAAGAATGCAGCATCCGAAGCTTCGGTTACGTGCTTAGCCCCGTTACATCTTCCGCGCAGGACGACTCGACCAGTGAGCTATTACGCTTTCTTTAAATGATGGCTGCTTCTAAGCCAACATCCTGGCTGTCTATGCCTTCCCACTTCGTTTTCCACTTAGCACGTCATTTGGGACCTTAGCTGTCGGTCTGGGTTGTTTCCCTCTTGTCCACGGACGTTAGCACCCATGGACTGTCTCCCGTAATTGCATTTCTCAGTATTCGGAGTTTGCAATGGTTTGGTAAGTTCTTATGAACCCCCTAGCCATAACAGTGCTCTACCCCCGAGAATGATATACGAGGCACTACCTAAATAGTTTTCGGAGAGAACCAGCTATTTCCAAGTTTGTTTAGCCTTTCACCCCTATCCACAGCTCATCCCCAAATTTTTCAACATTTGTGGGTTCGGACCTCCAGTACCTGTTACGGCACCTTCATCCTGGCCATGGATAGATCACTTGGTTTCGGGTCTACACCCAGCAACTAGACGCCCTATTCGGACTCGCTTTCGCTACGCCTCCCCTATCGGTTAAGCTTGCTACTGAATGTAAGTCGCTGACCCATTATACAAAAGGTACGCAGTCACGGAACAAGTCCGCTCCCACTGTTTGTATGCATACGGTTTCAGGATCTATTTCACTCCCCTCCCGGGGTTCTTTTCGCCTTTCCCTCACGGTACTGGTTCACTATCGGTCGATTACGAGTATTTAGCCTTGGAGGATGGTCCCCCCATGTTCAGACAAGGTTTCTCGTGCCCCGCCCTACTTTTCGTTACCCTAGTTCCACACACGGGATTTCGTATAAGGGGCTATCACCCTCTATGGCCGGACTTTCCATTCCGTTCTACTATCGCATGTGCTAAAAATAACAGGCTATTCCATGTTCGCTCGCCACTACTTACGGAATCTCGGTTGATTTCTTTTCCTCGAGCTACTTAGATGTTTCAGTTCACTCGGTTTGCCACCATCTCCCTATATATTCAGGAGCGGTTACCCTTGCGGGTGGGTTTCCCCATTCGGACATGTCCGGATCAAAGCTTATTTGCCAGCTCCCCGAACCTTTACGCAGGCTATCACGTCCTTCATCGCCTGTAATCGCCAAGGCATCCACCATATGCACTTATTCGCTTGATCCTATAACGTTAAAACCTGAACCCTTTTTAAATTCAGATCCCATGATGCATGAGACATCCGTCATAGGCTTTTCTAAAGCAACTTCGTTAATGCTGCAAGGTTGTACAACATTAACTGGTTTATTTTACTTCACTTGTTTTTAAGAACTTTCATTCTTGAAACTCAAGCTAAGCAAAATGTTTCGATTTTGCAATCAATTACTACCCATTTTGAATACACACATATCATCACAATAATGTGTATTCACTTTACTTCTTCCATTTTGTTAAAGAACAGTCTAGTTAAAAACTAGAAGTAAATATTCACGCAGAACACTTACTTCTAATTTCTTACTTACAACATCAATGCTTGGTGGAGGATAACGGGATCGAACCGTTGACCCCCTGCTTGCAAAGCAGGTGCTCTCCCAGCTGAGCTAATCCCCCATTTTCAGGTGAATCTGGTGGGTCTGGATGGACTCGAACCATCGACCCCCGCCTTATCAAGACGGTGCTCTAACCAGCTGAGCTACAGACCCTCAAGGTTTACTAGCGTTTCCGCCAATGTTTGGTCAATCATTGATGCTGCTGACTACTAACAACTGATAAGTGTGAATGCTTGCAAAGTAAAGACGTCTCTAGAAAGGAGGTGATCCAGCCGCACCTTCCGATACGGCTACCTTGTTACGACTTCACCCCAGTCATGAATACTACCGTGGTAAGCGTCCTCCTTACGGTTAGACTACCTACTTCTGGTAAAACCCACTCCCATGGTGTGACGGGCGGTGTGTACAAGGCCCGGGAACGTATTCACCGCGACATGCTGATCCGCGATTACTAGCGATTCCGACTTCATGTAGTCGAGTTGCAGACTACAATCCGGACTACGATCGGCTTTCTGGGATTGGCTCCACCTCGCGGCTTGGCAACCCTCTGTACCGACCATTGTATTACGTGTGAAGCCCTGGCCATAAGGGCCATGAGGACTTGACGTCATCCCCACCTTCCTCCGGTTTGTCACCGGCAGTCCCATTAAAGTGCCCAACTAAATGATGGCAATTAATGGCAAGGGTTGCGCTCGTTGCGGGACTTAACCCAACATCTCACGACACGAGCTGACGACAGCCATGCAGCACCTGTGTTAACGTTCTCTTTCGAGCACCAATCCATCTCTGGAAAGTTCGTTACATGTCAAGGCCAGGTAAGGTTTTTCGCGTTGCATCGAATTAATCCACATAATCCACCGCTTGTGCGGGCCCCCGTCAATTCCTTTGAGTTTTAATCTTGCGACCGTACTCCCCAGGCGGTCTACTTCACGCGTTAGCTGCGTTACTCATGGATTTTACTCCACCAACAACTAGTAGACATCGTTTAGGGCGTGGACTACCAGGGTATCTAATCCTGTTTGCTCCCCACGCTTTCGTGCATGAGCGTCAATATTATCCCAGGGGGCTGCCTTCGCCATTGGTATTCCTCCACATCTCTACGCATTTCACTGCTACACGTGGAATTCTACCCCCCTCTGACATATTCTAGTCTTGTAGTTTCAAACGCAGTTCCCAAGTTGAGCTCGGGGATTTCACATCTGACTTACAAAACCGCCTGCGCACGCTTTACGCCCAGTAATTCCGATTAACGCTCGCACCCTACGTATTACCGCGGCTGCTGGCACGTAGTTAGCCGGTGCTTCTTATCAAGGTACCGTCATTAACACAGTTTATTCGACTGCATCGTTTCTTCCCTTGCGAAAGAGCTTTACAACCCGAAGGCCTTCTTCACTCACGCGGAATGGCTGGATCAGGCTTTCGCCCATTGTCCAAAATTCCCCACTGCTGCCTCCCGTAGGAGTCTGGACCGTGTCTCAGTTCCAGTGTGGCTGGTCGTCCTCTCAGACCAGCTACTGATCGTCGCCTTGGTGAGCCTTTACCTCACCAACTAGCTAATCAGATATCGGCCGCTCCATTAACGCAAGGTCCGAAGATCCCCTGCTTTCCCCCGTAGGGCGTATGCGGTATTAGCCAACCTTTCGATTAGTTATCCCCCATTATTGGATACGTTCCGATACATTACTCACCCGTTCGCCACTAATCGATCTAGCAAGCTAGATCTCATCGTTCGACTTGCATGTGTAAAGCATTCCGCCAGCGTTCAATCTGAGCCAGGATCAAACTCTTCAGTTTAATTTCTGACTATTACTTTTTTCCTCTTGCGAGGTGGTTATTTCGCTTTTGCTTTATTACTTATAAATAAGTAATGACTCAAATTCATTGTCAAGGTTTGTATTACTACAATCTTGTCATAAATTTAAGTGTAAGCACTTGTATTTTCTGAGTCTGATCTTAATACCAATCAACTAAGTTAAATTTTAATGTAAACACTAAAACAAGTTAGTTGCGATTAAGTCAGCTGCTTCATTCACAAGCACCCACACTTATCAGTTGTTATATTGTTAAAGAACTTTTCGTTTCCGTCGTTACGCATTGCGTTAACGAGGTGCGCATTATACAGAGCTTTTACCGCTCGTCAACCTTAATTTCGTAATATTTACTAATTAAAATTAAC
>NZ_PQVH01000020.1 GCF_004661485.1 Methylotenera oryzisoli
AGTAAAGTTGCGCAAGTGGCCAGACCTGCACCAGCTAAACTGAGCGTTAAAACGAACAGTGATGATGGCGATTGGGAAGAGTTTTAACTAGCAATATATTGAAATAGTATGTTTAATATACGGATATTTTGGTTTTTTAGTAAAGAATGGGTTTTTAAATGCAAATGACTGTCGCAAGAAAAATGTTATTAATTACATTGGTTTCTGTTTTAGGTTTAGTTGGTATTTTAACGTTAAACTCATTCCAGTCGGACGCTGTATATAACGATACAAATTATGCAAACACCAACATTGTGCCGAGCATCATTAAACTAGATGAAATGCGCTATAAGTTTAATACGCTACGTATTCGAGTTGCAAACCACACGCTGATTAAAGACGAAGCGAAAATGGCTGAAGTGGAAGAGGCAATTAGAAAACTGCAGTCTGAGTTAAATGAAGTTACAGGCTCGTATGCTGACCTTGTGTCTGATGCACAAGAGAAAAGCTTGTTAGGTGCGGATGTTGAGGACTTAAAAGTCTATTTTACACGTATGGAACCGATATTAGAGGCTTCACGTGCTAATCAAAAAGAACTTGCGCACGAGCTATATATCGCGATTCGTACCCCGGCAGAAAAGGCAAATGATAGTATTGCAGCACATATGCAATATAAAGTTGAGCTCGGTCAGAAGCATGCGGCTAATGCGCTTACAGTGAAACAAAACTCAATTAAGCTTTCTTTAGGATTAGGTTTGCTTGCTGTGATTGCCTCTATTTTGTTTGGTGTGATGCTTTCACGCGCTTTACGTAAACAGCTAGGTGGTGAGCCAAATGAGGTTGCAAAAATTGCTAACGATATTGCCAGTGGTGATTTAAATGGCGTGATTAAGGTTGACTCAGGTGACCAATCAAGTTTGATGTCCTCAATGTTAAAAATGCAGCAAGCACTCAAAACTGTAATTGAAGAGCAGACCGCCATGTCTGCCCAAAATAGATTAGGCAATATTGGTGCTTCTATCGACACTAGTAAGCTGCGTGGTAGCTATCAGGTTATGGCTAGTAATGTGAATGAAATGGCCTCTAACCAAGCAAATGTGATGCGTAAAGTTACCGCATGTATTGGTGAGTTTGCTAAAGGTAATTTTGATGCACCTTTAGAACGATTCCCAGGTCAACGAGCCTTTATTAATGAAGGTGTCGAGCAGCTACGCGCAAATATCAAAACATTTGTCAGCGAAATGCAAACTATGTCTCAGCAACATGACTTGGGTGAAATTGATGCTGCTATCGATACTTCTAGATTCACAGGCACTTACGCGGAGATGGCTGAATCATTGAACAAGATGGTTGGAGCCCATGTACGCGAGAAAGAAGAAGTCACGCAAGTGATGCGTGCATTAGGTGATGGTGATTTTGAAGTACAGATACAACAATACCCTGGTAAAAAAGCAGAGATTAACAAAAACTTAGATCGCCTAAAAGGCAAACTTAAAGGCGCGGTAGACTCTGTTAAATGGGTCACCAACGAACATGCACAAGGTAATATTGACATGAGTTTGCATGCTCATCTATTCAAAGGTGGCTTCGCTGAGCTTGTCACCGCAGTGAACGTCATTGTTGCAGGCCAACTAGAACTGACAGAAAAAGCACTCGCCTGTGTTAAAGCCTTTGGTGAAGGCGACTTTGACGCCCCATTAGAAACATTCCCGGGCAAAAAAGTATTCGTCAACGAAGCGATTGAACAAGTACGTGCACATCTGAAAGCACTCAACGAAGATGCTCAGCTACTTGCTG
>NZ_PQVH01000001.1 GCF_004661485.1 Methylotenera oryzisoli
TTTACTAATTAAAATTAACTTATATAACACGCCATAAATACTTGGTTGCGGGAACAGGATTTGAACCTGTGACCTTCGGGTTATGAGCCCGACGAGCTGCCAGACTGCTCCATCCCGCGTCCGGCTCGACATCACTTAATACATGTTGCGTCGAGAGGTGAGACTATAGCAAAGGCTGATATGTTCTGCAAGAACTATTGTGAGAATTTATGATAAAAACGATCGGCTTATTTAGCCGACTTCGGCAAATTCCATATAGATTAATGACTTAGTCATTTTAATCCATTAATGCACGAACGCGCGCCAAATCACTTTCAGTATCCACACCTGCCGCAGGCGCATTATCTGAAACGCTTACTGCAATTTTATAGCCTTGATATAAGACACGTAATTGCTCTAAACATTCAAATTGCTCTATCGCCGCTGGCGCAAGATTAGCGTACTGCTTTAAAAAACCAGCACGATAAGCATAGATACCTATATGTCTATAAGCAGGAATCCCTGATACCAACTCTTGCGCACTACTATATGTATCTCTAGGGAACGGAATAGATGCACGGCTGAAATACATAGCGTAGCCATTCACATCCATCACCACTTTAACTACATTAGGATTAGTAAAGTCTGATTTTTCTGTAATGGGATGACAGGCTGTTGCCATCACAGCGTGATTACTAGCCGACAAGGTTGTAGCAACTTCAATAATAAGCTTGGCATCGATTAGCGGCTCATCACCCTGCACATTAACCACAATCGCATCATCAGACCAACCTTCGATAGCTGCAACCTCAGCAATGCGATCTGTGCCACTGACATGATTAGCATTTGTCATCACTGCGGCATAACCATGTTGACGAACTGCAGATGCAACCCGCTCATCATCTGTCGCCACGACCACTTGTTTAGCACCACTACTTTTTGCTCGTTCAGCCACCCACACAACCATTGGCTTTCCTGCAATATCCAACAAAGGCTTACCCGGCAATCGCGTGCTTGAATAACGCGCAGGAATGACGACATAAAACTCTGGCACCGCTTCTGAGCAATTATGCAATTTCTTCATCATCCGATAGTTTACGGGCTTCATCTTCCAGCATCACAGGAATACCGTCACGTACGGGGTACGCTAAACGCGCCGACTTAGAAATCAGTTCATTAGTTGCTTTGTTATAAACCAAAGGCCCTTTAGTGACAGGGCAGACTAAAATCTGTAAAAGCTTTGCATCCATTTAACTTCTCAATTTATCTAGTTTATTTAATATGACAGCCATTAACTGAACATCAATCTCAGCACTCACAGGCAGCACCCAGAAATTAGGCTGGGCAAATGATGTACATTTAACCGCATCCTTTTCGGTCATGATGACAATATCCGTTTCAAGATTCTCAAAATCTTGTGCGCAGTATTGATAATGATCATTATATGCTTTGCGTTTAAAATTCAAACCCATCGCACTTAATTGGTTAAAAAATCTATCTGGATTACCTATCCCGGCAATTGCCGTGATGGTTTTTCCTGCGAAATCGACTGGTGCGGATAGTGATTGACGATGGACAAGATTATAAAAAACGGTCGCATTTAATTGCATTTCAATGAGCGGTCGCGTGGCAAGTGCATTTAAATTAGATGCCACCCCATTACTCACAACCGCATCTACTGTTGCTAACCTACTCTTAGGCTCACGCAATGGCCCAGCCGGCAGAAGTGCACCATTACCAAACCCTTTTACGCCATCAACCACCACCAACTCTACATCTCTTTGCAGCGCGTAATGCTGCAGACCATCATCACTGATCACAACATTGCACTCGGGATGCGCTTTCAATAACGCCAAACCAGCCGCCACGCGCTCTGCACCAACAAAAACTGGACATGCTGTGCGCATTGCAATCAAAACTGGCTCATCACCTACGGCAGAAGGGCTGCTTTCGGGCGACACGGATGCAATACCAACTAAATTACCACCATAGCCACGGCTAATAACACCGGGTTTATATCCGGATTGCTTTAATTGCTCTGCCAGCCAGATCACTACTGGGGTTTTACCAGCGCCGCCTACATTAATATTACCGACAACAATAACTGGGACAGGAAGGTTGTGACTTTTTAAGACACCGCATTTGTAGAGGAAGCGCCTGAAAGCGGTAATGATTAAGAACAGCCAAGAAATGGGCAATAGCAGCAAATGCCACGGCGTGAAAGTAAGCCACTGCTTTTGCAACCAATTAGCCATCACGCTCACACTTATGCGCTAAATTGCTTTTGATATAACTTGGCATAGTAACCATCTAGCGCCATCAGCTCTTGATGGGAACCAGACTCAACAATACGGCCGTGCTCCATCACCATGATGCGATCTGCGTTTTCGATTGTGCTCAAGCGATGCGCAATCACAATACTGGTACGATTACGCATCAATGCATCCATCGCTTGCTGTACGTGCTGCTCAGACTCAGTATCTAGCGCGGATGTTGCTTCATCCAGTAATAAAATTGGGGCGTTTTTAAGAATAGCGCGCGCAATCGCTAGGCGCTGACGCTGACCACCCGACAGTTTCACGCCTCTATCGCCAATTTCATTTTGCAAACCATTCGGCAATTGTTGGATAAACTCCCAGATATGTGCCGCTTTTGCTGCAGCAACAACCTCTTCTTCCGTGGCACCACGTAGCACACCATAAGCAATATTATTGAAGATAGTATCATTGAATAAAATGATATCTTGACTCACCAATGCAAATTGTTGGCGCAGATTTTTTAGCTGTATAGTGCTGCAATCGACACCATCTAACAACACTGCACCCTGCTCTAACGCATAAAACCTAGGGAGCAAATTGACCAGCGAGGTTTTACCACCACCAGAGCGCCCAACCAATGCAACCTTTTCACCCGCTTTGATGCTAAAGCTTAAATTATCCAATGCAGGCTTTGGGGTGTCTGCATAATGCAAGGTAACATTTTTAAATTCGATATCGCCTTTTGCTCGCTCTATCGTCACACTCCCCTGATCCACTTCAGGCTGACTATCTACAACCTCAAAAATACTTTGTGCTGCGGTTAAGCCGACTTGCAGGTCTTCGTTGGCAGCTGCAATATGTTTAATAGGTGAAATTAGCATTAGCAAGGCACCAACAAAAGCGGCAAACTCACCAACACTAAAATTACCAATGGCATAGTAAATCACCAAACCCAATGCCAAGGCTGCAAACAACTCAACCACAAAACTACTAAGGCCCGCGATACGTGCCACGCGCAACTCTACTTTTCGGTTATTGGCAATAATTTGAGCAAAACGATTAAATTCAAAGTCTTGTGCGCCAAAGATTTTAACGATTCGCTGCCCAGCAATGGCCTCTTCTGCAGTTTTAGTCATTTCGCCTACACTGTGTTGCACCTGCTTGGCGTTTGACTTTAACTTAGGCGTCATCTTTTTTAGGTACATTGCAATGAATGGCAGCACTACCGCAAAAATCAACGTCAAACGCCAATCCAGATAGAGCATATAGCCAATCAAGCCCACTACGGTTAACGCATCGCGCAACACGTTCATCCAAGAACGAGTAGTTGCAGTTGAAAGGCGCTCTACATCATAGGTGAACTTAGAAACCACAGAACCAGCTGACCTTGCATCAAAATACTGCACCGGTAGCAACATCAGCTTGGCAAACATTTCTCTACGGAAGTCTTCAACCACCCGCCTTGCAACCACGCGCATACAGTAATCCGAAATAAAACCAGCAATACCTCTTGCCACCATTAAAGCAACGACCATCAATGGTAATAATATAGTCTGGCCTTCTGCCTTTTTAGCGAAGCCTTCGTCAGTAACTTGCTTGATTAACGCTAGAAATGCGGTATTACTGCCAGCTAGCAACGCTAGCGCAACAATACTCACTATAAAAATGTATTTGTATTGCCACGCATAATGAAACAAACGCAAATATAAAACTTTTGCGTTTGGTATATGCACTGCTGTGTTGATTTTAGATTTGGTTTTTTTTAGATTTGAGTTAGACATGGGCTAACGTCTATGTAGAATTGGAAGAAAATGCAAAAGGGTTGAGTGTTAAAACTCAAGACCCTGATTGCACTTGTGTGGCAAATGTAATTTTTGAGTAGCCAGCCACTCGTGATGCTTCCATCACATTCACAACAGACTGATGCGTAGTGTTCGCATCTGCATTAATTACAATGGTTGGCTCCTGAGTGCCCGCCTTTGCTGCTGCTTGCAATGCTGCGCTGATTGCAGCCACTGAACCATCAGCCAAAGGCTTACCGTCAATCAAATATTTACCTGTAGCATCTACAGCCACTTCAATCGTCAACGGTTTATCCTGAGGCGCATTTGCCTCGGCAGTTGGCAGATTAATCTGCAACTCGTTCGTACGTGAAAATGTAGCGCTGACAATCAGAAAAATAATGATCACCAACAATACATCAATCAACGGAATAAAGTTGATTTCAAGCTCTTCGTGTTTCTTCCCACGCTGAAAATCCATTTGGTGCTTCCTTAAATTATCGCGCTAATTACTGACGTTCGCCATGAATAATTTCAACCAACTTAATGGCCTGCTGCTCCATCTCAATCAGTAACGCATCAACTTTTGTACGGAAATAGCGATAGGCAATCATCGCCGGCACGGCGACCACAATACCAGCTGCGGTATTGTACAAGGCAACTGAAATACCACGAGCGAATTGAGCAACATCATGCCCTTGCGTAGTAAACGCACCGAACAACTCAACCATACCAATCACTGTCCCTAACAAACCTAGTAGTGGTGATACGGTTGCAATCGTGCCCAAAGTAGAAAGATACCTCTCCATTTGATGCGCAACCGCACGCGCTGTTTCTTCAATAGACTCTTTAGTCACTTCACGTGAGTTTTTAGCATTGGCCAGAGCCGTTGCAAACACGCGACCCAATAGAGAATGTTGCTCCAGACGATTAATAGTATCTTTAGTGATACCGCCCTTAGCTAGCCAAGCCTGCAATTCTGGCAATAGATTTTTAGGAGACACTACGTTCTCGCGCAACGCAAAACTACGCTCACCTATAATTGCTACAGCAATAACTGATGCAATAACAAGTGGCCAGATAGGCCAGCCGGCAGCTAGAATGATTTCCCACACAGTGAAATTCCCCTTAAATCAAATACTCAATAAAAATCTGTGACAAATGCCTTAATATCAGGCCCAGCGATACTTTAGCTTGTCATGTGCTTTTGGGCAAGCGCTAGCATCATTCAATAAATTATAGATACACAATTTATTCACTTATCTGTATTGTAGAGCTTAGAACATCAAACAAGCTTGCAGGCTGTAAAAAAGATTAAAAGTCATACATTCCGAATAATATTTAGATGAACCAAGTACACCTGCATTAATTTAGAGCTAGCACCGAATGGTAGAATTATTTAAATCTTACATCGTCCGCGACGACAGCCTTGCAACACTCTTAATCAGCACCTACGAACCATGGCTAATCGTTTTGTCTTATGTAATTGCCGTATGCTCTTCAATATTGGCTTTTCAATTACTCAGGTTGGCGAAGGATCAGTCATTCGCCATCAGCAAGCCTATTTCTATTTTATCTAGCTCGGTTTCATTAGGTGCGGGGATATGGGCAATGCATTTCATTGGCATGCTTGCACTCAACATCTGCACTGAAGTCAAATACAACCCATTCATCACAATTTTCTCGATGCTTCCTGGCACCCTCGCCTGCTATTACGCACTACATTTATTGTCTGAGGACAACTTGAGTCATCAGCGCATTATTGCAGGGGGCGTAATCGTAGGCGCAGGCATAGGCCTGATGCACTATACAGGCATGCTCGCTATGCAGATGAGTGCTCTATTGCGCTTTAATCTCAACTGGGTGCTTTTATCCATTATTGTTGCTATTTCTTTAGCGACCTTATCCCTTTGGTTAGGTGCAGCCCTCAGCAATCAAAAAGGTAAACTGCCTAAGTCTACTGGTGTGATTATCAGCGGACTGGTCATGGGTAGTGCTATTACTGCCATGCACTATACCGGCATGGCTTCTGCTCGATTTATTGGCGAAAGCAACACCAGCCTCCCTGATACATTTGATGGACATGCCGCCTCTATGTCATTAGGCATCACTTTAGTGACTCTGTTGATTGGTATATTAGCTGCCTCAGTGAACGCACTAGCGAGGTACAAGCAAACCTTAGCGACTTTGCAAGCAAGTGAAACCAGGCTTTCTACGATTTTAAATACCGCCATTGACGGCATTATTACCATTAACACCAAGGGCAATATATTGTCTTTCAATACCGTTGCCGAGCAACTATTTGGCTGGAAAGCAGATGAAGTTATCGGAAAAAACATCAACATACTGATGCCTAACCCACACCACTCCAACCATGATGACTATCTAAAAGACTACCTGAAAAGTGGCCAGGCTAAGATTATAGGTGTAGGCAGAGAGGTAGAAGGTTTACGTAAGGATGGTTCACTGTTCCCTATCCGACTTGCGATTGGCAAGGTGGTATTAAGTGACGAAACCTTGTTTGTAGGCTTTATCACCGACTTAACCCCACGCAGGGAAATGGAAATCGCCGTCAGGGAAAAAGACGAGCAACTGCAATCAATGATAGCAAACATTCCCGGTATCGCGTTCCGTTGCAATTACAACAGCAACTGGAGCATGCAATTTATTAGCAACCGCGTATTGCAACTGACTGGCTGGGAGGCACAAGACTTTCTGGATGGAACGATACATTTTCCTAAAATCACTAACCCTGAAGACTCAGCTAGAATTCTTCCCACGGTAGAGGCTGCCGTCAAAAATCACCAACATTACAATGTTGAATACCGGATTACCGACCGTAATGGCGAAGAAAAATGGGTGAGTGAGTTTGGCTCAGGTATCTATGATGAGAATAACAATATTACGATGTTAGATGGTGTGATTATTGACATCACAGAATCTAAGCGCAGAAACGCAGCATATCAGGGCATTGTGCGGGCGATTAACTACTCTACAAGCATTGCGGAGTTCTCAGTTGACGGCTTGATTTTGACAGCGAACCAAAACTTCCTTTCTCTGCTAGGTTATACCTTAGAGGAGGTGATAGGACTGCATCACTCCATTCTCTGCTCTGAAGAAGACGCAAGGTCTGTCCGATACAAAAACAAATGGAAATCGCTGCGCAACGGTGAGTTTGTGCATGGCGAGTTTTTACGTCTGGGCAAAGATAAACGCGAGGTATGGATTAATGCGTTTTACAGCCCAGTAAAAGATTTTGATAACAAAATAAGCAAAGTCATTATGTTTATGATTGATATCACCGAGCGCAAAAAAATGGAGAACGACCTGCGTGAGGCAAAAAACATCGCAGAGCAAGCCGCTAGCGTTAAATCTACCTTCTTGGCAAATATGAGCCATGAGATCAGAACCCCAATGAACGCAATTATTGGGTTTACCGAACTGATGCTGGACACAGAAATGAAGCCGGATCAGCAAAGCTATGTCTCGACCATCAACAACTCTGCCAAGTCGCTACTACATTTACTCAATGATATTTTAGATAGTGCAAAGCTGGAAAAAGGCATGCTGGAATTAGAGTCTTTTGACTTTTCCATGAATGAGCTTGTTGATAGCGTCATATCAACACTTTGGTTGCAAGCTCGCAAAAAAGAGCTGGATTTACAACTTGAAATCAGCGATGACGTCACTGGTTATTACTACGGCTCAGCTCACCGCATTCGTCAGGTATTAATGAACCTATTGGGCAATGCCATTAAGTTTACCGATACAGGGGCAGTCAAACTGAAAGTGTATACCCAAGATCAGGGCACTGTTCGTTTTGACGTCATTGACACGGGGATTGGTATTGCAGCAGACAGGCTTGATGCCATATTTGAGCCTTTTACCCAGGCAGATGCGTCTATGAGCCGCCGCTTTGGTGGGACGGGGCTAGGGACGACCATTAGTAAACAACTGGTCGAAGCAATGGGAGGCACAATCAACGCTACTAGCCAGCTAGGCACAGGCAGCTGCTTCAGCATTAGCCTGCCACTGAAAAAGGGCGAAGAAAAAGAGCAATTAACGCTAGATTTAGTGACTAAACTTCCACCTTTGCGCATTCTTGTGGCGGATGATATTGCACAAAACCGTGAGTTGTTAAACATCATCTTAATCCGAGATGGTCACGAAGTGACACTGGTTAGCAATGGGGAAGAAGCGCTTGAGCAGTTTGCCAACCATCCATTTGATATCATTTTAATGGATGTGCAAATGCCTAAAGTAGACGGTCTCACGGCTACCCGTAGGATTAGAATGTTAGAACTAGAAAACAATACACCTAGAACACCGATTATTGCATTAACTGCGAGCGTGCTTGAAGAGGATAGATTAGCCGCAAAAGAAGCTGGCATGGACGGCTTTGCCACTAAACCGATTGAGCTTGCAAACCTCACTCGAGAAATGGCGCGTGTTCTTAATGTTAACGACATCCAGGCACCCAATGCAGCTATTGAGAAAGAGTCATTAGAGGCGGACTTTCGCACTGATCGTGGTATTGCACTATGGGGCAGTGAGCAAATTTATTATACTCAGTTAAAACAATTTATTCATCAGCACGCACAGGCGCTAGATGCAGTAAGACAAGCTGCCACAACCAATGACTTTGCTTTATTAAATGGGCTGGCCCACGCACACAAAGGCGTCACGGCTAATTTATCCATCAGCAAACTGCAACGTATTTATGGCGAAATAGAATCTGCCACTCACCATCAAAATAAGCAACTATTACCCTCGTTGATTAGTCAGTTAGAAAGTGCATGGCAATCATTAATTACGGCAATACAGAATGTAGCGACTCAAGAAACTAATGACGCGACGCCCCATGATGACCAATCCGCTAGCCAAATAATGGCTTTAATACACCAACTAAGGGAGCTGACAGTGAAAGCCAGGCTTGATGACACATTGATGCAGGACATCAGCACTGCCATGCCAGCTCATTTGCAATTAGAACTGAGCATAGTTAGCAACGCCTTGAACGAGTTTGAGTTTGAACAGGCACTAATGGCAATTGATAAGCTGATTGAGAAGTTTAATTAAAGAGTTGACTATGAAAACACACCCATCTCAATTGAATCCGAAAATTCTCATCGTAGATGATGAGCCGTTTAATCTGAAAGTGTTGAAACAAATACTACAAGACAATTACAGATTGAGCTTTGCAAAAAATGGGTTAGACGCATTGGAGCTGGCAAAAACGGAACAGCCGCAGCTTATTTTATTAGACGTGATGATGCCTGACATGACCGGTTTTGAGGTCTGTGCACAACTTAAAGCTGACCAAACGACGCACAACATCCCCGTCATTTTTGTAACCGCGCTCAGTGATGAAAATGACGAAGCAACTGGGCTAACGCACGGTGCTGTTGATTACATCACCAAACCGGTTTACCCAGCTGTGGTTAAAGCACGCGTAAAAACACACTTATCGCTAGTAAGAGCAGAGAGTCTGCAAAGAACACACCTAGAACTGATTCAGCGACTAGGCAGAGCTGCTGAGTTCAAAGACAATGAAACAGGGCTTCATGTACTACGCATGAGCCATATCTCACGTATTCTTGCAATAAAACTGGGCTTTAATGAGGCATTTTCCGATGACTTGCTCAATGCGGCACCGATGCACGATATCGGAAAAATAGGCATCCCAGACAACATCTTACTGAAACCCGGCAGGCTAGATGATGATGAAATGACAGTGATGAAACAGCACCCTAAGATTGGTGCGGATATTTTAGATAATTCATCCTCCTCTTTAATACAACTTGCGCACTCTGTTGCGCTGTACCATCATGAAAAATGGGATGGTTCAGGCTACCCTCATGGGCTGACAGGTGAAAATATTCCGATTGAAGCTAGAATTGTGGCGGTTGCTGACGTATTTGATGCGCTCACCAATAAAAGGCCATACAAAGAGGCTTGGCCTGTTGAAGACGCTTTAGAGGAAATACAAAAACAAAGCGGACGACATTTTGACCCTGAAGTAGTCAATGCATTGACAGATTGCCTGGATGAGATTGTGACAACTATTGCAAAATGGAAAGAATTATAAGTTAGCAACCCAAAATCAAACGAATGCCACTAATGTCGCACTCACCTGCTACTAAAAAACGGCATGCCAATACCGCTTTTGCTGACTTCTCCATGATTGAACCTCAATCTGCGGTGAAGACTCTCTTTTATAGAAGTTCAAGGTAACAGCACCTTGATAATCTGAACGCATGACTTTTGTATCGATCGCCTGATACCTTGAGACTACTTCCGATCTTGGATGCCTAAATCGATTTAAATATCCAACAGTGAAAATGGCGACACTAGGAGCTACCGCCTCAACAAAATCGGGGGTAGAGGACGTTTTACTGCCATGGTGCGGCACCACCAAAACATCGCTTTTTAACGTAACACCTGCTGAGTCTTGATATGCAGCAAGTAAGGCAGATTCTGCCCTGCGCTCAATGTCACCCGTAAGCAACAGACTACCTGATGCACTGGTCACTTTTAGTACACAACTGCGGTCATTATCTTTGATTTCGCTGTATTCATAATCCTGCAAGCTGGGGTGTAGCACTTCAAAATCCACGCCATCCCAATGCCAACTCTGCCCTGCGTAGCACTTCATCTGCTCGGTATTAGTTGGAATCAATGTGGTGTCCGGCATAGAACTGGCAAACCATCCAACTGGCATTAACGCCAACACCGAGGCCATGCCGCCGCTATGGTCGTTGTCGTCATGAGTCACAATAAAACCATCTAGTTTTTGCACACCTTCACCCTGCAGAAATGGGACGACAATTCGGCTGCCAGCGTCACTTTGCTGATTAAATTTAGCACCCGCATCATAAAGCAAAGTATGTTGCGCGGTTTGCACCACTACGCTGAGGCCTTGCCCTACATCTAACACGGTGACTTTCATGTCACCAGACATAGGTCTATCTGGCTGTATTAGTAGCATAGGTAATAAACCAAACACACCTAACCATCGCATAGGCCAACCACTAGGCAGCAATATCCACACCACACCGAGCAAGGCTGGCACTAATGTCCACAATGCGGGCGCATGTTGCTGCCAAACCGCAACCGGCAATTGATTTAGCCAACGTAAAAAGACCACACAGCCATCCAGTAGGTAATAAGCCAGATGCAATGGCCCGTCAATTGGCAAAAAACTGCCTAACAACGCAAGCGGCGTGACAAAAAAGCTAACTAGCGGGATTGCAACGGCATTTGCCAACGGCGAGATAATCGATGCCTGATGAAACATGATTAACAGCAATGGCAGCATACCAATCGTGACTGCCCATTGTGTTCGCAAGGCAATTTTCAACCAGTGCGGCTGTGCCAGCCTAGCACCCATAGCAAAACTTAACAGGGCAACTGCGCCAAAAGATAGCCAGAAACCGGCAGAAATTACGGCCCACGGGTCAATTAATACGACAATCAATAAAGCCAACGCCAAAACTTGTGCCATCGCAAAGCGCCGACCGCTCCACAATGCGACGCCAAACACCATCAACATATACAAAGTACGCTGCGTTGGCACCGAAAAACCAGCGACCAACCCATAGGCAAGCGCAGTGACAACAGCAGCAAAAGTTGCAGCTTTGCGCGTCGGAATTTGATTGGCAAGATGCGGAACGCGCCGCCAAATAAAGCTCACCAACACAAACATTAACCCTGAAAGCATAGTGATATGCAGGCCGGAGATACTCATCAAATGGGTAATGCCTGTACGTAAAAACAACTGCCAGTCTTGCACTGTAATCTGGCTATCATCTCCCATCACCAGGGCTTGTATCACCCCGTTATATGGTTTATCAGCCAGCACTTTTGCAATACGCAGCTTAACCAGTTGTCGAATGCGTTCGACCACATATTGTGGCTGCCAAACAAACGCATCAAGCATGGCAGGTTTACCTTTCACACTGCCGGTGGCACGAATATTTTCAGCTAATGACCATGATTCAAAATCAAAACCATGTGGATTTTGCGTACTGTGCGGGCGCTTAAGCTTAGCCGTCAGTTGCCAACGCTGACCAGGCTGATAATCCAAAAATTGGCCGTCATCTTGTACTTGGGTTAGGTAATCACGTTTGCGGTAAACGCTAAGCGAGATATGCTTGGGAACGACTACATTTTTAGTGACGACACGTTCCACTATGAAATTAAAGCGCGTACCCTGTTCCGTCAGTGTGGGCACGCTTGCCACCACACCAACTAACTCGATAGGCTTATTTTGCCAATTGGCAGGCAGCGCATCGGCAAGCCGGAGGCTAGCAAAAGCTGCTGCCCATAAGAAACCCAGCATCACTGCAGTGAACAAGCATAACGGCAGCCGCGTCAGGGCAATGTATTTAAACTGCGCGTTGCGAAGATAGATGTTGATGCAGGCAAAAGGTAAGATTAACAGCGACCAGATGAGGTCTGGCAGCACTGGCATTTGCTGCAAACAGAATGCACCTAAGACAAACCCCAGTGCAAAAACAATCATGTGCTACAAAGTCACCAACTGACCGTCAATCAACTTATAACGCCGCTGCATTTTTGCCGCCAGCTCCAAGTCGTGCGTCACCACCACTAAACTCACATGCTGTGTCTGGTTCATTTCCAGCAGCAAATCAAATACAGCATGTGCTGTGTGTCGGTCCAGATTACCGGTAGGCTCATCGGCAAGAATGCATTGCGGTGCAGTGACCATCGCACGTGCTAAAGCTGCACGCTGGCGCTCTCCGCCAGAAAGCTCACCCGGCATATGCTCTAGGCGATGCTTCAGCCCAACTTTCTCCAGCATTTCACTCGCGGTTGTAAGCGCTTGCTCGCGCGCAACACGGCGAATCAAAAGCGGCATGGCTACATTTTCCAGCGCGGTAAACTCTGGTAACAGATGGTGAAATTGATACACAAAGCCCAGTGACTGATTACGTAAATGACCCTTTTGCGCTTCAGACAGCTTTGCAAGATTCTGATCAAGGATATGTACATCGCCACTGCTGGGAATATCTAGCCCGCCGAGCAAATGCAATAAAGTACTTTTGCCAGAGCCTGAAGCACCGACGATGGCAACCTGCTCACCAGTGTTGACACTTAAATCGATGCCATTCAGCACTGCAACATCCAGCCCCTGATAAGTTTTATACAAATCCTGACATGCAATCACTGGCTGTGAAATATGGCTACTCATAACGCAACGCCTCTGCTGGGTTGATTCTACTGGCTTTAAAACTCGGGTAGAGCGTTGCTAGTAAACTTAAGAAGAATGAAACTGTGACGATGGTAACCACATCAGACCAGATTAAATCGGAAGGCAGATCACTGATGTAATAAACATCTTTTGCCAAAAACTGCACATTAAACAGATTTTCTATAAACGGGATAATGGTATCGATATTGAGTGCAATCAAAATACCAAACAACGCACCTAATGCGGTACCAATCACGCCAATCAATGCGCCTTGCACGATGAATATTTTCATAATGCTGGCTGGGCTCGCGCCAAAGGTACGCATAATAGCGATATCGGCACGCTTGTCAGTCACAGCCATCACTAAAGTAGAAACGATATTAAAAGCAGCGACCGCCACAATTAGCGTAAGAATAATAAACATAACGCGCTTTTCCATTTGTACTGCGCGGAAAAAGTTAGCATGCTGCCTGGTCCAGTCAGAAACGTAATAGTCGCCATTTCTATTGGCTTGGGCATTGAGTTGCTCGGAAATATGCGCGGCCACAGCAGGCGCATCAAACAAATCGGCAAGCTTTAAACGTACGCCAGAAACCTTGTCGCCCATGCGGTATAACTTTGCGGCATCATCCAGATGAATCAGCGCTAAGCCGGCATCGTACTCATACATCCCAATTTGAAACAGGCCAACCAATGTAAACTGCTTTAAACGAGGCACAACGCCAGTAGGGGTGAACTGACCTTGCGGTGCCATTAAAACCACTTTGTCGCCAATTTGCGCACCTAGCGCCTGCGCCAAATCTACACCTAAAATAATGCCAAACTCTCCTGCGCGCAAATCTTCTAACCGCCCCACTTTCATGTGTTTGCCAAGGTCGGCCACTTTATCTTCCGCGCTAGGAATCACGCCGCGTACGATTGCACCTTGCACACCTTGATCATAACTCAACATGGCTTGTGCACTGATGTAAGGGGCACTCGCCTGCACATTAGGCTGCCTAGCAGAAAAAGCCGCCACTGACTGCCAATCTGTAAGCTGATTACCGCCACCTGTCACCTCTAAATGTGAGGCCACACCTAAGATACGTGTACGCAGCTCTTTTTGAAAACCATTCATCACCGAAAGCACAACGATTAGCGCCGCTACCCCAAGCGCAATGCCTATCATACTGGTCAAAGAAATAAATGAAATAAAGTGATTTTTGCGCTTGGCGCGTGTGTAGCGCCAGCCGACAAATAATTCGTATGGTAAAGATTTCATAGGGCAGATTTTAGCAGGCTTCTAATCGTTATCTAGTGTTATCTGTTAAAATTCCAATTATGTTTACAGGAATCATTCAATCAGTCGGCGCAATCACGCAAGCCAATCCAGTTGGCGCAGATATGCATCTTTTTATAGCAAGTGCAGCGCTCGATATGAGCGATGTAAATCTAGGCGACAGTATCGCAGTCAATGGTACGTGTTTGACCGTGGTTAACATGAGCGAATCACACTTTGAGGCGCACGTCTCTCAGGAAACGCTCTCGGTGACTGTCGGGCTAGATAAGACCCATCCCGTCAATTTAGAAAAAGCCCTGCGCCTATCTGACCGACTTGGCGGGCACTTAGTAAGCGGGCACGTAGATGGCGTGGGCAAAGTACTCAAGTTCCAGTCATTAGGCGAATGCTGGCAGCTGGATATTCGCGCACCGCATGCCATCTCAAAATACATTTCGATTAAGGGTTCCATTTGTGTCAATGGCGTGAGTCTCACCGTGAACAAAATCACTGGTGACGATTTCAGCATCAATTTAATACCGCACACACTGGAGCACACCACCTTAAATCTTTTAAGTGAGGGATGCCCCGTCAATCTGGAAGTAGACCAGATTGCACGTTACGTAGAGCGCATGACACAATGGGCGACAGAAGACCAAATGGCAACACAAGCATTACCAGAAACGCAGGGGCACTAGCCATGAATCACACAGAAACACCTATGAACAATATCAGCCCAGCCAAAGAAATTATCGAAGAAATCAGACAGGGACGTATGGTGGTGCTGGTCGATGACGAGCACCGTGAAAATGAAGGCGATTTAGTACTTGCTGCACAATTTGCAACGGCAGAACATGTTAACTTTATGGCGAAGTATGGGCGCGGCCTGATTTGCCTAACGCTCACAGAGTCACGCTGCCATCAGCTTAATTTAAGCAAGATGGTACAAAAAAACGGCGCGCGCATGGGTACCAACTTTACCGTATCCATTGAGGCCGCTGAAGGTGTCACCACCGGCATTTCTGCTGCCGACCGCGCTAGAACAATACAAGCGGCTGTAGCAAAGACGGCCAAACCTCAAGACATTGTCAGCCCTGGCCATATTTTCCCACTTACCGCGATGGATGGTGGTGTATTGGTACGAGCTGGCCATACTGAGGCCGGCTGCGATCTAGCGCACCTAGCGGGCTTGGAGCCGGCAAGTGTCATCTGCGAGATTCTGAAAGATGACGGCAGCATGGCTCGTCTACCTGATTTAATGACATTTGCCGCAGAACACAAGCTTAAAATTGGCACGATTGCTGATTTAATCCACTATCGCGCTGAAACTGAAAGCCTGATTGAACGCTCTGCAGAGCGCATGGTGCAAACCCCTTACGGCGAAATGAAGCTGATTGCTTACCAAGATAAAATCGCTAAAGAAACGCATCTCGTGTTAATTAAAGGCACGCCAAGCCCAGAGCAAGAGGTGCTAGTGCGCGTACATGAGCCTTTATCTATTTTTGATTTATTGGATAGCTCGAGCTGCACCCATAGCTGGAACACACTAGAAGCAATGAAGACGATTGCCAACGCAGAGGCTGGTGTCATGATACTGCTGCACCATCAAGAGTCTAATGAAACTATTGTGGACCGTATCAAAGGTGCGGATGAGCCAATACGTGTCAATCAAGAACTACGCACTTACGGTATCGGCTCACAAATATTACTGGACTGTAATGTACGCAAAATGAAACTAATGGCCAACCCTCGCAAAATGCCTAGCATGGCAGGCTTTGGCTTGGAGGTCACCGGCTATTTAGAAGCAACAAAATCGGCTTAACCATATGTCTCTAGATAATATCAATCTTACTGGTCACTTTCTCATCGCCATGCCCAACTTGGCTGATCCTTACTTTGCTAAGTCTGTTACCTTTATTTGCACCCATAGTGAAGAAGGCGCCATGGGCATCGTGATTAACCGCCCGACCGATATGACCTACGAAACCCTGTTTGATAAAATCAACATTAAACTGGAAGACACGGCCATTTCGAACAACCCAGTCCTGTTCGGCGGCCCAGTGCAGCCTGAGCGCGGGTTTGTATTACACGAACCATGCGGCGACTGGGATAGCTCAATCATCATTAACGATCAAACGTCGCTCACTACCTCTAAAGATATTTTAGAGGCGGTTGCAGTAGGCACCGGACCCAAGAAATTACTCTTTTCTTTAGGCTATGCCGGGTGGACGCCCAACCAGCTAGAGCAGGAAATCGTACAAAATAGCTGGCTATCCGTACAGGCCAAAGATATTAGCACCCTCAATAAAATTTTATTTGATACACCGCATGAAGAGCAATTTAATGCAGCCATGAGCCTATTGGGATTTGACCCGGCCATGCTCTCCGACGTTGCAGGACATGCCTAACAGCGACCACATCAAGCATGCAACTGATCGATAACGAGAAGGTATACAACAAAGCACATGTGCAATCTGGCACTGTACTCGCCTTCGACTTTGGAGAAAGACGCATCGGCATTGCCGTTGGTGAGCATTTGCTCGCCAGCGCCACCCCGCTTATGACTATTGATAATGAAAGTAACGAGATTCGTTTCCAAATCATCACTAAACTTGTCAATGAGTGGCAACCGCGGCTTTTAGTGGTGGGGTTACCCTTAAGTTTAGATGGTACCGAGCATGCAGTAACGCAGTTATGCAAAAAATTTGCTCGACGCCTCAATGGCAGATTCAACCTGCCTGTAGCACTTATTGATGAACGCTATAGCTCTGCAGAAGCAAGTCAGCTCTTGAATGAAGCAGGTATTAGAGGCCGCGCGCAAAAAGAAATGTTAGACCAAGTCGCGGCACAAACCATATTACAAAGCTATTTTGATCAGGCGCCCAAATAAGATTACGTTTGCACCTAAACCCAATTTAACGTGCACTCCATTTAAGAATGACAAGTAACCAGGAATATTCAGTAAAATAACAACATGACTGATGCCAACCACACACTCGACCCTAGCCAACTGCCGGATGCAGAAGCTTTACTTCTCATCCTTGCAGACAAACTCAAACCATTACTTAAAGCCAATACCGCTTTAGTCGGCATTCATAGCGGCGGTGTGTGGCTGATGCAGCGGTTATTAGTACTATTAGCAGACCAAATCAAACTGCATCAAATCGAACATGGCGCGCTCGACGTTTCTTTTTATAGGGACGATTACGCGCAGCGCGGCCTAAAAGCGGAAAACCGCCCCAGCCAAATCACATTTGACGTAGAAAACAAACATATCATTTTAATTGATGATGTGTTCTATACCGGCCGCACCACACGGGCCGCCATGAATGAACTATTTGATTACGGCAGGCCTGCTAGCATTAGCCTGATTGCACTGATTAACCGTGGTGGCCGCGAGTTGCCAATCGCTCCGCAAATTGTTGCGGCAGCGCTATCATTGGCTGCATCACAACATCTACAGTTAACCCAGTTAGCTGACGGCAGTTTGGCCCTAGAACTTACTCCTCAACACAATAGTGCGAGACCATAACAGCATGAATAACCCTCAACTTGATACTGACGGTCAACTGCGACACCTGCTTTCTATTGAAGGCTTACCCAAAAAGATACTTAATCAAATTTTAGATACTGCTGAATCGTTTGTCGGCGTCGCCGAACGTGAAGTTAAAAAAGTACCATTACTACGCGGCAAAACCGTATGTAACCTATTTTTTGAAAACAGCACCCGCACCCGCACCACTTTTGAAATTGCGGCAAAACGCCTTTCTGCCGACGTCATCAGCTTAAATGTAAGCACATCGTCGCAATCAAAAGGTGAAACCATTCTAGACACCGTAGATAACCTCATTGCCATGCATGCGGACATGTTCGTGGTACGCCATGCCCAATCAGGTGCTGCACATCTCATTGCCAAACACGTGCCGCCACATATCCATGTGATCAATGCAGGCGATGGGCGCCACTCTCATCCGACACAAGGCTTGTTAGACGTATTTACCATACGTAAATACAAGCCTGAGCTACACAACTTAAGAGTGGCCATCGTTGGCGATGTTTTACACTCACGTGTCGCCCGCTCAGAGATTCATGCACTGACTACACTAGGCGTACCTGAGGTTCGTGTGATTGCACCAAAAACACTACTGCCAGCCCAAGTAGAGAAACTGGGCGTGCACGTCTATCACGACATGGATGAAGGCCTGAAAGACGTTGATGTCATCATGATGCTACGCTTACAAAATGAACGCATGAACGGCGCAATGTTACCTAGCTCAGAAGAATATTTTAAAACCTACGGACTGACCCCTGAACGTTTGGCACTTGCCAAACCCGATGCCATTGTGATGCATCCCGGTCCAATGAACCGCGGTGTAGAGATTGACTCTACCGTTGCCGATGGCAAACAATCCGTCATATTGCCGCAAGTCACTTACGGCATTGCCATCCGTATGGCAGTCATGGCAATTCTTGGTGGCGGTACAGGAGCAGCACTATGAAAATTCATATTAAAAATGGTCAGTTGATTGACCCAAAAAACAACATTAACGACAAACTAGATGTGTTTATCGCTGCGGGTAAAGTTGTCGGCATCGGTGCCATGCCAGAAGGATTTGTTGCCACCAAAACCATTGACGCAACCAACCTGACCGTGTGCCCCGGACTAGTAGACCTATCCGCCAGACTGCGCGAGCCTGGAGACGAATACAAAGCCAGATTAGCCAGCGAATTACAAGCCGCAGTAGCCGGCGGTGTGACTAGCTTGGCGTGCCCGCCTGACACCGACCCAGTACTGGACGAACCTGGTTTGGTAGAAATGCTGAAACACCGTGCCAAGCAGCAAGGCCTTGCGCATGTCTATCCACTTGGCGCGATGACTAGACAGTTAAAAGGTGCGGCACTCTCAGAAATGAATGAGTTGCACACCGCTGGTTGCGTCGGCTTCTCTCAAGCTAATATTGCGGTCACTGACACACAAGTGCTATGGCGTGCGATGGAATATGCCGCGACTTTTGGTTTCACGCTATTTTTACATGCTGAAGAGCCGTTTTTAGCGGCAAAAGGTGTAGCACATGATGGCGAAGTTGCCACTAGGATGGGGCTAAAGGGCATTCCTAGTGCGGCAGAAGCGCTGGCGCTAGCGAGCATATTACGCATTGCGCAAGAAACCGGCGCAAGCGTACATATTAGCCGCCTATCCACCGCAGAAGGTGTTGCCATGATACGCACAGCTAAAGCACAAGGTTTGAAAGTAAGCTGTGACGTAAGTGCGAACCACTTACTATTGACCGAACACGACATTGCCTACTTTGATGCTAACTGCCACTTAAAACCGCCACTACGTACGCAGCGAGACAAAGCTGAACTAAGTGCCGGCTTAAAAGATGGTACTATCGATGCCATCTGCTCAGACCACACACCCGTGGATGACGATGCCAAATTGGCGCCGTTTGCTGAAGCTGAGATTGGGGCAACTGGCTTAGAGCTTTTGCTGCCATTAACACTCAAATGGGCCGCGCAAGAGAAGGTAAGCTTGTCGCACGCCATTGAACGCATTACCAAGGCCTCTGCCAACATTCTAGGCGTTGCTGCTGGGAATTTAAGCCCAAACAGTAATGCAGACCTGTGTATCTTTGACGCTAACGAGTACTGGAAAGTCAGCCCAAAAACACTGAAAAGCCAAGGAAAAAATACGCCGTTTACCGGACTGGAGCTTGCAGGCAAGGTGAAGTTCACATTGGTTAACGGGCAAGTGGTATATCACGATTAAATCAACACCCAGACTGTATAGCACTTAATTTACAATAAAAAAGGCGCTGATGATCAGCGCCTTTTTTTATTGTTGAGATGACCTTACACTATGCCTAATGCATCCAGCCCAGCGGACAAGTCTTTACTGTGCGCACCTTTACCTTCCAGTTTAATTTTTAGGCGCAGGTCGTTGACTGAGTCAGCATTACGCAAAGCATCTTCGTAAGTAATCGCATCAGCCTCGTACAAATCAAATAATGATTGGTCAAAGGTTTGCATTCCTAACTCGCGCGATTTAGCAATAATCTCTTTAATCTCGTGCACTTCACCCTTAAAGATTAAATCTGAAATTAATGGTGAGTTCAGCATGACCTCCATTGCTGCTGTCCTACCCTTGCCTTCCTTTTTAGGAATTAAGCGTTGCGACACAAAAGCACGCACATTCAACGATAAGTCCATCAACAATTGATGGCGGCGCTCTTCGGGGAAGAAGTTAATAATACGGTCTAACGCCTGATTAGTGCTATTGGCATGCAATGTGGCCATACAGAGGTGGCCGGTTTCTGCAAAGGCAATCGCATAGTCCATGGTTTCACGGTCGCGAATTTCACCAATCAAAATCACATCCGGTGCCTGACGTAAGGTGTTTTTCAAGGCAATGTGCCAATTATCTGTATCCACCCCCACTTCACGTTGGGTCACAATACAGTTCTTGTGCTCATGCACGAACTCAACCGGATCTTCAATGGTAATAATATGCCCATAGCTGTTTTGGTTACGATAGCCCACCATTGCCGCAAGTGAAGTCGACTTACCGGAGCCGGTGCCACCCACAAAAATAACCAAACCACGCTTGGTCATTGCCACGTCTTTTAGTACTGGCGGCAAGCCTAAATCATCAATTTCAGGAATTTTGGTCGTAATCGTTCTAAATACCAAGCCCACAGAGCCTCGTTGCACAAATGCATTTACACGGAAACGCGCCACACTAGGAATACCAATGGCAAAGTTACACTCATTGGTGGCATCAAACTCCGCGGTTTGCTTATCGTTCATAATCGCACGTGAAATTTCACGCGCCTGTAACGCTGATAACACCTGACTGCTCAACGGCGTTACTTTACCATCCACCTTGATTGCCGGCGGGAACCCAACGGTAATGAACAAATCAGAAGCGTTTTTAGCCAACATCAACCGTAATAAGTCGAACACAAACTTCTCAGCTTGCCCTTTTTCCATTTGCCCTTGCACGATGACTCCCTTTACTAAACCTAATATGAATGCGTTATCCTAAATACTAACGTGCTATCTAGCCTAAGATGGCATCTTTGTTTGCTGCTTTTGCGCGAGCTTCATTCGCTGAAACCACGCCACGTTTGACTAGATCCTGTAAGTTTTGATCCAGCGTTTGCATGCCAACATTCTGCCCAGTTTGAATCGCTGAATACATTTGTGGAATTTTATTCTCACGAATCAGGTTACGAATCGCTGGCGTCCCAATCATAATCTCGTGCGCGGCAACTCGCCCCTGCTCATCTTTAGTTTTTAACAAGGTTTGGGAAATCACCGCACGTAAAGACTCAGACAACATTGAGCGCACCATTTCTTTTTCAGCCGCCGGGAATACGTCGATAATACGGTCTACCGTTTTAGCCGCAGAGCTTGTATGCAAGGTACCAAACACCATATGCCCGGTTTCTGCGGCAGTCAACGCTAAACGGATAGTCTCTAGATCGCGTAGCTCACCCACCAAAATCACATCAGGGTCTTCACGCAAAGCTGAACGCAGGGCATTGTTAAATGACAATGTATGTGGACCAACCTCACGCTGGTTAATTAAACACTTTTTAGATTGATGCACAAACTCAATCGGATCTTCAACCGTAAGAATATGCCCGAACTCTTTGTCGTTAATATAATCAATCATTGCGGCGAGGGTAGTAGACTTACCAGAACCGGTAGGCCCAGTAACCAAACAGATACCACGAGGGGTATCCGCAATATCTTTAAAAATGGCAGGGCAATTTAACTGTTCCAGCGTTAGTATTTTTGAAGGAATCGTACGGAATACCGCGCCAGAGCCGCGATTATGATTAAAAGCGTTAACGCGGAAACGCGCTAAGTTCGGAATCTCGAATGAAAAGTCACATTCCAATGTTTCTTCATACACCTTGCGTTGACCATCATTCATGATGTCGTACACCATGTCATGCACTTCACTGTGGTCCATCGCTGGTACATTGATTTTTCTAATATCTCCGTGTACACGGATCATTGGAGGCAGGCCTGCAGATAAGTGTAAATCTGAGGCTTTATTTTTAACTGAAAATGCGAGTAAATCCGAAATATCCACAACCTGCTCCTGATATAATTCTGATGGTTAATTTTTAGTTATTACATGCTCGAACTTCTAGGCTTAGTGAATTATGACCACAATTAGCAATCGCTTGCAAGATATTCTAGCAACTATCCAATCTGCAGCTGCCTCCAGCCCCAGCCACCAACAGGTGCAATTGCTCGCAGTAAGTAAAGCACAGTCGGCAGCCGCGATACGCGATGCTTACGCAGCTGGACAGATCGCTTTTGGTGAGAACTACAGCCAAGAAGCACTGGAAAAACAAAAGCAGCTCACAGACCTCGCCATAGAATGGCACTTTATTGGCCCGATACAAAGCAACAAGACCCAATTGATTGCACAAAACTTTAGCTGGGTGCACAGTGTAGACCGCCTGAAAATTGCCCAGCGTCTGAACGAGGCCAGATCATCTATATTGCGACCACTGCAGGTATGCATACAAGTCAATGTAAGCAATGAAGAGTCCAAAAGCGGTGTATTACCAGACCAGCTGGAAGCCTTAGCGGTAGCGATTAACGTGCTACCTAATTTAAAACTGCGCGGTCTGATGGCAATTCCAGCCCCGACTACAGACCAAGCACAGCAGATTGCACAATTTAAACAAGTAAGAGAATGCTATGATGCGCTTATCCGCAAGGGATTTGCACTAGATACGCTGTCTATCGGTATGTCTAATGACTATCAAACAGCCATTACCCAAGGGGCAACCATTGTGCGTATCGGCTCGGCGCTGTTTGGTGCAAGAGCACCTCTAAAGGCAGCCTAGTAAAAATTGTAGCCAGATTTAATTAGCACGGACATACTTGAATACAAAAAAACTAAATACGTAATACAAATAAACACTTAAGATAATTAAATACTGAAATTTAAGGGCATAAATGAAGATTAACTTTATTGGCGGCGGCAATATGGCGCGCGCAATTATTGGCGGCTTGAAACAAAATGGTTTTGATATGTCAGACATTACCGTGCTGGAGCCGGATGCACAAAAAAGAGCAGAGTTAGCGCAAGACCTTAATGTCCAAGTTACCGACACTTATGCTGAGTTTCGCAACACTGATGTGATTGTGCTCGCAGTTAAACCGCAGCAACTTAAGGAAGTTTGCCAGCAACTCAACCCTGTACTGACATCGCAACTGGTCGTTTCGATTGCCGCCGGCGTCAGAAGCAAAGATATGTCCACTTGGCTTAATCACTACCAAGGGATTGTGCGCGTCATGCCAAACACTCCGGCGCAAATTCAGGCAGGCGTCTCCGCACTTTATGCGATGCCGCAAGTTACGCAAACACAGCGTGAGCAAGCCACGACCATTCTTGCAGCGGTGGGTAAAACCTTATGGCTGGATGATGAGGCAAAAATGGACGCGGTCACTGCGATATCAGGTAGCGGCCCGGCTTATGTGTTCTACTTTATAGAAGCATTGCAAGCTGCAGGCGTGGCATTAGGCTTGAAAGATGAAGAAGCCAACATGCTAGCGCTGCAAACATTTGCCGGCGCCAGTTTACTAGCAACGCAAAGCAACACTGACGTTAAAACTCTGCGCGCGCAGGTTACCTCTAAGGGTGGTACAACGGAACAGGGTATCCTGAGTTTGGAATCTGCAGATATCAAACAAATCATTGCTCAAGCGGCCAAGGCGGCGGCTGATAAGTCAGTGACATTAGGAGACCTGCTAGGTCAATAATTACCTAGGAAACACTATGCTCAATAACGCCATTTTATTTTTGCTGCAAGCAGTGCTCAGCATACTGAGCTTTGCCTTTTTACTACGTTTTTATTTTCAACTGACCAAGGCGCCATTTCAAAATCAACTCGCGCAGTTAATCGTCACCGTGACTAATTTTGCAGTCAAGCCTATGCGCCGCATTTTGCCTAGCATTGGCAAAATAGATCTATCTACGCTGGCACTAGCTTACCTCACACAACTTATTCTCAGTGTATGTACTTTATGGCTCAAAGGCTTTCCTATTCTCATTGCAGGAAGTACGGTTTGGATCGTTATCTTTGGCATAGCACTCATTGGTATCGTCAGCATTAGCCTATCTATTTTCCTGTACGCGGTGTTAATTCAAGCCATCTTAAGCTGGGTTAACCCGCACACCCCTATTGCACCAGTTTTAAATAGTCTGACTTATCCGGTGTTGCGTATCTTCAGAAAATACATCCCGCCTGCGGGAAATTTTGACCTGAGTCCATTGGCGTTTATCATTACGGCACAGTTATTGCTAACTACTATACTAATTCCATTAGAAAACAACTTACTATCTACGTTGTAAGTTAAGATAACACCATGAGTATATCGATATCTAATTCTGTACCACTTCAGGCAACGGCTGATATTTCGACGTTAACTTCGAAAATTACAGAGTACAGTCAATGGCGAGCAAACCTTATTGCTACGATTGACGAATATATCGATTGGACGGGCCATGCTGAGGCGCTCAATGCCATACAAGAATTAAGACTGTATGATATTAAAGAAATCTTAAAAAAGGATCAGTTAGTATTAGCACTCTTGGCCGAGTTCTCACGCGGCAAAACCGAGACCATTAACGCCCTCTTCTTTTCCGACTTTAACCAAAGACTGCTACCGAGTGAGCCAGGGCGCACAACCATGTGCCCTACCGAGATTTTCTGGAGTGATAAAGAGGAGCCTTGTATCAAACTCCTACCTATTGAAACCAGACAATCTGACGACACGCTCAGTTACCTGAAAACTACGCCAGATGTCTGGCACAAAATTAGGCTAGATATTGATTCTGCCGACGCAATGAAGCAAACCTTGCGCGCACTGGTACAAAAACGAGACGTCAGCATTGATACCGCAAAAAGGCTAGGTTTCTGGAATGAAGATGACACCAGTATGCAACGTCAGTTTGCCGAAAGCGGAAAAGTTGAGATACCCGTTTGGCGTCACGCGCTAATCAACTACCCTCACCCGCTTCTAAAAAATGGCTTGGTAGTATTAGATACACCAGGCCTTAATACCATGGGCGCAGAGCCTGAGCTTACGCTTAGCATTCTGCCCAATGCTCAAGCGATTTTATTTCTAACCGCAACAGATACTGGCATTACTAAATCTGACATGCAGATTTGGAACAGCTACGTACAAAAGCGTGCAGCTCATAAACTGGTTGTATTAAACAAAATTGATATTCTTTGGGACGGGCTGGAGTCCGATACCGAAGTTGAGCAACTGATTCAAAAACAGATTAAAAATACAGCGCATGAACTAGGTTTAGATGCACATAATATTTTTGCTATCTCAGCCCAGAAAGCACTTGTTGCCAAAATTAGAAAAGATGAAACGCTACTTAAACGTAGCGGCATCAATAAACTGGAAAACTCGCTTGCCGAACAAATGGTGCAGTCCAAGCACGAGATTCTAGGCAGAGCAGTTGTCACAGAGTGCTCCAATATGATTAGGGCATCTCGGAAAATTGCCCAAATCCGCGTTGACAGTATAAAAAATCAACTCGCAGAACTGAGAGAACTACAGCATAAAAGCCATGATGCTTCCAAAGAGATTCTAGCCAAAGTCGTTGCTGAGCGAAAACGCTATGAAGCATCGATTCTTACCTTTAACCAAGGTAGTGAAAAAATCAAACGATTAAGCAGTAAATTACTACGCCACTTAAGCCTTGGCTATTTAGACACAACGCTCGCACAAACCAAACAAGACATGGGCGACAGCTGGACAACCGTTGGACTTAACCGCAACATTCGTGAAATCACTAGGTTAGCGATTAACCTTGCAGAGGAAATCAGCATCGAGGGACAAATTATTAAAAAACATGCGGATGATCTATACCAACTATTTTGGAGTAAGCATGGCTTTGAGAAAACAGAAGCGGTTAAACTCGATATGCGCAATTTTATTGAGAACATTCAAGCGCTAGAAAAAGTGACAGAAGAGTTCTGCACCAGCCCAGTCAACCTCCTGACAGAGAAAAACTTCTTAATTCGCAAGTTCTTCTTGGGCTTGGGCGTACAAATTCAGGCTATATTTGAACAAGCGCATCTTGATTGCACCCACTGGCTCAATCAAGTGATTGGTGAGTTAAAGAATCAAATTAATGTACACAAAACTGCGCTGGATCAACGTGCAGAGACACTGATGGAGTCACACAACAACGCAGACAAAGTGATTAAAAATATAGCGAATGCTGAAAAGAACCTGACCAAATATCAAGATCAATCTAATCAACTGGATGCTATCTTACTCAAGCTCATGCGCAGTGCCAAGTTTAGTACCGAGGATAACAAAGCGCACGCAATAGAAAGCAACATGGTGCATTTAAATGTAACGGCTAAAACTAACACGAGTGAGCGTGAAATGGGTAAATCAAACGTTAAGTTTGATGCCCCTTTTATTTAGCGTTGTTGAGCACCTATCTAATAACGTCTTGGTAATTACTTGAAAAGACTACTGTATCTATCAATGACAGTATTCAGGCGATTACATCAAAATAATATCAAACGACTCTTGCGCATAGCTAGGCTCAACCTGCAGAGAAATAGGCTTAGCAATAAAATCCGACAGATTGGCTAAACTCTGCGATTCTTCATCCAGCAACATTTCGATTACTTTCGGTGCAGCAAGCACTCTCAACTCTCGTGCGCTAAACTGGCGCGCCTCACGTAACAGTTCACGTAAAATTTCATAACAGACAGTTTGTGCGGTTTTTAACTCACCCCGCCCCTTACATGTTGAGCATGGTTCACAAAGAATATGCGCTAAACTTTCTCGCGTTCTTTTACGCGTCATTTCCACTAAACCTAGTGGTGTAAAGCCATTAATGCCAGTACGCGCCCGGTCACGCGCCACAGCTTTTTGCAGTTCATCTAACACGGCGGCACGCTGCACGTCTTCATCCATATCAATAAAATCAATAATGATGATGCCGCCCAGATTACGTAACCGTAATTGGCGCGCGATGGATTGCGCTGCTTCCAGATTGGTTTTAAAGATGGTATCGGACAGGTTTTTTCCACTCACAAAACTACCAGTATTGACATCAACCGTGGTCAAAGCTTCAGTTTGGTCAAAAATCAAATAGCCGCCAGACTTTAACTCCACTTTGCGTGACATAGCTTTTTCGATTTCCTGCTCGATACTATATAAGTCGAACAGCGGCCGCTCACCTTGGTAATGCACGAGTTTATCTAAGGCGGAAATTGCATATAAATTAGAAAAATCCACCAAGCGCTGGTAAGTTTCACTGGAGTCCACACGCACCATTTCCGTATCCGCACATAATACGTCACGCAACACACGCATAGGCAAGTTCAAGTCTTGAAAAATCAATGTGCGCTCAGGTACTGTAATGCTCTGCTGCTTAATGTGCTTCCAGGTTTTATTTAAGTAATCAATATCTGCCAATAACTCTTCGTCAGTAGCGGCTTCTGACATGGTGCGAATGATATAGCCGCCAACCCTGTCTTCAGGCAGCAAGCCTAGCAAGCGGGCTTTTAAAGACTCACGCTCAGCCTCTATTTCAATACGCTGCGACACCCCAATATGCTCTTGCTGAGGCAAATACACCAGAAAGCGCCCGGCAATACTGATGTGGGTCGTCAATCGTGCGCCTTTAGTGCCAATTGGCTCTTTAATCACCTGCACCATGACAGACTGGCCTTCGTGCAACACTTCTTGAATTGGCCGCTTTAACTCAGCATCACCGCACGCTAAAACATCGCCTGCATGCAAGAAAGCAGCACGCTGCAAGCCAATCTCGACAAAGGCCGACTGCATGCCTGGCAGCACCCTGCACACAACGCCTCTATAGATATTACCGACTAATCCTAGTGATGAGCTACGTTCAATCTGCAACTCTTGCACCACGCCGTTTTCCATCATGGCAATGCGTGTTTCTTGCGGTGTTACGTTAATTAGTACTTCTTCGCTCAATTTTTACCCACTTCATTCATTAATCGTTTAAATCGTAATAATGCAATGTTTTCTTAACAAAGCGGCAGTCTCAAATATCGGCAGCCCCATCACGCCGGTATAGCTGCCTTCAATTCTTTTGATCCAAGCGCCTGCCAAGCCTTGTATTCCATAGCTGCCAGCCTTGTCCCGATGATCTCCTGTGGCAATATATTTTTCAATTTGTTCCGCTGACAATGGCATCATTTCCACATTGGTCGAGCTCAGTAACACCTCGATTGCACCATTGAAACTCAAGGCAACTGCGGTATGAACTTGATGCATGCCCGCTGCTAACTTGTTGAGCATATCACGTGCATCGTCATCATCGATTGGCTTACCTAATACCATACCCGACAGCGCCACCGTAGTGTCTGCTGCTAAAATTGGATAATCCAGATATTCTTCGGCTAGCAAAGCAGTACAAGCAGCGGCTTTTTCTCGCGCCAGTCTAGTGACATACTGCACCGGCGACTCATCTAGCAATTGCGACTCATCAATATCCGCAGGAAAAATTTTGCAATCCAGTCCGATCTGCTTTAACAGCTCTACACGGCGAGGGCTACGCGATGCCAGAATAATGGTTGAGTTTTTATGATTATTTTTCCACATACAGGCACTTTAATTTACTATCTAAGAATTAACAACGCGTTAATCACGTTAGATTTAAGGAAACGGAAATAAATATGATGGACTGGCCAAGTTTATTTAAAATCAGTCTAGGTTTGTTTGCCATTGTAAACCCGATTGGTAGCGTACCTATTTTTATTAGTGCCACCAGCGGCTGGAGCACTGCCGAGCGAGCGCACACCGCACGAACTGTCGCCTTTTCTGTATTTATCATACTAACGATCTCGTCATTGATGGGCGATAAAATTTTAGACTTCTTCGGCGTTTCTATCCCATCGTTTCAGGTAGGTGGCGGCATTTTACTGATGCTGATTGCTATATCCATGATGCACGGCAAGCAAAGCGGTGCTCGCCAAACACCGGAAGAGGCTCAAACGTTAGCTGAGCGGGAGGTGATTGCCATCGTGCCACTGAGCATTCCTCTGCTCGCAGGCCCTGGTGCCATCAGTAACATGATTATTGCCGCTCAAAAGAGCCCTACTCCGCTAGGCCATCTTTCCCTTATCATCCCAATATCTTTAGTCTGTATTACGATCTGGCTCGCATTAAAACTGTCAGTACGCATTTCAAACCAGCTAGGGTTCATCGGCATTAATGTGGTTACTCGCCTAATGGGCTTAATTCTGGCGGCCATGGCCGTAGAATTTATTGCACATGGCCTCACAGGGCTATTCCCTACCTTGGGTTAATACCCCTGCGCTCTCAAATAATAGTGCTAACGTAAAGAGATATTTCGGCAAATGGCATGCTTCAGAGTAAAATAACGTTAAATTAATTTAAGACCACATTATGCAATGGAAGCCACACGCCACAGTCGCGGCGATTATTGAAGAAAACGGTAAATTCCTGCTGGTAGAAGAAACCACCGACCGCGGCAATCGCTTTAACCAACCCGCAGGTCATCTGGAAGATGGCGAAACGCTGCTGGAAGCGGTGATTCGTGAAACGCTGGAAGAAACCACTTATACATTCCAGCCAACCAGCTTACTTGGCGTTTACCATTGGAAACATGAGCACAATGACACCACCTATTTAAGGTTTGCCTATATTGGCCATGTGAGTCAGCACAGGCCAGAACTTGGTCTGGATGATGGCATTATTCGCACCGTGTGGATGACTGCAGATGAAATACGCAATAACGCGATGCTCATGCGCAGCCCGCAAGTCATTACTTGTATTGAAGACTACCTGAGTGGACAACACTTTCCATTATCAGTGATTACGCACCTATAACTTAAACACCTATGAATTTAAATAAAGCTCAAAAAAAGAAAATCGTGGTCGGCCTTTCTGGCGGCGTGGACTCATCAGTCACCGCATTGTTACTCAAACAGCAAGGGTATGAGGTCACCGGTCTTTTCATGAAAAACTGGGAAGATGACGACACCGACGAATACTGCTCAAGTAAGCAAGACTTAATCGATGCGGTATCAGTCGCAGACAAAATCGGCATTGAAATCGAAGCAGTGAACTTTAGTAAAGAATATAAAGACCGCGTTTTTGCCAACTTCCTGAGCGAATATCAAGCTGGACGTACACCTAACCCAGATATTCTGTGTAATGCTGAAATTAAATTCAAAGCTTTTCTTGACCACGCCATGGGCATGGGCGCAGATTTAATCGCCACCGGTCACTATGCGCAGGTACGGGAAAATCCACTAAAACCTGGCTTATTCCAGCTCATGAAGGCAGATGATGGCAGTAAAGACCAAAGCTATTTCTTATACAGACTCAATCAGGCACAGCTATCTAAAACCTTGTTTCCACTAGGCCAGCACTTAAAGCGTGAAGTGCGTGAAATAGCACGCAGTGCAGGGCTAATCAATGCAGAGAAAAAAGACTCCACCGGCATTTGCTTTATTGGCGAGCGCCCTTTCCAAGAGTTCTTAAGTAAATACTTACCTCGCGAGCCGGGCGATATGAAAACCCCTGAAGGCAAACTGATCGGCCGTCACGAAGGCTTAATGTATTACACGCTAGGCCAACGCCAGGGTCTAAAAATTGGCGGTAGCCGAGAAAGCAATGGCGAGCCGTGGTTTGTGGCCGCAAAAGATATGGAAAAAAACGAACTGATTGTGGTGCAGGGACACGAACACCCGTTACTGCTTAATGACGGCCTTAAAGCAGGACAATTACATTGGATTAGTGATGAAAACCCAATCACGAACTGGGTTTATGCGGCAAAAACTCGTTATCGCCAGCCTGATGCGCCATGCGAAATCGACAGCATCAATGCCGATGAAGTGGAAATTAAATTTGGGCAAAAACAATGGGCAATCACGCCAGGCCAATCTGCTGTGGTTTACGAAAGTAACGTATGCTTAGGCGGTGGTATTATTACTGGCGCAATTTAAATAAAGGGATATCAACATGGCGTACGCACTGAAAAACTCCCAAGGCCACATCATTGCAACCAGCGCTTTAGAAAAGCCAGGGGATGATTGGATACAAGTCGACGCCACTGATAAGGCCTACATCAACTTTTTGGAGCACTCTCTGGCAGAGGCTGACGCTTTCCGCGAAAGTGATATTCATTTAGCGCGTGTATTGGAAGACGTGATCACATTACTGGTAGAGCGGAACATCATTCGCTTTACCGACTTGCCCGAGCAAGCTCAAAAACGCCTGAATCAAAGGCAGTCTATGCGCCATAAATCACAACTATCAGGAATTTTGGACGAGAACAGCGAGCTTTTTTAGCAGCATCAGCAGCTGTTACACAAATCGCCTGCTGATACCACTTAACCGTTACTTATCAATATTAATTGGCTACAGGCAAGGTGTCCTTAAATGACTGGCGTTGTAGCAAGGCAGCTTGCAATCTATCCAGATTTGCATAATCTTCTGCCAGATTAATCACTTGGCTAAAGCGTAGACCCAAGTAACCCAACACGCAACCTACTGCAATATCTGCCAAACTAAAGGTGTCATCTACACACCATTTATTTTGCCCCAAATCATTATTAAGCACAGTTAAACCGCGTGTCACTTTATCCATCTGTTTATCAATAAATGCAGCATCTTGCATTGGCTGTGGTTTTCTTTGCTCTAACATTACCGCCACAGCAGCATCGCATACACCGTCAGCCAAGGCTTCCCATCTACGCACTGCAGATTTGGCTCCGTTATCTTTAGGAATCAAATGCGCTAATGGTGTGCGATTATCAAAATACTCAGCTATGACGCGAGAGTCATACAGACTATCTCCATCAGCTAAAATCAACACTGGCACTTTACCTAAAGGGTTATAGTCTTTAACAGGACAGTCCGGCGCTGACAACACCACTTCTTGCAGTTGAACATCAATATGTTTTTCAGCGGCAACAATACGCACTTTACGTGCATAGGGACTATTTACGGTATATAAAAGCTTCATAATATTTTAGTAATCTATAGTGTTGATGTTGGTAAATTCTTGGTTAACATTATAATTCAATCACAGCACACTCTTACGATAACTTATGACACAAATTAACCAACAGCACCCGAATGAGTCAACCGATTTCAAGCGCATGGTGCAAACCCAAGTAAAAAATGCGCTAGACGAAGACATTGGTAGCGGCGATTTGACTGCAAACTTGATACCGTCTGCACAAACGGCTAATGCAAAAGTGATTGTACGTGAACATGCCGTGATCTGTGGTATTGCTTGGTTTAATGAATGCTTTAAGCAGGTTGATGCTAACGTAACAATCAATTGGCTAGTCACAGAGGGTGAACAGGCTCAGCCTAACCAGACACTATGTACGATACAAGGTCTGGCGCGTTCATTATTAACCGCTGAGCGCTGTGCACTCAACTTTCTACAAACACTTTCTTCCACAGCAACCGCATCTCGCAAATATGTCGATGCGATTGCAGGTACAACCGCGCAGATTTTAGACACACGCAAGACAATACCTAACCTGCGCCTAGCACAAAAGTATGCGGTCACTATCGGCGGAGGCCACAACCAGCGGCTTGCTTTATACGACGGTATCCTGATTAAAGAAAACCACATTGCAGCAGCCGGCAGCATTAGTAATGTGATGCAACAGGCCTTTGCACTGAATAGCGGCAAAAGCATACAAATTGAAGTAGAAAACCTAGACCAATTACAAGAGGCATTGGACGCAGGTGCCACTAGCATTCTGCTCGATAATTTTGATACCGAGCTACTGCTAAAGGCCGTAGCAATCAACAGCACGGCTAAACCTAAAGCTGTGCTGGAAGCATCAGGTGGCATTACCTTGGACAATGTTCGTGAGATTGCACAAACTGGTGTTGACCGCATCTCAATTGGCGCAATCACTAAAGACATTCGTGCAATTGATCTTTCTATGCAATTCACAACTAATGCCTAACCATTAAGGCTAGTGATTACTCACCATATTCGATGCTATAGATGTTAAATTAAGCACCATCAGCAGAAAAATAAGTCCATACTTTAGATATAAAACGGTAATACAAAGCGGTGATACAAATAGTTTATCCAGTGTATTTAATTTACATAGATAACATCTAGTTTAAAAGGCAAAAAATGAGCAAAGCTGCAATATCAATTAAGCCCACAGGCCGCCTCACGCTTGGAGATACGCTCCGCATACTGGTCAATGACGGTACCCTAGATAAAGCGCAGGCAGAGAAACTATATAAAGACCGCAAACTGGATAGCTCTAACCTGCATCCACTAGTGGTCATCGGCGAGCAGAAATGGAAAAACCTGAAGACGCCTTACAACGCCATCACCGTAGAGTGGCTATCTTCATGGCTTGCGGGGCATGCCGGGCTGGAGTATTACCACATAGATCCACTCAAGATGGATTTTGGCTCAGCCGCACAGATTGTTTCCAAAGGCTATGCAGAACGTTTAAAAATAATGCCGATTGCCGTCAAAGATGGCTTGGCCATTATCGCTACCACTGAACCGTTCAGCACAGAGTGGATTGAGGACTTAGAACGCGTCCTCAAAATGAAGGTAAAGCTGGTGTTTGCCAATCCGCTAGAGGTTAGCCGTTACCTGCCAGAAATGTACAAGCTTGCAAACTCCATGCAAGCAGCTAATCAGGCAAAAGCAGGCCAGATTGTTGGAGTACAGAATTTTGAACAGTTAGTCGAACTTGGCAAAGATAAAAATCTGGACGCCAACGAACAACACGTAGTGAACATCGTAGACTGGCTGTTCAAATATGCATTTGAGCAACGTGCCAGTGACATTCACTTAGAACCAAGACGCAACATGGGTATGATGCGCTTTAGAATCGATGGGGTGCTACATCAGGTTTACCAGCTACCGCCCAATATCATGAATGCCATCACCAGCAGGATTAAACTACTGGGGCGCATGGACATGGTAGAAAAACGCCGCCCACAGGATGGCCGTATTAAAACCTTATCGGCTGAAGGGCAAGAAATTGAACTACGCCTCTCTACCATGCCCACTGCATTTGGCGAAAAATTGGTAATGCGTATTTTTTCACCGGACATCTCAGGTAAAGACTTTCTATCACTCGGCTTTTCTCAAGCACAGTCTGACAAATGGAACGCTTGGACCAAAGCGCCAAACGGCATTATTTTGGTAACAGGCCCGACCGGCTCAGGTAAAACAACAACCCTATACTCAACCTTAAAACTGCTTGCCACATCAGAGGTCAACGTATGTACGGTTGAAGAACCAATCGAGATGGTAGAGCCAGCGTTCAATCAAATGCAGGTTCAAACTAATATTGGTTTAGGTTTTGCTGACGGCATACGCACACTGATGCGCCAAGATCCTGACATTATCATGGTGGGCGAGATCCGCGACCTTGAAACCGCAGACATGGCGATTCAAGCCGCCTTAACTGGCCACTTAGTACTCTCAACCTTGCACACCAATGACTCACCCTCTGCCGTCACTCGCTTGCTAGATTTAGGCGTACCTTCCTACCTCATCCACTCCACCGTGCTCGGCATTATGGCCCAACGATTGGTCAGAACGCTCTGCCCTAGCTGCAAAACACCTGAGCCGATTGATCAAAGTAAATGGGATGCGCTGGTCGGTCCATTCAAGCTAGCTAAACCAGCACATATTTATAAGCCCGTTGGCTGTTTGGAGTGCCGCAATACTGGCTTTAGAGGACGTAGTGGCATTTATGAAATGCTCACGATTACACCATCCTTAAGAAAACTAATCACACCAGAAACAAACTTAGCAAAACTCACAAAAATGGCACAGCAAGAAGGCATGCAACCACTGGTGATTAACGGTGCCGAGAAAGTCGCTGCTGGACTCACCACCATAGAAGAATTGTTAAAGGTCGCCCCACCACTCGACCTTGAGTAAAAGCCTTGTTTTTATTATGGTTTTTGTATGCACTGCTCACCAACTGAAACTGAACGCGTTTAGTCAATTTGGTCAACTAAATATGCAGGCTTTAACATATTCGTCCTTGACCAAATACGCTCAAACCGTTATCGTGTAGGGTTACAAATAAATTATTCAAATCAAAAAGATTTATGGCAGAGACTACTCATCCGCAACAAATCACAGGCGCAGAAATTGTTATCCGTTGCCTAGAGCAAGAAAATGTAAAGTTTTTGTTCGGCTACCCGGGCGGCGCTGTTTTGCATATTTACGATGCAATCTATAAACAAGGCCACTTTAAGCACATTCTTGTGCGCCACGAACAAGCTGCTGTTCACGCGGCAGACGCATTCTCACGTGCAACCGGCGAAGTCGGTGTTGCACTCGTTACCTCTGGTCCAGGTGCAACCAATGCCATTACCGGCATTGCAACCGCTTACATGGACTCAATTCCGCTAGTGGTCATTAGCGGTCAAGTACCGGTACCAGCCATTGGCCTAGACGCGTTCCAAGAAGTCGACATGGTGGGCGTGACTCGCCCATGCGTTAAACATAACTTCCTGGTTAAAGATGTAAAAGACATCGCGACAACCTTGAAGAAAGCATTCCATATCGCCAGAACTGGACGACCAGGTCCTGTTGTTGTGGATATCCCAAAAGACATTACCGCACACTTCGCTGATTTCGTATATCCAGAATCAGTAGAAATGCGCTCATACAACCCAGTAACGAAGGGCCATAGCGGCCAAATCAAAAAAGCCGTTAAGTTACTGCTCGAAGCTGAACGCCCAATGGTTTACACCGGTGGCGGCTTAGTATTGGGTGATGCTTCAGAGTCACTTGTGAAACTGGTTAGAGCGCTGGGCGTTCCAGTCACTAACACCCTGATGGGTTTAGGCGGCTACCCTAGCACTGACGAACAGTTCCTAGGCATGCTGGGCATGCACGGCACTTACGAAGCAAATATGGCAATGCAGAACTGTGACGTGCTATTAGCCGTAGGCGCGCGTTTTGATGACCGTGTCATTGGCAACACAGACCACTTCTACAGCAAAGACCGCACTATTATTCATGTAGATATCGACCCTTCGTCTATTTCCAAGCGCGTAAAAGTACATGTACCTATCGTGGGTGACGTGAAATCAGTGCTCGCTGAAATGAATGAGTTGGTTGCGCTTGAGAAGCCAAAACCATCACCCGCACTTAAAGCATGGTGGGAGCAGATTGAAAGCTGGCGTAGCAAGCTATGCCTGGACTACAGCAACAACAACGGTCTAATTAAGCCACAATACGTTATCGAAAAACTTTGGGAAGTCACTAAAGGTGACGCCTATGTCACATCTGACGTTGGCCAACACCAAATGTGGGCTGCACAGTACTATAAATTTGACAAACCACGTCGCTGGATCAACTCAGGCGGCTTGGGCACCATGGGCGTTGGCTTACCTTACGCCATGGGCTGCCAATTTGCAGACCCAACCGCGCAGGTAGCCTGTGTAACAGGTGAAGGTAGTATTCAAATGAATATTCAAGAGCTCTCCACCTGCAAGCAATACAGCCTGCCAATTAAAGTGATTCTTCTCAACAACCGCTACTTGGGTATGGTGCGTCAATGGCAAGAGTTCTTTTATGAGAACCGCTACTCAGAATCTTACATGGACAGCTTGCCTGACTTTGTAAAACTTGCTGAGTCTTACGGCCATGTGGGCATGCAAATCACCAAACCAGAAGACGTGGAAGGTGCATTAAAAGAAGCGTTTGACATGAAGTCACGCTTTGTATTTATGGACTTCATTACTGACCAGAAAGAAAATGTATTCCCTATGATTCCTAACGGTAAAGGGTTGTCTGAAATGATCTTGGCGGAGGATTTATAATGCGTCATATTGTTTCACTATTAATGGAAAATGAGGCTGGTGCATTATCACGTGTCGCTGGCTTATTCTCAGCACGTGGCTACAACATCGAGTCTTTAACTGTAGCTCCGACTGAAGACCCAACATTATCACGCATGACAATTGTCACCTCTGGTTCCGACGATGTGATTGAACAAATCATCAAACAGCTTAACAAGCTAGTGGATGTAGTTAAAGTCCTAGATTTGAACGATGGTAAATTTATTGAACGTGAGCTGATGCTGGTTAAAGTAAAAGCAACCGGCACGTTCCGTGAGGAAATGAAGCGCATGTGCGACATTTTCCGTGGTCGCATTATTGACGTAGCAGATGGCACATTTACGATTGAGCTAACTGGTTCTGGCCATAAGCTAGATGCGTTTATTGAAGGTTTGGACGGCGCTGCAATCCTAGAAACAGTGCGCACAGGCGCATCTGGTATTGGGCGCGGCGATAGAATCTTAAAGGTTTAAATTAGCATTACTTATAAACATACCCAGCGCGGTTAGCACTGGGGAGCAATTGATTTTTAAATTGTATGTTTTTGATAATTGGATTGTAGTTTTCTTAACAATGTAGTTTGTAGTTTCAAAGCAGCAGTGGTGACGAAAGTATCCCAGATGAAGTTTCTCTGTGAACATAGCGTTCTCTGTAGCCAATATTTTTAGAGGAAAAGAAATGAAAGTTTATTACGACAAAGACGCTGACCTTGGCCTGATCAAAGGTAAAAAAGTAACTATCGTAGGTTACGGTTCACAAGGCCACGCACACGCAGCTAACCTTAAAGACAGCGGTGCTGATGTGACTATCGGTTTACGTAAAGGCGGTAGCTCATGGGCTAAAGCTGTGGCAGCTGGTCACAACGTATTAGAAATCGCAGAAGCAACTAAACAAGCTGACGTTGTAATGCTTTTGTTGCCTGACGAAACTATGCCAGAAATTTTCCATGCTGAAGTTGCTGCCAACCTGAAACAAGGTGCTGCCTTGGCTTTCGCACACGGCTTCAACATTCACTACAACCAAATCACACCACGTGCTGACTTGGACGTGATCATGATCGCTCCAAAAGGCCCAGGCCACACAGTGCGTTCAGAGTACCTAAAGGGCGGCGGCGTACCTTCATTGATCGCTGTTTACCAAGACAAATCAGGTAAAGCAAAAGACATCGCACTTTCATACGCAGCTGCAAACGGCGGCACTAAAGGCGGCGTGATTGAGACTGACTTCCGTGAAGAAACAGAAACTGACTTGTTCGGCGAACAAGCTGTATTATGTGGCGGCGCGGTTGAATTAGTTAAAGCTGGCTTCGAAACATTGGTAGAAGCTGGTTACGCACCTGAAATGGCTTACTTTGAGTGCTTGCACGAGTTGAAGTTGATTGTAGACTTGATGTACGAAGGCGGTATCGCGAACATGAACTACTCAATCTCAAACAATGCTGAGTACGGCGAATACGTAACTGGTCCTAAAGTGATTAACGATGAGTCACGTTACGCGATGCAAGAATGTTTAGCTAACATCCAAAACGGTGAATACGCAAAACGCTTCATCTTGGAAGGTCGCACTAACTACCCAGAAATGACTGCACGTCGTCGCCTAAACGCAGCTCACCCAATCGAGCAAGTTGGCGGTCAATTGCGCGCAATGATGCCTTGGATTGCTAAAAACAAATTGGTTGACCAATCTAAAAACTAAGTCTAATTTAAATTCACTTAAATTAGATTAAGTCAAAAGGGCAAAACGTTTAACGATTTGCCCTTTTTTATTAGAGACGCACAGGCCTTATATCACTGTCTTACGCACACCTCAAAATTGTGCATAATATTATTGAGTTCAAAATAGAAATAACGACCATTGGAATTATCGTGCAAACCAACATGACAGTACTCAGACAATATTTATTACCCAAGCAAGCGATTACTGCGATTGCCGGAAAACTAGCCCACTTAAAGGGCGGCAAGACCACGACTGCCGTGATTCGCTGGTTTATCAAGCGCTACAACGTCAACATGAGTGAGGCAGCTAACCCAGACATCACGTCATACCAAAGTTTTAATGCGTTCTTCACGCGCCCGTTAGCGCCAAATGCCAGACCACTTGCTGACGCAAAGTTCATATGCCCTGTGGATGGCGCAATTAGTCAATTTGGTCACATTGAACAGGACCAGATTTTTCAAGCCAAAGGCCATCACTACACTACCACCGCGTTAGTAGGTGGCGATGCTGGCACGGCAAAACAATACGAAAACGGCTTATTTGCGTGCCTTTATCTCAGCCCTAAGGACTATCACCGCATCCATATGCCATGTGATGGCCGCCTGCTAAAAATGACTTATGTACCTGGTGACTTATTCTCGGTTAACCCGATAACTGCACAAGGCGTGCCCGGCTTATTTGCAAGAAATGAACGCGTGGTCTGTGAGTTCACATCGGAACAACATGGGAATTTTGTCATGGTATTAGTGGGCGCAACCATTGTTGGCAGCATGGCAACGGTCTGGCACGATGCAACTGACAGCATCATCAACCCACCACGTTTGGCCGCAGTTAAAACCTGGTCTTACGCCGACAAAAACATCCGCCTCAAACAAGGTGAAGAAATGGGGCGATTCTTATTAGGCTCCACTGTCGTGATGCTATTTCAAAAAGACAGCTTTACATTCAACTCGGCATGGAAGCCAGCGCGAGCAATCAAGCTTGGCGAACACATGGGAAATTAAAGCATAGGCCGGACTCTACAAGCCCAATAAAAAGAAAGCCTCTAACGAGGCTTTCTTTTTATTGCAGGAAGTATAAGCAGCGAAATAATGCATCTTATCGTACCCATAAATTACTAAAGAATCTTCACACAGAGGTTAGTTGCGAGATACATCCTACGCGCAACATCTGTTACTTATTATGTGTACCCTTGTGATACAAATTTGGGGCGAGCTCGTTCAGCGCTGCCTCATATACCGCACGCTTGAACTCAATCACGTCTTCAAGGGGTACCCAATAGTCATTCCAGCGCCAAGCGTCAAACTCTGGATGGCTGGTCGCTCTCAGCGAAACATCACTGTCACGCCCCATTAATCGCAGCAAATACCAAATTTGCTTTTGTCCACGATAGCTACCACGCCACTCACGTTTAACCCAACTGGTTGGGACTTCATAACGCAGCCAATCTTTGGTCCGGCCTAAAATCTTAACATGCTCAGGTTTTAAGCCCACCTCTTCCATCAGCTCGCGATACATCGCCTGCTCAGGACTCTCGCCAAAGTTGATACCCCCTTGCGGAAACTGCCAAGCATGCTCACGGATACGCTTACCCCAAAATACCTGATTGTTGGCATTGCATAAAATAATGCCGACATTCGGGCGAAACCCGTCACGATCTAACATAGCATAAACTGCCTAAATAATACTGTTATAAAATATGATGCAATTTTTTCATATTTCCAGCATTATTGAAAGCAACCATTTGCCTGATAGCCAATTAATATTAAAAGCAATGAAAACAAAAAAACGCAATTTCACCAGAATCAGCTCATTAATCACACTTAGCAGCTTAATACTCAGCACACTATCTTGCTCAACGGATGTGAACTCCAATGTAAGCGCTAGCCAACATTACGCCTACATTACCAATCAGGGTGCTAACACTGTGTCCGTCATTAACACGCGAAGCAATCAAGTCACTGACACAATTCATGTTGGCAAAGCACCGGTAGGTGTTGCGGTAGCGTCGCAATTAAAGCGCGCTTACATTTCCAATGTTGAGAGCCAAGACATTTCAGTCATTAACACCAGAAACAACAGTGTAATTGATACCATTAAAGTCAACGGGGCACCAGTTGGCTTAGCAATATCACCTAATGAGAAAACACTCTATGCCGCAGACTGGTTCAACAATCGTGTATTAGCGATTAGTACAGATGCTACCAAAACAGTGCGAGAGTTAAGCATAGGTGAAGCACCCGCCGGCTTGGCAATCAGTCCAGACAATCAAACCCTCTACATCACCAATAGAGACAGTAATGACGTTGCGGTGATTGATACCGAGACTCTCAGGGTAAAACATCGAATTCAAGTGGGAAAACACCCGTTCGGCATTACGCTAAGCACCTCGGGCAAGCTACTCGCTAGCGTCAACGTGCAAGATGATACCGTCAGTATAATTAATACAGAGACCAACAACATAGAAAGCATGAAAGTAGGCTATCACCCCTACTGCGCAGCATTTAGTGCAGATGAAAAAACGCTCTACGTCACCAACACGCAAGACGATAGCGTCACAGTATTGGATATTGCCAGCAAAAAAACAATCACCACCATCAATGTAGGTAGCACACCAGAAGGCATCAGCATAGACCATACCAACCATCGCACCTATGTTGCCAACTGGGGGAGCAACAACGTCAGTGTGATTGACACCAACACCAACCAACTGTTGACAACCATCAACACCGGTGAAAAAAGTCGCGCATTCGGTCAATTTATTTTAAAGCAATAAATGCAATCAGCACTATTTTAGGCATTCATCAACCAAGATAATCGCAACAACCTGTCAACCAAGCAGGGTCCACAGCGTTGAATACAGCACAAACCACTTTACAATTACAGATTCGGGTTCTCATAAATTCAGATTCTAATTTATAATGTATTGTTGTTTTGAACAGACCCTCTCATTAGTGAGATCTTTGGAGAAAAGTGAATGAAAAAAATCCTAGCGTTAATCGCACTTGGCTTAACTACAAGCTTAGTTTCTATGTCAGCATCTGCACACGGCCCATCACCACTTAAGGTTGATAAGTCTGTGACTATTAAAGCCGAGCCAGCTAAAGTTTGGGCATTAGTAAAAGACTTTGGCAATATGCAAAAGTGGCACCCAGCAGTGACTAATACTAAATTAGAGAAAAAAGGCGAAGATACTTTTAGAACGCTAACCCTGAAAGACGGCGGTACTATTCTTGAAAAACTACGTAGCGCGGATGAAGCGGACATGAAAATCCGCTATGAAATCGTATCCAGCGTCTTACCTTTAACTGACTACAATGCATACATCGTAGTTAAAAAAGGCGCAAACCCAGGCGAATCTACAGTGCAATGGGTTGGCCGTTTCTACCGCTTGTACAAACTAAACCCACCTATCCCAGCTGGTCAAGATGATGAAACTGCATTAAATGCAATTAACGGTATTTATGATGCCGGCTTAGCTAACCTAAAAAAGGTTGCTGAATCGTCAAAGTAACTGACCGCGAAGGCTCTCAAAACGGAGCATCGACAAAATGGTCACTAATGCAATGGTTACGTGACCTTTTTTGACAGTTTGAGCGGTATGAAATACAAAAAATTGTCAGTTTAATAAAAAAGCGGAATTTATATTCCGCTTTTTTACTGCATGACATACTCTACAATTCAACGCCAAAAGCTCATCAACTACTTAATATATATAATTAATTACATTATTGACATGCAAAACATAATGCATCTAATTTAAATACATCACTCCAACCGACGCACTGGCACATCTATTGCTTAAATAATTTCAAGCACTAAATATAACCTTGGTGTGAAAACACTACAAATTTATAAGCAAAGGATAACTAAAATGAAACAAGTACAAAAGGGTTTTACATTAATTGAGTTGATGATTGTTGTTGCGATTATCGGTATTTTGGCTGCAGTTGCTCTGCCACAATATAAGGCCTATACAAAAAAATCTGCCGAAGCTGCCTGTCTTGCTGAAGCTACAGGTTTCGCACGTGGCATCGTTGCTGCTATCGCAAACAATGATGCAAACTTATTACCTACAGGCACTCCAACAGCTTGTACATCTATGACGCTTCCAACAGGAACTGTTCCTGCAGACACTGGTTCACTTACAGGGACATCTAATACACCTGGCACTAAAGGTGTTAGCTGCCCTTACACAACAGGCGCATGCGTGTACACTGGCAGTTAATATTCATAGGTCAGCGAGTCTCAAACCCTATAAATTGATTATCAAAGGAAACGAAAATGAAAAAAATACAAAAAGGCTTTACCTTAATTGAGCTGATGATTGTTGTTGCGATTATCGGTATTTTGGCTGCAGTTGCTCTGCCGCAATATAAGGCCTATACAAAGAAGTCCGCCGAAGCAGCCTGTCTTGCTGAAGCAACAGGTTTCGCACGTGGCATCGTTGCAGCAATCGCAAATAATGATGCAAACCTACTGCCAACTGGCACTCCAACAGCTTGCACTATGACGCTTCCAACTGGAACTGTTCCTGCAGATACTGGCTCACTTACAGGCACAGCAAAAACTCCGGGGACTAAAGGCGTTAGCTGCCCTTACACAACAGGCGCATGCGTATACACTGGTACTTAATTTGATTAGCCACGTTTAATGTAAATGCGTAATTAGATTAAAAAGCCCTTCAATTGAAGGGCTTTTTAATTTTAATAAAATCTCAAATAGTTAACTCGCTTGTTGCCTTGTACCACCCGCCAGCACCAATACATTTAAGCCATATTGCGCCAGAACAAATGCCGCAGCAGAACTACGACGCCCAGTTTGACAATACACGATATAAGTCGAATTCATATCTAGTCCAGACACCCGCTGCCTAACCTCATTTAAAGGCAAATTAATGGCTCCTTTAATATGCTCATATTGATACTCTGAAGACAAACGCACATCGATCCATATTGCACCATCAGCAACCATAGCTTCAGCAACCTCTCTACTTACATTTACAAGCATAGGCTCTTTCAGCAGCTCAATAAAATCGCGTTTATTCAAACGTAATAACTGCCCATCCGTTTTCATTGTTACTGTAGCATTGCGCTTGTTGTCTGAAACTAGCGCCTCTTCTCCAAACGCGTCCCCTTCATTCAACTCAGCAACCACCATAGGCGCTGCATTAACGCCGTCAGCCCGGCTAACCAGTAAAGAGCCTCTCTCCACTAGATAATAGTAATCTCCCACTGCGCCTTGCTGAATAATGACTTGCCCAGCAACCGTACTAATACGCTCCATACGCTCAAACATTGCCTCAATATTAGCCACAGGCACTTTACTAAAAACACCAGACTGTAATTTGGCCACGCTAAACACACTTGTGTCACGCATCCATTCAACAGGGGTTCTGTTAGATTTTCCACCATCGGTGTTGTGCACACTTTTAAGCACATCATCTCCGGTAGATAGTTGGTCCCATGTCATCATGATATCTAACAGGTCATTATCTATACGCAAAATCTCTATATCAGTACGCGCAATGCTATCAACCAAGTTCTGATCGCAAGGAATGGGATGCCTTGCTGCAGTATCATCGCCTCGCAATATCACCTTCTCATCATTGAGAAACCTTAGCTCTAGCTCACCTTTAATGAGATAAACTGCCTGTTTTGCATTAGAAATATTCATGCGCAATGGATTAATTCCCTGACTTACCTTCTCGACAAAGCATAAACCTGCAAGCTCGCGCTTACGGCCAGCGGATAACTTAGCAAGGGGTTCAAAAGTGTTTAATAACGCAAGTACAGCAGTAGTCATGTGAGCGTAAGTATCTAAAATAATTAGGGTTGTGTAACATAATATTGCCCCACTGATGGGTATCTTTAATGCTTAATCTTATAGCGATGTGAGTGCTATTTAAGCAAATTACAGCTCAAAAACCTGATGTCGGTTTAGTGCCGCAATGGGTAATCTAGGATTACCTTCTGTAATTTCACGCATAATATGTGCATCCTCGCCTGGTTTCAAATGCGTAATATACACTTCAAGCACGCCTGCAAGGTGCGTTGCACTCAATTTTCCCAGCTCTTGCAAAAGCATTGATGGGCACAGGTGCTTGGACAAGATTGCCAATTCAAGCTCGCTATTGCTAAAAGCCGTTTCAACAATCAAGTATTTAAGGTGATTGATCTTATTCACCTCATGCCATAGTGCATCACAGATGGTTGTATCGCCAGTATAAACCAAACTGTGCTTTGCACCTTTAATGTGATAACCGACAGCGGGCACTACATGATGCACAGGTAGCGCAGTGATAGTACGCTCCCCTAATGCCACCGGTTGTCCAAGCTTGATTTCCTGATATCGCAAAAAAGGCGTGTCGTTATTTGGAATCTGATTAAAGTCTGGCCATATTTCCCAATTAAAAATATGTGCCTTTAAAATTGCCAGCGTTTCTTGTGTCGCATATAACGTAACGGGTTCGCTGCGAATCCCCATCACGGTGTCCAATAAGAGCGGTATAAAGGCAATGTGATCTAAATGTGAATGGGTCACAAATATGTGACTAATGTTGAGCAATTCATCCATCGACAAATCACCAACACCAGAGCCAGCATCAATCAAGATGTCCTGATCTAACAATAGCGATGTCGTGCGGTAAGCTCCACCGATACCACCACTACAACCAAGTACTTTAAGTTGCGTCATTTTGGACATTACCTTAATTAATATTATCTGCTCAATTTATATACGGTCATGTGCAGGCAGTTTTGAGTACAATGTTACGATTATCAGAACACTGCTATAACGATTATGACTTATCAACTACCGCTAGACCTAAGCCTACACACATCAAATCCCAGCAAAATCAGTGCCAGCGTCATCTGGTTGCATGGCCTTGGTGCTGACGGATATGATTTCGAGCCGATTGTGCAGCGTCTTTTAGAGAACCCTGCATTCAACCATGTGCGATTTATACTACCACATGCACCAGATATGGCTGTCACCAGAAATAACGGTTACATCATGCCCGCTTGGTATGACATATATGGCAACATTCCAATTGTGCAAGAAGATGAAACAGGCATCAAGGTCAGCGAACGCTACATCAACTCATTGATTAACAATGAAATTTCAAGAGGAATCAACGCTGAAAGAATTCTGCTCGCAGGTTTCTCACAAGGTGGAGCAATCGCCTTACATACTGCATTACGTTACCCGCAGAGGCTAGCCGGAGTACTGGCGCTATCTACCTATGTACCACTCCATTCGTCACTAAGCAAAGAAGCGCATGCAGCCAATATGAATACGCCAATTTTCATGGCACACGGTACGTTTGATGACATTATCCCATTGAGCATGGCTGAAAAATCTCGCAATTTACTACAAAGCTGTCAATATTCCGTCAGTTGGCACCAATACAACATGGCACACTCGCTATGTGAACAAGAAATTATCGATATTGAAAGCTTCCTAACACAAGTTTTGTCCTGAGATTTGCCTTAAGATTTGATAGAATAGCGTATTGATTAAACTTAGCCCTTGGGACACGATGCCTGCATCTAAAGCAAAAACCAGCACGAAAACTGGTGACAAAGACACACTGGAGCCAACACTCAGCTTCGAACAAGCGTTCGCCGAGCTAGAAGGCATCGTTGCACAAATGGAATCTGGGCAAATGCCACTAGAGGCCTCACTAGAAGCATATAAACGTGGCAACTTATTACTCGGGTTCTGCCAACAATCACTGGCTGATGTTGAACAGCAAGTCAAAGTACTCAATGAGCGCCAACAGCTAGCCCCTTTCAACACCAATGACTAACACCAAAATGACAGACAGCGTTGCGACTGATTTTTCAATATGGGCAAAAGAAAAGCAAGACCATATTGAAATAGTGCTAGACGAAGCACTGCCTTCCCAAACAACTGCGCCAGCAATACTGCATGAAGCTATGCGCTATAGCTTGCTAGGTGGCGGTAAGCGTGTGAGAGCCTTGCTTTGCTACGCAGCAGCAGAGCTGTGCGCGACAAACACCACGATAACCGATGCCGCAGCGTGTGCCGTAGAAATGATTCATGCATACTCTTTAGTACATGACGATATGCCCTGCATGGATAATGATGACTTACGCCGCGGGAAACCGAGCTGTCATAAACAGTACGACGATGCTACGGCATTACTGGTAGGCGACGCCCTGCAAAGCTTAGCGTTTGACCTACTTTCCACCCCAACGCTTTGCGAAAATGCTAATCAACAAATATCCATGCTTAACATTTTGGCAAAAGCATCCGGCTCTTTAGGCATGGCGGGCGGGCAGGCAATTGATCTCGCCTCCATTGGCAAGGCACTCACCCAAAGTGAGCTAGAAACGATGCACAAGCTAAAAACTGGTGCGTTGATTCAGGCTGCAGCACTATTGGGCGCATCAAGCGGCACTGCTGAAAAAATGTCTGCCGTCATCGTATATGCTGAGCATATTGGCCTCGCATTTCAAGTTGTTGATGACATCCTCGATGTTGAAGCAGACACTAGCACATTAGGGAAAACTGCTGGTAAAGATGCAGACAGCAGCAAACCTACGTATGTGACTATCTTGGGCTTAGATCACGCCAAGCAGTTAGCGGATCAACTATACGAAACCGCCATCAGCGCCTTAATACCCTTTGGCGAAGATGCAAAACGCCTGCGCGAGTTGGCTGGCTTTATTTTACAGCGCAGCTTTTAACCTCAACCGCCACTTAAAGTAATAACACACCACTCGTGACTCCATTATTAAATACCATTAACGACCCAGAACAACTACGACTACTTGAGCGTAGGGAATTAGCGCAGCTTGCACAAGAACTGCGCTTATTTTTGGTAGATAGTATAGCCAAAACCGGCGGACATTTGGCCTCCAACCTGGGTGTAGTTGAGTTAACTATCGCATTGCACTACGTATTTAACACCCCAGACGACAAATTAGTATGGGATGTTGGACACCAAACCTACCCACATAAAATTCTCACCGGTCGCCGTGAGGCCATGCAGAATTTACGTAAGCCACAAGGCATCGCGGGCTTTCCCAGACGCAATGAAAGTATGTATGACACCTTCGGCACAGGGCACTCCAGCACCTCAATTTCTGCAGCATTAGGCATGGCAGTAGCTGCTCAGCTGGCAGGTAGCGAGCGACGCTCAGTCGCGATTATCGGTGACGGTGCTATGACCGCTGGCATGGCATTTGAAGCGCTTAATAATGCAGGCAATATGGATGCAAACTTACTGGTTGTGCTTAACGACAACGACATGAGCATTTCTAACAATGTAGGTGCACTGAACAATTATTTAGCTAAACTACTCTCCAGCCGCTTTTATGGCACCGTTAGAAAGTCTGGCAAAAAAGTATTATCCGCATTACCGCCGATGATGGAATTTGCAAAACGTGCTGAAGAGCATGTCAAAGGCATGGTGACCCCTGGTACTTTGTTTGAAGAGTTTGGTTTCAACTATATCGGGCCGATTGATGGCCATGATTTAGATGCATTGATTGATACGCTGCATAATATTAAACAGTTAAATGGGCCACAGTTTTTACATATCGTGACACAAAAGGGCAAAGGCTTTGAACCTGCGGAAGCAAACCCGAATAAGTTTCATGGCGTTGGGAAGTTTGACCCGTTTAACGGCAATGCCATCAGCGCCAAAGCAGCTAAGTCATATACTGAGGTTTTTAGTGACTGGCTTGTTGATATGGCCGCATCTGACCACAGACTGATTGGCATCACCCCTGCCATGTGCGACGGCTCAGGCTTGAACGCGTTTGCCAGCAAATATCCGGAGCGCTATTACGATGTAGGCATTGCAGAGCAACACGCGCTGACATTTGCAGCCGGGATGGCCTGTGATGGATTAAAACCGGTAGTTGCCATTTACAGCACATTTTTACAGCGTGCTTACGACCAACTGATTCACGATATTGCATTGCAAAACCTGCCAGTGCTATTGGCAATAGACCGCGCAGGACTGGTGGGAGCAGATGGCCCGACACACGCCGGTAGCTTTGACTTAACCTTTATGCGCTGCATTCCAAATATCGTCATCATGGCACCTAGCGATGAAAATGAGTGTCGCCAAATGCTAACCACTGGCTTCCTCTACAATGGTGTAGCCGCTGTACGTTACCCTAGAGGTAGTGGCACAGGGGCATTAGTCAGCACAGCACTTGAGCCGATTGAAATTGGCAAAGGCAGCATTGAACGCCAAGGGGAAAAGGTCGCCATTTTAGCGTTTGGCTCTATGCTAGCGCCTGCACTGGAGGCCGCTGAAGCGCTTAATGCCACAGTAGCGAATATGCGTTTTGTTAAGCCTATAGACCATGCGCTTATTGCAGAGATTGCAAAGACACACACGACAATTATCACAGTAGAAGAAAACTGCGTGATGGGTGGCGCAGGCTCTGCCGTGATGGAGTCATTACAACCCATACAGTTAAACTTACCACACCCAATTAAAACACTAAGCTTAGGCTTGCCAGACCAATTTATTGAGCATGGCGTGCATGAAACTATGCTGGCAGACTGCGGTCTAGATGCTAAGGGAATCACTTCTGCAATTGCGAAGCTAATAACCTAGTGTTATACTCAACTAATATTTGTAAAATTTAAGAAAATATACATGGATCAGACTACGCATAAAAACCCGATTGAAGATGTACAAAATACTGTTGATACACGCCACCTAGCTATTGATAAGGTTGGCATCAAGGCCATCCGCCACCCAGTTGTTGTAAAAGACAAAACTGGCGGGGAGCAACATACCGTTGCCATGTTTAACATGTACGTGCATCTACCTCAGCAATTCAAGGGTACTCACATGTCTCGTTTTGTTGAAATCCTCAACATGAATGAGCACGCCATTTCAGTAGAGTCTTTTGAAACCATTTTACGTGAAATGGTAAAACGTCTTGAAGCGGAGTCAGGTCACATTGAGATGACGTTCCCATACTTCGTGAACAAAGCAGCGCCTATTTCTGGCGTTAAAAGCCTATTAGACTATGAAGTCACTTTTATTGGTGAAATCCATCAAGATAACTTTGAGATCACAGTCAAAGTGCTGGTACCTGTAACCAGTCTATGCCCATGCAGTAAAAAAATCTCTAATTACGGCGCGCACAACCAGCGTTCACATGTAACGGTTACCGCCTTGATCAACGACTTCATCTGGATAGAAGACATTATCAACTTGGTAGAAAAACAAGCTTCATGCGAGCTTTACGGCCTACTCAAACGCCCAGATGAAAAGTTTGTCACTGAGCGTGCTTACGACAATCCGAAATTTGTTGAAGACATGGTGCGTGATGTTGCTGCACAGCTCAACGCAGAAAAACGCATTGTAGCGTACACGGTAGAATCAGAGAATTTCGAATCTATCCACAACCATTCAGCGTACGCCTTAATCGAAAAAGACAAACGCGTTTAGCTCACAATAAAAAAGCCACTTAATCAAGTGGCTTTTTTTATATCCCAGCACTCAATAAGTAATGCAGACTGGCAGCAACCTAGTACATTAAAATATATCGCATTGTGCGTTTAATATTTTTTAGTCAGCGTCATGGTGCTACCCTGATGCTTCACTTCCATACGGTTCAGAGCACTCATCCCCATGAGCACAACCGAAGGAAAGCCACCCTCCAGGACGCTACCCTCAACCTGACTTAGCGTAATACCACCAATTTTCAAGTTTGCAATAGTGACGCGATACGCAGTAACCACCCCATTTGCCGTCGACACTAATACCGGCTCACCTTTCTTATAATCAATCTTAGCAAACTTAGCATCGCCGCTATTAAGTGCAACAGTAGTCGCTCCTGTATCAATTAAAAATTTCAAGGCTGCACCATTAATCTTGCACTCAGAAACAAAATGTCCACCCGCACTTGCATACAATGTAACACTGGGATTATTGTTTGCTGACGCCTCACCAACAGAGGCCGCCTGCCCCATACCCAACAGTGTTGTTTTCCCTTCAATCAATAGCGTAGCCGAACTGCTATCTGCAGCAATTAGTTTGACGCCATCCACCGACTGGCCAACGCTCAATGTTTTTGGTTTACCATCATTAATGATCATCACCGCTTTGTTACTAAACAGTCCTACAATATTCACGCGTGTATTTGCACTCGCAGTATGTGATAGCAGTGATGCTGATACTGACAGAAAAATCAGCAAACTAAGACGTAACTTTACCAGCACCATTATTTAAACATCCCATGTTGAGTGATAGATTGCTGGCTCAGGTGTAGTCCGAGTGCCACCACAACCAAGCCCAATAGCGGAAAAATAGCCGCCAGCATAAATGTGTGCTGACCACCTAGATACTGTAGCGCATAGCCACCAGCAACTCCGCCCACAGTACCGCCTACACCATACGCCACGCTGTTATATATTGCCTGACCCTTTGCTTGGTGCCTGCCATTAAAAAACTGTGTAATAACCTCAACAGAGGCCGCATGAAAGCTGCCGAACGTGGCTGCGTGCAAAGTTTGGGCAAAAATTAACATCCATACATGATCAACAGCCACACCAATCAAGCTAAAACGTATGACCGCCAACACCAAACTCACAAGTAAAATGGTTTTTAGCGTAAATCTAGCCAAAATTTTAGGCATCAGCATGAAGATAACAATCTCACAGATCACACCTACCGCCCATAACAAGCCTATCATGCCTTTACTATAACCATGCTCACTCAAATAAATTGAGTAAAAATTATAAAGTACACCATGTGCAGTTACCATTAACGAGCATCCCACCAACAAAGCAATAACATTAGGTTGACGCACTACCTGCCAAATAGAAAAGTGGTCATGTGGATGTGCGGCGAGCTTAGGCTCTGGCAACGAGAAAGTAAGTACGAACAATGTAATTTGTACCGCAAGTAAAAACCACAGCAAACTTGCAATGCCTGACCAATCGATCAAAAAACCCAGCACGACCGCAGCCACAATGAATCCAGATGAACCCCACATCCGGATACGGCTGTAATGCCCATTAGTTGTGGCAAGATGCGCCAATGTGAGCGACTCTGCCAAAGGCAAGGTTGAACTAGTGAACAAACTCAGCGCCGCCATCACAAAAAACATCCAGAAAAAACCATGTGCCCAAAATACCGCAACAAACCCACACAAACCTAAAAAAGCGGTGAGTCTGATCCAGGGCGCTCGCTTTCCAGTATGGTCAGCTAACCAACCCCAAAAGTTGGGTGCAAAGATACGGCTAATCTGAAACAGCGACATCAGCACCCCGATATCTGCCGCAGAAAATTGCTCAGACTTTAAATACAACCCCCAATAAGGCACAAACGCACCCACGAAGAAGTAATAGATAAAATAAAACCGAGAGAGTCGATAATGTAAGTCTGTATGCATATCGATATCATACCGATAAAAAAGTCGGCACATGCCGACTTATTATTTAATGTTGAATTGTGAGTAGTTTTAATCTAATTTATATAATTTTAGGTGTTGCACACTGCACATCAGCATTTTGAGCGCGATGCCGTAAAGCGTGATCCATCAACACCATCGCCAGCATCGCTTCAACAATCGGTGTCGCACGCACACCAACACAGGGGTCATGGCGCCCAGTGGTCTGCATTGTCACTGCGTTGCCGTTCTTATCGATAGAGCGTCGCTCTTGTGGAATACTAGAGGTAGGTTTTAATGCCACATTCACTCTTATTTCCTGCCCAGTAGAAATACCGCCCAAAATACCACCCGCATGGTTAGTGACAAACCCCTGCGGTGTCATTTCGTCAGAATGCACGCTGCCACGCTGTGCGACGCTAGAGAAACCCGCACCAATTTCCACTCCTTTTACCGCATTGATACTCATCATGGCATAAGCAATTTCAGCATCCAAACGATCAAAAATGGGCTCACCCAGACCGACTGGTACATGTTCTGCCACTACGGTAATACGCGCACCCACAGAATCGCGTTCTGCACGAATTTTGTCTAAGTAATCCTCAAGTGTTGGCAAGATGCTGACATTTGGTGAGAAAAATGGATTGCCATTCACAACATCCCAGCTTTCAAACGGGATATCAACTTCACCTAATTGGCTCATATAGCCACGCACAGAAACACCGTAACGCTCTTTGAGCCATTTTTTTGCAATTGCCCCAGCAGCCACACGTGCAGCTGTTTCACGCGCACTGGAGCGGCCACCTCCACGATAATCGCGTACCCCGTACTTTTGCGTATAGGTATAGTCCGCATGTCCAGGGCGGAATGTATCCATAATCTTACTGTAATCCTGGCTACGCTGATCGGTATTGCGAATCAGCAAGCCAATCGGAGCACCTGTCGTTTTACCTTCAAATACGCCTGACAGTATTTCTACCATATCCGCCTCTTGGCGCTGTGTCACATGGCGTGAGGTACCAGGTTTACGGCGGTCTAAATCAATTTGCAAGTCTTCAGCACTGAGTGCCAAGCCCGGTGGGCAACCATCGACGATGCCGCCGATCGCAGCGCCGTGCGACTCACCAAATGATGTAAAGGTAAAAAGCTTGCCAAGTGTATTGCCAGACATGATACGACCTCAATTAAAGTTAAGTGATTTTAACATACCCAAGCAACATGTTAATTAAGCAAGCCTTTAATCCACTGTGTATACACTTGATTTGCCACTTTGTTTAAGAAAAAACAATGCAACGGCAATGTTTGCTGCATGGTTTCTACATCCTGCACTGCTGGGCTGTGCCGTGCAGACGCGACTTCTTCCGCACCAACCACACACCACTCACGCACCATAGCCTCAGTCATCTCTATGTGGCACTGTAAAGCCAAATGTTTTTGACCAATTGCATATGCCTGATTTTCGCAATATTTGCTTGCCAAGAGATGCACCGCTCCCTCGGGCAAACTAAAGGTTTCACCATGCCAATGAAAAGCATTAAAACTCTCCAACTCACCAAACCAATGTTGGGCAGCGCCATTTACACTGATATTGACCTCTCCCCAACCAATCTCCTTAATTACGTTTTGTGTCACCACTGCGCCCAAAGCCTTGCTCATTAACTGCGCGCCCAAACAGTGCCCTAACACGGGGACATCTGCATCCACAGCCTGCCGAATTAAATCAAGCACAGGCGGAATCCAAGGCAAGTCGTCATTCACACTCATCGGGCCACCCATCAGCACCATACCGCTATAGGAGGCTATTGAGCTGGGAACGACGTCACCCTCGTCAATTTTTACTAAAACCCAAGGGATACCTTGTGCGTCTAAAAAATCAGAAAAATATCCCGGACCTTCACTGTTAAAGTGGCGAAAAATAATTACGGGCTTCATGCTGTCAACACCTTGTACTCTCCATTTGCTATACCATCTATTGTGTAACGCCCAATCGCATAGCGGATTAAACGCAACGTCGGGAAACCCACTTTGGCAGTCATGCGTCGCACTTGGCGATTTTTTCCTTCAGAGATTTTGATTTGTAGCCAAGTAGTGGGAATGGCCTTGCGCTCACGGATCGGCGGGTTCCTTAGCCACAAACCGGCAGGCTCATTGATGACACTCACCTCCGCTGATTGCGTTACAAAATCACCCAAATCTACGCCTACTTTTAATGGCTGCAAATCCTCATCAGATGGCGCCCCTTCAACCTGCACCCAGTAAGTTTTAATTTCTTTATGTTTTGGGTGACTTAAACGATGTTGCAATGCCCCATCATCGGTTAAAATAAGCAAACCTTCACTATCAGTATCTAAACGTCCGGCTGCATATACATCAGGGATAGGAATAAAGTCTTTTAACGTGGCGTGCCTGTTATCAGGGTTCGGTGAATCATGTGGGCTAAATTGGCACACGACGTTAAACGGTTTATTAAATAAAATTATCATCTTAGGAAATTGTGAATGACTTCGAAAATTATCAAACCTAGCACAGGCGAAAAAATTTCTGTTAATGCAGACAATACGCTAAACGTACCCAACAACCCCATTATCCCATTTATTGAAGGTGATGGTATAGGCATTGATATTACCCCACCTATGATTAAAGTTGTAGATACCGCAGTCAACAAGGCATACGGCGGTGCTAGAAAAATCTCATGGATGGAAGTATTTGCCGGCGAAAAAGCAGTAAAGGTTTACGGTAAAGACAAAGAAGGCAAAGACACTTGGCTGCCAAGTGAAACCATGCAAGCGGTACGCGATTACGTGATCTCAATCAAAGGCCCTTTAACCACACCAGTGGGTGGTGGCATTCGCTCATTGAACGTATCACTACGTCAAGAACTAGACCTTTATGTATGTTTACGTCCGGTGCAATACTTCACGGGGGTCCCTAGCCCAGTGAAGTACCCTGAAAAAACAGACATGGTGATTTTCCGTGAAAACACAGAAGACATCTATGCTGGTATTGAGTGGGCAGCAGGCACAGATGAAGTAGAAAAAGTGATCAACTTCTTAAGCGACATGGGTATGCGTAAGAAAATTCGCTTCCCAGAATCTTCAGCAATTGGCATCAAACCCGTTTCAATTGACGGCAGCCAACGCCTAGTTCGTAAGGCAATTCAATACGCAATTGATAACAACCGTAAATCAGTGACGATTGCCCACAAAGGCAACATTATGAAGTTTACAGAGGGTGGCTTCAGGGACTGGGGCTATGAAGTGGCGAAACAAGAGTTTGGCGCGGTTGAGATTGACGGTGGACCATGGTGCAAATTGCCGAATGGCATCATCATCAAAGACTGTATTGCTGATGCATTCTTACAAGAAATTCTGCTACACCCCCAAGATTATGATGTGGTCGCTACCCTCAACTTAAATGGCGACTACGTCAGTGACGCACTAGCAGCACAGGTCGGTGGTATCGGCATTGCTCCAGGGGCAAACTTAAGTGACACGGTTGCTATGTTTGAAGCCACACACGGCACAGCACCTAAAATTGCTGGCAAGAACATCGCGAACCCAAGCTCATTAATTCTTTCTGCTGAAATGATGCTTCGTCACTTAGGATGGACAGAAGCTGCGGATCTGGTACTCAAAGGCGTAGCTAATGCAATTATTAGCAAACGTGTGACCAGCGACTTCTCCTCACAAATGGAAGGCGCAACACAAGTAGGCACAGCAGAGTTTGGTGACGAAATTATTGCCAACATGTAGTAATTAACACAGGCAATAAGTAGAAAAAGGCTCTATATGCAGCAATGCATATAGAGCCTTTTGAGTATTGGGGACCAGATGTAGGCTAACCCAAATGTAGTTTTAGATAAAACTTAAGCTTTCTGAATATTCGAAGCTTGTTTACCTTTTGGGCCTTCAGTTAAATCAAAACTTACACGTTGACCTTCTTTTAGGCTTTTATAACCAGATTCTACAATCGCTGAGAAGTGTGCGAATAAATCATCACCACCATCATCAGGTGTAATAAAACCAAAACCTTTAGAATCATTAAACCATTTTACGGTACCTGTTGCCATTTCATACATCCTTACATAATACAAAGGGGGGCGCCCCAAAAAGTTTGCCTCAAGAACATTAAAGTCGCAGTAACTAAAAACTAAAGCTGGCTGCAAAAAACTCGAATTCAAACACCTAAGCATATTTATAAGTTGCTTTTTCTGAGATGTCAAGTGGTTTTTTGACCAAAAACACCTCTAATATTGACCAACCTGACTAGATTGCAAGATTTTGGCGTATCTCGATTAGAAAAGTGCTGATTTTTTATCATAAAATACGTAAAGCCTTTACAAAAAAAAACGTAAAGTGCATTATTGGTCTGGATTAATTAACTGTAATTGCTTGTAAGCTCATTCAACCACGACAATCAATATGGCAACTGCAACTTCACAAACAAAACTAAGTGGTCTAGCTAGAACATTAATTCAAGAAAAGCTGCTTTCTGAAGACGAAGCAAGAGCGGTTGAAGCTCAAGCCTCATCTGCAAACGCCTCATTTATTTCACAGCTAATTCAAAGCAAAAAACTCAGTGCGTTAAGTATTGCAGAAGCATCAGCAAAAGCGTTTGGTTTTCCTTACTTCAACCTAGATGCTTTCAACCCGGATTATTTACCTGCCAAGCAAATTGACAGCAAACTTGCAATTAGCAACCGTGTGATAGGTTTGCAAGCACGCAACAACGTACTTTATGTTGCGATTTCCGACCCCACCAATATCCTTGCATTAGATAGCGTGCAATTTCAGATGGGCATGAACATTTCGCCTATTGTGGTGGAGGACGATAAACTTGGACGCTGGATAGAAAAAGTTATTCAAGCTAGAGATACTAGCCTTAAATCACTGGATGTTGGAAATGATGATGATTTTGGCTTTAGTGATGAAAACCCAAATAGCATAGAGGAAGAACAAGTTGAAACAGAGGTTGATGATGCCCCTGTCGTACGCTTTCTCAATAAAATGCTGCTGGATGCCATTAATATGGGTGCATCTGACTTGCATTTCGAACCATATGAGAAATTTTATCGTGTACGTTACCGTATAGATGGTGCGTTACGAGAGATTAATCAGCCTCCTTTAGCGATTAAAGAAAAACTAGCTTCTCGTATTAAGGTGATTTCGAGCATGGACATTTCGGAAAAACGCATTCCGCAAGATGGCCGCATGAAGTTAGTACTCTCTAAAACTCGCACCATTGATTTCCGTGTTAGCACATTGCCGCTGATTCATGGCGAGAAAATCGTAATGCGTATTCTCGACCCAGCCAGTGCAACACTTGGCATTGAAGCCCTGGGTTATGAGCCTATACAAAAAGAACGCCTGCTCAACGCTGTAAGCCGCCCTTATGGCCTGGTGTTGGTAACCGGCCCAACGGGGTCAGGCAAGACTGTATCACTATATACATGCCTAAACATTCTCAACAGCCCCGATGTCAACATATCGACGGCAGAAGATCCATGCGAGATTCCTCTGGCCGGGATCAACCAAGTCAACGTTAACGATAAGCAGGGACTAACGTTTGCTGCTGCGCTAAAATCATTTTTACGGCAAGATCCGGATGTTATTATGATTGGTGAGATTCGTGACCTAGAAACTGCGGACATGGCGATCAAAGCCGCTTCTACTGGCCATATGGTATTGTCAACACTACATACCAATGACGCACCATCCACATTGACTCGACTACTCAACATGGGGGTTGCACCGTTCAATATTGCATCTGCAGTGTCGCTCATCACAGCACAGCGCCTGGCAAGACGCTTGTGTAAACACTGCAAAATTCCTATTAACGTACCTAAAGAGGCTCTCCTGAACGTGGGCTTTATAGAAGAGGACTTTAATGAGAGTTGGCAACTTTATGGGCATAATCCTGAAGGATGTGAGCTATGCAATGCAGGCTACAAAGGCCGTGTTGGCATTTATCAAGTAATGCCGATTACTGACGCAATTAGCCGTATTATCATGAAAAACGGCACTGCACATGACATTGCAGACCAAGCCAAAATTGAGGGTGTTAATGATTTACGTCGCTCTGGTGTGCTAAAAGTGATGCAAGGCTTAACCTCTATTGAAGAAGTAGAGGCTTGCACCAATGAATAGCGCTTTTAAATACATCAACTTAAAGTACACTAATTACAGCAATCCAATTTGAAATACGCTAATCAATACAATCATAAAATAAATCACTCAGGGAATGATTATGGCAGCCAATCCTAAGGCCACAAAAGAAGTTATTTACACTTGGGTAGGTAAAGATAAAAAGGGCAAAATTGTTAAGGGCGAAATGAAAGCGTCTGGCGAATCATTTGTCAGTGCCACATTACGCCGCCAAGGGATTACTGTCACCAAAATTAAAAAACAAAGCGGCTTTGCTAATACTGGTAAAGTCTCAGATAAAGACATCACGCTATTTACACGCCAACTCGCGACCATGATGAAATCAGGCGTTCCTTTACTGCAATCTTTTGATATTGTTGGAAAAGGGCATAGCAACCCTGCTGTCTCCAAACTACTGAATGACATTAAGTCTGATGTAGAAACCGGTAGCAGTTTAAGTGCCGCGTTCCGTAAATATCCGCTGTATTTTGATGCCTTATTCTGTAATTTAATTGGCGCAGGCGAGCAGGCTGGTATTTTGGATACCTTACTCGATAGGCTTGCCACCTATAAAGAAAAGATTCTAGCCATTAAATCAAAAATTAAATCTGCTTTATTTTATCCTACTTCGATTATAGTCGTAGCATTTATCATCACATCTGTGATTATGATTTTTGTAGTGCCTGCATTTAAAGATTTATTTTCTAGTTTTGGTGCAGACCTTCCAGGCCCAACCCTAGTTGTGATGGCTATATCTGATGCTTTTGTAGAATGGTGGTGGGCAATTTTTGGTTCGATTGGCTTTGGGCTATGGTTCTTTTTCTACACTTGGAAACGCTCTATCTCTATGCAAGCGACAATGGATAGATTGATGTTAAAACTACCTATATTTGGCGAACTCATCCGCAAAGCAACCATTGCTAGATTTGCACGCACCATGGCAACAATGTTTTCGGCAGGTGTACCGTTGGTTGAAGCTCTAGACTCAGTGGCTGGTGCATCTGGGAATCGGGTGTATTACGATGCTACAAAAAAAATTCAGAGTGAGATTAGTACGGGTACCAGTTTAACTGTTGCCATGCAGAATGCGGAGGTTTTCCCTAACATGGTATTGCAGATGACAGCGATTGGGGAAGAATCTGGCGCATTGGACTCAATGCTAAGTAAGGTGGCAGACTTTTATGAGGCTGAAGTTGACGATGCTGTAGAAGCTCTCTCAAGCCTAATGGAGCCTATCATTATGGTTGTACTTGGCGTATTAATTGGCGGCTTGGTCGTCGCGTTATATTTACCTATTTTCAAACTTGGTCAAATTGTGGGTTAACCTTAAGAAAAAATAGGGTGATATCAATCACCCTATTAAGCAGATTATTGCCAATTATTTCTTACTTGCAGATGCTAGCATGCGCTCAATTTCCTTATAAGGCTGCGCACCTAACATACGTTTACCATCAGCAAATATTAAGGTTGGGGTACTAGTAACTCCCACTTTCCGAGCAAGCTCCCCTACTTTTTCCAACGGCACATCACAACTGCCAGCAGCACTAGCAAGTTGGTCTCTTAAAATCCAGTCTTCCCATGCTTTCACACGATCTTTCGCGCACCAAATGAGTTTTGATTTATTCGCGGCATCTGGATGCAACTGTTCAATGGGGTATAAGAAAGTATAAATAGTGACATCTGTGATATTAACCAACTCGTTACGCTCTAAACGTTTGCAGAAAGGACAATCTACATCGGAGAATACAACAAGTTTACGGCTACCATTTCCCTTTACCACTTTAATCGCCTGATTTAATGGCAGCGTTGAGAAGTCAATTTTGGTCAACTCTTCTAAGCGCTCTCCTGTAAGATCTTTTTTAGTTTTTGGATCAACTAAACGACCTTCTGCGATTAAAAATGACATTTTTTCATCTGTGTAAATAATCTGCCCACCCATAAACACTTCATACAAACCGGCATAAGGCGTCTTGGTGACCTTCTCTACTTTAAATTTAGGATAGGCAGACTCAACGGCTTTTTTAACACTGGCTTCATCTGCTACAGCGGCTGTTGCAAACGCACTTAGCAATGCAATACTAGCGAACTTCTTTAACATCTAATTTCCTTTAAGTAATGATGGATAACGTTTTACACAGAACCACTGAGAGTCATGACAGCATCCGACTCCATTTAAACGCTTTACTTCTATTTAAGTACTACTCACTAAGTGGCTATTTTTTTATAGAAACTATTTTAAAGTGCAATTGCATTAGCAATTAACAGTTTCTTAACCGCTTGCTGATTAGCCGTGGTCAACCCCCAGTTTCGTACATTTTTAACCATAGAGTATGGACTCTCAAACAAATGATATAAGCCATTTGTAAGTGCCACCATACTAAGTACGTCTGCTTTCCTCATTCTAGCGTATTGCTTGAGCAATGCCGCATCGTTTATTGGTTGATAGACATGCTTAGCTCCTAATAAGTTTAGCAAATCAATCACATCGCGAAAGCCAAGATTAACGCCTTGCCCAGCCATAGGGTGAACGCTATGTGCAGCATCGCCAATCAGCACAATCGATGACACAACACTCTTAATAGCCTGCTTGAGCACCAGAGGGAAGCTTGCAGGCTGCCCCATCAACTGCATCGCACCTAAGGCATCACCACCAGCCGACATAACTGCGTGTGTAAATGCTTCAGGCGATAACTGTAATAATGTTTTTGCCTGCGCAGAGGGTACGGACCAAACGATTGAAATTTTATTTTCAGGTAATGGCAGCCATGCCAATACGCCACTCTTACCGATTACATCCTGCGTAAACCACTGCCTTGCGACATTTGCATGCGTCCGTTCTGTAATGAAATTAGCCACTATCGCAATTTGTTCATAATCTTTACGCTGTACCCCCATCCCTAGTTGCTGCCTAACCCATGAATTAGCGCCATCCGCAGCCAGTAGCAAAGTACTTTCTATCTCTTGCTGATTTACCAGTTGCAGTACTGCACACTGCGGTGATGAGCGAACTGATAAGCAGCGATGCCCCACAATCATGCGTACATTGCTCGCCTCTATACACTTTAAAAGTGCTGCTTTTAGCGAGCGCTCTTCTACAATGAATCCTAGACAATCGGCATTCACATCCTCAGCATGCAACTCTAACGGCTGGGTAGTTGCATCGCCCCATATTTGCATGGACTGCATCTCTGTTACACGTCGCTCATCCAATAAAGGCCATGCACCTAACTGAGTCAGCCATTGCATATTCTTAGGGCTAATCGCGTAAATACGCTGATCCCAATCACTATCTGCATCAATTGGCGCTCGTGGGGGTTGGCTATCCACCAAGATGACGTCATGGCCGGACTGGCTTAGCGCAACGGCAGCAGCCATGCCCACAAGTCCTGCACCGACAATCGTTACATCTGTTTTTAAGCGCGGCTCCATCATTTACCAAAACTCATTTTACGCACCAAGTGGCGCTTGACCGGCCCCACCATATCAAATAGCCCTAAGCCTGCACTTCTTAACTTAGCAAAACCCAAAATATCATTTGAAAAAATATTGACCAAAAAGTCTGTAAATAACAAACCATTCTTTGTGTCAGTTTTGCGACTCGCACGGTATGCGGCCAGCATTGCAGAGCTACCTAACGTAGCCTTCGCGTTAACAATATGTTGCGCTAACACTTCGGCATCACGTAAACCTACATTAAAACCTTGCCCAGCCACTGGGTGCATGGTTTGCGCTGCGTTACCAATCACAACCAGATGTGGGGTATCGATCTCCTGCAACTGTGATAGCCGCAATGGGAATGTCATGCGCTTTTCCACGGTTAAGAAACGACCGACACGATCACCAAACTGTGCATGGAACTGCGCAAGAAATTCAGCATCAGTTAACGTCAACAATGGTGCAATCAGTTCTTTTTTACCAGTCCACACCAAGGAAAAATCACGTGTACCATTCGGCAGCAGCGCCATAGGGCCATCTGTAGTGAATCGTTCATATGCAATATTGCCATGTGCTAACTCTGCAGTTACTTTAGTAATCAGCGCATCATGGCCATACTCTTTGGTTTCACGCTTCAAACCAGCCGCTTCTTCCATGCTGCGCCCACCATCTGCCAACACCGCCAATGCACAGCTTAACTGTAGACGCTCATCTAAGCGCGTATAGCGGATAGTGGCTTGATTAGCATCGTAGCTAATCGCATCCGCCTGCGCTTGGTCTATCATCGCTACTATCGGCAATCGCTGCAGTTCTGCATTCAACTCTGTACACAAAGCCCCGTAGGACAACACATAACCCAAGGCTTCTTGCTCATAATCCTGAGCTCGCAAAACGCTACGTCCTAAGCTGCCTTTTTGCGACACATGAATCGTATTAATCGCCGTCGCATGTGGCGACAGACGCTGCCAAACGCCCAGCTTTTCAAGAATACGGCGCGTGCCATAAGACAATGCGAGTGCGCGCGTATCCTGATTGGCAGCACCCAGTTTACGCGCCTCAAGCAACGTGCTTGCAACATGTTGCTTCGCCAACAGCAGCGCCAACACCATCCCCACTGGGCCGCCGCCAACTATCACAATATTATCTACATTTAACATCACACATTAACCACGCATCGTTGCTTCAATATCGGCAATAGTCTTGGGCGCATCGATAGTCATGATATCGCAACCACTATCAGTCACCAGCACGTCATCTTCTATGCGGATGCCAATATTCCAGAAATGCTCTGGCACATTATCAGCGGGCCGAATATAGCAGCCAGGCTCTACTGTCAGCGTCATGCCAGACTCCAGCTTACGCCAATCGCCCGCCTTATCTTTATACTCTCCGGCATCATGCACATCCAGCCCAAGCCAATGGCCAGTACGGTGCATATAAAACTGGCGATAGCTACCACTTTCCAACACTGCGTCTTTAGTGCCTTGGCAAAGTTTTAAATCAATCAACCCTTGCACTAACACATCCAAAGCCGCCTCATGCGGTGAGTTCCAATGATTGCCCGGGTTAACCTGGGCAATCGCTGCAGCTTGTGCCGCCAGCACCAGTTCATAGATATCGCGCTGTGCTGCGCTAAATTTACCGCTAACGGGAAAGGTACGTGTAATGTCTGACGCATAGCCATCCAACTCACAACCCGCATCAATCAATAGCAGGTCACCCTCTTTCAATAGGCAGTTATTCGCGTTGTAATGTAAGGTGCAGGCATTGGCACCGCCTGCCACAATGCTGGTGTAAGCTGGTGCCTGTGCGCCGGAGCGATAAAACTCATGCAGGAACTCAGCCTCTAATTCATACTCCATTTGACCAGCACGCACATAACGCATCGCACGTGCGTGGGCACGTGCAGCGATGCCGGCAGATTTCTGCATAAGATCCAACTCATAACTGGTTTTATACAACCGCATTTCATCAATCAACTTGCGTACGTCCACCACCTCGTCTGGCGCACTTGCACCGCTTCTGGTTTGCGTTTTAACTTGATTTAACCAAGTCGTTACTCGCACATCCCATGCACTGTCTGCGCCTAAGCTATAAAATAGCTTGGATTGATTAGTCATTAATTTAGGCATTAATTCATCTAGGGCATCAAAGCTATATGCCTGATCAAAGCCAAACGTCTGTTTTGCAGCGTCAGCTCCATATCGGAAACCATCCCAAATTTCACGTTCTATATCTTTGTCACGACAAAACAGGATACTTCTAGGGTCTTCGCCAGCGATCAACACCAACAAAGCCTCAGGCTCTTTAAACCCAGTTAGGTAATAGAAGTAACTATCAAAGCGATACGGATAATAACTATCTCGATTGCGGATCAGCTCTGGCGAGGTTGGAATAATGGCGACACCATCGCCCATGGTTTGCAGCAGCTGTTGGCGACGTGTCTTAAATTCATTTAAATTAAACATATGCAATTGATTTCTTTTTTACTTTCAACTGTGACCAAGTAACTGTTGATTTAGTGCCATTAAACGTTCTGGTGTACCAATATCGTGCCAGATACCCTTAAAGTGCTCAGCGCTTACCTTTCCTTCAGTAATCGCCTGCTTTAACAGCGGCGCAAGCTTTGCCGGTTCACCGCGTTTAATGCCCGCAAATAAGGCTGGGTGATACACCCCCACCCCCGAAAATGTAAGCTTAGGCTCGCCTTCTAATTTAATTTTCTTATCTGCAAATGCAAAATCGCCTTGCATATGCTGAGGCGGGTTATCAATCAGCAGCAAATGTGCCAAATTATCTGGGCTCAACTTAAGGTCGGCAAACGAGATATCTGTAAATACATCGCCATTTACTACCAAAAATGGGCTGTTTCCCAACAAATCTAGCGCATTGGCAATACCGCCAGCCGTTTCTAAAGCTACCGCCTCTGGAGAATATTGAATGCGCAGCCCCCATTGCGCGCCATCTTGCAAGGCAGCTTCAATCATATCGCCCAGATGCGCATGATTAATCACCACTTCTTTAAAACCTGCCTGGGCCAAGCGCTCCAAGTGCCAAACAATCAGAGGTTTACCTGCGATGGGTAATAATGGTTTAGGGGTATGGTCAGTCAGTGGGCGCATGCGCTCGCCACGTCCCGCCGCCAATATCATTGCTTTCAAATCATCACCCTTTATCAAAAACTCTTTATTATTATGGTGCCTATAATTAACACAGACTAGAAAGTGTAGCCAACCTGCGGTTTAGTACCCTCTAAGCTATCCAGCAAACGCAACAATGGTTTAAGTTCGATATAGCGATCACATACTTTACGTAGGTAAGTCATCACTAGCGGCATATCTTTTAAATAGCCATCTTTACCATCACGATGGTACAGCCTTGCAAAAATACCTAGCACCTTGATATGGCGCTGTGCACCCATATACTCAAAGTCACGATAGAACTCGCTAAAATCGTCTGGTACTGGCAAATCTACTTTACGCGCCGCCTGCCAGTAACGTACACACCAATCGATAATCTGCTCTTCTTCCCAGCCGATATAAGCATCTTTTAATAAAGACACCAAATCATAGGTAATGGGGCCATAAACCGCATCTTGAAAATCTAAAACACCGGGGTTGTCTTCACAAACCATCAAATTACGCGCATGGTAATCTCGGTGCACATACACCTTACCCTGTGCCAGAATATTGCGGTTTAACACGTCAAACGTTTGCTGCAAAACAGCCTGCTGCTTTTCATCCAAAGTCACATTCAGGTGCTTATTGATGTACCAGTCTGGAAAAAACTGCATCTCGCGGGTAAGTAATGCTGCATCATAATCAGGTAGCACATCCGGCTTACTCGACAGCTGTAACTTAATAAGCGCAGTATTGGCATCATGATACAAACTTGGCGCACTGGTTTGGTTAAGCATGCTTAAATAAGTCACATCGCCCAAATCACTCAGCAATAAAAAACCTTGGGCTAACTCTTGCGCTAGCACTTTAGGTACATGCATGCCCGCATCGCCAAACAAAGCCGCAATTCGCACAAATGGCTCGCAGTTTTCTTGGGGCGGTGGTGCATCCATCGCAATTAGCGTCTCTGATTTACCATCCTGGCCGTTTAAGTGCACTCTAAAATAACGCCTGAAGCTGGCATCTGCCGAGGCCGTAGTTAACCTAAATTCATTATGCTGTAACACTAGTGCTAACCATGCTGTTAACTGCTCTTGCCTTAAATCTTGCTGACCCTTATCCACGTCTATCTTTCTAACATTTTAAATGTTGATATATCTGAAACCATGTATCGTTAACGCTGCTATACAAGTATAATTTGCTTTTAATTTCACCTTAGCATTGTTAGCCTAAGCATGCAGATTAACGACAAAGATGTAAATCTCTACGTTGTTTACTGCTACGGCAATGTCAATTTCTGATTGCCAAAAAATACAATATGTGAGATTTTAACATTGATAAAATAAAACAGTTTGCCTATATACCCGTGCTTTTAATTTCACCGCTCAACCCTGTGCAGCTTCTGATGGTACGCGCATGCTAAAAAGTCGCTTTTTAGCTGCCATCACACCTATTGTATTGGCATACGCGCCGCAATCGCACGCAAACGAAAATACGCCGCCCGAAAGCATTCCAGTAGAGCAGTTACCCAATAGCGAGCAAGAGACAAATGACGGCATCATTATTGATGGCGATAAACTTGAGCTGCATCTTGATAGAAAAATGCGCGCTATTGGCAATGCTGAAATTCACCGAGGTAAGCAAACCGCTTATGGCGACATCATTGAGTACAACGTACAAAATGATGAGCTCCATGTTACAGGCAACGCCAGAGTTGAGGTCGGAGATGCAAAGTTATCCGGTCCTGAATTACGCATGCGTCTTTCGGAAAGCATAGGCGAGATGCGGGACGCATCAATCATCATGCATAAGAGCGCTAGCAAATCAGGCTCGCAAGATGATGACGCACTGGTCTTTACCAATGATATTGGTAATCAGCAAAACGAACAACTGCGCTATCAAAACCGCGCCAGCTCGCACCTCAATGACCGCATGGAAACCAATAGATACGGTGAAATGCAGTTATCATCCAAGCCTTCCACGGTGCGTGGCAATGCAGAGCACATCTATTTTGAAGGTGAAGATAAAAAACGCCTGACCGGCGCGCGCTATACCACCTGCGAGGTGGGCGTAGATGACTGGTACATCAAAGCCAGTGAAATCAAGCTAGACGACTACACCAGCTCAGGCACCGCCACTAATGCCCGTGTCGAATTTAAAGGTGTACCATTGCTATACACCCCTTGGATTGAGTTTTCATTTAATAACCAGCGTAAAACTGGCCTGCTCGCGCCAACAATGGGCACGACAAGCCGCAGCGGTTTTGAGGTACTAACACCGTTCTATTGGAATATTGCTCCCAACAAGGATGCAACACTGGGTCTGCGCGCGTTAAGTAAACGCGGCGTGCAGTTGCAAGGCGAGTTCCGGTACATGGAAGAAAATTTCTCCGGTACGGACAACATAGAGTACTTACCTAGCGACACCCTGACTAATGAAACCCGCTACTTTGCTAATCTAAAACATCAACATCGATTTGGTAATGGCTGGTCAGCAGGCTACAGCCTAGAAAAAGTATCTGATAGCCAGTATTTCTCAGAGCTATCCACTCGTATTGTCACCACCAGCCGTATCAATCTGCCACAACAACTCAATGTGGATTACGCGGATGAGAACTGGAGTTTTAATGCAATTGCGCAAAAATTTCAAACCTTAGATAACGTCTCATTCCCATACGAGCGCCTGCCACAAATGACCTTATCAGGCGGCAAAACTTATGGCGATGTTAATTTAAACTTATACACACAGCTCGTCGCTTTTGATAACAACAATAACAGCACCGCTCGCCCGACAGGTACACGCTTCACGGCCTACCCAAGCATCACCCTGCCAATGAGCAGGCCATATGGCTATATCACACCGAAACTAGGTGTGCATTACACCAGCTACAATTTAAATAATGTGGCAGCAGATCAGGAATCACTACATAGAACGCTGCCAATATTTAGCTTAGACAGCGGCCTATATTTTGACCGTGACTTTAAAATTGCCAATAGAGGTTATTCACAGACGATTGAGCCTAGACTATTCTACGTCTACATCCCCGACCGCAATCAGGCAAAAATCCCTGTGTTTGACAGTAGCGTTACTGACTTAAACTTCGCCACGTTGTTTATGGAGAACCAATTTACTGGTAATGACCGCATTAACAATGCAAATCAGCTCAGCTTTGCGCTCACCACGCGCTTTATTGAAAGCAGCACTGGCACACAGCGCCTATCTGCATCGATAGGTCAACGCTACTACTTTGCCGATCAAGAAGTTGCTCTGGACTATAGCAATCTGTCTACATTCCGCAAAAATAACAGCTCAGACGTGATTGCAGGCATTACCGGCCAACTTAAAAACAGCTGGCAGGTGGATGCGTTCTGGCAATACAACACCGACGATTCAACCGCGGTGAGAACTACCATTACCAGTCGCTATAATCCTGAGCCAGGTAAAGTGTTAAACCTAAGCTATAGCTACAGACAAGACTTATTGGATCAATTCAATATTTCCAGCCAATGGCCGATAGGCAAAGGTTGGTATGGGGTTGGGCGGATGAACTACTCTATGCGCGAGAAGAACATCATCGAAACACTTGCGGGTTTAGAGTATGATGCAGGATGCTGGCAAGCACGCGGCGTAATGCAACGGGTGACCACGGCCACTGCAGATGCGAACTACGCATTCTTCTTCCAACTTGAACTCGGCGGGCTTGCTTCGATTGGCGCAAACCCATTAGCAGTGATTAAACGAAACGTTCCGGGTTATGTAAGCTCTAACTTCATTCCGGACAATCCTCAACCATCATATTACGAGTAATTATGTTGCGTAACCTTAGTAAAATCTCACTCTTTATTGCCTTAAGTTTTAGTCAACTCAGCACACAGGCTGCGGATGTAACTAAAATGGATCGCATCGTGGCAATCGTTGACCAAACGGTGATTACCGAACAGGAACTGGAAAGCCGCATCGTATCGCTCAGTGCACAGTTAAAAAAACAAGGCACAGAACTACCCGAAGCAAGCATTTTAAGAAAACAAATCCTAGAGCGTTTGATTTCTGACGCATTGCAGCTACAGTACGCGGCACAAACTGGCATCAAAGTGGATGACACCCAGCTCGACAAGACCCTTGAGCGCATTGCCGAACAAAATAAATTGACCGTGAGAGAGTTCTACGATGCACTCAATCAAGACGGTATTAGCGTGCGCAAGTTTAGATCGGACATTCGTAACGAAATCATCATCGCCAGACTGCGTGAGCGCGAAGTAGAAAGCCGCGTTAATGTCAGCGAATCTGAAATCGACAATTACTTAACCACGCAAGCGTCAACTAATCAAAATCAAGATGAATATGAAATCTCTCATATTCTGATTCGCGTGCCGGAAGATGCCGCAACCGAAGATGTACAAAAAGCTAAAGCAAAAGTAGACGAAATACTTAGCGCGTTGGCATCAGGCACAAGCTTTGCAAAAGTGTCTGCGAGCTTTTCCGATGCACCCAACGCCTTAGAGGGCGGCAACATCGGCTGGAAGCAAAGTGCTCAAATGCCAGCACTGTTTCTTGATGCATTAAAAGCCATGCAAAAAGGCGAGGTTTCGGCCGCATTGCGTAGCCCTAACGGCTTTCACATCCTAAAGCTAACCGATAAGCGTGGCGGCAGTTCTCCGCTCATTATCGAGCAAACACACGCACGCCATATTTTGATTAAGCTCTCTGAAGTCATGTCTGAAAAAGATGCCAAACAGAAAATGGATGGCATTAAAGAGCGCTTAGATAATGGCGAGAAATTTGAAGTGCTAGCACGCCAGTTCTCTGAAGATGGCACAGCATCTAATGGCGGCGACTTAGGCTGGGTAAATCCGGGCGACACAGTGCCTCAATTCGAAAAAGCCATGAATAACCTGCAGCCTAATGAAATCAGCGAACCTGTGCTCAGCCCCTTTGGCTGGCATGTGATACAAGTGCTTGAACGCAAAAAGCAAGACATGAGCAAAGAGGCCGCTCGCTTAAAAGCACGTCAGGAAATTCGCGCAAGAAAAGCGGATGAAGCTTATCAAGACTGGATTCGTGAACTGCGTGACCGCGCTTTCGTAGAGCTAAGGCTTGAAGACAAATTTTAATAGCGCTTAACGCTATCATCACGAAACTATCACAGTGACAAAACCATTACCTTGTATTGTTGTAACCGCAGGTGAACCTGCTGGCATCGGCCCTGATTTATGCATCATGCTGGCAGCGCAGCCACTTGACGCCCAGTTGGTGATCATTGCCGATACCGAGATGCTACAAACTCGCGCCAAAGCACTTGGGATACCACTCAACACCGTGGCTTATGATGCAAACATGCGGCAGCAGCATCTGGGCAACGGCTCTCTCACGGTACTTAACCAAGCCGTTAGTCAACCTGTGATTGCCAGCCAGTTAAATGCAGACAATAGCGCTTATGTGCTGGAAACCTTAAGAACCGCTGCAATTGGATGCGTCAAATCAGAGTTTGATGCCATGGTCACCGCACCAGTGCATAAAGGCATCATCAACGACGCAGGCATTGCCTTCAGTGGCCATACCGAATTTTTAGCCGAGCTAACCCACACAGCACAAGTAGTGATGATGCTAGTTTCAGGCCATCAGGCAAACAGCATGCGCGTTGCGCTGGCAACTACGCATTTAGCCTTAAAAGACGTACCACAAGCCATTCAAAAAACCAGCCTGGAAACCACCATTCGCATTCTGCATCATGACTTGGTTAACAAGTTTGGCATTCAGCACCCGCGCATCTTAGTGGCTGGCCTTAATCCACATGCTGGGGAAGACGGTTATTTAGGCCGCGAAGAAATAGACGTGATTAACCCGGTCTTAGCTAAACTGCGCACCGAAGGCATGAATCTGATTGGCGCGTTGCCTGCCGATACTTTGTTTGCAAAACATCATTTGAAACATGCAGATGCCGTATTGGCCATGTATCATGACCAAGGTTTACCTGTACTCAAACATGCAAGTTTTGGGGAGGGCGTGAATGTCACTTTAGGCTTGCCGATTATCCGCACCTCAGTTGACCATGGCACAGCGCTAGATCTGGCAGGCACCGGCAAGATTGAAATTGGCAGCTTACTCGCCGCCATTGAACTCGCGATTCAGCTTACTAAAAACAAACCATCCAGTGCTGTGTAACCACTCACATGCTTTTACCCATTATTGATTAACGCCATGAAACACATTGCAAAAAAGCGCTTCGGCCAAAATTTTCTCACTGACCAAGGCGTTATTTCCAGCTTGGTGGATGCTATTTCACCCAAGGCCAACGACCTCATGGTGGAGATTGGCCCAGGCTTAGGCGCGCTTACACAACCGTTAATGCAACAATTGGCTATGTTACATGTAGTAGAGGTTGACCGTGACATCATTGCCTGGATGGAAAAAACCTATGTAAACAACAAAATCACCATCCATAACTCTGATGCGCTCAAGTTTGATTTTTCAAGTTTAGGCAGTGCCATCAGAGTCGTTGGTAACTTGCCATATAACATTTCCACGCCAATTCTGTTTCATTTACTGGACAATGTCGCCTCAATTATCGACATGCACTTTATGCTGCAAAAAGAAGTGGTGGAACGCATGGTGGCATCGCCATCTACCGCGGCTTATGGACGACTGAGCGTGATGCTGCAATATCGCTTACAAATGGAATACCTCTTTACCGTACCGCCAGAGGCTTTTGACCCAGCACCTAAAGTCGAGTCCGCATTTGTGCGCTGCGTACCGCATGCAGCGCTACCCTATCCTGCAAATGATGAAGCTTTATTTGCACAGGTGGTCACCGCAGCATTTGGGCAGCGCAGAAAAACCCTACGCAACACGCTCAAAGGTCTACTGGATGATGACGGATTTAAGGCTTTAGACCTAGACTCACAGTTGCGCGCCGAAAATCTGAGCGTGGCTGACTTTGTGAGAATCAGCAACTATCTGAGCCAAAACACTTAAAGTCCTCAGCGCATGCTGTGGCAAACACCGTTTTAAGATAAAATCCACCTTCAAATTTACTATTAAGGACTTCCAACCCATGCGAATCATTCTTTTAGGCGCTCCAGGTGCAGGCAAAGGCACACAAGCCACTCACTTACGTGAAAAATTTAATATCCCGCAAATCTCTACAGGCGATATGCTACGTGCTGCAGTAAAAGCTGGCACACCACTTGGCCTAGAAGCCAAAGCATTTATGGATAGCGGTGGTTTGGTACCTGACGCTGTGATTATCGGCCTAGTAAGCGAGCGCATTAAAGAAGCAGATTGTGCTAATGGCTTTTTATTCGATGGCTTTCCACGCACCATTCCACAAGCAGAAGCAATGAAAAACGCTGGCGTAGGGATTGATTACGTCGTAGAAATTGACGTACCTGACGAGGCAATTATTGAGCGTATGAGTGGCCGTCGCAGCCACCCAGCCAGCGGCCGTACCTACCACGTTAAATTCAATCCACCAAAAGTAGAAGGTAAAGATGACGTTACCGGCGAAGACTTGGTACAACGCCCAGATGATGTGGCAGAAACTGTGAAAACACGTTTAGACGTTTATCACAGCCAAACCAAGCCTCTAGTAAAATACTACTCAGACTGGGCAAATAGCGGCACAGCTGGCGCACCTAAACACGTATTTGTAAATGGCTTGGGCGACATGAATGTGATTCGCGATAATATTTTTGCAGCATTGAAATAATCACAAGCTAACCAAAACCAATATCCCCTACTGTCGCGCTGCATGGCACAGCCTTAATGTGCAACAGAAGGGGATTAAGTACTTTAATTCAGATAAGTAAACAAAGCATCCCGCCATCCGGCAACCTCCATAAGTAGTAACTGCAAGACAACCTCACACTACTGCTTGCCCAAAATTGAACATAGACTCACTAATGGATGAGCAAAAACCTGTAGCCTCATGGGCTGAGTAAATCAAGCACACAAATCATCCAGCAGTAGCCACATGCAATTGATTGCATATCAGAGCTTATTTAGATAAACACTTGGCGCTTCGCTAATTCATACCCTACAAGGTATAATTCTGGAATCTAAAAATTAACTCTTAAGCTACTCACATGCACCAGCAATATCCATTCAAAGACATCGAACAATCAGCACAAACTTACTGGGAGGCAAACCAAACATTTGCTGCGACTGAACAGTCAGACAAACCAAAATACTATTGCTTGTCGATGTTTCCATACCCAAGCGGTCGTCTGCATATGGGGCATGTACGTAACTACACGATTGGCGATGTGTTAAGCCGCTTTCATAAAATGAAAGGCTTTAACGTGATGCAACCTATGGGTTGGGATGCGTTTGGCCTACCTGCCGAGAACGCTGCAATTAAAAATGAGACTGCACCAGCCGCATGGACTTACAGCAACATTGAACACATGAAAGCCCAGCTCAAACAGCTCGGTTTGGGCGTGGACTGGAACCGTGAAATTGCAACCTGCAAACCAGAGTATTACAAATGGGAGCAATGGTTATTCACAGAACTATTCAAAAAGGGGTTGATCTATAAAAAAACCTCAACGGTTAACTGGGACCCTGTTGATGGTACCGTATTAGCCAACGAACAAGTGATTGATGGCCGCGGCTGGCGTAGCGGCGCGTTAGTAGAAAAACGCGACATTCCGCAATACTTCATGAAAATCACGGCATATGCCGAAGAGTTGTTAAATGATTTAGATAAACTTGATGGCTGGCCAGAGCAAGTAAAAACTATGCAACGTAACTGGATAGGCAAAAGTTACGGCTGTGAAGTGGAATTCCCTATCGTTGACCAAGATGGCAACCTCAAGGTGTACACCACTCGCCCAGACACCTTAATGGGCGCAACTTATGTGGCAGTTGCCGCAGAACATGCACTGGCAACGCAAGCTGCACAAAACAACCCAGCACTGGCTGACTTTATTGCAGAGTGTAAACGCGGCAGTGTGGCCGAGGCAGACATTGCAACCGCCGAGAAAAAAGGCATGGCAACAGGATTGTTTGTTACCCATCCACTAAACGGCGAGCAATTACCAGTTTGGGTGGCGAACTATGTGCTGGCGAGCTATGGCGAAGGCGCGGTGATGGCAGTCCCTGCGCATGATGAGCGTGACTTTGAGTTTGCTGGTAAATACAATTTACCAGTTAAAGCTGTGATTAAACATAGCGACATCGATACATTGCCGATGACAGAACATGGCATTTTATTTGATTCAGCAGAATTTAATGGCTTAGACTTTGACGGCGCAAGCGCTGCTATTGCTGCTGCGTTGTCAGCTAAAAATCTAGGTAAACGCCGTACCCAATATCGTTTACGCGACTGGGGCGTTTCCCGCCAACGCTACTGGGGTTGCCCAATTCCAATTGTGCACTGTGCAAACTGTGGCGAGGTACCTGTCCCTGCCGAACAATTGCCAGTGGTGTTACCTGAAAATGTAGTGATGGATGGCGTCGGCTCACCAATTAAAAAAGACCCGAGCTTCTACGAAACCACCTGCCCAACTTGCCATGGCAAAGCCACACGCGAGACAGATACTTTAGATACATTTTTTGAGTCATCCTGGTATTTTGCACGTTACGCTAGCTTTGATAGCAACAATGCGATGGCGGATGAGCGCGCTAACTACTGGTTACCAGTTGACCAATATGTAGGCGGTATTGAACATGCAATTCTTCACTTGTTATACGCACGCTTCTTTAACAAGCTCATGCGTGATGTTGGGCTGATTAAAAATGATGAGCCGTTTACTAACTTGCTCACACAAGGCATGGTGCTGAAAGAAGGCACCAAAATGAGTAAATCCAAAGGCAACACGGTAGATCCGCAAGAGTTGATTGACACCTATGGCGCAGATACCGCGCGCTTGTTTATGATGTTTGCAGCACCGCCAGAGCAAAGTCTGGAATGGGCTGACAGTGGCGTTCAAGGCGCACATCGCTTTTTACGCAGACTATGGCAAGCCACCTACGACCATATAGAGCTTGGCGCAACTGCAGCTTATACATCAGGCGAGTTAAACGCAGAACTTAAAACATTGCGTCGCCAATTGCACCTCACCATTGAAAAAGTTGCGGATGACTATGGCCGTCGCCATAGCTTTAACACCGCCATTTCATCAGTGATGGAGTTAATGAACAGCTTAGCCAAAGTGGAAGGCACTGATGAACTATCACGCCAAGTAAGGCAGGAAGTGCTGCAAAATGTTGCGCTATTGCTATCCCCGATCGTTCCGCATATTTGTCAGGCACTATGGGCTGAACTTTGCCCGAATAGCCATATCTTAGATGCGGGCTGGCCAGCTGCCGACGCATCAGCAATGGTACAAGACAGCATCGAATATATGATACAAGTGAACGGTAAATTGCGCGGCAGCATCACCGCGGCCAAAACCGAAAGCAAAGAAGCGTTGGAAGCACTCGCCTTGGCACAACCTTGCGTACAGAAATTCATTGAAGAAAATATGAGCGTACGTAAGGTGATTGTAGTGCCAAATAAACTCATTAACGTTGTTGTGGGGTAAACCATGCAATACCTGAACTTATCATTTACGCGTCAATTAAGTTGGGTGTTTCTAATTGCGCTATTGCTGACGGCATGCGGCTTTCAATTACGTGGCTCCGCGCCTTTATCTTTTACTAAGTTAAGCATACAAGGCAGCCCGCTTAGCATTAAAAAAGATTTAAAACGTACACTTGAAACCAATAACGTCAAAATCGTCGACAGTGCTGAAGACGCTGAAATGCTGATCGAACTGTTAAACGAGTCCACTGAAAAGCGCATTCTTTCGTTAAGTGGCGGCGGTTTGGTGCGTGAGTTTGAACTGTACTACACAGTCAACTTTAGGACGCGGCCTCAGAACGAGCAATTATGGGGAAAAGTACAAACCATACAGATTCGCCGTGACTTTTCTTACAACGACAAAGCATTACTAGGTAAAGCAGAAGAAGAAGCCGGGCTTTATGCCGACATGCGTAAAGAATCCGTACGAGCCATACTACGCAGGCTATCTGCCACCAACCCAGATAAGCAGTAACAGCACAGCATGCGCTTAACCCAAACCCAACTGGCGCCACACTTACAGCAAGGTTTGCAGCCACTCTATGTGCTAGTGGGTAGCGAGCCTTTAGCACAGCGCGAGTGCCTAGACGCAATTCGCGCTGCGGCCAACACGCAAGGATTTGATGAGCGCACCAGCCTAATTGTTGAGCGCAATTTCAACTGGCAGCAAATTCAAAATTTTGGGCAATCCATATCGCTGTTCTCCAGTCGCCGACTATTGGAACTGAACATTCCTAATGGCAAGCCTGGTGTGGATGGTAGCAAAGCCTTGCAAGCACTAGCATCCAAAGCCCTACCTGACACTACGGTGATTATCATCTTACCTACGCTAGAGCGTGAAGCGAAGAATAGCGCATGGTTTGCCGCGTTAGAAGCAAATGCGCAAGTATTAACCATTAACGAAGTAGATGCAGCCAATCTCCCCACATGGATTGCAAACCGCCTAGCGCAGCATGGGCAACGCACCAGTCTATCAACGCTGGAGTTTCTCGCACATCAGGTAGAAGGTAACCTGCTTGCTGCTAATCAAGAAGTACAGAAACTAAGCCTGCTCTATCCGCAAGGGGAGCTTTCAGACACTGCGGTACGGGAAGCGGTACTCAATGTATCGCGTTACGATGCCTTTCAACTCGGTGAGGCGGTACTTGCAGGAGATGCCGAACGTACCGTAAGAATTTTGCAAGGCCTGCAAGATGAGGGCGAAAACGCCGTAGCCATCATGAACCCGCTCATGTGGGTGCTGCGCCCATTAGTGCGCATCAAACAAGCCGAAATGCGCGGCACTAACCTAGCAACTGCCATGACTAATGCACGTATTTATGGCGACAAACAAATACTGGTTAAACGTGCACTATCGCGTCTAAGTTTGCGCCAGTTAGATGCCGCACTGCAAAAACTGGCTGATATTGATCGGATGGCAAAGGGCGTTATGCTTGGTGATGCATGGCTAGAAATATCCAGGCTATGTTTTGGCTTAGCAAAAGTACGTAGCCGATAGATTCTTAGGCGCAGTTGCATCTCGCTGTTAATGCATTTTCTGCATGCCAAATTTATTTTTATTCTGCGCAATAAAAAGTATAATTAATCATGAACATTCAACAATACATGCAAAATATCGGTGTAGAAGCACGTAAAGCCTCGCGCTTTATGGCAAGTGCTGACACGAACCAAAAAAATATAGCGCTCAACGCAATTGCAGCTGCGATTTTACGTGAAAAAGACACATTACTCGCCGCCAACAAACTAGACCTAGAAGCTGCAAAAGCCAATGGCTTAGAGCCTGCGATGCTGGACAGGCTGACCATTACTGAAAAATCTATCGCCAATATGGCTGAAGGCCTGAATCAGATTGCCAGTCTAACTGACCCAATCGGCGAAATGAGCAATTTCAAATATCGCCCTAGCGGAATCCAAATTGGCCAGATGCGTGTACCTCTGGGTGTTATCGGCATCATTTATGAGGCGCGCCCTAATGTGACGGTTGATGCGGCAGGCCTATGCATCAAATCAGGCAATGCAGCGATTCTGCGTGGCGGTAGCGAGGCGATTCATTGCAATCAGGCCTTGGCCAAACTCGTACATGAAGGCCTTGCGGCAGCGGATTTACCAACCACAGCAGTGCAAATTGTAGAAACTACAGACCGTGCGGCAGTAGGCGAGCTCATCACGATGAAGCAATACGTGGATGTCATCGTGCCACGTGGTGGCAAAGGCTTAATTGAGCGCATTTCTAATGACGCACGTATCCCTGTGATTAAGCATCTGGATGGGAATTGCCATGTGTATGTTGATGATGATGCCGACTTTGATAAAGCACTACGCATACTGGAAAACAGTAAGACACAGCGACTTGGCACCTGCAATACCACAGAGTCTTTATTGATTGCTCGCTCAGTGGCAGCATCCATGCTGCCTAAGTTAGCCGCCATGCTTACCTCACACGGCATTGAAATTCGCGGTTGCGCTGAAACCTGCGCACTCGTCAGTCAGGCAACTCCTGCCACTGAAGAGGATTACTACACAGAGTATCTTGCAGCCATTATTTCATGCAAAGTCGTCAGCGGCTTAGATGAGGCAATTGCCCACATAAACGAGCACTCATCGCAACATACGGAAGCCATCGTGACGGAAAACTACACCAAATCACGCCGCTTCTTGCGTGAGGTTGACTCTAGCAGTGTGATGGTGAATGCGTCCACGCGCTTTGCAGACGGTTTTGAATATGGCTTTGGTGCAGAAATCGGCATCTCAACCGACAAGTTACACGCACGCGGCCCGGTGGGGCTTGAAGGCTTAACCTCACTTAAATACGTAGTATTAGGTGACGGACATGTGCGCGCTTAATCTAACGCATCAGATATAAGTCATATTAAGTAACCACTAATAAAAATCAGGGTATTGAGTAACAGTTCGAACCTGCTACTCAATACCCTGCTTGACCTACTAACTGCCAGCAATCTACTATTGCCTATGGCCCACCTTGATTTACCTACCTTAATATTGATGCAATGAAAACCATAGGCATACTTGGCGGCACATTTAACCCCATTCACTATGGGCATCTACGCATGGCGCAAGAGCTTGCAGATGACCTGCACATAGATGCAATACATTTTATCCCTGCCGCCAATCCACCACACAAAAACTCGGTCACGATTAGTGCGGAACATCGCGCAGCCATGGTAGATTTGGCAATTAGCAACAACCCGCACTTTACGCTAGATGTGCGTGAGCTAAACCGCACAGGCACATCCTACACCATAGACACTTTGCTTAGCCTGCGTGCAGAGTTGGGCAGTGACGCCAGCCTGACGTTATTCATGGGTAGTGATGCTTTCACGCAATTCAATAGTTGGCACCGCTGGCAAGAGATTTTGCAGCATTGCCATATTGCACTGGTGCAACGACCACATACCAACAAAAATCAAACCAGCAAGTTGCTACCCAAAATACTGGAAGAGTTTCTGCATACGCATTACACAGAAAACGGTGAAGATCTGCACAATAGCGCAGCTGGCTACATCACGATGCGGCAAGTAACGGCCTTGGACATTTCATCTACCGCGATTCGTGAGGCATTTAAACAACAAGCATCCACGCGCTACCTGATGCCAGATAGCGTGATTGATTACATTAAAACCCATCAACTTTACAAATAACGCAGCACTGCGCACTATGTTCTATAATGCAGATCACATAGATGTCATTTATGATTGTTAAATTTAAGATTGCTAGATTTAAACCAACGCGAGACTCAAGCAAACACATGCTTTAATTTTTGTCCTGTACCTTACAGACGAGCCCACACGATGAAATTACATTTACCACAGCCTTTTTACACTAAGTTCAACCTAGCATTGGTGTTGTCGCTAACACTAATGATCAACGCCTGTGGCGTGAACCCTGTGACTAAAAAGCGTGAGTTCCAGTTTGTATCTGAGGCGCAGGAAATCTCCATCGGCACCCAAAATTACGCGCCAACCCGCCAATCTCAAGGCGGAGATTACGTACTCGACCCAGAGCTAACCGCGTACATACAAAGTGTGGGCAATAAATTAGCCGCAGTTTCTGACCGCAAACTGCCGTATGAATTTAACCTGCTCAATGACTCAGTCCCCAACGCTTGGGCCATGCCAGGCGGCAAAATTGCATTTAACCGCGGCCTGCTCTATGAGCTTAACAGTGAAGCAGAATTAGCCGCAGTCATGGGCCATGAACTGGTGCACGCAGCTGCACGCCATGGTGCCCAAGGCATGGAGCGTGGGATTTTTCTACAAGGCGCGATGATTGCCGTCGGCATCGGTGCACAAAATACAGACTACGCAAACCTGATTGTGGGTGGAGCACAGGCCGGCGCGCAACTGGTAAATAGCAAATATGGCCGGGATGCAGAAAGTGAATCAGATTTATACGGTATGCAATATATGAAAAAAGCGGGTTACGACCCAGCTGCCGCCGTCACGCTGCAGGAAACCTTCGTTAGGCTGAGTGCAGACAGAAAGAGCAACTTTATTGATGGCCTGTTTGCAAGCCATCCACCATCGGAAGCACGCGTAGAGGCTAATAAAGCTACGCTGGCACAGATTGGCGCTGGCGGCGACTGGGGTAAAGAGGTTTATAAGCAAAAAACCGCTAAATTAAGGGCCACCCAAGGTGCTTATAAAGCCTACGATGATGCGGTGAAAGCCCTCAGTGAAAAGAATATCGACAAAGCAAAAACTTTGATTAATCAGGCTATTGCCGGTGAACCGCGTGAAGCACGCTTTCAAGAGCTGTTAGGCGACATTGCATTAACCGAGAAAAAGCCACAAGATGCATTAAAACTGTATGCAAAAGCCATCAAATTGCAGCCGGATTACTTTAAACCGCATATTCAAAGTGGCATTGCCTTATTTAATATGGGTAAAAAAGCAGAGGCAGAACCATATTTAAAACGTGCTAATGAGCTATTACCAACAGCACCTGGACATGCGCTATTGGGTCAAATTGCAGAAGACCGTGGTCAGACAGACATTGCCTTGCAGCACTATCAAGTAGCCGCAAGCTCCAACTCGGATATCGGCAAAGACGCCATCACCAGAGCGGTACGTATAGACTTACCGCGCAACCCAGCCAAATATGTTAAATCAGGCATACAACACGATAATTACGGCAATTTATTTGCGGTGGTGCAAAATGACACGACAGTATCGCTGCGCAGCGTGCAGGTGCGCGTAATCAAATACAACGCAGCCGGCCGCGCTATCGCACAAAGCCAGCCATTATTGATAAGTAGCGGTGTGGCGCCGGGCAAACGCAGCCAGGTGGCAGTGGGTGAACACGTGGCAACACCACAAGAAGCCAACCTATACAAAGTGGTAGTAGAGTCTGCGGAGATAGCGCAGTAAGGCATAGCCGCACCCCAGTTTAAGCACAAGATTGCTTAAAAGACTAGCCCACAGCTTAGAACAAACCCAAGAACCGCCCAATTAGGCTAGCCACAGCTCTATATAGCGAGCCTATCAGGCAAACTTGAGCCATAGGTAATAAGTGAATAAATCCGTTGCTACGGCTAACTAAAGCTAAAACTGGCCTCCTGTTGCCAGCCCACCACACTCAAACATGGGGCAGCAATACGCTGCTGTAAACTAGCAAGATTCTCCGCAAATACTGGCATATCTGGTTCAACCTGGTTCGCAACCCAGCCAGCCAAGGTGAGCCCACGTGCCTGAATAGCCTCAACCGTGAGCAGGGCATGATTAATGCAGCCCAAGCGCATACCGACCACCAAAATAATCGGAATATTCAGCATAACGGCTAAGTCGGCCATGGTGTGCTGGGCATTCAATGGCACTAAAAAACCACCAGCACCCTCCACCACCACGATATCAGCCAAAGCACCTAATTGCTGGCATGCCTGCATAATCTGCGAGCAGTCTACATGCTGACCAGCCTGCTCGGCTGCGATATGCGGTGCAATCGCTGGCGCAAAGTGATAAGGATTAATCAGGTCTAGCGGTGCACTTACGTTACTCGCTGCATTTAGCGCAAGCACATCATCATTAAGCAGTTCGCCATCTGGCGCTGCATTACAGCCGGATGCAATCGGCTTCATGCCTACTGTTTGGTAGCCAGCTCGCACAAAATGCCGAATCAAAGCACTGGCAATATAAGTTTTGCCTACATTGGTATCGGTGCCGACAATAAAATAAGATGACTGCATGTTTTAGCTCATCAGGTTCAATATCGATGGGTTATTTTCTAGGGGAAAAATGGATAGGCGCTGCACCATCTGGCAATACTGTTTTGTCTTTGGCGCGCCATGCATGACCGTAAACCACTTCAAAGGTCGCGGGCAATTTCCCGTCTTGCCTAAATTGCTCGTAGGCAGACTCTAGTTTTGCAAAAAACCCACGGCCCAGCAAACCTCTGGCACGACCATCTGTGGCATTGTGTGCGCCGATGCTTTTCAGGTCGCGCATCACGCTTTTCACATCGTCATAAGTCAGCGTAAATCGCTCAACATCTAACACGGGGGCATTAAAGCCTGCACGCACCAAAGCATCGCCAATATCGTGCATATCAATAAAACGGCTGATACTGGTGTAGCCACTAGCACTACTGGTCGCGACCCTGAGCTCACGCAGCGTATCGGGTCCAAACGTGCTAAACGTAAGCAATCCTTCAGGCTGCAATACGCGGTGAAACTCCTGCAAGGCAGCATCTAAATCATTGCACCACTGTATGGCAAGATTGGACCACACCATGCCCACGCTAGCGTTAGCGAGTGGCAATGCTTCGATATCGGCGCAGACTAGGTTTTGCTTTGCTAAACCCAGCAGAGATTTCAGCACGTGTAACAAACCAACGTTGGCGTAAGTCTTACGTGTCTTTTGTAACATAGGGTAAGCAAAATCCAGCGAGACGACTTGTGCTGCACCATACTTTTTTTGCAGTGCGTGGCTACCCAAGCCTGTACCACAGCCCGCATCCAAGATCGTCTGCGGTGTTAATTTAACTAAATCTAGTCGGCCTAGCATTTCTTCGCGCACTTGTTTTTGCAAGATGGCAGCAGCATCATAAGTGTCTGCTGCGCGGCCAAAAGAGGCGCGCGCACGTGCCTTATCGATGCGATAAATATCGTCTGTCATTGTGGTTACTGCACTTGGGTGGTTAAAAATTTAGGTTCTAAAAATTGAACAATGGCATCAATAAACTGTTCCTGATGCGATAAAAATGGAGCGTGTGATGCGCCAGCCATCACCCGCAGATAAGCGACCGGTAGTGTTTTCATCATCCAATGCGCTGCCTGCACCGGCGCCAAGCTATCTCGGTCACCATGTACCAGCAATGTGGGTTTTCTTAAATGTTCGATTTCCGCACGCAAATCGGTTTCTAGCAGTATATTAAGTGCGCGATACAAAGTTTGCGAGGTAGGCGCTGGGCGTTCGGCAAACTTGTTACGCAGCAATTTAACCGTACTTCTTGCGTCGTTTGCACCCATGCACTGCAAAGTTAAAAACTGCGTCATGGTCTTGTGATAATCTTCATTCACGCTGTCGGCAAAGTTGCCGAATATTTCAGGCTCAATGCCAATATCCCAAGTGGATTTGTACTCTACGCTCTCCTGATCAAAGCTCTTGTTTACAAAACAAGGCGTTGCCCCAACCAGCACCAATCGACGGACCAAATCAGGATAATCTAAAGCAATACGCATGGCCACTTGTGCGCCCAAAGACCAGCCAACCACATCCGCATGCGCAGGCAGCACTTCGGCAACCTTTTCCGCAATTGCAGACAAATGAAACGGTTCAATCGGGCGACTTAAGCCCATGCCGGGCAAATCGATAATGTGCAGCGTAAACAGCTTGCTTAGCCTTTTCACTAAAGGCTGCCATACCGCGCCGTTCATCCCCCATCCGTGAAGCAACACCAGGTTGGGGCCAGACCCGATGATTTCAACGTGGAGGTGATTAGCGATCATGCACTCAACTCTCTTTCTGCCTGATGAATAGCAGCAATCAGTTTTTTCATGTCATCAAGAGTATGTGCTGCCGATAATGAAATGCGCAGCCTTGCAGTACCTACAGGCACTGTTGGCGGACGTATCGCTGGCACCAAAATGCCATGCGTTTGCAAATACTCACTGAGCGCCAGTGCCTCTAAGTTATCACCCACAATTAACGGCTGAATAGTGGTATCAGAATCCATTAAACGCCACTTGTTAAGCTTAAGATTCGCTTTCAGATACTGAATTAACTCTTGTAGATTAGCGCGCAGCTGATCACCCTGCGCTATCAATTTAACCGAGGCAGAAAGCGTGGCAGACAAAGCTGGCGGTGCCGGTGTGGAGTACACATAACTCTTAGCTTTTTGAATCAGGTAGTCAATCACTACCTGCTCGCCCGCCACAAAAGCACCCGCAACACCAGCGGCTTTGCCTAAAGTTGCCATCATGATAATCCGCGGCGACTTAATCTTAAAGTGACTCAGCGAGCCTTTACCATGCTCGCCCAGCACGCCAAAACCATGCGCATCATCTAGGTATAGATAAGCATCATACTTTTCACACAGCGCCAGATACTCAGGGATAGGCGCGATATCGCCATCCATGCTAAACACCGCATCCGCAGCAATTAGCTTATGTTTTGCCGTACTTGCCTGCAACAGCTTTTCCAGTGCCGCTACATCATTATGCGGGTAGCGCTGAAACTCCGCGTGCGAGAAATAACCTCCATCGTTTAGGCAGGCATGATTTAACTTATCCGCAAATATCGCATCACCACGCCCTGTCAGGGCACCCAGCACCCCAATATTGGCCATATATCCGGTAGAAAACAGCAACGCGGCCGGCAACTCAACGAATGCCGCAAGTTGCTTTTCTAAGTCATCATGATAACGGTGGTGCCCGGTGATTAAACCGGAAGCCCCACTACCAACACCAGAGTCACCTGCGGCCTTTTGCATGGTGGCTATCAGTTCAGGGTGGTTAGCCAACCCTAAGTAATCATTACTGCAAAAAGATAAATACGGCTGCTGATTTGCAACGATATGCTCCGCCTGCGGCGAATCTAATAAACGACGCTGACGCAATAATCCATCGACTTTGCGTTGCTCAAGTTCACGCTGTAAAGAGGCTAACATGTGCAGCGACTAAATCTTGTTAATGCCAAGTTTGGCAAACAACTGTTTATCTGTTTCAGCTTCCGGGTTACCGGTAGTCAGTAATTTCTCACCGTAGAAAATACTGTTGGCACCTGCCAAGAAGCACAAAGCCTGTATGCCCTCATGCATGCTCTGACGCCCCGCAGACAAGCGCACAAAACTGTTTGGCATGGTAATTCTTGCCGCGGCAATGGTACGCACGAACTCTAATGGATCCAGCTCCTCGGTACCGTGTAACGGCGTGCCTTCCACTTGGGTCAATAGGTTAATCGGCACGCTCTCTGGTGGGCGCTCCATATTAGCCAATTGCGCCAGCAAACCAGCACGTTGATTACGTGATTCGCCCATGCCGATAATGCCACCGCTACACACGTTGATATCTACACTGCGCACGCGGTCCAGTGTTTCCAAACGGTCTTGATAAGTACGTGTAGTGATCACCTCACCATAGAACTCTGGTGCAGTATCTAAATTGTGGTTGTAGTAATCTAAACCCGCATCTTTCAACTGCTCAGCTTGGCCTTCTTTTAACATACCCAAAGTGGCACAAGTCTCTAAGCCCATCGCTTTTACTTCTGCAATCATTTTAAGCACAGGCTCTAAATCACGCTGTTTGGGACCGCGCCATGCAGCACCCATACAGAAACGGCTGGCACCGTTGTCTTTTGCTTCTTGCGCAGCCGCTAACACGTCATCTAAAGCCATTAATGGCTCACTCTCCACATCAGTGTGGTAACGCGCAGCTTGTGGGCAATAACCGCAATCTTCAGAGCAGCCACCGGTTTTAATCGAGAGCAAAGTGCTCACTTGCACTGCATTCGGGTCAAAGTTTTCGCGATGCACATTCTGCGCGCGATGCATCAAATCGCTAAACGGCAATTCGAACAGCTCAACAATCTGTGCTACGCTCCAGCGATTAACGGTTTTTTCTTCATGAGAATGCGTACCGCATGATTTATTTAAGCCTGCTTTTAGGCTATCGGTATTAATAACTGCCTCATTAGATGCTGTTGCACAGGGAGTTGTTGCCTCTGAATCTGGTGATAGTCCAAGCATGATTTGTTCCTTGTATCCTCACATAACTGGTGAAGATGTGAAATTGAGATAGAATTTGAGTGCGATTATACATTGTCAATAAAACTGACTGCAAATTTTGAACAACAGATTAAAATTTAAGCAAATCACACAAATGCAGCAAACCTGCATACTCTGCACCAGCCACCATGGCGGTGATTTAGGACTATGCGCGCCATGTCTGGCAGATCTGCCGTGGCACAGTGCAGCACAATGCCCACAGTGTGCACTCATCAGCAATGGCGGCTTATGCGGGGGCTGCCTAAGCGCCCCACCTCACTTTGACGCAGCAAAAGCAACCTTTACTTACAATTATCCACTAGACGGCCTGTTGCAGCATTACAAATACAATGCCAACCTAAATTTAGCACGGACGTTCGCCTCGCTCTGGATAGATTATCAGCACGGACTAAGCACAACAAGCCGACCTATCGATCTCATTATCCCCATGCCCATGCATGAAAAACGCTTAACCGAACGTGGTTTTAATCAGGCCCTGGAAATCGCCAAGCAAATAAGCAGTGCATTTTCCATTCCGCTAGATTACACAGCGTGTCAACGCATTAAATACACGCCATCACAAGCGGGTCTCAAGCTCAAAGAACGCATCGACAATATACGAGGCGCATTTCTCTGCCATCGCCCTTTGCACAACCTGAATATTGCAGTCATCGATGACGTAATGACAACTGGTGCCAGTTTAAATGAACTGGCTAAAACATTAAAACAGGCTGGGGCTGCGCGTGTAGAATGCTGGGTGATGGCAAGAACCCTACCAAAATAGACTCAACCATCATAGGGTGCCTACACGATACGCATTTAGAGAGATTAACTGACTTATGTTTCACATTGTTTTATTTGAACCTGAAATTCCACCAAACACAGGCAATATCATCCGCTTATGCGCCAACACAGGCGCGCAGTTGCACTTGGTCAAACCACTGGGATTCAGCTTGGAGGACAAGCAGCTCAAACGCGCTGGCCTAGACTATCACGAGTATGCAAATTTAATGGTGCATGAAAACTGGGAAGCCTGCAAAGCGGCACTGGCTGGACATCGACTATTCGCCATCACCACTAAAGGCAGCACTACGCATAGCCATATTCAATTTAAAGCAGGTGACGCATTTGTATTTGGCCCGGAAACGCGCGGCCTATCAGAGGAAGTGCGCAATGAATTTACTGCAGAACATCGTGTACGTTTACCGATGCTACCCAATAGCCGCAGCCTGAATTTATCAAATTCAGCGGCGATATTGCTTTATGAAGCGTGGAGACAAATCGGATTTGAAGGCGGGAGCTAAGTGAACAGTCTATAAGTGAACGGCCTAAATGCCACGACAGCGATTGCACTAACAAAGACTGCATCATAGAACGTTGCACGACAAACAACTGCAAGATAGTCAGATTGCGTATCTTATACACAATCTGTTAGCAAGTACTTACACACCCTCAGGTTTTTGATCGCGGCCTAAAAGATCCATCACCGCATCTTGTGCGCTTTTACCATGCGATAACGCCTGATTAACCTCATAAGTGATTGGCATATCAACACCCAGTGTTTCAGCACGGCGCATTACTTCGCGCGCAGTATTCACACCTTCAGCCACATGACCCAAGCCCTGCAAAATATCTGTCAGGCTTTTGCCACTGGCAAGTTGCAGGCCGACTTCTCTGTTTCTTGAGTATTGGCCGGTACAAGTCAGGATTAAATCACCAGCCCCTGCCAACCCCATAAAAGTTTCCACCTTAGCGCCAAGCGCCAAGCCGAAACGCGTCATTTCAGCCAAACCGCGCGTAATCATGGCAGCACGTGCGTTATTGCCAAAGCCCATCCCATCGGAGATACCTGCAGCAATTGCCATCACATTTTTCACTGCACCACCAACCGACACACCGACCACATCGGTCGTGTCGTACACACGTAAATTGGCACCATGCACCAACAACGCAGCCTCTTTCGCAAACGCTTCATCGTTTGCAGCTAATGTCACCGCAGTTGGCAATCCACGCACCAACTCGGCCGCAAAGCTAGGCCCCGACAAGGCACCCCACTTTTGCTCACTGCCCAACTCTTCTAGCGCCACTTCATACGGCAGCTTGGCCGTTTGCGGCTCCAAGCCTTTGTGCGCCCAAATAATAGGCAAAGTACAGCCTAATTGCTTAATATCTTTGAGAATACTTCTAAAGCCAGCGGTGGGCACTACAGATAAAATCAAATCAGCGCCATCTAATGCAGTTTGCAAGCTATCCTCAACCTGCAATTGGTCATTAAATCTAAAATCACCTAAATACAAAGGGTTAGCGCGCGCTTTACGCATACCGGACACATGACCAGCATTACGTGCCCACAAGGCAACCTGATGGCGCTGACTGATGTTCATCGCCAGCGCAGTTCCCCACGCCCCGGCACCCAATACTGCAATTTTTGCCATTAATCAAAACCCCAAGTAGATGACACTAAAACATACCCCGTCACGCCGTCTCTGTGCTTTACTTTTAGCCAGCCGTTGTTTGCTTTAACATCCATCAGTTCTAACACTACATCTTTTTCTAACGTTGCCACCAAGTCGGCAGCGACGTCGGGCCGCGCTTTCATTTCCGTGAGGTTTTTAGTCACCATCACCGAACGCTTAGTCGACAACTGCTTAGCTTCCACCCAATTCATACTGCCTTGCGCATCACGCACCTTTAACCAGTCACCAAGGTTCACCACCACTTCTACCGGATAGAATTGGCTCAGCAGCAATACTTTTTTGGATGAATTTGAAGGCGCATCGTACAAGATGGCTTTAGGTACGGCAACCGACCTAAAATCTAACGCGGATGCCGTGATCGGCACCCACATCAGCATGAAAATTAAAGCAACTTTCGGAAATTGAAGCATTACACTTATTGCACAGAACCTGCTTGCTCAGCTTCTTGTTGCTTTTGTTGTGCAAACAAAGCTTCAAAGTTAATTGGATTCAACAATACAGGTTGGAAACCAGCACGTACGATTAAATCAGAAACGCTCTCGCGTAAGTATGGGAACAGAATGTTAGGGCAAGTAATGCCAACAATCATTTCCATGCTTTCAGCAGGTACATTGCGCACTTGGAAAATACCAGCTTGCGTTACTTCAACTAGGAACACGGTTTTCTCAGCAATTTTAGAGGTCACAGTCACTTTAATTGCAACTTCAAATACGCTCTCTTCAATTTGCTGCGCTAAATTGCTTAACTCAATACTTACTTGTGGCTGAGTACGGTCTGTAAAAATTTGTGGTGCATGAGGAATTTCTAATGAAACGTCTTTCACGTAAATTTTTTCAATGCTGAAGCCTGGTTGTTGCGCTTGTTCTTGTGCTACGTTGTTGTCTTCTTGTGCCATAATTTTCTACTTAAAATATTAATTAAAATTGATAAACGTGATTAAAATCATTTACAGCCGGTTAAAACTCAAGCTGGCATTCTAGCAGACTTTAAATTTTACGCGCGGCTATATAATGTACTGCAAAGCCAACTACAACAGCTATGCCAGCAATGGATCCAGACCACCTGCCAGGTCCAGCGCGCGCAAATCATCAAAGCCACCAATATGGCGATCATCAATGTAGATTTGCGGCACGGTGCGACGCCCCGTTTTCTGCATCATTTCTTCACGACGTTCAGGCTGCAGGTCGATACGCACCTTATTGATCTCGGTTACCCCTTTACTTGCCAACAAACGCTCAGCGTTGATGCAATAAGGGCAAACTGCAGAGGTATACATTAGGATATTAGCCATACGATTATGCTTTCACCACAGGGAGCTTAGCCTCAACCCACGCGTTGAGCCCGCCTTGCAGATTGTGCACTTGCTTGAACTCTGCCTTACGTAAAATATCGCATGCCTTTGCCGAACGTGCTCCACGCTGGCAGTTCACCAATAGCGGCTTATCTTTGTATTTAGCTAACTCTTTCAGGCGGTCCGCCAACTGCTCTAGTGGAATATGTTTCGCATCCACAATATGTCCGCTGGCAAACTCTGCATCATCACGCACATCAATCACTAAGGCATGGTTACGGTTAATCAATGCCACTGCCTCAGTAGCATTTACGTTAGGCACACCACCCGCTTTTTTACCAAAGTCAGGCAATAGCAACATGATGCCGGAACCTAACGCTAGGCCAATCAATAAGACATTATCTTTTATAAACTCCACAACTTACCTTTCAAAATTTTATGCATTTAATCGTCAGCGTGACTCACCGCACCTGAGCACCGATACTTACGCATTTATAATCAGATTTTACGTGTAAATGCGCTAAAATGCGCATATTGATATCACTATTTATGCAAAAGATTGAGGCGCAATATGTCCCCTAATAAAAATATCACTCCAGTATGCTTACTTATTTTGGATGGCTTCGGCTATCGTGAAGAAATCACCGATAACGCCATTGCTCAAGCAAATAAGCCCAACTTAGATGCGCTTTGGAACAACTTTCCGCACACCTTAATTAACGCATCAGAACACTATGTAGGTTTACCTGACGGCCAAATGGGTAACTCAGAAGTCGGTCATCTTAATATTGGTGCTGGACGTGTGGTATTTCAAGACTTTGAGCGTATTAATAACAGCATTGCCACCGGTGAATTTTTTAAGCACCCAGAGCTGACGCAAGCACTGATTGATATCAAAAACACAGACAAAGCCTTGCACATTTTCGGCCTGCTCTCAGACGGTGGTGTGCATAGCCATCAAGACCATATTCATGCCATGATTAAAATGGCTGCATTACAAGGCGTCAGTAAGGTGTACATACACGCTTTTCTGGATGGTCGCGACACACCTCCAGTCAGTGCCGCGCCTTATATTGAGTCATTAGAGCAACAATGTAAAACCATCGGCGTTGGCAAGATTGCGTCTATCAGCGGTCGTTTTTACGGGATGGACCGCGATAAACGCTGGCCACGTGTTGAAGCCGCGTACAAATTGTTCACCGAAGGCGTTGGCGAATTTACAGCAGAAACGGCAGCCGCCGGTTTACAGGATGCCTATGCACGCGGGGAAAACGATGAGTTTGTAAAAACTACCGCTATCCACCAGCCCCATGAAGCAGCAGTGCGCATGGAAGACGGTGATTTAGCCGTATTTATGAATTTCCGCTCTGACCGCGCACGTCAGCTCACACACGCACTACTTGCTGACGAGTTTGATGGATTCCACCGCAGCCGCACCCCTAAACTGGCAGGTTTCTTCACGCTGACTATGTACGATAAGAAAGAAACCAAAGCAACCGTCATTTTCCCACCACAGGAAGTCAGAAACACGTTAGGTGAATATTTATCTGCACAAGGGCTGACGCAACTAAGAATCGCGGAAACCGAAAAATATCCTCATGTGACATTCTTCTTTAATGGCGGTGAAGAAACCGTATTTGCTGGAGAAGACAGGATTCTTGTGCCATCACCAAAGGTTGAAACTTACGATTTACAACCGGAAATGAGCGCGTTTGAAGTCACGGAAAAACTGGAAGAAGTAATTCTAAATCGACAATACGATGCAATTATTTGCAACTATGCCAATTGCGACATGGTTGGTCACTCAGGCAACCTAAAGGCAGCGATTGCTGCCGTGGAAGCGCTGGACACCTGCATTGGCCGCGTAGTTAACGCAATGCAAAGCATAGGCGGTGAGGTATTAATCACCGCAGACCACGGCAATGCGGAGCAAATGTACGACGCAGGCAACCATCAGCCACACACACAGCACACCACCAATCTGGTACCGCTCATTTACATTGGTAGAGACGGGCAATTAAACCAGAACGGTGCACTCTCCGACCTAGCTCCAACCATCTTAAGCTTAATGGGCCTCAACCAGCCAGCTGAGATGACAGGTAAAAACTTAGTTCAGTTTAACGCTTAAACTCACGCCTAGACCATGATGCGCCAACGTATTATTCAAACAACATCAATATGGACATTGATGCTCTCGTTGCTACTGAACGCATCATGGTGTTATGCAGAGAAAAAGTCCGAACAGCCAAAACAGGCGTTAAGCGAACTGCAACAGCAGCTAGAAGCGCTAAAAAAAGAGCTGGATCAAGCACAGGAAGAGCACAAAGATGCTGCAGATGCACTCAAGGAAAGTGAAGTTGCTATCAGCGGTGCAGATAAGAAGCTACATGAAATCAGCAAGCAGCAGGTGGATAACAAAAAAGAGTTAGCCAAACTGGATGCTGAGTCAAAATCTACCAATCAAGCACTGAGCCAGGAGCAAAAACTGCTAAGCGGTCAGCTTTACCAGCAATATATTCACGGGCAGCAAAGCTATGTGCAGATGATTCTACAAAGTGAACACCCTAGTGAAGTTGCACGCGACCTGCATTATTTCTCATACGTAGCAAAAGCGCGTGCAGACTTAATCAACAAGATGCAGAACAACTTAAATAAGATTAAGCGCCTTAACGAGCTAACAGCATCGAAACTGCAAGAAATCACGGACCTCAAACAAAAACAGCTGACTGAAAAACGTATTTTAGAGGCACAGAAAAAAGAAAAATCAAAAGTTGTGAATTCACTTTCACAGCAGATTGCTGAGCAGCGTGGACAGATTAAAAAACTAAGTCGCGATGAAAAGCGACTATCACAGCTCGTGAGCAGGCTAGCCAAAATCATTCCGAAAAACAAACCAGTCAGCAAGCCAGTCTCAAATAGACCAACATCGCCTGCTATTAAAAATACACCGAGCACCAATATCGCCCTTAACAATGAGAATTTACCTAGCGATAATTTTTCTGGTGCTAACTTCTCCGCGCTAAAAGGCAAATTACGCCTGCCTGTACGTGGCACGGTAAGCAATCGCTTTGGCTCAGCCAGACAAGACAGCGGCGTTTCATGGAAGGGTTTATTCATTAAAGCCAGCGAAGGCACAGAAGTGAAAGCTGTGGCTACAGGCCGCGTAGTTTTTGCCGACTGGCTGCGTGGCTTTGGCAACCTGATTATTATTGACCATGGCGATGGCTACATGAGTCTGTATGGCAACAACCAATCTGTTCTAAAACAAGCGGGCGAGATGGTCAAAAGCGGGGATACGATTGCCTCGGTAGGCAACACTGGAGGAAATGAATCCAATGGTCTGTATTATGAACTTAGAAACCAAAGTAGGCCCTTTGATCCGATGACATGGAGCAGCTTGAATTAAACATCCACGATGAAAAATAATGGTTAAGCTGCAATGCTTGGCTATTACTACAGCCAACAAGCCGACACTCAGCCAATAAAAAAGCACGCAATTACGCGTGCTTTTTTTAATCTACCAACAGTTTGAAAAATTATTACTTGAGACCTTATTGCCAGTTTTATTCTACTGGCAGTGAGCTAAGGCTAAGCTAAATTTTACATACTGTAAGACGATAGCAATTACTGCGGTTCTGAATCTGCAAAATTTGCCACTTCACCCGCCGCAGCCGCCGCAGCCGCTTCTGTTTCAGCAGCAATTTGAGCTGGATCTAAAGTGATACCAGGAATACGCTCATCTGCAGATGGCTCATAGCCACCTGAAACAGGTGCTGCTGGTGCAGGTGCTGGAGCAGCAACTGGTGCAGCAGCTTCTACCGGTGCAGCCTCTTCTTTTTCGCCGCATCCTACCAACAACAAACTTGTCATCCCCACAGCCAATAATGAGCGTAATAACATAGACATATAATCCCCTTGTATTTTAAATAAATTAAACAACTTAACTCATTGTTTTATATTCAATCAGTTAAGTTGTTTCCTGAAGCTAACGGCTATTCTAACGGATTCAAGATTCTCTGCAACCTTAATGCACACATGACCAAAATCATTTCCATTCAGCTCATGGTAATGAGTTGCTGAGGCTAGCATCCACAAACTAACTCGTTAATTACCAATCAGGTGGACAATAACGCGGCGATGGCTCGCCACATGTCGATGTTCATAGAGAAAAATACCTTGCCACTGACCTAATGCAAGCTTGCCTTCTAACAAGGGAATCGATAAGTGGGTTTGTGTCAGCGCAGAACGTACATGCGCTGGCATATCATCCGGCCCCTCCACCGTATGAATAAACAGCGAATCACCATCAGGCACTAATCGATTAAAAAACGCCTCCATGTCTACCAGCACATCGTGATCATAGTTTTCATTAATCAATAAGCTAGCAGAGGTATGCTGTATATAGAGCGTCAGCAATCCCGTACGTAAGCCGCTAGACTCAGCCCACGCGGTCACCTGCGGTGTAATATCGTAAAGCTTGCGACCTTGTGTATTGACGCTAATCTGCCATGTTTTTTGCTGCATTGATTACTCCAAACTCATCCTTAACACCTAGAGTATATCGAACATACCAACAAAAACTCAATGCATGCCTACCAGCAACCCCAAGGTGACAGATAACCAGCGCCCATACCAAAGCCTGGCCTGAAGCGTGAGCCGTAGGCACCAAAAGCATAAGGACTCATACCAAATCGAGGGTAGCGACAAAACGGGTCATTAAAACGCTGACTGTTAATCACTTGCTGTTTTAGCTTATCTATTTCAGCGCGTTTTACTTGCTCGCGTTTATTAATTTCTTCTGCAAGCTTGTTTCTTAACGCCAGCTCACGGCTGGTATGAATATAATCCAAGACTCTGCCATCCACACCACGCTTACTCAAATCCACGCTTTGACTAGGCGTCAGATCATAAGCGGAATCTGTGTCTTTAATCTTTTGAATAATCTGCTCGTGACCCAGCCCCTGCTTGGACAAAGCCACAATGTCATCCAAGCTCAACACTGGATGCGCCTGCGGCATTATTTTCTCCAGCTCTTCAGCAGAAACCCTGTCAATGGCTGGGCCGCCAGCCATATCTTGGCCATTAGTTGCACAACCGGCAGTCAATAACAATGTAATGATTAATGCCAAATAAGCACGATTACTAACCTCTATCACAATCAACCCTTCCGTTTAAAAATAGGTGATGGCTCTACAATTGCACCATCAAACACGTGGTTTTTGATGGGATAACGTGCCTGTACTTTTTTAACATACTGGCGCGTTTCCGGAAAAGGCGGAATGCCGTTATATTTATTCACGGCACCCTCACCCGCATTGTAGGCAGCCACCGCTAGGGCAACATCACCTTTAAAGTAAGCGAGCAGCCAACGTAAATAAGCCACGCCGCCCTTAATATTTTGGCTGGCGTTAAATGCATTTTTTACGTTGAACCGCTCAGCTGTATCAGGAATCAATTGCATCAAACCCTGTGCCTGCTTGTTAGAATATGCAGACTGCGCAAAACCGGACTCAACCGAAATAATAGACAACACTAATTTAGCATCGACCTTATACCAAGCTGAAATCGTATCGACCAAATGCAGAATCCAGCGTTTATTCTCTGGCAAACCAGCGACATATTGGTCAATGCTATCTGTGCTAGCTACCGCTTTCTCCGGATCAACCTCAGCGACAACGCAAGGCGGTAAATCAACCGCACCCAGCTCTACCGTTTCCAGCATACGCTGCGACTCCGAATGCCCTTGCAACGATGCAGTTGCAAACATTGCAGCTGCTAAATCACGGTTAGCAGGCACGCCCTTGCCGGCGGCATAAAGCATACCCAGCCTGAACTGCGCCTCGGCACTGCCCAGACGTGATGCCTGACAATATAGCCGTGCGGCCTGCCAATCGCTGTCCAGACCTTTTGCATCGTGCTCGGCATTTGCTGCTTGCAACAGCAAGCCTTTAATCACCTCTGGCTCAAGATTAAAAGCTTCGTGATTAAACGCCTCCTGCGCATACTGGCGAGGTTCTGCATGCGACACACTTACCACCGTAAACAGCATTGTTAACGTGGCTATGCTCAATTTTTTGATCAACGCAATATCGATTAACCCGCTCCTTTACGAAGGCATGTCATTATCACAGGCTAGGTAGTTACTTTTGAAAATACAAGCTTCCCAGCCCTCACGTCGATTTTGACAATGTCTTTTGCAATAAAATTCCCTGCCAAAATTTCACGTGCCAACGGATTTTCTATCTCACTCTGTATTGCACGTTTCAAAGGTCGAGCGCCGTACACAGGATCAAACCCTGCATTTGCAATTTCGGCAATGGCCGCATCCGTTAGTTCAAGTTGCATATCCATTGCTGCCAGGCGTTTAGCAAGATACTGCAGCTGAATTGCCGCAATAGATTTAATGTTTTCTTCGCCCAGCGCATGGAACACCACAACCTCGTCAATCCGGTTCACAAACTCTGGCCGGAAATGCGTTTTCACCTCGCCCATCACCGCCAACTTAACCAACTGATAGTCTTGGTCACTCATGCTTTGTATCATTTGGCTGCCAAGGTTAGAGGTCATGATAATCACCGTGTTTTTAAAGTCCACCGTACGACCTTGCCCATCGGTCAATCGACCGTCGTCCAACACTTGTAGCAATACATTAAATACATCCGGGTGCGCTTTCTCCACCTCATCTAGCAAAATCACGCTATAAGGTTTGCGACGCACCGCTTCGGTTAAGGTGCCACCCTCTTCATAACCCACATAGCCAGGAGGCGCACCTATCATGCGCGCAACCGAGTGTTTCTCCATAAACTCGCTCATATCGATACGAATCAAATGATCTTCACTATCGAACAAGAAGTTAGCCAATGACTTGCATAGCTCAGTTTTACCGACACCGGTAGGGCCTAAAAACAAGAAGCTGCCATAAGGTCGATTGGGATCACCCAAACCAGAACGAGAGCGGCGAATCGCGTCAGAAACCAGGCGCACCGCTTCATCCTGCCCGACCACGCGCTCATGCAATTTTGCTTCCATCGTCAGCAATTTTTCACGCTCGCCCGTCATCATCTTGCTCACAGGAATACCCGTTGCACGACTCACCACTTCGGCAATTTCATCGGCGCCCACTTCGGTGCGCAGCATTTTGTGTTTGGTTAAATCTACACTCACCTCAGCGGTTGACGCCTGCTTCAGCTGCATTTCCAGTTGTGGCAACTTGCCATACTGCAGCTCAGAGACTTTCTGCCAATCGCCCTTACGTGTGGCTTCCTCTATTTCAAACCTTACTTTTTCAATCGCTTCTTTAATGTGAGCAGAACCCTGCACCTGTGCTTTCTCAGCTTTCCAGATTTCCTCTAAATCAGCGTACTCTTTCTCCAGCTTGCCGATCTCTTCTTCAATTAGCTCAAAGCGTTTTTTACTGCCTTCGTCTTTTTCACGGCGCACCGCCTCACGCTCGATTTTCAGCTGAATCAAACGACGCTCCAGTTTATCCATCACCTCAGGTTTGGAGTCGATTTCCATCTTGATGCGACTTGCTGCCTCATCAATCAAATCAATCGCCTTATCTGGTAAAAAGCGATCCGTAATATAGCGATGGCTCAATTCAGCTGCCGCCACAATCGCTGGGTCGGTAATTTCCACGCCATGATGCAACTCATACTTCTCTTGCAAGCCACGCAGTATCGCAATGGTTGCCTCCACAGAAGGCTCATCCACCAATACTTTCTGGAAGCGACGCTCCAGCGCCGCATCTTTTTCAATATATTTGCGGTACTCATCTAAAGTGGTCGCACCCACGCAGTGTAATTCACCACGGGCTAAAGCGGGTTTCAGCATATTGCCTGCATCCATCGCGCCTTCTGCTTTACCGGCACCCACCATGGTATGAATTTCATCAATGAAAACGATGGTTTGCCCTTCATCCTGCGCTAGTTCTTTGAGCACAGATTTCAAACGCTCTTCAAACTCGCCACGGTATTTTGCCCCTGCCAGCAAGGCTGCCATATCCAATGACAATACTTTTTTGCCTTTTAGCGACTCAGGCACCTCACCGTTAACAATGCGCTGCGCCAAGCCTTCTACAATCGCAGTTTTGCCTACGCCAGGTTCGCCAATCAGCACCGGGTTGTTTTTGGTACGGCGCTGCAATACTTGAATCGCACGGCGGATTTCATCATCACGGCCAATTACTGGGTCAAGCTTGCCAAGGCGCGCACGCTCGGTTAAATCTATCGTATATTTCTTTAGCGACTCACGCTGGCCTTCAGCTTCCTGGCTATCTACATTTTCATTGCCACGTACTGCCTGAACTGCCGCTTCTAGTGCCGCCTTAGTTAAACCATTTTGTTTAAGCAACTTTGCTGTTTCACCTTTATCATCAGCCAGCGCTAATAAAAACATCTCGCTCGCGATATAAGCATCGCCGCGTTTTTGCGAAAGCTTATCTGTCACATTCAGCAGATTATTCAAATCACGTGAAATAGCCACCTCACCGCTGGTATCGGCTGATTTAGGCAAATTGGCAATGGCGGCAGTTAAGCCTGTTTTCAGCTGATTCAGTTGCACACCGGCGCGCGCCAATAGCGACGCAGTACCGCCATCGTCCTGCTGCAGCAATGCCTGTAGTAAATGTTGTGATTCAATTGCGGTATTATCAGCGCCCAAAGCCAAGCTTTGCGCATCGCTAATCGCTTGTTGGAATTTAGTCGTTAATTTATCAAAGCGCACAGATTTCTCCTATTATCACTCTAAGGTTTAAATGCTTTTCTGCAGCTAACGTGGGGCTGAATGTTTACTTTTCAATATATAATACAAAGTATTAATTCGTTATTTAAAAGCCAATGGGATTCACCGTCTTGTTGACTACGCCATTGCATGGAGTGGATTTTTGCTTACCAATACTTTCAGTGCTGAAGACACACCATCCAACGCAGCTTGGACGATTTTAGATACCGAAGACCAATGGCAAGCGTTTAGCAAACCCATCGCTAATCAAGACATACAGTCCTCGCAGCAATTAGTACAATCTGACTTGTTGCTGGATGGGTTACGATGCGCCGCATGCTCCGGTATTATTGAGCAAGGCTTGAAATCAACGCCGGGCATTGTGAGTGCGCGCGTGAGCATGTCCAAAAAACGTGCGGTAGTGGTTTGGTCGCCCAGCGCAACGCTTCCCTCCAAAATACTCACCGCCATCCATGATCTAGGTTACAGTGCTTTCCCCGCCACTCAACATGAAGATGACCTAGCCTCACTACAAAAACAAAGAGCCGCGTTTTGGCGCTGGATGGTGTCCGGATTCTGCATGATGCAAGTCATGATGTACGCCAGCCCAACCTACTTTACGACGCCGGGCGAAATCTCCAGCGACATATTGCACTTACTCAACTGGGCATCTTGGCTACTGAGTCTACCGGTACTACTGTTCTCCAGCAACGCATTCTTCAGTAATGCATTGCGCGACCTGAAGCAAAAGCAAATCAGCATGGATTTGCCTGTGGCACTAGGCATTATCATCACTTTCATTGTGAGCTCTGCCGCCACGTTTGACCCTAGCGGCTGGTGGGGCAGTACCGTGTATTTTGACTCTCTCACCATGTTTGTATTCTTTTTACTTTCTGCGCGCTTGGTTGAAGTAAAGCTGCATCGCAAAACACTGGGGGCACTAGATAATCTCGCCAGTCGCATTCCTGAAAACACAGAACGACAGAACCCGGACGGCACTTTTGCAAGAGTGCTGAACACCAAGCTGAAAGTGGGCGATATCGTCCGCGTGCAGATTGGTGAGGCGTTCCCAGCTGACGGAAAAATTATTAGCGGCAATACCAGTGTGGATGAATCGCTACTCACCGGCGAATCCACCCCTATCCAGAAAAACCTGAATGATGATGTAATTGCGGGCAGTTACAATCTGCGCCAGCCAGTGTGCATCACACTCAATACCATAGGCGAATCTACCAAATACGGCCAAATTGTTAACCTTATCAACAATGCCGCCGTTGAGAAGCCACGCTTATCCAAGCTAGCAGACCGTGTTGCCCGCCCGTTTTTGATTTTTGTAATGCTAAGTGCCGCTATCGCAGCAGCATTACTATGGAACATAGATCACGGACGCGCCTTAATGACAGCCGCCGCTGTCCTGATTGTCACCTGCCCATGCGCACTTTCACTAGCCACGCCAGCAGCCATGCTTGCCAGTGCCAGCGCCTTTGTGAAGCGCGGCATTTTAATTAAACGCATCCAGGCGATTGAAAACATTGCCGACGTCGATACGATCATTTTTGATAAAACCGGCACACTGACAGAAGATCACATTCAAATTAAAACGATTGTCACAAAAGCAGGGCTGACAGAATCGGCAGCGTTAACGCTTGCCACAACAATTGCACAACATTCGATGCATCCGATTTCACGCGCACTGGTTAATGCCCACAAAGCCAATGACTTACCCTCGCCAGAAATCGAGTTAAATGACATTGAAGAAACATCTGGCGCGGGCATTAGTGCAACCATTAAGTCCGGTGCGGCCGACGTTTCATTACTAGAGCATAGTGCGGTTGGCAATGATCTCAAACTTGGCTCGGCAATTTTCTGCGGCATTGCGGAAATCAACACCAGCACACAACAAGTCTATCTAGCAAACAAGCAAGGCTGGCTAGCCACCTTTACTTTACAAGAAGCCATCAAACACAACGCCGCACTCGCAATCGCGTCGCTAAAAGAGGCCAAGCTCGCTATCGAACTACTATCCGGGGATCGTTCCAGTGCAGTAGAAAACACCGCAAACCAAATTGGCATTACCCAATTCCAATCGGCCTGCAGCCCAGAGGACAAACTTTTACGCCTGCAGGCACTCAAACGTGAAGGCAAAAAAGTATTGATGGTGGGCGACGGCCTGAATGATGGCCCTATTCTAGCCAGCGCCCATGTATCTATCGCCATGGGCAAAGGTGTGCCGCTTACATTGGCACATGCTGATTATGTATTTTTAAATGGCGACATCAGCCAGATTCCACACCTGATTCGCCATGCCAAGCAAACCATGAGGATCATTAAAGAAAACATCGCTTGGGCGATTGTCTATAACTTAATCAGTATCCCACTCGCATTTTTTGGCATACTATCCGCTTGGCTAGCGGGCCTAGGTATGGCTGTTAGCTCACTGATTGTGGTAGCTAATGCACTGCGCCTAACTAAATTTGCATCATCAGAAACAGACACGCACAGCTAATAATAAAGGAGCTCGTCATGGACATATTATTTGTACTCATCCCTCTCTCGGTCATCATGGCACTTGTTGTCCTTGGCGGATTATGGTGGGCAATTTATCGCGGTCAGTTTGAAGATATCGAAGATGAAGGCAAACGTATTTTAGAAGATGACGACTAAAATATTTTTTGCTCAAAAGTCGCATAGGCTATGTACATGCTAACTTATTAGCAGCGCACGGCTCACATAAACCCAGCCTCAAACTGCACTTTTTTCCACGTGCAAATACGTCAAAAAAACCTTTCAAAAATATTTCTATTTGTTTCAAATCTGTAACAAATTCTCTTGAGTAATTAATTTTTTTATGCTAGTTTCTGACATGCGTCAAATTGACGCATATGAAATTGTGTTAGCAAATCATCAATTTAAACGTGAAGCTTGGATGATGCATGACGGTTTCTGGCTCAGATGGCAACATATTGATTGCAAAGCCCAATAACTCGCTATCCCCAACAGGATTTGTCTGGTTGTTTGCTGGTGTTTTCACCATCACCATGACAATTACCATTGGGTTTACGTTAGCAGGTGCTTGGTTAGTGCTGCCATTTGCAGGGTTAGAAATCATCGTGCTGGCATACGTACTCATCAATGCCTACCTGCATTATGGTGACTTTGAAAGCATCAAAATCGTTAATGATGATGTGGTAATAGAGAAATACAGTTATAAAAGTTTTGAGAAATTCACTTTTCAGCGCTACTGGACAAGGGTGACATTACACGACTCCTTGGACGGTACAACCGCGATCTTCATTGGCTCACATGGCAAGGAGGTCGAATTTGGCAGTCGTTACATCAACAAAGAAGAGCGAGAAGTTATCGCCAAGCAACTGAAGCAAGATTTAAAAATCGTTTAATGGTTTTTGTTTTGGGAGAAGGTATGTTGAAGCAGGCTATGAAAAAGATAGGTTTCGGTTTACTTTTGTTACTCACAGCACCGCAAGTGCTTGCTGAGATTCGCTGGAACTTTCCTGAGCCAGTCACTCCGATGGCACTTGATACGCTACATGTACACAATAAATTCATGCTGATTGTTGCCGTGATTTTTGTTGTAGTACTCGCCATCATGATTTACTCACTGATTAAACACCGCAAGAGTGTTGGTCATCAAGCAGTGGTAGACAAAGCACCGTCCACCGCGACAGAAATTTTCTGGACATTGATTCCATTTGTTATTCTACTCGTGATTGACTTTGTCATCATGGGCATCCCTGCCTACCACAGCGTAGTGATGATGGAGGATACTAAAAACGAGTCCGACATGATGATTAAAATCACCGGCTCGCAATGGCGCTGGCAATATGAGTACATAGGCAATACAGACAAAGGGAACCAAAATGGCCTAGTAGATGCCAAAGGTATTAAGTTCACCAGCACCCTATCTACCCCTCAAGACCAAGTAAACGGCACAGTACCTCCCGTTGACGATCCTAAGAGTCCATACCTGCTAGACGTAGATAACCGACTGGTTCTACCGGTTGGCGCCAAGGTACGCATACTCATGACATCAACCGATGTACTGCACAACTGGTGGGTACCACAGTTCGGTTCCTCACGTGTTGCCGTTCCAGGCTTTATCCGTGAAACTTGGGTGCAGGTTGATAAAGCAGGTACTTATCGTGGCCAATGTAAGGAGCTATGTGGCAAAGGTCATGGCTATATGCCAGTTGTGGTTGATGCGCTACCTAAAGCTGAATACGCAGCCTGGGTAGATCTCAAGCAAAAAGAAATCAACGCACAAGCTGCAGGCGCAGATAAAGAGTGGAGCAAAGACGAGTTAATCGCTCAAGGAAAGGCCGTCTATGATAAAAACTGTGCAGTCTGCCACCAAGTATCCGGTGCAGGCCTGCCTCCAGCGTTCCCCGCACTCACTGGCAGCAAAATCGCAACTTCACCAATCTTTGACGCCAGCGGCAAATATCTGCCAGACAGCCATTTAGATCGAGTCCTCAACGGGATACGTGTGATGCCAGCATGGAAAGCGCTATTAAATGACACTGAAATTGCTGCCGTCATCACTTATGAACGCAACGCGCTAGGCAACAGTGTGGGTGATGTTCTTCAACCCGCGCAGGTTAAAGCCGCACGTCAATAAACACAGGTACAGGAGAGAGTTATGAGCACTACTACAGTCGCACATCATGATGAGCACACTGACCACCCGACGGGGATCATGCGCTGGCTAACTACCACTAATCACAAAGATATCGGTACCATGTACCTGACCTTCTCGCTGATTATGTTCTTGGTGGGTGGGTCAATGATACTTGGCATTCGTGCCGAGCTATTTCAACCAGGCTTACAATTAATTAAGCCAGACTTCTTTAACCAGCTCATCGGCGTGCATGCACTGATTATGATTTTTGCAGCACTCATGCCCGCGGCCACCGGCTTTGCCAACTGGATGTTGCCATTGCAAATTGGCGCGCCAGACATGGCGTTACCGCGCTTAAACAACTGGGGCTTTTGGTTACTGCCTCCGTCTGCAATTTTACTCACCCTGCCATTTACGCTAGCGCTATTTGGCATTGGTGACGGCGCACTGGCAACCGGCTGGACATTCTACCCACCACTCTCGATTCAAGGTGGCATAGGCGTAGATTTCGCAATCTTTGCAGTGCACTTGCTAGGTATTTCTTCTGTATTAGGCTCTATCAACATTATCGTCACCTTATTTAACATGCGTGCACCAGGCATGACACTCATGAAAATGCCGATGTTTGCATGGGGCTGGTTGATTACTGCATTCTTGTTGATTGCAACGATTCCTGTACTTGCAGGCGCCGTCACCATGCTGCTGACAGACCGTCATTTTGGTACTCACTTTTTTGACGCTGCTGGCGGCGGCGACCCCATCATGTTCCAGCACTTATTCTGGTTCTTTGGTCATCCTGAAGTATATATTTTGCTGCTACCGGTATGGGGCTTCATTCCACAAATATTACAAACGTTCTCACGTAAACCAATGTATGGCTATAAAGCACAGGTATATTCATTATGGGCTATCGGTGCAATGTCAGTCGTTGTGTGGGCGCATCACTTCTTTACCGCTGGAATGCCGGTACCCGCGCTGCTCTACTTCATGTACAGCACCATGGCCATTTCACTTCCGCTCGCTGTATTGTTCTTCTGTTGGATTAAAACCATGTGGCGCGGCTCCATGAGCTTTGAAACCCCGATGCTGTTTACAGTAGGCTGGATTATCCTATTTGGTATCGGCGGTTTAACAGGCTTAGTGCTCGCTGACGTTGCAGCCGATGCGCAATATCACAACAGTTACTTTGTTGTCGCCCATTTCCACTACACACTATTTGCTGGTGGCATCATGGGCATTATGGCTGGGGTTTACTACTGGCTGCCAAAAATGACCGGGCATATGTACAACGAAAAACTAGGCCAATTACATTTCTGGCTCACCGCGATTTCCTTTAACCTTACCTTCATTCCGCAATTCTTCTTGGGTCTAGCGGGCATGCCACGCCGCATTCCAGACTATGCATTACAGTTTGCAGAGTTCAACATGATTTCATCCATGGCTGCATTTGTACTTGGCTTATCGCAACTGATCTTTGTTTATAACATTATCAGCACAGTCAAAGGCGGCAAAAAAGCAACGAGCCAAGTGTGGGAAGGCGCAGAGGGGCTGGAGTGGACTTTGCCATCTCCACCGCCTTACCATAGCTTTACCGAGCAACCGATTATTAAATAGGATAAGGCAGTTACTTAATTGATATGAAAAATCAAGAAACTACCAGAAGTGATAAAAACAAGAAAGTAGCCATTGTTTTGGCGGTAATCGCGTTCATTTGGTATTTAGCATCCATGTTTACCATATGGAAATAGATGCAAACAAAACCGACCTAAGCGCTACGGAACTTAGGTCGGCAGCCAACAAAAGGCTAGGCTACAAAATGATATGGGTAGTCGTTGCGGCACTTTTGTTTGCATTTGCATTAGTGCCAATATATGACGTGTTATGCACGATGACAGGGCTAAACGGGAAAACCAAAAGCACTGTCAGCGAGCTAAACAACACCAAGGTAGATGAAACACGCTGGGTAACCGTGCAATTTACCACTAGCACTATGCCTGGACTGGGCTGGAACTTTTATCCTAAACAATCCAGTATCAAGGTGCATCCTGGCAAAGTGGAAACCGTACTGTTTGAGGCGAAGAATATCACCAATGAAGTGGTGGCAGGTAGAGCAGTGCCTAGCGTAACACCAGGCGTAGCTGCTGCTCATCTTAAGAAATTAGCATGTTTTTGTTTTGAAAGGCAGGCGCTTAATCCGGGGGAAACAAAGCTATTGCCGTTACGTTTCTTTGTAAGCCCAGACATACCTGCAGACGTAAAAGAGATGACTTTATCTTATGCATTCTTCAGTGTAGATAAATAAGCATCCAAGTAATTAAAGAGTAAATAACGGGTAATTAAATTGAAAAAATAACGCATATATTGGTCTAGATAAAACAATAACCATCATTTATTGATTTTATTTTAGCTACAAGCAAGTTAAATAATGTAATGGGGAGCTTATGCATGACAACACATTCAAATAATCATTACTATGTCCCACATGGCGCTTTATATCCTGTCGTTTTATCAGCAGGGTTACTCACACTGGCGTCCGGTTTTATTTTTAGTGTAGCTACTGATAAAAACAAAGATCTCGCATACCTGCAAACACCAGGAAAATGGATGATGTATATAGGTGCAGCCATCATTTTACTGATGACGTTCAAATGGTTAAGTGCAGTTGTGGTTGAAAGCATTACCGGCCAATATAAAAAATGGGAAGACAAATCCTTTCGTATCGGCATGATCGTCTTTATCTGCTCTGAAGTTGCTTTTTTTGCCGCATTCTTTGGTGCGCTATTTTATATGCGTATTATTTCGGTACCCGACCTTGCGGCGTTCGACCCCATCTTTACCCCTTACAAAGACTTCCTTGGTACATGGCCATCTGCGGGCCCTGGCGGCACGGTACTAGGCACAGAATACAAGCCTGGCACACTGACACCAATGGCAGCATGGGGCTTACCTGCCATCAATACCGCATTACTGCTTAGCTCAGGCGCAACCATTACCTGGGCACACTGGGGCTTATTGAAAGATAACCGCAAACAGCTGATTTTCGGTTTATTTCTAACCGTTGCTCTAGGTACAGCATTCTTGGTTTGCCAAGCCTTCGAGTATCACGAAGCCTATACCCATATGGGACTAACCTTGGGTAGCGGTGCTTATGGTGCAACATTCTTTATGCTGACCGGCTTCCACGGCTTCCACGTCACATTAGGCACCATTATGCTAATTGTGATTTTGTTACGCTCCATGCAAGGGCATTTCTCGGCTAAAAGTCATTTTGGCTTTGAAGGTGTTGCTTGGTATTGGCACTTTGTAGACGTGGTTTGGCTAGGGTTATTTATTTTTGTGTATTGGTTATAACACCATCAAAAAATAAGCGGCGCATATGCGCCGCTTAGTTAAACTAACACTGCTAAATTAATGAGTTACTTTACGAAACCCTTAGGTAGCAGCATGCGGAATCCAATTGAAGTAATAGCCGATCAACAAAAACACAAACAAGGTAATAGAAAGACCAATACGTATGGTCAATGCTTTTACCGTACGTACCCCAGCATCTTTATCTTTGGCCAAAAAATACAATGCTGAAAACAAGCTAGCAATGATGACAAACAGCACCAACACAATAACAACTTTGAATATCATAATCATGTCCTATCAGTTTAGTTAAGTCATTATGCGATGCACATCAGACAAATGCAATTTAGATTAGGAAATTACTTACTGCGCCCTTCATGGCAAGGCTTATTGATTCTGATGATTTGCTTACCACTATTTATCAAACTAGGCTTATGGCAATACCACAAAGCGCAGTTAGGCACAGAAATCCAGTCTAGCTACAATCGTTCACTAAAGCAGGATGCATTAAGCCTGCCGCGCAACTTCAACAATTTAGACGCGTGGAAATACAAAAAAGTAAAAATAAAAGGCCACTATGAAACCGAGTATCAAATACTGCTCGACAATCAAGTGGAAAACAATGTGGCAGGCTTTCATGTCATCACCCCACTCAAACTTGATGGCAGCAACGATTATGTATTAGTTAACAGGGGCTGGGTAGCAGGCAGCGCCACACATACGGATTTACCAAGAATCAGCACGCCCAACCAAGCATTAGAAGTCACAGGCTTAGTCTGGTTGCCTAGCAGCAAGATTTTTACACTGGAAAGTGAACCGCAAAAAAGCACATGGAATGTCATCTGGCAACATATGGATATGGAGCGTTACCAAAAAATCGTGCCTATTCACATATTACCGCTGGTGATTAAATTAGATGCCAAAAGTAATGCAGGTGGCTTTGTGCGTAACTGGCAACTGCCTACCAGTAAGATTACAACCAACATAGGTTACGCTTACCAATGGTTTGGGTTTGCGCTGGCTAGCGTACTTATTTTCTTATTCACCAGCATTAAAAAAGCCAACAATACCAAAATATAGGCAAAATCATATGATAAATACGGCCATGGACAGCACTGAGTATCTCAACCAGCAACGTAGAGGCCGCTTAATACTCTTATGCATGTTGATTTTTTTTATTATCCCTATCATCGCGGTTATCGCGATGTACAAACTTGACTGGCGCCCTAAGGGAGAAAGTGTGGGCGAGTTAGTGTCACCGCCTAGGACGTTATCTATCAGTCAGGCACTCATCAATAGCAATGGCACCAAGGTAAGCACCAGCTTGCTCAAAGATAAATGGAGCATGGTCTATGTCACCACGGACTGTGACCTCCAATGCAAAAACAAGCTGCACCAGATGCGGCAGCTACATGTTTCTTTATACAAAGAAATTCCACGCATGCAGCGTGTGTTAATCACGACGACACCTGATGTTGCTGATATTGCACGCAACTACCCAGAACTATTAATCATCAATCAACCTGCAGACGATGTCATTGCATTCAGCCAGCAATTCAATATAGACAATGAAACCGCCATTAACGCGAATAGAATTTACCTGAGTGACCCGCTGGGCCAGCTTATCATCAGCTATCACGCCTCTACATCACCCGCACTGGTTCGCAAAGATATCACGCGTTTAATGAAATACTCTTGGACAGGCTAGTCATGGGCTACAAACTCTTTAAAAATCTATGTTTGTTTGGCGCCATACTCGCACTATGTGTTGTCGTGCTTGGTGCTTATGTCAGACTATCTGACGCAGGACTAGGCTGCCCGGACTGGCCAGGCTGCTATGGCACCCTCACTGTGCCACAAAGTGAAACTGCGATTCAGCAAGCACAGATGCTACATCCAGATAAACCAGTTGAAGCCGCTAAAGCGTGGAAAGAAATGGCGCATCGATACTTAGCAGGCTCGCTAGGTTTAGTGGTGCTGGCAATTTTCGTACTGGGATGGATCAATAAGCACCAATTATCGGTAAAGCCTATACTGACCACAGCATTACTTATCATCATCCTATTTCAAGCCATGCTAGGGATGTGGACGGTCACCATGCTATTAAAACCGGTGATTGTTAGCGCACACTTAATTGGTGGTTTAATCACGCTGGGATTGCTCACCTGGTTAGCGCACCGCCATTGGGTCACGCATCACAATATACCGCACACCCCACCCCACTTAAAGCTAATGGTCCGCGGCGCAATATTGATATTGCTGCTACAAGTGCTGTTAGGCGGATGGACTAGTACCAACTATGCCGCGCTAGCCTGTACAGACTTTCCTACCTGCCATGGTCACTGGCTCCCAGAAATGGATTTTAATGATGCTTTCCATCTGGTGCGTGAGCTCGGACAAAGCGCTAATGGTGGTAATTTAACGCTGGCATCACTGACCGCTATTCAATGGACGCATAGGATAGGCGCACTAATCACGTTTATTTACATGACCACACTGGTGTTGCAACTGCTCAAACTACCCGCATTAAGGAAAATCGCGCTGTTGCTACTCAGCTTGTTAACAGCACAGGTCATCATTGGCATCGCCAATCTTATTCTGCACTTACCTTTGGCATTAGCCGTACTGCACAATCTGGGCGCAGCATTACTTGTTATTACCACCATCGTTCTTAACTCTAAAATCACGGAGCATCAACATGACCACTCAAAAACTTAAAAGTGAGCTACACATGCACGTTAACGTCATGGGCCAAATTAAAGCACTCGTTCCGCGATTAAAAAACTTTTTTCCACTGTGCAAGCCACGTGTGACTTCACTGATTGTGTTCACCGCATTGATTGGTATGTTTTTAGCTACGCCTAACATGGTACCGCTACCGCTGTTGTTTGCGACAACGCTCGGCATTGCGTTTGCGTCAGGAGCGGCGGCAGCTTTTAACTGCCTGATTGAACACAAAATTGACGCCAACATGGCGCGTACTCGCGCCCGCCCTCTGCCTACAGGACAAGTGTCATCAAGTGAAACTATGGTGTTTGCCACGTTACTAGGCGGCACCGGGTTAGCAATTCTGTATTTTTATGTTAACCCACTGACCATGTGGCTAACACTAGCCACCTTTGTTGGTTATGCCGTGATTTATACTATCTTCCTTAAACCGGCAACACCGATGAATATCGTCATTGGCGGCGCTTCAGGTGCCATGCCACCTATCTTGGGTTGGGCTGCCGTCACCAACACCGTTTCACCAGAGTCACTGATTATGTTCTTAATCATCTTCGCTTGGACACCTCCACACTTTTGGGCACTCGCACTATACCGCAGAGAAGAATATGCCAAAGTTGGCATGCCCATGTTACCTGTCACGCATGGTGAAACCTTTACCTTGTTACACATCCTGCTCTACACCGTTATTTTGGTGGCAGTATCACTCATGCCTTACGGCCTAGGTATGAGTGGTATGATTTACTTAAGCTCAGTGCTGCTGTTAGATGCTATTTTCATGGCTTATGTAATTAAACTTTACTTGCATTACTCAGATGCACTAGCTAAGCGCACTTTCAGATACTCCATTATTTATTTAACCCTATTATTTGCAGGTTTATTAATTGATCACTACTTGCCACTTTAAATGCTAAAAAATATTTAATGTAAACAAGCATTACAGTTCATGTACTGACACTTGCCTGCACACACAAAAAGTCGCTAAATCCAATGTAAAAGCGAAGATTACGTTGTATAATTCCGCGATTAAAGCACGTGCACTATTGTTTAGAATTGAAACGGATGCTGATATGACTACGGCGCTAGGGCCCGCCAATAGTCATGAATATGATTTGGTTTTATTTAAGGATGAAAGTAATGAGCACTAATAATGTAGAAACGTTTTACGACGACTACGTCATACGCCGGTTTAGCGTAATGGCGGTAGTTTGGGGAGTTCTTGGAATGTTAATGGGGGTGATTGTTGCCTCACAACTTGCATTTCCTGAATTAAATTTAGGACTGCCATGGACCAGCTTTGGTCGTTTACGTCCACTGCACACCAACTTGGTTATTTTTGCATTTGGTGGCTGTGCACTGTTTGCTACGTCGTACTATGTAGTACAACGTACCAGCCAAGCTAAACTAGCATTTCCGATGTTGGCTCGCTACTCATTCTGGGGCTATCAAGCCGTCATTATCGCAGCGATCATCTCTTTACCTTTAGGCTACACTCAAGCTAAAGAATATGCAGAGCTAGAATGGCCTATCGACTTACTACTATTGGTAGTTTGGGTGATGTACGCGATTGTTTTCTTTGGCACCATCGCAAAAAGAAAAATCAAACACATTTATGTAGCAAACTGGTTCTACGGTGCATTTATCATCGTGGTAGCAATTTTGCACATCGTTAACAGTGCTGCAATCCCTGCCGAATGGATGAAATCATACTCAGCTTACGCTGGTGTACAAGATGCAATGATCCAATGGTGGTATGGTCATAACGCAGTTGGCTTCTTCTTGACTGCTGGCTTCTTGGGCATGATGTACTACTTTATTCCTAAGCAAGCAGAACGCCCAGTGTACTCATACCGCTTGTCTATCGTGCACTTCTGGGGCTTGATTTTCACTTACATGTGGGCAGGTTCACACCACTTACATTACACCGCGCTACCTGACTGGACACAATCAGTAGGTATGGTACTGTCTTTAATCCTATTAGCACCAAGCTGGGGCGGCATGATTAACGGCATGATGACAATGTCAGGTGCTTGGCACAAACTTCGTGATGACCCTATTTTGCGCTTCTTAATCGTTTCATTGTCTTTCTACGGCATGAGTACGTTTGAAGGACCAATGATGGCGATTAAAACCGTTAACTCACTTTCACACTACACAGACTGGACCGTAGGTCACGTGCACTCTGGTGCTTTAGGCTGGGTTGGTTTTGTATCTATGGGTTCACTGTACTTCTTAGTACCTCGCTTGTGGGGTGTAAAACAAATGTACAGCAAGAAAGCAATTGAGTTGCACTTCTGGTTAGCAACGATCGGCGTAGTTCTTTACATTACCGCAATGTGGATCTCAGGCGTTACTGCTGGTCTAATGTGGCGTGCGATGAATGACGACGGTACATTAACTTACACATTTGTTGAGTCTGTTAAAGCAATGCATCCATTCTACGTAATCCGTATGACTGGCGGCTTGATGTACGTTACTGGTATGGCCATCATGCTGTGGAACGTAATTAAAACAGTTCAAATGGGGCAACCTGCTCGCGCCAGAATCCCTTCAACAGTTGTTCATGCTTAAGAGATCGAAAATGTCAGATAAAGAACAAAAAGGCTTTAGCCACGAAAAAATTGAAACCAATAGTTTCTTATTGGTAATCTTAATTTTGGTTGTGGTTTCATTTGGTGGCTTGGTTGAAATCGTACCGCTATTCTTCCAAAAATCAACGACACAACCAGTGGAAGGCTTAAAACCTTACACCGCACTGCAATTAGCTGGGCGCGACATTTATATTCGTGAAGGCTGCTACAACTGCCACTCACAAATGATTCGCCCATTTAAAGCTGAAACATTACGCTATGGTCACTACTCAGTAGCTGGTGAGTTTGTTTACGATCACCCATTCCAATGGGGTAGTAAACGTACAGGTCCAGACTTACAACGTGTAGGCGGCCGTTACAGTGATGAATGGCATCGCATTCACTTGATTAACCCTCGTGATTTGGTACCTGAGTCTGTTATGCCTGCCTACCCATGGCTTGAGAAAAACCTAGTAGATGCGAAAAACTTACCTGCACACATGCGCGCTTTAAAAATCGCCGGTGTTCCATATGCTGATGCTGAAATTAAGAGCGCAGCTAACGATGTTTATGGAAAAACAGAGATGCAGGCTGTAATCGCCTACTTGCAAGTGCTTGGTACAGCGCTTAAACAATAAGCAACTGAATCATGGACACTATTGGTTTACGCAGCATTGCCACAGTCTTAGCCCTAGTTACCTTTGTAGGTATCTGGGTCTGGGCTTGGTCTGGGCGGCATAAAAAAGACTTTGACGAAGCGGCAAGATTGCCGCTTGAGGGAGATGAAGAATGAGTGATTTTACAAGCGATTTCTGGCCGTATTTTATTTCGGCAATCGTGATTGGCGGTATCGTTTTCTGTTTAACGGTACTATTTATGACAAGCAAGTCACATGATCCAGCGCACACAGGCGAGTCAACTGGCCACGTGTACGATGAAGACATCATTGAAATGAACAATCCTATGCCAAGATGGTGGATGTGGATGTTCATTATTACTTGTGTGTTTGGTGCAACTTACCTATTCCTGTTCCCAGGCTTAGGTACTTACCAAGGTAAACTAGGCTGGACTGCGCTTAAACAGTATGAACAGGAAGTTAAAGAAACCAATGACCGTATTGCGCCAATCTACGCAAAATTCACATCCATGAAGGGTGAAGAAGTTGCGCAAGATCCAAAAGCAATGGCAATCGGCGAGCGTTTATTCATGAACAATTGCTCACAATGCCACGGCTCTGACGCACACGGTAGCAGAGGCTTCCCTAACCTGACCGATAATGATTGGTTACATGGCGGTTCACACGAAACCATCAAACTAACCATTACTAACGGCAGACATGGCATGATGCCTCCTATGGCGGCGGCAATCGGTAGTGCTGATGATGTTAAAAACGTAGCCAACTATGTATTGAGTTTGTCTAACAGTGAGCACGACGCTGAGCGCGCAGCATTAGGTAAAGAAAAATTTGCCGCATGTGCAGCTTGTCATGGCCCTGATGGTAAAGGTAACCAAGCGATTGGTTCAGCGAACTTAACTGACAACATCTGGTTGCACGGTGCTGGTGAGGCAGCGATTATCCAACGCATTAACAATGGCATAGATAATAAAATGCCAGCACAAGGATCACGCCTGACACCTGAACAAATTCACGTATTGGCTGCTTATGTTTGGCGTTTCTCTAACGCAAAATAATTAGTCAGAAGCTAAAAACTAGCTAAGATTAATTTAATACAAACAACATCTTAACGCCCACTATTTGGCTTATGCTAAAATGGTGGGCGTTTTTGTATTTATTCACCGAATTTCTAAATTAAGTCTGAATTAAAGTGTCAACTAAGCCACGTACACCAAAGAAAACGATTCCTATCATTAACGACCCGGCACAGCCAGTCACTAGATCATTGTACGAGCCACACCAGAAGATTTACCCGCGTAACATCTCAGGCTTCTATAAAAACTGGCGCTGGACAATGATCTGGATTACACAGATTGTATTCTATGGTGTGCCATGGCTAGAGTGGGGGCAACGCCAAGCCGTGCTATTGGATATTAGTACGCACCGTTTTTATATTTTCGGTTTAGTGCTGTATCCGCAAGACCTTATTTATTTAGTAGTCATTTTAATTATTGCCGCCCTAGCCCTGTTCTTATTTACAGCTGTTGCCGGCAGGCTTTGGTGCGGTTTCGCATGCCCACAATCTGTCTACACTAAAATATTTTTATGGATAGAGCGGCAAGTGGAAGGTGACCGTGCCTCGCGTCTACGTCTAGATGCAAGTAAACTCAACACTAACAAACTATCCAAAAAAACGATCAAGCATGCCCTTTGGATCAGTTTTTCAGCATGGACAGGTTTTACTTTCCTCGGTTACTTTACCCCTATCCGCGACCTCATACATAACATTTCTCAATGGAGCTTAAGCCCATGGGAAACATTCTGGATTTGTTTTTATGCATTTGCCACTTATGGTAACGCTGGTTTTTTACGCGAACAAATCTGTAAGCACATGTGTCCATACGCACGCTTCCAAAGCGCGATGTTTGATAATGACACACTCATTGTGACTTATGATCAAGAGCGTGGTGAACCGCGTAGCGGCCGCTCGCGTAAGGTAGATGCAAAACAAACTGGCTTGGGTGACTGTATTGACTGCAGCTTCTGTGTGCAGGTATGCCCAACCGGTATTGATATCCGCAATGGCTTACAGCAAGAGTGTATTAGCTGTGGCTTATGTGTAGATGCTTGTAATAGCATTATGGACAAAATGGAGTACCCACGTGGCTTAATTCGTTTCTCCACACAGAACGCACTCACTAATCACTGGTCACAGGAACAGGTACTGAAGAAAATCTTACGGCCTCGCGTACTCATTTATAGTGCCCTATTGCTGCTGATGAGTGCCGGGCTTGTTTACTCGCTGGTCACACGCATTCCATTTAAGGTAGATGTCATTCGCGACCGCGGTGTGATGTCACGCATTGCACCCGGCGGTAAAGTTGAGAACGTTTACCAACTGCAAATCACCAATGCTTCAGAGCATGTTGAAACTTATCATATTTCAGTATCTGGCATTGAGGACTTATCTCTGGCTTCTGATTCAGAATTTACTGTGAACGCCGCAGAGTCAAGAATGGTAGCAGTGAGTTTACAGATCGCAGATGGCTCGATTAAAAGTGGCTCACACCCAGTAGTATTTGAAATTGTTGCAGGCGATTCAAAAGAACGTTTATTTGAAAAGTCTATTTTTTACATGTCTCGTTAAAGAGGTAATCTTATGTCAACAAAACAAACGCAAAATGAAAAAGCAAAGTGGTGGAAATCTGGCTATGCGTGGCTAGTGTTCTGTGGCCCAGCCATTGTGGTGGTGGCTAGCTTAACTACCGTATATATTGCCGTGAATGGACAAGACCCAGTGTTAGCGCATGATGAAACTGCACAACAACGCCATAGCAAGCAGCTCACGACTGACGAAAAAAATGCGTTGGAACCTGCTGTTCTTGCGCGCAACCACGCGGCTACCGGTGTAAATCTGGATAAATAGCAGCGCAATGCAAACCGCGCTTATTTACAGCTCACTACTGATGGGTATCGCAGGCGGCCCGCATTGTGTTGCCATGTGTGGTGCTGCGTGCACCGCGCTCACACAGTCACCGCAAACGCCTTACGCAATTTACCATTATCATATTGGCCGTTTATGTGGGTATGCCATGCTGGGGGCAATCGCCACATTTGCGATTCAAAGTATTGCCTGGCTATCTAGCTATAGCAGCGTATTGCACCCATTATGGACATTCTTCCATGTATTGATATTCTTCTGGGGAGTATTGCTCATCATCTACGCACGCCAGCCGATCTGGGTAGACCGTGCCGGACGCAATATATGGGGGCATGTAAAAAAGCTTAGTACCAAGCAAGGCGGCCACTTTTATATTGGCATGCTGTGGGCGCTCATGCCGTGCGGCTTGTTATATTCAGCACTGGTGATTGCGTCATTTAACGGTAACCCATTAGACGGTGCATTAAGCATGTCAGCGTTTGCACTGGGCTCCAGCGCATCCCTATTCTTGGCGCCATGGCTATGGCTAAAACTGAAGACCAACACGATTGAGCCTTATGGCATGCGTTTAGCTGGTGTGTTACTTAGTGCGGCAAGCGCTTGGGCAATTTGGATGGAGCTTACCCATAACACCAAAGTATGGTGCGCTACATAATCTGGCTATAGCTACTCTACTGGTAAAAATAACGCTAAATAGCCAATAACTTTAAACCATCAGTAGCAGTATTCCATAACAAAAACATTTGTTTATCTTTTTGCAACAGCACCGGGTAATCAGCCACCCCGCTGCTCTCACTCAGCACATGTGGCAAATTCCAGCTTTTTCCAGCATCATCAGACTTCATCATCCAGATTTGATGCTTTCCTAGGTCTTTTTCACGCCAAACCAACCAAACATTGTCTGCAATTGCGGCAACAGCCGGGTGACCAGCCTGTTTTTTCATATTGCCAAACTTTTTGGCCGGTGATGACACCCATGCCTCGCCATCCATACGTGCATAATATAGCGTTGCCTTTCCACCCGCATCGTCATTACCGCCATCAAACCATGCCATGTGGTAGCCCCACCAGTCGTCGCCTTCACCACCACTAGCCAGCGCCGCGCCGTGATGCGGGCAGCCGTCTACCTTCCAACGGCCAAAGGTTGCGCGCTTAGGCTGGGGCATGCTTTGATTGGCTGGAATCTCCGCCATCATATGGTCACGCTCGCTCCCTTCAAACACATGGCGCCACATCGCAGCCACAGCACCATCGGGTTTATTAGTTAGCGCGATACGACAACACTCACAGCTGCTGTCGGCAAGCTTTCGCTCCAATGAAAAACTTACACCTTTATTCTCTGAAACAGCATAGTAAATCGCAGCGCCTTCATAAGGTTTATTGGCGGCTTTCGCTGCTAATAAATCTCGCTTATCCACCCAAGTAACGGTGATTTTTCCATGTCTGTTCACATTAAGTGAATCAAAGCGATGGGTGATTTCTGACTTATCTTGATGCACCAACATAGGCTTTTCAAACGTTTTTCCTTGGTCTATAGATCGAGCAAACCATATGTATCCAGTAAACGGTGCTTTAAGCCCTTCGGTCCAGGTGACATATAAATTACCTTCGGGGCCAATAGCTATCTTTGGTCGCGCCTCGCCATCGGCACCTATCTTTTGAGGCTGAGCGTTTACCTTAAGTGGCTTAGTAAAGCCTTTACCACCATCTTTACTTGTATCTACCACGACAAAACCGTCTTGCACACCGACCCGCCATAGATAACCGCTAGCATCAAAGGCAACACTTACCGCCAAACTGCTCTTTTGCGGATGAGTGTGGTCCTCATGTGCTTGTAGCTGTGAACTCAAACAAAGCAAAAAAGCAAAAAATATAGTGGTAATTTTCATGATCAGTAATCAAATTTCAGTTGAACGTAACCTGTCCGCTGTGGATAGGGATGAAACACATAAGCTTTGTAATTATTGAGGTTATCTACGCCCACGCTTGCTGTGAATCGATTTGCAAACTTGTAGTTAGTTTTAAAATCTACGACAAAGAACTTACTTGCAGCACCAAATGTACTGTCATTCACATCACTATTATCAAGTGCATTGTATTGGCGGCCGCTATAGCGTGCTGCAACACTATACGTGAGATTGTTTCCGCTGTGGTAAGTAGCAACGGCTTTCAACATGTTGCGTGGAATACGCGGAGGTTTATTACCAATGGTATTAGGTGCGGCCTTGTTACTTAACACCTCTGCCTCTGTAAAAGTGGCACTCCCTTGAAAATCCAAACCATGTATCAATACATCTTGCCACTGCGTAGCTAACTCTAGGCCACGCGTACGAATATGATCTACATTCTGCACAAAGCTACAGCCGCCAGACCTAGTACAAGTGCCTGTATCGTAAGGAATAGCGCTGTTAATAGCGATGTTTTGGGAGATAAGTGCATCGTACTTATTCTCACTAAACAAGCTCGCTCTAATCAAACCACGGTCGTAACGTCGCTCAGCTGTTAGCTCCCCCGCAATTACTTCCTCGGGCTTTAAATTAGGATTAGACTCAACAAAATAGGCAGTAGCGCCATTTTGCAATGGCTGAAACATCTCGCTTACGGTTGGAAAGCGAAAGGCTTGCCCTAACGCCGCGCGAAAACCCCAAGCGGGCACTGGCTCAAAGCTAATAGAGACTTTGGGGGAAAATTTTGCTTTAGCTCTGTCTTTATAATCTGCGGTTTTTAATACATTAGCAATAGTCGTTTTGTTCTGGCCATCTTCAGCTTGCCAAAGTTCAGCACGCCCTCCCAAAGTGAGGGCCCAATTTTGATTAATCTGCCATTTATCTTGTGCGTAAAGTGCATGTGTGAGAGTTTTGCCACGTGCTGATGTATTTAAAGCTCCTTCGTTGCCAACTTTCCAATCCGCAGTATTATATGTATCACTGTTTAGCGTATATTGATCAACATGGTAGCCTAAATCAAGCGTATGTTCCTTTGGTCGTAAAGTAGCGCGCGCATCGAACACAGTCCAACCTGTTCCTGACAAATCAGTAATGCGGCCAGTTCTTGTGATGTAAGGGTTACCCTGAACCACCGTACCTGAAGCAAGTGCATTAGCAGCGCTATTTTTATCTTTTTGATAGTCATAATCAGATAATGTGAATTGCCAATCGAAAAAGCCTTTAGTATTAGATTTCATATCGAATGCCTGCATGATATGAAGCGATTCGGCTTCGGCTGGATTCATCCCTGAAACATCATATCTTCTTCCATTAAACGTAACCCTACCGTTATATACAGGATTGCCTGCAAGGTCTTTAATGTAACTCTCAACATCCGTTGTGCTCCTCATATCCCAAACACCCAAGGTATAGGCTAACTTAATCGCTGGACTAATGTCGTAGGTTGCTTTCAACTTGATATTAGTCTGTTTGGTATGATCTATACTATTCGCACCAAAAATCACTCTGTCCGCATTTGTCTCACTTTTATCCTGATAGGCGCCATTCACTACTGTGCCACCTGCTGGTGTGGTTGAAAGATTAGCCGTCGAAAAATTCATCGGTTGCCCTTCATTTTCAAGATAGTCAGCCCCCACCCAAAATGAAAAATCATTGACCTTATTACCAAAAGAAGCGGTCAAATGATTACCTTGATAATGCTCGTCAGTCCCATATAGTTTAAAACCTTGCGCAAAAGTCTGTGCACTTGCATGTGACTCTAGTTTGTCTGGCATGCGCGTCGCAATACTCATCACCCCACCAAATGAGTTACCTGCATAAAGCGCAGAGAAAGGCCCGTACATCATACTAATACTTTCGATTTCTTCTGGGCTCACCATTCCCCAACGTGGAGGAAATGCAAACGAGTTGCCTAGTAAGTTAGAAATTAATACGCCATCTGCATAAAGCAGGCTTTGTGCACTAGATAAGGTACCAATCGTACGGGTTGCGATAATGCCGTTTCTGTCACCGATAAAACGTTCACGTACTTGAATACTAGGAAGGTATTTCAGGGTTTGTGCAGGTGTTGCTGCGTTAACATTCTCTTCGATTTGCCTTTTATCAAAAGTCTCGACAGTAGCTGGATGTTTACTGATACGACTATCAATCATGGGCGCGCGTACTTCAACCGCATCTAAATCAATCATCTCATTATGCTCGGCAAATAATGTGCCGCTAAAGCTCGCTGCGATGATGGTTGAAATTAGCTTAATCCGCATTGCATTCCCCTGATTCTTAATATACAAATTCTACAGTTATTATTTTTAATGTTGATTGACGGCTTACCAGCAATTACCATAGACATGTCTATAGCATCATCCTGATACAGTGATATATTGATGGATTAGCAGTATATTTTAGATATGCGCGCTGCGTAATGTGACCAATTGTCGCAGGGGCTATGCGCATAAATGCGCGACAATTTGACGCAATGCAATTTAGTCATGAGCACGTATAATAATCAGGTGATGAATACGCATTTCCCCACTTTAGAAAACCCAACGCGCCGTAACTTGCAGCGCTTGTTTTTACTGCGCAGCGTCATGATTGCATTCATGCTGGCCGCCACACTGGCACTATATTACCTGCATATTCCACTGCCAAAAATTCCTATCGCGCTTGCTGTAGGCGGCATGCTGCTACTTAACCTGATGACGTTATTGCGCCTGCAGAAATTCAGCAATGTGACTGACCATGAATTGCTATTACAGTTACTGGGGGATTTACTCGGGCTCACAGTCTTATTTTATTTTACTGGCGGCTATAGCAACCCTTTAGTGTGGATGTATTTACTGCCGTTGACGATTGCAGCTGCTGCCTTAAAACGTGAGTACACTTGGCTACTGGCAGCTATTGCCGTTATTTGCTACTCCACACTGGTGTTTTATTACGTACCATTATCACACCTGCATATGCACTATCTGGCTGGGAAGTCGCTAGATATCCATTTGGTAGGGATGTGGCTCGGCTTTGTGGTGAGTGCAGGCATTATTGCTTTCTTTGTCACGCGCATCGGGCAAAGCTTACGTGATTATGATCAAATACTAGCTGCGGTTAGAGAAAAATCGCTAGAAAGTGAGCGTGCACTCTCATTAGGAACGCTCGCTGCCAGTGCCGCACACGAATTAGGAACACCACTCGCAACCATGGCTGTAATTAGCAAAGAACTGGCACGAGACTTATCAAGTCAGCCAGAGCAATTACAACAGTTAGCCATTATCCGCACGCAAATTGATCGCTGTAAGGAAATACTTTCATCTATCACACGCAATGCTGGCGAAAGCCGAGCAGATGCGGGGCATGGATTACCACTAAGTCAGTTCTTACAAGATGCGATTCAGCGCTGGCGTGATACGCGCCCAGCAACAGAGTTAGTGGTCAATTTTAGTGGTGGCACCAGCAACCCGTTAATTTTCACAGACAGAACATTAAGCCAGGCCATACAGAATTTATTAGACAACGCTGCCGATGCATCGCCAGAGCGGGTGCTATTTGATGCGAACTGGAATGAAAATACCTTGCAGATGTATATTAGAGACTTTGGTAACGGGCTTAGCGATGAAGTGAAAACACAGCTTGGCAAACCGTTTTTCAGCTCAAAAAATGGCAATGGCATGGGCTTAGGTGTGTACCTCACGCAACTGATTATTGCAAAACTTGGCGGGACGCTTACCCTCACCAATCATGACGAAGGCGGTGTGCTCACCGCCATCACATTGCCACTACACCAATTGCGCATAGCTCATTAAGGATATGCTCATGCCTGAGAACGACGCAATAGACTCAAACAATACAGCAGACTTAAGATCTAGCGATGTACAGCCCACTCTGCTACTGGTGGACGATGATGAGGTATTTTTGAATGTACTGGCAATGGCGATGCGCAAACGCGGCTTTTTAGTGACACTTGCTAGCAGTGCTGAGTCGGCCTTTGCCATTGCGCAGAACGACCCACCGGAATTTGCTGTCGTTGACCTTAAAATGTCAGGCAACTCTGGCCTAGTATTAGTCAGGCAGCTGGCAAGCTTACAAGCAGCAACAAAAATAGTAGTGCTCACAGGCTACGCCAGTATCGCTACGGCGGTAGAAGCAATTAAACTGGGGGCAACTCACTACTTGGCTAAACCGGTCGATGCGGATGAAATTGTTGCTGCATTTGATAAACAAGCTGGGGATTCAGAGGTTGAACTAGCGTCGTCACCACTACCAGTTGGCAGATTAGAGTGGGAGCATATTCAGCGGGTACTTTCAGAGAATGATGGCAACATCTCCGCCACCGCTCGCAGCCTAAATATGCACAGACGTACGCTACAAAGAAAACTAGGCAAGAAACCTAGCATTAACCCAAGCATTATCTAACCACATCAAGACCCGCCAGCAAAACATCGTGATGTATGAGCCTAAGCTAATCTTTAGTCGTCGCTAAAGCGCTCCTCACGCCACGGGTCAGCTTCATTATGATAACCGCGCACCTCCCAAAATCCTGGGCGGTCAAATTCATGCAACTCGATAGCTTTCAGCCACTTGGCGCCCTTCCATGCATAACGCTTAGGTACAATCATGCGTACCGGGCCGCCATGCGCGGGAGTTAAAGGCCCACCCAACACACTATGGGCAATGATAACGTCATCATCTAATAAAGCATCTAGGGGTAAGTTCGTGGTGTAGCCGTCATAGCCATGTAAGGTTACATGTTTTGCGGCTGGCAACGGCGCAGCCATTGCCAAAATCTCGCGGGCAGGCACTCCCTGCCAGTCCATATCCAATTGGCTCCAGCGCGTCACACAATGAAAATCCGAGATATCCGTCACTTGTGGCATTGCCTGAAACTGCACCCAGTTAATATCGAGCTCATGTTCTACCAAGCCATATACACGCAGGCTCCAGTTTTCAGTTGTCACTTGCGGACGAATGCCCAAATCTAAAGTCGGAAAGTTCTTTACCTCGGTTTGCCCTGCCGGAATCCGCTCATTCGCATTCGCTTTACCTGGCTTTGCACCACGTTTTGCTAATGCAATTTTTCCTTCGATAAGCTTTTTCCAGTCTGGCATAGGTTTGTTCCGAAATAAATGTCTATGAGTTGATTAACTTACATTCGACTTCTTGAAAATATCCGCAAGTAACAAACCGACCCCAACGCATATTGCACTATCTGCCACATTAAAAGCCGGCCAATATAACTGATCAATATGAAAAAACAGAAAATCCACTACATAGCCTAGGGTCAGGCGATCATACAAATTACCAATGGCACCACCTAATACTAAGGCCAAACCTAAGCTAAATAGTTTCTCATGATGATGCTTTTTAATCAGATACGTAATCACAATAACGGCAGTTGCAGTCACTGCAGTGAATAACCACTTTTGCCAACCACCAGCATTGGCTAAAAAGCTGAACGCTGCACCCTCATTATGAAAACGTACCAAATCAAAAAAGCTAGTAATGGTTAAGTGCTCACCATACACAAATGCGCGTTGGATTAAATACTTGGTGTACAAATCTAGGGCGACCACAATTGCGCTAATAGCAAACCACTTACGCATGTGAGCGAACCTCGCCTTTACCAAACAAGTTACTTACGCAGCGTCCGCAAATATGTGGGTGCGTAGCATCTGCACCTACGTCTGCGCGATAATGCCAGCAGCGATCGCATTTAGTATGTGCACTTGGCGCAACTTGCACCTCTAATCCACCCGCACGCTGATGTAGCGAAGCGCGTGATGTAATCAGCACAAAACGCAAGTCATCCTGTAGGCGGCTTAATGCCTCAAAGGTTGCACCATCTGCATAAATATCCAGCTCAGATTGCAATGATGAACCCACCAAACCAGCAGCGCGCTTCTCTTCTATCGCTTTATTTGCTAAGGCACGCACCTCAAGCACCGTTTGCCAAGATTGAATCTCTGCATCACTTAATCCGTGCGCTGGCAAGCTATACCAAAGCTCTTCAAATACAGTTTTATCTGCATCCAAATCTAGTGTTTGCCAAATCTCATCCGCAGTGAAACTTAAAATCGGTGCCATTAAACGCATCATGGTGTGGGTAATATGATGCAATGTGCTTTGCGCAACACGACGCGCATGTGAGGCTTCACCAGTAGTGTATAAGCGGTCTTTTAGAATATCTAAGTAAAAGCCACCTAAGTCTTCTGAACAGAAGCTCACAAACTTTTGCACTGCCAAGTGGAACTCGTAACGGTCATAATCCGCTAATATCTCGGTTTGCAACTTGTCTGTTAAGTGCAAAGCATAACGGTCTATTTCCAACCACTCGTTCACCGGCAACAAGTCTTTAGCCGCATCAAAATCAGCCAAGTTCGCCAACAAGAAACGTAAAGTGTTACGAATACGTCGATAACTTTCAGCAACACGCTTTAAAATTTCATCCGAAATAGTCAGCTCACCAGAGTAATCGGTAGAGGCCACCCACAAACGCAAGATATCTGCGCCATAGGTATCCATCACTTTTTGTGGCGCAACCACATTACCTTTAGATTTACTCATTTTGTGGCCGCTGCCATCCACTACAAAACCATGTGTTAGCAATGCTTTGTATGGCGCATGACCATCAATCGCGCAACCAGTCAGCAAGCTAGACTGGAACCAGCCACGATGCTGGTCTGAACCCTCTAAATACAAATCGGCCGGGAAGGCCAGCTCAGGACGGCGTTTAAGCACTGCGGCATGCGTACTGCCAGAGTCAAACCACACGTCCAAGGTGTCAGTCACCTTCTTATATTGCTCGGCATAGTCAGGAGCATGTTGCGCCAAGAAGGCCGCACCATCTAAACTAAACCAAGCCTCTACACCGGTTTTTTCCGTAAGTAAGGCTGCTTGCTCTAACAGCGCTGTGGTTTGCGGATGTGGCTCGCCTGTTTCCTTATGCACAAACAATGGCATAGGCACGCCCCAGTTACGTTGGCGTGACACACACCAGTCCGGGCGGTTTTTAATCATCGCCTCTAAACGTGCACGACCCCAGCTTGGGAAAAACTCAGTCTCATCCACGGCTTTGTTAGCATGTTCGCGCAATGCTTTACCATTGATGTCGTGGGCATTCATCCCTATAAACCATTGATGCGTCGCCAACTGCATCAGTGGCGTTTTATGGCGCCAGCAATGCGGGAAACTATGGTTCAAACGTGCGCTTGCAAGTAAGCGACCACTCTCCTGCATGTTCGCCAAAATAACTTTGTTCGCGTCTTGTCTGCTTAGGCCACGAATAGCAGCAAACTCGACCAACTCACTGGTAAAGAATTTACCATCACTACCGATTAAGACTCTTGGCTTTTGCTCTGGGAAGTTAGCACGCATCACCAGCCAGTCATCATTACCGTGAGCAGCAGCCGTATGCACCAAGCCGGTACCTGCCTCAGTGGTCACATGGTCACCACAGATAACTGGCACTTGGCGCGCATCAAAAGGGTGTGCTAACTGCAAGTGTTTTAATGCCAGACCTTTACAGCTTGCCAGTACTTTTGCATCGACTTCACCATAGCGCGTTAATGTCGCGGCAGCCAAAGCATTTGCAAGTATCAGCAAGCCTTTACTGGTTTGAATCAAGTCATAATCAAGCTCAGCATGCACACTCACCGCCTGATTGGCCGGCAAGGTCCACGGTGTAGTTGTCCAAATCACCGCATACGCATCGCCTGTAATAGCGACGCCAAACGCCTTACTCAAGGCCGCATTGTCTACAACTTTAAACCCTACATCGATTGCAGGTGAGTTGACATCTTCGTACTCAACTTCGGCTTCAGCCAGCGCTGAGCCGCAATCTACACACCAATGTACAGGCTTGCTGCCTTGATACAGGTAGCCATTTTTATAAATGTCTCCTAAAGCACGCATGATGTCAGCTTCAGTTTGATAATCCATTGTTAAATAAGGATTATCCCAATCTGCCTGCACGCCTAAACGGATAAAGTCTTTCTTTTGTTTTTCTACCTGTTCAGCTGCATAGGCACGGCAAAGCTCGCGGAACTGTGCAGGATCTATATTTTTACCATGATTTTTCTCTACTACGAGCTCAATCGGTAAGCCATGACAATCCCAGCCTGGCACATAAGGTGCATCAAAGCCTGAAAATGTTTTAGATTTTACGATGATATCTTTTAAGATTTTATTTACCGCATGCCCAATGTGAATATCACCATTGGCGTAGGGAGGGCCATCATGCAAAATGAATTTCTTTGCACCTTTGCGCGCATTGCGAATACGCGTATACAGTTTTTTATCCTGCCAAGCTTTCAGCCATGCAGGCTCACGCTTAGCCAAATCGCCACGCATCGGGAAGGCGGTCTCTGGCAGGTTTAATTTATACTTGCTTTGCTCTTTATTGTCTTCAGTCATTTCAAATCTCAACACATTTCATATTCATCATTCCTGCCCGCTTAATGCCGCACCTACTCATGCGCACATAAATCAAAACAACACAGAAATCCAGTTACAGGCACATCAAAAAAGTACCTCAGTCAGCGCCACAGCCCATCGGGCAGGGTTACATTTAGCGCGATGGGGAAACAACCGTCCCAAAAAAAATTCTTGCCAATTCTACATCAACTGCAATTTGCGCTTTCAATGCATCCAAACCATCAAACTTCATTTCATCACGTATTTTATGCAAAAACTCCACATGCACATGCTTGCCATACAAGTCGCCATTAAAATCAAGCACATGTACTTCTAATGACAGTTTAGGCACGCCGGCAATCGTTGGGCGCACCCCTAAATTGGCAACAGCATTCAAACCGTCTAATTTTACTGCATATACCCCTTTTAATGCAGGTCGTTCATGCCGCATATGCACATTGGCTGTAGGAAAGCCAAGCTGACGGCCGCGCTTTGCTCCATGCACTACCTTACCGCTAATGCTATAACCTCGCCCCAATAGTGATGACGCTTCATGCAAATGCCCATCAGCCAAGGCTGAGCGCACTCTGGTGCTAGAAACCCTTACCCCGGCCAGATCTACCTGCGGCAAACTCACCAAGTTAAACCCTGCCGCTACAAAATCATTCACTGAGCCAGCTCGCTTTGCACCAAAGCGAAAATCCTCACCAACCAGAACTACCTGCGCATGAATCGCCTGACGCAAGATATCATGCATAAAAGCTTCAGCCGTCACCTTAGCAAAACGCTGATTAAATCTGCACACATAAACACGCTCCACCCCAGCTTGCGCAAAACACTCCAACTTTTCTCGCATAGAACAAAGCCGGGCTGGCGCACTTTCTGGCGTAAAAAACTCACGTGGATGCGGCTCAAACGTCATCACTGCCGCCTCTAAATTGCTGGCATTTGCAGTTTGCCTAAGTTGCGTCAATAACGCCTGATGCCCTAAATGCATGCCATCAAAGTTACCAATCGCCAAGGCACATGGCGGCTGTAAGACTGTAGGAATATGTCTAAAAATTTGCATCTATCGGCTCACTCTACGTATGTAGTCGCGCGGCCTAAACCCCAGCAACAAGAGCATGGCAAAATAGCTTACTGCACCTAACACCACCAAGCCACTCAAATAAACCAAACGGTGCATTAAACCTAAACTTAACCACAAGCTAGCATCGCCCATCGCGAAGTGCAGCACAACACCCATGACACCCAGTGCCAGCGACAACTTAACGACAAAAAGTAACCAGCCCGATTGTGGATGGAAAATTTGGGCTTTACGTAAGTGGTGATATAACAGGCTAGCATTAAGACAGGCGCCTACGCCAATCGCCAGCGCCAAACCTACATGCTGCAAATTTAACCCAAAAACAAAGACCAGATTCATCAGCTGCGTCATCACCAAGGTAAATACTGCAATCTTGACTGGGGTTTTGATGTTTTGTCGCGCATAAAAACCTGGGGCTAAAATTTTAACCAGAATCAAGCCTAGCAACCCCACGCTGTATGCAATTAATGCTTGCTGCGTCATTAACACATCTAGCGGTGTAAATTTACCATAGTTAAACAAGGTGGCTACCAACGGGGTTGCCAACACCGCCAAGGCCACTGCGGCAGGTGCTGCCAAAATAAAGGTTAAGCGCAGACCCCAATCCAACAATTGCGAGTACTCGCTATCATCTTTACCCGCGTAAGCTTTAGATAAGCTGGGTAACAATATGGTACCTAGCGCAACACCAAGCACCCCAGTCGGGAACTCCATCAGGCGATCTGCGTAATAAAGCCAACTGACGCTGCCTGTATTTAAAAATGAGGCAAAAATCGTATTCAGTATCAGTGATATCTGCGCCACAGACACGCCAAGTACAGCAGGTCCCATTAACTTAAGTATGCGCCAAACGCCCTCATCATCCGATTTAAAATCAAGCCTAGGTAACAGGCCTATCTGTTTTAAAAATGGCACCTGAAAGGCTAACTGCAAAAACCCACCAATAAACACAGCCCAAGCCAACACCTTAACAGGCTCATCAAAATAAGGTGCGAAGAACAGGATGGCAACAATCATTGCCACATTGAGCCATACCGGCGTAAAGGCTGGCACGCCAAACTTATTATAGGTGTTAAGCACCCCACCAGCCATCGACACCAAGGAAATAAAGAAAATATAAGGGAAAGTAATGCGTAGTAGCTCTATAGTCAGCTGCATTTTCACCGCATCGCCTCTAAAACCCGGCGCGACCAAACTCACAATCCAAGGTGCAGCCAACATACCAACGACCGTAACCACCACCAGAATCAGGCCCAGCCAAGTGGCAACCCGGTTGATCAGATGATGCGTTTCATCAAAACCGCGCTGACTTTTGTATTCAGACAAAATTGGCACAAACGCCTGACTGAAAGCACCTTCTGCAGAAATCCTGCGTAATAGATTAGGAATTTTAAACGCGACAATAAAGGCGTCACTCAGCATTCCTGCACCAAAAACCCGTGCAATAAGCGTATCGCGCACGAAGCCCAAAATACGCGAAACAAAAGTCATGCTGCCGACTTTAGCCAGCGCGTTGAGTAAATTCATGCTTTATCGTTATAATGTAGATGAAGAAAAGTATAGCATTAACAACATATTGCATAATTTTAACACGCCAATAGTCACTAGGTATTATTTACAGCAATATTTGCATTATTTTAACTTGCAATATATTTATAAAATGCTATGATTACGGGCTTCGTATTTTGAATAGCTTTTTAGGAAAAACAGATGGCAAATACCGCACAAGCAAGAAAACGTGCTCGTCAAGCAGTTAAGCAACGCGCTCACAATGCAAGCTTGCGTTCTACTTTGCGCACAGCAATTAAAAAAATCATTAAAGCTGTAGAAGCTGGCGATAAAGCTGCAGCTACTGCTGCGTACTCAGAGAATGTAAGTGTTATTGACCGCATTGCGGACAAAAACATCATTCACAAAAACAAAGCATCACGTCATAAAAGCCGCTTAAACGCTGCGATTAAAGCGATGGCATAATTAACCGCTCAAGTGCCAACGCACTTGAACAGTTATTAAATAAATAAAAAAGCCGAACTAAGTTCGGCTTTTTTATTGTTCACTGACTCTGATATAGGATTCTAACTATTAAATACGCTTCAAACTGCCTTTGCGCGCTTGAACATATTTAACAACACGCTGATTCTTATCAAACCAAAAAATTACCGACCTTTCATCATCAGTGATGAAGTGATAAGCAGCTTCTTTATACTCGTAATAATCACTAATATTTTCTTTGATACGATTAGCAGTTAAACCAACATCAAGATATAAGTATTTATTATAAATGTTGGGCTTAAGATAAGTAACCGTCAAAATCGTAGCTTGATCAGGCCCACTGATATTCACAATAATACCATCATATAAGTAATTACAACCATCAGGCGTAGCCTCTTTTGACAGAGGCTTTCCTAGCAATCTGAGCATGTCACTGTAGTTATTAACACCAGGCTCCAGATAAGGTGGCTTGGCCAATGCAGCCCAACTGAAGCTGCACAGCAGCAGAATGATTAAGGCGCGAAACTCTGTTAGTTTCAACATGTATCTCACTTACTTAATATTGATGAGTGGCACAGATCCACCTGTGACCTGCGGCAAACGGCCATCCCATTTCTCTAGGGCTACACGCTGATTCTCGATCTCGCGCAATTTCAGCAGATCCGGTGTGATCTCTTGTTTCTGCAAGCGCAGTGACTCAGCCTCCGCCTTTGCTGATGCGATTTTTTGTTCAGCCTCAACGCGTATCCGCTCCAAATCGCGCTCAGCTTTTAGTTTCAATTGCTCGGCTGTCGTCTTGGCTTCAATGGCTTGATTAAAGCTTTCGGAGAATCGGAAATTGACGATACTGAACTCATCAATCTGGATACCGTGACGCAACAGCCTGTCACGCATGAACTGACTGATCTGGTCACGCACCTCCGGGCGCTTGCTAATCAGCTCTTCCGCCGTATATTTAGCGGTAGTGGCTTTGGTTGCCTCTTGCACGGCCGGGATAATAATACGGTCGCCAACAGAGCCCAAATCACCAATCGCTTGATAGGTTTCCGCTACTCGGTTAGGAATTAAGTGATAGTTCAACGCAATTTTGGCATGCACTTGTTGCAGGTCACGCGATGCAGCATCACCGTCACCTTCACCCTTTTGTATCTGCACATTGATCTCAGTCACTTGCTGCATGATAGGAATACGGAAATGCAAGCCTTCTTCCAACACAGTAGGATTAACCTTACCGAAGGTCGTAATCACGCCACGATGACCGGCATTAATCACCACAAATGGGTTCAGCCAGGAGATAAGGATGAGTGCTGCAATCAATATCGCAATGAACTTAATTGTCCGGATTATGCCGGATTGGGACTGATCTGAGGGGGTATTGAGTATAGCCATAATGTCTCCCTATTTGTTTTTTAAAGTTATTGGTACGCAAATAGTACCAAATTCTTAATAAAAATCTTAAAACAAATAAAAAAGACCTAGTCACATCATGACTAGGTCTTGCAGACGACTACCGACGCTTACTCGCCGATTTTGAGTTCAGAGCGTACTTGCATCGCCAATTTAATTGCATCATCGCGATTGGTACCCAGTACAGTGAAATGCCCCATTTTTCTGCCAGCGCGTGCTTCTGCTTTACCATATAGGTGCATTTTAAGCGTAGGAGCCCCCAGCGCCAATTGCCAAGCCGGCTCGGTTTGCAGTGCTTCATTTGGCCAAATATCACCGAGCAGATTGACCATCACCGCCGGACTATGCTGACGGCTGCTACCTAATGGCAACCCTGTCATTACACGCACTTGCTGTTCAAACTGATTGGTAATACAAGCATCCAGTGTGTAGTGGCCAGAATTATGCGGGCGTGGTGCAATTTCATTCACCAGCAACTCACCGTCACACACAAAGAACTCCACACCCAACACGCCAGTGTATTGAAGCTTTTCAGCCACGCTGATTGCCAACTTCTGCGCCTGATGATTCACCGCATCACTACCACGCGCTGGTACAATAGAAATATCTAGAATACCGTTCAAATGGCTGTTTTCAGCAGTAGGGAACGTTGCAACATGGCCGTTTACATCACGTGCAAGCACAACAGAAACCTCGTAATCCAGTTTCAGCATTTTTTCCAGCACGCACTCTTCTTGTGAGAATGCAGCAAAAGCAGCTTTTGCTTCACTCAAATTGGCAACACGCGCCTGCCCCTTACCATCGTAACCGAACCTTGCCACTTTAAGGATAGCAGGATAAATCTCACTATCATCCGCCGGCAAATCTGACTCAGCATCAATCACGGCATAAGGCGCCACCGGCAAGCCGGCTTCTTTCAGGAAATTCTTTTCACTTACTCGATGCTGCGCAATACCAACCGCCTCTGCGGATGGTCGCACCGGGACAGACTGCGCTAATGTGCGCAATGTTGTAGCAGGCACGTTCTCAAATTCGGTGGTGATGGCTTGGCAAGTTGCTGCCATTTGCGCTAATGCCTCTGCATCATCATACTTGGCACATATATGCACATCCGCAATTTTGCCAGCAGGGCTGTTTTGATCAGGATCCAGCACCGTCACTTTATAGCCCATTTCATGTGCGGCAATCACAAAAAAACGGCCTAATTGACCGCCACCTAACATACCCAGCATCGCTGGTGGAAGAATCATAGAAGATTGACTCATGGTTTGTCGCTTAACTCCATGTTAAATACTTTTTCTGTTTGTTTGGTACGAAACTCTGCCAGCTTGGCAGACAGCGCAGCATTTTGGTTTGCAAGTATAGATACAGCAAATAAACCGGCATTGGCAGCGCCCGCATCACCGATAGCGAAGGTTGCTACCGGGATGCCTTTTGGCATCTGTACAATTGATAATAATGAATCCTGACCCTGTAAATGCTTGGATGGCACCGGCACACCCAAAACTGGCAACGTAGTTTTAGCAGCAACCATACCAGGCAAATGTGCAGCACCGCCAGCACCAGCAATAATCACTTGAATACCTTTAGTGGCAGCTGTTTCAGCAAACTCAAACATCAAATCAGGCGTACGATGTGCTGAAACCACTTTTGCTTCATAAGTCACACCAAAATCAGCAAGCATTTGCGCAGCATTTCTCATTACAGGCCAGTCACTGTCTGACCCCATAATAATGGCTACCAACGGTTGATTATTTGCCACATGCATTCCTTTATGTAATCTAAATTAAAACTAGAGATTTAATTAAACTAACGACTTTCTTATTACGACCTAAGCTTGCAAGCTTAGCCTTGCTTTAACAAGACCAGATTATCACGGTGAATCAATTCGGATTCATCCACGTAACCTAAAATTGATTCTATCTGCTGACTAGGCTTACGCATCACGCGTGCGGTTTCACTCGCAGAGTAGTTAACCAAACCACGTGCAATCTCGTGACCATCTACATCCACACAAGCCACCACATCACCGCGCTCAAAATACCCCTCAACCGCAGTCACACCTATCGGCAGTAAACTTTTACCTTCAGCCACCAGCACGCGTACAGCGCCAGCATCCAGCACCAATTTACCAGTAGTGCGCAAATGATCCGCAAGCCATTGCTTACGTGCGGCAATCTTCATCTGCGTTGCCTCAAGATGCGTGCCAATTACCTCACCCGCACTTAAACGCACAAGCACATTATGTTCACGGCCAGAAGCAATCACAGTATGCGCACCACTGCGTGCAGCTCGTTTTGCCGCTAAAATCTTGGTCAACATGCCACCGGTACCTACGCTACTACCTGCGCCGCCAGCCATTTGCTCTAAAGCTAAATCACCGGCAGTTGCATGCTGTACGAACTGGGCATTAGAGTCTTTACGTGGGTCCGCTGAATACAAACCTTGCTGATCGGTCAGAATCACCAGAGTATCAGCTTCAATCAGATTAGCGACCAACGACCCTAAAGTATCGTTATCGCCAAACTTAATCTCATCCGTCACCACAGTGTCATTCTCATTAATAATTGGAATAACTTTTAAGTCTAGCAAAGTGCGTAGTGTGGTTCGCGCATTCAGGTAACGTTTTCTATCGGCCAAATCATCATGTGTAAGCAGTACCTGCGCAGTATGTAACTGATGCTGGCTAAAACAGCGCTCATACATTTGCACTAGGCCCATTTGCCCGACCGCGGCGGCTGCCTGCAGTTCATTCACCGCCACTGGACGCTTTTTCCAGCCAAGGCGCTGCATTCCCTCAGCCACTGCACCACTGGAAACCAAAATAACCTGTTTACCTTGTTGCACCAGCGCTGCAATTTGCGCAGCCCACTCAGCAATCGCTACTTGATCAAGACCATTACCATTATTAGTGACTAGGCTAGAACCCACCTTCACCACAATAACTTTTGCATCTAGCACTAGAGACTTAAATTCAGACGACTTCATTCCCGGCTTCTTTATCGGCAGCAGTACTTACTACGGCTTCTTGTTTATTCTCAGCAGCCTCATCTACATGCTGCTTATTTTCCTCAATATGCTGCATGATTGCGTAGGTCAACTCTTTGCAACCAATACCGCTAATGGCAGAAATTGCGAACACACGACCTTCCCAGCCATATGCTTTCACAAAGTTTTCAACCACCTGCTTTGATTCCGGCAACATATCAATTTTATTCAACACTAACCAGCGTGGTTTATTGTAGAGGGCTTCATCATACTTTCTAAGCTCTTCTACAATCGCTTTCGCTTCATACACTGGGTCAACTGCCTCATCAAACGGGGCGACATCAACCAAATGCAACAACAGAGAAGTACGTGCCAAATGACGTAAGAACTGATGGCCTAAACCAGCACCTTCAGCAGCACCTTCAATAATGCCCGGAATATCCGCAATCACAAAGCTACGCTCAGCATCAACACGCACCACACCCAAATTAGGATGCAATGTCGTAAATGGATAATCGGCAACTTTTGGTTTGGCCGCAGACACGGAGCGTATAAATGTAGACTTACCCGCGTTAGGCATGCCCAACAAGCCCACGTCAGCCAAGACCTTAAGCTCTAAATAAAGCTCAAGTTCTTCACCCGGCTCACCTTTAGTACATTGACGCGGTGCACGATTCAAGCTGGATTTAAAATGCACATTGCCCAAGCCACCTTTGCCGCCTGTCGCCATCTGTGCACGCTGACCATGCTCACTCAAATCCACCAGCATTTGTTCACTAGACTTATCGGAAATGACGGTACCAACCGGTACACGCAAAATCATATCCTCGCCTTTAGCGCCGTAGCACTCAGCACTACGCCCATTTTCACCGCGCTCAGCCCTAAAGCTACGCGTGTAACGATAGTCCACTAAGGTATTGATGTTACGATCCGCCTCAATAATGATAGAACCACCGCGGCCGCCATCACCGCCGCTTGGACCACCCATCGGCTCGTACTTTTCACGACGAAACGTGGCGACGCCGTTACCGCCGTCACCCGCATAAATTTTAATAGTAGCTTCGTCAATAAATTTCATAATACCCAGACTGTATAATCAGTTCATGTAATTATCGCGCAAGATTATGTTTTGTAGGAGATTTTTATAAAGGGTAATTACCACTACATTACCATTCAATAAGAAAACACTACTCAACAACAAACTAGCAAGAACGCACGAATTGAAAAAACATTCTGCCAGCGCGTACCAAATAAAAAAGCCCCATCAAACGACAGGGCTTCTTAAATTATCGCAAAAAACTAAGCTGGAATAATATTCACAGTTTTACGTTTTAATGCGCCTTTAATTGTAAAGCTCACTTTACCGTCTGCTTTAGCGTACAAAGTATGATCTTTACCCATACCTACGTTTTCACCAGCGTGCATTCTAGTACCACGTTGACGCACGATAATGCTACCAGCTGAAACAAATTGCTCACCGAATGCTTTAACGCCTAAACGTTGGGCTTGTGAGTCGCGACCGTTACGTGAACTACCGCCTGCTTTTTTGTGTGCCATGATTTAATCCTTAACTTAACGATAACTGCTTATTTAGCAGCGATTGCTTCAATTTTAATTTCCGTATAACTTTGGCGATGGCCTTGTGTTTTACGGTAGTGCTTACGACGGCGGAATTTAAAAATCATTACTTTGTCGCCACGGCCATGTGAAACAACCGTTGCTTTCACAGTAGCACCTTTAATAATTGGAGAACCAATTGTTGTGTTATCACCGTCAGAAACCATAAGAATTTGATCTAGCGTAACTGTGCCGCCAACTTCAACTTCTAGTTTCTCAACTTTTAATCTTTCGCCTTGAACTACGCGATATTGTTTACCACCAGTTTTGATTACTGCATACATGATTATGCCTTTAACTCATACTTCAAAAGAATCGCGCATTATACGCAATTTATCCTGTAAAGCAAACCTTAATCTAAGCAATTTCACAAAAATATTAGATTAAATTTTACCAGGTAAACTGTCGTCGCCTAATTAGCAATGCACAGCCAAGCATTTGGTTGCACTCCAAGCAAAAAAGCCACCACAAAGAACCACTAAAAACACTCACAATCGGCTAGGTTCAGCCTACGGAATTTAGCTTAAGAATGCAGTGTGCAGCTTAAAAAACCAAAAACATTATTATATAGATGAATATGGCTAAAAAACCATACCATTGAAAATCTAGGATTTAAATAGGCTGTGATAAAATCAGATTTCATTTTACAGGTTTTATTAATGTGACTCCAAGCATCATTCAATCTTGCATAAACGACGACATGCGCATGGTGGATACAACCATCCGCCAATCACTACATTCGGAAGTGACTCTGGTTAACCAGATAGCCGAATACATCATCAACAGCGGCGGAAAAAGATTGCGCCCTATGCTTGTGTTACTTTCAGCAGGCCTGTTCGGCGAAATTCAAGCGCAACACCACCAACTGGCTGCGGTTGTTGAGTTTATCCACACAGCAACGCTGCTACATGACGACGTGGTGGACGAGTCTTCCAAACGTAGAGGCAAGAGCACAGCTAACGCCTTATTTGGCAACGCAGCTAGCGTCTTAGTTGGCGACTTTGTTTATTCACGTGCTTTTCAAATGATGGTCGCCGTACAGAACATGCGCGTCATGGAAGTGCTAAGTAATGCGACCAACGTGATCGCCGAAGGCGAAGTACTGCAACTGCTAAACGTGAATAATGCTGACATTTCCGACGACGCTTACCTACAAGTAATTCATTACAAAACCGCCAAACTTTTTGAAGCAGCAACGAGACTAGGCGCGATTATTAGCGAAGCCAGTGCAAAAGACGAAGCAGCGCTTACTGCTTATGGGATGCATCTAGGCACTGCTTTTCAATTAATAGATGACATTCTTGATTTAAGCGGCAACAGTGAAGACATCGGTAAAAACTTGGGTGACGATTTAGCTGAAGGCAAACCAACATTGCCGCTTTTATATGCGATGCGCAACAGCAACACCGAACAAAGCCAACTCATCCGCAATGCAATTGAGCAAGGCGGCTTGGAACATTTAGCTCAGGTTGTAGAAATTGTGAAAAACTCCGGGTCGCTCGATCATGTGAAGAAAATGGCTGAAGCAGAATCCGCCCATTGCCATGCGGCGATTGCACATTTTCCGGAGTCAAAATTCAAGCAAGCACTGATTGAGCTTGCAGATTTTGCGGTAACAAGAAGCTTTTAGCCGATGGGGAAACTCGGCTAAAAGCAGATATTTTAGTTCAAGACGATTTTCTCACCACTATCCGCATGGTAATAAGTCAGGTGTGCGCAATCACTAGTGCCTGCAGTTAAAGACCCGTCAAACAATGACTGCCCTTCAACATCAACCACAGCGTATCCGTTGTGATACAACGTCACCTCAGCCAATTTTGGCTTTTTAACTGCAATCTCACGCATGGCGAAACTAATGCAGTTTTCTTCCTCCGCCTCAGAATAGACTTCCCAATCCTTACCACCTGCCAATTGTGATAACCAACTTGGCAAATCAACCTCAACACGGCAAATAATAGGCTCATCCCACTCTGGGTGATGCATCTCAGCCTGAACTAGTTCAGCTGCATTCAGTTGATGATTAGTGTCTGTCATATTGTGTCCTTAATACAAATTACCGCTCTATTATAATATCAATTACCAACTCTATATTTGTGGCACCCTGCTTAATTTTCAAGTCCGGAGCCCCAAACTAAACCATGATAGTTATAATCACTTAACGCTAAGACCGTGCATTAAGTTTACAGTTAGTTAACGGCACGTTATAGTTTTATCTTGAAGCGATGCCCACAACAAGCCCGACCAAAGGACTGCCATGCCTGATGCATTAAATGAAATATCTACTATCCTTCAACAAAACAACACCTTATTTATTGCGCTTTCTATAATCATCGGTCTCATGGTTGGCAGTTTTTTAAACGTCGTCATCCACCGCCTGCCCAAAATGATGGAGCAAGAATGGCATAACAACTGCCTAGAGCTGCAAGGAAAAGAAATTCCTACTGCCACCAAATACAACCTGTGCCAACCGCGTTCTGCCTGTCCACACTGCGGGCACAATATCTCGGCTTTGGAAAACATACCAATCATTAGCTACCTAGCATTAAGAGGGCGCTGCAAAGGATGCAAAACCCCCATTAGTATGCGCTACCCCTTGATTGAGGCTTTGACCGGGGCTTTAATTGGCGCTATCAGCTGGAAATTTGGCTACACAAGCATCACCTTAATGGCATGGATATTTGCGTTAGCACTCATCACTCTGACTTTTATTGATTTTGACACTCAGCTCCTCCCGGATGACATTACCCTACCTCTACTGTGGTTAGGCATTTTATTTAACTTAAATACCGGATTTACGGATTTAAAATCTGCAGTCATTGGCGCGATGGCGGGATACCTAGTGCTATGGTCTGTTTACTGGCTGTTTAAGCTAATTCGAGGCAAAGAGGGTATGGGCTATGGTGACTTCAAACTACTGGCAGCGATTGGCGCATGGTTTGGCTGGCAGCAACTCCCTGCCGTGGTGCTCTTATCATCCACACTAGGCGCAATCATCGGCATTGCTTTGATTGTAGTCACAAAACGTGGCAAAGAAGTACCTATGCCGTTTGGCCCATTCTTAGCTATTGGCGGCATTGCTGCATTGTTTTTTGGCCAATCACTGGCCACGCTTTACTTGCCGTAGCTAGACCATGTACGTCGTCGCACTCACTGGCGGAATTGGCTCGGGCAAAAGCGAAGCTTCTAGACACTTCGCCAGCCTAGGCATTCCCGTGGTAGATACAGACGTGATTGCCCATGCATTAACAGCACTCGGCAGCCCGTTACTCAACGAAATAGAGCGAATTTTTGGCGCACATTTTTTCAATGACGATGGCACACTTAACCGCGGTAAACTGCGCCAGCATATCTTCAGTGACGCCGATGAAAAAGCGAAGCTGGAACAATTACTACACCCAGCCATCTATGAACAGGCATGGCAAACCCTACAAAACAATGAACAGAACCTACACCCTAGCTACCAACTGCTAGTGGTGCCTTTACTGTTTGAAAATAAGCGCTATCAGTCTATTGCCAACACAACCTTAGTGATTGATTGCGATGAGTCATTACAAATCCAGCGGGCAATGAGCCGCAGCAAGCTCTCGGCCGACGAGGTAAAAAAGCTGATGCTCGCACAAACTTCGAGAGAAAACAGGCGTAATCTTGCCGATGCAATCATAGACAACAGCGGCACCGTACATGAGTTAACGGAAAAAATTAATGAATTCCATAAAAAACTTATTAAGACTTGCATAGTTAGCAAATAAATTTGATAATCCAGTTCAACTTTTAAATTCAATGCAACGGCCTAACCTAAAAAAGCATTTGGCTACATGATTAAACATGCCTAGTTACGACTATCCTTTTAATGAACGCATACGCACGCTGCTACGCGTAGAGGATTTGTTTGCCAAAGTTTTGCATAACGTTGCCGCAGAGCATGAGTTTCAGCATCATTGCGCCCTGCTGACACTTTTACAAATTCTAGACGTGGTTGACCGTGCAGAACTCAAGGTTGACTTACTGCAAGAACTCGACCGCCAGAAAACAGCCATGCGCATGCTGATAGGCAACCCCATTATTTCTGCCGAAGCGTTAGAAGCAACGCTAGACGATATTAGTGTGGCCTCAGATGCGTTACGTGCAGAAACGACTAAACTTGGGCAAACCTTACGTGCTAACGAATGGCTAATGAGCATTAAACAACGCGCAGGCATCCCAGGTGGCGTATGTGAATTTGATGTGCCGTCTTACCACTACTGGCTAGGACTCGGCACAGAACGTCGAAAGCATGACTTAGAGTCATGGATTAAACCGCTGATTCCAATGCAGCAGGCGATCATCATCATCTTACGTATTTTGCGCGGTAGCGGCAGCACCAACAAGCTAGTTGCCACTAACGGTGTTTACCAGCAAATGCTGGGTGGCGTCAGACCGGCGCAAATGTTAAAAATCAACCTTGCAGACAACCTAAACTGCTTCCCTGAGGTAAGTGCCAATAAATACGCAATCAATATTAGATTCAACACGCTAGACTGCACACAGAAACCGCAGAAATTTGAAGAAGATGTAGACTTCACATTAACGCTATGTAACCTTTAAGTGCAATCCTATTAGCCAAGTTACACCCACCTTCAAGTGATAATGCTTAAATCTTAAAGTAAAAGCAAGGCACACCTAGATATGACCCAAAACAAACGCCTGGTTGCATGCCCAACATGCAAAAAACTAGTGGAATTTTCAACGCTTAACGCCTACAGACCATTCTGCAGCAAGCGCTGTGAAATGATAGATTTAGGCGCCTGGGCCAATGAAGACTACGCAATACCAGCAGCAGAAAAAGATAACGACTTACCAGACGAGTTAACGCAGTAAGTATTTAACCACGAAAAATCTCAAGGTGCTCAACATGACAATAGCGCAGCCACACCTATTAGGTAACCATATACAACGCAGCTTGCGTTACGGCTTTGCGCTACTACTTGCTGCAACAGCCACGCTAAGCCATGCACAAGAGAATATCACCATCCACAACCCTTGGGTGAAAGCCACCTATCCGGGGCAAAATATCAGTGCTGGTTATATGACAATCACCAGTGCCAATGATACGACCTTGGTGAAGATTGAAAGTGACGTGAGCGAAAGCGTGGAAATTCACAGCATGAAAATGGAAAACAACGTGATGAAAATGCGCATGCTAGATTCACTGTCACTCGCTGCTGGCAAGCCTTACAAGTTAGAACCGGCTGGTTACCACTTTATGCTATTTGACCTGAAAAAACCGCTAATTGATGCACAAACGGTGAACTTTGAACTGACATTTAAAAATAAGCAGAATATTGAATTCAAACAAAGCGTGAAGGCCACGGTTAAGAATGCCGAAAACAATAGCGGCCCAGCCAACCATAGCGATCACGAACATCACCACAGCCACTGACTTACAAGGCATACCAACCTATAGCGCGCCCCATACATCGCGCTGCATCGCAATTCCGTGCGCGCCATAGGTTCTTGCCGTATCCAGATCCTCCCTGAGCATTCCGCCCAGCGCAAACACAGGTAATGAATACCCTGCAATCAGCTGATTAAATACATCCCAGCCCAGTGGACTTGCATCAGGATGACTTAGCGTTGATTTAACTGGTGATAGCGTCACGTAGTCTAATGCCAGCATTTTTGCATGCGCCAACTCTGCTGCATTATGGCAGGAGGCCCCCACAAGCAGACCTTCAGGCTTAATTTTGAGTTGCATCAACCGCTCTGCGGACAAATGTACGCCAGAAGCGTTAAGTTGCTGTGCACTTTGCACATCTGTATTAATAAACACTTTTGCTTCAAACGGCTTTGCCAGCGCAATCACATGCTCGGCAAACAACATTAAATCCTGTTTGGATAGATGCGGCTCGCGCACCTGTATCATCATCAACCCATTTTCCAGCGCAATTTTTAGACGCTCAAAAAACAGCACCTCCCCCATTTCCTTTAAATTGCTGATGGCATAGGTAGAAGCCAAGCTGAGCGCAGTGAGAATTGGGCTGTTAGCTGGCAACATAGGCCCCACCGTTAGCTTTTCCGGATTCTGCCAACTTAACAATTGATCCTCCAGACCGACCGGATCACCTTGCCACTCCACTACAATAAAAAAATGTAGTTTGACGGCCTTTGCCGGTGTGATTAATTTTCCAGATTGATCATAGCGCGCCTCATACTCATAAGTGCGCGTAATCCATGAGTGAAAGCGCGTGACCGTAATGCCCAACTCCTCCTGCAACTCCCGCTTCAGGGCTTGCGCAGGCGTCTCGTTAGGCTCTACCTTACCACCTGGAAACTCCCAATACCCCTCCCAAGGTTTACCAGCCGGGCGCTCGCCTAGCAACACCATACCGTTATCGCGCTGAATGATACCAACTGCCGCTTCTGTCACTTGCGAAGCCGGCATGCTGGTGATCGAACTATCTGAGGATAAATTAAGGGCGCTGTTGCTCATGTTTTAGGTTTTCTTGTTAGCTTGAGTTGGATGCAGCTTAATGATGATTAAGAGCGATAGTCTGCATTAATCTTTACGTAATCATACGAGAAGTCACATGTCCAAATCGTCACTGCGGCATCACCACGATTAAGCACTACGCGCACAACGATATCAGATTCACTCATCACAGCTGAACCTTGCTCCTCTAGGTATGAGCTAGCGCGGCCACCCTGCTCTGCCACTAACACATCCCCCAAATACAATTGCAAGGCATTCACATCCAAATCATCTACGCCTGCATAGCCAATCGCAGCCAAGATGCGGCCTAAGTTAGGATCCGATGCAAAAAATGCGGTTTTAACCAATGGCGAATGCGCAATGGCATAAGCCACTTTGCGGCATTCTTCTTCATTTTGTCCACGCTCAACAACAATCGACATAAACTTGGTTGCGCCTTCACCGTCGCGCACAATCGCTTGTGCTAACTCAACGGCCACATCGGTGAACGCATCGCGCAGCGCAATATAGTCTGCACTACTTTCGGTAATTTCAGCGTTGGCAGCTTGGTTGGTCGCCATAAAAATCAGGCTATCATTGGTCGAAGTGTCGCCATCTACCGTAATGCAGTTAAATGACTTATTCACTGCATATTGAATCATACTTTCGAGTGCAGATTGGCTAATCGCAGCATCTGTTGCAACATAGCCCAGCATGGTTGCCATATTAGGATGAATCATGCCTGAGCCTTTGCTCATGCCTGTAATGGTGATAGTTTTACCACCCACGTTCAATTGACGAGATGTGCCTTTAGCCACAATATCGGTCGTCATAATCGCCTCAGCGGCATTCAGCCAGTTATCCGCTTTTAAATTAGCGATAGCTGCTGGCAAACCAGCCACTACTTTATCAACAGGCAACGGCTCTAAAATAACACCGGTAGAAAATGGCAGCACTTGATTTGCCTGAATACCAAGCAAGCTAGCTAGCGCGTCGCAGCTCCGCTGAGCACGTTGCAGGCCATCCTCACCGGTGCCAGCATTGGCACAGCCAGTATTAACCAGCAAAGCACGGATACCAGCTTGTTGCGCTAAAAAGTCTTTACAAAGCACCACGGGTGCAGCACAGAAACGATTTTTAGTAAAAACACCAGCCACGCGCGTACCCTCAGCGAGCTTGATCACCAACACATCTTTACGGTTAGGTTTTCTTACGTGTGCCTCCGCATAACCCAATTCAACGCCATTTACAGGCAATAAAGATGAAGCTAGAGGTGCAGTTAATTTAACTGGCATAACAGTTCCTTACTCATTTCCAATAATATTTAAATAACAAGCTGATTAAGCATTACGCCAAGTTGTACCTTGCGGTGTATCTTCTAAAATAATCCCAGCTTCTGCCAGTTCTTTACGAATGCGGTCTGCCTCAGCAAAGTTTTTGGCCTGTTTTGCCTCAAGGCGCTTTGTGATTAAATCATCCACGTTCAACGCCGCCGCCTCAACATCTGACGCTACTGCGTTACTGGCAGCACCTGACTTAGCCTGCAAAAACTCGTCTGAGTCGCGTGACAATAGGCCAAGCACACCAGCCAAATGCTTAAGTAAACTCGCAGCTTCTACAGACTTGGTTTTATTCACTTCATTTGCCAAATCAAACAGCACCGCCATTGCTTCCGGTGTATTAAAGTCATCATCCATGGCCAGCTTGAAACGCGCAGCATAAGGATGTTGCCAATCAACAGTGAAATCAGCAAACGCTAAACCACGCAACGCTGTATATAGACGCGTGAGCGCTAATTTGGCGTCATTCAAATGCTGGTCGCTGTAATTGAGTGGGCTACGATAGTGCGCGCGCAAGATAAAAAAGCGAATGACTTCTGCATCATATTTTTCTAGCACGGTACGTATCGTAAAGAAATTGCCCAATGATTTGGACATTTTTTCATCATCCACACGTACAAAACCGTTATGCATCCAATAATTCACCATCTGACAGGGCTTGCCATCATGGCTATGCGCAGCCTCAGACTGTGCAATTTCATTTTCATGATGCGGGAATTGCAAGTCTTGCCCGCCACCGTGAATATCAAAATGTTGGCCTAAGTGATGCGAGCTCATGGCAGAACATTCAATATGCCAGCCCGGCCGACCCTTACCCCACGGAGAATCCCAGCTTGGCTCGCCAGGTTTTGCTGCTTTCCATAACACAAAATCCATAGGATCTTTTTTAAAGGTATCTACCTCAACGCGCTCACCTGCACGTAAATCCTCTAAAGACTTGCCTGATAACTTGCCGTAACCTTGAAAGCTGCTTACAGAATAAAACACATCGCCGTTAGCGGCCGGATAGGCAAACCCTTTGTCAATTAATGTAGCAATCATGGTAAGCATGCCGCCGACAAACTCGGTAGCCTTAGGTTCTATATCAGGACGCAACACACCCAGCTTGGCAGAATCCTCATCCATGGCGTCGATAAAACGCTGAGTCAGTTGTGCAATAGTTTCGTTATTTTCATTGGCGCGCTTAATAATTTTGTCGTCAATGTCGGTCACATTGCGCACATAAGTCACTTGATAGCCAGAGGCCCTTAACCAGCGGCTCACCATATCAAAAACCACCATCACGCGCGCGTGGCCTAAATGACAATAATCATAAACCGTCATACCACATACATACATACTGACCTTGCCAGCAACAATCGGGGTAAATGTTTGCTTTTCGCGGGCTAATGTATTGTAAATTTTTAACATATATTTAAGAGCTAGAGGGTTGGTTATTTGTTTTTATCTGAAACTAAGCGCCCACCATGCCGATTAATGTGCGCAATGAAGAAATATATTGGCTTAAATCAAAATGAGCTATTGGAGGTTGCTTAGGCTATTGATAGAATTACACTTTATTTATTCACCCAAAAAGTATATCACAATGAATAATTTTATTGCGTCACTGACTCCTTCAATCGCTCGCTTTGTTCTAGTAGCTTCAGCAAGTTTTGCATTCAATATCGCATCTGCAGACGAACTCAAAGACATCTCAAAACTAGCTGACCAAGGTCAAACTGCTGTAGCGCTTGACCGCATCAATACATTTATTGCGGCAAACCCAAAAAACGCACAGGCATTGTTCATGAAAGGCGTATTGCTAGCTGAGCAAGGACGTAGAGATGAAGCAATCAAATCATTCACTGAAGTGACTGAACGCTTCCCAAACCTGCCAGAGCCTTACAACAACCTAGCAGTGTTATACGCAGACCAAGGTCAGTTTGATAAAGCGCGTAAAGCACTGGAAACTGCAATTAAAACCCATCCTAGCTATGCAACCGCTCACGAAAACCTAGGCGACATTTATGCGCGCATGGCCAGTGAAGCTTATGACAAAGCGCTGCAACTTGACACTGCCAACACACGCGCACAAGGCAAACTATCTTTAATTAAAGACCTGTTCGGCACTGGCAACAAAACAACTATTGCTGCTAGCGCGCCTGCAAAAGCTGCTAGCTCGCCAAGTACACCAAGCGCAGCAGCGCCGGCACCTGCGGCTGAAGTGAAAAAAGCATCAAGCCCAGCAAGCAACAATGCAGACAACATTACAGCGTCTATCAACAGTTGGGCGCAAGCTTGGTCTAACAAAGACTTGAACAAATACTTTGCTAGCTACGCAGATGACTTTAAGCCGGCTAAAGGCCAAAATTACAAAGCATGGGAAAAACAAAGACGCGAACGCATTAGCGCTCCATCTAAAATTAACGTAGAACTTAACAATATTGCGGTGGTCGCAAATGAAGGCAATACAGCAAAAGTACGCTTCAAACAAAGCTACCAAGCTGACAAACGCGCACCAATCCGCACCAGCAAAACACTATTGCTGAAAAAATCAGGCGACAACTGGTTAATTACTGAAGAAATTGCAAGCAACTAGTAGTGAATGGTATTGAAATATAAGGCATGATGATTAACAAAGCACTGACCTATACGCTATTAGCTGCCATTACGCTGGTGCCATGGAATGCAACCGCTGTGAATCGCTTTAGCTTTGGCAACCTGTTGCCCAAAGCTAGCTTCGGTAGCGCAGCAGCCATCGCATCTAATGCGGCAGCTAATCTCGTAGAGGAGTTACTGGTAAAAAGTTTATTCGAGATTTCTGAAGGCAAACACCAGCAAGCGCTCAATACCATAGACCAGTTGATTCAAAGCGTTCCTAACTTTAAGCTCGCACACTTGGTACGTGGCGACTTACTCATGGCGCAAGGCAAGTATTTACAAGCGTTTGGCGACCCGACCATCAATCGTCCAGATGCAGTGCAAGACTTGCAGGAAGAAGCGCGCGTTCGTATTGAACGTTACTTAGCTAAGCAATCCAAAGCAAAGCAACCCAATTTAATTCTGGCACCCAACGCCCAGCAAAATCATTTGATGCTGGTTGACACCAGTAAATCCAGATTGTATCTGTATGAAAAACAGGACAACCAACTCAAATACGTTGCCGATTACTACATTACCGTAGGCAAAAATGGTGTTGAGAAGCAGACCGAAGGCGACAAGCGCACACCGATTGGCGTTTACTTTGCCAGCACCAAACTAAAGCAGCAGCTACCCGACTTTTACGGTGAAGGCGCTTATCCGCTGAGCTACCCTAACGAATGGGATAAAGCACACAACAGAAACGGCTCTGGTATCTGGCTGCACGGCACACCGAGCAGCACTTACAGCCGCCCGCCGCGCGCAAGTGATGGCTGTGTAGTGGTTGCCAATCAAGACTTAAAAGCACTGGAACCTGCACTACAGTCGGGTAAAACCCCGATTATCATTGCCAACAATTTGGAGTGGTTAAATAGCTCTGATGCACCCGAAGCTGAAAAAGAGTTACTTAACTCAGCAATAGATCATTGGCTGAACGACTGGCGCGCACAGGATACCGAGAAATACCTGTCGCATTACTCCAAAGACTTCTCAACCAATGGCATCAACTATGAACAATGGGCTGAACATAAATACCGCGTGCAGGCCAGCAAACCGGACATTGATATTGCACTATCTAATATCAGCATGTTTAGCTACCCTGACCCACAAAAAAAACTGGTGGTAGTTGAGTTCACGCAAAGCTTCACCAGTCCGCACTTAAAAAATACCATGCTAAAACGCCAGTACTGGATTCAAGAAGGCAGCCGCTGGAAAATCATTTATGAAGGTACGGCTTAGCTTCTACTAAGCCGCTTCAATCATCACTCAAGGAACCCTATGCGCAAACTTTATATTCTTCTAACCTTAATGTTACTAAGCAGCACAGCAATGGCTGCCAACCCACAAGTTGTTTTTGAAACCAACCGTGGCAACTTTATCGTAGAACTCTACCCTGAAAAAGCGCCTAAAACCGTGGCAAACTTCTTGGCATATGTGAACTCAGGCTTTTATCAAGACACGATTTTCCATCGTGTTATTAAGCGCTTTATGATTCAAGGCGGTGGCTTTAATGCCGATATGACAGAAAAAGAAACGCGTGCACCGATTGTAAACGAATCAAACAATGGCCTCGCCAATGAAGTGGGCACGATTGCCATGGCAAGAACCTCCGACCCGGATTCTGCAACCTCACAGTTTTTTATTAACTTAGAGAACAACCAGTTTCTTAACTACCAAAGCCCAGATGCACAACTGATTGGCTACTGCGTGTTTGGTCGAGTGCTAAAAGGCATGGATGTGGTGCGCGATATTGCCGCCACCTCAACGGCTAATGTCGGCCCCTATGGCGACGTACCAAGATCACCTATCGTTGTGCATCAGGTTAAAGTTAACAAAACGCCGTTATAAGCACATAGCTAATTTTCACTAGGTATATCTTCAACAGTTTTAACAATTATTTATTAAGGAAATTTCGTGGTTAAACTACAAACAAATTTTGGCGATATCACTATCGAACTCAATGCTGAAAAAGCACCGATTACAGTAGCTAACTTTTTACAGTACGTGGATAACGGTTTTTATGACAGCACAATTTTTCACCGCGTGATTAATGGCTTTATGATTCAAGGTGGTGGTTTTGATACAACCATGACACAAAAAAGCACAGAAGCTGAAATTAAAAATGAAGCAGACAATGGCTTAGGTAACGAAAAATACACCATTGCTATGGCACGTACATCTGCACCACACTCAGCAAGCAGTCAGTTCTTTATCAACGTTGCAAACAATGAGTTCTTAAACCACACTGCACCTAGCGGTAACGGTTGGGGCTACTGTGTTTTCGGTAAAGTAGTGGAAGGTATGGACGTGGTTGATAAAATCAAACAAGTTGCTACTACCAGCCTTAAAGGTCATCAAGACGTGCCATCAAGCAACGTAGTGATTGAGCGTGCTACACGCGTTTAAACCTTAGTATTGATTAGCATTGGTTTGTTTAAGAACACTCACCCAGTTAAATAATATATTGGTTAAACAATATGCTGAAATTTCTAAGCAAACTAAGCAATCGCAATAGAATCGGGGCTGTACATTTTGGTTAATCTCAATACTGGCAGCTCCGCTTCATCAGATGTGACTATTTTCATTTCTGATCTACATCTATGCGCGAGTCGCCCACACATCACTAGCGCCTTCCTGCAATTTCTGTCATCTGACGCAAAGTCAGCTAAAGCACTTTATATACTAGGTGATTTATTTGAATACTGGGCTGGTGACGATGACGTTGAAGACGACTTTAACAAACAAATCATTCAAGGCTTTAAACAATTAGCCACGTCCGGCGTCTCTATTTACTTGATGCACGGTAACCGTGACTTCTTAATTACAGATGATTTCTGTAAAGCGGCACATATACATTTAATCAATGACCCTACATTGATCGACCTATATGGAAACACCGCCCTATTAAGCCACGGCGATGCATTATGCACAGATGATGTCACGTATCAGCAGTTCCGCACGCAAGTGAGAAATAAGCAATGGCAATCAGAATTTTTGAGCCAGCCATTGCAGGCGCGCAAAAGTCAGATTGAAGCCATTAGGTTACGTAGTGAACAAGAGAAATCCAACAAGTCGGCTGCAATTATGGATGTGAATCCAGATGCAGTAAGCCAGTTGCTAAAAGAATACAAGCACCCTAGCCTGCTTATTCATGGCCACACACACAGACCAAACCAACACCAATTACTGGTAGAGGGTAAAACAACCACTAGATGGGTACTGGGTGACTGGTATGAACAAGGCAGCTATCTGATTTGCGATGCATCAGGCTGCCGCAGCGTTAATCTCAACTGTACCTAATCCAACCTACCCTACCAATCACTTATTACGGTAGGTAGCCGGGGATCTGCGTTAAATCGACGTGATCAATCTGTTCAGGCTCTAAAAACTCCTGCGCGTACTTCAGGTAAATACCTTCTCGTATAAAGATATCAAACAACTCAGGGTCTATATGATTATCGACTTTCATTCTGCCCAAAATCGCTAATGACTCAGAAAGGGTTTTTGCCTTTTTATAAGGCCTATCCTTCGAGGTCAGCGCCTCAAAGATATCAGCGATTCCCATCACGCGCGCCGGCACTGACATTTGCGCTCGTGTCAGCCCTTTAGGATAGCCACTACCATCCATATGCTCATGGTGACCGCAGGCATACTCAGGAACGCGCGCCAGACTCTGTGGATAAGGTAAGGAATCCAGCATGCTAATAGTCACAACAATATGGTTATTAATGACCTGACGCTCTTCAGCAGTTAAAGTACCGCGCTTGATACTTAAATTATAGGTTTCATCTTCATTCAAAAATGGCACCTTATTGCCCAAGGCGTCTAACATCTCCAACTTAGCAATCTCTTGTATGCGCTGTAAATCACTCGCCGTCATCGACTCACTACCAATATTGGAAATCCTTAAAAAAGCGCTGGCCTCATCGCAATACGCTTTAAAAGCATCTAGCTTAGATTGCTGCTGATTGAACGTCTTTTGGTCTGCTCCGCCAGCTTTCAACATTGCCACTTGCTCTCTCAGCATGGCGCACTCAGCCTGCTGTTTTAAGAGTTCAAACCTTTGGTCAACTAACTGGATTCGATCAAAAATCGAAGATAGTTTTGTCGGCTTATCCATAATGGCTTCTGGTGTTGTCACTTTGCCACAATCATGCAGCCAGCTCGCCACTTTTAGCTCATAAAGCTCATTCTCGTTAAGCGTAAAATCTTTAAAAGGCCCGGTTTTGGCGTCAATCAAAGCTTGCGTAAGCATCATAGTCAGCTCTGGTACGCGTCGGCAATGCCCTCCGGTATAAGGTGACTTCTGGTCAATCGCATCCGCAATCAACTCAATAAACGCCTCAAACAAGCCTTTAAGGCCGTCAATCAAATGATGATTAGTCATCGCAACGGCAGCTTGCGACGCTAACGACTCGACTAAGGTCTGATTAGCCACCGAGAATGGAATAATGGCACCGGTATCAGTATCGATGGCATTGATGAGTTGCAACACACCAATCACTTTTGACTCATGATCTTTCATCGGAATCGTTAAAAACGATTCCGAGTGATAGCCAGTTTTTTCATCAAATTTGCGCGTGCCAGAGAAATCAAAACTATCGACCTCACGCACATTCGCGATATTAACCGTTTGATCCTGTAAGGTTGCATAGGCGGCAACCGTGGTTAGGTTAGGGCTGCCGTCTGCCAAATATAAAGGTAATGGTAAAAATGGAATTTCCTTACCCGTCGTGCCACCCAGATACATGTTGAGCGACTTATTACGCATCATTTCAAACTTGAGATGCTGATCTTGCGTAATGGTATAAAGGGTACCGCCATCAGCATTGGTAATCTCTTGTGCGCCAAGCAGAATCATTTCTAACAAGCGCTGGTGATCGCGCTCAGCTGAGAGCGCAATGCCGATTGCGTTTAGGCGCTCTAGCTGCGCTAATAAGTATGGGTGCTGATGTTCAAACATTGAATGCTATACCTCATTAACTGGGTAACTCAAACTTCTTTAACACTGTGCCATGAGCACATAACGCAACACTCTAAGCAATACCCAAGCACAATAACGCTATGCATGAGATAAATAGAACTCCATTTTCACACCCGCCAGTTCAATCACATCATGATCGACCAAGGCATGCGCCTGCACACCTGTAGAAACGCCATTGACCACTGGCAAGACCTTACCTTCGACATGCGTAATAAAATAACCATTCGGGCGCTTAGTAATCACAGCAACCTGCACGCCAGTTTTGCCTAATGTGGTCAGTGCTTTATTCAGCACCAACTCCCGCCCACTGCTAGTGCCATTTAATACCTGTATCTTGCCAACTAAAGCTGGCTGCACTTGGTCATCATCGTCAGATAGTACATTTGAAATAGCTGACGGCCTGGCACTTTGCCGCGGTGACGAAGCTTGCGCTACGGATGTGGAGTTAGAGTGAGGTTGGTATGGTTTAGTACTGAAAGCCTCAGGGTGTACCATCATTGTTTTCTCGAACGCGGCTGCACTCGCCTCATGCTCAAGAAATGCAAGGTGGAACCGACCTAGCTCAATCACATCTTCATTGTTTAACTGTTGTTTTTTAACGACGGTATTATTGATGCGCGTACCATTGGTACTATTGAGGTCTTCCACAAAGAAATCATTCCCCTGCTTCAGGATGACAGCATGCTCACCACTGATGGCTAGATTATCAAGGTAAATGTCATTGCTGGATTTACGACCGATGGTGGTTTTAAGATGGGTTAATGTATATTCATTTAAGTATGAACCGTCTAGGGTAAGAATAAGCTTTGCCATAATCTATCCTGTTACTTTATCCAACCTATAAAATTATCATACCAGGTATTCTTATCTTCATAAGCACTATTCACTTTGGCTAGTATGACAGAAACATTATCTTTACCGCCATGATTATTCGCCAGCTGCACCAAAGCATCGGCCGCGCTGGATAAATCCAATAAGTAATGATTAAGCGTTGCCTGGATGAGATCATCATCCACTAAATCACTCAGGCCGTCAGAGCAGAGTAAATAAACATCGCCAACTTCCACCTTAAATTCGTTCAGCTCTAGTTCGACCTCTGAATCAACCCCTAAAGCTCTGGTCACCAAGTTTTTATGGGTACAATGCTTTGCTTGCTCCAGAGTCACGACACCAGCTCTAATCTCTTCCTGAAGCAGGGAGTGGTCTTCGGTCATTTGCTGCAACTGATGGTTTCGCAGCCTATAGACGCGGGAGTCGCCAATATGACCGACGAACAACTGATTGTTCGCGAACAAACCTAACGCCAAAGTTGTACCCATACCCGCACATTGCGAGTATGTTTGTGATGCCTGATAAATAGATGCATTAGCCGTAGCCACGACATCGATCAAAAGCTTTCTGAGAATCGCTTTACTTACAAAGGGTCTATCAACGACATTTAGCCCGCCAGAAGCCACTGAATGAGAGCCTAAGGCCTCACTGAGTTCAGCGGTGATACTAAGCACCGCTATCTCACTAGCCACCTCGCCAGCATTGTAACCACCCATACCATCAGCCAGAATCATAAAACCAATACTAGCATCACTAGCAATTGCATCTTCATTGTGACTACGCAACAACCCAACATCTGTTAAACGTACAATTTCTAGAGCGTGCCTCAAATCCATGATATCTGTCTTGACTGAGCATGCATCACAAAGCAACCGCGTACAATGTCAGCGACTAGCTTCTCGCGGCTTTAACTTCAGCTTCGCGTACATCTGCCGCAAATTTATCTAACACACCGTTGATATATTTATGTCCATCCGTACCACCAAACACTTTCGCCAACTCAACACCTTCGTTGATCACAACACGGTATGGAATAGTTAAATCAAACATCAATTCACAGCCTGCAATACGTAAAATCGCATGCTCTACAGGGCTAAGCTCAGTAATTGAACGGTCAATAAAGTTAACAATCTTGTCATCAATCGCTACCAAGTTCTCTGTCACCGCTTGCAATAAATGCTTAAAGTAAGCTTCATCGGCCTTGTTGTAATCGGGGTCATCACGCATATCACGGAACACTTGTGACAGCTCTGAGTCATTTAACATCCCGCGGTAAACTGCTTTTAATACAAGTTCGCGTGATTTTCTACGATTCTGACTACCGCTTTTTTTGGCACCGCTTCTAGACCCGGGCTTTTTAACACCAATACTGGCAGCAGTGCCCGCCTCGGCTTCAGCATCCACTACTAAGCTTGTTACTGCTGGTTTATTTTCAATCATAACGCTTTAACCAAATTAAACATCTCAACAGCTACCTGAGCTGCCTCAGCACCTTTAATATGCATACGTGCAATCGCCTGATCATCATCTTCTGTAGTGAGCACCGCATTTGCAACAGGCACACCAGTATTCAATTGCACCTCTGAAATACCACGAGCAGACTCATTGGCAACCACTTCAAAATGATAGGTCTCGCCGCGGATAATCGCGCCCAATGCAATTAATGCATCATACTTTTCACTTAAAGCCATGTGTTGAAGAATCAATGGTGTTTCCAACGCGCCTGGCACCGTTGCAATCGTAATCGCATCACTAGCCACGCCTAACTTAAGTAGCTCGTTCTTACATGCCTCTAGTAAACCGTCACCAATATTGCTGTTAAATCTTGATAAAACAACACCTACCTGCATCCCTGATCCATCTAGGTTTTTCTTAATTTCTCTCACTTACGCTTCCTTTAAACTTGCTTAAACTTAATAAAGCAATATTTTACCGCATATCGCCAATATCATAGGCGATATATTCAGAGCACTCTACCTAGATAAAATCAGCATCAACTAATGAAACAATATCCAAGCTTTTTGCAAGGTACTGAATATGCCATACGAAATTGGAATAGCAACCAACGTCCACGCTACCAGCGCCAGCAGCGGATGGCTTTCAGATTGCTGGCTTTCTATTTTATCGCCATTTAATTTGATGGATTTTTCATGTGCCAGTTGCCGTTCTGCTTCCAACTCGGCATCAGTCATATAATGCTTTTCTGCTACGGGTTTTACCAACAAATTACAGATAAAGCCAAGCAAAAGCAGCGTGGCTAAAACATACATAATCACATTGTATGCGGCGCTTGCAGGCACACCGTGATCCAACTGGTAATCTCGCAGATAATTGACAATCACCGGACCCAGTACGCCTGCAGTAGCCCAGGCGGTTAAGAGTCGCCCATGAATCGCACCCACATGCTGAGTGCCAAAGATATCTGCCAAGTAAGCTGGAATAGTTGAAAAGCCACCGCCATACATGGTCAAGATAACGCAGAACAGCCCCGCAAACACGGCAACACTACCGGTACCACCTGCCCAAGGCGCAGAGATATACAAAAAGAAGCCTAATGCAAAAAAGATAATATAGGTACGCTTGCGCCCCAACCAGTCTGACAACGATGCCCAACCAATACGGCCGATAATATTAAATAGTGAGAGTAAACCGGCAAAGCCAGCCCCAATCGCAGTCACGCGCAGCAGCTGATCCGGTGACAGTTGAGCTAACTTCAATTGCTCGCCGATTAACGCACCACCAAATACTTCTTGCAGCATAGGAGAGGCCATACCAATTACACCAATACCTGCGCTCACATTAAGACAAAGCACCGCCCAAAGCAGCCAGAACTGTGGTGTTTTATGGGCATGATTCACATGTACATGGCGGTTAGTAATCATGCTATTACCGTTATTCACAGGCGGCACCCAGCCCTTAGGCACCCAGCCGGTTGGCGGTACGCGGTAACTTAATGCACCAATCATCATAGCTATAAAATAGAACACACCCATAATTGCAAAAGTCTGCCACACACCAACAGAAGTCGGCGTAGCAAAGTGCGACATCATCGTGTTAGCAAGTGGGGCACCAATCATTGCACCACCACCAAACCCCATAATTGCCATGCCGGTAGCCATACCGCGACGATCAGGGAACCACTTAATCAATGTAGAAACTGGTGAAATATACCCCAAACCCAAACCAATCCCGCCAATCACCCCAGAGCCTAGCCACATCAACCATAATTGATGGGTATAAACACCATATGAGGACAAAAGAAGGCCACCACCCCAGCATACCGCTGCTACTGCGCCTGCTTTACGTGGCCCAGCATGCTCCAGCCAATGACCGAATACTGCCGCTGATGTGCCTAAAAATACAAAGAATAAAGTAAACATCCAGCCTAAATCACTGACTTTCCAGTCACAATCAGTCGCGAAAGCACGTGCCCATATTCCCATGGTATCTGCACATGCGATTGGGTCTTGAATACCAAGTGCTTTAGAGAGCGGTAGCCAGAACACACTAAACCCATACGCCATACCTATCGACAAATGGATTGCCAAGGCAGCAGGCGGCACCAGCCAACGATTAAAACTAGGGCTGGCCGTGATTCTCTCTTTAGAAAAAAAATCCGTCATTCGTTACTCTCCACACGCATTATTATTTTTTAATACTCGATTAATATCGCTAACGGTATAGTGTAACAATTTGTTAAAAATGGCAATTTAGTTATTGCATTTACTTGCATATATACATGTTTAAACTTTGTCATGAATATGTCATATTAGCGTCATAAACTGATTAGGCTTAAATATCCGAGGCAAATTAATTGAGGAAATATATATGCCAGCCAATATATTAGTAATTGAAGACGAACCAGCGATTCAAGAGTTATTAGCTCTGAACATCACCCAAGCTGGCCACAATGCAATCCGCGCGCTTAGCGGTGAAATTGCGCTAGACCTCATGCGTGAAACCGTGCCTGATTTAATCCTGCTGGATTGGATGCTACCTGGCATGAACGGGCTAGAACTTGCACGCAAACTTAAATCAGACACCTACACTAAAAACATTCCTATCATTATGCTTACCGCACGTGGCGAAGAGTACGACAAGGTGCGCGGCTTAGAGGTAGGCGCTGATGATTACGTCACAAAACCATTTAGCCCACGCGAGCTGAATGCGCGCATCAAAGCGGTATTACGTCGCAGAGCACCACAAATGACAGACGACCCGATTGAGCTTAACGGACTAAGATTAGACCCAACCACACACCGTGTGACTGGTAATCAAAAAACTATCGATTTAGGACCGACAGAATTCAGACTTTTACATTTTTTCATGACCAATGCCGAGCGCGTACATACTCGTAGCCAACTGCTGGACAAAGTTTGGGGTGACCGTGTATTTGTTGAGGATCGCACCGTGGATGTTCATATCAGACGTTTACGCAATGCCCTGTCAGCTTCAGGACACGAAGACCTGATTCAAACAGTAAGAGGTGCAGGTTACCGACTATCCTCGCAACCTAGCGAAGCGAGTCACAGCTAAACCGTGCAAGCCGGTCATCATAGTGATTACGCATGACATCAAAAACTCATGCTTACTTGTAAATCCTCGCTATAATCACTGTAATAAAAACAACTGAAAATATGACTCGTGATTGATATACGCTGGAAAGCCGCCTTATTTATTTGCGCTCTAAGCATAGTGAGCGTTTTTCTTTGGCTAATCTCAAGCTTGGTAACTGCCCTGGTTGTATTTGCACTAGGGCTGTTACTTTATCTCGTTAACCATATTCGCTGGATACATCAACTCAACAACTGGCTCAAAACACCAGACATACGTCAGGTGCCGGAGGGTTCAGGCCTATGGGAAGATGTGTACAGCAGCCTGCTCAAATACGAACGTAGCAATACGCTCAAACAAACAGAGTTAAACTCTGCACTAGAGCGTTTTCAAATTGTCGCGAATGCTATTCCAGATGGGCTAGTCATCCTCAGCGCAGCCAATACGATCGAGTGGTGCACATCGCATGCTGAGTACCAGTTAGGGCTGGACCTTAAAACCGATAAAAACCTACCTATTGTTAACTTACTTAGAAGTAGCCACTTCATTGCCTATTTGTACAATGAGGTTTATGACGAGCCTTTCAAACTAAAAGACGTTAAGAGCACTGAGTCCACACTGGAAATTTGGCTCATCCCGCTTGCAACCAAGCAAAAACTGTTAATTAGTCGCGACGTTACCCAAATTGAAAAAGTTGACGCGATGCGCCGTGACTTTATTGCCAATGTTTCACACGAGTTACGCACACCGCTGACCGTAGTGGGCGGTTTTATCGAAACGCTTTCAGACATGGAAGGTGCGATCCCCAGCAACATTCGTAGCTATTTTGGCATGATGCAAGATCAGACGACGCGTATGCGGCGCCTAATAGAAGACTTACTCACACTCTCACATATTGAAAGTAACACGCAGGCCCCCGATAACAACCCAATTAACATGTCCATGCTCATGAATATGTTATTGAATGACGCCAACGCGCTAAGCCAAGGCAAACATAAGATCACTGCGCAAACCAATCCGCATTTCGACCTAACCGGTGCAGTGGATGAGCTGCAAAGTGCGCTAGGCAATTTAGTTAGCAACGCCATACGCTACACGCCAGAGGGCGGTGAAATTAATATCAGTTGGCAACTACACCATAACCAAGGTGTTTTTAGCGTCTCAGACAACGGAATTGGGATCGATCAACAACACATTCATCGCTTAACTGAACGTTTTTATCGTGTAGATAGAGGCCGTAGCCGTGAAACTGGCGGCACCGGCCTAGGGCTCTCTATCGTTAAGCACATTTTAACCAGACATCAGGCAAAACTTGAAATCACCAGCGAACTGGGCGTGGGCAGTACATTCAGTGCCGTTTTCCCTAAAGCACGGATTATACAAAAGTGATAGGCGTCGCGACTCAGTTTAAAAAAATCACACCGTATATTGGCTGTGCTTTTTTACTCTCGGCCTGCGCCTCCAATTTACCACTGGACAAGAACAGCAAAAAAAACGTTCCAGACCAAAAAGACAAAAGTACGATTAGCCAAATCGCAAAAGCAGATATCGATAGAATGGCTGATGTAGAAATGCGCGAGAACGCACAGAGTTTGCGCTTGCTGATGCTTAAGCTTTACAAACGTAACCCGCAAGAACTCAAGAAAAGCACCTCAGACCCAGCAGAAAAAATGATTGATTGGGTGTTTGATGGTGCAGCCCAGCATCACTACCAATTGCCGGAGATTAACAATCTCGTGACAACTGATGCCATTTTCTTGGCATTTAATCCGGAGTTTAAAGGCGATCGAGTGTTAGCCTTCACCGTTGGCCTACACACCATGCTGCTAAAGGCACATAACGATAAAACCGAGTTTTACTTCACAGACAGCCTAGACCCGCAGCGCATATACAACGTGGCGCGCAATATAGAAATTGCTGTGTGGAAACTATCCAATGCCCGAGACGAAACCGGCGCACTGTACTTGCTCAGCAATGAGATTAACGACCATGATAAGAACTTATCGTTTGAACGTGAGTTTGGGAAAATGATTGGTCGCATAGACCTTTACGCACTCGTGCTGGCTGAGAAGTCGCAACGCTTGATTTCACGCGTTGTGCAGAACCTTGCTACCGCACTATTCTTACCTTTTTAGCCATACTGCTTAACGCACCAGCACACTTAATAAAGAATACGCGCCGAGCATTACCACTGCACCATATAATCCTTTGCAAGGCTTTCAGATCAAACAACCCGCCTAACGAGTCACTGCTACACGCCTCATGTAAATTGCCGTATGCAATCTACATGAGGCGTATCTACTGTTACAACAATACTTTTTCAATACCACCGTTGTTGGCTTTATGTACATACTCTTGCATCCAGTTCTCACCTAGAATATGTTTCGCCATTTCCACCACAATGTAGTCAGCTTCAATACCGGTATCTTCACCGTAACGTGATAGACCTTGCAAGCAACTTGGGCATGAGGTGAGTATTTTCACTTGCTCTTCTGGTGCACCTACAGTCAAGCCCATTTGCTTCATGCCCTTTTCCAGTTCTTCCTGTTTACGCATTTTCACCTGCGTCGAAATATCTGGGCGTGCCACCGCAAAGGTACCGCTCTCACCGCAGCATCTATCATTTAATGCAACATCTTGGCCCATTAACGTATTGGTCACTTCCAGTGGCTTGTACGTTTTCATCGGCGTATGGCAAGGATCATGGTACATATAGCGCGTACCGGTAACGCCTTGCAAGCGTACATCTTTCTCCATCAGATACTCATGGATATCCAACAAGCGGCAGCCAGGGAAAATCTTTTCAAACTCGTATTTCTGTAATTGGTCCATACAAGTACCACAAGACACAATAACTGTTTTGATATCCAAGTAGTTAAGCGTATTCGCGACACGATGGAACAACACGCGGTTGTCTGCCGTGATTTCCTGACCTTTGTCATGATTGCCTGCAGAAGTTTGCGGGTAACCACAACATAGATAACCTGGCGGCAACACGGTGATCGCACCCACTTCATACAGCATTGCCTGCGTCGCCAAACCTACATTTGAGAACAGACGCTCAGAGCCACAGCCTGGGAAGTAGAACACGGCTTCAGAATCATCCGTCACCTTTTGCGGGTTACGAATTACTGGGATCATATGATCGTCTTCTAAGCCCAACATCGCGCGTGAGGTCTTAGATTGCATTTTCTTCGGCATAGGGCGATTAATAAAATGTATCACCTGCGCTTTGATTTCCGCTTTGCCTACGGTTGCTGGTGGATGCTTTTTATCACGCAACAATCCAAAGCGCTTAGCCAAGCCATGTGCAAGATTTTGCGCTTTATATCCCCAATTAATCATTACAGTGCGCAATAATTTAATAGTGGCCGGATCTTTAGCATTCAAAAATGCCATACCTAGCGCAGTGCCTGGGTTAAATTGCTTTTTACCTTGTTCACGCAGGAAATTACGCATTTTGATTGAAACGTCACCAAAGTCGATATCCACAGGACATGGCTTTTCGCAACGATGGCAAACCGTACAATGGTCTGCTACATCATTAAACTCATCAAAATGTTTAATTGAAATACCACGTCGTGTTTGCTCTTCGTATAAGAAGGCTTCAATCAGCAATGACGTACCTAAAATCTTATTACGTGGGCTATACAACAAGTTTGCACGCGGTACATGGGTAGTACATACTGGCTTACACTTGCCGCAACGTAAACAATCACTGATGTCGTCCGCAATTTCTCCAATTGCAGATTGCTCCATAATGATGGACTCTTGCTCAAGCAAACCAAAGCTTGGCGTGTAAGCATTCTCTAAACCAGAGCCAGCCAGCAACTTGCCTTTATTAAAGTGTCCGTTAGGATCCACTTTATTTTTATAGTTAGTAAATGTATCAATCGTAGATTGATCCAAGAACTCCATTTTGGTAATACCGATGCCATGCTCACCAGAAATAACACCATCTAAATTACGTGCCAGCGCCATTACCTTAGCAACGGCCGCATGCGCATCTTGCATCATGCCATAATCATCTGAGTTAACAGGGATATTGGTATGCACATTACCGTCACCGGCATGCATGTGCAGGGCAATAAACACGCGGCTTTTCAGCACTTGCTTGTGAATCTCGTCACAACGCTCAAGTATTTTTTGATACTCGCGCCCGGCAAAAATATCGGCCATTGGGCGTTTTAACTCGCGCTTCCAGGAGATTCGCAAATCATAAGACTGCACTGCTCTAAACACATTTTCATAATGTGCATATGCTTTACCAGCCTCACCCAGCACGGAAACAGGTTCATCCAGATGATCTAAAACAAAACTCCAGCGCGTACGCAAGTCATCTAACAATGCCAACGCCATTGTTTGCTTGGTTTTCACCATATTTAAATCAGCATTACCTTCTTCATCGGCCTGCAAAGGCAATTCGCCCTGCATAAAGACTTTTAAGGCATCAATCAGTTTCAGCTTGTTTCTGATAGATAAATCAATATTAATGCGCTCGATACCATCAGAGTAATCGCCCAAACGTGGCAATGGAATCACCACGTCTTCATTGATCTTAAACGCATTGGTATGCTTAGCAATTGCAGCAGTTCTAGCGCGGTCTAACCAGAATTTTTTACGGGATTCGCTAGATACTGCAATAAAACCTTCGCCATTACGTGCGTTACATAAACGCACCATGCTGGAGGCAACTTCACCCACGGCATTTTCATCATCAGACGCAATATCTGCGATCAATACCATTTTCGGGCGTTGCTGACGCGCAGCTTTAGTTGCGTAGCCTACTGCCTTGATATAACGCTCATCCATATGCTCAAGACCCGCCATAATGACGGCTGGCGTTTGTTTCGCGGTTGCATCTAGATAATCTTTAATTTCTACGATAGCCGGCACTGCATGCGACACATTGCCAAAGAACTCTAAGGCAAGGGTACGCACATATTTAGGCATACGGTGCAAAATGAAAGTCGCACTGGTGATTAACCCATCACAACCCTCTTTTTGAATACCCGGCAAACCAGATAAAAACTTATCTGTCACGTCTTTACCCAAGCCAACCTTACGGAAGCTAGGGCCTGGAATTTCCAAAATCTCAGGCTCAGACAACAAGGTTTTCATGTCTTCACTGTAACGGCTGATTTTGAATCTAGCCATTTCAATATCATGAATTTTGCCTAGGTTGTGGTCTAGGCGTTCAACCTCCATCCACTCCCCATCTGGCGTCACCATGCGCCATGAGGCCAAGTTATCCAAGGCAGTACCCCATAACACGGCTTTTTTACCGCCTGCGTTCATGGCTACGTTGCCGCCGATACAAGAAGCATCGGCACTCGTTGGATCACAGGCAAACTCTAACCCTGCATCAGAAGCCGCTTCCATCGCGCGTCTGGTGACCACACCAGCACCGCACTCAATAGTGGCCACTTGGCGAGCAACACCAGGCAATGTGCGCATTTGCACGCCAGTATGTTGATCAAGCTTTTCGGTATTAATGACTGCAGACAAAGGAGTCAGTGGCACTGCACCACCGGTATAGCCAGTGCCGCCGCCACGAGGAATGATAGTAAGCCCTAACTCGATACAGGCACGTACCATCGCCGCGATTTCACTTTCCGTATCTGGTGTTAATACCAAGAACGGATATTCGACACGCCAGTCGGTGGCATCGGTCACATGCGACACCCGTGACAAGCCATCAAACTTGATATTGTCTTTCCGCGTGATTTTTGAAAGTTTAGCCAGTGCTTTTTTGCGCAGATTAGCCGTGTGCTTAAACTCGTTCTCGAACTTAGTCACCGCTTGGCGTGCAGCAACCACCAGTTTAAGCACTTTTGCGTTGCCAGCACTGCGTTCATCAATCGCGGCAATGCGGTGCTTCAAAGCATCCACTAGCGCTTTGCAACGCTTAGGGTTCTCTAATAAGTCATCTTGCAGATATGGATTGCGTGATACCACCCACAAATCGCCCAGCACTTCAAACAGCATGCGTGCGGAACGCCCAGTTTTACGCTCACCGCGCAATTCATTTAAAATACTCCAAATTTCCTCTCCAAGAAACCGAATGACAATTTCACGGTCAGAGAAAGAAGTATAGTTATAGGGAATTTCGCGCAAGCGCGTAGCAGGCTTAGGCTCTGCGTTTAAAATAGTGCTTAATAGAGGTGCGTTCATTGTAGTTTTTGACAAATAGCTTTGCTATTAAAGAATCATTATAACATGGTGTAAGCTGGCAAATAAGCGCGACTGTGATATGGTTATTTATCACGCACACACCTTTATGATAGCAACACCTGAAAAAAATTCACCCAGAATATCCATTAATAAAGTTAGACTACCAAGATGAAACAATTATTAAAGAAATCATTACTGCCGGTAATTATTATTGCACTTTTAGCGCTACTGGGGCTGCAGTTGACTAAAAAACCGCAAGCGCCAGATGTGACATTTAACACGATCGATGGCCAACAAATCTCGATGGCATCTTTGAAAGACAAAGTCGTCATCGTTAACTTCTGGGCCACAGACTGCCCAGGCTGCATTAAAGAAATGCCTGAATTAATTAAAACATATAACACCTACCAATCCAAGGGGCTTGAAATCATTGCGGTCGCCATGCCACATGACGAAATCTCGCAAATAAAAAACTATAGCAAATCCCAACAGTTGCCATTCCCTGTAACATATGACCAAAGTGCAGCCCTCACCGAACTATTTGGCCAAGTACGACTAACACCCACTGCATTTATCTACAACAAGCAAGGTGACTTACTACAAAGAACCATGGGCGAGTTAGATTTTGTAGCATTACAGCAATTATTAAATAAAGAGTTAGGTGTTTAAATGCTTTGGATTAAAGCGCTACACATTATTTTTATCACCAGTTGGTTTGCAGGCTTATTTTACCTACCCAGACTATTTGTTAACCACGCGATGGTGCTTGATAGCGCAACACCCGACCAGAACACCTCTGAGCGCTTGAAACTGATGGAAAAAAAACTTTACCGCTTCATGCTGCCACTCGCCTTATTAGCACTTGGCTTTGGCTTATGGCTGTGGTTGGGTTACGGCATTTCTGGCGCTTGGATGCATGCAAAACTCACACTGGTCGCCATACTTATTGGCTACCATATTTATTGCGGTAAACTCGTGAATGACTTCAGGCAGAACAAGAACCAGCACAGCCATATTTGGTATCGCTGGTTCAATGAACTACCGGTGATCATCCTCACCGCCGTTGTTATACTCGTTGTGGTAAAACCTTTTTAATAGAGAGATAAACATGAACAATGAAGATTCTGACCTGCTAGGCTCGTCTTGGCTCATTTACATGTTAGCCAAATCAAGCAACACCCCTGAGGGGCGTTTATTAAGCCTGTTTGACATTCTAAACGACTGGCTAAAAGCACCCAACATGCTGAAACATTGCCATTTAAACAATACAAACCATGCGTTATTACTTAGCTACTGCATAGCGCAGGCACAAGCACTAGGGGCAGAAAACCCTGAAACCTTAGCCGAACATATCGTATTGATTGCACGTAGTGCCGCCCAGCAAAATATTACTCACCCTCTGAGCAATAGCCTAATGCATGCAAAAAAAGCAGCCAATGCGCTGATCTTGGCACAAACCCAACCACCGGCAGCTATAAAGGTTAAGCGTGCTGTTAACAAGCCGGTTGCCTACAGCATTGCGGCGACGCTGGCTCTGGCTATCGGCACGTCATTCATATGGGCACCGATGCTAAAAGATCAGCAATCAGCGCCTCAGATCAGCGCTGAATCAAGTGATGCACACAACCCCACGCTAGCGACAGCACAGAGCAAACAACTGACCGCTCAAGATGCGACGCAAATGTACGCTAAATTTGAGCTAATGCGCCAAGGCTCATGCCAGTTCCCCGAAGTATTACAAATGCCGGATAAGCATAAAGCCATTTACTTAGAAAATGTAGTAGGCGGCAAGTTACCTTCTAACCTTGAAGACCTTGCAATTGCTAATGTGTACCTAGAAAAAATACGATGCAACTATACGCCAATGCTGATGGCCGCATCAAAGTAGCTGACAGACCCAAATAATAACAGTTGCAATCACTCTATACAGATTAGTATAATGGTGCTATGACTGGCCTACGTGAAAAAATACTCACTACTGCGAGCAATCTGTTCCAAACGCAGGGCATTAACTCGACCGGAGTTGATACCATTGTGGCTGTCGCTGGCACTACCAAAATGACACTGTACAAATACTTTGGCAGCAAAGAGGTGCTCATTCTCGAAGTATTGAAACAAGGTCATCAAGATTTTCAAAACTGGCTCAACGACAAGTTAAGCAACAACACCAAACAACCTAGCGAAAAGCTGCAAAAGCTGTTTGACTACATTGAAGAGTGGGTCACATCGCCTGATTTTCATGGCGTAGGCTTTATTAAAGCCTCGGCAGAGTTTCCTCAAGAAGATAATCCAGTGCATCAATTATCTTCACAGCAATCCCAGCAATTTAAGCAGTACATTCATCACTTGGCGACCGAAGCCAATATTAAAGATGCCGAGGGCTTATCGCTACAGCTATCCTTAATATTTGAAGGTGCGGTACAAGCTGAGCAAATGAAACGCGGCTCAGGCGCCATTAAATACGCAAAAACAGCAGCCAAAATCCTGATTGACGGCGCATCAACGCAATAAACAAACAAGTGCATCCTGCGCAACAAATGTCGCACGGATTAAATCTGCCTAACTATTAAACTTGCTTACCTAGGCTAATACCTAAGATAATGATTCTTTTTTCATTTCTGCGTTAATTCCATGCACACACTTATTTGCGGCTCACTCGCCTTTGACACCATTATGGTGTTTCAAGATAAATTCAAAAATCATATCTTGCCAGATAAAATTCACGCCTTAAGCGTTGCGTTTTACGTGCCTGAAATGCGTCGAGAATTTGGCGGCACAGCAGGTAATATTGCTTACAACCTGCAACTGCTCGATGGCAACCCGCTCATCATGGCAACTGCCGGTGAGGATTTTGGCACTTACACACAATGGCTGAATAAAAATAAAATCAACACAGCCCACATCAAAATCATTCCAAACAGCTTTACTGCCCAAGCTTTTATTACAACAGATACTGATGACAATCAGATTACGGCATTTCACCCAGGCGCGATGATAGAGTCGCACCAAAACAGTGTGAAAGAAGCTAAAGATATTACCTTGGCAGTAATTGCCCCGGATGGCCGCGATGGGATGTTTCAGCATGCGCGTGAATGCCATGAAGCTGGCATTCCGTTCTTATTTGATCCTGGGCAAGGTCTACCTATGTTCAACGGTGAAGAGCTGCTGCACTTTATTGAAATGGCAGACTATCTTGCAGTCAATGATTATGAATCACAAATTATTCAAGATAAAACCGGCCTAACTCTCGAACAACTGGCACTAAAAGTTAAAGCGCTAGTCGTAACATTAGGTGGTCAAGGCTCACAAATTTATGCTGACGGTCAACGTTTCGATATTCCATGCGTTGTAGCAGATAAGATTGTTGACCCAACCGGCTGTGGTGATGCTTATCGTGCAGGCTTACTGTATGGTATTGCTAAAGGCTGGGATTGGCCAACTTGTGGCAGACTTGCCTCGACCATGGGCGCAATTAAAATTGCGCACCGCGGCGGGCAAAACCATGCGCCAACACGAGCAGAGATTGAGATTATTTACACTCAAGCACTCGTCAATGAAACGGCGTTAACAGAAGGTCTAGCCAACTAAATACCGGCTGCTTTAGTATGTCGGTAAAGGTAAAACTTTTAAAATTTATATTCACTGATTAAAGGAAAAATAAAATGCATATCAGTCGACTTATCGCAGTAGGCCTACTCAGCGTATTTCTAGCTGCTTGCGCAAGCTCCAACTCTGGCTCTGTGTACAGCAGAGAGGATGCCAGAAAAACACAAACAGTGAGAACTGGTACGGTAGAAAGCGTGCGCCAAGTAAAACTTGAAGGCACAAAATCACCGATTGGCACGCTAGCTGGCGGTGCAGTTGGCGGCATCGCAGGTAGCTCAGTGGGTGGCGGCAAAGGCAGCGCGATTGCCACAGTGATTGGCGCTGTGGTGGGCGGCATTGCTGGCTCTGCTGCTGAGGAAGTAGCTACCAGAAAAGATGCATTGGAAATCACTGTCAAACTAGATGGTGGTGGCCTGCTTGCAGTTGTGCAAGAAGCGGATGAAGCATTTTCAGCTGGGCAAAGAGTACGCCTGATTGAAAACGGCGGCACCACACGCGTATCGCACTAAACAACGCCTAACGTTCACAATCACCGCGATGCCTAAGCTATATTACAGCCTAGGCTTCGCGGTTACAGCATTGACACCACCACTCACTTAACAAGCTTGGCAAACTAAAGCTAAGCGTTTACCACACGCCCTATCAAACCTGAATGCAGCACTACTACGCATCAGGCTACTGTCAACAAAGCATCATCTGCACGTCATTAATTCTTCATATTCCATCTTTAAAGTGCTGCTCAAGCATAAAAGATAAATTTCATGGAGAGTAGCCAGATCATGCGTAAAGATTTAACCTTAATTGGAAGCATCAATGCACGTAACCAAGAGTCAGCCTCACAAAGAAGACTGTATGTAAACTTGGCGCATACGCAGGCTGAAATTGAAGAGGCACAACGCTTGCGCTATAAAGTTTTTGCTGAAGAAATGGGTGCACAGCTTTCAGGCACCGGTGGTCTAGATATTGATGGCTTTGACCAGTTTTGCGACCATTTAATTGTGCGCGACAGCGGCACCAATCAAGTGATTGGCACTTATAGGATATTAAGCCCATCCAAGGCCAACGAAGCTGGCGGCTATTATTCTGCTGGCGAATTTGATTTAAGCCGACTATCTCATTTATTTGACCGCACTGTTGAAGTAGGCAGAGCGTGTGTACACCAGAACTACCGTAACGGTGGGACTATTACCATGTTATGGGCTGGGCTTGCAAAGTACATGCAGATTCATAACTACGAGTACATGATTGGCTGCGGTAGCATGAGCATGTCGGATGGCGGTCACAGCGCGGCTAGCCTCTACAACAAATTACGTGACGAATACTTATCGCCTTTAGAGTACCGTGTATTTGCTCGCAACCCACTACCAATACAAGCATTGCATAACGATTTACAAGTTGCATGCCCTCCTCTGATTAAAGGCTACTTACGTCTGGGTGCTTATATTTGCGGCGAGCCAGCATGGGATCCATATTTCAACACCGCGGATATGCTAGTGATGTTGCCACTATCCAGAATCAACCCAAGGTATGCCGCGCACTTCTTAAAGTAAATTGAGAGCTGACTCGCTCTACCTTAACTATCGTGCTGTGCAGCAAGCCATTCAACACAAGTTAAGATAGAAAGCGCTGAGGTTGCGGCATATTGCCAGATGCAACGCTATATAACTCATGTAAAATAAAAGCCCTGCTCTTGATTAGCTCTGTTACTTTGCACACAACACAACCTACCACTCACCAAACCAATGCAATCACCCGCTATTTCCGAGTGGCACGTATTGTATGCCACACATGTGTGGGCTTGGTTTTAGCATTCGTTTTATTCCCATTCACCGGCAATCAAATAAAAGCCAGGCTGATTCAATGGTGGTGCACAGGCTTACTGGCTGCTTTTAATATCCAAGTAAAAAAGACCGGGTTACTGCCTAGCAAAAACACAGCGCTCTCTAATACGATGTTTGTGGCAAACCATGTTTCATGGTCTGACATTCATGCACTCAACAGTGTGATTCCGTTACGCTTTATTGCAAAATCTGAAATTAAAAACTGGCCAATCTTTGGCTATCTAGTCAGCAAAGCCAACACATTATTTATTGACCGTACTAAACGGCAGGATGCTAAGCGCACGATTGATACCGCCTACTCCAGCCTGCAAAGTGGCGATAATTTGTGTTTGTTTCCTGAAGGCACCACTACCGATGGCACAGAAATGAAGCCATTTAAGAGCAGCTTAATTCAGGCGGCTATTTTGGCTAAGTCACCCATTTGGCCGGTGGCTTTACACTACCCAAACGCTGATAGCAGCATCAATACCAAGATTGCTTACGCAGGTGAAACCACCTTGGTTGAATCCATGCGCAATATGCTATTGCAAAAAAACCCAATCATCGTGCTGCACTTTCTTGCACCCATCACACCAGCAGAATATGCGGCAATGGACAGACGCACACTCACGCTGCATATCGAAGGCTTAATTCGCAAGCAATTAATGCTCTGACTTCTGAATCGCTACCGGTCGATCTAAAGGATGCGCATCAACCTGCACGATTTCCTTAGTATTCAAATTCATTGCAGTTAGCTTGCCACCCCATAAACAACCGGTATCTAAGGCAAATAGATTTTTACGTTGCTGTAGCCCTAACGCAGACCAATGACCAAAAATCACCTGAGTATCTTTGCTTGCGCGTGAAGGCACATCAAACCAAGGCATATAGCCGTGAGGAATATCTTGCAGCTCCCCCTTAAATTTAAACTCCATTTCACCGTCTGCGGTACATATACGTAAGCGTGTTGCCGCATTAGTAATGACGCGCAAGCGATCAACCCCGGTTAAGTCTGGCGTCCAGCAGTTGGGTAAGTTGCCATACATATGCGTTAGAAAATGCAGGTAATTTTCACCTCGCAACGCTGACTCAACCTCTGCCGCGTAGGCCATAGTTTGATCTACAGTCCATTGAGGCAGCAAACCCGCATGTACCATTAAGTAATCAGCATCCTGATACACTAAGGGCTGGTGACGCAGCCAATCTAGCAGCACATCGCGGTCAGCAGCAGCCAGCAATGATTGCAAAGTATCGCCCCTATGCGCAGCAACGATACCCGCAGCTACCACGATGGCATGCAAATCATGATTACCCAACACAATACGTAAGCTGTTTCGGTGCGCATAGCACCAGCGCAACACCTCCAGCGTGCCGCTGCCGCGATTAATTAAATCACCCACTAGCCAAAGCTGGTCTTTATCTTGATCAAATTTAAGGCGTGCTAACAATGCTTGAAAAGCATGATAACAACCTTGTATATCGCCTATTGCATAAGTAGCCACGACCCCATACCGCCCTGATAGTTAAAATATATCGCCAATAAAAAAGCCACTTAATGTATCAAGTGGCTTTAGTGTACTACCTTGCAAAAATCTCTACTTAAAACCCGGCACCCGCAGCATTTGCCATATGTTTTACTGCTGCAGCAACCTCTGCATCAGATAATGCAGGGTTACCACCTTTAGCTGGCATCGTACGTACGCCATTGATTGCGTGGCTCACCAATGTATCGTAACCCTGTTTAACACGAGGCTCCCACTGTGCTTTATCACCAAACTTCGGCGCATTCATCAAGCCAGCAGCGTGGCACATAGAACAAACTGCTTTATACACTTCCTCGCCACTTTTACCGGCAGCAACTGGTGCAGATGCTGCAGCTGCAACAACTAGGTCAGATCCTTTTGCTGCCTTTGCTGGCTCAGCCGCTTTAGCAGGCTCAGTCACGGCAGGTGCAGCTTCGGCTGCTTTTGCAGCAGGCGCTGCGTCAGCCGCTTTAGGTTTAGGTGCAGTAAATTTAGCGCCTGATGCGTTTGCCATTTCAGCCACTGCACCCGCTATTTCATCATCAGTTAACGCTGGATTACCACCGCGAGCAGGCATGCTACGAATACCTTCAAGCGCATGTTTTACCAGTGTTTGGTAACCTTGAGCGATACGTGGAGCCCATTGTGAGTTATCACCAATTTTTGGCGCATTCATCAAGCCAGCCGCGTGACACATAGAACAAACCGCTTTAACTACCTCAGCACCGCTCTTACCAGCAGTCGTACCAGTAGTTTCTTCTGCAACCTCTACAACCGCAACAGGTTTAATGTTTTCATCAAGCTTAGCTACTTGCTCCGCTGCAGGCGCATCAACCTCTACCGGATCCATTACGCCAAAAACTTTAGCGACAATCACTACAAATGCAACAATACCAACGACACCAGCAAAGGTCGCGAGCAGAATCTGCCCTAGAGAGTAGCCTTTAGCTTCATTATCTACATTACTCATTACGTTTGTTCCTGAAAATATATGGATAAAATCTCATTATACCTACACTTTAGCTTATGACAAAAAGCATACCCACAAAAAATTTGACTTTGGAGATGAGCTCGATTGCGCATTAAAGCCACATACAGTAGCTCAGTTTGCTATAATGCAACGCTACTTTGCGCCCGTAGCTCATTTGGATAGAGTATCGGTTTCCGAAGCCGAGGGTAGTGGGTTCGAATCCCGCCGGGCGCGCCATCAGAATCAATAGGTTAGCTCACCTTGTTGTCAGTGGAAGCATAACTTTACCCCCAAGACAGGTTTATGCTTCCAAATCACAAAGCCAGCTATATGCTTCCAATTGTGAATATTGCTAAATGACCATTCGATACATAGTTTACTTTAAGGCTCATTAGCAGAATGAGTATTCTTGCCCAAAGGTGCCACTCAAAATTGCGGGGATATGCCAGCTCTTGCAGTTTAAAAGCGCCACCAATTATTGAATACAAATACCATCCATTCTGGCTTAAGTCAGCCATATCAAAACTCTCTGAAAAGAAATATTGTTGCCAAAAAATGTTTTCGATTCGACAGCTAAATCCGCAAAGCGGACATTAAACAAATATCCGCTAACAGTAGTCGTTAATTAAAGATTATCGAAAGGACTAATCACTGACTTAGTTGCTTCAATGACATGTGTATAAATCATGGTTGTTTGCAGACTACGATGCCCCAGTAATAGTTGAATCGTTCTGATGTCTGTACCTGCACTTAAAAGATGAGTTGCGAACGAATGTCGTAATGTATGAATAGATGCGTGCTTTTCGATCTTGGCATGTCTTAATGCCAGCTTAAAGGCCTTCTGAATCGTGCTATCTGACATATGCCATCGTACTTTCATTTGACCCTGACTCCAGTCACGCAACACACTTGATGGGAACACGTATTGCCAAGCTAAAGAACGAGAAGCCATCGGGTACTTTTTATAAAGCGCACCAGGCATAGCTGCAAAACCAGCCCCACGATTCAAATCAGTTTGATGTATCTGAGCCACTTTCACTAAGTGTTTTTGTAAAGGTACAAATAATTGTTTAGCAAGAAGGGTGGTGCGATCCTTACCACCTTTACCGTCTCGCACACTTAATGACCCAGTTTCAAAATCTATATCTTTCACTCTCAAGCCTAAGCATTCATTGACTCTAAGCCCTGCGCCATATATCAGTTGGGCGATTAACTGACAGGTGCCGTTCATATTATCTAAAATTTTTTTTACCTCGGAGATACTCAATACCACAGGTACACGATGACGTTGCTGCACGCGTTGCAAGCCTTTCATATTGCCTAAAGGATTTGCAAGTACTTCCTGATAAAGAAACACTAAAGCATTTAATGCCTGTGTTTGGGTAGAAGCAGAACAGTACCGATCGACTGCAAGATGATTCAGAAAGGCTTCGACCTCCGATACGCCCATGAGATTAGGATGGCGCTTTTGATGAAAGAAGATAAATCGTTTAATCCAATGAATATAGGCCTCTTCGGTTCTGAAGCTGAAATGTCGACGACGACAAATCGCAGCAACTAAATCAAGAAGACGAGGCGGTTGGTTTGAAGCGGTAGATTGACCCCATAATTTTAGCTCCTATGGTGGTGATAAAAAAGCCATTAGTTTACAATCAGAAAGAAGTAACGCTCTGTCTCTATATTAATAATTTAATATGGAGACGCATAAACAATAAAACCAAGAAGGAGCAAGGTATTCCAGCCATGTATATCAATTTTCAAATTCTTAATATAGAGACCCATGGGTCTCTATAATTACTGTTAGGCATTAATGTTTAAGTATCAAGATGGCTCAGAAATTTTGATTGGTGATTCCGTCATGTTTGAGAATGGGAAAACCATTGGTATTGTTGAGCTAATTGCAGTTTCTGAAGCAGATATTAAAAGCATCAATGTAAATGAGGCTGGCATCATGTTGAAATCTGAGCCTTTTGGTTTAGTGTATTTAAGTGAGCATTGGTTAAAAAATGACCCTTTACTATTCTTATCGCATGCACCAGCCTAACCCATCAGTCAAGCGGGACTGGCGAAAGCGCGCTTCGATGATACAACTTTCAATAACGATGGTTGAGCCACCGATGTCGCCAGCCCCTTACTTCAAACGTTAGG
>NZ_PQVH01000002.1 GCF_004661485.1 Methylotenera oryzisoli
CCTTACTTCAAACGTTAGGATCTCAGTGAGAACTAGAAAAATGGCCTTGCAAGGTTTGTTTGTTATGGCGGGTTTTCTTATTTTCTCGTCCGTACTGGCAGGTGCGCTCATTTTAAATACTCCGAAATTTAAAGCACCTCCTGAATTACCAGAACTGCTGTCATCTGTATCTGAAATTGAAACGCTACGAAAAATGGCTAAGCTGATTCTTAGCGTCAATGAAAACTTTGCTGTGGGGTTCGTAAATTTGCTCTGGTACTATTTAGCAGTTTCGGTCATATTTGCAATATTTTGCGGTATTACTTTCTGGCGCTTTTATAGGCAACCGGATGTCTCTAGTGAGTCCTAACCCATCATTCAAGCGGGACGCCTAACGGCGCCCCTTAATTCAAACGTTAGGCAATCTGCCCATGACAAAATACTATCCTCCAACTAACAAGGCACAGCAGTTTCATTGTATTCATTGCGGCGTTTATGCGAAGCAAAAATGGGACGTGCTTTATTTTGGCTATTACAGTACCAACGAGTCACCAATTACGTTCTGCATCTGTGAACACTGCCAAGAAATTTCATACTGGCACGACGGGAGAATGATTATTCCAGCTGAAGCTCCTGTAGCACCACCCCACCCTGACATGCCCAAGAGCATCATTGAAGAGTATCAGGAGGCTCGCTCCATTTTTGCAAGGTCACCTCGAGCTGCCGTGGCGTTACTTCGACTTGCCATTCAAAAATTGATGGTTGAACTTGGCGAAAAAGGGGCGAACATAAACGCCGATATCAAGACTCTTGTATCGAAGGGGTTGCCCGTTCAGATACAGCAAGCTTTTGACTATTGCCGAGTAATTGGCAATAACGCGGTACATCCAGGTGAGATAAACCTTAACGACACCCCAGAAATGGGGCAACACCTATTCAATATGCTTAACTTCATCGTGGAAGATCGAATCACTCGGCCAAAACATATAGCGTCTCTTTATTCGCAGTTACCCGAAGAAGCTAGAAATGCGATTGAAAAACGTGATGCCTAACCCATCATTCAAGCGGGACTGGCTAAAGCCAGCCCCTTAATTCAAACGTTAGGTTTCAGGGAAAGATTATGGACATTGTTAATCTCGCTTCATGGTTGGGCTTGCCTCTAATAGCGGCTTTAGTTTTAGGCATTACTCGTCCCAACTATCGCGCTTTAGCAATATCCACATTACTAATCGCAATACCTCTGTCTCTGTTGCTTGCTGCAAACAATAATCACGCAAATGCTGCGCGTAATTTTTTTATGGGCATCCTTATATTTAGCATTCCGCTTTTACTTCATGCATGGTTGGTTTCATTCATCAAACAAATCAACCTAACCCATCCATCAAGCGGGACGCCTAACGGCGCCCCTTATGTCAAACGTTAGGCATATGAGCAAAATTTTTATAAATTTGACTTCAGTTATATTGCGCTTCATATTTTTTTATTTAGTTATATCAATATGGATACAACCCGCATCGCCCAGCCAATTTTTTAACTTTTCAATGTTATTTTTCTTGCTTCTTACGTTTGTCCCTTTGCGGCTCTTACTACACACCCCACTTATTTTCATTTCAATATGTTGCTATATGGTCATCTTTTTTCTTTACTTTAAATCAATATGGTGGTGCTGTTAGTGGTTACTAAAAAATTTACGCCTAACCCATCATTCAAGCGGGACGCCTAACGGCGCCCCTTAATTCAAACGTTAGGCTTAAACATGGTCAACCTAGTAATTACATTTTTCATAGTTATTTCTGCATTCTACGCACCAACAAAAACTGCAATAACAGTCGGCCTTGCTGTCGCTTTCGGATTTATCGTGCAACTAATCACGGGCTTTATTGCTAGGCCTGTTTCGCTACCTCAGTCAATAAGAGCTGTTTTCTTCTCTTTTGTCGCCATGTTTATTGCGGCCCTTTTTTCTGTTCAAGTATTGGTCAGTACAGGCGCAGCCTTCACCCCTTTAAGCTTTGTCGCAGTGATTGCCGCTTCGTGCGCGGCCTTTAGTATTTGCCTCGAAATTAAGTCGGCACATGCGCTAGTCGTTACTTTGCTTTTTTGGGGCATCGCATACCCAACCCTTAGCTATTTTGGAGTTACTGCCTTTAGAGCTACGGCCTAACCCCTCATTCAAGCGGGACGCCTAACGGCGCCCCTTAATTCAAACGTTAGCCATTATGAAAAAAATTATAGCTTTTTCACTTGCTTTACTTTCTGGCTCTGTTTTGGCTTCGAGCAATACAAATTGGGTCGTGAGTTTTCGTGACTATGAGGGTTACCCGCTATTTACGCGTCATCCAACAGACCTTAACTTTGATAAATTGCAAAAACTTTACCCTATTAGGATTATTGTTGACCTTACGTTGGCAAAAGTAAAAGATAATGGACTGCCTGAAAATGACTACAATAAAGCTATAGAAGAGCTAGACAATTTTGTAGTTGAGTATTTTGAAAACCAATCTGAGGGGCAATGTGTGCTTGTTGAAACATATGCTGGCAAAAGGCATTTTTACTCATACGTTTCAAACTCGGCTAACATTGAAGCATTCAAGCGAGAAATTAATAAAAAATTTCCGAAGCATGAAATAGAGTTTGATATAAAACCTGATAAAAATTGGTCGCTCATTCGTAAATATACTAAAGAAATATTAAGTAATGGCTAACCCATCATTCAAGCGGGACCTGCTAAAGCAGGCCCCTTAATTCAAACGTTAGGCCACATGAGATTTTTTTGCTTATTCATCTTGCTTTGCATTTCCTGCCAGTCACTGGCAGAAGATGCCTTACCGAAAGATGTTTCAAGCTATTTAGAACTTCGCGAATCCTGCGACCACTGGCGAGGTGAGTATGGTTACGATGAAGAAAGGCAAGCTGATATTAACTGGTCAATTTGCCAATCGTGCACAGGAACCGATGCAAAACTAGCAAAACTCAAACACAAATATAAGAACCATGAAAACATTCTTACAAAACTAAATGAGTTAGAGTCCGAGATTGAACCAAAAAACAAATCAGCGGCACGGCAGTTCTGTAAGAAAACAAGGAAACCTGAATGGTACAAATAAGTTATGGCCTAACCCATCATTCAAGCGGGACACGCTATAGCGTGCCCCTTAATTCAAACGTTGGGCATACCTATGTTAAAGCTTGTATTAGTTGTGGTTGCGGCAATTGTTATCGGCGCTGGCTTCTTTGGAGTTTATGTGATCTATGATAATTACAGCCTAAATCAAGATGGTAAGGAACGTTCTTTCATTCTATTTATTCTTGGTATGTTGTTTAGCATCTTTCTAGGTAACACCTTAATGCTTAATTTAGCTCTAAATTTTATCTGCACTAATAACTCAGGGGCTGGCTGTTCATTTGGCGTCTCAGCAATGACACTTCCATTTTCTATAGCATTAAGCATTGCCATATTTCTGTTTTTTTGGGCGAGCCTTGGCTGTCGCGTTAAAAAAAGTTAGTCATGCAACGTATATGCCCAACCCATCATTCAAACGGGACTGGCTAAAGCCAGCCCCTTAATTCAAACGTTAGAGCTATTAAAAACCTATGAGTCACATCGGGAAAACTCTCTGTTTAACTTATGCTTTAATCATCGCTATTTGCATCGCATTTTCTTATTCAGCAGGTGGTGGCTTCAAAGGGCAGTATGTTTTTCTACAATTACCGATAGTTATTCAAATGGCTAGCATTGATGCAGTTGGTCTATCGCCAAAACTACAAAACCTATCTTGGGTGAGTGTTTATGGTGCATTGTGTCTGCCTACCTTTTTATTTTTATATTTCGTTGGCTGGGCTATTGATGGTCGAAGCTCTGGCTCACCATTCAAGTGAGTTTACCTTTCTTTACAATCTTTCTCTGTTGTCAGTATTTCCCATGCGTAAGGTTTCTTGTATCCTTTGCTCTAACCAATCATTCAAGCGGGACTGGCTAAAGCCAGCCCCTTAATTCAAACGTTGGGCATCAAGGTAAGGTATGGCGCTACTTGCTGAAGAAATCGTTGAAGAATGGCTGAACCGCCAAGGTTACTTCACGATCCGAGGAATCAAAATGGGCGTTCAAGAAATCGACTTGCTTGCGGTAAAAGCGCAAGAAGACGGAAAAACTGATTGCCGCCACATTGAGGTTCAAGCGTCTATGCGCCCCGTCAGTTACATTTCTCGAGTGCCAAAGGAAAGCCAGAAAGCTGGCCGTGCCGCAAACAGCGCGAAACGTTCCGCTGATGAACTCGTGCAAGGTGTTGCTGAGTGGGTTGAAAAGAAATTCCACAGGCCAGTGAAAACATCACTCATGCGCACCCTATGGAATGGTGATTGGTCATCCGAGCTTGTCGTAAATGTCGTGAAATCCGACGAAGAACTCAATCTCGTTGCAGGCCACGGCATCAAGATTCTTCGGCTAAATGAAATAGTTGAATCACTTGCAAGCAATAAATTCGTTGTTGCGAGTGCCGCTGGTGGAGACATTATTGATCTCATACAAATGGGCTCAGCCCTTAAAGAGGACGCATGATGCCCAACAAGTCATTCCAGCGGACCGTCAAAGAGCTGCGCTTTTTGCCGTCCACTGAATTCGCACGTTAGGTATTATGATTTTTGCCATCGAAACAGAAGAACTAATATTGCATGTTTTCGAGAACGAAAATGCAGCAGTTGGGTATTGCGAAGGTTTAGATGTTGAGGCTGCAATTTGGCTGTTTTGGAATGCGGAAGGTTTACCATTAGAGCCAGAATTTACCGTCCCAAACAAAAGAGGTTTGTTCACTGTGAAAAATGGAAAATATCATTTGGTCAAAGCTTCTGAAAACCACCATTCCAGCCTATTGGAAGCACTTGAAAACGTCGTGTCAGTTGAGGGTTTGTCACCATTAAATACAGTGGGAGCTATTCGGCAATACCTAACCCATCCATCAAGCGGGACTGGCGAAAGCGCACTTCAATGATACAATTTTCATTAACGAGGGTTGAGCCACCGATGTCGCCAGCCCCTTATGTCAAACGTTAGGCTTAGCTATGGCAATTTTGGATGCAATCGTTTATGTAGTTGGTGAAGCAATCGCATATGTTGTCGGTGCAGTTACAGGGCGTGCATTTCATATCGAGCCCAAGAAAGCTCAACGTATTGGGGAGTATTTTGTAATGGCAATTGTTGGAGTATTTTTGTTTGCTCTAATTGCCGTTACATTTATTTATTCATAATGGGTATGTTATTGAATATTTGTCCGTTTAAAAGCCTAACTCATCCATCAAGCGGGACGCCTTGCGGCGCCCCTTATGTCAAACGTTAGGCACTCAACTAGCCATATATGAATATATTATTAATAATTGTTGCAGTTCCTGTACTTCTCATAGGTTTTGCTTTGCTAATGGCAAAACACAAGCCAGACCCAAAGGACTTTGATAAAATTGAACAAGTGGTTAATAACCACGGTGCAAATAACAAATATATGTTTAGTTTTGTTCTCTTTTGCATTATATCGACAGTCACTCCTGGCGCATGGGGGGTCGCTTCTCTTGCGCAGGGACAATTGCTATTTGGAAGTGTCGTATTACTTATATGGGCTTACCCTTACTGGTTTTTTTTGAACTATTTAAGTAATCGTTCGTTGTTAAAAATGCGCTTGGGGTTCTCAATACCATTAACTTTGTTGGTATTGGCTTTTGCTTTTTTTGTAGGTCAAACGCCTAACCCATCCATCAAGCGGGACTTGCTACCGCAAGCCCCTTATGTCAAACGTTAGGCAGCTCATGAGTACAGGCGATTTTTTAGCAAATACATTATCAGTGCTTATACTGTTTTTTATGCTTTGCCCTTCGTTAATTAAGCTTATAGTTTTAGGATTTAAACGAGTGCGGGGCTTAAAAATTAATAATGAAAATTATAAAACTGGTGTCACCATCCACGTCATCAATACATTTGTTTCTCCAGGGTTTCCTCTATACTTATTTTTCAAAGCCTCTCAATGTGGGCCAGGTTGTGGTAGTGGCATAGTTTTTATTTTCTTATTACCTATTACATATGGCTTGTTCTTTTTTGCAAATAGCTACATAGAAAAAGCATTTAAAGAAAATAAAGAATATAGTGCCTAACCCATCATTCAAGCGGGACGCCTAACAGCGCCCCTTAATTCAAACGTTAGGCCAAAAGGATTTTGCACATGAAAAGATTAGTATTCTTGTTTTTATTAGCGTTGTTTCACCAAAGCTCATTTGGTGCTATCTATAAATGCGAACAAAATGGAAAAGTCGAATATCAAGCAACTCAATGCGCAAAAGGAAACGACATTTCAAACAAAATAAAACAGCCATCTCCTGTCACAGGTAAGGGCAAAGAAATGAGTATCAATATTTCAGATATGCCGCTACAAGACACACTGCATATAATTGCAGATTTCTCAGGTAATAAATTAGTGGCCGACCCCTCGGTAAGCGGCTCGGGTGATTTCAATTATCAACGCACTCCATGGGATGCTGTACTAAAAGATATAGCTGGTAAATATAATTTAATCGTCAAAGTCGAAAATGGAACTATATTTGTTCGTAATCGCTAAGCTAAACGGCCTAACCCATCATTCAAGCGGGACGCCTAACGGCGCCCCTTAATTCAAACGTTAGGGCATTAACTTATGGAGTATCTTCATCATCCTAGAGTCTTGATTCTAGTTGGAATACTTAGTACTCCTGTCTATATAACCCTCGCAAAAATGTTTTGGGGTGAAAAATTTGAATCCCTTGGTGACACAATCAAGTTTCTATTCACCCCCGACTTTTATTCTCTATTTAAGGGGCGTTTCTGGGACGATTGGTATGCAACTACTAAATTTAATATATTCTTGCTTCTGTGTTTTGGTTGGGCGGCGGCAATAACTGAAATGCTAGCTAGACACGTTCTCTAGCACTTAATCTATGCCCCTAACCCATCATTCAAGCGGGACGCCTAACGGCGCCCCTTAATTCAAACGTTGGGCATCAACATCTAGGAAAATAATGAAAAAATTTATCTCTCATGCTTTAGTGTTTTTGAGCTTAGTTTCAACACTTTCAGTGGGGGCTAGTTCTGAAGATGTTGCGCTAAACCTAGTTCAAAAATACCGCTTTGGTCAGAACTTGACACCCATTAGCTATCAAGTTGCATCTCAGACCCAAACCTATCGAATGATTGTTAATAAAGTTGGCGAGCAAAAAGCACAATCCATAGTTAAAAGTGAAATTGATAAAGTCATTCCCGAATATCAAAACCAATGGAATAAAAACTTAGCCTCTTCATATGCTCAAGTTATCAGTCCTGAAAAATTACAGTCATTAGTTGATGAAGGTCCTTCATCAAAATACTCAGGCGAGTTAAAAACAAAACAAAGCGAAATAGGCCCGCTAATGCAGTCAAAATCTAAAGACTTGTTAAATGAAATGCTTACCAAAGCTATGACTTCTGCATTTAATCAAATTGTTCCTAAATAAATGCCCAACCCATCATTCAAGCGGGACCTGCTAAAGCAGGCCCCTTAATTCAAACGTTAGGGTTACATGACTAAACCTACTTTTCAGGCTTGTGTAATTTTTCTACTATTCTTTAGTTTTAATAATTTAGTTAGTGCTGAAGACTACTTAAAAGAAGAAGGTATTGGTGATGTCGTTTTCTCATGTGGTGGATTAAAGCTCAGCGATCACGGCATGAGAATGGATAGGCAAGGATTTTTTTATAATGAAAGTACTCGAAAAGTTGTATGTGTAACTGCCATGGGCGCAAACTCATGTGCCGTCCAAGCAAAAGATAAACCATGTATTTGTCCTCCGCCTGAATGGGAAGCTAATAGGTGTTGGCAAAAGTATGGTGATCTTTTAAAAATTAAAGATATAGAATATCGAAAATCGTTGGATGAACTAATGAGAAAAATGCAAAAGCAACCCTAACCCATCATTCAAGCGGGACTGGCTAAAGCCAGCCCCTTAATTCAAACGTTAGGGTTTTACCAACAACAGGGAGAAAGTTTTGAAAAAACAAATTATCAATATCGCACCTTTCCAAACAGCAAAAGTGTTTGCATTGCTTTATTTCATTCTCAGCATCCCTTTAGTCGGGCTTATGGCAGTAAGTTTCTTACTTTCGCCAGCCCCTGTCAGGCCACCTATAGCAATGTTGGTTGCCATGCCGTTTATCTATCTAATTTTTGGTTTTATTTTCACAGCTCTTGGTGCTTGGGTTTATAACTTGGTTGCTGGTTGGGTTGGTGGCATTGAGTACACTTCAAATGAGCAACCCTAACCAATCGTTCAAGCGGGACTGGCTAAAGCCAGCCCCTTAACTCAAACGTTAGGAGTTAATGTGGTTTGGTTTAAATATATTATGTATTTATGTGCACTCTCCGCATTAACTGCTTACTCAACGCAATTAGCTTCCCATTTTTTATTTAAATTTAAACCAAACTTTTGGCTTCTCTTATTATTGGCTCTAGGCTCACTTTTATTTTCCGCATTGTTTGTTATAGCATTCAATTTTGTAACATCCACTAATAGCGAACTACGAAAAGATAACGGTTTTATTGCTATGGCCACATCTTTTTTAGTTACGCTAGCTCTGAACTCTAAATTTATTAAACAACCAGATGCTATTAGTATCGGAGAAACGAAAGCACTTAAACTATTTGTTATATCAACAATAATTTAAATATTTTTCTTTTTGCTATTAGCTCTAGTTGCAATGGTGTTTCTTAATGTGCTACGTTAAACTCCTAACCCATCATTCAAGCGGGACGCCTAACGGCGCCCCTTAATTAAAACGTTGGACCTCATAGGACATAAACCAATGACTCGCTTCTACAAAGAGGGCAGCTATAACTGGCATAGACTCCAGGAGATTCCAAACGTTGCGTACGTTTGCGGCTACTGCACAACAACGGTTTCCTCGAACCGAGGCTATGTCCTAGCACACGGCGGCGATGGTAGTGGTCAGCACATAGGCCATCTACGCATTTGCCCGAACTGTGGAGGGCCAAGCTTCTTCGCTCCGGACAGTACCCGTTATCCAAGTCCGGCTCTTGGCAATCCAGTGCAACATGTACCTGTCGAACTTGACAGCCTTTACAACGAAGCCAGGCGCTGCACTGCCGCTACTTGCTACACGGCAGCCGTTCTCGTATGCAGAAAAATGCTCATGAACATTGCTGTTTCACAAGGAGCCGCCGAAGGATTAAAGTTCATTGAATACGTTACGTATCTTTCGGACAAAGGTTACGTTCCACCAAACGGAAAACACTGGGTGGATCACATCAGGAAGAAGGGTAACGAGGCCACGCACGAAATTGCACTCATGACTGAGGCCGATGCAAAGGAGCTTCTACAGTTTCTTGAGATGCTCTTACGGTTCATCTTTGAGTTTCCGATGCTCGTTCCGAAGCCGTAATGAGGCCCAACCAATCGCTCCAGAGGGACGCTCCGCCAGCAAGCCGGCTTTGCGTCCCTGAGCTTTCACGTTAGGAGTGAATATGTATTGCCCTGCTTGTAGCTCACCAATTTTAGCCACTGATGCGCGGTGTATAAACTGTAACAAATTACTTATTGAATCTTCGGAAAAGAAGTCTGAGGAGTTTAAAAAAGCAGCGGAGTTTGTTGATAATAAAATCTATTATGGTGTTGGTGCATTTATAGGGTTTTTGATTACATTAGCTTTTTTCTATCCTGACCAAGAGTTGATGACTAAAGCAAGCCCTATAGGCGCTGTTGTTGGTGGCTTAATCGGCAGGTATTTTGCTAAACAACAATGGAAATAACTTCTAACCCATCATTCAAGCGGGACTGGCTAAAGCCAGCCCCTTAATTCAAACGTTAGAGCCCTATGGAACTGATAATTGCTTCAGCTATTGTCTTGGGAATTTCGATTCTCACAGTTGTAATTTTGCGTTCAGAGCCACAACTACGTGCTGTCCGCATCTGTCTTGCCATCAGCATATTAGGGTGGGTAGTAGCTTTGGCTGGTATCACATACGCTGGGTTATTCGTGAGCAATAAGTTGATTTACAATCCTCATATATCCTATAGCAACCGCATCATATTCCAACTCATATCAGGAACGATAGGTGGTTTTATCTGTTTCTTGGGTGTATGTACATCAATCGTAATGTTGCAAAATCATGGGAAAAACCGCATTCTCTTAGCAGCTATAATTTTAGGTTTGCTATATGTCGTAGTTCCTATTTTCTGGTTATTTTTTTAACAGTTATAAGTAAATGCGTGGGCTCTAACCCATCATTCAAGCGGGACGCCTAACGGCGCCCCTTAATTCAAACGTTATGCGTAAAAAATCTAAGGAGTGTTAGATGGAGCTAGTTGAAGTTACTTGGGATAAAGCATTCCGTATTTGGTGGAGTTATTTTTGGAGAGTATTAGTATTCAGTCTGCTTCTAGTTTCTATATTAGCGATTGTTGGGGCTATTATATTTTTCTCATTAGGCATGCCAGAAGTTGGGCGTAAATATGGAGTAATAATCGCACAATTGAGTACAATTCCTGTTTCGATATGGGTTTTTAAAAAAATACTTAGAAAAAAATTTAATGGTTACTCAGTTGTTCTTATTAAAAACGACAACGCATAACCCATCATTCAAGCGGGACGCCTAACGGCGCCCCTTAATTCAAACGTTAGGCTTCTGTTCAAACATTACTTAATGACAAATCGCTAGGAAATTTATGCAAAAGAAAATGCTGTTGGCTTGTGCAAGCATGCTTCTTTTACTCCAACCACTCGCAGCTACCGCAGACTCAAAGCAAGACTGCATTGTTAGCGGAAGAGTCTTTCAAGATGCTATGCGCTCGGAAGTTCTTTCAATTGCTTATGGAGAGCAGATCGATTGGCGCCGTATTGACTACTACACCTTGCCAAAAAGCGCACAGGAACGCATCGAAGTTGACATATCTAAGATGAGGCCCACAGCTGAATCCATTGTTGCCAACGTACAAAAGGATGTATCAGAGTGGAACCGACAAGGCATGGATGGTAATTCGATGGCCAGAGAAATTCTTCTCGGAGGAATGGAAAATTTGGCAGAAAAATATGCGATTCAATGCCTGAAGGCGCAGTAAGAACGCGAATCGACCCCAATCACCAAAGCCGAAAACACAAAAAGAAATACGCCAAAAAAAACCACCGAGTGAAGTCTTACGCACATATACAGCCACCCGATATAAGAAAGGCGTACACAATCCATGCGTCAATCAGAAAATCGAAGTCGGCTTGCTTTTTATTATTGTTCCATCTCGCACCAGCCTAACTGGTCGGTCAAGCAGACACCAACCCTGGCCATGGCCAGGGTTGGTGTCCTACGCACCTGCGGTGCTTCGGCGCCACTTACCTTGGGCGTTATTGATTTGTAAAACATCTCAGTGTCTCACTGTGGACTTCACCCGTTTTGATAGACATATCACAATGCCAAAATCAAAAAGCGAAATAGGTTAAGCATCATTATCACACCGAGAATGGATATGAGATTGGATCATGAAATTCATAATTCTCAACTTCAAAGTCATCCACAGATACCCAAGTTTCCAGATCCTCTAGTGTCTTAATTTGTGGATTGATCTTTAAGGACGGTGAATTGAATGGTTCGCGTTTAAGTTGAACATTTTGCATCAACTCTAACTGGTCTTCATAAATATGAGCATTCACTATTTTATGATAGGCTTTGCCTGGTTTGTGTCCCGTTATTTGAGCCATAATCGCTAGTAGGAAATAGACTTGAACCATATTGAAATTTAGCCCTAAAGGCACATCACAGCTTCTTTGGGTGCTATTTAAATATAGTTTTCCGCCTAGTAATGAGAAGTGGTGGCTGTACATACACGGGCGCAGGCAACCCATATGAAATGCACCAGGATGATAAAAAGTGTAAATCTCCCCCCGGTCATCAATTCCAGAACGCAGGTCGTTGTAAATTTTACGTAGAAGATCCACACTGCCGCCATCTGGTTTAGGGAAATTTCTGGCAATTTTCCCGTATATCAAACCGCAGTCATCTTCTCCTTTTCTATATGGGGAAGATAGCCAAGCCTGATTTTGATTCGCATTGGCATCCCAAGTTTTTGTTCCAATTTGACGAAATTGTGCTGCACTGTCATAACCGCGAATGTATCCAATCATTTCAGCAATGGCAGATTTGTAGTAACTCTTTCGTGTGGTGATCAATGGAAACTTTCCTTCGTCAACATCATACGTTAAATCAGCATTTATCAACGTTAAACATCTTTTCCCCGTTCTCTCATTATCCACCCAAGTGCCTTCAGTAATGATTTTATTTGCCAACTCTAAGTACTGTTTCATTTCGATTTGCCTAAAACGGAATATAAATATATTTGATGCCAAATAACTAACGCTGACATCGAATTGATTATACCCACAAATTCTTTTCGAAATTTTACTTAATTGATTATTGAAATAATAAAGTGAAGTAGGCACTGGAGAAGGCAAATGAAATGGTATTATTTAAGTAATGATCAAATTTAAAAAATGTATAGACATGAGTTATAGAGAAAGTCATATTTATCGATATATTGAACAACCATATGGGAGATTAAATGTGTTTGGCGTGCCGTTTAATATCGCCTCCTACGCATTGCTGACCATGATGGTGGCACAGGTATGTAATCTAAGGTTAGGTGACTTCGTGCATACACTAGGCGATGCGCATATTTATTCAAATCATTTTGAGCAAATGCACGAACAGCTAAAGCGTGATCCGCGTCCATTGCCAACGATGCGTATCAACCCTGAAGTGAAGGATATCTTCGGTTTTAAATTTGAAGACTTTACTTTAGTGGGGTATGACCCGCATCCAGCAATTAAAGGTTTGGTGGCTGTTTAATGACGCAGTTATCAATTATTGTTGCAGTTGCACATGATGGCGTGATTGGCGTCAATAACACCTTGCCTTGGCACTTGCCTGAGGACTTGAAGCGCTTTAGAGCCCTTACCATGGGTCACCATATCATTATGGGTCGTAAGACCTATGATTCGCTTGGGCGCCTCTTGCCTGGACGTACCACTGTCATTGTGACGCGTAACGAGAACTACCAAGTGGAAGGTGCGCTGGTGGCTAATTCATTAGAAGCCGCCATCGCCTTATGTGAAAATGATGATGAAGTATTCCTAATCGGTGGTGCCGAGTTGTATCAAGCTGGCCTTAAACTGGCACACAAACTGTATATCACTGAAATCGAATTAGACGTAGCGGGCGATGCGTTTTTCCCCACATTAGTATCTGCCGAATGGCAAGAAGTCGAACGCGAAGCACATACTTCCGAAAAAGGTTTGAAGTTTAACTATGCTACTTACGCACGTAAGTAGCATAGTTTTTTCATCTGCGCAGTCTTATTGGTGCTGATTACTGCGCTACACAATCCACGTAATAAGTAGCTTTACCATCAATCACTTGTTTCACTAGGCCATGCACGTCAGTTTCAAAGCCTGGGAAGCGCTCGTTAAATTCACGGGCAAACTTGAGGTAGTTCACAATAATCTTGTTGAAACGCTCACCTGGAATCAGCAACGGAATGCCTGGTGGGTAAGGTGTTAGCAATACCGCAGTAATGCGGCCTTCAAGCTCATCAATTGCCACGCGGTCAATCTTACGATGTGCCATTTTTGCAAAGGCATCGGTTGGCTTCATGGCTGGTACCATGTCTGATAAGTACATTTCTGTAGTCAAGCGTGCCACGTCGTTGGCTTTATATACACCGTGAATCTGTGCACATAAATCGCGTAGACCTAAGCGCTCGTAACGTGGGTTCTTTTGTACGAACTCAGGCAATACTTTCCACAATGGCTGGTTCTTGTCGTAATCGTCTTTAAACTGCTGTAGTGCCGCTACCATGGTGTTCCAACGGCCTTTGGTAATGCCGATGGTGAACATGATAAAGAATGAATACAAACCGGTTTTTTCAACAATCACGCCGTGCTCAGCCAGGTATTTGGTCACAATTGCGGCCGGAATGCCAAACTCATCCGAGAAATCACCGTGAATATCCAAGCCTGGAGTAATGATGGTGGCTTTGATTGGATCCAGCATGTTAAAACCTTCTGCTAGGTTACCAAAGCCGTGCCAACCTTCGTTGGCTTTTAGCATCCATGCGTCACGCTCTTCAATGCCTTCTTCTGAAAGGTCGTTTGGACCCCATACTTTGAACCACCAGTCGGTACCCCATTCTTCATCTACCTTGCGCATGGCACGGCGGAAATCCAGAGCTTCCATAATAGACTCTTCTACCAATGCGGTGCCGCCTGGTGCTTCCATCATGGCCGCCGCAACGTCAATACTCGCCACAATCGAATACTGTGGGCTGGTAGAGGTATGCATGAGGTATGCTTCGTTAAATACGTCACGATCTAATTGGTTATTCTCTGCATCTTGCACCAGAATCTGTGAGGCTTGTGACAAGCCAGCTAGCAGTTTATGGGTGGATTGCGTTGAAAATACCATAGACTCTTTACAGCGCGGGCGGTCTGCGCCAATCGCGTGGTAATCACCGTAGAAATCATGGAACGTTGCGTGTGGTAACCAAGCCTCGTCAAAGTGCAATGTATCAATCTTGCCGTCCAACATTTCTTTGATTTCTTCTACGTTGTATAGCACACCGTCATAGGTTGATTGCGTGATAGTAAGCACGCGTGGTTTCACCGTTTTGTCGGTTGCAAACGGGTTGCGGTCAATTTTTTTCTGAATGTTTTCCCAAGCAAATTCACTTTTTGGAATTGGGCCGATAATGCCGAAATGGTTACGCGTCGGCATCAGGAATACCGGGATTGCGCCTGTCATAATGATAGAGTGCAATACTGATTTATGGCAGTTGCGGTCCACCACCACCACGTCACCTGGCGCTACGGTAGAGTTCCACACCATTTTGTTCGAGGTAGAGGTGCCGTTAGTCACGAAATACAAGTGATCGCAATTGTAAATACGTGCTGCATTACGCTCAGAAGCCGCTACTGGGCCGGTATGGTCAAGTAGTTGACCAAGCTCATCTACCGCGTTACATACGTCTGCACGCAGCATATTCTCACCAAAGAACTGATGGAACATTTGGCCAACAGGAGATTTTAAGAATGCCACGCCACCTGAGTGACCAGGGCAGTGCCATGAGTAAGAGCCATCCGCCGCATAATGCGTCAATGCTTTAAAAAACGGTGGTGGCAGGCTATCCAGATAAGCCTTGGCTTCACGGATAATCAAGCGCGCGACGAACTCAGGCGTATCTTCATTCATATGAATAAAGCCATGTAATTCGCGTAGTACATCGTTCGGGATGTGACGTGAGGTGCGTGTTTCACCATGTAAGAAAATCGGGATTTCTTCGTTGCGATGGCGTATTTCTGCGACAAACTTACGTAGTTGCTCAATCGCTTCTGGTTTTTCTTCGATAAACTCTTCATCATCAATCGACAAAATGAATGCTGATGCACGGCTTTGCTGCTGCGCAAATGAGGTGAGGTCACCATAGCTGGTCACCCCTAGCACTTCAGTGCCTTCTTCTTCAATCGCTTTAGCTAGTACGCGAATACCTAAACCTGATGAGTTCTCTGAGCGGAAGTCTTCGTCGATGATAATGACAGGGAAACGAAATTTCATTCAAATGCCTTTAAATTATATGGTGAGCGCGACTTCATATTGTGTAGTCGCTTAACTCTGAATCTATCTTTGTAATACGCTTAGGCTAGCTACTTCTCGCCATGTGTATGAAAGCCAATACCTAAAAGCGCTGATGTTAGATTTTTGGTAACGTCACGCCAACTTGACCCTGGTACTTGCCGCCACGGTCTTTATAACTGGTTTCACAAATGTCGTCTGCGTCTGCTTCAAAGAACAGCACTTGTGCACAACCTTCATTTGCATAAATCTTAGCAGGTAGCGGTGTCGTGTTGCTGAACTCTAGTGTGACATAGCCTTCCCACTCTGGTTCAAATGGGGTTACGTTGACGATAATGCCGCAACGTGCGTAGGTTGATTTGCCTAAGCACACGGTGAGCACGTTACGTGGGATGCGGAAGTATTCAACAGTACGTGCTAGCGCAAATGAGTTTGGCGGAATAATGCAGTAGTCTGCGTTTACTTCAACAAATGAATTTGGATCAAAGTTTTTTGGATCCACAATCGTGCTGTTGAGATTGGTAAATAATTTAAATTCTTTTGAGCAGCGAATGTCGTAGCCATAGCTAGAAGTGCCATAAGACACCATGCGTTCGCCTGCCGCATTCATTTTGACTTGATTAGGCTCAAATGGCTCGATCATGCCGTGTTGTTCTGCCATGCGGCGAATCCATTTGTCTGATTTAATGCTCATAATTGTTTAAATTGATAGAGGTTTAAAGTGAATCGAATTATAAGGCCTAACCGCTGAATTACAATGAAAAATTGTAGGTTTTGACCTGAAAAAAAACCTCACACTTATTGAGTAAGTTGTGAGGTTTGTTAAAACGCTTTAGTCAGCGAAAAACAGCTTAGTGCTTGTCGCCACCTAATTCAATGCTATAGCGCCAGAACTGATCTTCAGATTCAAAAATCACGCTAGACTCTTGTGGGTCACGACTACCTGCTGGGTATTGGTGTACAGGTGATTTATCTACCATCCAAGCTTTTACCACAGGGTCTACTAAGCGCCATTGCGCTTCAACTTCACTGATGTGTAGGTAAAGTGATGGGTCACCTTCCATCAAGTTAAGCATTAAAGATTCATAAGAATCAATGGTTTCATCACCTTGTTGGCGTTGTGGGCCATCAATACTTAGCGTGCGCGTTGCAATGTCTAAACCTGGAATCTTAGATTCAATTTCCATTTTGATACATTCACGTGGCTGAATGTTTAGTGTTAACCAGTTTTGATGTTGGCCCTCTACCAATTGCATCGGTGCTTTTTTGAAGCGAATAGAAATAGCGGTGTTGCCTTCGTGCATGCGTTTAGCAGTACGCACATAGAATGGCACGCCTTTCCAGCGTGGGTTGTCGATAAACAGTTTTAGTGCAGCATAAGTCTCGGTGACGCTTTCTGTTATGCCATCACGTGCTAACTCTTCCAAGTAGCCTGTTACGTTCTCGCCATGACCGTCACCAGCTTCTACGCGGCCAGCTTTGTATTGAGCACGGAAAGCGTGTTTGTTCAGCTCGTTCACAGGAATTGGGCGGATAGACTCTAGTAGCTTGATTTTTTCAGCACGAATACTCTCTGGGCTAAGGTCTGTTGGTTTTTCCATCGCAACAAGCGCCAAGGTTTGTAGCAAGTGGCTTTGTACCATGTCGCGCAGTGCGCCAGTTGCATCATAGAATGTGGTGCGATCGCCAACACCTAGTGTTTCATTGTTGGTGATTTGTACATGGTCAATATGTTCGTTATTCCATAGAGGCTCGAACATTGCGTTGGCAAAGCGTGTCAGCATCACATTTTGCAATGCAGATTTACCTAAGTAATGGTCAATACGGTAGATTTGACTCTCTTTTAGGTATTTAGTCAGTTCCGTTTGCAATGCTTGTGCGCTTGGCAAGTCTGTACCAAATGGTTTCTCAATCAACACACGGCGCCAGTATTTACTTTCATCAACGAGGCCAACTTCTGCAAGTTGCGCAACGATCGGCGCAAAGTCAGTAGGGCGTACTGATAAGAAGTAGGCCAAGTTTTGTGGGAACACTGACTCATCAGACAATTTTGCTTGCAATTTATTCATTGCATCTGGGTCTGTCGGTGGATTTGAATGGTAGTGGTTACGTGCGATAAAACGCTCGAACACTTTTTGGTCGTAACCGTTTTTGAACTTGGCATCCAACATACCTTTAACATCGGCTTGCCAGTCTTCGCGACTTACTTCACCGCGGCCAACTGAGAGAATCACCATGTGTTCAGGTAGGCGACCAGCTGCATCTAGGCGAAACAAACCAGGCATTAGTTTGATGCGAGATAAGTTACCGCTCGCGCCAAACAGCACCAAGGTACAAGGATCTATTTTTTTTGCCATTATTTCAAACTTTCTTAAATAGGTTTTTGTAAATACTGCGGCTATTTTACATTCGCTAGATTGATTCATAATTTCGCAACTTTATGAATCACTCAGGTTAAAATAGCGCCTTTAAATGAATTAATGTAATTATACCGAAAAAGGCAGCACTGTTTTATGCAAACCACACAAACACTTGAAGTTAAATCTCTTACTTTGGCTAACAATCAGCATACACGTTGGTACCGGTTTAATTCGCAAGATGAAATCAATCAGGCGACATTAAAGCGTATTCTTCAGGCAGCAGATGAGGCGATTGAAAAATACGGTAGCTTTCTCATTGTGCTAGCGGGAGGCAGTACGCCAAAAAGCGTTTATCAGTTGCTTGCTAAAGAAAATGCAGACTGGGCGAATTGGCACGTTTACCATAATGATGACCGTTGTTTACCTGTGGACCACGTAGAGCGTAATAGCAAAATGGCGCGTGATGCGTGGTTAAATCATGTGGCAATTCCGCAAAATCAGATTCATGATATCCCTGCGGAGTTGGGTAATGTTGAAGGTGCAAAAGCTTATGCACAAACTTTGGCTGGCGTACGTACGTTTGACTTGGTAATTCTAGGCCTAGGTGAAGATGGTCATACCGCTAGCTTGTTCCCAAACCAAGCCGTTGATAATAGTGCGGATGCAGTGCCTGTATTTAACTCACCTAAACCACCAGCTGAGCGCGTGACCATTAGCCAAAACCGTCTTGATAATACGCACGGCGTGATTTTCTTGGTGACTGGTGCTGGTAAGCAAGATGCAGTGAATAACTGGTTAAATGGCGTTGCGATCCCGGCAACTCTGATTGCACCGGCTTGTGGTGTGGATGTATACAGCTTTGGTGTTGAGTTTTAATTCAATCTATCTACACATACAGCTAAAAAACTAAAGGGTAGCGTACGCTACCCTTTAAGATTTAAAACACTTCAAGTATTCGCTTAAAGTTTGTTGAAGTAAACGTTATGTATTTTGGATGACGATGTTAGGGAATTTTCCGCTATGATCCAAGCTTGAGTTAGCGATTTTAATCGCAGCCTTGCGTGCAATCTCTTTGTAGATATTAGCCACTTTAGAATCCGGGTTTGCAATCACAGTTGGCTTGCCGCTATCAGCTTGCATACGGATATCGATATCCAGTGGCAATGCGCCTAATAAATCTACGTTGTAGTCTTTTGCCATTAACTCACCACCACCAGCACCGAAGATATGCTCTTCATGACCACAGTTAGAGCAGATGTGTGTGCTCATGTTTTCAACAATGCCTAAAATAGGGATGCTGACTTTTTCAAACATTTTAAGGCCTTTACGTGCGTCCAGCAGCGCAATGTCTTGCGGTGTAGTAACGATAATCGCGCCAGTGACGGGTATTTTTTGTGACAATGTCAGTTGAATGTCGCCAGTACCTGGCGGTAAGTCAATTACTAGGTAGTCTAGGTCGCGCCATTTCGTATCACGCAGCAGCTGCTCTAACGCACCTGTCACCATCGGGCCACGCCATACCATTGGGGTGTCGGTGTCGATTAAAAAACCGATAGACATTGCTTGTATGCCATGTGCTTCCATTGGCTCCATGCTTTTGCCGTCCAGACTTTCTGGTCGGCCGTTAATGCCTAGCATTTGTGGTTGGCTTGGGCCATAGATATCCGCATCTAGCAAGCCAACGCTTGCACCTTCTGCCGCCAAGGCTAACGCTAAGTTAACAGATGTGGTTGATTTACCTACGCCGCCTTTACCTGAAGCTACTGCAATAATGTTCTTAACGTTTGGTAGTAAGCTCACGCCTTGTTGCGCCTTATGCGCGACGATTTTGCTGCTGACATTCACGGCAACTCTGCCTATGCCTTCAATGTTCAATAGGGCTTGGGCGACGAGATTTTGTATATTTGCCATAACAGATTTAGCAGGGTAGCCTAGTACGATATCTAAGCTGACATCGTTACCATCTACCTTGATGTTTCTTGCTGATTTACCACTCACAAAGTCTTTGCCCGTGTTAGGGTCTATACATAGTTTTAAGGTACTTTGAATAAGTAGTTCTGAAATTGCCATGTCGTAAATTCCTGATTTGATATTGGGTAGCGCTACAAGTGTTGATAACTTGAGTAAATTAATGGGTTATTTTAACTGATTGTGGTGTTGCCTTGTATGTTTTGCATCAAACTTTTGCATAAACTGTATACCAGTATTGGTTAATTTCATATGCATCCTTAAAAACCGTAATCATTGCTGTGTGAACGATGCCGCATTTGTTAGAATGTGGTTTTTAGCTCAATAGATTCATTTATCTCATGGCAACAGCAAATAATCCTCGTAAAATTCTAGTTACTTCAGCACTGCCGTACGCTAACGGTAGTATTCATTTAGGTCACTTAGTGGAGTACATCCAAACTGATATTTGGGTGCGTTTTCATAAAATGCAAGGTCATGATGTGCATTATGTATGTGCAGATGACACACACGGCACGCCAATCATGTTACGTGCTGAAAAAGAAGGCATTACGCCTGAAACATTGATAGCGAATGTACACAAAGAACATTCGGCAGACTTTTCAGAATTCTTAGTGCAGTTTGATAACTACTATTCTACCAATGCGCCTGAGAATAAAGAGCTCTCACAAAGTATTTATAAAAAATTAAAAGCAGCAGGCAAGATTTCAACCAAAACTATTGAACAGTTTTATGACCCAGTCAAAAACATGTTCTTGCCAGACCGTTTTATTAAAGGTGAGTGCCCTAAATGTCACGCAAAGGATCAATACGGCGATAGCTGTGAGGTTTGCGGCGCGACATATAACCCGACAGAGTTGATTAATGCATATTCTGCGGTATCTGGCGCTGCGCCAGTGCGTAAAGAGACTGAGCACTACTTCTTTAAACTGTCTGAATGTGAGCAGTTCTTAAAAGATTGGACACGCTCTGGCACACTGCAAGGTGAAGCTGCTAATAAAATGGGTGAGTGGTTTGAAAATGGCCTGAACGATTGGGACATTTCACGCGATGCGCCTTATTTTGGTTTTGAAATACCGGATGCACCAGGTAAATATTTCTATGTGTGGCTGGATGCGCCAATTGGTTACATGGCAAGCTTTAAAAAGTTGTGCGCAGATAAAGGCTTGAATTTTGATGAGTACTGGGCTAAAGATAGCCAGACTGAGCTTTATCACTTTATCGGTAAAGATATTTTATATTTCCATGCTTTATTCTGGCCAGCGACACTAGAGTTCTCTGAACACCGCAAACCTACCCAAATTTTTGCGCACGGCTTCTTAACCGTGAATGGTGAAAAAATGAGTAAGTCACGTGGTACGTTTATTACCGCACGCAGCTATCTAGATCATATTAAGAACCCAGAGTATTTGCGCTATTACTATGCGGCCAAGTTAAACAGCACGATGGAAGATATTGACCTGAATTTGGAAGATTTTGTTGCGCGTGTGAATAGTGATTTGGTGGGTAAGTACATCAATATCGCTAGCAGAACCGCTGGTTTTATTAATAAGCGTTTTGACGGGCAATTAAACCCATCGGCCAATAACGCTGTGGTGGCTGAAATCAAGGCTTCAGCAACTGCGATTGCTGAAGGTTATGCCGAGCGTGAATATGGCAAAGCTTTGCGTGAAATCATGCGTTTAGCAGACGTTGCTAATGGCTTTGTGGCTGAAAAAGCGCCGTGGGTGATGGCAAAGCAAGAGGGGCAAGATGCAGCTTTGCAGGAAACATGCTCAGATGCGCTGGAAATGTTTCGTTTGTTAACACTGTACTTAAAACCAGTGTTACCAAAACTGGCTGGTGAGATTGAGCTGTTCTTAAATATTGCCCCGCTGAGTTGGGGTGCTGTTGCTAGCTCCTTATCACCGCAACATCGCATTAACGCTTATGAACACTTGATTACCCGCGTTGAAGGTAAGCAAATTGAAGCGATGACTGAGGCGAACAAAGAGAATCTACAAGCGACGCCAACACCAGTGCCCCATTCTCAACAGCGCCATGCGGAACATCAGCAAGCAGCCAATGCAGAAGCCACAGAAGCCGAATATATCAGTATTGATGATTTTACTAAGGTGGATTTGCGTATTGCCAAAATCGTGAACGCAGAACATGTAGAAGGTGCTGAAAAACTGCTGAAACTTAGTTTAGATATTGGTGAGGATAAACCACGTCAAGTGTTTGCTGGTATTAAGTCTGCCTATGATCCTGCTAGCTTGGTGGGACGTTTGACGGTGATGGTGGCCAATTTAGCACCACGTAAAATGAAGTTTGGCATGAGTGAGGGTATGGTGCTAGCTGCCAGTGATGAGCGCGGCGGCCCATACATATTAAGCCCAGATAGCGGCGCGCAAGCGGGCATGCGCGTTAAGTAAAGATTTATTAAACTTATTTTCCTGCGTGCAATCTACAGGAAAGTTGGAATAATCTGATTGTTCTAAATAAAGTTTAGACTTGTGTAGTGAAGTCGTACAAGTTTATCTAACTTATGAAAGGGTTTTAAATGAAATATATTAATGCTACGTTGTTTGCAATGTTGCTGCTCTCAGGGCAATCGATGGCTGCAGATAGCAATGCCAAAACTGCAATTGGTGGTGGCTTAGGGGCTGCTGCAGGTACTGCAATTGGTAGCGTGGTTGGTGGTAGCACCGGTGAGGTTGTTGGCGGTGCAGTTGGTGGCGGCCTTGGTGGTGCAGTAACCACTAAAGGTAAAGGTCAGGCTGGCGCAGTGATCGGTGGTGCGGCAGGTGGTGCTGGCGGTGCTTATGTTGGCCGTCAAGTGAGTGGTAGCACGGCTGGCGCAGTCGTGGGTGCAGCGGCAGGTGGTGCTGGTGGTGCGGTGATTGGTAAAGTGATTGATGAGCCTACACCTAGAACCGGTGGCGGTGATTACAAGCGTAAGCACAAGCATGGTAAAGGCCATTACAAAAATAGACATAAAGGCCATGATGACTAAATAATCCAGAGAAATCTGGACAATAAAAAAGCCGCGATTAGCGGCTTTTTTACTGTCCCTTGAGCACTACTCTTTTTTATCAGTAGCAGCTTTTTTGTCAGCTTTTGTAGATTTCTTTGTTTTGCTTTCTGTTGACGTATCTTTTTTGTCAGTTACTTTCTTCTCAGTTGCTTTTTTCTCAGATTTTGCTGGTTTCTCTTCTTTTGCTGGTTTGGTTTCTTTTACGTCAGCAGTTTTGCTTGAAGTCGCGGCTTTTTCTGTACCTACTGCTTGGGTGTCTTTAGCAGCTTTGGTTTCTTTAGCTGGTTTGTCTGCTTTAGTCGTTTTCTTTTCAGTGGTTGCTTTTACCTCTTTTGTGTCGGCAGTTTTTCCTGCGGCAGCTGCATTATCTGAACCAACTGCTTTAGGTGCTTTAGCTGGCTTGTTGTCATTTGCTTTAGCGTCTACTACGGCTGCTGATTTGCCAGTGATTGACACATCTTTACGTACGCTTTGCAGGGTGGCCGCACCAACGCCATCGACTTTTTCTAGGTCATCGACTGATTTGAAGTTACCATTTTTTTTGCGGTAATCAATAATTGCTTGTGCCTTGACTGGGCCAATACCATTGAGGGATTCCAGTTCAGCTTGGGTTGCAGTATTGATGTTCACCGCGGCTAGCGCACTGATACTAAAGCTTAAGAAAACAAATAATGCTAGTAACATTTTTTTCATTTTAATTCTCCGTTAGATTCTCAGACTATTCGTTAATATTGTTTTAGAAACTAAACAATGCGATGCCCATCATAGCTTAAACCGTGAATATCAAACAAGCACGATACTACGATAGGTTAAGACACACATTCGGCATGAATCGCTTCTAATGCTTTTAGCGGATTCGCTGCCTGCGTGATCGGTCGGCCTATCACTAGATAGCTAGACCCCATGCTTAATGCATCTGCAGGCGTAACAACGCGCGACTGGTCATCTTTGTTGACATTGGCAGGGCGAATGCCTGGGGTGACCAGACAAAAATCATGACCTAATTTAGCGCGTAATATTTCGGCTTCTAATGCTGAACAAACCACGCCATCGAGGCCAGCTTGTTTGGTGAGTGTTGCCAAGTTCAATACATGGCTGGCGATATCAGTTTGGATGCCAATTTGATTTAAGGTTTGCTGGTTCATGCTGGTAAGCACGGTAACCGCAATAAGAAGAGGCTTGGTAGTGCTGGCGTCTACAGCCTGCTTTGCTGCTTGCATCATCTCTGTGCCGCCACTTGCGTGCACATTAAGCATCCAAACGCCGAGGTTGCTCGCAGCAGAACAAGCTTTAGCGACGGTGTTGGGGATGTCATGAAATTTTAAATCTAAAAATACACCAAAATTCGAACGTGCCAGCGTTTCAACAAACTGGGGGCCTGCACTGGTGAATAGCTCTTTGCCTACTTTTAAGCGGCACAGGGCAGGGTCTAATTGCGCTACTAGTTTTAGCGCGCTGGCGCTGTCTGCATAATCGAGCGCAACGATGATTTTTGGGTCAACTTGTTGAGTGGTATTTAATGAAGTGGTCATAGTATGTATTGTTTAATTAAACAGCAGTAGGTTCTGATGGAAGTGCTTCCCATGCGTTACAAGCCGGGCATTGCCAGTGGTGGTATTTAGCTTTAAAGCCGCATTGTTCACAATGGTAAGCAGTTTTGTTGCCAATTGCATGACGTACGGCTTGCTGCATCAGTTGCGTATCTTGTAGGCTGTTATGTTTGGGTTGATTAGTTTCTACAATAGCTCGTGCCTGTAGTAATAGATCTAGTGTGTTGAGACTAGGCTTTTTAATCAGTTCGGTGCGGGCGAGTTTAGCTGCACTTTCTGCGCCTTCTTCTACCAAGGTTGCCTCATACAGTACATTAAGTAATGAATTGAGTTGGTAGGTTTGTAAATACGTATTGAGTAAGGCAAGCCCCTCAGCGGTAGCATTTAGAGAGCGGTAGCTGGCCAGCAATTTAGGGGCGATTAAGCCGAGGTATTCAGGTTTTTGAAACTCTACGCGTTTCCATGTGGATATAGCGGCTTTGTGCTCACCAGACTCGGCTTCTAAGTCGCCAAGTAATACATTGGCGCGTACGCAGTTTTTATTAGCGCTGAGCGCTAGGTCTAATTCAAACCTTGCGCTATGAGTGTCGTTTGCAAGTTTAGACTTAACCGCCATTTCGCAATAGTAGTGTGAGATTTCAACACGGAATGGCACGCCTGAAAGGCGCTCTAGCTCGGTGGCGGCTTTAATGGCACGTTCCCACTCACGTTCTCGTACGTAGATTTCCAGTAGTGCACGTAGTGCCGGCTGGCGGTAACGATCATCATCTAAAGTCTCAAACAGTTCTTCCGCGCGGTCAAATAGGCCTGCTTTTAGGTAATCTTGGGCAAGCTCTGCGGTGACTGCAAGTTTTTGTTGCGGTTCAAGTTCTTTTTTTGTGAGCAAGTTCAGGTGTAAGTGAATAGCGCGATCCACCTCACCGCGTCTTCTAAATAGGCTACCTAGGGCAAAATGTAGCTCTAACGAGTCTGTATTGGCTTGCACTGCTTCTGAAAAAGCCTCAATCGCTTTATCATGCTGATTGGTAATCAGAAAATTCAGGCCTTTGAAATAGGCTGCAGGCAGGGCGGTTGATTCAGCTAAAAGCTGTTTAAGGTCTACACGCGCGGCTATCCAGCCTAAGCTAAAGAATAAAGGTAATGCTAATAGCCACCAGAACTCAAATTCCATTTTATTCTACTTTATTAATTGATTAAGATTGTGCGCTTAGGTGGGTGTGTGCAAGGTTATGGTAATGCGTTACTTAACCTGACTAAGGTAGATAACCCAAGCTTGTTATCATTTTACCTTATTTGACTATTGCATTATAAGAAATGGCACCATAAAAAAAACGGCAACCAAATGGTTGCCGTTTAGACTGGAACTTAAAAGCAAATGCTAGCTTAAATCCACACGTTCACGTAGTTCTTTACCCGCTTTAAAGTGAGGTACATGTTTTTCAGGTACCTCAACCTTACTGCCGGTTTTTGGGTTGCGACCCAAACGCGGTGGACGGTAATTCAAGCTAAAGCTGCCAAAGCCTCTTATTTCAATGCGTTCGCCTGTCGCGAGGTTATCAGACATAGCGTCTAATATTGCCTTCACTGAAAGCTCTGCATCTTTCATCACTAATTGCGGAAAACGTTCTGCAAGCAGCGTGATTAGCTCAGATTTTGTCATGCTTATATGCCTTTTTTTTCTTGATACTAAATAACGGGCTAATTATTTCTTGCTGTCTAACTTGGCTTTTAATAGTGCGCCAAGGTTAGTCGTACCAGCAGCCGCGCCATCATCTGGCAATTGAGCAGGTTCTTTAGATTTAGCAGATTTAGCTTTAGGTTTAGCATCTGATTTTTCTTCGGAAGTAGCACCTGAAGGGTCAGCAGTTAATTGTTTTACGCCTAAAGAAATGCGCTCTTTTTCAACATCAATTGCTAAGATCACTGCTTGTAATTCGTCACCTTTTTTGAAGTTGCGAATTGCTTCTTCACCTGATTGTGCCCATGACAAATCAGATAAGTGAACTAAACCATCAATGCCGCCTGGCAAGCCAATGAACACACCGAAGTCTGTGATTGATTTGATTTGGCCTGAAACTTTGTCGCCTTTAGCGTGTGTTGCAGAGAAATCATCCCAAGGGTTAGCTTGGCATTGTTTCATACCTAATGATAAACGACGACGTGCTTCGTCGATTTCAAGAATCATTACTTCAACTTCGTCACCTAATTGAGCGATTTTGCCTGGGTGAATGTTTTTGTTTGTCCAGTCCATTTCTGAAACGTGAACTAAACCTTCGATACCTGGTTCGATTTCAACGAATGCACCGTAGTCAGTCAAGTTAGACACTTTACCGAACAAGCGTGTGCTTACTGGGTAACGGCGTGTTAATGCAACCCATGGGTCGTCGCCTAATTGTTTGATACCTAGTGAAACACGGTTTTTCTCTTGATCGAATTTCAATACTTTAGCTTCAACTTCTTCACCCACTGTTAATACTTCTGATGGGTGTTTTACGCGACGCCATGCTAAGTCAGTGATATGTAGCAAGCCATCGATGCCACCTAAGTCTACGAACGCGCCGTAGTCAGTAATATTTTTAACGATACCTTTAACAACAGCACCTTCAGCCAATGTACCTAGTAAAGCTTCGCGGTCAGCACCAGCAGAAACTTCCATGACAGCACGACGTGAAACCACGATGTTGTTACGTTTACGGTCTAGTTTGATCACTTTCAAATCACATTCTTTGTTTTCGAATGGAGTAGTGTCTTTAACTGGACGTACGTCAACTAATGAACCTGGCAAGAATGCCATGATGCCGTTTACAGAAACGCGTAAACCGCCTTTAACTTTACCGCTTACGAAACCTTTGATGATGCGGCCTTCGTTCATTGCATCTTCAAGATCCAACCATGTTTCCATGCGTTTAGCTTTTTCGCGTGAAAGTACAGTTGAACCGAAGCCGTCTTCTAGCTTCTCAATTGCTACTTTAACAAAGTCGCCCACTTGAACTTCAAGTTCGCCTTGAGCGTTACGGAATTCGTCAGCGTTGATTACGCTTTCAGATTTAAGACCTGCATTAACGATCACATGATCATTATCAACAGAAACAACTTCAGCAGTGATCACTTCGCCAGAACGCATTTCTTGGCGAGCTAAGCTTTCTTCAAAAAGCGCAGCAAAAGATTCCATAGATGAAGCAGTAGAATTAGAAGTAGAAGCCATTAAATAAAATTACCTAAAATATCCCACCTAGCAGTGGGGTAGTTAAAAAGCTACGCATCGGTGATGATGGGTAGGACTAAACAGGGTATTTAAACCCGAATCTGGAATTATAACTAAAACATTGAAAAATAAAAGACTATTAATGGATTTTTACTAATATTTTTTCATTTTTTTTCGGGTTTTAAATAGTTCTTGTGCACTATTTTTGATGAAATCAAGCGCTTGCGATGTAATCTTGATTTTATTTCGAAATGTTTGTCGTTTTAATTCACCCTAAGTCCTCGCTTTATAGATGAGTGAGAACTTAATCCTTACATTTTTTAAAAGCATCTAGCACGGTGTTTACTGCGTCTGCAATGCTTAAGTTGTCAGTTTCAAGCAGAATGGCATGTTCTGCCATCACCAAGGGGGCGCTTGCACGTCTTTGGTCTCTGGCATCACGCTCCTGCAGGTCTTGCAGGATGTTTTCATAATTTGCCGCTTGGTTTTTGCCTAGCAGCTGCTTGTAGCGGCGTTCTGCTCTAATTTCAGTTGACGCAGTAAGGAATATTTTGAGTGGAGCAGATGGGAAAATTACCGTGCCCATGTCACGGCCATCAGCAACTAGCCCTGGACTCTGCAGAAAGCTGTGCTGTAAATCTACCAAGGCGGCCCTCACTGGTGCATGCACAGCTACTTGCGATGCGCCTTTACCCATGAGCTCAGTACGAATCTCATTGGAGATGTCTTGCCCATTGAGCAAGACTTGATCATGTATGAATTTGATTTGTAAGGATTTTGCGCATTTAGCTACTGCGTCGGCGTCATCCCATGCGATGTTGTTTTGATGCGCTGCGAACGCTACAACGCGGTAGAGTGCGCCGGAATCCAGATAGGCAAAGCCTAGTTTGTCGGCAACTAATTGTGCCACTGTCCCTTTACCAGAGGCAGAAGGGCCATCAATGGCAATGACAGGGATTGGGTGTTCTTGCGTATTTTTCATTTGGATAATTTATATTAGTGTGATTAACAGTCAATGCGTGAAAATTTGCACCGTAGCAACAGTCGCCCATATTGAAGTTATGACACCAGTTTCTTAAACTCAGTGAAATAGTTAGGGAATGTTTTAGCTACACAATTTGGATCATTAATGATAATGGGCACATCGCCTAGGCTGACCAGTGAAAAACACATCGCCATGCGGTGGTCGTCGTAGGTGTCAATGACTGCGTTCGGTATTAAAGCTGCCGGTGGGGTAATAGTGATGTAGTCGGCACCTTCTTCCACAATCGCGCCTACCTTGCGCAACTCAGTCGCCATAGCTGCAATGCGGTCAGTTTCCTTGACGCGCCAGCTTGCGATGTTACGTAGGGTGCTGGTGCCTTTTGCAAATAAGGCCACAATTGCGAGCGTCATCGCGGCATCCGGAATGTGGTTACAGTCAATATCGATGGTGTTGATGTTGGCTGCCTTAGTTGCGGTGATATGGTTATCGCCGTAGCTGATATTACCGCCCATCAACGCTAGTGCATCTGCGAAGCGTACGTCACCTTGAATGCTGTCTTTGCCTAAACCCGCAACTGTGACATTGCCTGCAATGGCACCTGCAGCCAAAAAGTATGAGGCGCTGGAGGCATCGCCTTCTACAAAAATTTCTTGTGGAGCGATGTAGTTGCTGTGCGCCGGAATAGTGAAGCCTTGCCAGCCGTTACGTGCTACTTGCACGCCAAATTTTGCCATTAAATTGAGTGTAATCTCAATATAAGGTTTGGAGATTAACTCACCAACCACTTCAATGGTGGCTTGCTGTTTGCTTAAGGGCAAAGCCATCAGCAGTGCTGTAAGGAACTGACTAGAAACATCACCGCGAATTTTAATTGGTTTTGATAAGTCTATTTGTGGTGCCGCAATTTTTAACGGTGGGAAGCCATCGTTCCCTAAATACTCTATGTCAGCACCGGCCTGTTTTAACGCATCGACCAAATCGCCAATCGGGCGCTCATGCATGCGTGCAACCCCAGAGAGTTGGTAGTTGCCGCCAGCTAGCGCTAAAGCTGCGGTGAGTGGCCTGAAAGCGGTCCCCGCGTTACCTAAAAACAAATCGGCTTCTTTATTCGGGAAGTTGCCACCACAGCCTGTAACGCGCCAAGCGTTTTCAGCAAAGTTTTCTAGCTTTACGCCTAGGGTTTCTAGCGCTTCCAGCATGCGGGAGGTATCGTCTGACGCCAATACATCACGGATTTCTGTCGTGCCATTCGCGAGGGCTGCCAGCAGCAATGTACGATTAGAAATACTTTTTGAACCGGGTAGGGTAAGTGTGCCTTGTGCCTGATGGCCTGCGGCCAGTGTGAGTTGTTCCATAATTAATTCTTTATTGTTGGTTATTGCTCTTTAAGCTTTGCCCAGTTGTTGCGCGCTGTGCTGGCGCGATCAAATAGCGCATGCAGCGCATCGCCGTCACTCAGTTCCAGCATTTGTTTTAATCGGGATAGTTCGTCTTGGTATGCAGTGATTTCATTCAGCAGCGCAGATCTATTGGCGAGACTGATATCGCGCCACATTTCAGGGTGGCTGCCTGCAATGCGGGTAAAGTCCCTAAAGCCGCTGGCAGCAAAACCAAATAGCTGTTCTGCGTTCTTGCGTGATGCGATATCATCTACTAGCGCAAAGGCAAGTAGATGTGGCAGATGGCTGACTGCAGCAAAAATACTATCATGTGTTGTTGCCGGCATTTCGGTAACGTTTGCGCCGCAGTGTTGCCACAACTCACGAACACGTTGTATAGCATCAGGGTCGGTTGCATCTGTTGGTGTTAGTACCACATTTTTATTGCGATACAAGTCTGTAGTGGCGGCTGTGACACCACTTTTTTCAGCGCCTGCAATTGGGTGGCCGCCAACAAACTGATTAAATTGCTCGCCTAATATTTCCTTGGCACAGGCAAGTACATCACTTTTAGTGCTGCCTGCATCGGTAATCACAGTGGTTGCTGCTAAAGCTGGTTTGATCGCAGTCAGAATGCTGGCTGTTTGCGCTACCGGCGCTGCAATTAGCACAATATCTGCATTTTGCACTGCTTGGGTGATGTCGCTACAGGCGGCGTCTATCACCCCTAAATCTACTGCGGATTGTAAGCTTTCAGTGGAACGACCCACCCCTATAATTTGTGCCGCACTCCCTGCTTTTTTTAAAGCGAGTGCAACCGAGCCGCCAATCAAGCCCACACCAAAGATAACGATTTTTTTCAATTTTTTAAGGTAATTTACGACAATCAATAACCGCAATTGTAGCATTGTTGTAATTGCCAAGAATCATGGCGCTATTTTTTGTTTTTGCTGCCACTGAAAAATAGTTGAAATCATTAAATTTTGGTTCATGATTTTTTTGTAGCGTTATTTAAATATCTCAGTAATAATTGGTAAAAATATTCTGCACAAAGTAAATAATAATGAGAATTTGGCAGCTAATAATATTTATTCAAATTGTACTGTTCTTACATCCACCAGCGCTTGCTGCGAGCGTTGATACTAATGCTGGCTCAAAAGTCGCTGTCATTGCTTCCTCATCATTTAACCCTGGTGTTATTAGCGCCAATACACTGCGCGCTATTTTTGTGATGAACCAAACCAAGTGGAGTGATGGCACGCCAGTCAAAGTCTATGTTTTCTCAGATTCAAACCCCACACATGAAGTTTTTAGCAAGGAAGTATTGAAATTCTTTCCACGTCAGCTCAGGCGCGCTTGGGACCGGCAGGTATTTGCAGGGTTAGGGCAGTATCCTGAGCAAGTGTCATCTACACAAGAAATGCTCGCGAAAGTGAAAGCTACGCCTGGTAGCGTAGGTTATCTATTGTTGCAAGAGGTGAACCAAGATGTACGCATACTTCAAATATCGCAATAGACCTGGCCGTAACCCCAATTGCACTAAGCAATTGTTGGCGAGATGGATGCTGGTGTTTTCTGTGTTTGTGTCCAGCACTGCGGGTGCGGTTGATATGCAGGGTGGTAAGCTACAGCTACATGGATTTATTACACAGGGGATGGTGAATACCACTGGTAACAATTTTTTGGGTAAAAGCCGCGATGAGATTAGTTATGACTTTCGTGAGGTTGGCCTAAACGCTACCTATCGTGCGCTGCCCCAGTTGCAGATATCAACGCAGTTGATTTCTCGTAAGGCGGGTCAAAACGACAATGGCGAGTTAAGAGTTGGACATGCCTTTGTAGACTGGACAGTCGCCTCTGGCGATTGGGGTAGTTCTGGTGTGCGCTTTGGTAGAGTGCGGGTGCCTTATGGTCTTTATGCGGAAACTGGCGATGTTGCTTTTACCCGTGATTCCGCCATTTTGCCGCAGCCTATTTATTTTGATGTGACGCGTCGGTTACAAAAGTCAGCCGATGGGTTATCGCTTTATCATAACGCTGTGTCAGACTACGGTAACTTTGGCATCAAATATTACTTGGGTTATCCACAGGCTGACGGTAAGTCGACTGAGGCTACGTTTTTGGGTAAGGATATGCCCGGTCGATTGGACTCTAAATTGACACAGTTGGTTAACTTCTCATTCGATAGTAATAACGGTCAGTGGCGGCTTGGATTGACAGCAGCCAATGTTAAGTTGGCGTATGACAGAAAAGCCAGTGACTCATTATCTAGCGGTGATATTACTTTAGTGCCCTACCTGTTGTCGGCGCAATATAATGCTGAGAAATGGACTTTAACCGCTGAGTATTTACTTGAGTTTCTTGAGTTCAAAGGGTTTGGCCCACTCATGGATAGTAAAACAAGCGCAGATGGCTTTTATATGCAGGCGGCCTATCGTCCGGCGTCCAAGTGGGAAGTTTTTACCCGATATGACGCTTTTTATAGGGACCGTTCAGATCGCCATGGGAGAGAGTGGCAAGCAACAACAGGACTCCCAGATTTTATGCTTTATAGTAAAGACTGGTCAGCTGGGGTGCGCTATGACGTGAACGAAAGTTTTAGCTTGCGTGCCGAAGCACATCGGATTAATGGCGCTGGCTGGCTATCTCCACTGGAGAATTCAAACCCTGCGGCACTGGAGAAAAACTGGGATATGTTGATTTTACTTGCTTCTTATCGCTTTTAAATCTCAGTCTACATCATGTCATCACTAAGAAAAAGCCCGGATATTTTCTTTAGCCTTAAATGGAAGATTATGGCTCTGCTAGGCCTGGTTTTCGTCACGCTGACCTTATTGTTGATTAGTTGGGCTTATTTAAGCCAAGCAGAACGTTTAAAGCATGAGCGTGATGTTGTGCATGCGCGTTACCTCGTACAGTTTAAGGCCATGCTGGCAGATTTTTCATTAAAAACGTCACAAGTTTCTTCTTTAGTGGCAACCATGGTAAGTGTGGATGGCGCGCTGGCGGCAAAGGGCGCTACTACTTCAAAATGGCTGGGGCCTCGTGTTAGTTCTGCGTTGGCTTCGTTGCAGTTGGATTATGGCTTAGAGTCAATCCGTATCTACGATCAACACCAACATATGCTGGCTGAGTGGGCGGGTTTGCGGCAGCAAAATGCCTTGGAAGCACAACAAGTTGCTGAGGCGATTCGACAAGAATCTAGTCTGGCATGGATAGATTGTACTGAAGTGTGTTTACAGTATGCCACAACGCCTATGCTCACTAATGGCAAGGTGAGCGGTGCGGTTGTGGTTGCGTCGTCAATGGCTGATCTAATCTTATCGTTTAATCGCTTTTCTGGTGCGGATGTTGGTTTTGTACTAAAAAGTGAGGCGGATCATTACCTAAATGCCTTGCCTAAGCTTGGTTTACGTATCGCTGGTTTATCCAATGCTAGTGTCAATTTACCTCTGTTACAGCAGTTGGAGAGTATTGCATTGGCAAAGGGGAATCCTGTTTGGCAGCGTTTGGCTTTTGCTGACAAATATTACGATGTGGTGTTTTTCCCGATTGAGCATAAATTGGTGAATGTGCCAGCTATGGTAGTGGTGATTGAAAATGTGACAACACAAGTGCTGGAGACGCATGAGTCCACATTGCAACGCTTAAAGTTTGGCTTTATTTTTGCGGCGTTCATGTTGCTGGCGATTTACTTCTTACTGAATACCCCCTTAAAACGTATTACTGATGCTGTTAAAGCAATTCCTTTTTTAGGGCAGCGTCAGTTTGAAGCGGTACGCGCGCAAATTAAAATACGCAAAAATCCAGTGCTTTTTGACGAGGTGGATCAGCTGGCAGAAGCAGCACTGAAGCTGACTGATCGTCTGCAATCACTTGAAAAAGATGCAAGTCTGCATCAATCTGAAATGTTGGATATGTTAGGTCGTATCACACAAGCCAACGCATTTTCAGAGCGTATTTTAGATACGGCACAAGTGATCATTGTGACGCAGGACGCGGATGGAAAAGTAACCAGCATCAATCATTACGGTGAACAGTTGCTTGGTTGGGACGAGCGCAGTTTGCAAGGTAAGTCTTTAATCGATGCATTTGAAAAGCCGGACGCACGCGGGCAATTGTATCAAGTGTATCAGGGCATTATTTCAAACAGCATTGACTATCATTATCACGAGTGTGCAGTGCTATGTAACCATGATGTGAAGCGTGAAATAGCATGGCATCACTCACGCATGGATGGCGAGCAGGTACAAATTTTGTCTGTAGGTGTTGATATCACCCTGCGTAAAAGAAGTGAGGAGAAAAGCCTGTACTTAGCTGAGCATGATCAGTTGACCGGCTTGATCAATCGTCAGCGCTTTATGCAGGAAATCGAAGCTGCACTCGTCAGGCTGGATGGGACTACAGCGTCTGAAGCTTTGCTCTATCTGGATTTAGATGGCTTTAAGTATATTAACGATATTTCAGGGCATACGGCAGGTGACATGGTGTTGCGCACAGTGGCGGATATCTTGTCCAATATCTGCGGCACGCAGGATATTCTCGCGCGGTTAGGTGGTGACGAGATGGGTATCTTGATGCGGGATTGTGATTTGCCCAGAGCAATTAAGCTTGCTGAGGAAATTAACCGTCAGCTGGGAGAGATTAAATATCCGGGGCTGGCAGGTGACCACCATATCACGGCAAGTATTGGGATTGTGGCGGTAAGTGCTAATAATCACGATGCTAAGCGCTTACTGGCTAATGCCGATATTGCCATGTATCAGGCGAAGCTTACTGGCAGTGCACGCCTGCACGTGTTTTCTGAAGGTGAACACCTGCAGCAAAAACTTGAGCAAAAAGTGTTGTGGGAAGACCGTATTAAACAGGCTTTACGTGAGCAGAGCTTTATCATGCAGTATCAGCCCATTCTGGATATTCATCAAAATGTGATTAGCCACTACGAGGCACTGGTGCGCATGATTGATGAGAATGGGGCAATGGTACCGCCAGGCGAATTTATTGAGTTTGCCGAGCGTTCAGGATTAATTAAACAAATTGATCATTACGTAGTACGCACTGTCATCAAGCGTTGGGCGGAGCTGCTGGCGGAAGGTAAAGATCGTAAAGTTGCCATTAACCTCTCTGGGCACAGCATGAATGATGAAAATATGCTGACCTTATTGCAAAGTTTGTTTTTACAGCACCCGGAGTTGCCTTCGCATATTATTTTTGAAATTACAGAAACTGCGGCTGTGGCAGATTTTGCAACCGCGCAAGCATTTATTGAAACAATACGTGCATTAGGTTGCGCTTTCTCCTTGGATGATTTTGGTGTTGGATTCTCTTCTTTTTATTACGTGAAACACTTCCCTGTGGACTATGTGAAGATTGACGGCTCTTTTATCCGTAATCTTGCAGATAGTACAGATGACCAAATATTTGTGAGGGCGCTAACTGAGGTGGCACGCGGCTTTGGTAAGCGCACGGTGGCTGAGTTTGTAGGTGATCAGCGCTGCCTGACGCTGCTGCGAAGCTATGGGGTTGATTATGCACAAGGCTACTTCATTGGTAAGCCAGCCAGTGAGATAGTTTAATCTTAACCGTATGACTATAACCGTAAGACTACATTAGATAGTTAGCAAAAATTTAACGCCATTCACCGTCTATCAGTTTTTCCAACGGCCTGTAATTTTGCTTATATGCCATTTTTCTGCTGTCTTTAATCCAGTAGCCCAAATATAGGTAGGGCAAATCTAACGTTTGTGCCCACAGCGCTTGCCATAAAATGTTGTAAGTGCCATAGCTGGTTGTGTTGTCACTGGTGTCGTAAAAGGTATAAACCGCGGATATGCCATCACGCACAATATCGATCACACTGACCATTTTTAGCTGGTCGCCTTCTCTAAACTCAATGAGCACGCTTTCTACGTTAGATTGGCATAAAAAGCTCTGGTACTGTTCAACATTATTTTCTTGTGAGTCAGAGTCCGTTTGTTCTGCAGTTTTGTCATCACTATGGCGAGCACGTTGGTAGCTTGCATAAAGTGCATAATGTTCTTCATGAAAGCCTACCGGCAGTATTGTGGCAGTGAGGTTTTGGTGCTGTTTAAACGCGCGCTTTTGGCTGCGGTTAGGGCTAAATTTCTCTAAAACAACCCTTACCGGCACGCACTCTTGGCAGTTCTCGCAATGCGGCCTGTAGGAGAACTTTCCACTACGTCTAAAACCTTGTTGAATTAGCCCACTGTACACGTTTGCGTCCACCAGATGCTGTGGTGCCGCAATTAGGCTTTGCGCCATTCTATTGGGCAGGTAGCCGCAAGTGTAGCCTGTGGTGACGTAAAATTGCAGTTTGTGCAGTGGCGTATCGCTAGGTAAGCTCATGGTAAAAGTATAACCCCATTTTTACTCTATATTGCTGGGTACGGCCTTGGTGAGTACAGATAATTGCGCAGCAAATGCTGCACGGTCAATTTCGCGTGCGCCAAGGCTGGCTAAGTGCGCTGTTTTCATTTGGCAATCAATCAGGCCAATACCTTGTGCTGTAAGGTGCTGTACCAAGCTTACAAAGGCAACCTTGGAGGCATCGGTTTTGTGATGAAACATACTTTCACCATAAAACATCTGGCCTATGCGTACTCCATAGCAGCCGCCGACCAACTCACCATCCACGTAAGATTCGGCTGAAATTGCAAAGCCAGCATCATGCAATCTGCAGTAAGCATCAATGATATCCTGAGTAATCCAAGTGCCAGCTTGTTGGCTACGCAAGGTGCTACTACAAGCAGTAATGACCGCACGAAACTGTGTGTTGAACCTTACCTCAAACGTTTTTTTCTTTAGCGTTTTTTGTAGTGAGTTTGATATTTTTAATTCGTTGGGAAATAGCACCATGCGTGGGCTAGGGCTCCACCAAAGAATAGGCTCACCTTCGCTAAACCAAGGGAAAATACCTTGGTGATAAGCCGTGAGTAAACGGGGCAGGGATAGGTCGCCACCAATCGCGATTAGACCATTAGGCTCGTTGAGTGCTTCAGTTAAAGGTGGAAAGTCACACTCGCCATCTATACTGGCAACTCGACCATTAGGAAGTTGATAATAACCGTGGCTCATAAACTTAGTCTTGATTTGCTGGCTTCTGTCATTTTGCGCTGAACATGCAGCATGCGGCGCATCATTCTTTAGAAGAATTACTTAGATGTAAGTTTTAAATATAAAGTAATAATGCAGATTGATAAAACTGTTTTGGCTATATTTTTACGACTCTTGCTTGAATGGTGGGTTTGCTGACACTTTTTCCAACGACAAAACTTGAATGCCAGTGATTATTGGTTGGCCGACATCGGCCAATAACGGATATTCCTCAACCTGCCCGGTAAGAACATAGCCGCGCCGTTCATAGAAAGCTAAAAGCTCCGGCCGTGAAGATAGAACCGACATTTTGAGCACAGAAGCATTGAAATGTTGAGTGGCATACGCTTCTGCGTGAAGTAACATTTGTTTACCAATGCCTTGCGCTTGCATTGCTGGGTTAGTCGCCAGCATGCCAATGTAAGCGCAGGACTTGCCACCTTGCACATGCACGCAAGCGACTATTTCCTGCCCAAGACGTAAGAGCAGAATCGTAGAGTGTTCGTGAAATAGAGAAAGCACTTGTTCGGTGGAAATTCTCTCACCAGCAATCAAATTTGACTCATGTGTCCAGCCCGCCGCATGCGAGGGTGGCCGATAGGCTCTGTTCACAAGGGCTGCAATTTCTTTAGCGTCTGTTTTGCAAGCGACACTTAGTTCAAGTGGTAGGGCTTCCATAGCTTAATTCTGGCTAACGTTTGAGTAATGGGTGCTGTTAAGCGTCCCGCTTTAATGATGGGTTAGGTTTCATGCCTATGACGGTTCCTAACAGACTTAGCTTTTGATGCGTTAGCACGTAGCGCGGCTACAAACGAGCGACGCGCCCAGAGCGCAGCTTCATTGGCGTCCTCCAGTACTATTTCTGGGGCCTGATAGTAGGATAGCCCAATAATTTTTCCCTGTCGAACATACTCGAATTGACTAAGCCCTTGGTCTCGAAAATCAGCAGAGTTTTCGGTATCTGCCTTCAAGTACAGTGTTTCTTGAGAAACTAAACCAAACATAACTCCATCGTGAAACACGCCATAGCCAGAGAACATGCGGCGTAAAGAGATTGGTCCGAACAGCCGAAACACATCGTTCAAATGTTGTGCAAATTCTTCTGGTGCGGACTGAGTATGCATAGAGACCTAACGTTGGAGGTAAGGGGCGCGGAGCCGACTTGTCGGCGGAGCATGCCGCTTGACTGAATGGTTAGCTCTTTGCATCAACAGACCCTAGGATGTTGCGCAGCTCTTGCTCTAATGCTGCTCGAGCCACAGGCACCTCTTTATCAAAGTACTCCCAAGAGGCCATCCAAGCTTCATGTTTCTTTTTGTAGGTTTGTGGCGCCAAAGCATCTTCGTCGATATTTACGTAGACACCAAAGCCAATGACCTTTTGGCGCATCGTCTGAACAAACTTTTCCAAAAGATCGCACAGCTCAATGGGCAAATAGATTTTGTTCTTTTCAAAAAAACGAAAAAAGTCAGCAATAGCATTCATTGCTGTAACGTACTTTTCTTTTTTGGTCGGTTCTCCGCCAAACTCAACTGGAGAAATAAAGCTCCCGGCATCCCAATGTGCTTGAACCAACAACCCGTATAGTTCAGCAATTACTTCAGCGCGCTTGTCATGCAAACGCGAGAATTTAACTTGGTGTTCGGTGGCGGCAATGCTCAGTTGCGACCTTAAACGCTCTGACTCGACGTCAGCTTGAGCTTTTAACTGGGCTTTGTGAGTTTCTAGTTTTTCGTCGTACTCGTTCTTAATCGAGTTTTTAATACGCTCAGATATCCATGACTTTGTAAGCCAAATTACAAAGCCGCTCAGAAAGGCGCTGACTGCAGCGGAAGACAATAGCTGAAGAAAAAAATCAGACATGGTTAAGAGCTAACGTTTGAATTAAGGGGCGCCGTTAGGCGTCCCGCTTGAATGATGGGTTAGGTATTGTAATTTCATGAACAGGAGGCCTCAATATCAGACTTGTATGTTTTGAATGACTCGTCAGAACCCGCTACATATTTTAGTTCTGAATAGCTCCAAAAATAGATTCTTTTGTTCTTAATATAATATGCATGCTCTGGAGAGAACTCGCCTTGACTTGCTAGCGACCCGATAAAAGGTTGGCTACTAGTACATTCTGGTTTAATTATATAAAGCTCCTTTGCAATTAGGATGCATTTATAAATTTCAGCAATAGTTAAAAACAACATTATGAAAATAATGTTGAATATTAGGGGTGAAAATACTTTGACTTCATTGTTTAGTTTTTCGTATACATAGGGAAATGCAATGATTGCAATAAGCAGCGCAAGAGCAAAAACAGGGGCGAGAAAATTTAGAAACTTCGCACTGAACACTAATAAAAATGGGAGGAATACAGGGATTATAAATGGGAATAACAAGCTTAAATTTGTTAAAGAAAATATTGCCCAAACAATATATGTTTGCAGAAAAGCTGAACGATAATTAACTACCGCCATAAATACCTAACAGTTAATATAGAGACCCAAGGGTCTCTATATGAGTAATTGGAAAATGGATATACATGGCTGGAACCCGTTGCCCTTTCTTATTTTTGTTGACCGGAGTCTCTATGTTGAATTATTAATATAGAGACAAAGCGTCATTGCAAAATGATTCTAAACGAAGTTGTTTTGTATGGGGGAGGTTTTGATTTCTTGAATGATTATTTTTGGCTTCAAGATTAGGCTCTCATCAATAAATTACTGCAAAAATAATCGAGTTTTTAAGAAAAATCTAGAAGTCTGTAAGCCCCTACAAATTTTCAGTGTATGCCTGAGGCGCAAGTCTTAACGCATTAGCATTAGGCACATTAAAATATTTTAAAAAACGCTAATGCTTTTTCACCAAAGTACCAAAGCGCAAAGAAGAATGCGCTGAAATAAATGGTGGTGATGATGAGCCAGAATAGCGCGATTATGTACATCAAGCCGTCATCTTCAAGCTCGCCTATGCAATAAAATAAGATGGCTAGGCCGGGTAAAAAGTTATTGAATGGTAACACTCCAAACGGGATTGCCATTAACCCGCCGGCTGCCAGCAGGATAAATCCACCCATTTTTTGGCCACGTATCCCTTCAGCAATAAAGGGGTAGCGTGGTTTGCTGATTTTTCTGCATAAGCCCAAAATCTCCAGACAGACTTTAACCAGCATTTTCCATGTGCCCTCGTTAAACTCAATCTCTAATATTTGTTTTGGCAGTATCGGCGATTCGTGGCCGTGTAATAATTGCCAGCCTAGTGTGGCGAAGGCGACGCCACCAAGTACCGTGAATGGGCCTAACGGGATGGGCTGTAAGAAAGGTAAAACCAATATGATGCAGATAAATGCGTAGCCGGCTTCATCCAGAGAGTCTAGCGCTTCGCCCACGGTTAATGGTTTGTCTTTGGCTTTTTCTGCAAATTGATGCAAAGTTTTTACTAAATTTGCGTAATCACACATAATTTTTAGTATGTTCTCATGGGCGGATCATGCCTCTATTGTATGCAATATTACGGGTGGCTGTGATCAAAAAAACCGTATTTAATTTGCCCGGTTTTAGTTTTGGTGTAATTGAACTATAAAAAAGCTTCTTAATCATATGATTAGCGCGTAAAATGCGCGCACTTTTATCGATTTATAGCAGATACCTTGGAACAATACTCAACAATGTTAGCAAAGCCTATTCCTAGCTATCGTCCTTATTGGGCGAAGCGGTTTGGGCCTGCGCCAATTTTACCGATGTCACGTGCCGAAATGGACGCCCTTGGCTGGGATAGTTGCGACATTATTTTGATTACTGGTGATGCTTACATTGACCATCCTAGCTTTGGTATGGCTTTGGTGGGCCGCTTATTAGAAGCTCAGGGCTTTAGGGTAGGGATTATTGCGCAGCCAGATTGGCAAAATGCCAATGCATTTAAAGTGCTAGGCAAACCTAACCTTTATTTTGGGGTCACTGCTGGCAATATGGATAGCATGGTGAATCGTTACACTGCGGATAGAAAAATCCGTAGCGATGACGCTTATACGCCAGACGCTGCCCCTAACAAACGCCCAGACCGTGCGGTGCTGGTGTATAGCCAGCGTTGTCGTGAGGCCTATTCTGATGTGCCGTTGGTCGTGGGGAGTATCGAGGCGAGCTTACGCCGTATTGCACATTATGACTATTGGTCAGATAAAGTGCGCCGCAGTATTTTAGTGGATTCTAAAGCCGATATTTTATTGTATGGTAACGCAGAGCGCGCACTGGTTGAGCTTAGCCACAGAATTGCAAAAGGCGAGAAAGTTGCTGATATTCAAGATATCCGCGGTACTGCCTTTTTACGTAAGAAAATTCCAGAAGGCTGGAGTGAAATAGAAAGCACCAAGCTTGATCGTCCTGGTGCTGTAGATAAGCCAGTTGACCCATATGAAATGAAAATGGGTAAATCTGACGCGAGCTGTGCCACGGATGAGGCAAAGGCCAAAACGGAATTGCCAGACGGTGTGAAGGCAATTGAGATTGTGCCTAATCTCAGGTTAAAAGCACCTAAGGCAGACAGAAGCAAACAAGTGGTACGTTTGCCTGCGTTTGAAGAAGTGGCGAATGATCCGGTGTTATATGCCCATGCATCTAGGGTGTTACATTTAGAGGCTAATCCAGGTAATGCACGCGCCTTGGTACAGAAGCATGGGGATAGAGAAGTGTGGCTCAATCCGCCGCCAATCCCGCTTACCACTAAAGAAATGGATTATGTGTATGACATGCCTTATGCACGTAAGCCGCACCCTGCGTATAAAGATGCCAAAATCCCAGCGTGGGAGATGATCCGTTTTAGTGTAAACATCATGCGCGGCTGCTTTGGCGGCTGTACTTTCTGCAGTATTACTGAGCATGAAGGCCGCATTATTCAAAGTCGTTCTGAAGCTTCTATCTTGAAAGAGGTGGAAGAAATCCGTGATAAAGTTGACGGCTTTACCGGTGTGATTTCAGATTTAGGCGGACCTACTGCCAACATGTACCGTATTGCATGTAAATCTGAATCCATAGAGAAAAACTGTCGTAAGCTAAGTTGCGTTTACCCCGGTGTGTGCGAGAACCTGAATACCGACCATAGTGCGTTGATTCAGCTGTATCGTAAAGCGCGTGCCATCAAAGGCGTGAAGAAAATTCTTATCGGCTCAGGTTTGCGTTATGACCTAGCGGTGAAATCACCTGAGTATGTGAAAGAGCTGGTGCAACATCATGTGGGCGGATATTTGAAAATTGCGCCAGAGCACTCAGAAGAAAATGTGCTGAGCAAAATGATGAAGCCAGGCATGGGTGCTTACGATGAATTTAAAGCCATGTTTGAGAAGTTCAGTGCCGAGGCAGGTAAGAAGCAATATTTGATTCCATACTTTATTGCGGCGCACCCTGGCACTACTGATAATGACATGCTGAACTTGGCATTGTGGTTAAAGAAATACGACTTCAAACTAGACCAAGTGCAAACCTTTACCCCTACGCCAATGGCGATGGCAACTGCGATGTATCACTCAGGTAAAAATCCGTTGCGTAAAGTGACGGCAGACTCTGATGAAGTGCCTATTCCTAAAGCGGGCAATGTGCGTAAGTTGCATAAAGCGTTTATCCGTTATCATGACCCGAACAATTGGCCGATGTTACGTGAGGCGTTGAAGAAAATGGGGCGTGACGATTTAATTGGTAGTGGTAAGCATTGTTTGATTCCTGCTTGGCAGCCGCTTTCAACTAAACCGGTGACGACAGTGCGTGGTGAGCAGTTAGAGCGCACTGTGCGGCCTAGACGCACCACAGAGAAAAAGCGTAAGTACTCTTAACTTAAGCATTTTGTATGAGGGCAATACGATGTTAAGTAATTTGATATCTAATTTAAACAAAGCCCTCATCCCTCTGCTGTTGTTCGTTGGGCTCAGTAGTCCTGTCTTGGCAGAACAGGGCCTGTTTTGGAAAGCAGACTCTAAAACTGCACATCCGATTTATCTGTTCGGGTCGATTCACACTGATGACAATCGAGTGACGGATTTTTCTCCCAGCGTATTAGCGGCTTTAAAATCTGTCGATGCTTTCATGATGGAGGCTGACGCGCCTCAAGACCCGCGCATATTGCAGTCGCAAGATGTTGACCTCAAAACAAGCTTGAGCCCTAACGAGCTTGAGCAACTGTATGCCCTGGCAGACTTTCATGTGATGCATCGAGAAGCCGCACTGCGTACTAAGCCATGGTTACTGGCGGTTGTGTTTGATTCGCCAAGGCCACTCACCCCATATGCGCAAGATAATTTGCTGATGCGTCTCGCTGAAGATAATGGCAAAGAAGTGCAAGGCATGGAATCTGCCGCGGAGCATTTTTCCGTCATGGATAGCCTGACCGCCGATGAGCAGTTGGCTTTTTTACGCAAGGTATTAAAGCGCAGCCATCAGGTTAAAGTGCGTGATTATGAACGCTTAATCAAAGCTTATTTAAAAGGCGATGCAAACAAACTGGCCGCGCTGAATGCTCAAATTACCGGTAGTATGCTGCCCACGCCGCTTTGGGAAAAAATGCGCGTTAAGCTGCTGGATGAACGTAATGCGGTGATGGCGCAGCGTATACTGGCTAAAGCGCAAGATAAAAGTTTGTTTGTGGCGGTAGGCGCTTCACACTTGGCAGGCCCAACTGGGCTGATTGCCGCTCTGAAACAAGCTGGATATACACTGAGTGTTGTGAAGTAACCTGAAGCTAGCGACTAATGTGTTACGTGGCGTCCTGCTTCATAGTTAATCACTTCCGGCGATTGATTCACGTAGATAAGTTTGTCTGTTGCAAAGCCAAGCTCTTTGGCTTGCGCAATTAAGTGTTGCTTGATTGGGTATGATAATTGAGGTGTGCGCGAAAGTATCCAGAAGTAAGATTTATCCGGGCCGCAAATCATTACGTAGTTGTAGTACGGTTTATCCAGTTCAATAATATTGTACGCGCCGTAAAACGGGCCAAAGAACGATACTTTTAGTTTGCCTGTACGCGTTTTGTCTGCGTTTGCCGGGTCAATAAAGTAAGCTTTACCCTCCGCTTCTTTCCACGCTTTTTTCTCTGCATTGAACCCGCGGTTAATCACTTTAATCCCACCATCATCACGCAGGCTGTAGGTGGCGGTTACGTTGTCCAAACCACGCTCAAAGCTGTGATCTAGCCGTGCGATTTCATACCATGTGCCTAGGTATTGGTTTGCATCAAAGCTTTCTATCACTTTTACCTTGTCGGGCACACCCATGCATGAAGTGAGCAGCAAACAGATTGATACAAGTAAGTAGCGTATGTTGAACTGTGTCATGGTAAGCAAGTTTAATCTCATTTATAGTTAGCGGTCTGACTGTTAAGCGGTTTAAAAATTCTATCGCTAGTTATTTAATTCGTTGAATGGGCATTAGTCTGGTTTAGACATCCACGCAAAGAGTGATGCGCTCATGACTTCTTCGACCGACATATCAATCGGTGTTAACCAGTCACGCGGTACAAAAACAGTGTAGCCACCAATCATATAGCCCATGGGTAAATATACGGCAACACGGTCACCCTGAATAAACCCCTCTGGTAGGCCATCTGTATTTTTTCTGGTGATTAAGCCAACGATTTCAAGTGGGTGCCCCGGAACCTTTAAGGTCACCGCCTGTTGTGAACTGCCTTTTTTATGCGGCGCAAAGTAATCTGCGAAACTCTTTAATGACGAATAGATGCTTTTTACAACCGGTAGATTTGTAAATGGAAATTCAATCAGTGAGAGTACTTTGTATATGTATTTGTGGGAGACGAGGTACCCCAGCAATAGGATGCCGCCTAAACCCAATGCCAGCCCCAAGCCTGGAATGTAGAAGTCACCTATGACTGGGCGTACCCACCACATTGCGATATGTTCTGCCCATGTTAAAAACGTATATAACAAATATACGGTAAGCCCTAATGGTAATGCTGTAAGCAGGCCGCGAAAGAAATATTGGTAAATACGTTTCATAGGGCTTCCGTTCTAAATGGCATGTAATATGCTGATGATATTGCGGGTGCAGCGTGACGGTTCAATATATTGATTACTGGTTTTCTGCCTTTAACGCGTTAAGGTCAGCTTCACTTAGCCAGCGCCACTCTCCAAGTTTTAGATCTTGTGGTAATTCTAAACGCCCGATTCTAATGCGCTTTAACGCTTCTACACGATTGCTAATAGCGGCAACCATACGTTTAACTTGGTGATATTTACCTTCTGCCAGCGTCATGTGAATTACGTGGTCGCTGATTTTGGTACAGGCGAGGGCTGCAATCGGTGCATCTTCATCAATGAGTTGTACGCCTTTTAAAATATGGGCGATTTGTTCATCGCTGACGGCATGTTTACAAGTGACTTCATATACTTTTGGCACTTTGTGTTTGGGTGAACTCATGCGGTGAATGAACTGCCCGTCATCTGAGATTAAAATCAGCCCGGTAGTGTCCTCATCCAACCTGCCTATGCATTGCACGCCACGTTCTACCAGTGGGTGTGGTAATAGGCTATAGATAGTGGGGTGGTGCTGGGTTTTATGCGAGCACTCGTAGTTGCCGGGTTTATGCATCATGAGGTAAGACTTTTCACGATAGTCCCATGCTTCACCCTTAATGGTGTAATGCAGGTTTTCTAGCTCAAAAGTGGCATCAGGGTCATCACATAGTTCCCCATTGACCGTCACCTCTTCGTTAATAACAAGAATGCGGCATAGTTTGCGTGCACCAAAGCCTTGGTTGTGTAATATGCGTTCAATAGAAAGTTTTTTAGCCATACCATGCATTATAAGGCACAAATAAAAACGCCCGCATGTTTCAGTGCGGGCATTGTGATGTTACGCTTAATTACAGCTTAGTCTTGACTGATGGTTTTGTAAGCAAATGCACCGATTACTGCACCAACAATCGGGGCCAGCCAAAATAGCCATAACTGCTGCAAGGCGATGCCACCCTCAATTAGAGCAGGGCCAGTGCTACGTGCCGGGTTAACTGAAGTATTGGTGACAGGGATGCTGATTAAATGGATGAGTACCAATGTAAAACCGATGGCTAGTGGTGCTAAACCGGCAGGCGCACGCTTATCTGTAGCGCCCATGATGATAAATAAGAACATTGCCGTCATCACGATTTCTGTGATTAAACCTGCCATCATGCTGTAACCATGGGGTGAGTGCTCTGCAAATCCGTTTGATGCTAAACCGCCTGCATAACCTTCCATCCCGCTTGCAATGGTACGAATCAGCAATGCCGCTAGAATAGCGCCTAATACTTGCGCAATAATATAGTGGGGAAGCTCTTTGGCGCTAAAACGGCCGCCTGCAACTAGGCCAATCGAAACTGCAGGGTTGAGGTGGCAGCCCGAGATATGGCCAATAGCGTAAGCCATAGTCACCACAGTTAAGCCAAATGCGAAAGAAACCCCTAAATAACCTAAGCCTAAATCTGGAATACCAGCAGCGAGCACTGCACTGCCACAGCCGCCTAACACTAACCAGAATGTACCGATGAGCTCTGCAAGCGCACGTTTTGATAATGACATAATTACTCCAATCTTATAATGATTATTAAAATCTACATGGACTTCATTTATATCAATTGCATGGCTAATTTACTGCAATCATGATGTGACTACAAGCGAGTTTGGGTTAAACTAGGCCTTTAATTTATACACCATAGTTATATGTCTTTTAAGCACATCATCTCTCGCGACAATCCAGTTTTTAAGCAACTTAAGAAATTTGCAGATAATGCGCGCGAGCGCAGGGCCGAGGGCAAAACACTGTTGGATGGCGTGCATTTGATTGAGTCGTATATCGACACTTTTGGTGAGCCCGATTTAATTATTATTCCTGAGGGTAAAAGCAGTGTAGAGGCCACCGGTTTGATACAGGCTTTGGCCGACATTCCAACCATTATGCTGCCTACCTTGATGTTCGCAGAGCTTACTCCGGTGACGAATGCGACCGGTATTTTAGCGCTAGTGAAAATACCGCAATTGCCTGTTCCGGAAAAGCCGGCCTTTGCATTAATGCTAGAAGATATACAAGACCCCGGTAACATCGGTAGTATGTTGCGCACAGCGGCTGCATCCGGTGTTGATGTGGTTTACCTAAGCACTAGCTGTACCGATGCGTGGTCGCCCAAGGCGTTACGTGGCGGTCAGGGCGCACAGTTTGTATTGCCAATTGTAGAGCGTGTAGATTTAATTAAAGCATTGCAGGCGTTTGATGGTAATAGTTACGCCACCGCCATGCAAGGTGATTCACTGTATATGCAAGATTTATCACAACCCACTGCTTTTGTGATTGGTAATGAAGGGGCAGGGCTACGCCACCAAACGATGGCAGCAGCAACTAAACGGATTACCATCCCCATGGCCACCACTGCGCTGGGCTCGGTGGAATCACTCAACGCAGGTGCGGCGGCTGCAGTTTGTTTATTTGAGCGCATGCGTCAGGCATCGCTAAAGTAAACGTTGAGAACTCTAAGGATATATTAATGTGCAGACATCAAGCAGCTAAATACCAAGCAGAAAATCAAACATTTGGGCGTGCTGCGCAATCGGCACAGCGCGGCTTTAGCTTGATAGAGATGATGGCAATTGTTGTGATTATGGGTATTTTGGCGATGGTGGCAATCCCGTCCAGCATGAGTCGCATCATTAAAGAGCAAATCACCGCAGCTTTGCCGCTAGCGGATATTGCCAAGGCACCGATTGCTACTGCATGGTCGCTCTCTCAAGAAATGTTGCCTGATAATGCCGCTGCAGATTTACCTAGCAGTAATAAAGTGGTGAGTAACTTTATTACCGATACGAAAATTGAAAATGGTGCGATTCATATGACCTTTGGTAATAAAGCGCATCCGAAAATTAAAGACAAAATACTGAGCTTAAGGCCAGCAGTGATTGAAGAGTCTAAGGTTGTGCCTGTGGCATGGGTGTGCGGAAACGCAAAAGCCCCAGACAATATGACGGTAAAAGGTGAAAATAAAACGAATATACCGGATGAGTATTTGCCACGCTTATGTAGGTAAAGTGGCTGATACGTGCCGGAGCAGACTTGATCGTGAAAGTGACTAAGTATGGTGCGATGGTGATGCGGCAGCCGTGACTGCCGCACATGCTATCTCATCTGTTAGCCAAAGTTTAATGCACCTCTGGATGTGCTTTTGTTGTGACTTCACTCACCATGAGTTGTGTTGCGTCCACTTTATCAAAGCTGTAGTGCGCATTACAAAAATCGCAATTCACTTCAATTTTTCCTTGCTCTTCAATGATGCTGGTAATTTCTTCGTTGCCTAGCATGCGCAACATGCTTGAAACGCTTTCACGTGAGCAGCTGCAATGAAATTTAGTATTACTTGCCTCAAACAGCCGTACATCCTCTTCATGAAATAAGCGCGTTAGTATGGTTTCTGTTGGCAGGTTGAGCAGCTCATCGTCTGTAATCGTACCGGCTAAATGGCCGATGCGGTTCCAAGCATCTAAATCCTGAGTGCTGAGGTCTTCAGTTTTTGTTACCTGATTCATAGTGTCTGGTAGCTTTTGTAACAGCATGCCTGCTGCGGCGTTGCCATCACAATGTAGCCAGATTCTGGTGTCAATTTGTTCTGAACGCAGCATGTAGTTCTCTAGAATGGTGCTGATGCTGTCACCCTCAAGCGACACGATGCCTTGATATGCCTGACGGCCATCTTTAGGGTCTAGCGTAATCATAAATTGCCCATGAGAAATAAGGTCAAACAGGCTTTGCTCGTCGGACACTTCGCCTTTCCACTTAGCGGTGGCGCGAATGCCAAACTCTGAGTTGCACTCTACTACTAGTAATTTTAATGCGCCTTTACTTTGAATCTGCAGCACAAGAGAGCCGCTCATTTTAAGCGTAGCGGTCAGCAATGCGCTGGCGGCCATTAGCTCACCTAGTGCGCGTTTTAAGCCGGCAGGTAAATGCTGTTTATTCAGTGCTAGCTGTAGTGTGCTTGTCAGGTTAACAAGGTTGCCGCGTATTGGCGTGTTTTCAAAAACAAAGCGTTGTAGTGTGTCTGGTAATTTATTCATCCTGACATTTTAACATTAGCATGCAGCATTCAAAATGTTTGGATGGAGTATTTTAACGGTCAATATGTTTGCTAATGGAGCGCACATAAAACAGCTCTAGTGCGTCAGCTGGCGACAATGATTTGCTTGGTTTGTGGAATGGCCGATATCACCCAGTGCTCAAGCGCCCATTGCCATAGTGTATTTAATGGCGCGTTTTTGATGATGGTAGGCGGCTGCTGGCCTAAAAAGCATAATGCATCGTGGAGTAGCTCGCTGGCTGTGCCTATTTCTATGGGTTTTGCCAGTGTTTGTTTACTCAGCTTTTCTTTATTGGCATTGGCGGCAACTGGCACATGTGCATATTGGGGTGTAGAAAACCCTAACTGTTGCTGCAAGTATATCTGGCGAGGTGTGGAGTCTAATAAGTCGGCGCCACGCACGATGTGGGTGATGCCTTGCGCGGCATCATCTACCACTACCGCCAGCTGGTAAGCAAATAAGCCATCCGCGCGCTTTAAGATAAAGTCACCGACATCAATGCCAATGTTTTGTTGAATCCGTTGTTGAATGCCGTCATGAAAGCTAATCGCATGATTGTCTGTCTTGATGCGCCAGGCTATCGCGGTTTCAGGCTTGATGGGCTGGTGTAGGCAAGTTTTTGGATAGATGCGTCCATCAATGCCGAAAGTAGTGCTGGAGTCGGCAATTTCCTTGCGGGTGCAGGTGCATGGGTAAATCAGTTGTTTACGATTGAGTAGGTCGAGTGCGTCAGCATAGAGTGCGCTTCGCTGGCTTTGGTAAACAACTGTGTCGTCCCACTCAAATCTAAACGCTTCCAGTTGATGCAAAATCGTGTCTGCCGCACCTTTGATCTCACGGGGCCTGTCTAAATCCTCCATGCGTACTAACCATCGCCCTTGGTTGGCTTTTGCTTCACAAAAGCTGGCGACGGCCGCTACCAATGAGCCAAAGTGCAAAGGGCCTGTGGGTGAGGGGGCAAAGCGGCCTACGTACATGCTGGTGAAACTTAGTTAACAGGTTGTAGGTATGGCGGAATGTGCCAGTAACCTAGCTGGTTACCTAATAGCATGAGTTGGCAATGTAGGCGGTCATTGCCGCTGGCGCTGACATCAAACTCGTAAGTACGCAAAAACTGCACATGACCACGGCGATTCCGCCCCAGCCATATTTTGCTACAGGCCACAGATTCATCTAGCAGTTGCAGGTTGAACCTGGCTGAAAGTTCGCTACCTAGCAAAATTGCACGTTCACGTTTGTTTAAACTGTCTATCCAAAACCAGCCGATGGCTAATAGGATAATAATTAAAATCATTTCCATTAATGCATACTCATTATTATATAGGGTCTAGTTCTGACTCATCAGGCTCATCTTCATGCAGCGATAGGTTATCAAAGCTGGAAGAGCTTTTTACGTTGCCTGCGTTTTTACCATGCAATTTAAAGCGTAAGCGCAACTCATTGATTGAGTCTGCATTACGCAGGGCATCATCTTCAGTTATGCGGCCTTCTTCACATAAATTAAAGAGGGCTTGATCAAATGTTTGCATGCCAAGCTCTGTAGATTTAGCCATGACTTCTTTAATCATGTTGGTTTCACCTTTTAAAATCAGATCAGAGATCAGTGGTGAGTTGAGCAGGATTTCAATGGCAGCACAACGACCACCACCTTTCTTGGAAACCAGACGTTGCGAGACAAACGCTTTCAGATTGAGTGATAAATCCATGTGCAATTGCGCGTGACGCTCTTCTGGGAAGAAGTTAATGATGCGGTCAATTGCTTGGTTGGCGCTGTTGGCATGTAAGGTTGCCATGCAAAGATGGCCGGTTTCTGCAAACGCCAGCGCAAATTCCATGGTTTCTCTATCGCGGATTTCGCCAATTAAAATTACGTCAGGGGCTTGACGCAGTGTGTTTTTAAGAGCGTTAAACCATCCGTTGGTGTCTCTGCCCACCTCTCGGTGCGTCACTAAACAGTTTTTACTTTGATGCACATACTCGACAGGGTCTTCCACTGTAATGATGTGTCCGTATGTATTTTCATTACGGTAATCAATCAGTGCCGCTAGGGTGGTTGATTTGCCTGAACCCGTGCCGCCTACCAAAATGACCAGACCGCGTTTGGTGAGCATCACATCTTGCAGTGTCTCAGGTAAGCCTAAGTCATCAAATTTAGGAATTTCTGTCGTAATGGTGCGTAGGACCATCCCCACTTTTTCTTGCTGTATAAATACATTCACACGGAAGCGGCCTATGTTTTTAGGCCAGATAGCAAAATTACACTCTTTTTCTGTTGCAAATTCATTACGCTGTTTTTCATTCATCAGCGCTTCAGCAAAGGCTTTGGTATGCTCACCGGTCAGCTTCTGCTGGGTGACAGGTGTCATTTTCCCATCAATTTTCATGGCGGGAGGGAAATCTGCCGAAATGAATAAATCCGAGGCCTTTTTATCAAGCATGCCTCGTAAAAGATTATGCATGTAATTAAGTGCTTGTTCGTTTGTCATTCAAGAAACCTTATCTATTGGGGTTACAATATGGCACGAGTTAATCCATAATTAACACGTCGTCACTTTCAAGCTTATTGCCGACAATTATCGTACTTAAGTTTAATTGTAAGCGAACATTCCCATCGTCAGCTATTGTTTCATAGGATTATTGATAAGAGTCATCACCGCATGAATGAAATACGTGAAAAAGAAGCTATCGATGCTTATTTAAAGTTGTTGCAGGTTAAAGGCGCAAACAGTGACGTGCTGCATAGACGTTCGTTGTTTTTAGACCTTTTAGCTCAGAAGCTGGTGGGGCAAGTGTCGAACGGTGAAGTCTATCGCGATATTATAGAGACGGTGATGGACTCGGTTCCGGTAGATGCATGGCATGACAGCCTTACCGCTGCACGTGAGTTTTATCCATTTTGGATGAAGGATTTTAAAGCGATTGCCGCTTTAAACATTAACCCTGGCTTTGATGTTAAACCTATCGATTGGCGGCCAGTGCAAGCAACGCTCAAGTTGCTATCCGATAGTTTGGAGACAGAAAAGTTTGAGGCTGCTGAAAACTGGCCTTTAAAAGCTTACACTCAAGCCCTGCGTTTTGAAGGCGCTGAGCAGGCTTTGGTTGATACACGTGTTAAGTTAGCAAAAATCATATTAATTCGTCTGCGCACAGCGCCAGAAAAAGATAGTAAGGCGTATCGCGCCGCGGTAGACCTTACTTTGCCCTTATTTAGCATCAAGCATAGTCGCCGTTTATTTTTAGTCGTAGTGCGTGAGTTTTATCATTTTTGGTCCGGCAACCCAGATGCTGCCAGCATGGTACTTAAAGAGGGCGCTGGTAACGTATTAATCTAGTTCTAAAAAATACCCCAAGCACTGTTTGCACATATTTAGTGCAATGCACCGCCAATAGCACAACTTTAGTGCAATATTTTCATGCCATATGATGCAAGGTCTATACAAAACAATAAGTTATGTTTTGGCGTGATATTTGCTTATTTTGCGGGGCTTAAAATGTTTATAGGTGATTGAAATGGAAGCGTTAGTCTCAGCAAATGATGTTTTATTTGTATTGCTTGGCGCCATTATGGTGCTTGCAATGCACGCAGGCTTTGCCTTTTTAGAGGTAGGGACAGTCAGGCATAAGAATCAGGTCAATGCACTGGTTAAAATTATGGTGGATTTCTCCGTATCTACCATTGCATACTTTTTTATTGGTTACAGCATTGCCTATGGCGTAGATTTTTTTAGTGGCGCTGAAGTCCTGGCGGCTAAAAATGGTTTCGGTTTAGTTAAGTTTTTCTTTTTGCTGACATTCGCAGCTGCGATTCCAGCGATTATTTCCGGCGGCATTGCAGAACGCGCGAAATTTAATCCACAAATGTTCGCTACGTTCACCTTGGTGGGTTTTGTATATCCGTTTTTTGAGGGTATCGCATGGAATAATCACTACGGATTGCAAACGTGGTTAAAGGAGGCGACCGGTGCGTCATTTCATGATTTTGCAGGCTCTGTAGTCGTGCATGCGATGGGTGGTTGGATCGCATTGGCGGCTGTTGTTTTACTAGGTGCACGTAATGGCCGTTACAGTAAGGATGGTCGTTTGCACGCATATCCACCGTCAAACATTCCGTTTCTGGCATTGGGTGCATGGATACTGACGGTTGGCTGGTTTGGGTTTAACGTCATGTCAGCACAGTCCATTCAGGGTATTAGCGGACTAGTTGCAGTGAACTCATTGATGGCGATGGTTGGTGGTACTTTAGCTGCATTGGTTATGGGGAAGAATGACCCGGGCTTTGTGCATAATGGCCCTTTGGCTGGCTTGGTTGCGGTATGCGCTGGCTCTGATGTGATGCATCCGTTAGGTGCACTGGCAACTGGTGCGATTGCAGGCGTACTATTTGTGCTGACATTTACCTTGACACAACAGCGCTGGAAAATCGACGATGTGCTCGGGGTGTGGCCATTACACGGTCTATGTGGTGCTTGGGGTGGTATTGCTGCAGGTATCTTTGGGCTTAAAACCTTGGGTGGTATGGGTGGTGTGAGTTTTGCATCGCAAGTACTTGGCACAGCAGTGGGGGTAACCGTTGCGTTGGTGGGTGGTTTTGTCGTGTATGGTGCACTGAAGCAATTGGTTGGCATTAGGTTAACTGCAGAAGAGGAATATGACGGCGCAGATTTGACCATTCATAAAATCCCATCAACAACCAATGATTAATCTGTAGTTAGTGCGTTGTTGATGAGAATTAATTAAGTCTGTCTGGCGGTAATAAAGTCTGTCGAAAATTGAAACTAGAAAGGCTCTTAACTAAGAGCCTTTTTTGATACTACTAAGAAAATTTTGTCGCAATCCCATTAATGAATATTAGATATTTTGGGAAGTCCAGAATGACTTATATAGTTAAGTGGTACATTTAATAAACATTAAGACCGTATTGCCTGCGCATGTGCCAATGTTTCAGGCGCCGCCTATCTTTATGACTAAATCAATAGAGAAAACTTAACACAAGGACACCGCATGAAAAAACTATTAGTAACAATCCAATTAGAGCTAGACATCCCTGACACATGGGGCTTGGTAGAGCATCCCGACCAAGTACAAGCAATTAAGATGGATAATGGGCAGTATATGCACATGAGCTTCTTGCCTATGATGACATCAGACTTTAAAGCAGGTGCAGAGTGGTCGAGCGAATGTCCCGATGAGTTTACCGAGGAGGTCTTGGATATGGTTGCTGATGAAGAGGTTTTAATGAAGCTTGAAACTGATTAATTAAATGCTGCGCTGAGATACCTAAGTTTTTAGGTATCTCAATATATTTAATTACTCACACATATCAATAACGCAGAGCAGCCAACTAAGCATATCAGCGATTGGTATTGCTATTTTAGCCCCCATGGCTTAGTGCCATAGGGGCTAAATATATAAGTTTGATGTAAGTAAAAACGTAGTCACTCTTACAGAAACGAGTAACCCGCTTTCATCATCAATTTATTCTGTTAATTCCAGCGATTGCCATTACCTTGAATGCTGAAACGGCCAGCACCAAGAAAAAACACTGCTAAAGCCGTGGCAAGGAACATGCCTTGTAACTCCAGCGCCCAGCCACCAGTTTGGTTAAGATGCAGAAGATCACCGGTATGCACCAACAGAATCGCCACTACCATATTGATGGCGATTATAAGGCAGCCGATACGCGCCCATAGGCCGAACAGTACCAGCAAGGGAGCCAGCACTTCACCCACATAAACCAGATTACCTACCGCTGCGGGCAGGCCGGCCTGCGCTACCAAACCGGTCACAAAGTCGGCGCCATTCATTAGCTTGCTAATGCCGTGTAACAGAATCAGGATTGCCAGCGTTGCACGTAGTATGAGTTTACCTGTATCAGCACAATTACTATTCGTTGTCGTAGTCACCATCACATTTTCCTTTTTAATTAGTAGAAACGGTACTTCTTATTCATATTGAAACTAAGGCAATACGAAAACTATCACGTCGCGCTGTTGTTGAACAGATGTAAGCACATCTGTTCTTAAATTGATATGTTTTGCTGTGCATCTAGCTCGCGTAGGGCTGAGCTAGATAGCTCACTCAGAGCAGCCCCAAGCAGACGTTAGAAGTTGTGCTTTACTTTAGGTCTAGTTACTTAGATAAAGTGCGATAGACTTTTTTGTAAAGTGAGTTGAGAGTCTCTAATTCACTTTTATTGTATGACTTTTCTCCATAACGATAATCTTCGTAGTTTCTTGCTATCATCGTCAACTCCGCTTTAATTTCAGTATTGAAATTACTAGCCTCCTCAAAATACTCTTTAACCGTCATACGGCGATGTCGTGGTATGTCCTGCAATTCAAATAAACGTTCGGTTGCATAGTAGTAGTTTGATATTGCATATGCTTGCTTGCAATGAATCTTAAAAATGCCTAAGTATAGATAATCAAATCTAGATCTAAACCAAGTGGTTACTTTTAACTCCCGCGTAAAAAAAATGAAAGCAATCGCCAAACATAACAGAAGGCAAAGAATCATTACTTGAATTATCTGTCGTAGATTTTCTTCAATCCACTTTTTAAAAGCACCCCATAAGCTGTCGAAACGCTTTTTCGTTTGCGTAAAGCCTTTGCTTAAATTACCTGAAATGTCCGCGAGCGAGTTGATTGCATCTGCCTGCCATTTAGGCATTCCTTCACGCTTAGCTGCCAAACGCATCTCATCTGGACTCGGCCAATTTGACAGTAAGTTTTTCATGCTAGGTTCTTGAATGGGCAAGTATGACTGGTTGCCTGCTCCTGCCTCCAATGTATGGAGGCCAGCACCAATGGCTGTAGGATTGCCAAATTTATGATTGAGTTGGTCAATCGTTTTTTGAGGTGTGATTAAATAAAGTAAAAAACCCAACAGTAGAATCGATAAAGTAGCTGTGATTATTGCTATTGTTTGCCCCACTAGTATTGGAGCTGACAAGCTCCGTGTGCGTAACTCGTCTGATTTGCTATTGATTTGTTCTGCAACGATAGTAGCAACCACAAAAATGACATAGGGAATCAAATAAAACAACATCGTCCAATCTGCACGATAGTGAGACGATGCAAAAATTACCATCACCAAAGATACTAAAATACTAAGATACAGTTGCTTACGCGTTGTCGTGGTGCAGTTATAAGCAACCTGCAATATAGCTAAGATGTAAACAGCGGCGCGAAAGATGCCCCATGTGGGAATAAAGATAAAGATACTGATAACCGCACCAAAAATGACAAGTCGGCGCATTCTTGTCTTGCCGTATTCAGTTAAGACGCCATTCTGCTTTATCGCAACTGTTATTGAATATCCATATAATAAAATCCAAAAAGACATTTCGAAAGCAAAATACCCATACCGAATATCAAGAAATGCATTACAAGTCACCGCTAAAAGCTGACTAATAAGCAGTCCAAAGTAAATGGACTTATGTTTTAGTTCAATACTCATGAGTTAAAAGCACTGGTGAGGTTGTCATCTTTTCTAATCGAAAAGTAGCCAATGTCCAAATCAAAGATACCTGTCCATAGCGAATGGGACTCAGAGTGTGTTCCCATGAAACTAGCTCTATCTAAATGAATGGCAATAATATTTGCCCCTCTGGCTTTCAATAAGGCAAGCGACTGGAGCGTCTCTGAAACCCGAGCGCTTGGTTCTGAGAGAAATACGATAGTGGTCTGCCCCTCAGTCATTGACATCGCTACTTCTTGTATCACAGTCGAATAAGTGACATCACTATTGGCATCAATAATAGCGAGATAGTCCATAATTTCTCGAAAATGCATTTCGCCCGAGCCCAAGCCTATCGAATCTTTTCCCTGATACGGTGAAACATTGATAGACATGCCGTTGTTAGTTGCATATCTAGCGATTGACGCAGCAATGCGGACCGCATATTCAAAACTAGCATGCTTACCTGTGCCAACATTCGAGACTTTAGATTGATCCAAAATGATATGAAGCTTGGCAGAAGCTAGGGGCTCAAATTCTTTGAGCATAAGCTCATTAGTTCTCGCTGTAGTTGGCCAATGGATATGACGTGGGTTATCGCCCTGACGATATTCACGTAGACCTGAGAACTCGGCAGAACCTGCCCCCTTCGGTAACAAAAAGGCACCACGGTGAATCTCACTGGGGGTGCCTAAAAGTGGTAGACGTATAATAGGAAAGAGGTCGGGATATATCGTAAGGGTTTGGGTTCCTCCATTTTTGTTTTGATGGGCCTCTAGTAAGCCAAAAGGAAAGCTCGTAGAGATGCCGACAGGCCCTAATTGATAGAGACCTCTCTTTTCACAACCCACTGAGACCTTAAAATTATGCGTTGCTCCGCTACCAATATATGCCACCACACCAAGTATTTGAGTGTTTGATTTAATGCCTTCTAAACTGTGAATAAAAGGTAGCTTATCTATAGCTTGAATCATGAATCGCGGGATGATTCCATGATTGCTGATTTTAATATCAAAAAAGATATGTTCGTTCTCTTTGGCTCTATCCGGCCCGGTGCGAGACACTGATACATTTCGAATAAGCAAGCGTGGGAAAAGATAACTAGCAATCAGTGAGGATAGCAACAGGGATGCGATGAGCCATGGAAACGCTTGCTCTCGGTTTAAAGCAATATAGTAAGCGACCAGTGTTAGTACCGTAATGATTAGAATCTTTTGGTGACGTAAAACTGGATGCTCTTTAATATAACTCAGAATCATTTTTTGATCCTAAATTAAATTGGCGGAGTAACCTGATTAAGCACTTCCTTGAGAATAATCTTGCTTGTTTTCCCTAATGATGCAGCTTGTGGGCGGATAATCAACCTATGCTCCAGGACTGCATGAGCCATTGATTTCACCATGTCAGGCGTAACGTAATCTCGCCCACGTAAATACGCATAAGCTCTAGCACCTTTAGCTAATGCAAGCGTTCCACGAGGGCTTGCGCCCAACCTTAAGTCAGGATGGCTTCGAGTTGCGGAAGTTATTTCAGCGATATATCTAGCAACGTCTGCATTTAAATGAATCTTTCTTACTTCCTCACGGGCTTCAACTATCGATGCCTCAGTGGCAACCGCTTTAAGATCATCTATGGGATGTTTAGATGTTTGTGCATTCATGATGCTTACCTCGCCATCTAGTGATGGATAACCTACACTTAGGCGCACAAAGAATCTATCAAGCTGCGCTTCTGGCAGCACATGCGTTCCCGCCATATCAATCGGATTTTGAGTGGCAAGCACCATGAACAACGGTGGTAGAACGTGTGTTTCGCCATCTACACTGACGCGAAACTCCTCCATACATTCTAGAAGTGCCGATTGAGCTCTAGGGGTTGCACGGTTTACTTCGTCAGCAAGCAGGAAGTTTGTGAATACTGGGCCAGGACGAAAGACAAACTCGCTGGTCTTTTGGTTATATATTGGTACTCCAGTAATGTCGGAAGGAAGCAGGTCTGGAGTGCACTGCAATCGCTTCATGTCGACATCGATTGATTTGGCCAGTGCACGTGCCATCATGGTCTTACCTGTTCCTGGCACATCTTCTATAAGAACATGACCTTGGGAGATCAATGAAATAACGGCTAACTCAACAACCTCCCGCTTACCAATAATAACTTTTTCAATATTATTAATAACATCCTGAATGGCTTTCATTGGTTATCCTTTTTATATTTTATAAAAATAATAGCCTAATCATGATGGGAAAGTAAGTGAATATTAATTACTAAGAATAGATTGATTAAACTAAAGCTTCTTGGCACCTGTGCGACATGCCATAAGCGACTAGTTTTACCCCATAAGCAGCTAGCACCAACCGCATAAAGCACTAGTAGAAAAGCCTGATAATTCAGGATTTTTATGGACATGGAAATTTGAAATCGTGGACTACCAAGTTATGGCGGTCATGTTTTAATTAAAGCGTAGGGTTGGTCATTAATAACTGCTAACGGCCAAAAGAAGACATTTAGTGAAATTGCTAAAATATGATCATGAGGTCTATCACGGCGCTTAAATTGTCATGAATGTTATCTGAGATTATTGTGTTCGCTATTCTGAAATTTCTATCGTTTGGCCTATTATCTAATAACTTAAAATTATTTATTTTTCTTTCAGCGATTGCATTCTTTGTGTCTATTCCTATCAAATTCGATGTTTCATCACCCAAATGGAAAGTGCCACAATGGATTGCGATAGAGGCGTCCGGCATTAAATCGATATGCGCTTGGACGGCTTCTTCTGGCTTCATGTGTTCAAAACGCATGTAATCCCTAGGCGTATATGCTCCTATGGGTAAAGCGGCAAGATTAATGTGTCCGATTTTTTGTTTGAGCATCGTAAATAGCTCTGTCTCATAGGCGGTATCTCCAGCAAAGTAGAGTTTTTTATCTTTGTATTCAATCACCCAGCCACTCCACACAGTTTTGTTTTTGCTAGCGAATGTGCGACCACTAGAATGTTGCGCTGGAACAAACTGAAAGTTTGTCTGTGCAACTGGAGTCTCATCCCACCATTGCATTTACTTAACGTTTGCATCAGGGACATTGGCTTGAAATCATGCCTTCAATCCAAGGCCTACTAAAAACTTAGGGATGCCATTTGCTTGTTTAGCTAACAGACGCACTGTTTCTAAATCAAGATGGTCATAGTTATCATGTGAAATTAAAACGACGTCTATATGAGGTAACTTGCCAATATCTGTCGGCAGTGGTGCTAGGCGTCTTGGCCCAAGTGGCGCGAAGGGCGTTGCATGTTGACTAAATATCGGATCATTTAGAATTCACTGCTGATCCATTCTAACCAGCATCGTGTCATGCCCAAGCCAAGCAAGTGCAAAGTCATGATTCGCTAAAGCTTATAAATTTAAAGCAGCTTGTGAGATTGTATTTTCGTTAGACTTTTGGCAGATAATTGTACCCAAGCCCGATGCAGCATATAAGCGATTGAAGCCATCTCATGCTTATCCTCAGGGTTTACGATTAGATTCTTAAATGGTGTCTGCACATGCGTTGTATTTGCATACGCAAACACCAAGAAGCCACCGATGAGTATGCTAAACATCAATAAAACTCTTCTTTTCATGATATGAGTGATGACACCATTACATTAAGTGTTTGCTTACCACCTGCTTAAGGGCATCAGGGTTATCCACACTTAAAAAATGACCAGATTTTGCAATCGTATCAAGTTTAGCGTTAGGAACTTTATTTAAAGTCCGCATTCTTTCATTGTTTCTTGACCAATCATTTTCACCATATATCAAAGTCACCGGGCTTTTAATTTGCGAATAATGCTCAGGTGCCTTGGCCCAACTTTTCCAATTGCTTAAGACATTTCTGCCAAGATAGTGGTAGCCCGGTTTATGCCCTGTTTTATTAAAGAGTTTGACTAACCATGAAGGCAATTTCTTGATATGCGTGACCCCACCATTCATGACAAGGCCTAGGAAAAAGCTATTTTCAAAAGCCGAGAAAATGGCACCATGAACTGGAAGAGAGTAATTCCATAGCATGAAATTAGCGATAAAGTTCCCACGTCTCACACCATCGGCGTAACGTGTTTCATAGTCATAGGTGTTGACAGCAATCACCTGCTTAACTTTCTCTTGGATGGATGCAGCAACCGTTAAGGATAATGTGGCGCCAATCGACTCGCCGACTAAGGTGATATTTTCAAGGCCTAATTTAGCAATGAGGTCGATGATAGATTTTCTGAAATACGGTTCATCATAATTGATGTTTTTATTGATTGAGGATTGGCCATGACCTGGTAAATCAACCGCATACACAGTGTAGTTTTTGGCATAAAACGGAATCATTTCACTAAAGAACTCAATCTGCGTTCTTATGGTGTGTATTAGTACTAGCGGCTCGCCTTTGCCAGTTTTAATGACACGAACAGTCTCTCCGTCTTTGAGTTTAATCAATAGTTCTTCGCCATTAAATCTTAAATCTTTTGGTGCGTTTTCCATTTCTTTCTCCCAGAATAATTGAATGCTAGTTTCTAGTTTGATGCTGATTGCTTACGTCTTACTTTGGCCACATTATGAATACGGATTAATGTTTGCTCACTTGCGGTTGGGCTTTGTGTTAATGGGTATACAAAGCAAAGCAGTGATTAAAGCCAAGCTGATATGAATGGCATAAGTAGTTTTAAAATCGATGATTTGTAACGGAGCTTTTGCTAGCAGCAGCACAGTAATGGCGACTCCGATGACGGTGCCGATTTGGCGTATTGCATGATTGATCGCGGAGCCAACGGCGTAATCTTTTGGTGGCAGTGCGTGTACCGCTGCTGCTGAGAGTGATGGCATGACTAACCCTATGGACATACCACTTAATAGTAATCCTGGTAACCAATGTTGAAGATAATGAGGATTGGCATCGGGGATTAACAAATACCACAATCCACTCAACGCGTATGTGATAGAGCCTGCAATCAGTAATGGGCGGTGGCCTATTTTAGAGGCTAATTTGCCAGCGATGATGGCGGTTGGTACAACGCTCAGTGGCCCCGGCATAATGGCGGTACCCGCTAGTGTTTGAGGGTAATGCCAAATCTCTTTCATCCAGAAAAAGAATGAGAAAAACATGATGGAAAAGGCAATCGCAAATGTGAAGCCTGCCAAGTTGGCAAAAAGAAACGTGTGGTTTTTAAATAAATTTAAGTCAAATAACGGTTCAGGGTTAAGTTTTGCCCACGGAATATAACTGAGTAAAACAAGAGTACCCGCTAGGATGATGCCGATCAATCCTGTTGTGTCCCATGCGCCTGTCTTAATTTCAACAATACCAAATGTAATGGCGCTAACCCCGACCATTAATTGCAGCATGCCAAGCCAATCTAGGCGGATTTTTTCTCTTGGATGCGCCGATTCACGCAATTGTGTAGCGCTCAGCCAAATACAAAATAAGCCGATGGGGATGTTGATAAAAAATGCCCACTCCCAACCGCCCACATCAATAATAAAGGACCCAATGCCTGGGCCTAACGCAGCAGCCAATGCACCCACCGCACCCCATGCACCCATCGCTACGGAACGCTTTTCTTTAGGGAAGGCTTCTAGCACCAATGCTAATGCGGCCGGGGAGAGTAAGCATGCGCCTATGGATTGGAATATTCTTGCGACGATTAACCAAAACACACTGGGTGATGCACCGCATGCAAATGACGCTGCAATAAATAACAACGTACCTAGGATAAATATTTTTTTTCTGCCGTATTTATCTGCAATGCCACCAGCAGGGATGAGTAATGCAGCATATACGATGGAATAAGCACTCATCGCCCAAGATAAATCTGTGGCTTTAGCGTTTGGAAAGCTCTGCAGAATATTATTAAAGCCTGCATACAGAATCGTGGTGTCGAGTGACACCATAAAAATGGCAATACTGGCGATCGCAAATACGCGCCATGTATTAGAGGCTGACTTTATGGCCGTTGCGTTAATGTTTGCAGCAGATTTCATGGTTAATTGATTGGTTCTCATGTGATTGAAATTTGAGTATGCTTAATTTTGTTTTTCTTTTTTATCTACTTTCAAATGCGAGACGCTCGCAGATTTACTCAATTCACTAGGTTGCCACCCACCGCCAAGCGCCTTGAATGCGGCAACGGCTGATCGGGCAGATTCTGTTTGTGCTTGCGCTTTTGCATCTGAAATTTGCAATAAATTTTCATCAGCATGGAGCACTTCAATTAAGCTCACTACACCTCTTTGGTATGCGATAAAGGATGATTCACGCGCCTGACTCATTGATTGCTCTCCTCGTGCTAAAGAGGCCGTTTGCTGCTCACGTTTCACTAATGCAGAAATGGCGTTCTCAACATCTTCAGTGGCGCGCAGGATGGATTGTCGGTAAGCCGCCAAAGTCTCGGCTTCTTGGCCTTTTGCATGCTCGATTTGTGCATCAATGCGGCCAAAATCAAACAAGCGCCAACGTAAGCCCACCACGCCGGAGGCTTGGTTGGCAGCGCTAGTAAATAAATTGCCGCCAGAAATGGCGGTTGCACTTCCAATCAATAGGCTGAGGGCTACTTTTGGATAATACTCAGAAATGGCCTGACCAATTTTTGCATTGGCGATGGCTAATTTTCGTTCTGCAACAATGAGGTCTGGCCTACGTTGCAACAAATCGGCAGGAGAACCTACGGATGCAATTTGAGGCGCAACTGGAATAGGTTTAAATGTACTTAGCTCAGCCCTGTATTTGCCGGGTGCGGCACCTAGCATCACATCCAGCGCATTCATCGCCACATCAAGACCCGCTTCTAATACAGGAATAGTGGCTTCTACTTGGGCAACTGCTGCTTCCGCCTGCTGTACTTGCAGCTTAGGCGCTAACCCTCTGGTATAGAGCATATTGACCTTGGTTACGAGTTGCTGCTGTGTTTCTAGTTGTTTTTTGGTAATCTCTAAACGAGACTGTAAGCCACGGATAGTGATGTAAGTATCAGCCGTTTGCGCAGCCACAGCCAAGCGCGTTGCAACTGCGCCAGCCTTTGCCGCTTGATACTCAGCCAAGGCAGCGTCTTGCTCACGCTTTAATCCACCAAAAATATCTAATTCCCAGCTAGCGTTAACGTTTGCCTCGTATAGATTCGCATCTCGGTCATAGTTAGGGACAGCATTGAGCAGCTGCCCCAATGGAGACTCTAGTGACTGATGGTTGCGAATAGCCTGAGCGCTGATATTGCCAGATGGAACCAGTGCTGCATGTGCGGCACTCAGTCCGGATTTTGCTTGCTTGATTCGAGCTTGTGCCTGTGCAATATCTAAGTTTTGTTCTAATGCTAATGCAACAAATTTCGTTAATTGCGGATCTGCGAATCCTTCCCACCATTTCGCAAAATCAGCATTCGTAGTGGCTTGACGATTATCCAGCGCAACTTGCCCTAGGTAATGATCGGGTAACGCTGCATCCACTTTTTTATATTCTGGCCCAACGGCACAGCTGCTGAGAATACCAGCGCTTAATAACAGTGGAATAAAACGAAAAGTAGGCATAATAGTCCTTGAACTTATTAATTAAAGTTGTGACTATATTACAATATGGTCACTTATTGTCAATCCCCCAAAGTCAATGTATGCTATAAACATGATTAAAAAACTAGATAACAACTTACGTGGTCCATCGGAACATAATGTCCGCGATCAGATAGTAGAAGCGGCCGCTGAATACTTTAGCCGTTATGGTTATGAAAAGACGACCGTTTCCGATCTCGCTAAATCCATCGGCTTTTCTAAAGCCTATATCTATAAATTCTTTGCCACAAAACAAGCGATTGGTGAGGTGATTTGCTCCAACACTTTGAGTGCTATTTTGAAAGCAATAGATGAGGCGATGGTGGGCTCTCCCACAGCATCAGAGCGGCTAAGGCGCATGTTTAAAGCGGTTGTGGAAGCAAGCTCACAGTTATTCTTTGAGGATCGCAAGCTCTATGATATTGCTGCATCAGCTGCGGGCGAGCAATGGCAGTCGTGTACTCTTTATCAAGAGCAGATTAAAAAAATTATTCTAGAAATCGTGCATGCGGGACGTGAGTCTGGAGAGTTCGAGCGTAAAACACCAATCGATGAAACCGTGAATGCAATCTATTTAGTCATACAGCCATATGGCAATCCATTATTGCTCCAGCATAATCTGCACTTGGCTGAGCATGCCCCAATGATTCTCTCTAACTTAATATTAAGAAGTTTATCTCCATAAATTAATTTAGTGACTATTGACATAATTAGTCACTAGTATCAGAATGCGAGTTACTACTATTAGGGAGTAACTCGTATGCTTAGCCGTAAACTTATTTCAGTCAGTGTGATTGGTCTATCCACAATATCGCTGCTCGCGTGCAGTGAAAAAACACCTGATGACCCGCGCACTCAAATTCCATTAGTTAAAACAACAACGGTTAAAGTCGCTTCTGAAGCTTCGCGTTCTTTTACCGGTGTTGTTGCAGCTAGAGTGCAGAGTGATTTGGCTTTTCGTGTTTCAGGAAAAATACTGGAGCGCTTGGTTGATGCTGGGCAACAAGTGAAGCGTGGCCAACCATTGTTTCGTATAGACCCCAATGACCTGAAGTTAACGGCGATGAGTCAGCAAGAGGTTGTCATGGCCGCAAAAGCACGTGCAGACCAAACTGCGGAAGATGAAATAAGGCACCGTGGTTTAGTGGAAGCTGGGGCGATTTCTGCCTCCGTCTATGATCAAATCAAAGCGGCGGCTGATGCTGCAAAAGCACAATTAAAAGCAGCTGAATCACAAGCCGATGTAGCAAAAAATGCATCTCACTATGCAGTATTGGTTGCCGATGCGGATGGTGTGGTGGTTGAAACGCTGGCAGAGCCCGGGCAAGTGGTGAATGCCGGGCAGGCTGTGGCGCGTGTGGCACATGCCGGGAAGCGCGAGGCCATTGTGCATTTACCAGAAACCTTACGGCCAGCATTAGAGACAGTTGCCCAAGCAAAGCTCTTTGGTAACGGTAGCAAAACCGTATCAGCCAAACTCAGGCAACTTTCAGAATCTGCAGACGCTCTTTCTCGTACATATGAAGCGAGATACACTTTGAGTGAAGGCTTGGCCGATGCTCCACTGGGGGCGACGGTCACGATTCAGCTTAATGATAGTGGTTCTAGCGCCACCACAGGCATTGAAGTGCCCATCGGCGCGATATTCGATTCAGGTAAAGAGTCTGGCGTATGGGTGGTTGAAGGAAAACCATTACAAGTAAACTGGCGTCCGGTAAAGTTGCTCAGCATCAGTGAGGAGTCCGCACGTATAGACAGCAACCTTGAAGTGAATGATCAAATCGTTGCGCTTGGTGCTCATCTTCTGCACCAAGGTGAAAAAGTAAGGGTGGCGACGGATAGCAACCTTAGTGCTGATTTGAAAAATGGAGAAGCAAAATGAGCGGATTTAACCTATCCGCGCTTGCGGTGCGCGAACGCGCTATCACGCTGTTCCTGATTTTCTTGATTACGATTGCAGGCATACTCGCTTTCTTTCAACTTGGCCGCGCTGAAGACCCGCCATTCACGATTAAGCAAATGACGGTAGTGACGGCATGGCCTGGCGCAACGGCTCAGGAGATGCAAGATCAGGTCGCCGAGCCGTTGGAAAAACGTCTGCAAGAACTAAAGTGGTATGACCGTACTGAAACTTTCACACGCCCTGGTTTAGCATTCACGATGGTTTCGTTTCTGGATAGTGCTCCACCTTCTGAAGTGAAAGAAGAGTTCTATCAGGCACGAAAAAAACTCGGAGACGAAGCTAAAAAATTACCTGCTGGTGTCATTGGCCCAATGCTCAATGATGAGTATGCGGATGTGACGTTTGCCCTATTTGCATTGAAAGCTAAAGGCGAGCCACAGCGACTGCTTGTTCGCGAAGCAGAAAAACTTCGTCAGCAATTGCTGCATGTCAAAGGCGTAAAAAAGGTCAATATTATTGGCGAGCAGTCTGAACGCATTTTCGTGTCATTTTCCCATGACCGTTTGGCTACCTTGGGGATTACCCCGCAAGAGATTTTTGTTGCACTGAATAACCAAAACGTTTTGACGCCAGCAGGTTCTATTGAAACTAAAGGCCCACAAATATTTGTGCGCGTTGATGGTGCGTTAGAGAGTTTGGATAAAATTCGACAAACTCCAATCGTTGCAAAAGGCCGTACCTTCAAGTTATCGGATATCGCATCGGTTGAGCGTGGTTATGAAGACCCCGCTACTTTTTTAGTTCGCAATAACGGTGAACCGACACTCTTGCTTGGGGTGGTGATGCGCGATGATTGGAATGGCCTTGATTTGGGTAAGGCACTTGAATCAGAAGTGTCAAATATCAACGCCGAACTACCATTGGGCATAACGCTTAGCAAGGTGACCGATCAGTCTGTCAACATTAGTTCGGCGGTAGATGAGTTCATGGTCAAGTTCTTCGTGGCTTTGCTTGTTGTGATGGTGGTGTGTTTTGTCAGTATGGGCTGGCGTGTGGGCATCGTAGTGGCTGCAGCGGTACCGCTGACATTGGCTATCGTGTTCATCATCATGGCTGCGTCTGGTAAGAACTTCGACCGCATTACGCTCGGCTCACTAATTCTCGCGTTGGGCTTGTTGGTGGATGATGCCATTATTGCTATCGAGATGATGGTGGTGAAGATGGAAGAAGGCTACAGCCGTGTTGCAGCTTCAGCTTATGCTTGGAGCCATACCGCAGCACCTATGCTTTCTGGTACGTTGGTCACAGCGGTTGGTTTTATGCCTAACGGTTTTGCACGCTCTACAGCGGGTGAATACACCAGTAACATGTTTTGGATTGTCGGCATTGCGCTGATTGCGTCTTGGGTAGTAGCGGTGGTATTTACGCCATACCTTGGTGTTAAGATGCTGCCAGACTTCAAGAAGATTGATGGCGGTCACAATGCTATTTATGATACGCCACGATATAACCGATTTCGCCAAATATTGGGGCACATCATTGCTCGCAAGTGGATGGTGGCTGGTACAGTGGTGAGCCTTTTCGTTGTTGCAATACTTGGCATGGCCGTGGTGAAAAAACAGTTTTTCCCAACCTCTGACCGACCTGAAGTGCTGATTGAATTACAAATGCCCTATGGCACTTCTATTTCGCAAACTAGTGCTGCAACAGCCAAGGTCGAGGCTTGGCTAGCTAAGCAGGAGGAAGCCAGAGTCGTGACCGCCTATATCGGTCAAGGCGCACCTCGATTCTTTTTGGCAATGTCCCCAGAGTTGCCTGATCCGTCATTCGCAAAGATTGTCGTGCTCGCAGGTAATGATAAAGAGCGTGAAGCCCTGAAGTTGAGGTTGCGTCGCGTCATTGCAGATGGGCTAGCGCCAGAGGCACAGGTGCGTGTCACCCAAATCGTGTTCGGACCGCCTTCACCTTATCCTGTGGCCTACCGTGTCATGGGTCCGGATACAGAAAAGTTGCGCACCATCGCGAATGAAGTCGCACGTGTGATGCGCGCCAGTCCTATGATGCGAACTGTCAATACAGACTGGGGCACAAAAGTACCAACCCTACATTTCAAGCTGGATCAAGATCGACTTCAGGCCGTAGGATTGACCTCAAACGCTGTATCCTCACAGCTGCAGTTTTTGTTAAGCGGTGTCTCCATTACTGAGGTACGTGAGGATATTCGTTCTGTGCAGGTGGTAGGGCGTGCTGCTGGTGATATCCGTATTGATCCGGCAAAAATCAGTGGCTTTACATTGATTGGATCGGCAGGGCAGCGCATTCCGTTGACACAAGTGGGTGTAGTTGAAGTGCAAATGGAAGACCCCATACTCAGACGCAGAGACCGCACGACGACCATTACTGTCCGTGGCGACATCGACGAAAGTTTACAACCACCGGATGTGTCGAGTGCCATATTGACGCAGTTGCAACCGATTATTGATAAATTGCCTGCTGGCTACAGAATTGAGCAGGCAGGATCTATCGAAGAATCGGAAAAGGCGACCAAGGCAATGTTGCCTCTGTTCCCGATTATGATTGCACTCACCTTGCTGATTATCATCTTGCAAGTGCGTTCGATAGCGGCGATGGTTATGGTGTTTCTGACCAGTCCGTTAGGTTTAATTGGAGTAGTACCAACACTGCTACTATTCCAGCAGCCTTTCGGTATCAACGCCTTGGTGGGTTTGATAGCACTATCAGGCATCTTGATGCGCAACACACTGATTTTGATTGGGCAGATACGTGAAAACGAAGAAGCGGGGTTAGATCCTTTTAATGCGGTTGTAGAAGCAACTGTGCAACGTGCAAGACCAGTGATCTTAACTGCTTTAGCCGCGATATTGGCCTTCATCCCGCTGACGCATTCAGTTTTCTGGGGAACACTTGCTTATACGCTGATTGGCGGGACGTTTGCAGGCACAATTCTTACGCTCATGTTCTTGCCGGCTATGTATTCCATCTGGTTCAAAATTAAACATCCGAGGAAAATTAGTTAATCAAGTTTCACATCTTAATAAACGTAAAAAGGGGGGGCATAAGCTCCCTTTGAGTTCCTACAGTACATGCCGCCTTAATAAGCGACAATTGCAGCAGCATAACTTTGAAGTTTTATGCAACTTCAATAATTTTTACTTTAGGTTTATTAAGCTCTTTTAATAACAGCTTGTAAGTATCAAGTTCAAATATCATCTCTGATTTAGTATTGGTCATTTGATTTAATGCAGACGCATCCTCAACCGACCCCAAATAAATCCAATGTTCAAATAAATGCAGTGCTGATTTGTCATTGAAACTATGGGTTTCATGAATGCCAATCTTGCCTTTAAACGGCCATGTTTTAAGTTGATGTGTAATCATGGCTTGCTGCAAACGTAGAAAGTGAAGTTCAGATGCTTCCTTACCAGCACAGACTCCTTTACACCGTTTTAATTGATGGGCGAAGCAGGCACCTTTGCCAGATTCAAGTCCCAATAATCTTGGACATAATTGATGCGTTTCTGCAATTTTGCGCAACACCTCTATTGCTTGTCGTTTTGACTTGAAGGTACCAAACAATTGCCCTAAGTTTACAGGCTCAATTTCATCTAATTGCACTAAGCTAACAAGAGGTAGTTGCGTATGGTGTTCTGCGACGCGCCATGAACAAAGTTGCCTCTCATGCCTCAGTTGTCGATTGTAAATAGGCTGATGCTCTTTAACGAGCTTAGACTCAAGTAATAAGGCACTAAATTCTCCAGCAGTTTCTATCCATTCAATATGTTTGATTTCCTGACTAATCCGCATCTCTTTGGTAGAGGCGTGGTCACTACTGAAGTGCGACAACACACGCTCCCTGATATTGATGCTTTTGCCAATATATAAAGGTAGGCTCGTGTCACCATAAAACAGATAAACGCCGGGCGTTTCTGGAAGGCTATCAATTAATTGCGCATCGATATGAGACGGTAGACTTTTAGAGCCCTTGAGTAATGCTTCAGCTGCATGGCGAACAGCAATACTGCCAAGCTCTTCGCTTGCCGCTCTTAAGAAACCTACCATCATTTCCACATCACCCATGGCTCGATGTCTGGATTCACAAACTAAGCCATGTCTAGCAATGATGGCATCTAATCCATGACTGCGATGTTGCGGATATAGCTTGCGAGAGAGTTTGACGGTGCAAAGTACCTTTTGCCGTAAATCAATGCCAATACGCTTGAATTCATTCTTAAGAAACCCATGATCAAACCTAACGTTATGCGCACATAGCACAGCGTCTTTTAAGTAGTCCAGCAACTCGCCCGCAATCTGTTTGAAAGTAGGGGCATTGGCTACCATTTCGTTATTAATGCCTGTGAGCTGCTGAATAAAGCCGGAGATTGGAACTTCTGGGTTAATTAGTGTTTGCCATCGTGACACTTCCTGATTGCCTTCATATTTAATGAGTGCAATCTCAGTAATTCGGTCTTTGAGCGGGGTGGCACCTGTGGTTTCCAGATCTAGTAATACATAACTTGCTAGCATGAGTGATCCGTTTTTTCTTTAATGATGCTAGTAACTCCTAAACTGTCCAGCCACAACACCATAGATCGCAAATTGCTCTTTAGGGCGGATGACGTCAAAGTCTTTATTTGCTGGAATGAGTACAAACATATCCTTTTCTTTGCCCAAGGTCTTGATGGTGAATTTATCATCAATGATTGCAACAACGATATCGCCAATATTTGCAAAAGGTCTTTTTTCGACAATAACAGTATCTCCATCCAGTATGCCCAGATCTTTCATGGAGTCACCTTTAACAGGAATCAATTCAGTGACTGACGGTTTTTTAACAAGATACTCATCAATTGTAATGTAATCGCCACCATCATTATAAGTAGCAGTAAATGCACCGGCTTGTACGGTGTTGCTGGAGAGAGGACGCTCGAAGAAGCGTTTTCCCGGACTTAGTTTTTTGTCTGGGGCAATCTCTAGAAATCCCATTAATTTCAAGCGTGCAACTAGCTTAGCAATCGTATTTTTTGATCCCACATTTAATAGTGTTTGCATGTAGCTATAACTTGGTAAAGCACGATAGCTGGCAAAGTAATCTCTTAACTGTCCCAGCTTCTCAATATCAGACTCATGCGCTTTGTTGAAATCAGTCATGTGAAGATGCCCTGTAGTTATGTATGATTAATAAGAACGTTCGTTCTTATTATCAGTCGAATTGATAATAATGGCAAGCCAAGTGGGTTTTATATTTGAATAGTGACTTAATTATGCGGCAATCTTTTTTAGCGTATGCACTACACGGTCATGTAACTATTGTTACGCATGAGAAGAGCCGCCTATTAGACCCAGGCTCATTTTAGTTACCAAGTTTAGCTCCGCTCAATCTATCTCTTCCCATTTTGACATTGTGATATGTGTCTATCTAAACGGATGAAGTCCAAAATTTACATAAATTACAGATAAAACAATGATCAAAATTTGATAATTAGAAGACTTATCCCTGCTGCTTGCCAACATCCTTAATCCCTATCAAGGTGAGTTAAGTTAGATGTATTTTTATATTAATACAAAATTAACTTGTATTTCTGACGTATAGGGGAAACCCCTTAAGGGTCAGCCCTAATTTATCTTTACGATTCAATCAACTACAGTTTGTTATCAGTGATCCTAAACTTAGGTCATTGGTACAAATTCGCTATTCGTATTACCAGCTTTAAATGACTACCATTTTTTAATTTGGAGATAAATATGACCCTTGAGAAACATAAAGAGAAGGCGGAAAAAACACAGCCTGACAATTGTGAAACAGATGTTGAATCCTGCCATGAAGATATTCAGGATGCCAGACTTTCAAAAATTGCCGAGATTGCTTATTACAAAGCAGAAGCACGCGGCTTTGAACCAGGGCATGCACTGGATGACTGTATTGCCGCTGAAAATGAGCTTAGGTGGTATTAACTCTGGCAGTGAGTGCTATTAACGTAGCGCAACATAAATAACCGTTTTAATTTTTAGTAAAGGATATCGTCATGTCTGATAAAAAAGGTAATGTCCCAGTAACAACAAGCAATAAAATCGAAACCAAAAAACAGTGGCCCAGTATGCATCCGCTTACAGATATCAGTAAGGCATTTGAAGAGTTTTGGGGTCAAAAGTGGCCATCTCTATGGGATCGGAGGCACATGCCTTCAGTAGATAATCTTTTTGAGTTTGAAGGCCAGCGCTTACCAAGCCTAGATGTAATCAATCGTGATTCTGAGATAGTCATTAAAGCAGAAGTGCCAGGTTTTGATAAGAAGGATATCAGTGTTTCAATCGCTGACGGCATTCTTACAATCAAGGGGGAAAGCAGCAGCGAAAGCAAGGAAGAGAAAGGTGATTATTACAGACGCGAGATTTCTAGCTCTTCGCTGGCACGTTCAGTATCACTGTCAGGTAATGTTGATGAGTCAAAAGTAGTAGCCAACCTAAAAAATGGCATTCTTGAAGTCACATTGCCGAAAACTGAAACATCCAAACCGCGCAAAGTTGAAGTGCAATAATTTAGTTTTATTACATTCTCAGCCGCTGAATATGGCGCTGCACACATTCACCCGGCAATTGATTACCGGGTGAATTGTTACATATAAAGCGTTTAATGCTATCAAGAGCTTTCAGAAGTACTGGACTTCAATTTACGGAGTAATCGACTTCAACAATATTATTAAAACATGTTCAATATATTAACTTCAAATACTCGTATATTATTTTATAAAAAAGTTTTATGATAACCCCATGATTTAAATTAAATAAATCCTTTGTTTAAGTAGGGTTTTACGGTAATTAGCCTTCCGGCCAACAATAAAAAGCAGAGGCAATATCATGAGCAGCAATACGAGTGATATGAAGCAAACAGATGACCGTTTCCGTCAAGTGGTGGAAGCCGCACCAAACGCAATGGTCATGGTAGGCAAATCCGGAATCATCGAAATGGTGAACACGCAGGCTGAGATTATTTTCGGCTACCGCAGAGATGAACTATTGGGACAGTCTATTGATTGCCTGCTTCCGGAACGGTTCCGTCATCAGCATCCACATCATCGAGACTCCTTTTTTTCTGACCTGCGTCCGCGTGCAATGGGCATTGGCCGTGATTTATTTGGCCGACACAAAGATGGCAGCGAGTTTCCGGTTGAAGTCGGGCTTAACCCGATTGAAACAGAGGATGGCATCAAAGTACTTTCAGCAATTACTGATATTTCGGCACGCAAGCGCATGGAAGAGCGTTTTCGCCAAGTGGTGGAAGCCGCACCAAACGCAATGGTCATGGTAGACAAATCCGGAATCATCGAAATGGTGAACACGCAGGCTGAGATTATTTTCGGCTACCGCAGAGATGAACTATTGGGACAGTCTATTGATTGCCTACTTCCGGAACGGTTCCGTCATCAGCATCCACATCATCGAGACTCCTTTTTTTCTGACCTGCGTCCGCGTGCAATGGGCATTGGCCGTGATTTATTTGGCCGACACAAAGATGGCAGCGAGTTTCCGGTTGAAGTCGGGCTTAACCCGATTGAAACAGAGGATGGCATCAAAGTACTTTCAGCAATTACTGATATTTCGGCACGTGTAAAAGCGAATCAAAAACTTGCCGAACACCATGAAGAGCTCGAGCGCAGCAACAAAGAGCTAGCAACATTCGCCTATGTAGCATCTCATGATCTGAAATCACCGTTACGAGGCATTTTCCAGATTTCACAGTGGATTGAGGAAGATCTAGGTAATGGAGATATATTGTCAATCCCAAGCCATATGAATTTATTGCGCGGGCGATTACGTCGCATGGAACTTCTGCTGGATGATTTGCTAGCCTACTCGCGCGCAGGACGCATGGAAGGTGGTCTCAGCCAAATTGATCTTGGTGTGCTGGCTCATGACATATTTGATATGCAGGCGCTCCCAGAGGGCTTTACGCTAGTAACTGCAGAAAACTTGCCTACCTTTACTACACTCGCTACTCCACTGGAGCAGGTACTTCGTAATCTATTTACGAATGCAGTAAAACATCACGACCAATTAACCGGGCGCATTAAACTGGATTGGCAACTTAAAAATAAAGACTATTACGAATTCAGCGTAACAGATGATGGTCCTGGGATTCCGCCTGAGTACCATGAGCGCGTTTTTGTAATGTTTCAAACTTTGCGACCGCGCGATGAAGTTGAGGGTAGCGGTATGGGGTTGGCATTGGTTAAGAAAATAGTGGAAACCTATGGCGGAAAAACCAGCATCACATCAGATGGCATCCGCGGCACCAGCATTCTCTTTACCTGGCCACTCAATATAAAGGGAAGAACGCCAATTGCAAACTCAATCTAGACACAACTACAAAGAAGTCACCTTGCTTGTAGTAGATGATGATGATATAGATGCTATTGCCCTGGAACGCGCATTACGCAAACTCCGGTTATTGAATACACTCCATCGCGCTAGAGATGGACTGGAAGCATTGACTCTGTTACGTTCAGGGGTGATCTCTCCTCCTTATATTATTTTGCTTGACCTAAATATGCCCCGTATGAACGGGTTGGAGTTTCTAGAGGCATTACGCGCTGACCCTATACTGACGCATGCGGTTGTGTTTGTTTTAACGACATCAAAGTCCGATGAAGACTTAGTAGCTGCTTATCGCAAGCATGTTGCTGGCTATGTCTTCAAACAACACATGGACCGGGACTTTCTTGAGGTGATTGGCTTGATTGAGCATTACTGGCGCATAGTAGAACTGCCGGTAAATAAGGAGATGTCATGAGACTGCTACTTGTTGACGATGATGAACTGGATAGGATGGCAGTTGTACGTGTTTTACAGAGTCCTAAATTAATCAAAGATATAGTTCACGCAAGTACCGCTGTTTCAGCGCTAAAACTTTTTGATGAAGGTACATTTGATGTCGTCCTGCTTGACTACAGGCTTCCAGATATGGAGTGCCTTGACGTCCTGAATAAGCTCACTCAGCATGCCAACAAACATGCAGCGGTAGTTATTCTAACCGGTATGGTTAATGATGAGGCGATAGAAAGAGACTGCATTATTGCAGGTGCACAGGATTTCTTACTTAAACAGGAGCTCTCGCAAAGACATTTAACAAAAGCCCTGGTTCATGCACAGGCACGTCATGCTCTCAATCAGCAATTGATGGAAACATATGCAAGATTAAAATATCTCGCTGAAAATGATCCTATGACAGGCTTATCAAACCGGCACTATTTTGAGGATCACTTGCGAACTGCAATCTCGCGTGCAGAACGCTTTGATAGCAAAGTCGGATTACTCTTTCTGGATATTGATAACTTCAAACTTATCAATGACAGTCTGGGTCACGATACAGGGGACCAGATTCTGCAGCAAGTTGCAAATAGACTGCTCGGTGTAATTCGAGAAGGTGATATCGTATGTAGGCTTGGTGGCGATGAGTTTGCAATTATTGCCCATGATATAGAAACAGAAACCTCACTAGCTACGCTTGCCCAACGCATTATAGATAGCCTGGGCATACCTATCACGCTTGCGCATACAGAGCACTTTATTTCTTGCAGTATTGGCATTTCAACCTATCCTAATTGTGCACAAAATGCTGAAGATATGCTGAAACATGCGGATCTGGCAATGTATCACGTTAAACGCATGGGAAGAAACGGGTTTCATTTCTTTACTGAAGCCTTGCAGGAAATCGTTATGAACAAAATAGTGCTGGAACAACAGTTGCGGTCTGGCGCGCTACAAAGCCAGTTGCTGCAGTACTACCAGCCAGTCATTAATGCAAAAAATTTCAACGTTTGTGGTGCTGAAATGCTCGTACGCTGGAATCATCCATTAAGGGGTATATTGCCTCCAAGTGAGTTTCTTGGCGATATTGAAGAGCTGGGCTTCTTATCCGCAATTGATGTTGTCAATTTAGATTTAGCCTGCAAACAGTTGGCTGAGTGGCGTTCAAGCGGCTTAGTTAATGACTCGTTTGTACTGGCAGTTAACGCCAGTGAGCAGTTAATCAAAGAAGATAATTTTCAGGGCATCATCAAATCCGATCTAGACAAGGCAAACTTGCTTGGCTGCAACTTGTCCATAGAAGTTACCGAAGGCGTTCTGGTTTCTGATTTTGACAAGACATCCACGATCTTAAACCTGATTAAGGGCTATGGGGTAAAAGTCGCTATCGATGACTTTGGTACAGGCTATTCATCCATGGCTTATCTCAAATGGCTTCCCGCATCGATACTAAAAGTTGATCGCTCTTTTGTACAGAATGTGCCAGATAGCGTAGCAGATTGCCGGGTACTGAAAGCCATCATCGTAATGGCTAAAGGCTTAGATTTCGAAGTGATTGTAGAAGGAGTTGAAACGATTGAACAAGCACGCCTATGCTGTGAATACGGCGCTGATATGTTTCAGGGCTACCTTTTTTCAAAACCATTGCCACCTGAAGAGTTTGCATTTTTTATAGAGCAGCATAAGCCAGCTTCCTATAAAGTCTAGTAATTACATCTAAAAACAGCCTGCTGCTATTTCTGTTTTCATCTCATAAATTTAAATTAGATGTGATAGCCAATCTTACTGCCATTACTCAGGTAGACGGCAATTAGTAAACAAGTCATTGCCACGACTGTTAGATTTCTACGTAGCGGCATATACCAAGAAGGTAGCTCAGCATGATTGTATAGTTGCCGATCTCGTACCAGAGCCACAGCAAAAAACACAGCAAGTAACACAAATCCATAGTTTTTTGGAATGGATAAAGAAATCCACGCAATTAATGACGGTACCACGCTCCACAAAAATGATGAGCGTTGTTTATTGATTGGCAGTTCATGCAGCAGCATTGCGAACGACCAGTGCAAGGCGCCGACGAAACTCAGGATAACTGCACCATAACTTAATAAAAAGTGACGCCACATATCAAGATGGTTATAGTCAAAAAACAAAAATACTGTGGGGATGATAAAAGGTAATAAACCAAAGTAACCGAGCAATTTTGGCATTGATGAAAGATAGTGTTTCGTCATATTTTTAATCTTGAAATTGTTTTCACATATGTCGACATTTATTCTGCAATCCTCTCGATGCTGCCTATGCATAGCAAAGCCGACTCTTAATAGTTATATGTAAGTATCAGTATGCTTCATAATATTGCCGTCCGGCAATATCAAAAAATGTCAGATTGGATATTTGGCTTAATAGGTTTACTATGGAAACTGAACATATGATTGCTTATAAATAATTTACCTACAAAAAATTCACAGCGTAGTTTCGCTCTTATGAAAAAGAAATTTACACTAAAAGCAAAATATGACCCGCTACTGAAAGAGCCTGCCTATATAGCTCTTACACTGCTGACCCTTATTACTACTCTATTGTTACTTGGCTATCATCTTTGGCAGACTCACACACAAGCGCTAGATGAAGCAGATACCAATAGTGGGAATCTTGCTTGGGTACTCGAGGAGCGTTTGGACACAACTTTTCGTAGAATTGATGCAGACATTTCTCAAATTGCAAATAAAGTAGTTACTGAAGAGTATAAGTATAATGATTTCAAGAAGTGGACAAGCTATCTTGCTGGCTTTAAGAAAAACTTTCCTGAAGTTAATGGGTACTATATTTTTGATGCTACAGGTCAAATGCTATCTAGTTCAGAACCAAATGATCAACCCATCAACATCTCTGATAGAGAACATTTCCAGGCATTACGAGACAACCCCAATAAAGCACTAGTATTTTCTGATGTGCTTATATCAAGAACCAATGGGCGGCCAATGATGGTGGTTGCTCGCAGCATACGCAATCATCGTGGTCAATTCATTGGAATTACGTCTGCTACAATTGATCTAGACCACTTTCAGACGTTGTTTAACTCTATAAGAGTTGGCTCAACGGGCTCGATTACTTTAATGCGCAAAGACAACCAGAAACTAGTACTTCGATATCCGTCAAACCCTTCTGATTACAACAAAGAGTTCATTTCAAAACAAGCACAACGTATTCTTAAAGGTGAAAGAGCTGGTGTCGAACGCTATATCTCACAAGTTGATAATGTTTTTCGTATTGGTTCTTTTCGCGCACTAACTGACTACCCATTTTTCGTAAACGTTGCCTTTGCTGAGACAAGTGCGCTCGCACAATGGAGAAGTATGGCATTTAGATCAATTATTGGCACATCAGTATTTATAGTAGCACTGATTTTTTTACAAATTAGGCTTTGGCGTACAGAAAATTTACGTCGAAATGCTATCAAAAAACTGGATAGAGCTGCGCAAATTGATGAGCTCACCAATCTTCCCAATCGCCGTAATTTTATGATGAAGGCGGAAGATGAGCTGTCCCGTACCACGCGTAACGGTGGTTGCCTAACGGTGCTTATGATTGACATTGACAAGTTCAAGAACATTAACGACACATATGGGCATGAGTCAGGAGACGTAGTACTCAGGAAATTTGGAGAGTTATGCCAAGTATCTATGCGCACTTACGACATAGTTGGACGAATTGGTGGGGAAGAGTTTGCACTTTTGTTACCCAATACTAATCTTGCGCTAGGAGTCGAAGTTGCTGAGCGAATACGAAGGAATATAGAAAGTGCGTCAATAAAAACGACAGATGGTCAGATTATCCACTTTACTGTTTCAATTGGTGTATCTGCATTAACTCGAGACAACACTTCGATCGACATTTTGCTGAATCATTCAGATAAAGCTATGTATGAAGCAAAACATAGTGGTCGCAATAGGGTGCATGTATTTTCTTCAGATGTGCAAATGATTAAACAAAACTAATATAGAAATATTTTCCATAATATTAATCTTATCAAGAAATTATAGCTATCAATAGGCTACTCTTATTTACTGAACTTGCCTTATGAAATTATTTAAATATGAGACGTAGTATTCGTTCATATATGGCAATAAATTTAGAGGAAATAGACATGGCAGTGTTTTTTAAATCACACAGCAGGCTTTTATAAACAAGCCACCAATCAACTTTAGTGTTCAATCGACTTAAGTTTGATGCGCATTGTCTCACACTTGCCTCAGTCATCTTTACGGTCATGAAAGATTTAAATTTTCTGAAAGCATTCTAAATGCAAGAAAACTTTAACACTAAACCATGGTGGCTAGAATTTCCGAATAACATCGGATCTGAAAACTTATTTGAAGCTAATGAAGCTAAAGGTTTAACTTCAAGAGAAGCTAAAATAAGGCTAGCAAAATTTGGGTTTAATACTTTTAATGAAACTCAAGCCAAATCCTTACTGTTTCAGTATCTACAACGTTTCAAAAATCCACTTGTCATTATTTTATTAGTAGCAAGTGCCATTTCAGCATTTACTGGCGAGCTAACTAACTTCTTAATTATTAGCTTTATGGTTTTGTTGAGTGTTACCTTGGACTTTTTTCAAGAGTATCGAGCTAATGCTGCAGCTTTGAAATTAAAACAATCTGTTTCTATTCGTACTCTAGTTTTACGCGATGGGTTACCTCAAGAGATTGATGCTAATTTTATCGTTCCAGGCGATATTGTGATGTTGTCTGCAGGAAATCTAATTCCGGCTGATGGCGTTATATTAGAAGCTAAAGATTTTTTTGTACGACAGGCTTTATTAACAGGAGAATCATACCCTGTAGAAAAGCGTCCAGATAAGCCAGCAGATACCGCTATTAATTTGCAAGATGCATCTAATGCTCTTTTTATGGGAACATCAGTCATTAGCGGTAGTGCGACTATGCTAGTGATCAAAACTGGAGCCGATACTGCAGTTGGAGAAATTGCGGATAAAGTATCGCAACCCTCAAAACCCACTTCATTTGAAATTGGAACACATCGCTTTGGTCTGTTAATCATGCGGTTAACCATTTTTATGGTGATGTTTGTATTGTTTGTAAATGCTTATTTTCATAAACCTTGGTTAGAGTCTTTTTTATTTGCAGTTGCTTTAGCTGTAGGGCTAACACCAGAGCTTCTTCCGATGGTCGTTTCTGTTACTTTGTCACGTGGCGCAATGCGTATGGCAAAGAAAAAGATGATTGTTAAGCGGCTCTCAGCAATCCAAGATTTAGGCTCGATGGATGTTCTTTGCACTGATAAAACAGGTACTTTGACCGAGGCCAAAATTAAGCTTGAAAAACACATAGATGCTCTAGGTAAAACTAGTGAGCGTGTAATCGAGTTGGCTTATTTTAATAGCTTCTTTGAGTCGGGCCTAAAAAGCCCACTTGACGAGGCGATTATCTCTCACCAACATGTTGAAATTGGTACGTGGAAGAAAGTTGATGAAGTACCTTTCGACTTTGAGCGCCGCCGTGTTTCTGTCTTAATTGATAATGGAGAGTCACGCTGGCTTATAGTTAAAGGAGCACCTGATGAAATTATTGGATTGTGTAGCCATTACGAGTTGGAAGGCGCCAAAAATTCAGAGGTGTTAGATGAAGCGTCTCGACTATTACTACGTATTGAACAGCACAAGTTGGAAGAGGATGGGTTTAGAGTTTTAGGCATAGCTTGGCGAAAAGTCACTTTTGATCATCAACATGCGGTATTGGGCGATGAAGCAGAGTTGGTTTTTGTTGGGTTTGCAGCATTTCTTGATCCGCCGAAAGAGGGAGTGGCTGAAGCTTTAGAGTCGCTTAAGAAAGTTGGCGTAGCAATTAAAATTGTAACTGGTGATAGTGAGCTGGTTACTCGGCATGTCTGTAATCAACTCAAAATATCTGTGATCGGTCAACTTACTGGTGCTGAAGTAGCATTAATGGATGATTATGCGCTTCGTGCCAAAGTTGAAAGCATTAATCTGTTCTGCCGAATGAACCCATCACAAAAAGATAGAGTAATCTTAGCGTTGAAATCAAATGGGCATGTAGTCGGTTATCTTGGTGATGGCATCAATGATGCACCACCTTTACATTCTGCAGATGTAGGAATGTCAGTAGAGTCTGCAGTTGATGTTGCAAAAGAAGCGGCAGATATTATTCTGCTTAAGCAAGACCTTCATGTTCTGCATGCTGGGGTAATGGAGGGTCGGCGTACATTCAGCAATATTATGAAGTACATGATGATGGGCACAAGTTCAAACTTTGGCAATATGTTTAGCATGGCTGGGGCAGCTCTGTTCTTACCATTTTTACCAATGCTCCCAACTCAGATTCTCCTCAACAATATCCTCTATGACATATCTGAGCTACCGATTCCCTTGGATAAAGTTGATGCCGCGGATACACATAATCCACGAGTTTTGAATATAGACTTTATACGGAATTTTATGTTCGTCATTGGTCCAATTAGCTCTATGTTTGATTTTTTAACTTTTTATGTCATGTTGGTCATGTTACAAGCGAATGAACAGCTCTTTCAAACTGGTTGGTTTGTGGAGTCATTATGCACACAGGTCATGGTGATTTTTATCATCCGTACCCGTGGGAATCCACTTAAAAGTCATGCTCACCCACTGCTGATTGCAACTTCTTTGATGATCGTGGGGATCGCAATTATCTTGCCATTTACATCAATTGGAACTTATTTTGGCTTTGTCTCGCCCCCTACGAAGTTTTATTTGATATTAGGAGGCATGATGTTTACTTATCTTTGTATGGTTGAATTAGCAAAACAAGTGTTTTATCACAATTATAAATTGTTAAAAGTAGGAAACTAGCTTAACAGGGAAACGTTGGGAATCACTTTAGTGATGTGGACTGTGTTTTATGTCCGTGCGTGTGCGTGAGGCGTTCAATTATTGTGTGCAGGCAGTCGACATCTTCTATAAACTTGATTTTTCCATACACATGCACTGCTTGGTAGTTCCAGATAGTAGGTACTTGCCGGTGAGTATCGTGTTTGCTTGGGTACCAGTTGGGTGATACGTATGCATCTAGACCCCTAAAAATCACCAGTACATCATCGTCGCCTGTGGTTTCCTGCCAAATCGGATTAGCTCTTGCTACATGTGCTCGCAGAGTGCCAAGCTCTACACTGCATGTATCCATCTCAAAAGGAAGGTGGTTGGCTTCTAGGCCATTGGTGCTTTGTGTTACCAATGTACCCAGTGGGTGAGATGTCATGATATCAAAAAGCGCCTGCGGGCGATTTTCTGCAAAATGTGGTGGAATATACATCGCTAACTTTATGGTGTTGAAGACATTGGTTTTATGTAATGGCTGATTAGTTTTCAGGAATGGCAACCGAGCGCACCAAGACAAAGCGCTTTTGCTTAGTGATGGTTGCTGAGCATTTGGCTAAACTGTCAGCAAGATTGGTCAGGCATGGGCGCTCATTGTTTGTTTTTTGTAGGCCGTGTGAGGCTGCATTTGTTTGGCTGCTTGGCTCCTCCACTTGGCCACGACAGCCTGTTATTGCTAACAAAATTAAAGTTGCTGATAGCACAATGAGTTTCATGATGAGGTTATTCCGTGTATTGACTAACAGCACTATAACTTTCTATACCATGACACTACATGTACAATTTGTTATTCACTAGATATAACTGTACAGGTCAAAATACCATGCCAGAAGCATTGCCTTTACTTACATTAAATCCTGAAGACACTGTGCCCCTAGTCGAGCAAATTGTTGCTGGGATTAAGCGCTTAACTGAGGAGCGTGTACTGCGGGTTGGCACGCGCTTACCTTCTATACGTAACTTTGCCATCCAGCATAATGTCAGCAGATTTACTGTGGTCGATGCTTATGATCGATTAGTTGCATTAGGCTATTTGGCGTCTCGTCGAGGTTCCGGTTTTTATGTTGCGGCACGGCAGCAGGTTGAAGTTTCCACCGCAAGCACTTGCCGCCTAGACCAGGCTGATGATGTGTTATGGCTGTTGCATAATACTTTTCAAGATATATCCGGGGCAGTCAGGCCTGGTTGTGGTTGGCTGCCTAGTGATTGGTTAAACCCGAGTGTGATACAGAAAAGCTTGCATGAGCTATCACGTAAGCCGGGTGAGTTTTTAACAGGTTATGGTGATGTGAGTGGCTACCAGCCACTACGGCAGCATTTATTGCAAAAGCATTTGTCTGATATTGGCATTAGTGCCGAAGTGAATCAAGTTATCATGACCAACGGCGCTACGCATGGTTTAGATCTAGCTGCGCGTCTTTTGATTAGGCCCGGAGACGCTGTTTTGATTGATGATCCTGGTTATTACACACTGTTTGGTTATTTAAAAACACTGGGTGCCAAGTTGATTGGCGTTCCACGCAATATAAACGGGCCCGATGTGGCGCGCATGGAGCAATTGATTCAGGAGTTTCATCCTAAATTATTTTTTACCAATACCGTGCTGCATAATCCAACTGGTACTAGCACCAGTTTAGCAGTGGCGCACCAAATTTTACAGTTGGCAGAAAAGCATCAACTATACATTGTAGAAGATGATATTTACGGAGATTTACATCCAAGTAGCGCGCCTAGACTTGCAACATTAGATCAGCTTAAGCGGGTAATCTATATTAGCAGTTTCTCTAAGACTATATCGGCTAGCTTGCGTGTAGGTTTTATTGCCTGTGCGCCAGAGTTGGCTGCTAGGCTGCTGGATTTAAAACTGCTTTCCGGGCTGACTACTTCTGAGATTAACCAGCGAATTATGTACCAGATCCTAATTGAGGGGCGTTATCGCAAACATATAGAGCGTGTACGTTCACGCTTGCAGGAAGTGCGCGGACAGGTGATTGAGCAGCTGGAGCACAGCGGCCTTACATTGCATGTGGACCCTGTTGGAGGCATGTTTGTATGGGCGCAACTGCCGGCGGGGCAGAACGCTGCAGAGGTTGCCACATTGGCAACGCGAGAAAATATCATGCTGGCACCGGGTAACTTGTTTCGTCCTTATCAAGAGCCGTCATCATGGTTGCGCTTTAATGTGGCGCATTGCAATGATGATAGGATTTTTGACTTCTTAAAGCGGCAAGTAGGCATGAAAGCGACTAGTTAGCTTATTGCTCTAGTGCAGTCTATGCTGTCAGATGTAGGTGGATGACGCGGCGTTATTTTTAAAATCGGCTGGGTGGCTATGTTAGAATCCAAGCATGATTTTTAACTTATTGATGGCTTAGTATGGCACGTTTTCACATTATTATCCCTGCAGCTGGTATTGGTAATCGGATGGAAACCGCTATTCCCAAGCAGTACTTACCTTTGTCTGGCAAGCCGATGATTTCCTACAGTATCCAGACGTTTTTTGCTTCCCCACGTATTGCCAGTATTCATTTGGCATTAAGTCCAGAGGATTATTTCTGGCGTAATCTTGATCTGGATGCTAACAGCAGGTTGCAGTTGCATTACACCGGCGGCGAAACGCGCGCGGAGACTGTGTTAAACACTTTGCAGGCCTTGCAGTCGCAGATAGATGAGGATGACTGGATATTGGTGCATGATGCTGCGCGGCCAGGGCTAACATTAGCTTTGCTCAATACCTTGCTAGATAGTTTAGAGCATGATGCGGTTGGCGGACTGCTGGCACTGCCATTGGCTGATACCTTAAAACAATCCAATGCCGATTCTCGTGTAAAAGATACGATTCCTCGTGATGGTCTCTGGCAAGCACAAACGCCGCAAATGTTCCGTTATAGCCTGCTGAAGCGCGCTTTAGAAAACTTTGACGGTGCTCCTACAGATGAAGCGCAAGCCATTGAGGCACTCGGCTTGGAACCAAAGCTGGTGGTGGGCTCGCTAAGAAACATGAAAATTACCTACCCACAAGATATGGCATTGATGGAAGTGTTAATACAAAAGGAAATCGCATAATGAGAATTGGTCATGGCTTTGATGTGCATGCTTTAGTGGTTGGTCGCAAGTGCATTATTGGCGGGGTGGATATTCCGCACGACAAGGGGTTGGATGGTCATTCGGATGCAGATGTATTGCTGCATGCAATTTGTGATGCCTTGCTGGGGGCTGTGGCGCTAGGTGATATTGGTAAACATTTTCCTCCAACCGATATGCGCTACAAGGGCATAGATTCCCGTCAGTTGCTAAGGCATGTGGTGAACTTAGTGCGAGAGCATGGTTATGTTGTTGGCAATATTGATGCCACCGTGATGTGCGAGGCGCCTAAATTAGGGCCACATACTGCTGCCATGTGTGTGCATATCGCGGCTGATTGTGGTGTTGAAGTGACACAAATTAACGTGAAGGCGACCACGACCGAGAAGCTTGGCTTTACGGGCCGGGGTGAAGGCATTGCGGCAGAGGCTGTATGCTTGTTGCAGCCTATCTAATCACATCTATCTAAGGCTATTATGCTGCGCTGGTTTGAAAACCTGTTAAATCCTTTTCCTGCAAAAGAAATCGTTCCCCCTCCCAATGCGTTATGGCCATTCTTATGGTCTTGCACCAAAGGCTCGCGCCTGTTTATTTTAGTGATGACATTCTTTACTGCCATGATCGGTGGTTTTGAGGCCATGCTATTTGCAGTGATGGGCAAGGTGGTGGATTGGTTAAGTAAAAGTTCACCAGCACTGCTGTGGCAGACAGAAAAAAATCATTTGCTGATGTTGGCTGGGTTATTGATTTTTAGCGGTGTGTTGATAGCCGTGCAAACCTTGATTAAACATCAAACGCTGGCGGGTAATTTTCCTATGCGCTTACGCTGGAACTTTCACCGTTTAATGCTTGGGCAAAGCATGAGCTTTTATCAAGATGAGTTTGCAGGGCGCGTTTCTGCCAAGGTGATGCAAACGGCGCTAGCTGTGCGTGATGTGTGGTTTATTGTGGCGGATATTCTGGTGTTTGTAGTGATCTATTTCGTTACGATGGTGGCTGTGGTCGGTCATTTTAATGCCATAGTGGTGCTACCTTTTTTAGTGTGGGTTGTATGTTATGTGATTTCGCTCAGCTACTTTGTACCAAGGTTAGCTAAAGTTTCGCAAAATCAGGCAGATGCTCGCTCGTTAATGACTGGGCGCATTACAGACGCTTATACCAATATCAGCACGGTCAAATTATTTTCGCACGCCGGGCGTGAGGCTTATTATGCGAAGTCAGCCATGAGCGAGTTCCTAGGCACTGTGCATAAGCAAATGCGCTATGTATCAGGCGTGGAATTTACCAATCATATTCTTAATATGCTGTTGGTAATAGCAACCTCTGGTGTTGCATTGTGGTTATGGACACATAACGAGGTCAGTGTTGGTGGCGTTGCTGCTGCTACTGCTATGGCATTGCGTCTTAATGGTATTTCTCATTGGGTGATGTGGGAGCTTACCTCACTTTATGAGCATATTGGCACCGCGCAAGATGGGGTGAACACCCTCTCTTTAACTCAGCAGATTATCGACAAACCTGACGCGCCAGCATTAAAAATCAGCACAGGCGAAATCGTATTTGAACAGGTGGATTTTGCGTATGGCATGCAGACCTCAGTACTAAGAGCCCTGAGTTTAAATATTCGACCAGGTGAAAAAGTTGGCTTAGTAGGGCGCTCTGGCGCTGGAAAATCTACCATAGTGAATTTGCTGCTACGTTTTTATGATGTAGAGAGTGGTCGTGTCTTGATTGATGGTCAAGATGTGCGCGATGTGACGCAAAACAGTTTACGTAGCCAAATTGCGATGGTGACACAAGATACATCGTTATTGCACCGCAGTGTGCGCGACAATATTCTGTACGGGCGGCCAAACGCCACAGAGCAAGAGATGATTGATGCGGCAAAGCGTGCAGAGGCTCATGAGTTTATTTTAGGCTTGTGTGATGCTAAAGGCCGTACCGGTTATGATGCGCATGTAGGTGAGCGTGGTGTGAAACTATCTGGAGGTCAGCGCCAGCGTATTGCGATTGCACGTGTGATTTTAAAAGATGCCCCGATTTTGCTGCTAGATGAAGCCACTAGCGCGCTGGATTCCGAAGTGGAGCAAGCAATACAGGCTAGCCTATATGACTTGATGCAGGGTAAAACCGTGGTGGCAATTGCGCATAGGCTCTCTACCATCGCCGCGATGGATCGCTTAATCGTGCTGGATGATGGCAGGATTGTAGAAGAAGGTGATCATCAAGCTCTGATTAAGCAAGGCGGTATATACGCAACGTTATGGGCGCACCAAAGCGGCGGCTTTTTGGGTGAATAGCGCTTTTATTTTTTCTCAGGTTCATCAGTTAAATATATTCATATTTTAGGAGCGAAGAGATGTCTGCAAGCAATGAAGTAAAGCCACCGTTACCGCCTTTTACACGTGAAACAGCTGCGCAGAAAGTGCGGCTGGCCGAAGATGGCTGGAATAGCCGAGATCCGCATCGTGTATCACTGGTATATACGCCTGATAGTCAATGGCGTAATCGTGCAGAGTTTTTAACTGGGCGTGAGCAAATTGTTGCGTTCTTAACTCGCAAATGGGCGCGTGAGTTAGAGTACCGCTTAATTAAAGAATTGTGGGCGCATGATCACAACCGTATTGCCGTTCGCTTTGCCTATGAGTGGCATGATGACTCCGGGCAGTGGTATCGCTCTTATGGTAATGAGAACTGGCAGTTTGATGCTAATGGTTTAATGGAGTTACGTTATGCCAGTATTAACGATTTGCCAATCAAAGAGACTGAGCGTAAGTTTTTATGGCCAATCGGGCGCAGGCCTGACGACTATGCTAGCTTGAGTGAACTCGGTTTGTAGTGTTTGGAACTGCAAGCTTGAGTGTTTGAGGTGTTGGTTCTGGATTAGGGTATGCGGTAAATCATTTTGAGTGAAGCATTTGCGGCAACATGAAAACCGCAAATGCTTATTTCTTACTTGATGCAGCTAAAATGGCTTTAGCTGCTAAGTTGTGTCTGCTTAAGCGCGTTCTCTCACTACTAGGCCTTGTAGTCTGCCTAGCGTTTTTGAAAAGGCTAACACCTCTTCATTAGGGATTTGTCTGATCGTTTTTTGCGTTGCGGTGTCAATGACTTTTACAATCATGCGCCCAGCTTCTTCATCCATTGAAAACTGAACCGTTTGCAGCGCAGGCGCTACAAGCTCGTTCAATTTATTGACTGCGGCCGTCAACATGTCTTTATTAGCTTCAGTTGATGTTCTATTGTCAGACGTATCCACTGATTTTAAAGCAGCGCGATTCGCGTTATTAGCTTGGGCAGTAGCTTTCGCGTCTGTAGTTTGTTGCGTGCTGATTGGCATTTTTATGCCGCCGTAACCATCTATTGAAGAATTAAACATGTTAGCCCTTAAAATCGTGTCTTAAATTGTTATTGGGTTGAAAATTAAGTTAAATTTTGCCGTATCTTATAACTCTTTAACGGCAGCATATTTAGATAATTTAGGGTAAAAGCAAAAAATATTTAAAATAATTTAAATATTTATTAAATTGTTAATATATTCATATAGTTAACTATTAAATTATTTTTGTATTTGTAGCTTTTTTATGTTTTTTTCTATGATTTTTATGTAAAAGTCTAGTGAGTTAAGTATAGTTTTTATGCCTTTTAGGATTGCAACCCAGCATTAATTTTATAAAACCAATCTTTATTGGTTGCGGTCGATTTAGCTGGTCTTTATATAAGCCAGGCTCATGGTTTGGGTAGTAATTTTTGGCGTATAGGGTAGCATGCCATTTGTGCCCACTTAAATATCACAGGAAAGCCATGAAGCTTTACGAGCAGCTTGCTAACTCTATCGCCCAGTCTATTCAAGAAGGGGTTTTGTGCCGTGGAGATAAGCTGCCTTCGGTACGCCAAGCCAGTGTTAGCCGTGATGTGAGCGCCGCTACTGTGTTAGAGGCCTATTATTTATTGGAGGCTAGAGGCCTGATTACGGCGCGTGAGCGCTCCGGGTACTTTGTCACTGGCGGTGCTGTGAATATGCCATCTTCGCCCGCGCCCATGATTGAAAGCCAGTTAGAATCTACAGAGGTAGATGTGAGTGAGTTGGTGTTTGAGGTGCTGGAGTCAATTCGGCTTAAAAGTGTGGTGCCTTTAGGTTCTGCGTTTCCCAGCCCTCTGTTGTTTCCGCGGGCGAATTTAGCTAAGACCATGGCATCCAGCGTGCAGATTATGGACCCTTGGGCCAGTGTAGATAACCTAAGTGCAGGCGATATTAACCTTAGGCGGCAGATTGCTTTACGTTACATGATTGATGGTTTACACGTGACGGCGGATGAAATCGTCGTGACAAATGGCGCGTTAGAAGCATTGAATTTATGCCTGATGGCAGTTGCCCGGCCTGGAGATACTATTCTCATTGAGTCACCAACCTTTTATGCGGCATTGCAATCCATAGAGCGTATTGGACTGCGAGCGGTTGAGATTCCTAGCCACCCTAAAGATGGGATTGATTTAGCAGCAATGGAGCGTGCCATTGTGCAGCATCAACCTAAAGCTTGCTGGCTAATGACTAACTTTCAGAATCCTTTGGGTAGCTTGCTTTCAAACGAGAAGAAACAGGCGTTAGTGGCACTCATCACCAAGTATCAATTGCCGTTGATTGAAGATGATGTTTACGGCGAGTTGTATTTTAGTGATAAGCGGCCAGTGCCAGCAAAGGCCTTTGATACCGACGGCCTGGTAATGCATTGTTCCTCATTTTCCAAATGTCTTGCGCCTGGCTACCGCGTAGGCTGGGTTGCACCGGGGCGATTTATTAAAACAGTAGCGCGACTTAAATTAACCACCACTATTTCTGCATCGGTACCGGCGCAGGTGGGAATTGCCAAATATTTGCAAAAGGGTGGTTATGATAAGCATTTGCGCAATTTACGCCATGCCTTGTTGGTGAATCAAATTAAGTTCGTGGAAGCCATTGAGCGCTATTTTCCTGCAGGCACTTGCTTAACGTTACCACAGGGCGGCTACTTTTTATGGGTTAAACTGCCTGATAACGTTAATGCACTTGAGCTGCATAAACTTGCACTCAATAATGGCATTAGCATTGCACCTGGTCCTATCTTTTCTGCACAGCGCCACTTCACCAGCTATATCCGTTTGAATTACGGACATATTTGGGATGCGCGCATTGAGGCAGCACTGGCAACATTAGGTACGCTAGTATTGGGGTTAATGCCTCAGTCATTGCCGTAAGATTTTTGTCATCTGTTATGCTTTTTTTGTAAGCATCTGTCTCTGTTATTCATTAGCCTCAAGCCTTAAGCTTTAGTCACTGTAAAAAATAACTTGGTTGTTGTCACTACGCCAATTTTTAAGGTGATTAAATGTATATCTATGATGAAATAGACCAGAAGTTGGTGGAACAGCGCGTTGCCCAGTTCAGGGGGCAAACGCAGCGATTTCTCAATGGACAGTTATCTGAAGATGAGTTCCGTGTACTACGTTTGCAAAATGGATTGTATATTCAGCGGCATGCCCCAATGTTGCGGGTGGCAATCCCTTACGGGATGTTGACCTCCAATCAATTACGCACCTTGGCTTATGTTGCGCGGCGTTGGGATAAAGGCTACGCGCATTTGACTACCCGCCAGAATATTCAGTTTAATTGGCCCCGTTTGGAAGATGCGCCTGATATTTTAGCTAAGCTTGCTACCGTGCAAATGCATGCCATCCAAACCAGCGGTAATTGTATCCGTAACACCACCACAGATCATTTTGCTGGTGTGGCGTACGACGAAATCATTAACCCTCTCGTCTGGTGTGAAATTATACGGCAGTGGTCTATGCTGCATCCTGAGTTTGCATTCTTACCGCGTAAATTCAAAATAGCGGTAAGTGGCTCCGTGACAGACCGGGCTGCGATTGGTGTACATGATATAGGTTTGCAAGCAGTTGAGCACAACGGTGAGTTTGGCTTTAGAGTATTTGTGGGCGGTGGCTTGGGTAGAACGCCGCTTGTTGGCAAGCTGATTAATCCTTTTGTTGCCTGGTATGACCTGTTGACTTATTTGCAGGCCACACTGCGTGTTTATAACCTACATGGCAGAAGAGATAACAAATATAAGGCACGTATCAAGATTTTGGTCAAAGACCTCACGCCAGAGGTTTTTGCTCAGCAGGTCAATGAACAATGGGCACGCATTAAAGGCGGCGCTGACACCGTGACCGCTGAGTTTGTTAGCGCGATTGCAGATAAGTTTACATGGCCCAGTTATGGCGTCTTGCATGAAAATGGCAGTGCTGCCATTGCACCTCATTTAGAGGCTAGTCCTGCCTTTGCACGATGGTTCCGTACCAATATTCATCAGCATAAAATTACTGGCTATTCATCGGTGACCGTATCGCTGAAAGCGACAGGATCTCCCCCAGGCGATATTACTGCAGACCAGATGGATGTACTTGCCGAAATGGCTGACAACTATGGGTTTGGTGAACTGCGTGTTTCGCATGAACAAAATATCATTTTGCCCGATGTTAAAACCAAGTCGCTCTATGCGCTATGGCAAGAACTGAGCGTGCTTAATCTGGCAACACCTAATATTGGGCTAATTACCAACATCATTGCCTGCCCGGGCGGAGATTACTGCAGTTTGGCGAATGCTGTATCTATCCCAGTGGCAGAAGCTATCCAGCAAAAATTTGATGATTTAGATTACGTGCACGAAATTGGCGAGCTTGATCTTAACTTATCCGGCTGCATGAACTCCTGTGGGCATCATCATGTAGGTCATATCGGTATTTTGGGGGTAGATAAAGCGGGTGAAGAGTGGTACCAAATCACTTTGGGTGGCAGACAGTCTGGTGCGCTTAAAGCTGGTGTCAAATCAAACACAGATAGCAACGCTAGCGCGGCGATTGGCCGAGTAATTGGCCCTTCGTTTGCACGTGAGCAAGTCCCAGATGTTATCGCACGTTTAATTCAAACTTATTTATCAATCCGAGAGAGCGATGTAGAGCGGTTTATCGATGTGGTTGACCGTGTCGGGATTGAGCCGTTCAAAAAGGATGTTTATATGGACCCGTTACTGGCAAAGACTTCAAACTTAGTAAGGGAATCCAATGTCTGACTCTAACCCAAACTTAATTCGTGGTGGTCAGCTTACAGTGAATGAGGTGCAGTGTTTTGACATGAATAACGAACAAGCATTATTAGTCCCACCTGATGACGCAATTTGGATGGTGACCTTTGATACTTGGCTTGCACATCAGTTGTTATTGGAAGGCAGGCAATTCCCTGTGGCTGTATTGATTCCTTCAGATGCTGATTTTGATGATGCTACCAGCACCCATGTGCATGCGTTATGTCAGGCAGATATTGCATTGATTGCGATAGATTTTCCAAGTTATACGGATGGTAGGGGGTATTCACTGGCGCAATTGTTAAGAAATATCTACCAATGGTCTGGAGAATTAAGAGCGGTGGGAGATGTGATGATTGACACAGTGTATTACCTAGCCAGATGTGGCTTTGATAGCTTTCTGATTAAACCAGGTCATGATGCGCAATTGGCATTAGACGCTTTGCATACCTTTAGCGATACCTACCAAAAATCTTATCGACAGCCGATTAAAAGTAATAGGCCGTAACAATGAATCGCTATTGAAATCTATAGCTTTACATCAGTTTAACTTGAGTTATTTTATTGTATGCAAGGACTGCAAATGAAAGATGCTAAAACACCATCTAAGAAGGTCATTCCGATTGTAAGTGCGCCAGCACAAGGTGGATTTATGCCTATGTACGAGGCGCAAGCTAAGATATATCCACGCAATACCTTCGGTTTTTTCAAAAACTGGCGTTGGGTGATGATATGGATTACACAAATTGTGTTTTACGGTGTGCCGTGGTTGCAGTGGGGTGAGCGGCAGGCGATGCTGTTGGATATCAGCACCCACCGTTTCTATATTTTTGGATTGGTGCTATACCCTCAAGACTTAATCTATTTGGTAATTATTCTCATCATCGCAGCGCTAGCTTTGTTCCTGTTTACTGCGGTTGCCGGCAGGCTGTGGTGTGGTTTCTCTTGCCCACAATCGGTCTATACCGAAATATTTTTATGGATGGAACGTAAAATTGAAGGGGATAGAGCCGCACGTATCCGCTTGGATGGGGCTAAGTTTGGAGTTAAAAAACTCTATATAAAATCCTTGAAACATCTGGCTTGGATTAGCTTCTCAATTTTTACAGGATTCACTTTCTTAGGCTATTTTTCACCGATACGTGATTTATTGGACAGTATTATTCAGATTAAACTCAGCCCTTGGGAAACATTCTGGATTTGTTTTTATGGCTTAGCTACCTATGGCAATGCTGGTTTCTTGCGTGAGCAGGTATGCAAACACATGTGTCCTTATGCGCGTTTCCAAAGTGCAATGTTTGATAATGACACGCTTATTGTGACTTACGACCAAGAGCGCGGTGAACCACGCAGTGGCCGTTCCAGAAAAGTAGACGCAAAACAGGAAGGTTTGGGCGACTGTATTGATTGCAACTTCTGTGTGCAAGTGTGTCCGGTCGGTATAGATATCCGCAATGGTTTGCAATATGAATGTATCAGTTGTGGTTTGTGTGTGGACGCATGTAACAGCATTATGGATAAAATGAATTATCCCCGTGGCTTAATTCGCTTTACAACCCAAAATGGTCTTGCTCAGCATTGGACCAAGCATCAGGTGATTCAAAAAATATTACGTCCGCGTGTGCTGATTTATAGTGCGTTATTATTGCTGCTTTCTCTCGGTTTGGTGGTTTCCTTGGCGATGCGCCCTGCATTTAAAGTGGATGTTAATCGCGATCGAGGTGTGATGTCCAGATTGGTTTCCGGCGGCAAGGTAGAGAATGTCTATCAGTTGCAAATTACCAATGTGACCGAGGCCAAAGAGACTTATCGCGTATCAGTGACTGGTATTGATGGCTTGTCGATGGCATCGCAAACCCAGTTCACGGTAGAGCCTGCTAATGAGCGGTTGGTGGCTGTGAGCCTGCAAATTGCCGATGGTGCAGTACGCAGCGGTACACATCCAATTGTGTTTGAAGTGGAAGCATTGGGGACTAAAGAGCGTATTACCCAAAAATCTATCTTTTACATGTCCCGCTAGTCTGTATCACTATAAATAAGGGTTAAATCAAGAGGCGCCGGGGGCGCCTCTTAGTTTATACAAGAGTGAGTATTTAATTGCTTAATCTATTCTGTTTGCTACGTTACTTTAAGCTTTAAGCAGCACAATCACTGCGCCGCTGCCACCGTCTTGTCTGCGTGCTTCTGCATAGGCAATCACCTCATCACGCTGTATTAACCAGCCACGTAATTTGTGTTTAAGTACCGGCTCGCGGTTACGTGAGCCTAAGCCTTTGCCATGTACTATGCGTACGCAGCGTATGCCACGTTTTTTGCAGTCGTTTAAAAAGGTTGCTACATAAAGTCTGGCTTCATCACTGATTAAACCATGCAGGTCAATGGCGGCCTGTATCACCCAGTGGCCGCGGCGTAATTTGCTTAAAATGTCAGGGGAGTGCCCTTCACGCAGGTAAAGTAGTTCTTCACCGGTTTCTATGTCATGTGCAGGGATGTAGTAATCACTTAGTGAGTCAGCCAGAGCTTGCTGCTCATCGCGAATGAATTGTTTGGGAATCGGTTTCGGACGTAGCGGTGCATGATGCACGCGTTTTGGTTTGAGTGGTCGCGCATCTTTAACTGCCTCTAAAAACAGTTCGGATTCGTTGTCTTTTGCGTCTTCCACAATGTTGATGGCTCTATTGAGTAAATGAGGGCGGTTTGGTTACCGCCCTCATTTTTACTTATTTCAAATAATCACTTATTTCGCGTGATCTAAATAGCGCTCTGCATCTAGTGCTGCCATGCAGCCTGTGCCTGCACTAGTGACTGCTTGGCGATAAATATGATCTTGTACATCGCCTGCCGCAAATACACCCGGTACGCTAGTGGCGGTTGCGTTACCAGCGCGGCCCATTTGCGTCACAATGTAGCCGCCTTCCATCTCGAGTTGGCCTTCAAAAATATCTGTATTTGGTTTGTGACCAATGGCAATAAACACGCCTTGCAATGCAATATCTTTAGTGCTACCGTCATTCACATTTTTAATGCGCATGCCGGTCACGCCAGTGTTATCACCTAGCACTTCATCTAGCGTAGCAAATGTTTCTAGCACGATTTTGCCTTCTGCCACGCGCGCCATCAGTTTGTCCACCAAAATGGCTTCTGCTTTAAATTTATCGCGGCGGTGTACAAGAGTTACTTTGCTTGCGATGTTGGCTAGGTATAAAGCCTCTTCAACCGCAGTATTGCCGCCGCCAATCACCGCGACTTCTTGGTTTCTGTAGAAGAAGCCATCGCAGGTTGCACAAGCAGACACACCTTTACCTGAGAATGCCTCTTCACTTGGCAGGCCTAGGTATTTGGCAGAAGCGCCCGTCGCAATAATCAGCGCATCGCAAGTGTATTCGCCGCTGTCGCCTACTAAACGAATCGGTTTTTCTGTAAGGTGTGTGGTGTGAATGTGGTCAAAAATCATTTCAGTGTTAAAGCGCTCTGCATGTTTTTGAAAACGCGCCATCAACTCTGGGCCTTGCACGCCATCTGCATCTGCAGGCCAGTTATCAACCTCGGTGGTCGTCATCAACTGGCCACCTTGTGCAATACCTGTAATTAATACAGGCTTGAGGTTTGCGCGTGCAGCATAAACCGCAGCTGAATAACCAGCAGGGCCTGAGCCCAAAATAAGTAGTTTGGCGTGACGTGTTGCCATAGTGATTGCTTTCTTAATTAAGGTTGTATCTTGTACGTTGGGTGTGTTGTTTTATTTTTCAAGTTTAAGTGACGACATGGCGGCCACTTTTGCATGAGGCTGCAATTGCCAACTACATGCTCATGCACTTAAATTCCATGCCGCACTGTCATCTTAAGCTTGAGAAATTATCGTATTATCTTTCCAGCAGACTCCGTAGCATCCATGCGGTTTTTTCATGAGTTTGTAAGCGCTGTGTGAGTAAGTCTGCGGTTGCTTCATCTGAGGCAGCATCCGCACTTGGGAATACGCTACGTGCTGTGCGGCATACTGCCTCATGGCCAGCCACTAGCTCGGCAATCATGTCTTGCGCTTTAGGCACAGATTCAGACTCTTTAATTGAACTTAACTTGGCAAAATCGCGATAAGTGCCCGGTGCATAAACATCTAAAGCTCGAATACGCTCAGCTACTAAATCAACAGCTAGTGCCAGTTCGTTGTATTGTGTTTCAAACATCAAGTGCAGCGTGTTAAACATCGGGCCCGTGACGTTCCAATGAAAGTAATGTGTTTTCAAATATAACGTGTAGGTGTCCGCTAATAGATGTGAAAGACCCTGAGCAATATTTTTTCTATCTTCTTCTTTAATGCCAATATCCATTTGAACTCCTCATTAGACTCTGATTAAGGGTTTGCAACGTTTTATGATTAGAAATGAGAATGATATTCTAATCGCTACGCAGCGACTTTGATACTGCTATAATTAAATCCGACACTTAAAATACGTTAAAGGTTTATCTTGTTTTTCAAAAAATCTAAACCAGTTAATGCTCGCCGTGAAGCTGAAGTAATTAAATCTAATGCCCTCGCTAATACGCTCATTAAAGAAGCTTGGTGGCTGGGTTTAGTACTCATCGGGCTGTATATTACTGTCATTCTTTTTACTTATAATCCTAACGACTCCTCTTGGTCACATATCGCACCTGATAGTGCCATTATTCAGAACGGCGGTGGTAGTGTCGGTGCCTGGATTTCTGATTTATTACTCTACGTATTTGGTTTTTCTGCATGGTGGTGGGCGGTCTTAGCCTTTTATGCTATGTGGTTTGTGTATTTAACGCTGGAGGCTGTCGACCAGAGCGAGAAGCCATTCTTGCTTTTTAACTTTTTTGGCTTTGCTTTACTGTTGGTAGCTTCAAGCGCCTTGGAAGCTGGGCATCTGATTGACTTACCAGCTATGTTGCCTGATAGCGCGGGCGGGATGTTAGGTAACGCTGTGGATGCAGGCTTGCGTAGCCTGTTTGGTTACACAGGCTCTAGCATGCTGCTGCTATTGATGTTTGTTGTTGGTTTTAGCTTGTTTACAGGTTGGTCATGGATCATGATCACCGAAAAGTTTGGCGCGTTTTTAATGGCGAGCTATGCATTCATTATGCTTAAATGGCAGGATTGGCAAGACAGAAAAGCCGGTAAAGCGGTAGAGCAGGAACGTATCGAATACGTTAAGAGCGAACGTAAGCGCGTGGTGGATCGTGAACCTGTGCAAATTGAAACGCCAGTGCTTGAAATTGCACAAAGTGTGCGAGTACAAAAAGAAAAACAAGTACCGTTGTTTGATACACACCCTGACACCCCGTTACCGCCTATCCACTTGTTGGATGAGCCTTCTGGCACCGTGGAGTTGCCTTCTGCTGAAACCCTGGATTTCACCTCACGCTTGATTGAACGCAAGCTGATGGACTTTGGTATTGAAGTTAAAGTGTTAACCGCATTGCCAGGCCCTGTGATTACGCGTTATGAGCTTGAGCCAGCGGCTGGCGTTAAAGGTAGTCAGGTGACCAATCTGGTTAAAGATTTGGCGCGCGCTTTATCCGTAGTCAGTGTGCGTGTGGTGGAAACGATTCCTGGCAAAACCTGCATGGGTTTGGAGATCCCGAATCCTAAGCGCCAAATTGTTTATTTATCAGAAATTATGGGTAGCCAGGCCTATGCAGATATCCATTCGCCATTGGCAATTTCTTTGGGTAAAGATATCGGTGGCAAACCTGCGGTGGCTGATTTAGCTAAAATGCCGCACGTACTGGTTGCCGGTACGACTGGCTCTGGTAAGTCTGTGGCGATTAATGCGCTGATTTTAAGCGTGCTGTATAAAGCAGATGCCAGCCAGGTACGTATGATTTTAATTGACCCAAAAATGCTGGAGTTATCAGTTTACGAGGGGATTCCACATCTGTTAGCACCCGTGGTGACCGATATGCGCCAAGCGGCCAATGCCTTGAATTGGTGTGTGGCAGAGATGGAGCGCCGCTACAAATTGATGTCTATGTTGGGCGTGCGTAACCTTGCGGGTTACAACCAGAAAATTAAAGATGCAGATAAAGCCGGTGAGAAAATTCCGCACCCATTTAGCCTAACACCAGACGAGCCGGAGCCGTTGGAAGAAATGCCTCTCATTGTTGTAGTGATAGACGAGTTGGCTGACTTGATGATGGTCGTGGGTAAAAAGGTGGAAGAGCTGATTGCACGTTTAGCCCAAAAAGCACGTGCTTCTGGCATACACTTGGTGCTGGCAACGCAGCGCCCATCAGTGGATGTGATTACTGGCCTGATCAAAGCCAACGTGCCAACGCGTATTTCTTTCCAGGTTTCTAGCAAGATTGACTCACGTACCATTTTAGACCAAATGGGCGCAGAGGCTTTGCTAGGGCAGGGCGATATGCTCTATATGCCGCCAGGTACCGGTTACCCGCTACGTATTCACGGCGCTTTTGTGTCAGACCAAGAAGTGCACAAAGTTGTTGATTATCTTAAAGCACAAGGTGAACCGAATTACATCGATGGCATTCTAACCAACGAAACTGAAGAGGCAGGCGGAGCAGATTTTGTGGCTGGTAGCTCAGGCAATGGCGGTTCAGAGGTTGATCCGCTTTATGATGAAGCGGTGGGTATCGTGCTTAAATCACGCCGCGCCAGTATTTCATCCGTACAGCGTCAGTTGCGCATTGGCTACAACCGTGCCGCTCGCCTGATTGAAGATATGGAACGCGCAGGTTTGGTTTCTGCGATGCAGAGCAACGGTAACCGCGAAGTGTTAGCACCGCATCATGAGCCTTAATTTTTAAAGAAAAACATACGAACTTAATGAATATTATTAAAAAACTGCAAAACACTCGTTTGCATTTCATCAATGGTTTGCTGGTATTGCCAGTACTTTTCGTGGCGCAAGTTGCACATGCAGATGGCATGGATAGCGTAAGGGCGTTCTATGAAAAAACGCAGGCTGTACGCGCTAACTTTCACCAAGTGGTCACCGATAAACAAGGACGTAAAGTGCAGGAGGTGCAGGGCACCATGCAGCTCAAACGCCCCAATAAGTTTAGATGGGATTACAACAAGCCATATGAGCAACAAATCATTAGCGATGGCAAACAGGTGTGGCTGTATGACACAGAGCTGGCTCAGGTGACTGTGCGTGATATTGGCAAGGCACTTGGCTCTAGCCCTGCCGCATTGCTGGCTGGCGGCAAGGCTATAGAAGAGACTTTTACTTTGGCTAATGCAAGCAATCGCGATGGTTTAAATTGGGTGAGTGCGCAGCCTAAAGATAAAGAGTCTGGTTTTGAAAAAATATTGCTGGGTTTCAAAGATAATCAGATTCAGGAAATGGCGTTGTTAGATAGCTTTGGCCATAACACGAAAATTGTATTTAGCAAGGTGGAGGTAAACCCTGCGCTGGATGAAAAGTCATTTTTATTTAAACCACCAAAAGGCGTTGATGTGGTGGGTGAGTAAGAAGTGGCGAAAGATACTTATTTATTTTGAACAGTCTATTTGAACCCAATACCCCACAAGCACCGCTTGCCGAGCGATTACGTCCTAAAGCACTCGACGAAGTAGTGGGGCAGTCGCATCTGCTGGGCGTGGGCAAGCCGCTACGTCTGGCCTTTCAGTCTGGCAAGTTACCATCCATGATTTTATGGGGGCCGCCCGGGGTAGGTAAAACCACCTTGGCACGCCTCATTGCCAACACGGCCGATGCAGAGTTTATCCCTATTTCTGCGGTGCTGTCAGGCATTAAAGATATCCGTGAGGCAGTAGAGCGCGCGGAGCACACTTTGCAGCAGCATGGGCGAAAAACTATACTTTTTGTGGATGAAGTGCACCGCTTTAATAAAGGCCAGCAAGATGCATTTTTGCCATTTGTAGAAAGTGGCTTGATTACCTTTATTGGCGCTACAACCGAAAACCCCTCATTTGAAGTGAACAGTGCTTTGTTAAGTCGTGCACAGGTGTTCGTGCTCAACTCTTTGTCAGAGGCTGAGCTATCGTTGTTGCTTGATCGCGCACAGCAGCTGGTAGCAGCCGACTTGACTATTACACCAGAAGTACGTGAGCAAGTGTTGGCTTACGCCGATGGCGATGCACGACGCTTGCTTAATTTTGCTGAAGGCCTGTTTAATGCGGCACAGGGCGCTGCTATCTCTGAAATTGATGAAGCGTTCTTACAGACCACGATGGCAAGTAAGCTGCGTCGCTTTGATAAAGGCGGCGAAGCATTTTACGACCAAATATCAGCCTTGCATAAATCCGTGCGCGGCTCTAATCCAGACGCTGCTTTATACTGGTTTTTACGCATGATAGATGGTGGGGCAGACCCGCTGTATCTGGGGCGTCGTATCGTGCGGATGGCGGTTGAAGATATTGGCATAGCAGACCCGCGTGCGCAGACTATGGCACTGGAAGCCTGTCAAATTTATGAACGGCTAGGCTCGCCTGAGGGTGAACTGGCCTTATCCAATGCCGTGATTTATTTGGCGGTAGCGGCCAAGAGTAATGCAGCTTATATGGCATACAATCAGGCTAAGGCCTTTGTGGCACAAGATAAATCACGCACCGTACCATTACATTTACGCAATGCGCCAACTAAACTGATGAAGGCGCTAGATTACGGTAAAGAGTATCGTTATGCGCACAACGAGCCAGATGCCTATGCAGCAGGCGAAAACTACTTTCCAGATGATTTGCCGCCGCAACAATTTTACTCCCCCACGCCACGTGGTCTTGAGGGTAAAATAGCGGAAAAATTAGCATACTTGCGTGAGCTAGATAAAAAAGCCAAGAAATAAGCAGTCAGCCGCTTTCTCTAAGACTAATCCTTGCAGGGTTGACTGCCCAACTTAGGCAATGATCATGCTGGCGCGCATGCAACAGAATAAAATAAGGGATTCAAATGTTAGACATTCAAGCATTAAGAAATGATTTAGATGGCGTAGTAAGCCAATTACAAGCACGTGGTTTTGAGTTTGATGCGGCTAAGTTCAGTGCGCTAGAGCAAGCGCGTAAAACCGTGCAAACTAACACCCAGGATTTACAGGCTAAGCGCAATAATGCATCTAAACAGATTGGTATTGCAAAGTCTAAAGGCGAGGACGTGAGCGCCATTATGGCCGAAGTAGCAGGCTTGGGTGAACAGTTAAAAGCGGGTGAAGTGCGCTTGGCTGAGTTGCAAGCTGATTTACAAGGCCTGCTGCTCAATGTACCAAACTTGCCGCATGCGAGCGTGCCTCAGGGTAAGTCTGAGGCAGATAACGTAGAAGTACGTAAGGTGGGTACACCACGCACGTTTGATTTTGAAGTGAAAGACCATACTGATGTGGGTACGCCACTGGGGTTGGACTTTGATACCGGCACTAAACTATCAGGCGCACGCTTTACACTGATGCGTGGGCAGATTGCAAAGATGCATCGCGCCTTGGCGCAGTTTATGTTGGATACACAAACCGAACAGCATGGTTACGAAGAGTGCTACACCCCATATTTAGTCAATGCAGAGACATTGACCGGTACTGGCCAGTTGCCAAAGTTTGAAGAAGACCTGTTCTCATTAGCGCACAACGACAGTAAGTTATATTTAATCCCTACGTCTGAAGTGACCCTCACCAATACCGTGCGTGATGAAATTGTGCCTTTAGAATCTCTACCGATTAAACTCACTGCGCATACGCCATGCTTCCGCTCTGAGGCTGGCTCTTATGGACGTGATACTAAGGGCATGATACGTCAGCACCAGTTTGATAAAGTAGAAATGGTGCAGATTGTGCACCCTGAAAAAAGCTACCAGGCATTAGAAGAAATGGTTGGTCACGCTGAGAATATTCTTAAAGCATTAGGTTTGCCTTACCGTGTAGTGTCATTATGCACAGGCGATATGGGTTTTGGCGCAGCTAAAACTTATGACTTAGAAGTTTGGCTGCCGGCGCAAAACACTTATCGTGAGATTTCCTCGGTATCAAACTGCGAAGCATTCCAGGCACGTAGATTACAGGCACGCTTCCGTAACGAGAGCGGCAAGCCTGAGTTGGTGCACACCTTAAATGGCTCTGGCTTAGCGGTAGGACGTACATTGGTTGCGGTACTGGAAAACTACCAAAATGCAGATGGTAGCGTAACCGTACCAGAAGTATTAAGACCATATATGAATAATCTGGCAGTAATTACAGCCTAGATTTTTCAGCTATTCTAGATACTTCAGTTGTTGTAGTTTAGTGGAGCTTCTCTATGTATTTGGACGCCTGATGTTTTCTCTGGCGTCCACTGTCTATCAGAAAAAATTGGCGCAACACGGTTTGCACCCATTTTATATCGTTGCAGCGACCTACCTTGTACTTGGTGTTCTCGCAGCACCGTTACTTTACGCGATTGACTTTGGCAGCCTGAGACATGATTTCTGGTTAAATATATGGCTAGCGTCATTATTTGATGTTGCTGGGTGGATGTTTCTCGTTCTCTCACTTTCTAAAACTGATTTGTCTGTGTTTGGACCGTTAAACGCATACAAAGTAGTGGCATCCATGCTGTTAGCCATCCTGTTTCTGAATGAAGTTCCCAGTATGCAGGGTTTGCTAGGAGTGTTGCTGATCATTGCTGGTAGCTTCTTTTTGATGCCGTCAGCTGCAAGCTCTCAAGCTGGCGTAGTGTCTGGATTGCTACGCGATAAAGGTGTGCAGGCACGATTCTTATCTATTTTCCTGTTTTCTGTGGGTACAGTTTTTCTTAAAAAGTCGGTGGCGGGTGGTGTACTTGAAACCATGGTGTTTTGGTCGTTAATTGGGCTGCCACTGGTCTTATTGAGCAATTATTTCTTTTTGCCCAATACCGTTCAAGAGCAAATGAAAGCAACTAAACAGCATCTGCACAGTATTTCCTTGATAGGGGTAATGGTGTTCGCCATGCAGTACTTTACCTTGTTGCTGCTTGCTAACATGCTGGTGGCCTATGCACTTGCGCTGTTTCAATTAGGCATGGTGCTACAGGTGCTGATTGGTTATCGTGTATTTAACGAGAAAGATATCGCCAGAAAGTTGCTGGCGAGTTTAGTAATGATGGCAGGTAGTTTGTTGGTTTTGATGCACTAGCTTTTTAACAGGCTTTGGCTGTATTTCTAATATATTTTCCTGACCGCACAGCTAAATCCAACGCTTTATACGCACTTATTAAACGTTAGCTTAATTACGAGCAATCTTAAATGTATCAAACTCTGGGTTATGGCTAGGTTGGTGCTTTTCTAGTATGCGTTGATAGCTACGCACCGACTCTACAAAAATAACAGGTGCGCCGCCACTGGCATAGCCATATTTTAGCGTAGTGTAATACTCTGGGTTTTTGAGCAGTACCAGCGTCTTTTTAATATCCGCCCAGCTATCCGGGTTCAGTTTTAATCGCTTAGCCAGCACGCGTGCGTCTTCAACATGGGCATAGCCTATATTGTAAGAGGCAAGCGCCATATAAGTTCTGTCTGGTTCCGGAATACGCTCCGGCACAGTATCAATAAGTTTAAGCAAGTACTTGGCGCCCGCTGGTATGCTTTGCTTAGGGTCTAACCTGTCGGTAACGCCCATTAGGTCTGCTGTGCCTTCTGTTAGCATCATCAGTCCACGCACATTGGTAGGTGAGGTGTTGTAGGTGTCCCAGTGTGATTCCCTATAACTGACTGCGGCCAGTAAGCGCCAATCTATACCCGTAATATCCTGCGCTTGTTTAAATAGGTGTACGTATTTAGGCAGTAGACTATTGCTGCGCTCAAGAAATGTGGTGATATCTGACGAGTTAAGGCGCTTGTTATGGCCGTAATAGCGATCTAGCAAATTGCGTAATGTGCCGTCTTTTTTGATTTTCTCAAAAAACTTATTGATGTTGGCTAACATTTGTCGATCAGAGTTTTTTGACATCGCCCAAGCGATTTTTTCGGCAGGACCGATTGGCATGGCGATGCTAAGGTTAGGGTGGTAGTTTTGCATGAGTGCAGCTAGATGGCTGTCTGCGACGGTATAGTCAAGCAAGCCATCGGCTACCTCTTCTATCAGTGATTCAGTATTGGTGCGTTTGATACTTTGCCATTTGAGCGCGTTATGTTTTTTTTGCAAAACGGCTAAGTGCTCTTCGTAGCTGGTACCCTCTGGTACGGCTAGTGTTTTGCCAATAATGTCGGTGATGTTATCCGGCTCTTTGTTGATTTCATTGTTAAAAATAAGCTGTTGCTGTGTTTCTTGGTAAGGTGTTGAGAATAAAACCAGATGCTCACGCAAATGCGTAACGCTTAGGCTGGCCGCTGCAATGTGCGCTTTGCCTTTTAGCAGGCTTGGAATCACTTCACTAATACTATTGACCAGTACAAAGCGGATTTTGTAGTCAGGGTAGTAGTCGTTTACAAACTGCGTTGCTAAGTCGTACTCAATCCCTGCAGGCTGGTTGTCATTATTTAAATAATAGGTGGTTGGGCCATTGTGCGTAACAAACACAATTTCTTTTTTCTTGGCATCGATGGCTGGTGTGCGATCAACATCACTCTTAGGTTTACAGCCAATAAAGCACACACTAAGCAACGCCAGTGTGAATAAACGTAGTAGCTGTTTATTTTGTAAGAGGGCTATCAAACTTAGCGCTCGCTCACCACGCCATCTTGGGCGATTAAAATAACATCGGCTAACTGGTGGAAAATACCATGCTCCACAACCCCCGGGGTATTGTTGAGTATTGCATTAAGGGTGCTAGCGTCGATGCTTGCATCAAACCTCATATCAAGCACGTAGCTACCGTGAGACGTGATCCAAAAACCATCTTTTGCGGCATTAGGGCGCAAGTCACCCACGCCGCCCAGTGCTTCTAAGCTCTTTTTTGCCATTTGCCAGGCAAAGGGAATGACCTCGATGGGGATGGTAAAGTTTTGACCAATATGGTTGACTAGCTTACTTGCATCGGCCACTGCAATAAACTTTGTGGCAGCTTTGGCAAGGAGCTTTTCTTTGACCAAGTCGCTACCACGGCCTTTTAGCAAGGTTTTGTCGGGCGTGATTTCATCTGCACCATCAACATAGAGGTCTATGCTTGCCACATGCTCTAATGCCACGATAGGCAACTGCAATGACTGGGCTTTTTGTGTGCTGATGGTGGAGCTTGCGATGGTGGTACATCGTAAGCCTTGCTCACGTGTTAGTCTGGCGAGTTCTTCAATGAAATAGTTTGCAGTTGAGCCGGTGCCTAGGCCAACCAGCATGCCGTTTTGTACATACTGAGCAGCACGAAGTGCGACTAATTGTTTGTCATTCATTTTGCATCCCCATGACTTTTTACTTATTGTGATTACTATATTAACGCTATTTACTTTGCTTAGTCATAAAAAAAGGGAGCGAGTTGCTCCCTTTTCAAATTTTTTTGCTATCAGCTGATAGCTGAAAAACTATTTCATTACACGGTTTCTGTATTCACCAGTGCGTGTGTCAATCTCAATTTTGTCGCCTTGCGCACAGAATAAAGGCACTGAAATCTCAAAACCTGAAGCGATTTTAGCTGGTTTCATTACTTTACCTGATGTGTCGCCTTTAACTGCTGGCTCAGTGTAGGTGATTTCACGTACCACTGTTGTTGGTAGTTCAACGGTAATTGCTTTGCCATCGTAGAAACGCAAGTCAGCAGGCATGCCGTCTTCGATGTATGGTAACGCGTCTTCCATGAACTCTGCGTCAACATCGTATTGGTTGTAATCTGCATCCATGAATACATAAGTTGGATCAGCAAAGTATGAGTAAGTCACTTCTTTTTTCTCAAGTACGATCACGTCAAACTTATCGCCAGCGCCGTAGATGCTTTCGCTAGGTGCTTCTGTCAGTAAGTTTTTGAATTTCATTTTTACAACGGCAGTGCTACGGCCTGACTTGTTGTATTCTGCTTTTACTACGACTAGTGGAACGTTATCCACCATAATCACGTTACCGGCGCGGAGTTCTTGTGCTGTTTTCATAGGGTGCCTTAGATTCTAAATGCGTAAAATCGCGCATTATACCTTATTTTCTGAGATATTTTTTATGATCTTTTCACTAAAAATCACCAACTTAGTGGCTAGATCCGTTTGCTGTGCAAGTGCATTGGATTGCTGCCTGCTGTAAGTGTTGAGTGCACTGAGATGGCTTAAATAATCCTGCCATGTTGCGGTGGATATCTGCTCTGATAGCCATGCATTGTGCAAGTTATAAGCAGCCACTTTGGTAGCGTCTGCACATTGTGCATAAAATAAATCTAAAAATGCATGCAGTTTTTTAATGTGGGTTTGTTCTGTTTGTAAGTATGGTTGCCAGATAAAAGGCTTGCCTGCCCAAATGGCGCGTATCCAGCTATCTTCTCCACGTACAAAATTGATGTCACAGCAGCCGAGCAGTTGGTCGTAATCGCTTTGGCTTAAAAACGGAATTACATGCAGCGTAAGGTTTTGTTGGGTGAATGTACCGCCAATGTGCAGTGCGCTTTGGCCAAAAAAATCAGCCACACTGGGTAAGATGCTGCTGGCAGGCACGTAGCAACTGATGGGCTGGCTGGATTGTGCCATTGCTAACAATAAGGTAGTAATCGGCGCATGCGGGTAGCAGAATAAAGATACTTTTAAGTGTGGGCTGTGTGCCAAGCCTAAGCTGTCCCAGAAGCTTTGTTGCTGTGTGGGTGTTTGAGCGAGTCGTTGTTGCTGTTGAGTAATCGCATGTTCCCGCAACAAACCGCCGGTGCTGGTGGTGAAGCCCGGGAAAAAGAAGTGGCGCGTTAAAGCGCCGCGTTTTGAGCTTTTTGCATGGAAATCATCCACCCAGCTTTCAGCCGATAAATATTCTAAATTAATCCAAACCGTGCTTGGCTGCATGGTATCGAGGTAGGCTTGCGGTAGTTCACAGGCGAAGCTTTCGATAACGACAGGAGCCGCTGCAGGGAGTTTCGTATCAGCATGCCATGCAATGATGCTAATGCCTTGAATGGATTGCTGCCCGAGTGAGGTGTCGATGGCTGGAATCAGTTGCTGGGCTACATGCAGGTCATCAATATACAGGTGGATTGTTAATTGGTGCTCGCTTTGCAATTGTTTTGCTAGACGCCAGCAGATGCCAATATCGCCAAAGTTATCGACTATTTTGCAGAATATATCCCAGTTTTTATCTATTGCCATGCGGATTTACAGCAGGTGAATATTAAAAATTTTTAGTAGTTGCGCGTAGCCGTAAAACAGTACTGCGGTGATCAATATGCAGGTGAGTAGCGTAGGCCAGAATCCAAACCTTGGCAGCATCCATGCAAACACTGGGAACATAGGCAGGGTGGGGATGACATACCAAAATGTGTAATAGGCATGATTGGCAATTTTCGCGGTGGGCTGATGCTCAATATAAAGCCAAATGAGGCTGATGATGGTAATTAAGGGAAGTGCGGCAACCAAACCACCAAGTTTATCGCTAAGTTTAGCCGTTTCTGAAATAACAACAATTGCTAATGCTGTCAGCAGATATTTAATGATGAGGTAGATCATGGCGGTTAATATTTAATCTCAACGATTTCGAAGCTTGCTTCACCTTTGGGCGTGGCGGCGCGGACGGTGTCACCGATAGATTTACCCAATAAGGATTTTGCCAAAGGCGACACCCAACTGATATAGCCTTTGCTTGGTTCCAGCTCGTCTTTACCTACAATCCGATAAACGTGCTCGGTGTCATCGTCTAGATTGTATAAACTGACCCAGGCGCCAAAATATACTTTTTCTAGGTGCTGCTGTTGGCTGGCATCTACGATTTCAGCTAAATCCATGCGCCGCATTAAATGACGGCAGCGGCTATCAATTTGGCGCAGGCGTCGTTTGCCGTAGATGTAGTCGCCATTTTCACTGCGGTCGCCATTGCCGGCAGCCCATGAAACGGTACGTACCACCTCTGGACGTTCTATTTTGTACAGCTGGTGAAACTCTGCCTTAAGCGCTTCAAAGCCTTCAGGCGTGATGTAATTCTTTTCGTCGGTAGCGGCCATGAGGTAACTATTTGCTCGCTTTAGTTTCGTCTAGTAATTGCACATCTTTGACATAAAAACTGGTTTCACCAAAGCAGGTGGTCGGTACACCTTTGTGCTCTTCATAGATTAGACGCACACGCTCACCAACAGTTGTGTTGATTTTTTTTGCCACGCTGGCATCTCTAACGGTAAAAAAGAACTTCTCCGCCTGCGTACCCGGCATGGAAACTAAAATGAGCTCACCTTCATAAGTTTTGCAAACCCAACCTTTTTGCGAGAGCTTTTGGACATAGCCTGCACGCTCGCCTGAGGAATAAACCCAGCTTAATGATGCCCAGGTGTAAAGCGCAAACAGCGCGCAAGGAACCAGTATCAGCAAGGTGAAATAAGTCAATATTTTTTGAAGTCGAGTTAACATGGTTCGTTTCAGGCTTTAGGTTGTGAGTGCACCTATTTTATTTGCCTATTACAAATAATCCAATAGAATTGTGAAATGACTTTAAAGACGCTCATCCTTTGTCCATCCGCCCGGTTGGCGCGCAGTATCCAGACCGACATCGCACAGCAGCACCTGCAAGCAGCACAAACCCAGTGGCATAGCCCGGAGGTACAGACTTTATCGCAATGGCTGGAGCATATCATTGAGGAAAGTTTACTCACTGGCGGGATTGCAGCGCAGCGCTCGCCTTATGCATTAAGTGGTTTTAATGAGCAGTTGTTGTGGGAAGAGGTGGTTACACAATCACTGAAGAAAAATGCCTTTGGAGAGCTGTTTGATGTTTCAGGCTTAGCCAAGGCGGCGATGGAGGCAAACCGCTACGTGGTGGCTTGGCGTTTGCATGTGCCAAGCGAGCATCAGGCAGAGGAGTGCCGCCAGTTCTTATTATGGCAGCAGGTTTTTCAGGCGCGTTGCAGTGAATTAAATGCACTGGAAAGCGTGCGTTATTTAGATTGGCAACTATCTCAGTTGGCTGATGCAAGCAGTGTATTGCCATCTAGAATCGCGTTTGCTGGTTTTGACCAAACTGCACCGCAAGAGAAGCGCTTGCGTGAGATTTTAATACAGCGTGGTGTGCTGGTTGAAGATTACACCACCATTGCCAGTGAGACCGCACAAACCCAGCATGTGTGCTTGGAGCACGAGGATGCAGAGTGCCGCGCTGCGGTGGCATGGGCTGCACAATATTTGGCAGCGCAGCCCAATGCCGTGATTGCGATTGTGACCCCACGCTTGAGTGAAGTGAGAAATCAGCTGGCAGATTTACTGGATGATGTGTTTTACCCTGAGAGTGTGCGCCCAAGTTTGGCTGCGATACCGCGTCGTTATAATTTTTCTTTAGGCACGCCACTGGCGCAGCAGCCTGTAGTGCAGGCCGCATTGCATTTATTAAGGTTAGTGACGGCTTATCAATTAGCTTATGCAGATGTTTCTGCTATGTTGCTTTCTCCATTTTGGTCTGCAAGTCAGCAAGAAGCCGATGCGCGTGCTTTGCTTGACGCAAAGATGCGTGAAAAACTCCCTGCGCAGTTTACGCTAGCTAGTTTTGTTGTGTTTGCGCAGAAGCAGCATGACGATGGCTTGAACCTGAAGCAGTTGTTGTATGACCTTAACGCAGTGATGGCGGCAGTGCCGAGCAAACTGGCGCACGCTGCGCAATGGGGCGAAGTGCTAGATGCGTTGCTTGAGCATTTAGGTTGGCCTGGTGAGCGTACGATTAGCAGTTTGGAGTATCAGGCAATCAATGCATGGCAAAAGGCATTGCAGCAGCTGGCACAGTTGGATGTGTTGGGGCGGCGCATTTCTGCCAATCAAGCAGTGGCTTATTTGCAGCAAATATGTACCAGCCAAGTGTTTCAGCCTGAAACAGAACAAACGCCTGCGATTCAGATATTGGGGATTATGGAAGGGCTGAGTGCGCCAGTCGATGCCATTTGGTGCATGCATATGAATGACCATATCTGGCCGCCTCCGGCCCGTCCGAATCCATTATTGCCTGCATTTATTCAACGCTTAGCAGGTTTACCCAACGCGGATGACAGTATTCAGGCAACATTTGCGGCAACCATACATCACCGCTTATTGTATTCTGCACGGCAGATTACTTTCTCAAGTAGCCGCACCGCAGGGGAGAGCCAGCTACGTGCCTCCCCATTGATGCAAAATATCCCGATGCTGACTGCCGATGTCAGCCTGGCTGAAACGCTAGCTGAGCAGTTAAGCCTTAAAGCACATGAAACTTTAGAGCACATGGATGACCACAGGGCGCCGATTGTGCAAGAGGGGGATCACGTATCAGGGGGGACTGGCTTGCTGAAAGCGCAGGCAATTTGTCCTGCATGGGCGTTTTATCAATATCGTCTGGGCGCGAAAGCGCTCAAAGTTCCTACCAGTGGTTTAGATAGCATCATGCGCGGTTCATTGGTACATGATGTATTAGAACGGTTCTGGGAAAAACGCCACTTTGCCGATTTGCGTGACATGAGTACGGATGATTTCACCCCGGCGTTACAACAGGCGGTGAGTTTAACCTTAAAAGAGTTTGCGGCTGATACTGACGTTGCCTCCGCTGCGATACTTGAGCTGGAGCATGAGCGGCTTTTTAATCTGGTCGGTGACTGGCTACAGTTTGAAAAAGAGCGTGGCGTAGTGTTCAAAATCGTAGGTTGTGAAGTGACCAAAATCGTGCAAATTTGTGGGATTGAAGTGACCTTGAAAATTGACCGAGTGCACCAGCTGGAAAATGGCGGTTTGGAATTTATTGACTATAAAACCGGGCAAACGCCTAAAACCAAAAACTGGGGAGAAGACCGTATTACAGAGCCGCAACTGCCCATCTACGCCAGTTTTTATGCTGATAACACCAACCCTGTTACCGGTATCTATTTTGGTATGGTGAAAACTGCCGATCATGCGTTTACTGGGGTAGGCGAAGTTAACTTTGAAGCCGAGCAATCCAAGCGTAAACCAACTTTTACCCAAAATTTCATAGATTGGCCACACTTGTTAAACCATTGGAAAGCTTGTATTGAAGACATTGCGCTGGAACTTAAAGCCGGTGAAGCGGCAACACGTTTTAGCGATGCCTCTGATCTGATGTATTGCGAAGTGACAACCCTACTCAGGCTGCCTGAGCGCCAATTGCAATTTGAGCGGTTTCAGACTGCGGATGCACAGGGTGTTGTTTGATGAGTGTAGACCAAACCAACAATACCGCGGCAGAAGTGCTGGAGCTTGACGCGCAAAACCGTTTACGCGCACTGGATTTATCTTCTTTTATTGTAGAAGCGCCTGCTGGTGCAGGGAAAACAGAGCTACTTACCCAGCGCTATTTAAAGCTATTACAAACAGTCAATGCGCCTGAAGAGATTATTGCCATTACCTTTACCAATAAGGCTGCGGCAGAAATGCGCTTGCGTATTCTGGATAGCCTGTTAAAAGCTGATAGCAAAGAAATACCCACGCAGGCACATAAGCAAATTACTTACGATCTGAGCTTAAAGGCGCTGCAACAATCTAGCCAGAAAAACTGGCAGTTGATTGAAAACCCGTCACGGCTACGCATTTTTACCATTGATAGCCTTTGTGCGCATTTGGCACGGCAAATGCCATTGATGAGCCGATTCGGCGCACAGCCGCAGGTAACAACCGATGCCGGCGTGTTGTATGCGCAAGCCGCTGAGCAGGCGCTTGCTTTAGTTAACGGTACCGAGCATGGCGATTTAGTGAAAACAGCGCTACGTTATGTGGATAATGATACGAATCAGCTTAAAAATCTGCTGATTAAAATGTTGGAAAAGCGCGATCAGTGGCTACATCATGCTCAGCATGAAGTGGATGCTGAGCAACTGCAGCAAACTTTGCGCTACTTGGTAGAGCAGGAACTGCAAGTTGCCGCGCACGCGGTGCCATTTAGATTGCAGCATTTATTAATGCCTACAGCACGTTTTGCCGCGTCAAACTTGCCTTGTGATCACCCCGTCGCCTTGTTAGTGGATTGGGAAACGCCACTGGCACAAAAGCAAGAAGCATTGCCAATGTGGTGTGCCTTAGCCGAGCTATTGTTAACTGCAAGCGGGGAGCCGCGCAAAGAAGGCGGTTTAAATGTGAAGATCGGGTTTCCGGCCACAGATGAAGGCCGTGCGCAAAAAAGCGCATTGATGGAGATTATTCACGCTGTTGAGGATGTGCCGGCCTTATATCGTGTTAAATCCTTGCCTGATTTAAGTAACGAGAACACAAGCTGGCAAATTATTACCACGCTCTCCAAACTGCTCACGTTAGCAGTTGCTGAGTTGTGGCTAGTGTTTCAGCGTGCCGGCGAGGTGGATTTTGTAGAGATTGCACAACGGGCTACCCATGCATTGTCAGACCATTTTGGCGAGCCAACTGAGCTAGCGCTAAAGCTGGATTATCAAATTCAGCATTTGTTGGTGGATGAGTTTCAGGATACAAGCCCTAGTCAGGTGGCATTGATTGAGCAGTTAACATTGGGCTGGCAATTTGATGATGGACGTACTTTATTTGCCGTGGGCGACCCGATGCAGTCTATCTACCGCTTTCGTAAAGCCAATGTAGGCCTGTTTATTGATGCCGCGGTGAACGGTATTGGTAACATCTACTTGGAGCGGTTACAGCTGTACCGTAACAATCGTTCTTGTCCGGCCATTATTGATTGGATCAACCAGACTTTTGCACCAATATTCCCCATGCAAGATGAAGTGACGCAGGGGGCGATTCATTACCGGCCATTTATCGCCACTAGGCAAGAAATGCCTGAAGCTGGCGTGGAGGTGCATCCGCTGATTAAGCAGGCAGACGAAAACTACGAGGCCGCTGCACAACGTGAGGCAGAGGCCGTGATTCGTATTATTCAACAGGAACGCAGCCATCACCCAGCGCAGAAAATTGCAGTGCTGGTCAGGTCCAAAAAACACTTATCGCATTTAGTGAGCCGATTACGGCGTGATCACCAAGATATTCCGTTTCAAGCAGTAGATATTGAGGCGCTGGAAGGTCGGCAGATTGTGCAGGACTTGCTCTCTCTGATGCATGCATTGCACCACAGAGCAGATCGGGTGCACTGGCTGGCTATTTTACGTGCGCCCTGGTGCGGCTTAACTTTGCATGATTTATATGAGCTAGCCGGGCGTGACCATCACCGTACGGTTTGGTCGCTCATGCAAGATAACGATATTGTTAGCCAACTATCTGTAGATGGACAAGCGCGCCTGCTGCATATACGTGAGGTGTTGGCTGAAGCTTACGCAAGCCAAGGCCGTATGAGCGTGAGCCGCTGGATTAGAGGCGTCTGGCTGATGTTAAACGGTACGGATTGCTTATGGGATGCGGCAGACGTGGTGGATGTACAGGCATTTTTTGCATGTTTAGATGGCTTGGACCGTAGTAATCAATTTTCACCAGAGCGCATGGAAAGTGAAATTACCAAACTGTTTGCTGCACCTGATAGCCACGGTGAACATCTGCAAATGATGACGATACACAAGTCCAAAGGGCTGGAGTTTGATACCGTGATTCTATTAGGATTAGGCGCTCCAACGGGCGGCAATAATACTGACAAGCCATTAGTGCTGTGGGAAGAGGTTAAAACGTCTGATAGCCATGAACTGCTTGCTGCACCCTATATTCCCAAGGGTTCGCGCGATAAAGACAAAGTGAGCCCATATGATTATTTAGAGTCACGTGAAAAGGCACGTGATGCTAATGAGTCTGCACGTGTACTCTACGTGGCAGCAACGCGGGTGGAGCGCAAACTACACCTGTTTGGTATCGCCAACCAGAACGCCAAGGGTGAAATCAGCCCCAATAAAAACACGTATTTGGATTTGTTATGGCCAAGTGTTGCCTCAGTATTTGAGTCTGATCCGCAATTGGCATCCGAACAACAGGCACTGGATGATATTGCAAACTTCACGCCACAACTGGTGCGGCTTGTACAGCCAGCTGTGCCTTTGCCGCTGCAAGCGAATCAGGCGGCGACTAGCTATGCTAAACCTAATGTAAAACCTAGCTATCATAGTAGTTTGGATGCAGATACAGGGACCTTAGCGCACCGTTATATGGAGCTCATTGCACAGCAAGGTGTATCTCACTGGACGACGGCTCGCCTTGCAACGCTGGCGCCTGCAATGCAGCACTGGCTGCGTCAGCGTGGCCATGCCTCAGCAGCATCTAATGAGGCGGCAGCGGCGGTGCAGCGCATATTACAGCAAACGCTAAACAGTGCAGATGGCCAGTGGGTGCTGCAAGCAAGACCAGATGCTGAGTCCGAGCTAGGTATTACACGCAGTCAGCAGGATGCGGTGAAAAGCTATGTGATAGACCGCACCTTTGTAGAAGATGGTATTCGCTGGATTATTGATTACAAATCGGTGATTTTAGCGACGGATATGGCAGAGAGTGAGCTTAAGGCGGTGGCCGCGCAATACAAAGCGCAATTAGAAAACTACGCTATGTTGTTTGCACATGAAACCTACCCGATTAAGAAAGCGATTTTATTTTTAAGTATAGGTAAGCTGGTTATGATATAAACAATCATACATCATCGGCTGATGAGCAGTTAGCCCGTGCGTTGTGACTGTTGCTTGTGTCATCAAAAAATGATTAGGGGGTGAGCTTATGCTGATTGGCGTGCCTAAAGAAATCAAAGCGCAAGAGTACCGGGTAGGACTGGTGCCAGAAAACGTACGTGAGCTCGTCTCTCGTGGTCATGAAGTAATAGTGGAGGCGGGTGCCGGTATCGGTATCAGTGCCTCAGATGCACATTATGCAGCAGCCGGCGCCACCATCGTATATGCAGCACAAGAGGTATTTAAAAGCGCTGAGCTGATTGTTAAAGTCAAAGAGCCGCAAGCCATAGAGCGGCAATGGCTACAAGCTGGGCAGATGCTTTTTACTTATCTGCATCTTGCGCCAGACCCACAGCAGGCGAGCGACCTCATCGATTCTGGCGCAACCTGTATTGCTTATGAAACGGTGACGGGTAAGGGCGGATTACCATTATTGGCGCCGATGTCTGAAGTGGCAGGCAGGCTCGCAGTGCAGGCTGGTGCTTATTTCCTCGAAAAAACACATGGTGGACTTGGCGTGTTGCTGGGCGGCATACCAGGCGTGGCGCCAGCGCAAGTGACCGTGCTTGGTGGCGGGGTGGTGGGGTTGCATGCGATTGATGTAGCACTGGGCATGGGCGCTAACGTGACAGTGCTAGATCGCAATATTGAGGTGCTGCGTAAACTACAAAAACAATTTGGCCATCGTTTGCATACGGTATGCTCAACGGCAGCTGCGATTGAGCAACACTGCCTCATGGCTGATTTATTGATTGGCGCGGTTTTGATTCCAGGCGCATCTGCACCCAAACTGATTACGCGTGAAATGGTGGCGCGCATGAAGCCCGGCAGTGTGATTGTTGATGTGGCTATTGATCAGGGTGGTTGCTGTGAAACCGCTCACCCCACTACACATGATGCACCTACTTATATCGTAGATGGCGTGATTCATTATTGTGTGGCAAACATGCCGGGCTCGGTGCCGCGGACTTCAGCTTATGCACTTAATAATGCAACATTGCCTTATGTGATTGCACTGGCAGATAACGGCTTGCAAGCGCTGCGTGATGATGAAGACTTGAGAAACGGCTTGAATATTCATCAAGGTAAAGTGACCAATCTCCCAGTGGCCAGCGCCTTAGGTTTTGCCTTTACCGAGCCAGCAGAGGCATTAGGGATGTGCTAAATCGATGGCCGCCTAAATTGATGCTCGTAGTGTGCATCTCACTGCTTTGTTTTAATTACAATTTATAGTACTTAACTGCAAACTCAACAAGGACAAATGATACTTTTCAGGTACTATCTGTCCTCAATCAATTAATCAATCTGTCTCCTAATGCAAAAAGAAGTTAAAGAGCGCTCAAATCTCGCGCTAGTCGCCGCTGTTCAATTACCTAACGTGAGTGATGCTGAGTTTGAAGCCTCGTTAACCGAGCTGCGCGAACTTGCAAAAACCTTAGGCTATGAAGTGGTGAAAACCTTTGTGCAGAAGCGTGCCGGGTTTGATATCAAAGCCTATCTAGGCGAAGGCAAACGAGAAGAGATTCGCGCTTTTGTGAACCATGAGTCATATGATATTGAGTTTGATAAAGCACCGGCCAATCTCAATGATTGGGAAATTGACACCGTACTGGTTGACCATGAAATCTCACCATCACAGGCGCGTAATCTTGAAAAAGAAGTAGGCTGTGAGGTGATGGACCGCACCATGGTGATTCTGGAGATTTTTCACCGTAATGCACGCTCACGTGCCGCACGTGCACAAGTTGAAATTGCACGTTTAGGTTATATGGCACCACGTTTGCGTGAGGCAGCTAAGCTGGCTGGCCCACAAGGCAGGCAGCGTAGTGGTGAAGGCGGCCGTGGTGCCGGTGAGTCACATACTGAATTAGATAGACGTAAAATCCGCGACCGCATTGCTGAACTGCAGCAAGATATTCTCGCGATGGAAGCAGAGCGTAAAACGCAACGTGCGCGCAGGCAAGGGCGCCAAGGGATGGCAGGCGTGGCACTGGTTGGTTACACCAACGCAGGTAAATCTACCTTGATGCGAGCGCTAACAGGTAGTGAAGTGCTGGTCGCCAATAAGCTGTTTGCAACACTGGATACCACAGTGCGCGCGCTCTATCCGGAGAGCATCCCCCGTATTCTGGTGAGCGATACGGTAGGCTTTATTAAAAATCTGCCGCATGGTTTGGTTGCGTCATTTAAATCGACCCTAGACGAGGCGTTAGATGCATCGCTGTTGCTGCACGTGATTGATGCCAGTGATCCTGGTTTTGAGCGCCAGCTTGAAGTCACCAACGAGGTGCTTAGCGAGATTGGCGCAGATGATGTGCCGCGTATCCGTGTTTTTAATAAAATTGATTATGTCGGCGATGAGGCAGCGCAGGCTGAGATGATACTCACGCTGCAAAGCCGCTACCCAGATTGTGTGGTGATGAGTGCGAAGCGGCCTGATGATGTAGCGCAGCTACATAAAAAGATAGTCACGTTTTATCAGCAGGATCAAATTGAAGCAGAGCTATTTATACCGTGGGATGCGCAGCAGTTGCGTAAGGATATCTATGCAACTTGTCAGGTATTGGCGGAGACCTCTGATCATACAGGTGCGTTTTTTAAAGTGCGTGGTGAAGTGGACGCCGTTAAGAAACTGAGCGAAAGCGTGAAATTAGTTTAACGTGAAGTTAGTTTGTGTGGCGTTGAGTAGCTGTTCGAACTGATCGACAGTAACTGGTTTTGAGTACAAGTAACCTTGTCCAAAGTCGCAGTCGGCGTTGCGTAACAAATCGCGTTGCTGATCAGTTTCAACCCCTTCAGCAATCACCTTCATACCTAGTTTGTGTGACATTTCGATAATCGCCTCACAGAGTACCATGTCGCTTGAGTTCGGGATGATATTAGAAGTAAAAGAGCGATCAATTTTCACAAAATCAATATCGAACTTTCTGAGGTAAGCCAGAGATGAATAACCGGTGCCAAAGTCATCAATCGCGATTTTCATTCCAGCTTCTCTAAATGCATTTAACTGACTTACCACAGAGTCTCTGGCATCTAACAGCAAACCTTCAGTAATCTCGACAATAAAATTTTCACCAGATAATCCTAGCTGCTCTAAGCGTTCTATCCAATTAGAACAGTTGTCGTGCACGCTTCTAAACTGCACCGGTGATTTATTGACGCTTATTTGCAGATTAGGGTAGTGCTGCTTCCATTTCGTCATTTGATTGGCAACTTCATTAAACAGCCAGTCACCAATATCTACAATTAGGCCTGTATCTTCAGCCACAGGGATAAAGTCATTAGGACTCACCAATCCACGCGTTGGGTGCTGCCAGCGGATAAGGGCTTCCGCTTTAAAAATTGCACCTGTTGCCAGCTCTACAATCGGCTGGTAGTAAACGCGGAACTGATTGTCATTTAATGCGCCCCATAAATCACTGATGAGACGCATACGTTTTAGAGCTTCTTCCTGCATCATCGGTGTGAAGTATTGGTAGCGATTACGTCCTTGCTCTTTTGCCACGTACATGGCTTGGTCAGCATTTTTGAGCAGTAGCTCCACCTCGGTGCCATCTTTTGGATAGTTGCTAATCCCAATGCTGGTGCTTACGTGGATGACTTCATCGCCGAGATGAAATGGGGTTGTCAGTTGATTTAAAATGTCTTGGGCAATGCGCTCGATATTCACTTGGCTGTTAATATCGTTAAGAATAATGGTGAACTCATCACCACCCATGCGCGCCACAGTGTCAGACTCGCGCACGCAGCTTTCTAGGCGCCGCGCTACATCTTTCAGCAGCATATCGCCAATATCGTGCCCAAGGGAATCGTTTACTTCTTTGAACTTATCCAAATCTAAAAACATCAGCGTCACAATTTGCCCGGTGCGCTGTGCTTTTTTTATATCTTGTTTAAATCGATCAAGAAACAGCACGCGGTTGGGTAAGCCGGTTAACTGGTCATAGTGCGCTAAATGGGTGACTTGTGCTTCTGAGGTCTTGCGGTTGGTAATGTCGGAGTGAGTACCAATCATTCTTAGTGGTTTTCCATCCGCAGACCTGCTCACCGTCATGCCGCGTGCTAATGTCCATTTCCATGAGCCATCTTTGCAACGTAGGCGAAACTCAGAAATGTACACATCACTATTGCCTGAGAGGTAATTTTGAACATCACTAATCAGTATTGCCAAGTCATTAGGGTGTACTAATTGCCTACCAGCAGCCGCAGTCGGGGCGATTTCATTTTCAGCATAGCCGTAAATTTGGCTCCAACGGGGAGAGCGGTACACATGGTCGCTCGGCAGGTCCCAGTCCCACACCCCATCGCCAGAACCTTCCAGCGCAAACTTCCAGCGCTCTTCACTTGCTTGTAGCGATTGTTCTATGGATTGTTGCTGTTTTAGGGTTCTGCGAACAAGCGAATACAGCAGCAAGGCAGTGATGAAAATAAAGGCGACACCCTTATAGGTGTTTAGTATCGAAAACTCTTCATAACTGGAAATCAGGCTAAATAGGGCGGAGTCTGTACCAAAAATCCAAATCAAACCAAATGCAAGGTAAATGCAGACAATGCGTAATACAATCAAATCTAATTTGGAGATTCTTTTACGGAAAAACTGGTTCACTGCATTAAGCCTTTGCCAACATATGCAAGCATTGTAAAGCGATTTGATATAGATACAAGATTTAGTTGTATGTTTCTATGGCGATTTTGAGTCGCTATTATCATCAGATAGAGGCCTGATTAAATGAAGTTTATATGACAGTTTTAAGTTCGATGTGGGTGGTGTGCCTCGACAGATTAGGTTATGTTTGATTATCACTAAGACGATTACAACTAAGACGGATTACTGCTGAACCATTGGCGCGCTTTTGTGCATTGACACAAGCGCGCCAAGTTTTTTATACAAACTCTTTCAGTAGGCTTTTCACAAAGTCGGCCCGTAGGTTGATGGCTTCTAGTGCGATAGCAACTCTTAGTTTATCTGGTCCATTCATGCGGCATCGTTTATCGCGTTGCAGTAAGTTAATTAGTTTTAACGGGTCTATATCGGCTCTAGGGTTAAACTGTAGTTGAATCGCTGCATCCGACGCATCAATTTTAATAATCCCCAGCGGTTTAGCGGCGATGCGTAGGCGATGGCAAGCCATTAAAGCCTCACCTTGCTCGGGTAGCAAGCCAAAACGATCAATCAGCTCCTCTTGCAGGTTATCTAAGGTGTCGTCATCGTTGCAATTCGCCAACCGTTTATAAATCACTAGGCGCTCGTGTACATCCGGGCAGTAATCGTTAGTGAGTAGTGCAGGGGTGTGCAGATTAATTTCTGTGGTGACGCCCAGTGGTGCATTCAGGTCCGGCTCTTTGCCAGCTTTCAGCTGTTTTACTGCATGGTTCAACATATCGGCATATAAATTAAAGCCGATTTCCTGCATTTCACCGCTTTGTGAATCGCCTAGCAATTCACCTGCGCCACGAATCTCTAAGTCATGCATTGCTAAGTGGAAACCTGCGCCCAAATCCTCCATTAGCTGAATCGCATCCAAGCGTTTTTGCGCCTGAACCGTGATTTTACGGCCGGCTTCTGTGAGCAGGTAAGCATAAGCCTGATGGTGCGAGCGCCCGACACGGCCGCGTAGTTGGTGCATCTGTGCTAGGCCAAACATGTCAGCCTTGTTCATGATAATGGTGTTGGCGGTGGGTACATCAATACCGGTTTCAATAATAGTGGTGCATAGCAACAGATTATAGCGCTGGTGGTAAAAATCACGCATCACATGCTCTAGCTCGCGTTCGCGTAATTGACCGTGTGCAACGGCAATACGTGCATCGGGCAGAATACGCTCAAGTTTCTCGCGCATGGAGTGTATCGTATCTACTTCATTGTGCAGGAAGTACACCTGACCACCACGTTTAAACTCACGGGTCACCGCTTCGCGGATAATGCCTTCTGAGTATTCGGTATGGAATGTTTTAATGCTTAAGCGCTTCTGCGGCGGGGTGGCAATCACACTAAACTCGCGTAAGCCCTCCATTGCCATGCTTAATGTGCGTGGAATCGGGGTGGCCGTGAGTGTGAGTACATCCACCTCAGCACGCAGCGCCTTGAGCTGCTCTTTTTGGCGTACGCCAAAGCGGTGTTCTTCATCCAGAATCACTAGACCTAAGTTTTTAAACTTCACGTCTTTTTGAATCAGGCGATGAGTCCCGATAATAATGTCGATTTCTCCCGCTTCTAACCCACGCAGAGCTTCTGCTTGTTCTTTTGCAGTTCTGAAACGTGAGATTTCAGCAATTTTGATCGGCCATTCGGCAAAGCGGTCACTAAAGTTATTAAAGTGCTGTTCGGCAAGTAAGGTGGTTGGCACCAATACGGCAACCTGACGCCCACCCATGACGGCAACAAATGCCGCACGTAGCGCAACCTCAGTTTTACCAAAGCCAACATCGCCACATACCAGCCTGTCCATCGGCCGGCCAGACTGCATGTCTTTGATGACGTTTTCAATCGCTTCCAGCTGGTCTGCGGTTTCCTCAAAAGGAAAGCCTTCGCAGAACGCTTCGTAGTCTTGCAGGCTTAAGGTAAACGCATGGCCGCGTCTGGCCGCACGCTGCGCATACAGGTTAAGTAACTCTGCCGCCGTATCGCGGATTTGTTTAAGCGCTTTTTTCTTTGCTTTTTCCCAGCTGCCGCTGCCTAAGCGGTGTAATGGTGCAGATTCCGGTGGGCCACCTGAGTAGCGTGAGATAAGAAATAGCTGTGAAACCGGTACATACAGTTTGTCGTCACCGTAATACTCTAATAGCAAGAACTCTGTTTCACCTTCGCCTAGGTCAAGGTTCATCAAACCTTTATAACGGCCTACCCCATGCTGCTCGTGCACGACTGGGTCGTTGATGCGTAGCTCAGATAAGTCTTTGAGCATGCCTTCTGTGCTACGGGCTTTTTCTTTCTCACGGCGGCGCTGTTGGCGCACGGTTGCCGCGTAGAGCTCGGCTTCGGTAATAATGGCAATGGTTTGCGCATGGTTGTCGCTAAACACCACACCGCGATGCAGCGTGCTGACGCCCAACATCACGTGCGCATCGCTGGCTTGGAAATCAGCCCAGGTTTCACAAATGGCGACTTTTAAACCATGCTCTGCAAATAGTTGCGTCATGGTTTCTCGACGCCCTAGGCTTTCTGCCACAATCAGGATACGCCCCTTAAATTGACTGATGAATTCGGTCAGCTTATGTAAAGGTTGCTCTGCGCGGCGCTCGATATCGAGTGCTGGTAAGTTGATTGTTGTCTTACCAACGTCTAGATTACCTGTGGTGAGTACCACTCTGGCAAATGTATGCGTAGCACTGAAGAAGTCTTCAGTTTTAATCAGTAGATTTTCTGGCGGCAGTAACGGGCGCTCCGCATCATGTGCTAAGGTGCGGTAGCGCGATTGCGCCTCTCGCCAAAACTGCTGTGCACTTGAGTCAAGGTCACCATGCAGGCACAACAGGCTATCTGGCGCTAGGTAGTCTAGCAATGTGGCAGTTTGTTCAAAGAACAAAGGTAAATACCATTCAATACCGCCGGATGCGATGCCTTTGCTCACGTCTTTATAGATTTTTGCGCGTTGTGGGTCACCTTCAAACGCTTCGCGGAACTGGCTACGGAATAGCGCAATGCCGGCTTCATCTAATGGAAACTCGCGTGCTGGCAGCAACCTGATTTCTGGTACTGGGTAGAGGCTACGCTGCGTATCTACATCAAAAGTACGGATCGTTTCAATTTCATCATCAAACAAATCAATACGGTAGGGCAGGGCTGAGCCCATTGGGAATAAGTCCACTAAGCCACCACGCACACTGAACTCGCCGTGTGAGATTACCTGAGTTACATGGTGATAGCCTGCTTCTGCGCACTGCAGCCTCAGTGCTTCAATATCTAATGTCTGCCCTTTTTTGAGCATAAAAGTATTGGCGCTTAAATAAGCTTTAGGGCTTAAGCGAATCAGTGCGGTTGCCAATGGCACAATCACAACATCAAAAGCGTTCTGCGCAATATGATAGAGCGTAGTGAGGCGGTCAGAAATTAAATCTGGGTGTGGTGAAAATTGGTCATAAGGCAGCGTTTCCCAATCCGGTAATAAATGTACGGATAAATCAGGCGCAAAATACGGAATCTCTTCTAGCAGCCTTTGTGCATCAAAGCCGCCAGCCGTGATAATCACTAATGGCTGGTGCGGTTTTTGCGCTTTTGACGCGGTTGCTAACATCGCTAGTGCAAACGCATCTTCGCCACTGTTTGCGAGTGTTAGTCGGTTGGCTTGGCCTTTATTGGGAATTGGCAGGGTATTCTGCGTCATGAGCTTATGATTTTGTTGCGATGGAAAAGGGCAGATTATAACGGCTGTTAGCGGGTAACCGTTATAAAATCTGCGTTAATTTAGGCAGTACCGCCGACCGTTAAGCCGTCAATTTTCAGGGTTGGCTGTCCAACACCAACCGGTACGCTTTGCCCCTCTTTGCCACAAGTGCCAACCCCTGAATCCAAGGCCATATCATTACCGATCATCGATACTCTTTTTAACACTTCTGGGCCATTGCCAATCAAGGTTGCGCCTTTCACTGGGTAGGTGATTTTGCCATCTTCAATCATATAAGCTTCTGCGGCACTAAATACAAATTTGCCGCTAGTGATGTCAACTTGGCCGCCACCAAAGTTGGCTGCGTATAAACCTTTTTTAACTGATTTGATGATTTCCTCAGGTGGTAGTGTGCCATTGAGCATATAGGTGTTAGTCATACGAGGCATTGGTACATGCGCGTAACTTTCGCGGCGTGCATTGCCTGTTAATGGCATATTCATCAGGCGTGCATTGAGCGTGTCTTGAATATAGCCACGCAAGATGCCGTCTTCAATCAATACGGTTTTATTGGTAGGGTTGCCTTCATCATCTACGCTGAGGGAGCCGCGGCGATCCGCAATCGTGCCATCATCCACAATGGTGATGCCTTTGGCAGCTACTTGCTGCCCAATCATATTACTAAATGCAGAACTGCCTTTGCGATTAAAGTCGCCTTCTAAACCGTGACCTATCGCCTCATGCAACAAAATGCCAGGCCAGCCAGCGCCTAAAACTACCGTCATGCTGCCAGCGGGGGCAGGGCGCGCCTCTAAGTTAACCAGTGCCTGATGCACAGCTTTTTGTGCATACTCATGCAAGATTTCATCGGTAAAGTAGCTGTAATCAAAACGGCCACCACCACCAGCAGAGCCTTGTTCACGACGGCCATTGCTTTCGGCAATCACGTTAATACCTACACGGACTAATGGACGAATATCTGCCGCCATCACACCATCATGGCGAGCCACCATCACTACTTCATATTCGCCGGCAATAGATGCAGTGACTTGTGTGATGCGTGGGTCTAGTTTTCTTGCGATTGACTCCAAATGTTCTAATAGTTTTACTTTTGCATCTGCCGAGAGCGATGCAATCGGGTCTTGCGGTAAATATAACTGTGGAGTTTGTGGCTTGATGATAGCGCTGGCGGTTTGCTCATTACCCAAGCTAGAAATGGATTTAGTGGCCTTCGCTGCCTCTACCAAGGCTTTTAAATTAATATCATCCGAATAAGCAAAAGCAGTTTTTTCACCACTTACCGCACGCACACCTACGCCCTGGTCTATGGAGAAATTACCCGATTTAACCTGGCCTTCTTCCAGCCCCCAGCTTTCGCTACGGCTATATTGAAAGTACAAGTCGGCATAGTCGATTTGATGAGACATCATATCGGCGAGCACGTTTTGCAGTTTCGCTACATCCAGATTAGCCGGTGCAAGTAGCGCCTCTGTTGCGGCATCGAAATGCGAGCCTTTAGTTAACTGGGCGTTTGGTTGTGTTTCTTGCGTTTTCATGGGTTTCTTTTCAAAAAGAACTCGGTAAATACTTGAGCTTATATGGCAATAAGCTATTAGGTTTGTTAGCTAATGGATATGCACCATGCGGCCATCATCACAATTGGGGCAGGGTGTTACATGACGCTAGTTATTTTAATCCCTAGCGTTACGTTACAAGCGATATTCATTTGTAACGTAACGGGTCAGCTTGATACTTAGCGCTATTGTTGTCCGACAACCTTAATAGTGCGATGTTTCAGTGCAGGTAAACTTTTTCTTAAACTTTCTTGATAGGTTGGGTTCATGGTAGCCATGACCACACCTGAACCACGCGGTAATCTATCCAGCACTACACCCCATGGATCGACAATCATGCTGTTACCGTGCGTTTCGCGGCCTGATATATGGTAGCCACCTTGTGCTGGCGCAATGACATAGCTTAAGTTTTCAATTGCGCGTGCGCGGATTAAGCTTTCCCAGTGAGCTTTACCTGTGGTGTCGGTGAATGCGGAAGGTACCACAATGATATTTACTTCACCCATGGCTCTATATAACTCAGGGAAACGCAGGTCGTAGCAAATCGATAGGCCAATTTTGCCAAATGGGCTGTCAATCACTTTGACCGTATCGCCAGCTTCAATCGTTTTTTCTTCAGTGTAATGCTCATTGCCTAGTTTTAGACCAAACAGATGGATTTTATCGTAGCGCGCCACTTGCTTGCCTTTGTCGTCAAACACCAAACAGCTATTACGTACTTTATTCGGCACATTGCTGACTAAAGGCACAGAGCCGCCAATCAACCAGATTTTATGTTTTTTTGCAGTTTTGCTTAAAAAGTCTTGAATTGGGCCTTTGCCTTCTTCTTCACGCGCAGTGACTTTGTCAGACTCTTTTAAACCCATGATGGCAAAGTACTCAGGCAGTACAATTAATTTGGCACCTTGGTTAGCGGCAATTTCAATAAGACGCTCAGCCTCGCTCAAATTGGCGCTGACATGAGGGCCTGATGCCATTTGAATCGCTGCCATTTTGATAATGCCTTTAGCGGCATTTTGACTGCTGAGTTTTGCTTTGGTTGTTGTAACGCGAGAGGTGATAGCCATGTAATATCCAAATAGTTTTAAATTCTTCTTAAAGCCGATGGGCTGGCTTGTTTATTAACTAATTAATGAGCGGGTTGCTCTGACTCTTTTTCGACTCATCTTCAGGCTTCACTTCCTGTGGGTTGTCCCAAGTGCCAATGATTTCATAATCAGTTGATGCAATTTTATTTAAAGGGTCTTTCAATACCTTTTGAGCTAAAAATGCGACGGCCCCTACTAGTGGCCCACCAGCCAATGCAGCAAGCGAAATGCTATCACTAATCCTTGGCGAAACGTTAACAAAAAGATGTTGTGTTTCTTTGGGGATACTGATTTCACCTTTAATGCGCACATCCGCAGCCGGACCAGCCATTTTAAAGTTGTCGCTTCGCATCATGCCTTGGTCAATTTTAACGGTTGCATTGATTTTGTCAAAAGCAAAGCCATTGCTAAACAAGTCTCTAAAATCTAACGTCAGGCGCCGTGGTAAACTTTGCAAGCTGAGCAAGCCTAGTAATCGGCCTACGCCTGGCTGCACTTGTAAAATCTGGCCTTTACGCACATCAAATTTCAGCTCACCACTCAGGCGGGTAGTGTCAAATTGATGTGGGCTGCCTGGCCAACGTAGTTGTCCAGTGAGTTTGCCTTCTCCGTCCATAATCGTTTCTGCATAGCCAAGTCGCGCTAGCGTTTGGCCCAAATCTTTAATGTCCCAGCGCACATTAAGTGAGGTGTTAGCGTTTCTTACCCAGTTATTCCACTGTCCTTCTGCATTAATGGTGCCTTCTGGTGTGCTGAACTTGATTTTTTGAATATCCCAGTTGTCATTCTGAGGGTAAGCAATCAACTCTAAACTACCCAGATTTTTTTTCTGAAACACAAAGTTATCCGCGGTAATATCTAGCGCAGGATAATCCTGCGCTAACTTGGTAAATTGTTTTAAGTTTTTATTGTCCGTCGTATTGCTGGCAGATGATAGTTGGTCTGGCGCCGCTTCTGGAATCGTAAAGTTACTTAATCGTGCAATTAACTTACCATTTTTTTGATCAATCCATTGTAAGTTGCCCGTAATCTCTTTGCTTTGCAGTGTAATGCGTAAGTTATCCTCGTTGTTCAGTTCGGTAATGTTTACCTGATTAAGACGTCGGTTGAAAATATCGAGCGCTTTAATCGTGACTGCTACTTTTTGAATTGGCAGCTTCATTGACTGACTGGATGAGTCTGCGAGATTCTTCGCAACATAACGCCATGCATCTGCATTGAGATAATCTAGGTTACCGTTTAAAGCAATGCCAGCCGCTCTACCAGAGTCGTTGCTCACGGCAGGCTCTACTTTAATGTCGCTGCCAAGCTGAATGTTGGCATTATTCAGCTCAAACTTACCATCTTTTAAAATACTGGTGATTTTAGCGCCAGCTTTATTGCCAATATTGACAAAAATATAGCTGGTGTTTGTGTCTATTTTTTTATCAACACGTAAGCTGAGTGGCTGGTTGGCATTTTTATCAAATGGTGCAGGTAAGGCTGAGGTGATGCCGACTAAATCAGAGCGAATGCCTATGCTGACACGCGGCTTTTGAATCAATATATCGCCTAACCATTCGGTGCCGCCGCTGATGTAATCATTAGCTTTTGCCAATGAGTGGTCAGTTAGCATCTGTTTGACGCTACTGTCGCTCAGTCTGCCTCTTACCTGTACACGTACGGACTTGTCTTTCCCTGAGCTTAAATTAAATGCAAGCGGGGAGCCAAAGGCGTAAGCCTTCATGTTTTTAGCGCTCAGGCTCGCTTCTGTGAATTCCAAGTTACCGTTAATTTGCGTCAGTGTCGGAATGTCTTCACTTTCCATTTTGCCGTTGGTAATTTGGTAAATGCCTTTATATTTAGATGCATCTATGTCCGCAAGCGGGATACTTAAGCCTAAGCCAAGTTTGCCTGTGCCGCTGGTTTTAAGTGTATCGGTAAAGCCTTCTGTAAGCGTGTGTACCGGGCTTTTATTTACAAAAACAATGCCTTCGCTCACCGGGCCTTGTAGCTCGGATTGTACATTGAGAATAGGATAGTCAGCATCCAGTTGTGCGATGGTGGTTTTACTCTTAATAATTTGGTTGCCAAATATATGTCCGCTATGTGTATTGAGTTCCATGCGGTTGCCTTCAAACAGCAGGTCCAGGCCTAGTTTTTCAATCACGGGCCAGTCTGTCCCGTATTCTAAAAGCGCATCGCTCACCTTGGCGGTAACTCGGAATATCCCCAGTTTTGGGTCTGGGTGGTTTTTACTATCTACAAACGGGAAGTCTGCTAACCTGCCTTTAACGGTTACATTAATATCGTTAGCCTTGCCCTCTAGAATTGAAGTATCTAACCAGTTGATCGTGGCTTCACCCAGCATATTAGGGTAATAAAATTTAGCATATTTAGCATTGCCGTTATTGAACTTACCCTTTAAATCCAAGTAACCACCTTTTTTACCATCCATCAGATAGCTTGCATTTAGCGTGCCTGATAAATGCGGACTGCTCACCGTCAGTGCGTTAACGTCAATTTTGGTGTTATTGGGGTTGATGTTCCATGTGATTTTTCCCTCCAGTGTATCGAAAGGGATAGGCCAGCGTAATGTGTCTTTTGCATCCACGTGTGCTTGTTTGCTATCTAGTAACAAGGATCCTGATTTTTGATTTGCCTTAAACTCACCGGATAAATTGCTAAAGCCTGGTATTTGTTGGTAAGCGTTGGTGGTCAAGCGGTTAAATTTGGTCGTTACTTGGTAACTTTTGGTGATGTTGTTTTGAGCCTGCCATATCACATTCAGGTCTGTCAGCTCGCCTTGCGGATTAATCGCGCTGATAGGCGCAATGAGCTGTTCAGGGAGTGGTAATTGCGACAAGCTTGTCTGAATGTTAGTCAGACCCAAGTTAGGCATGGCTAAATTAAAATCTTGTTTACCGTCAATGGTTTGTGTGTAGTTGGCTTTTACATCTTTCAGGTTGAGGCCATTCATTGCGCTGGCGTTGAGCTCACTCACGCTTAGCGACTGACCAAATTTGGCAGGAGTGCCGAGTAGCTGGTTTTTGCTTAGATTTTTCCAAATAATATTCCCTGATAACTTGTCTAGTACCAGTGGTGCAAGATGATGCTTAGTTTGTAGCTGGATGTTTTCTAGTGCAACATGGCTATTGATGGATTGCACCTGATGATGTGAGAAATCAATATCAACATTGGTGCTACCGATGCCAGACTTAAGGTCAACCGGGTAATCTACCCAGGCTTTGTAAGCGGCTAGGTCTGCATTCTTGAGTTCTAAGTGTAAGTTGCCATGCCAGTTTTGGGTTTGGCGGACATCGCTACCATAAAAACTGCCGCTGACTTGCAGCGGGTGGCGGCTACCAGTCGATGGCAATGCATTTGCCGTGAAACTATGGTTTCGGACTAAACTTCTCCACGGCGGGCTGAGCACTTCTACATTTAGTTGGTTTAGGCTTAGCTCTGGTGCGCGTTTAAGTTCGTCCAGCCATAATACTTTTGCATTAGTGATGGCTAATTTATTCTGCCTTAATAACCAGTTGGTTAGGTCAGGGTTGGACTCCCCAGCCATGCTGATGCCTGCCACAAAGATTTCGCCATTGGCGGTGCGGCGTACCGTGAGTGCTGGCTCGCGAATAATGAGCTCGGCTAAATGTGGCTCTAGTAATGGTACGCTTAACCAAGACAAACGAACATCAATGGTTTTTAACTGTAGAGCGATGCGGTTTTCTGTGTCAAAGATATCAATCTTATTCAGCAGTAAGTGCGGATTGATTCCTTGCCAGTCAGCTTTGATATCGCCGATAGTGACTTTTTGCTTGGCAGACTTACTTGCAAAACCGGCGATTTCATCTTTATGCTGGCCGATATTTGGCATCAGCCAGAAATGAATCGTGAGTGCGATAGCCGTCACAATCACGGCTGAAATGCCAACTAGCCAAAGTAGCGCTCGATAAACCCAAAGTAGAGATTTTTTAACCATTGATTATGTGGGTTTTATTGTTAAATGTTTAGACCGCACATTTTACTTGAATATTGACAGTATTAATTGATATTCAAGGCCATGCAGTTGTAAAACTAGGTAAATTGATACAAATCTAGCTTAAAAATAAAAGAGTGTTTAAGACTATGCACGTTAATCATTTAGAATAACGGGTTTAGTCGGTTAGCGATTATTAATAGTCACATTTTCGCTACCTTAAATACATACATTAAGCCAACCGCATGTTGACCGGTGGGGCTCAATTTAATTCATTGGTTATCACTTGATTCAATTTAAACAACTTACATTAACACGCGGCCTTAAAATTTTAATTCAAGGTGCATCCATGCAACTGCACCCAGGCCATAAAGTTGGTTTGACTGGTGCCAATGGCGCTGGTAAGTCTTCTCTATTTGCTATGTTGCGCGGCGAAGTGCATCCTGAGCAGGGCGATTTGGAAATGCCAGCAAGTTGGGTGGTGGCGCATGTTGCGCAGGAGACTCCTGCGTTAGCCATGCCTGCCATTGAGTTTGTGCTGGATGGCGATGTTGAGTTGCGTGAAATTGAGGCCGCTTTAGTTGCCGCAGAGGCTAACCATCAAGGTGAGCTGATTGCAGAGTTGCATCAACGCCTTACCGATATTGAGGGCTACAGCGCAAGAGCGCGAGCTTCTGAACTGCTCAATGGTTTGGGCTTTAGCCAAGCTGCGCTTCAGCAGCCCGTATCTACGTTTTCTGGTGGCTGGCGTGTGCGCTTGAATTTAGCGCGTGCATTAATGTGCCGCTCAGACTTGCTATTACTGGATGAGCCTACTAACCACTTGGATCTGGATGCGGTGATTTGGCTGGAAGGCTGGTTGCAGAGCTATCGTGGTACTTTATTGCTTATCTCTCACGATAGGGATTTTTTAGATGCGATTGTGAATCACATTGCGCATATTGAGCAGCAAACACTGACCCTGTACCGTGGCGGATACTCAGATTTCGAGCGCCAACGTGCGGAGAAGCTTGCATTGCAGCAAGCCATGTTTGAGAAGCAGCAGCGTAAGGTTGCTCATTTACAAAGTTATATTGACCGTTTCCGTGTGCAGGCTACTAAGGCACGTCAGGCACAAAGCCGCATTAAAGCACTTGAACGTATGGAGATGATATCTGCTGCACATGTGGACTCACAGTTTGGGTTTGAGTTTAGAGCACCGATTGCTGCGCCAGATCCTTTGCTCGTGCTGGATGGTATGAGTGTCGGTTATCACGATAAGCCTTTAATCAGCAATATTGAATTAGCCATCAGGCCAGGTGAACGTATTGGCTTGCTAGGTAAAAACGGCGCAGGTAAAACCACACTGATTAAACTATTGGCCCATGAACTGGCGCCGTTAAGCGGCAAGCGGGTAGAAGGCAAAGACCTGAATATTGGTTATTTTGCACAGCATCAGCTGGAGCAATTACGCCCGGATGACTCACCGTTACAGCACATGATGAAATTAGACCCGCTTACGCGCGAGCAGGAGCACCTTAACTATTTAGGCGGTTTTGACTTTAAAGGCGATATGGCAAGGTCACCTTGCGCTAATTTTTCTGGTGGTGAAAAGTCACGACTAGCATTGGCTTTATTGATTTGGACTCGCCCGAACTTACTATTGCTCGATGAGCCGACCAACCATTTAGACCTTGAAATGCGCCACGCACTCACGCTTGCCTTACAGGATTTTGAAGGTGGTGTGATACTTGTGTCGCATGATCGTGCTTTGTTACGTGCGACATGCGATGAGTTTGTTTTAGTTGCAGATGGCAAAGCGGCGCCATTTGATGGTGATTTAGAAGATTACAGTCAATGGTTAAATGAGCAGCGCCTAAAAGAAAAGCAAGCCACGCAGGCGGTTGCCACTGATAAACCTAATAAAAATGACCGTGCGCTGAATAAAGCGGAGCGTCAGGCCAGAATTGCTGAGCGCCGCCCATTGCTGAAAGAGCTTGAGCAAATTGAGCGCAATATGGCACAGTGGCAGGCAGATAAAAAAGTGTGTGATGAGCAGTTGAATGATAGCGAGCTTTACACCAGTGCCGATAAGTCTGCTTTGCAAGCTTTGTTGAAAAAGCAAGCGGCTTTAACTCAGCAGTTAGAAACCGCAGAAGAGCGATGGTTGGTGTTGCATGAAATGCTAGAGGCAATACCTGCACTTGATTAACAGCAGTATGATTAATTATCAGTTTAAATGGCAGTTTATTTTGTTTAAGATTAATAAGGACCCCAAATGGAAATGACGTATTCACAACGCTTAAAGCTGATGCATGCATTGTGCTTGGCGGCAACGCATCGCGATGACGAAACACCTAATACTAATTTAGATGAATACGATGCATTGAACGCAGCCGATTACTTGAGCTGCTATGTGACATTTAAGGCGATTCAATCTGCTGACCGTTCACCTTTAGCTGAGCGCAGTGACAATTTTGATATGCTGAGCGTATATCAAGCGTTTGCGTTACTAAGTTATGCATTCTTTACAGCGCCACTCGTGCAGGAAGATATAAAACCTGATTTTTCAACCGCGCAAATTACCATTGCGAAAACGTTGTTTGCAGGCTTGCCTGATGCAGAACTGGTTGAGATTGTGGAATCTGGGCTTAATAAGTTTCAGTTAATTGCCGATGCAGAAGTAGAGCACTGGACGCAATTTAGAGAAAATGTCGATAAGTTGGTGATTGCATTGGTTGTCGCTGGTACGGACGATGATAGCCCGCATGGTGTGGAAGATGTGTTGCCAATCTTTGGTCAGTTGCTAAGCCAATTATGTGAGGCATTTGAAGGCGCCTGATTATCGTGCAATGAGCGCGCTGACTCACAGTGCCTTATAAGCAGCGTGCCTCTGTCATATTAATGCTGGGGTTGCGCGCTGCTTATCGTATCGATGATATTGCCTTCTAGAGTTTGGTGAATCTGCTCCATTAAAAAACTGGCGGATTCACGCCCAAGTTTAGATTCGCGCATTGCCATATGCCAGCTTGAAATGCACTGCCTTAAGCTGGTTTCATTCTCGCAGCTTTCAATTTTAGTTTTAATGCCGCGCCCCATCATGCCCAGATAGTCATCGGTGGCTTCAATCAGTATGCTTTTCACTGTAGCGAGCTTCGTCGGGCAGATTGGCGTTACTTGATCTGTCGTTTCGAGTAAAGAGATTGTGATTGGAGATGTTTGTGTGGCGGCTGATATGGCTTGCTGACCCCGTGGGCGTTGGATATAACCTTCGGACTCCAGCTTTTTAATCGTGTCTAGCAGTTGGTCCTGCTTAAAAAACTTGTTCAGATCATCCAGATTGCGTACGCCATTCACCAGTAATAACACTTGGCGTTCGCGCACACTCAATGTGCGTTGATTGCTGGCAAACTCGTTAAAACCACGCGTGGATTTTTCATACACCATGATGTTGATCTCATGTGAGCGCCGCCATCGACATACAATGGGGTAAGCGCGTAATGAGGTGCATCTTAGTGTGTGAATGTGAAGTTAAGGTGATGTTTTTATTTCACATTAATGACGATTGTGTGAATTAAAACGGTTGTCATTTAGATTGCGTGCTGCTTAGTTAAGTAGTGACTGCCAAACATCGCGCATTTGCGTTGACTACTGGTAATCGCCATCCAGATAAAACCAGCAATGATCAACTCGTTTAAAACGGCTGGTTTCCTGTAGTTTTTCTGCTTTTCCACCCAAATTGTTGGCATACTTATAACGCGCAACGAACTCGACCGTTGCATTGTCTGCATCTATATTTTGATACTGCTTCACCTGCAAGCCTAACCATTTGATTGCCTCTTGACCTTCTAAATTCAGGTCTTGTGGTCTGGAGTTCGAGTGCCAAGTGCGTAGCAGGTAATCTTTTAAATCAGGCTTGCTGCTTGCAAGCGCATAGGCGCTGTAACGTGAACGCATGAGCGCTTCCGCAGTGGGGGCCGGCGTGCCTAGGTGGTAAATCTCGCAGCATAAATGATATGGTTTGCCACTATCGCATGGGCACGGTGTCATGATTGTATGCTTTCTAGGATAGCCTCAAGGCTAATTGGCCTCTGCCTGAGATGAGATGATGCTTGATGCATCACCTCATTATTGTCAGGCTGTCTTGAGGCTAAAGTTAGGCAATTTCACGTGTTTCTAAAAATTGAATATCTGGATAACGTTCTTGTGCCATTTGCAGATTAACGCGGTTAGGCGCCAAGTACACATAATCATCGGCACCATCTAATGCCACGTTAAAGCCGTATTTATCTGCAATGGCCTTCAAATCGGCATCAGAGCCACGTAACCAGCGTGCGGTGTAGCAGTCGTATGGCTCAAACACCATATCCACGCTATATTCATGCTCCAGACGATGGGCGACCACCTCAAACTGCAGCATACCAACCGCACCTAAAATCAGATCGTTAGAAAGTAGAGGACGGAACAGTTGTGCGGCACCTTCTTCTGCCAACTGCTTTAGGCCAATTTGCAGTTGCTTCATTTTCATTGGGTTTTTAATGCGCGCACGGCGGAAAAACTCAGGTGCAAATGATGGAATCCCAGTAAATTTAAGGTTCTCGCCTTCAGAGAATGTATCGCCCAATTTCACAGTGCCGTGGTTCGGAATACCAATAATGTCGCCAGAGTAAGCTTCATCCATGGTGGTACGGTCTTGTGCCATAAAGGTGATGGCGTTGTTCACGCTCAAGGTTTTGCCGGTGGCCACTTGCTTCACTTTCATGCCACGTTCAAAACGGCCAGAACATACACGCAAGAACGCGATACGGTCACGGTGTTTCGGGTCCATATTCGCTTGAATTTTGAACACAAAGCCTGAAAACTTACCTTCATTAGCCTCTACAGGGCGGCTTGCCGTGTTACGAGATTGTGGCGGCGGAGATAAATCTACCACAGCATCCAGCAATGACTGCACGCCAAAGTTGTTAATTGCAGAGCCAAAAAATACTGGTGTTTGTTTACCGTTTAGATAGCGCTCTTTATCAAACTCATGGGATGCACCACGCACCAACTCAATATCAATACGCAGTTCCTCGGCTTGACGGCCTAATAGCTCATCAACGCGTGGGTTATCCAAACCTTTGATGGTTTCTGAGGTGCCTTTTTCTGCACGCGGGTCAAAGAATGAGATTTCATCGTTATACAGATGGTACACACCGCGGAAAGTTTTACCCATGCCGATCGGCCAGGTCATTGGCGCACATTCCATGCCTAGTGTGGTTTCAATTTCATCCAGCAACTCAATGGGCGGGCGGCTTTCACGGTCTAGTTTATTAATGAATGTGATAATAGGTGTGTCGCGCATACGGCACACGTTTAACAGTTTAATGGTTTGCGCTTCCACGCCGTTTACAGAGTCAATCACCATCACTGCAGAGTCTACAGCGGTTAATGTGCGGTAAGTATCTTCCGAAAAGTCATCATGGCCCGGGGTGTCCAGCAGGTTAATCATGTGCTCGCGGTAAGGGAACTGCATGACAGACGACGTGACGGAAATGCCGCGTTGTTTCTCTAACTCCATCCAGTCTGATGTCGCATGACGTGCTGCTTTACGGCCACGTACCTCACCAGCGACCTGAATTGCACCACCGAACCAAAGCAGTTTTTCGGTCAGTGTGGTTTTACCAGCATCGGGGTGAGAAATAATAGCAAAAGTACGGCGGCGGGAGATTTCGTCTTGAAGCGATGACATGTTTTAATGGATTTGATTTAAAAGCGCTATTTTACCTGAAATATGGCTTAACTCGTAAAAACGGGTATCGGCTGAGCAGGCTTTGCTGTCAGTTGATGACGCATGGTTTATATTTGAGATGGTTAGCTCAAAATCAACCATGGTATTAACGTCTTGATGACGCTTCATTTTTAAGTTCGCGCGTCACTAGTTTGGTTAATGAGCCAATCTCGTTGGAGAGCAGTATTAATAAATCATCTAGCGTTACAATGCCAGTAAGCATGCCATGTTTGTCCACAACAGGTAGTCTCCGGACACCTTTTGAGGTCATCATTTTAATCGTTTCAAATACCCCAGCACTTTCTGTGACTACCGATAAATGCCTGACCATAATGTCACTTACCGTAATGACTTTACAATCCAATTCAGTTGCTACAACCTCTATGACTAAATCGCGGTCTGTGACGATGCCTAATGGTATGGTTTGCTCTTGACTTTCTTTGACCACCACAACATCGCCAACATGGTGATTACGCATTAATTTGGCTGCTTCAAAAACGGTGGCATCAGCTCTAACTGTCACCACTTCGTGATTACAAATTGTGCTTATTGACATGATGGTTTCCTTTTTTTGTTAAAGATTATTTTAACTATGCGTTTTAACCAAAAGCACGGGTACATGACTTTGTTTCACAACCGCATCAGCGTCACTTCCCATCATAAAACGTGCAAACCCGCGTAAGCCGTGCGTGCCCATGACGATTAAATCTGCGGGCCATTCTTCTGCTTGCTTAATAATCAGTGTTGAGACCCGATCGCCTATGCTTTCTGCGATTTTTCTATCGGCAGATACGCCAGATTGAAGCGCGTTATCTTCAGCGGCTTTGAGTATTTTCTCGCCTTGGCTACGTTGAATGTCGGCGAGGTACAAGACATTAAGGTCTCCATTAGCATCTAAAATGGGGAAATAGGTGTCAACCACATGTAAGAACCTAAGCTTTGCATGATGGATTTTGGCAAGGTTAATCGCTTCTGTCATGCCACAGTTTGAAGTGTTGCTTCCATCTATCGGGCAGAGAATTTGTTTGTACATTTTTATTTACATCCTCTCCATTACTATTATTCATGGCCTAACTTGGTAACAACATTCTATGCATTTAGTTAGTTTGAATATTTGCCAAAACTCTTGGATGCTTACGTGAGCTGCGTACTGGCGTGTCGCTGGGGTAGCCAACAATAATCGGTGCAACCACTGTAAATTCACTAGAAATGCCTAGCTTGGTTTTGACCTCAGCTAAATTTAAAATAGGGGAAGCGCAGCCAATAATGCATGTGCCCAAGCCCATGGCACATGCTGCCAAAATCAGGTTTTCAGCTGCTAACCAGCAGTCCGCTTCAGACGCCGTTAAATTGGTGTTACTGCAAATTAAGATGAGCGTGCCTGCGTTGTAGAAAATATTAAAATCCTGATTAATTAATTGCTCAAAGAACTTAACTGATGGCTGCTGTTGGTCCGAGTATGTGCTGGTCATTAACATGGTTTTGGCCTGATCAGAGAGTTCTTTCAGTATTTTCTTGTCTTGTATGATGACAAAAGCCCAAGGCTCTCCATGCATGGCCGTAGGCGCACGTATAGCTGCTTCCAGTAAGCTAGGAATCGTTTCCTTATCTAGCTTTTGTGTTGAGTAGCTACGTACGGAACGCCTAGCTAATATGGCTTCGTAAAGGCTCATTTCCACTTCGAGCACTGCCATCTCTACATACTCCCAATAATCATTCGGATATTTTTTGTTTTAGCTTTTGTTCTAACACACTACCAAGAATAAATTCATTAAGTAATCCGCGCGAGCACGTATAAATCAACAGAATAAATCGTGCCACTCCAGATTGTCTGTTGATATCCCGCTCTAGGTGATAGTGGAAATTGAAAACTTGAAATGCAGATATTGGGCGTTACTGCGCGGTCATAGACCGCACTTTTTTGGTGCTTTAGATAATGTAGGCGCATACAGGGTGTGCATTCAAGACCTATTCAATGACAGATATTCCCTATCGATATTGAGGCTTTTTGAATAAATTCGTTGTAATCATTGGCATGTTTAAGGTTGGCATGTTGATTGCTTTTATATTTTTAAATTCTGAAAAATTATCTTTTTGTTAAGTGAGTTAATCAGGATGTTAGGTAATTGTATATAAGGCGAACAAAAGGCTGATGATTTAAGAATACTGTGAGATAAAGTTTAAGTTTAGAGTCAACGCTGGCTCGTATTTATAGGTAGCACAAGGCAAAGGTGTCTTGATAATTGAATTAATTTCTGATGGATCGGGAGTTGGTTTGTTATCAGACGCCTTTTTTTTATTTGCCAAAAGTATTCATAAAAAAGCTAATTCATTCATTTTATTGAAATAAACAGCATGTAGCATCGCGCAGGCGGTAATGGCAAGTCACTGGTTGACTAATAGGCAGTAGTGAAGTTAGAGAGTGTTTCGATAAAGCTGGAACAGTATTAAATAATGAGTGATGGAGTTTGAAAGGTTTTAATAAACGATGCACAAAATAATTAATTTTAAGAGCAGCACTTTATTGCCACTAGCGCTAGTGTGTATCTCAATCGTAGCAATGGTGCATAGCATCAATAAAAGTAAAGCCGATAGCGCAATGCTAAAGCGAACGTATACCTTACTGAATCTATCAAAAAATATTCAAACGATACCAATTATCCAAAATGATAGTTTTAAGTCTCGCCTGCTGCCAGGCAATGAAGGCGTTGCAAAAGCGGTGGATAATACACTTGAGCGTATGTTAGATAACCTCATCCAGATGCAAAAGATTACTGCTGATAATCCAGCTCAGCAGAAGCAAGTAGTGGAGGTACGTACTGCTTTAGAAACATTTATTCATGAGTCTAATAAGTCGTTGATCAATAAGGGGGGGCTAAACTTATTAGGCCCTACTATATCGATAGTGTCTGATGGTGAAATTAACCAGTTATATGCCGTCATGATTGAACGATTGCGTGAATTTGATAGCGGACTACAGAAGTCTTCTCAGCAGCAGCAAAAGTATGCCAGTCTCAGTGGCTTGGCTTCTGAAATTATCATGTTGGTCAGTTTGCTACTTGGGGTGTCTATTTTCTTGAAGACACATAAGGGTTTACGTAAAGAGGTTTCTCTACGTCAGCGGGCAGAGGAGTACTGGAAGTCTGCACTAACGGAACTCAAGTATCAGAAATTTGCATTAGATAAGCATGCCCATGTAGTCGTCACTGATACTCAGGGGCGCATTCAATATGCTAATGCTAAGTTCTGTGAAATTAGCGGTTATGCCCAAGATGAGTTAATTGGTCAGAATCATTCCATCATGAATTCTGGTCAGCATCCTAAAGGTTTCTTTAAGGAAATGTACCGTATTATCGCCAAAGGCGAGACGTGGCATAACGAAATATGCAATCGCACGAAAGACGGGCAGTTGTATTGGATGGATACGACAATCGTCCCCTTTATGAATGACAATGGTAAACCTGAAAGTTACATTTCCATTCGTACCGATATTACCCAGCGTAAGGCGGTGGATGAGAAGAATCACCTGTTGGCTTTTTATGATCCGCTTACCACATTGCCTAACAGACGCTATTTTGTGGATAGATTATCCAAGGCTGTCACCGCTAGTAAACGTTTCGGGCGTAAAAGCGCGCTATTGTTTCTTGATCTAGATTACTTTAAAACGCTCAATGACACGCAAGGTCATCATATTGGCGACATGCTGTTGCAACAGGTGGCAAGCCGGCTGAAGAGTGCCATACGGGAAGGCGATACCGTTGCGCGAATCGGTGGGGACGAGTTTGTTGTGTTACTGGACGAGCTTAATGAGGACATTATTGAGGCTGCCGGTCAAACTGAAGTGGTTGGGGAAAAATTGTTAAATATACTCAATCAGCCTTATCTGCTGAATGGTAATGAATATATCAGTACGCTCAGTATTGGTGTGGCGATGTTGGATAGTCAAACACAGACGGAAGAGGACTTGCTGAAACAGGCAGATATTGCAATGTATCAAGCCAAAAAGGCTGGCCGGAATATGGTTAGATTTTTTGATCCAGTAATGCAAGACACGATTAACAGCCGGGTAGCACTAGAAAGAGATTTGCGCAAAGCACTGAATGAAAAGCAGTTCCAGTTGCATTATCAAGTTCAAGTTGACAGTACAGGCCTCCCAGTAGGCGCTGAGGCATTGATTCGTTGGAGACATCCGGAGCGTGGCATGATCTCGCCAGCCCACTTTATTCCTTTGGCTGAAGAAACCGGACTCATCATACCGATAGGAGCGTGGGTGCTAGATACAGCCTGTGCTCAACTGGCGCTTTGGCAAAAAAAATCATTCACCAGTCATATTGAGCTGGCTGTTAACGTTAGTGCAAAACAGTTCAATCAAGTCAATTTCGTGGAGCAAGTGCGTCAATCTATCGCGCGCCATCACATCAATCCATCTATGCTTAAGATTGAGCTTACCGAAAGCATGTTGGTCGATAACATTAATGACATCATTACTAAAATGAGTGAGCTGAATGCCATGAAGATTCGCTTTTCATTAGATGATTTTGGTACGGGTTATTCATCATTGCAATATCTAAAAAAACTACCACTCTCACAACTTAAGATTGATCAGTCTTTTATAAACGATATGTCGAGTGATGGTAGTGATCGGACAATTATACTGACGATTATTGCGATGGCGCGTGCGTTGAACCTAGACATTATTGCTGAAGGGGTGGAAACTGACGCACAGCTTGCTTTCCTGCGGAATTATGGTTGTGATCATTATCAAGGGTATTATTTTAGTAAACCTCTACCAATAAATGAGTTTGAGTTAATACTGGCAGAGGGGGCAGAATGTAGCCTAAATAATCCTCTACTTACCCTAGCGGCTTAACTTCTTAAGTTTACGTGCTAGAAAATGGCTGCTATTTAGCCGCCGGGTTGCAATAAAAGCTTATTCTTTTAAACCACTTTTGTGGGCGATGCGTGCTAAATCTAGCACATGGCTAGCACCGGTTTTATGCATGATATTTGACTTGTGGATTTCTACAGTGCGGTGACTAATGCCAAGCTGACGTGCAATGTCTTTGTTATGGTAGCCTTGAATCGCTAGTAGCATGACATCGTATTCTCGCTCGGTCAGGCTTGCTATACATTTTACCGCCTCTTTGTAACTGGCATTTTCTGCGAGTATCTTTTCTGATTCCATCATGGCGGCAACCACCACGCTGATGAGTTTTTCACGTCGTACCGGCTTGGTTAAAAAATCAATCGCACCAGCTTTCACCGCTTTAACGCTGGTAGGAATATTGCCATGGCCTGTTAAAAAGATAATGGGTAGCGTGATGTCACGTTTAGCTAACTCAGCCTGCAGTTCGAGCCCATCCATTTCTGGCATTCTATAATCAATAATTGCACAGCCGGAACACTCCTGCGGGCAAACCTCTAAAAATGCCTGTGCACTTTCAAATGCCATGACAGGAATATTCTCTTGCGCAATCATGAGGGCTAATGAGTCACGAATCGCATGTTCGTCATCAATAATATAAACGGTAGGAGGAGTAGTTTTCATGGTGAGAATGGAAGTGTGAAGTGAAAGGTTGCGCCTAATTTGAAATCAGGATCTAACCAGAGCTGCCCGCCATTTGCCTCTGCTAAGGATCGGCTAATGGCAAGCCCCATGCCAATGCCTTTGGATTTAGTAGTGAAAAATGGCTCAAAAATATGTTTTGCAACTTCATGGTTGAGACCTGGCCCCACATCCTGCACCGACACGTGCGCCATGTTGATATTTGCATTAGTCCGTACGGTAATGCTGATTTCAGAGGGTGCTATTTCTGCCTCGCGCATTGCTTCTACAGCGTTTCTAAGCAGGTTGACAATTATCTTGAGCACTTGTGTTTTGTTGCCGAGCACGAGCCTTATATTGTTTTCTAATTGTAGTACAGGATGAAAATCAGAGTAACCATAACTTTTTGCGACCACGAGCGCCTCTTTGACCACATTGTTAATATCTAACTGCTCCCGAGTCATCTCGCCTTTATGCAGAAACGAAAGTAGCTCATGCAGGCTACTACCTGCACGCTGTGCTTGTGCTACACAGCCTTCAAGTGCGCGTTTGAGACTGGCTGAGTCTATGACCTTTTGTTTTAATGCGTGTAATGCCACTTCGCTGTAAGCTGAAATGGCAGTTAGTGGCTGGTTGATTTCATGTGCAATGGCTGATGCAGTTTGTGTGGCTACTTCTTTAGCGAAAAGTGTTTCGGTTTCAGCATGTTGGTCTTGTAGTTTTTTTTCTATTATTTTTTGCTCAGTAATATCTCTTACTACGCCTAATAGCCTAGTCGCACGCCCATCTCTAAAGTGGGCGCGTCCTGTGGCTGATATCCAACGCAAATCACCAGTAGTCGGGTTAATAATGCGGTACTCCACTTTAAGCTCACCATTACCTAACGGGTCTGTCGCATGACGGAGGGCAGATGCTCTAATCGCGCTGTCATCTGGGTGAATCTGAGGTAAAACAGTGCTACTGTTTTTTTCTGTGTTTTGTTCGGTCTGATCTGGTTCTGCTCCCCAATATGTGAGTAACTGTTTATTTGCATCACGCATTTTAAGGTCAGCATCAAAATCAAACACAACGAGACCTGCTGCTTTTTTTGCCAGCCTTAAGCTTTCTTCACTAATCCGTAAGGCTTGTTCTACGCTTTTGCGCTTAGCCACCGTATAAAAGGTGACTAATGTATAGGGCTTTTCTTGATAGCTGATCGGACTCAGGCCAATGTCGACTTCTAGCTCTTTGCCTTCTTTCGTTAGAACAGCAAGCTCGTTGCCACTACCCATCGGCCGCTTTTCTGGATTTTTTGCGAATTTTGTTCGGTGTTTAATGTGCTGCGCTTGATAGCGCTGGGGGACGAGTGCTTCAACTGGGAGGCCAATAATCTCCTGGGCTGTGTAGCCTAGTAGGGAGAGTGCGGCCGTGTTTGCCTCTGTAACTTTGCCAGTGTCGCTAATGAGCAACATGGCATCTGCAACTGCATCAAACAGTGTTTGAAAACTTAAACTTTGTAATGGATAGGCCAAGAAAAGTCCTTTAACAAGACACATCTAGTACGGCTACATCAATGATTATAGATTAAAAATAAAAGGGTGTGTGCCACTTAAATACCCTCTAATAGACTAAGGGTTCGCTCGTATATAAGTAGTAATTTGATTGCAGTAGATTGAACATTTGGCAGCTAGGTTGGATAAGAAGCTAAATAACAAGTACTTTTAATAATAAAACTGAAGCAGTTGCCAATCAACGCAGCTTTGTTTTTTTGATTAAGAGGAGATCTAAAATGAAAAAGCTATATCTAGGTATGCAGCGTTTTATTAACGATGAAGAAGGCGTGACTTCTATCGAGTATTCCTTGATTGCCTTACTGATTGCGTTGGTCATTATCCTAGCGGTCGAGGCTACAGGTGCTCGTGTTTGTGAGACTTTCAGAGATCTTGAAACGAGGCTAGGTGGTACCCCAGCAGCTTGTCCTTAGTAGAGAGTTACGCGAGGGGCATGATTAGCGTTGATATGCGCTGATATGTTGGTATAGGTGGATTGATTCTTGAGTGCACGAATTGTGCATGTTCATCCCGCATTTTAAGGGGGAAGTTATGCAATTGAAAATATGCGCAAGCTTATGAGCATGCTAGAAAATAGAGGGGATATATACCCCTAACAGATTAAGGGTTCGCTCGTATATTAGTCGTCAATCAATTGCAGTAGATTACGCATATCGGCAAAGAAATCAAGCTGATAAAAGAACAATAAGCACTAGGGAGGTTTGCCCTAAAGTGAAAGACACAAGAGCAGTAATCAATTGTAATTTTGTATGACGTGATTTTCAATAAAAAGGAGTTTTAAAATGAAAAATCTATATTTAGGTATGCAGCGTTTTATTAACGATGAAGAAGGCGTTACTGCTATTGAGTATGCATTGATTGCAGCGCTTATTGCTGTGGTGATTATTGCCGCCGTAAGAACAACAGGTACCCGTGTTTGTGAAACTTTCAGAAGTGTTGCAACTGCGCTTGGTGGCACACCTGCAGCTTGTTAAGACGATACGGGCAAGCAGTCGCAGTCTTGATGAGTAGCAATAAACCAATGTTGCTTGGAATTTTCAAGGGGTATTAGGTAACGCCAGTCAAGACTACGATTGCTAGCAGTGTTGATATTATAAAAACATAGCAAGGAAGAGGTAGCAAAATGACGCCGCGGCTAATGGGATTCTTAGCGTTACTGCCACTAGGTGTGTTGATGTTGTTGGCAACGAGGCATGATGTTAGCAGCAATCGGATCCCTAACAAAATAGTGTTAATTGGCATAGTGATTGGGGTCGTTTTAAACGGAGTGTTACCTGAGGGCTGGGGATTTAATTCACAGATACCAGGTGCATTAGGATGGTGGGTTTCACTGAAAGGGTTAGCAGTCGGTATGGGCGTGTTTTTACCAATTTATTGGTTACGTGCGATGGGTGCTGGCGATGTGAAAATGATTGGTATGGTAGGTGCGTTTTTGGGGCCGGATGATGTTTTAGGCGCTATTTTGTCAATATTTGTAGTGGGTGGTGTGATGGCGTTATTGGTGGTGATGTGGTCAAAACAGCTCAAGCCTATGTTGCAGAACGTCAAACTGATTCTTTATGGTAGTGCGGTTAAATTGAGTGCTGGAGAAGCGCCGTTGATGAATGATTTACCAGTTTCGGTAGGAAAGTTACCTTACGCAGTAGCAATTACTTTAGGTACCTTTACTTACCTGATTTGGCAGCGCTTGTAGTAATGGGTTGTGTTTGTTAGAGCGGAGTGTTCATGAGTGAAGTTCATGGAGAGTAAATAAGCGCTACTGATGTAAGTTTACGTATTGGTTAAGTGTGGGTGTAACCCCGAAAGAATAAAGATAATACAAATAAATAAAATTAACCGAAAAAGTGAATGAAATCATGACAATAGGCATGGCAGAATATAAGAGAGAAGCGCATGAAGAACGCCGTCATACACTGGTTCCCATGCAGCCTAGTACTATTGAAGAAACGGGCCTAGGTTTTCAGTTTATTGTAGAGCTTTTAACAAAAGCATTATTCTTGCGTGGCCAGATGCGATTGATGGATCTGGTTTCTTACGCAAAACTTCCAGTAGCAGTCCTAGAGCCATTGCTCGCCTTTATGCGTACAGAGCGCATGTGTGAGGCTGTGCGTAATAGTGAGGCTGAAACTGCGATTGCCTACAATCTGACAGAGTTAGGCAGATTACGTGCAGAAGATTATTTACGTAAAAATCAATATGTAGGCGCAGCGCCTGTCAGTTTATTGGCCTATATCAAGCAAGTGCGTCAACAGTCTATCGTCAATATGCATGTGACTCGGCCGAATCTATTAAGAATTTTTGATGGATTAGTGATTAAAGAAGGCTTACTCAAACAGTTTGGTGCAGCCATGAACTCCGGCCGAGCAATCTTTGTATATGGGCCAGCTGGTAGCGGTAAAACATTTATCGCAGAGCATTTAGCCAAATTGTTATCTGGCGACGTAGCGATACCACATGCCATCGTCGTAGATAATGAGGTAATACAGGTATTTGATCCTCTGACCCATCGCCCATCCGTACCAGCCGATGAAGTTGGTGGGTTGGGATTGGATCGTCGGGTAATGTCTGACCAACGTTGGGTGACATGTCACCGTCCAGTGATTAAAACCGGCGGTGAATTGACGCTCTCCATGCTGGATTTAGATTTTGATGAGAGCGCTCGCTTCTATCAGGCGCCGCCACAAGTCAAGGCCAATAATGGGTTATTGATTATTGACGACTTGGGTCGCCAGTTGACACCTGCCGTGGATATTATGAATCGCTGGATTGTACCGCTAGATCGCCATGTGGACTACTTAGCGTTACATACCGGCAAAAAATTCATGTTGCCATTTGATGTGATTGTGGTGTTCTCCACTAACTTAGCTCCTAGCAAACTAACCGATGAAGCATTTTTGCGTCGGCTTGGCTACAAGATTTATGTTGGGCCATTAAGCGAAGATGAGTATCGCGTAATCGCTCAACAGGTTTGCGAGGAAATTAATATTCCTTTCAGTGAGGATGGTTTTAATTATTTGTTGCATGAACATCACTACAAGACAGGCAGACCACTTTTTGCCTGTATTCCTAGAGATATATTGGAGCAGCTTAGAGATATTGCACGATATGAAGGTAAACCGGCAATTATGAGTAGAGAGTTGCTGGATTGGGCCTGGAATAATTATTTTGCCCACGATTAATGTTTGAATGCATCACGATATGTTGATGAGAACAGAAAATAAAGGGGATGACAGATGAAAAATCCAAGAGCATTTTTGATGATTGTGGTTTCAGTCGGCATAGGCTTAGGTGCTGTAGTGTTAGCCTCACGCTGGATCTCTCAACAAGCTGCTTCGGTAGCTTCTAGCAAGGTGGTTGTGGCTGCCATCAATATTGATTTAGGCACACCGCTTACACCGCAAATGCTTAAGTTGGCAGATTGGCCAAGAGGCAGCGTACCTGCTGGTGCGGCTGATGATATTAAAACTTTAGATGCGAGGGTAGTAAAAACCAGTTTATTACAAGGTGAGCCTGTGCTGGAGTCTAAATTAGCTCCACTTGGCGCAACCGGTGGTCTATCTGCAGTAATTGCTGAGGGAAACCGCGCAATGACTGTCAGGGTGAATGATGTGGTGGGTGTGGCAGGCTTTGCCTTACCAGGTAACTATGTAGACATTGTAGTGAATACCGAAGATGAAAGCGTGAAGGCTGAAAATGTGAACAAGAGTATTTCAAAAATTGTACTTGAGCACATTATGGTGTTGGCTGTAGCGCAAGAGCAGAACCGAGATGAAACAAAACCAAAAGTGGTGAATGCAGTAACCCTTGAGGTAACACCAGCACAGGCTGAAAAATTAGATTTGGCACGCAGTGTTGGTACTTTGTCATTGGTGTTGCGTAATCAGGTTGATAAGAGCGTGGTGACTACAGAAGGGTCAACCAAGAAAAACTTGCTTAATCGTGTAGATGAGCCTCCAGTAATGGCAGCAGCGACACAACAGCCTGTTGTTAAAACCGAGGTTAAACATGTGGTGAAAAAATCTGCGGCACGTAAACCATCAATGCAAAGAGAAAGCTACGAGCAGGTTGAGGTTGTGCGAGGCGCGACCAAAACCGTAGAGGAGTTTAAGCCATCGGTTCAGTAAAACCGTGAATGTAGTCAGTGTAATTAATGAAGCATCTACGAATGAAAGCGCTTAGTTTCAAAGGATAGTGAGATCGAGAAAGCGGTGATGAGTTAAGTCCAGACTTAAGCAAAACCTAGCTCGTATCGAAATTTGAAAGAGAAACGGCATATTGTCAGGGAGAAATGAGATGAACAAGCACAAGATCAAACGTGATCAGTTTTTACACAGCCAATTAAGGTTCTGTGTCAGTAATCTTCTGGCTGCTATGCTAGGCATGACGCTACTTTCAATGGTACCTGTACATGCAGCTGAGCCTCAAGCAAATATGCAGAATATCTTGGTCGCTGCGGTCACGCCTAAAAAGGCAGCTAAACCTACGCCATCCTCTACTGAGATTGTGCCTAGCGTTGAGTTATCTTTAGGGCAATCGCATTTAGTGAGGTTACCTGCAGGTGTGAACTTGCAACGTGTTAAGGTAGATGATGAGAAAATTGTACAGGTAGACGTCACCAGTCCTCGAGAGGTGGTGCTGCATGCTAAAGCACTAGGCTCAACCATGGTGATTATCTTGGATAAGTCTGGTCAGTCTGCTGTGATGGATGTAAGGGTGGTTGCAGTGACCACAATGATGGATGCTGCATCCTTGCAAACAAAATTGCAGCAAATCATGCCTAATGAAAAAGGCATTAAGGTGAGCACCGCAGCAGACTCTTTAGTACTGAGCGGCACCGTGACTGATGCAGTGAAAGCAGATAGGGCCATGGCGCTGGCAGAGGCATATGGCAGCAAAGATAAGGACAAAAAAGTTATTAATATGCTTCAGGTAGCAGCGCCGCAACAGGTAATGCTTGAAGTGAAAATGGCTGAGGTTTCGAAAAACATATTAGATAAACTAGGTGCATCTTTTGGCGCCTCCCGTGCTAATGGTGGCGTGGCTTATGCGATTGCATCTGGTTTTTTAAGCCTTACCAGCGCTGATCCATTATCTCCCGGTGGTTTGTTGACGATTACCAAGGGCAATACAGCCATTAAAATTGATGCTGAAAATAAAGATGGTATCGTTAAGATTTTAGCGGAGCCTAATATTATCGCCATTAGTGGTCAAGAAGGCAGCTTTTTGGCAGGCGGTAAAATATTTATTCCAGTGCCACAAAATAATACAGGTGGCGGCGCTTCTGTACTTACCTTAGAAGAGCGTGATTTTGGTGTAGGTCTAAAATTTACACCTACCGTGCTCGAAGAAGGGATGATTAACTTAAGGGTAGCACCAGAGGTATCAGAGCTTAATCAGGGTGGCACCACAGTGGGCGGTAGTGTATTCCCATCATTTACGGTGAGACGTGTATCTACCACAGTGCAATTGCGTGATGGTCAAAGCTTTGCGATTGCTGGTTTGATCAAAAACAATGTGACAGAGAACATCCGTCGCTTCCCAATTTTAGGAGAGATTCCAATTATTGGGGCACTGTTCCGTAGTAGTTCTTTTCAAGAAGATAAAACTGAGCTGTTATTCGTAGTCACACCACGCTTGGTTAAACCACTACCACCTGACTTTGCATTACCTACTGATCACTTTACCCCACCAAGTAAAACAGAGTTCTTCTTGAATGGTAAGTTAGAAGGTAAACCAGCTGAGCCAGCTGCAGATGACAACCCAACACAAAGAGCACCTGCATCTCAGCCTAATACGGCAGCGCCTGATCAAAGTGGTGCTAAAGATGGCTTTGAATTGAAATAAGGAGATAGTCATGCACACCTCAACATTTAAATACATTCTATCTGCCTTGATCGCATCTGTCGCCATGGCTGGTTGCGCCACTAAAACGCCAATGCTGGATGATCATTTTGGTGAGGCAGTGAATGCTGCGAAAGCGCAGCAGACGATCAACCCCGATGCATCAACGACTAATGAAGCTGTCTTTGGTGTAGATGGGGCAGCCGCAGATGCCGCGGTAGACACGTACCATAAATCCTTTACGCAGCCACCAGCCACCACTAATGTGTTTAACATTGGGGTTGGTAATACTGGCGGCGGAACTGGAAGTAGCAGTAGTAGTGGGACAAGGTAAGGCTTTGGCGCCCACTGGGCAACGAAGGAGAGCCACATGAGCAAGCATATAAAATGTAATCTGTATGGCATGCAACGCCAGCAAGGTGCAGTAGCGTTAATCGTTGCAATCTGCTTAGTGTCTCTCGTAGGTATGCTGGGTTTGGTATTAGATTTAGGCCACCTTTATGTGACTAGAACTGAACTACAAAACGCAGCAGACTCTTCTTCGCTTAGTGGTGCTAAAGAGCTTAACGGTAAAGTAACCGGCATTAATAACGCGATTACCAGAGCAATTGAAGCCGCAGGTAAAAATAAATACAACCTGAATAGCACTGCGGTAACCGTGACTGCCAGCAATATGTGGGTAGGTAGCTGCCCAAGTGATGGCTGTATGGTGCCGATTAGCTCGGTCACCAGTGATGCCTTAGCTGGTGATAAGACTTTTTTAAAAGTAGATACAGGTTTACGCACTATCAACACCTGGTTTATTCAGGTGTTGCCAAGTGTTGCTAATACCACACAGACCTTCGGCTTGGCGGTAGCCGGTAAATATGCCGTTGATATTACACCTATAGCTATCTGTGAGTTGCCAGACCCAGGCACAACGCATGAGTTTGGCTATGAACGTGGTGTGTCATACAAAGTAAGCGAGGCTAACCCAATTGGCCCTGGTACCATGTTTTGGATAGACCCTGAGTCAAATACACCTGGGGTTTGCCCTGCAACCAGCACGAACGACACACTTCCCTATGTGTGTGCAGGTAAAGTTGGGTTTACACCAATTGTTGGCGGTACCGTTAACACCAACACGGGGATATCTGTTCCACAATTATCTGCGCTTGATTCAAGGTTTGGTGACTATACACCTCAAAATAAATGTGATGTATCTACCGCCCCACCTGATACCAATGTCAAAGAGTATAGGTATAACAATGCAGGGGTTGGCTCACCTAGAAACTGGATGGGCACAGACCCTGTACAACAAACGGTAACGTTTGTTCAGCGAACCAACGTTAACAATCTTTGCGGACCACCAAGTCGCCCTTGTATGTCTAAGCCATATGGCTTAAGAACAGTGGGAAATTACGGTGTTTTATGGTCAGGGTATAGAAAAACTGGTGCAGTTGTTTCACAGTGGCCAACCTTATATAGCGGAAACACTGCGACCTCTTATCCTGAACCATCACCATATGCGCAAGCAAGTGGAAGCTTCTATACAGCGCCACCTGCGTCTGCTCAACCAGGCAAAGCTGGGCGCCGGGTGCTCAATATGGTGATTGTCGACTGTACAACGGCAGGCGGTGTTTGCAGGCCAGCGCCAGTGTTGGCGGTTGGCCGGTTTTTGATGCAGCGCAGATCTGATGTGGCGGGTGATCGTGATGTTTTCGTAGAGTTTGGCGGTTTATTGCCAACTCCTTTACCAACCAGTGATATTAAGCTTTACAGATAATCATGAAAACCACACAACTAAAATTTAAAAGTAAGTTATGGCATGTTAAGCAGCAAGGCGCTGCTGCAATTGAGCTTGCCTTGCTATTGGTGCTATTGCTGATGTTTGTGACAGGTGTTGTGGAGTTTGGTCGAGCCTTTTGGTACAACGATGCCTTAACCAAGGCCACACGTGACGGCGCGAGATACCTTTCTAATATTAGAGTCAGTGCTTTAGTGGCGCTTGATGCTGCAACACAAGATCAGGCCAAACAAATGGTGGTTAATGCAGCTACGCAGGCGCAAGTGCCAAGTTTTACCACAGCACAAGTTGCAGTTACTTGCGAGCCAAATTGTGACGCGCCACTTTATGTAAAAGTTGCGATTAATGCGTACCCCCTTACGATTGGTGGATGGGTTCCAATCTTCCTGCCAGTCGGTACAGCAACTTGGGTTACTACGCTATCGCCTTCTACTGCTATGCGGTACATGCGCTGAAGGGAATTGATGATGCTTAACATGATGAAAAATTACAGCAGACATCAAAGGCAGCAGCAAGGCGCGGCAGCGGTTGAGTTTGCGATTATTGCCTTACTGCTATTTATCTTACTGTTTGGCATTTTAGAGTTTGGACGTCTGTTTTATATCTATAACACGGTGCAGGAAGTTACGCGCCATGCCGCGCGTGAGGCTGTGGTGAGATGGGTTGATAACTCCAGCACTAGCCCGGCAAAAGTATTGGCACTGTTTGGAGGGGCCTCACTACCAGCTGGCGCTGAAATTACAGCAGCTAATATTGATATTCAATACTTAACTGCCAGTGGTAGCGTGCCTAGCCCGTTTCCATTAAGTGCGTCTGATAATATCGCGGCCTGTTTAACTGGCCCCGCGGGCTGTATTGCATTAGTTCAGGTTTCTATCGTTGGCGCAAGTTATGTGCCAATGGTTGGGTTGTTCCCGTTTCTAAATTTACCGATTCCGGCATCTACAGTTACGATGCCAGCGGAAAGTTTAGGTTATACCGGTTAAATAGAATGGCGGCAAAAAAATGAAAATAATCGTAATTTCGCCTAACAAGGTGTTGAGAGAAGAGGTTCTACTTAGCATTAAAGGGATGGATGCGTCTGGGCATGATTTGGTATTTGGGGATGGGTTTAGTCACTTGGGGCAAATGGTGGATACCGAGCGCCCAGATTTAATGATTATTGATAGTGTTTGTGTAGAGAACGGTAACCTCAGTATTTTAGAGGGGATTAGTCTGCGTTCCCACCAGATATCAATCATTCTGTTATCGCAAAATGCCTCATCAGAGTTCTTGATGTCGGCCATGCGTAGCGGCGTGAAAGACGTGTTGAGTTTGCCATTGCAGGCGAATGATTTGCAAGCGGCAGTGGGGCGAGTTGAGCTTAAGTTGAAGCAGTCCTCACAAAAAAGTAAAAAAGGTAAGGTCATTGCGTTTGTGGGCAGTAAAGGTGGCAGCGGTGCGACGTTTCTTGCATGTAACCTAGCTTATATATTGGCAGAAATCAGCAGTGCCAAGGTGGCATTGTTAGATTTGAACCTACAGTTTGGTGATGCCGTACTGTTTGTGAATGATCATGTTCCACCCAATACGCTCGCAGACGTCGCCAAAAATATCAGGCGGTTAGATGCCTCATTGTTGAAGTCTTCTATGGTGCATATCTTGCCAAACTTTAGTGTGTTGGCCGCGCCGGAAGATGCTGAATCAGCACAGGATGTGAAACCAGAGCATATAGATGCGCTACTTAAACTGACCGCATCTGAGTATGACTTTATCGTGATGGATATTGGCAGAACGCTCAATGCCACAGGGGTTAAAGCTCTGGATTATGCAGATTTGATATTTATCGTACTGCAAGAAACATTGCCTTTTATACGTGATTCAAAACGGCTGTTACATGCTTTTCGCTCATTGGGTTACGCAAAAGAAAAAATTAATATCATGCTTAATCGGCATGAGAAAGGTGGGGACATCCGATTAATTGATGTGGAAACTGCGCTAGGCATGAAGGTCTATAAAACTATACCAAATAGCTATCTTGCAGTTTCAGCCTCTGTTAACCAAGGTGTCCCTATCATGAAAGTTGCTAAGAATGATGCGGTGACTAAAGCCTTGCAGGAAGTTGCAGAAAGCTTGGTAGAAGTCTCCAAAGCCAAAAAAACTGGCTGGTTAGAAAATTTACTACACCATGCGTCATTATTTTGAACGAGGTTGCGGCATACACGATTGACGGGATGTGGATAAGAATAAATGCTGAATTAAGGAAGGAATTTAATTATGTCATTACGTGATCGATTAGAAGATGTAAAAAATGATGCCGTGCTTGAACCGCAGGGCAACCAAGCTAATGGTCTGATGGGTAATAAAGTGTATCAGGAGTTAAGGTCACGTATTCACCGTAAGTTGTTAGATCGCGTTGACCTGTCCATGATGGAAAACATGGCACCGGAGCTATTAACCACCGAATTGAAAGTGTTGGTGGAGCGCCTGCTTACAGAAGAGGCGGTGGCAATTAATGATGTGGAGCGCATGAATCTTGTGCGCGATATTCAACATGAAGTACTAGGATTAGGTCCATTGGAAATTCTGATGGCAGACCCAACGATCTCAGATATTTTGGTCAATACCTACAACCAGATTTACATAGAGCGTAAAGGTAAGTTAGAGCTGAGTGATGTGCGTTTTGAGAGTGAAGCGCATTTGCTGAAAATTATCGATAAGATTGTTTCAGGCGTAGGTCGGCGGGTGGATGAGTCTAGCCCGATGGTTGATGCGCGCTTACCTGACGGCTCTCGTGTGAATGCGATTATTCCACCTTTGGCTGTCGATGGCGCTATTTTATCCATTCGTCGTTTTGCCATCACACCATTGATGATGAAAGATCTTTTGCACTATAAAAGCTTAACACCAGAAATGGCAGAAGTACTTGAAGGTTTAGTCAAAGCAAAAGTGAATATTTTGATATCCGGCGGTACCGGTACCGGTAAAACAACATTGCTTAATGTGCTGTCTGGCTATATTCCAGAAAGCGAGCGCATTATCACTATTGAAGATGCAGCCGAGTTGCAATTACAACAGCCTCATGTCGTACGCCTAGAGATACGTCCACCCAACATTGAAGGTAAGGGTGAGGTAACACCCCGCATGCTGGTGAGAAACAGCTTGCGGATGCGTCCTGACCGTATCATCGTCGGTGAGGTGCGTGGTCCTGAAGTAGTTGATATGTTGCAGGCGATGAACACCGGCCATGAAGGCTCAATGGCAACTGTGCATGCCAACACACCGCGTGATGCCTTAACTCGCCTAGAAAATATGATGGGTATGGCTGGTTTCAATCTGCCAACCAAGGCAATGCGTGAGCAAATTAGCTCTGCACTGACTGCCATTGTTCATATTACTCGTTTAAGTGATGGTCAGCGTAAAGTGACCAACATTAAAGAAATTACCGGCATGGAAAGCGAAATTATCACCATGCAGGACATTTTTGTTTACGAGCAAACCGGTGTATCTGATAAAGGCGTGGTCCAAGGACATCTCAAAGCAACAGGAATTCGGCCGAAATTTGTTGAGCGTTTGCGGGTGCATGGTGTGCAAATATCTGACAGCCTGTTTGACCCAACAAAACTGTATGAGTAGGAGCTTAATATGGACTATCTCTACTATCTATTTGCAGTATTAGCGTTTTTGGCGGTAGTGCTATTTTTAGAAGGCGCGTACATGGCTTGGAACGCTTACAAGGGGCCGGAAGCAAAACGCATTGAAAGACGCTTGGAGGCGATGACACTAGGTAAAGAACATGAAAGCACCTTGGTTAAGCAGCGCGTGCTTGCCAAATCACCCGGGATTGCTAGCTTTTTGCAAAAATTCCCTAGGATTAATCAGATAGATAAAGTGCTTTTGCAGTCTGGGCTTAATTATAGTGTGGCAAGGTTTCTGGGAGTTTGCTTGATACTAGCAACTGCAGGTTTTTTAGTTGCGATGTTGTTTGGATTAAATTTCAAGGTGGCAGTTGTTATTGCAGCTGTCTTGGCATGCTTGCCATTTCTTTATATGTTGAGCGCCAAGCAAAAACGCATTGCTACGATTGAGCAGCAATTACCAAGTTCACTTGATTTAATGGGGAGGGCGATGGTGGCTGGGCATGCTTTTCCTAGCGCCTTGCAGATGGTTGGCACTGAAATGCCAGAGCCGATTGCTTCCGAGTTCCGCATTGTGTTTGATGAAATTAACTACGGTATTCCAACATCAGAGGCATTAATGAACTTAATTCAGCGTGTTCCCAGCACTGATGTGAGTTATTTCGTGATTGCGGTGCTGATACAACGTGAAACAGGCGGTAATTTAGCGGAGCTCTTGGGGAATATTAGTGAGTTGATTCGAGCTCGCTTGAAACTGTTAGGAACTGTGCGTGTTTTATCTGCGGAGGGGCGCTTATCGGCTTGGATTCTAACACTGCTACCATTTGTGTTGGGTGCCGTGCTGCAACTGGTTAATCCTGAGTTTGTGAGCGTGCTGTGGACAGATCCCAACGGTCTGAGAATGGTGGTGATCGCTCTAATCTTGATGGTTTTTGGTATTTTTGTGATGTGGCGGATTATCAAAATTAGGGTCTGATACATATTAAATAAGTGAGAACATCATGAACACAATTCAAATAATTTATCTGGTTCTTATTTTTATTACAGTGTTTGTTGTTGCGATGGTCATCTTCGGACAGTTTAGCGCCAGCCCCTTAGAGGCCAGGTTGCAAATTTTAAAAGATGATAATGCAGAGTCAACAGAGGATTATCCTGCTTGGGTGAGCCGTATTGTTAAGTTAACGGGCCCAATTGCCAAGCTATCTTTGCCTAAAGAGGGGTGGGAGAAATCACAGCTACGTATTCGCTTTATGAACGCTGGGCTACGTAGCCCAAGTGTGCCAATCTTGTTCTTTGCGGCTAAAACTATTCTTACCTTTGCATTGCCAAGCTTGTTTGTCTTATACACCGTTATTTCTGGTGCTGTTATTAGGCCGGATGATTTAATGATGTTGCTAATCTTACTGGCGGCGATTGGTTATTTCCTGCCAAACGCAGTGTTGTCGCATCGTATTGATAAACGTAAACGTGAAATTTTCGAGAGCTTTCCAGACGCATTAGACCTGATTATTGTGTGTGTAGAGGCCGGATTAGGATTGGACGCAGCATTGGCGAGGGTGGGTGAAGAAATGCATGTAAGAAGCCCGATACTAGGGGAGGAGTTGCATTTAATTAATCTGGAGCTGCGCGCCGGTAGCTCACGTGAACGCGCATTACGTAATTTGGCTTTGCGCACAGGGGTAGAAGAAATTGATACGCTAGTAGCCATGTTGGTGCAGTCTGATCGTTTTGGTACCAATATTTCAGACTCATTAAGAGTGCATGCTGATAGTTTACGTACTAAACGCCGTTTATTGGCTGAAGAGGCCGCGGCAAAAATTGCAGTTAAATTGTTATTTCCACTTATTTTCTTTATTTTCCCGTCGATGTTATTGGTCTTGTTGGGGCCAGCCTTTATTAGCATACACAACGTTTTGTTACCAACACTCGCAGGGCAGTAAGTTGATAAGCCACGTTAGTTAAGTTGTAGCTTAAATAGCAGTAAGGAGGTGAATGATGAAAAGCAAACGCAAAATATTATCTATGGCATGTTGCGTTGCTGTGCTGAGTGCATGTGCATCTAATCAGAAGGCAGTAGAAGTACCGTCATGGATGATTAGCCCCAATATTAAAACAAGCAACGCACAAGCCAGCGCTAGCGCGATGTACAAGTTAGGCCGATATTATCAGGGTCAGCGGCGTGATGACTTGGCGATAGAGGCTTACCAAAAATCTATTTATGCAGATGCAAGTTACGTAGAGTCCTACAACGGCTTAGGTGTGGTTTATGCAAGGCAAGGCAAATATCAAAAAGCTATTGAGGCATTTAAGTCTGCGCTCAGTTATTCACCAGCAGCAGCCCATTTGTACAGCAATATGGGCTATGCCTATTATTTGCAAGGGCAGTATGCAGAGGCTGTTTCTACACTAAAACAAGCAACGAATCTGGATCCATCAAATCAACGCGCACTTAATAATTTAGGTATGGCCTATGCTAAAGCTGGTAGTCAGGGTGAGTCCATTCAGGCCTTTACTCAGGCGATTAGTGTGGAGGCTAAGGCTGCCAATATAGCTGTGCCTGCACAAAATGCATTATCACAAGAAAATTCTGCTGACTCAGCCGAGGTGAAGCCTGCCAATATGACTGAAATTTTTACTGCTAAGGTTGCTACTCCACAGGTTAATTTACAGGAGCTACAACTTCCTAAAAGTGAGGGGGTAATTAGACCCGCATCTTTACCCGGGGCTGTTCCAGTGGTTAGTAGCAGCGTTAAGTTAGTACAATTGACATCTAATGTGTTTGAGCTGCAATCTCAGCAGTTGACTGCAATGCCTATGCACGCATCTGAACAGCCTGCAGTAATGAGCTGGGCGCAATCTCGCGTTGAGGTTGCTAACGGTAATGGCGTGACTGGTATGGCAGGTAAAGTGGGAAAATACTTAGTTGGGCAAGGATACCCGGCAACGCGGTTCACTAATCAAAAGCCTTTTACTGTGAGGCGATCACAAATTCAGTATAGAGATGGTCACTATGCAGAAGCTCAGCTCATCAAAGATAGTTTGCCAGCATCTACCGAGCTAATTCAGCGCAGTGACATGCGTGCGGATATTAGTGTGCGTTTAGTACTTGGAAAAGATATGAGCACACACTTAGCATACTTTGGTACTCAACAACAGAAAACGCAATTAGCGTTGGTAGTAGATGAGCCTAAACATGGTATTGCATATTAGATAAATTTTGCTTGAGGACTTTTTAAACTGTTTTTGTAGTGTGGTGTAGTAAGTCGATGGGTTGTTTAATTCTTTAATTTAAAGGGAGCGTGAAATGGCTAATATGGACAATATTATAGAACCGGACAGACAAGGTATCTGGGTTGCGGCAACTTTCATTCTTGCGTTACTCGCATTAGTCATCGCAATTGTTGGAGTTACTCGTAATAATGATTTGATGTACATGACGCAAACGGAGCTACTATTAATTCACAGTAAAATTGAGGCACTAGAAGCAGGCAAAGCACCGCCAGCCGCAGCTGCTGCACCAGCAGAATCTGCAGCAGTACAGGAGTAGTCATCAACCTGTGGTTTGGTTATTCAACATGTGCAGAAAAGTTACCAACAAGCAATATTTTCAGCACATGTTGAATCTACCGATACAGCATAGATGCTGGTCTGAAAAGTAGTGTTAAAGCACTTATTTTGGTGATTTAAGTCATATGGTATATGGGGAATTATCTAGTTTTTTTGATGTTGTTTAGCAACGGTTTATTGGGCAGAGACATTTTTGAATGTGCTGAATTTAGAAATTAATTAAGGAAGTTAGCGTGTTATCAGTTGGTGTGTTTATGTTTAATGGGGCCAGTTTTGGATTGCTTGTTTAAGCTTAGATAAATTTAAAGCTGGATTATCTATCGTAAATCATAGTTTGGTAATTTGTTGCGATGCATGTTTGACGTTTAATGAGTTGATTTGTATCACAGATTAACCATCCAAAAAGGATGATGCTATGAACATTAAAGAGAAAGGAACGGCTCTAGTCGAGTTTGCGCTAGTAGCGGTGATGTTCTTTACCATACTGTTCTCTATCATAGAGTTTGGCTATCTTTTTTGGGGAAACTTGAGTATGCAGCATGCCGTGCGAGAAGGTGCGCGTTTTGCGGCAGTTGCAGGCTTTGACCCAACGCAGCCGGACCCGATACAAGAACGCTGTGACAGAGTGGTTCAATATACTGAAGATAACTCAATGGGATTTTATGCCCGTGTTTCACCTGTGGTGACGTTTAAAACGGTCGATGCCGCTGGAAACGTAGTTAACATTGGGAGCGGTTGTGGTGCCGCTCAGCAAATTGTTGTTACGCATATTGACTGTACGCTTCCGCTGATTACTCCGTTTACTCAGTTGTTAGCCGTGTTAGGCACGAGTACCTTCACAGATGGTAATTATCATTTTTCTGTTAGTGCTGCGATGAGAAACGAGGCATTCAAATGATTAACTATTCTAAATGTAAAATTAAAATAGCATCGCAAGGGCAGAGCCTCATTGAGCTGGCAATACTGTTACCCTTGCTATTAATGTTAGTGTTTGGTGTTATTGATTATGCACGAGCGATTCAATTTAACAATATTCTTGTAGCAATGAGTCGTGAGGGCGCTAATTTAGCATCCAGAACAAGTGCGCTACCTCAAGATATTATTCGTGCATTAAATGTCACTGCAGACCCTTTGGTGATGAACACCCGGGGGCGCATATTCATTACGCGCATTATCGGTAAAAAAGTAGTGCCAACCTGTGTGGATGCGCCGCCAACTTTCTGTACAACCTTTGCTAATGTAGAAGCTCAGACTAGAGCTGTTTCTGGTGCTGCAGCGCTCACAAGTAAAGTATGGTCTTGTGCAGCAGGTTGGAACGGTAGTGGCAACTGTACTTTTGTACCAGCTAACGCTAGTGCAGTTATTCCGATGACTCTCAGTGACGGTGAAGAGGTGTTTGCAGTAGAAACGCTCTATGACTATAACGTGATCGTCAACTATGTGATGCAAACAGGACCAAAACTTTATTCGCTGACGGTGCTGTAACACGCTGCCGACTGTAGGAGGTAATATGAAACTCTATTATCCACATAGCAACAAAGGCCAGATTGCGATTATTGTCGCGATAACGCTTGTTGTGTTGATTGGTATGGTTGGTCTTGCTGTAGATTCAGGTCGTGGTTATGGGGTAAAAGCCAAGTTAAGTGCCGCTGTGGATGCTGCTGCCATTGCAGCTGCACGTGGTTTAACGGTAGGGGATGATGACGCCGAGCGTATTGCTAATGCGCAAGTCGCCGCACAAAAGTTCTTTAATGGTAATTTCCCTAATAATTATTTGGGCTCAACACCTACTTCGCTTAGCACCACAGCTGTACATAAAGTCGATGGTTACTGGCAGGTCAATGTCACTGCGACTGCAAATATGCCCACCACATTTATGCGAGTACTCGGTCAGAATGAATTAACTCTTAACGCTGCTGGAGAGGTTGTCAGGCGAGATGTCGATATTGTCTTAGTCATGGATACTTCAGGCTCTATAGGGTCTGCGATGGCTGGTCTTAAAAATTGCGCCAAAAACTCTTTCGTGAATAAGTTTATTGAAGGTCCAGGTGGTGATAGGTTAGGTTTGGTTAGCTTTGCATCAGGAGCTGTACTAGATGTACCAATCAACAAAGACGTAACAAGAGGGTTCAGTAAAACCCAGATGAATAACGCGATTGATGCATTTACCTCTAGCGGCTGGACAGGTTCTGCGGAGGGCATGCGTAGGGCGCTTAATGAGATTAATGCAATTCCGCCATCACTTCGCTCTAGCTTGCGAGTCATCGTGTTTTTTAGTGATGGTGCACCTAATGCATTACCTGCCACTTTTGATCGCCTATCAGGCACTCCCAACCCAGTTTCCGGCGACTTAGAGTCTGAAACAAGCGGAGTTGCAACTGCGCGTGCAACAGAGTTGTATCGTGAAGATAGGCGCGATACTTTACGAGCCAGTTACAACAATATTAACGTATTGAGAAATACTGGTTTTAATATTACCGGGGTGGGGGATATTCCACTTGCTAGCTACAATGGTGCGCGTACCTTAACCGGTAGCCCAATTACCAATACGCGGTGCAATGTTAATAAAGCGGCAAGAAACATGGTGGAAAATGCGGCCAATACAGCACGCAACCAGGGTATATATGTACACTCCGCGGCATTAGGTGCTGCTGTTAATAACCCTGAAACTAACTTTAGTGGAGGCTGTAGCACTAACAGTGAGGTTGGGGTGACCATTCTGAAACGTTTGGCAAACACCACAGACTCTACCTCCTATAATGCAGCGCAACCTACTGGTATTTATGTTTCAGCAGCAACCATTGCACAGTGTGATGATGCCTTTAGTAAAATTGCAAGTGAGATATTACGTTTGACTAAATAATTGATTTTAATAAAAAGCATGATATAGCAAATGCTAGTATGTGTGTTTAGATGTTAATTTGTATTTATCTTATTGATAATTAATAAATTATTAGTCAGTAGTGTAGTTGTTTTTATAAAGATTAGTCGCGTTTATTTAACATCTCTCATCAATACTATTTTGTTGATATAAGGGCTAGCCCTGATGTACTGAATTCATTAATCAAGGTAAATTGTCACCTCAATCTCAGTAGTTCCAAATTGATGGTCGATAGCGCAATGTCGCATCAAGTGGTGCTTCTGTTTTTTCAATTTATCAATGAGGAGTTACTCATGGTGCTTGAAACAACTACGGTTAAAGGTAAAAAATCAATAGAATCACTAGCCCAAGCTATCAAACCAGCCATCAAGACGGTGCGTCCTCGCAAATTGGAGCAGCATACTGAATTAAACCTAGCAGATAACCCTGATAAATTACTGCGTATTGCGGTGGCTGCGTATTACAAAGCTGAATCAAGAGGGTTTGAACCAGGGCATGAGTTGCAAGACTGGCTGGAGGCGGAAGTTGAGGTGGCGCAATGAATGCATCATCAACCACACATCAAATTAAAGGCATGATGCCCAGTAATCTTTTAGCTAGTCATGCGCAATATGAAGATTCTGGGTTAAATCTGCCAGAGTTGACCATTTATGACAATGGCATCATTCGGAGTTGCAGCAATGTCGCCAGTGAGTTACTCGGTTGTTCCTTAGATAAGCTCAGGTGGCGTCATATATCGATATTTCTTCCGCAATTATCAGAGATGGCAATTACAAAGGGCGGAAAAATTAACCCTAACTTAAGGTTCTTGTCTCACATCGGTCATCATTTTGATGTGATTGACATGCAAGGCGCACACATTACATGCGCCTTGTTTTTTAATGAGATAGAGTGTTCCGGTAAACATTATTTAAGAGTGATATTCCGTCCGGTTGAGCCTCAGTACTCTTTGCTCTAGTAGCCCATATAAGTTGTATAAGTATTTATTGATAATATTGTAGGTTGTTCTCATATCAAACCGGATGTATATTTTTTTCTGTAAAACATATTCATGGTTTAAGCATGGCTAATTAAAGCCATGCTTTTTTCTGTGAATAATGATGATATATGGTCTTTATGCGAAAGATAATTGAATTAAAAAATAATATATAAATCAAATATCTATGATATAAAGGGTTGTAAGGTTTTATTGCTTTTAAGTTAATAAGGAGAATACTAATGAACTATTTAAAGCATATCATCGTAGCCGCCAGTGCACTTTTAGCTGTATCAGTTTCAATGCATACATACGCTTATACAGTAGTGCCAGAAGAAATGGTGCCTGAAGACGCAGCAGAACCAGATATGAGTGCAGTAGCCCCTGTCACTGTAGGGGATGTTACTTACCTCTCAGGCGGTATAGGTAAATCAGAATCAGTTGCTATGCGCGGCAGTGCAAAAAACTATGCACTAGAAATTGTGTTTGTAGAAAAGTCTGGTGCCTTGGAAGAGTATTTATCAGAGGTTAAATTACAGATTCAGGACAGCAGTAAAAATAGCGTGCTGGATATTGATACACAAGGGCCATATTTTTTAGCAAACTTACCACAAGGTAAATACCTTGTTAGCGCTGAGTATAACGGTGAGGTTAAAACGCAATTAGTCGCCATCAGCAAAAATAAACACGCCAAACTAGTATTTTGGTGGCGTATGGTCGAGTAGCTTTTTATATTCGTGGCAGCTTTGATATTACAGAGAGCAAACGACGCTAATCATCATAATAGTCATTGCTTTAAAGACTAGTGCTTCAAAGCGGTGACTATGTCATATACAAATACCCCCCGTGTATTTTACTACTGTTTACCAGGGCGCCCATCAACCTTGCAGTTTGCATCTTTGTATGGCCCACTAGACTTTATCCAGCCATCACCGGGGCTGGTTTGAGTGCACCACACTTCACCGTTTAGCTTGCTTTTCCATTTGTACCAAGCTGCGGGTGCTGACAACGCGGCGAGCGAAACCAATAAGCCGACAGCTAGCAATACCATGCTTTTTTTCATGTTTTTTGGTTTCATGGTTCTGGTGTACCGGTATCTTGGTTGCCATGAACTAACTCTGAGCGTGCAGTGGCTGCAAGTGCTTGATATTTAAACTTAAATGCATCCAGATTTTCTTCTTCAAGTTCCTCTAGATCTAATAATGCGTTATGAGCCCCTTTAGTTGCCCTAATCAACTCATCAAGCTTGAGTTGAATCGCCTCAGTATCGCGATTCTGAGTATTCTGAATCAAAAATACCATTAAAAAGGTGATGATGGTTGTGCCGGTATTAATTACCAACTGCCAAGTATCGCTAAAGTGAAATATCGGGCCGGTTATCACCCAAATTAAAATCACGGCAACCGCCATAGAAAAAACACGCGGACGGCCGCAGTAGTGTGCGGCAATCTTGGCAAAACGAGAGTACCAAACATTGTTACGCATACAATCATTCCTTTTGAGTTTTAACGTCACAATTAGACGCACGCTAACTTAGAGCAACAGCTTAGGCATACGCTTAATGTGGCGTAGATTTGGAAAAAAAGTTCAGTATCACAACTCCAATAATAATGAGGCTAATGCCAATGATAGCGGCCGCATCAAGTGGCTGGCGATACACAAACCAGCCAATCAGCGAAACCAGAACAATGCCGATACCTGACCATGCTGCATAAGCAATGCCAATAGGGAGTGTGCGCAGGGTGAGCGATAGAAAGTAAAATGCAGCAGCATAGCCGACCACCACCACGATTGATGGCACTAATTGTGTAAAACCTTCGGCCGCTTTAAGTGCAGATGTAGCAATAACCTCTGAAACTATTGCAATTGCTAAATAAAACCAGTTCATTGTGAAGCCTATCTATCTTTGATTTGTAGTGCGCGTTACGCCCACGCCCCTGAAGTGGTTATTAGGCCACAAATAATTATTCATAAGGCACTCAATACATTATTGAGTTCGCCACAATCGACAATATGAGTTACCCACCGACCACGGTGCTAATAAAGTGAGTGCCAGTTTCTGAGAACATTAACCAGCCGAGAACAGCACAGTTCATGATGACGGTAACACCGAACATTACCTGAAATTCTTTTTTAACCGATTTGTGGCGCAATATGCTTTGCGCAATTGCCGCACCAGGCCATCCGCCAATCAAGCTCAATAAGTGCAATTGGCTTTCTGGTGTTCTCCGGCGGCCATGCTTAGCGGCTGATTTATCCAAGGCGTAATTAATAAACGTCACCGTACTTAACGCTAGGTATAACCACAATAGCGTTAATGGAGCCCAACCTACCAGTACCGAGAGTGCTAAAAATGCACAAAATATTACCGAGAATTTAACGCCTAAAGTACTATTTTTATTTGGCATATGAATCGCCACTAATTTTGTAGACACTCATCAGCCGGGTTAGACATCAACGCACACCTTTGAGCTTATGGCCAGTTGCACTCCGTATGACTGGGCAATTTACCACAATATTGGTATTTTCTAGCTCCACCTCTTCACGCTCCTGCGCGGCTAGCAAAGCCTCCTCAGACTTGAGTTCCTGAATGACGGATGGCTTTTTCCAACGCACTTGTATTACTTGCCAAAGAGGGCTGTAGTTTTTGTCATCATTTTTAGCGCCAACAGGATTGGGTGCAGATTGAAAAATGCTTATCTGCTCTTCGTTAGGAAATTTGTAAACACGCTCAACAATAGATTGATTAGATTGTGAGCGCACGGCTCCAGCTAGTCGAGGCACATAATTTATCCCCAACATTCTTGCCATATTGGGATCAGATATATCTGTCGTGACATACTCCACGATTTGGTTATCTACCCAAGCCCGACTCAATGGCAAGACGGCTTCTGTGCGCCTCACGTCAAAGAACGGGCTAGCACATGCAGTTAGTAAAGATGCAAGGGATAGTGCGGCGATTTTGGTAAGCATGATTTTCCTTTAGTATAGATTTAACCCGCTTGAGTTAAGAGGTGTAATTAAGTGCCTCGCTTGATACGTGTGTTAGGTTGAATACTCATAGAGCTATCTTTAATTTGCGACCGCCTGTAATAGCAAAACCCTCACGTTCATAAAATGCTAACGTTTTATCGAACTGCGGTATGGGTGGCGTTGTGACTTCGAGCCGCTTCCAGCCTCTCGATGTGCCGAAAGATTTTGCTTGTGATACCAGACGAAGCCCAACATGATTGGAGCGGAACTCTGGACGAACATAAAGCTCTGGCATAGTGCCAAAAGAGCCTTCAGCATAAAGAGCGTAGCTTTCATACAACGCTACGAATCCAACTAAATTTCCACCATCTGCGCGTGCGACAAATACGAAGTATTTTTCGAGGTTGAGAAAGTCTTTGAGCCTATTCGTAGTTTCTTCCAGATCGAAACTAAATGCTTGAACACCTATAGTATTCATAATTTCACTCAGTAACTCACCGACCATTACGGCGACTTCATCGGAGTCACCCACAGTTGCTCTCTCGATGGTTATTTTTGCGCTCATCTGAATATGGCTAACGTTTGAATTAAGAGGCGCCGTTAGGCGTCCCGCTTGAATGAGGGGTTAGGCATGCTTAGCACCAAACATAATGATTGCCATGCCGATGAAACAGACTAAAACACCAACACAATCGGTGATAGATGGCTTAATAGACTCAACCAGCCAAAGCCACACAACAGCAACCCCAATATAAACGCCACCATAAGCAGCATAAATGCGACCAGCAGCAGTAGGATGTAGTGTGAGTAACCAAGCAAATATGGCAAGACTGAGACCGGCTGGAATGAGCAGCCAAGCAGAGCCACCTTGCTTGAGCCATAGGTAAGGTAAATAGCACCCTACAATCTCAGCGATTGCCGTAACTATAAACAGACTGAATACTTTTGCTATTTCCATTTGAGTGAATGCCTAACATGATCATAGGCGGATGCAGCAAAGCATCCGCCCAGCTTTTATTACTTCACCACTTCTTTCAATTGCTCCAAAATCGCTGGGTTATCTAGTGTTGAGATATCTGAAGTAATTTCTTCACCTCTTGCTAGTGTACGTAACAGCCTGCGCATGATTTTGCCTGAGCGCGTTTTAGGTAGGTTGTCGCCAAAGCGGATTTCATCTGGTTTGGCGATTGGGCCAATTTCTTTACCTACCCATTCGCGTAGTTCTGCAACGATTTTTTTTGCTTCGTCACCCTCTGGGCGAGGGCCTTTTAGTACCACATAGGCAACAACAGATTCACCTTTCACATCATGCGGTTTGCCCACTACAGCGGCCTCAGCCACTAGGTGGTTAGCAACTAGGGCAGATTCAATCTCCATTGTGCCTAAGCGGTGACCAGACACGTTTAGTACGTCATCAATGCGGCCCATAATGGTGAAGTTGCCTGTTTTGGCATCGCGTATTGCACCATCGCCCGCTAGGTAAATCTTGCCACCTAAATCCACAGGATAGTAGCTGGTTTTATAGCGCTCTGGGTCGTTGTAAATAGTGCGTATCATAGATGGCCATGGCTTTTTAATCACCAACAGGCCGCCAGTACCCCAAGGGACGTCTTTACCTGTTTCATCCACTACATCAATATCAATGCCAGGGAAAGGCAGGGTACAAGAGCCCGGCACTAACGGTGTAGCACCCGGTAATGGTGTAATCACATGGCCGCCTGTTTCTGTTTGCCAAAAGGTATCGGCAATTGGGCAACGGCTGCCGCCAACCTGTTCAAAGTACCACATCCAAGCTTCTGGGTTAATTGGTTCACCAACCGAACCAAGCAAGCGCAGGCTGGATAAGTTGTAATTTTTTGGCGCTACTTCTGGCGTAGTTTCAGAAGCCTTAATCAGTGAGCGAATTGCCGTTGGTGCAGTGTAAAAGATAGAAACTTTGTGTTTTTCTATCATTTGCCAGAAGCGGCCAGCATTTGGATAGGTTGGGATGCCTTCAAAAATAATTTGTGTTGCACCCATCGCAAGTGGGCCATACGTCACGTAGGAGTGGCCGGTAATCCAGCCCACATCGGCCGTACACCAGAATACATCGTTTTCATGAATATCAAATGTCCAGCGCATAGTGTTCATAGCGTGTAGCAAATAACCCGCTGAGCTGTGTTGCACGCCTTTTGGCTTGCCAGTAGAGCCTGATGTATAGAGTAAGAATAACGGATGCTCTGCATTCACCATTACTGGTTCGCATGTGTCAGCTACGTTTGCAATCAGGTCATGCCACCAAATGTTATTACTGTTCCATGCAATCTCTAGCCCTGTTTTTTTCAGCACAACTACTTTTTCAATAACCTCACAGCCGCCCATGGCAATGCCTTCATCTACGGCTGACTTTAATGGCAGTGTTTTACCACCACGGAATTGCCCGTCAGAGGTGATGACTGCTTTGGCGCCAGCATCAATAATGCGCTCGTTTAAACTTTTAGCTGAGAAACCACCAAATACTACAGAGTGAATTAGGCCGATACGTGCACAGGCTTGCATCGCTACCACGGCTTCAATGCCCATTGGTAAATAGATAATGACGCGATCACCTACGTTTAAATTCAGCTTTTTTAAGCCGTTTGCAAACTGGCAAACGCGATGGTATAAATCTTTATAAGTTACCTCTTGTGTGGCGCCATCATCGCCTTCAAAAATAATGGCAACTTTGTTTGGAATTGTGTTTAAGTGTTTATCTAAGCAGTTGGCAGAGACATTAAGCTCGCCATCCTCAAACCATTTGTAGAAAGGTGCGTTTTCTTGGTTAAGGGTTTTGGTGAAGGGCTTGTTCCAGACCAGTAATTCACGCGCTAGCTTTGCCCAGAAACCTTCGTAATCTGCTGCAGCTTCTGCACAGAGCTGGTTGTAAGCGGCCATGCCTGAGACATTTGCATTTTTAACAAAGTCTGCGCTAGGCTCAAATACACGGTTTTCGTGAAGAACTGATTCGATTGACATGCTTAAAATCCCCTTAAATCTTTATGACCCGTTTATAATTTGGTGCAAGGACATCTAACTTATAAAAGATAGATAACCATTAAAAGTAAGTTAGTTACGTATGTGTAACTACGCCATATTACATGAAAAATCTTATGCTAACACTCGATAATTTATTATCTCTAAACCGCGCCCATGCTAGTGATGAGGCTTATGTACTGCATGCGGTATCTTGTAGTCCATTTGTCGAAAGATTGTTTCGAAAAGATGCGCTTTTACTGCAAGATTCGTTACAAAATCATCAGAAACCCTACCTGTTGGGTGACATGCAAAATTTTTTAGCAACACAGCATATTGTTGATGAAATTAGCTTAAAAAAATCCCTACGTTTGCTGCGTAGTCGTGTCATGGCACGGATGATTGTGAGAGATCTGAACGGTTTAACTGATTTACAAGAAGTGATGACCACGACCTCTGAGTTGGCCGAATGTGTTATCAATACTGCGATTAATTATCTGCATGATTGGCAGGCAGCCGTTTACGGTCAGCCTGTGGATTTGCAGGGTAAGCTACAGCAGCTGATTGTGATTGGTATGGGTAAGCTAGGCGGTGGTGAGCTCAATGTTTCATCTGATATTGATTTGATTTTTGCGTATGAGTCAGACGGCGCAACACAGGGAGATAAATCAATCAGCAATCAAGATTTCTTTGCGCGCTTAGCAAAAAAGCTGATTGCCGCGATTGATGAAATCACTGAGGATGGTTTTGTGTTTCGTGTCGATATGCGTTTGCGACCATTTGGCTCAGAAGGCGCCATTGTATGCAATCTCGACGCGCTTGAAGATTATTATCAGAACAATGGGCGAGAGTGGGAGCGTTACGCATGGATTAAAGGCCGCGAGGTGACTGGCGGAGATGAAGTTTCACGTTTATTAAAACCATTCGTGTTCCGCAAGTATTTGGATTTTGGTGCATTTGCCAGTATGCGTGATTTGAAAATTCAGATTCAGCGCGATGTAAACAGCAAAGGCATGCACGATAATATCAAGCTGGGGCGTGGCGGTATTCGTGAGATTGAGTTTATTGCGCAGGTGTTTCAATTGATACGTGGTGGGCAAGATGTGAGTTTGCAAATCAAGCCAACGTTGTCCGTACTTGGCTTACTAAGCAATAAAGGGCTACTCCCTGCGCAAACTGTGGCGGAGCTGAGCGAGGCTTATGTGTTCTTAAGAAACCTAGAGCATCGTTTAATGTATGTGGATGATGTGCAAACACAAGAGCTCCCTAAGTCAGATGATGCTAAAGCGCGTATTGCCAAAGCCATGAATTATGAAAATTGGTCCGCATTCTTACATCAATTAGACCAGTATCGCGCCCAAGTTCAGCAACATTTTGATGCTACGTTTAATGATGCAGAGGCGGCTGATGACACACTAGAGGCAGAAAAATCTGTTTGGAACGCATCAGTGGGCGAGGCTGAAGCAGTTGAGAGCTTGCATCAAATAGGGTTTGCAGAGCCGCATGAAACATATCGCCGTTTAAATATTTTGCACCAAAGTAGCCGATACAAACAGTTGCCTGAGCTTAGCCGCCAGCGTTTTGATGCAGTGATGCCGCATGTTATCTCGCAGGCCGGAAAAGTGAGTAATCCAGATGTTACCTTAACTCGGGTCACTGATTTGCTGGAAAGTATCTGCAGGCGGGCAAGCTATTTGGCACTGTTGGCTGAGCATCCGCAAGCCATGCAGCTGCTGGTTAAATTGTGCAGTAGTAGCCCGTGGCTTGCTAATTATTTAACCAGCCACCCTATACTACTGGATGAGCTTTTAGATGACCGCACATTGCATGCTGCGCCAGATTTTGCAGCCATGCGTAGCGAGCTGTTGCAAAGATTAGCTGAAGTAACTGGCGATGTGGAGCGGCAAATGGATGTGATGCGCCATTTCAAGCATGCTTATATTTTTCGCTTTGCGGTACAGGACATTAACGGCGAGTTGCAGTTAGAAACCATATCAGACTACTTGAGTGCATTGGCTGATTTGATTTTGAGTGTGGCTTTAGAAATTATATGGCCCAATGTGCGTGGCAAACATTTAGACGTGCCTAAGTTTGCAGTGATTGGGTATGGAAAGCTGGGTGGTAAGGAGTTAGGTTACGCGTCAGATTTAGATATCATATTTTTATATGATGATGAAGCTCCAGAAGCCAGTGAGGCTTATGCACGGTTTGCACAGCGCATCAATAACTGGTTTAACAGCCTAACTTCAGCCGGTTTGCTGTATGAAACAGACTTGCAGCTGCGCCCGGATGGTAACAGCGGGTTGTTAGTGAGCAGGGTAGATGCCTTTAGGGATTATCAGCTGAATAAAGCCTGGATATGGGAACATCAGGCGCTGACACGCGCCCGCTTTGTTGCTGGCGATGCCGCAATTGGTCAAGTTTTTGATGCAATTCGTGCCGAGGTCATGACGCAGGCACGCGATGCAACGGTACTTAAAACCGAAGTGCTGTCGATGCGTGAGCGCATGCGCAAAGCCCAGCATGTGAGCGCAGGCATGTTTGATTTAAAGCAGGGTATTGGCGGGATTATTGATGTGGAGTTTTTGGTGCAGTATTTAGTGTTATTGCATGCGCCTACTTATCCAGTACTGACGGGTAACATTGGTAACATCGGTTTGCTTAAGCAGATGGCAACCCTGAAAATTATCGATGCAGAGTTAGCAGAAAGTGTGGCCACAGCTTATAGAGATTACCGTCACATGCAGCACAGGCTTAAATTGCAAGGTGCTACACAGTTGAACATTAAAGCAGAAGAGATTGCTGTTCAAATCGCTAAAGTCACGGAGTTATGGAATCGGGTTTTTGGCAATTAGATTTTAGCGAGTTAAGTTTCACTTAAATGGGGCGGTAAGCAGTGTAGTGTTAGGCTAAAAGCGATCTGCATCGGCTTAGAATAGCTCGATTTCGCCTTCTTTTTTATTGTCTTGTAAACTGCCATTGGCGATCAGTAGCTCGTAAGAATCCACACGATTGCGGCCATGATTCTTGGCGTAATACAGTGCGGTGTCTGCACGGTCTATAATCTGGCTGGAGGTGTCAAAGGTTGATATCTCGGTGAAACCAGCACTGACAGAAACTTTGCCAACCTGTGGAAACTCAAAATTGGCGACTTTTTGTTTAAAACGCTCAAAAATATTTTGAATATCAACCGTGCTACTGCACTCAAAAAAGCCAACAAACTCTTCTCCGCCAAAGCGGAATAGTGGGTCAGCCTCCCTAAAGCTTTGACGCATAAGCTGAGAGAACATTAACAGCACTTCATCGCCAATTAAGTGGCCAAACTGGTCGTTAATTTTTTTAAAGTGATCAATATCAAAAATCGCTAAAAAGTACTTTTGGTTAGCTTTATCTTCCTTGCGATTAGTGCCGCTATGCATTTGGGCAAGAATCTTATTGATTTTAAAGTCAAAAGTTTTGCGATTGAGTAAACCAGTGAGTGTGTCGCACTCGTTTTCATTGTTGAGCAAAATGAAGTTTTGATAAATATCCAATATCATACAAACGGAGTTGTATAAGTGCTCATTGGTATGGTCGGCATCAATGGCAATCACACTGTCCACATGCCCCATGGTGCCAGTAATCGGGTGAAGTTTTATCGCGCGCTGTGCATCAATTTTGTACGTATGCGGGGTGCCAGTTTGCAGGCAATTGAGAATCGCCTGCTTAAAGTCAGCAGGCATATCTACGCTGCTTGTGTTGCTGTCATCAGTTAATGCGGTGATGGATTGTTTTTTTAAGTCACTCACATGATAGATAACGACGATTCTTTTCGATTCGTTATGGTTGAAGTTGATGAAGTCTGTGAGTGTCTTGATCAGCGCAACTTGCAGGGATAGGTCATCGCGCTCTTTTGTGAGTGTTACTAACTTACTCAATAACGAATTGATGCAGTATGTTTGCAAGATTTTTATTTGATATTGGTGATTAAATGCCTAAAAACTTAATCATAATCAAGTTAATTGATGACTGATTGATGCTCATACTATCATAACTTTTCACGTTGCTGAGCTTAAGTAAATGACATCTTGGTGAGTATGATGAAATAAATTTTTCACCTAACCCTTTCGGGTGGTAACTTATTGTCGCAAATGATAGTTTTCGGTTTTTTTGCTGACCTTAACGCCCCCATCTTAACGCTGCAGTATGCACTGGGCTATCCCAATATTGTTTGATTTCTTCATCTAATAGGCATAGCGTAATAGATGCGCCCGCCATATCAAGAGCGGTTGTGTAATTGCCAACTAAAGAGCGAGTAATTTTAATGCCGTGTTCGGTGAATAACCTAGAGGCCGTGTTGTAGATTAGGTATAGCTCCATTAATGGGGTGGCGCCAAAGCCGTTGATCAGGAGCAGCGCTTCGCTGTCCGATGCCGGTTTTAACGCATCCAGAATGGCGCTCACTACATCTTGAACAATTGCATCAGCTTCACGCATAGGTTCGCGTTTGCGGCCTGGTTCCCCATGAATACCCACACCCATTTCAAGCTCGTTGTCGCTAATATCAAAAGTAGGGCGCCCCGCGGCTGGTACCGTACAGCTGGTGAGTGCAACGCCCATGCTAGCAGTGCGGCTGTTTACTTTATCTCCCAGTGCTTTGCATGTTTGTAAATCGGCGCCAGATTCAGCTAGGCTACCTACACATTTTTCTACAATCACAGTGCCTGCTACACCACGCCGACCAGTTGTGTAGGTGCTATTAATCACAGCGCAGTCGTCGCTGGTAAGTACAGTGGCCGATTCAAATGGCAGCATTTCTGCTGCCATTTCAAAATTCATCACATCCCCTGCGTAATTCTTCACAATAAATAAAATCCCTTTGTCTGCGTGCACCGCTTCGGCGGCTGCTAACATTTGATCCGGGGTGGGGGAGGTGAATACATGCCCAGGGCAGGCAGCATCCAACATACCATAACCAATATAACCTGCGTGTAATGGTTCGTGCCCTGAACCGCCGCCGGAGATGATGGCAACTTTGTTGGGCGCTTTGTGCTGACGTGTTAAAAATAGCGGGTCTGTATTTAGCTCAACCAAATCATGATGTGCTGAGGCAAAGCCGCTGAGGCTTTCAATTAATACATCGTCAATTTTATTAATAAATTTTTTCATTACATGCCCCTTTTATCACGCACCTTTTTAATGTTGGCTCGATAGTACTTGGTTACAAACTGCATTAATCATTAGCTGGCAGCTTTTTGCGCCTGGATCTATATGTCCAATCGCACGCTCACCTAGGCCAGCGGCACGGCCCTTAGTGGCGATTAATGTTTTTGTTGCGAGCATGCCTTCTTCGGCAGTTTGCATCAGTGCATAGCAGATGGCATTGATTTCGGTATTAGCTGACGCTAGCGTAGAAAATTGCTGTGCCACAGGGATCAGTACATCTAACATGGTTTTCTCCCCCAAGCCGGCTTTGCCGCGTTGCTGAATCGCCTCTACCCCTGTGGCAAAAGCTGCGGCATAGGTGGTGGTTGTGTCATCGTTTTTTTCTTTGAGTACTTTAGCCATGCTCATAAAAAAGCTCGCCAGTAGGGGGCCTGATGCGCCACCTATGGTGCTGAGTAATTTAAGGCCTATTTTATTGAGCGCTGCATCGGCTGTGAGCGCTGCAAGCTCTGCATGTAGTTCAGTAATCGCTGCTGCACCGCGCTTCATATTGATATAGTGGTCACCATCTCCAATGGCGCGATCTAGTGATTCTAGCTCTGATTCATGGTTAAGAATGGCGTCTCGTATGGATTCAGACGCAGATAAGATAAATGATGTTTTCATGAATAACACTATATAGCGAATTGATTAAAGTTGTTAAACTCTACACATGTCATAAAGTGATTTCAACTCATGAGCTTACGTTTCCGTTTAAATTTACTGATTACCTTATTGTCGTTGGCATTCATCTTGGTGGTAGGGTCTATCTTGGTAACAGATACCCGAATTTCAATCCGTGAGCGCGTTGAGGCTGCCAGCCGGGTGACGGTGCAGTTGCTGGATACAGTCATTATTAGCTCGACGTTAAATCCGGAAATGGGGCCTACACACGTTGTGCTGCAGGGTTTCTTGGCCTCTTTGGGTTATGTGCGCAGTAGTCACATCACGCTTTATGACTATCGTGGCTATGAGCTGTATCGCTCACCTGAATCTACCTTTAAAAGTGATGTTGTCCCACCACAATGGTTTGTGAAGTTAGTGCAGCCTAAGGTTGAAACGGTGGAGCGCAGGATTCGTTACGGTACTTTGGTTGTGCAGTCTAGCGCTGCAGGCTCTATACGTGAGGCGTGGGCTGGATTTAATCAGTTGATGTGGGTTGGCTTAGCGTTTTTTATCATACTGAACACGTTGGTTTACTTGCTATTAAGTCATTCACTTAAGCCGATAGGCCGCATTTTAGGTGCCATTAATCGCATAGAGCAGGGCGATTTAACAACGCGTTTGCCTGCTTTCTCATTGCCTGAGTTCGACACCATAGGCCATAGCCTGAACCGCATGGCTGAGTCGTTAACTGCCGAGCGTTTGTTGGAAGAGAATAGGCAGCTTACCCATTTGATTCAAAAACATATAGAAGAAGAGCGTCGTAGTTTGGCGCGTGAGCTGCATGATGAGCTTGGTCAGTACGTCACTGCGATTAAAACTTTTGCCGTCGGTATTTCCAATAAAGCCAAGGCAAATAGCAGTGGTACTGGGATGGCAGAGATTGCATCTAGTGCGCAGGTGATTGTTTCGGCAGCTAATCAAATTTATGATGGTATGCACAATATTGTGCGTCAATTGCGGCCTGGGGCACTTGATAACCTGGGCTTGGCAGAAACGCTGAAAGATTTGGTTAGTAGCCATCAGGTGCAGCATCCTAAACTCCATATCCAGCTATATTTGTCTGAAAACTTGCAATCAGGCAACTTGCAGAGCTTAGGTGAAACTATCAGTATTAATCTGTATCGAATAGTGCAGGAGTCGCTGAATAACGCTTTAAAATATGCCAAGGCCAGTACAATAGAAGTGCGGCTAAACAAAATGTCTGATGGTGAGTTGCAATTAACCATCAAAGATAACGGCATCGGTATGGATATTGATGCTGTTGACCAAACTAGCCATTTTGGTTTGCTTGGTATGCGCGAGCGCGTGCAGGCTTTGCATGGCTCTTTTGTGATAGCGTCTGCGCCTAGTCAGGGCACCACAATCACAATCAAGGTGCCTGCAAGTGCGGCGACTTAACAAGCACAGCGAGTTAATAAGTACAGCAAGTTAATGTAATTTATGTGCCCTAGGGCAGAAAGTCAGTCAATGAGTCAAATTAATGTGATGTTAGTCGATGATCACGCAGTTGTTCGTATGGGATTCAAAATGCTGCTTGAGTCTGATGTCGATATTAAGGTCGTGGCAGAGGCTGAAAGTGGTGAGCTAGCGATTCAGCGTTATGTTGAGCACAAGCCTAATGTGGTTGTGATGGATATTACAATGCCTGGTATTGGTGGCCTAGAGGCGATAGAGCGTATTTTGGCAAAAGATAGCACAGCCAAAATTTTAGTGCTGTCTGCACATGAGGACTCTGTACATCCTAAACGTGTGCTTAATGCAGGGGCGATGGGTTACCTCACTAAGCGCAGTGCGGCAGAAGAGCTAATCAAGGCAATCAGAACAGTCGCTGGCGGTAAGAAGTATCTAGAGGCTAGTGTTGCGCAGCAAATGGCGATTCAGCAACTCTCTGGCGATCAAAATCCAGTTGACGTACTCTCGCCTCGTGAGTTTGAAGTGTTTATGGCGCTGGCTAAGGGTAAAACCACCAACGAAATCGCCGAGACTTTGTTTTTAAGTCCACGTACTGTAGGTACGCATCTATACAATATCAAGCAAAAGTTAAATGCCAATAATTCGGCGGAAATCGCTTTAATCGCGATGCGTAGCGGCTTGCTCGACGCTTAATTAAATAAAAAATTGTGAAGGCGGCAGCCTGCCCTAGTCTCTGCAATTGGTTTTAAGCAGAATCAGTTTTAATCTTAGCGGGGCCGCCACGTATACTAATAATGCCGCTCAGTATAATCAGGCTGATGGCCAGCCATGCGTCCACACTCAGGTGCTCATGCCACCAAATTACACCAAATATACTTGCTAATAAAATCGTCACATAGGCAAGGCTAGCCACCACCAATGTGTCTCCAGTGCGATAGGCTCGAGTGAGTGCAAGCTGCGCAATGGTGGCTGAAGCACCTAAGCCTGCCAAGGTGGCTACATCAGACCACGCTAAGGCGTGAAAGTGGTCAAACAGCATCCATGCGCCCGCACAAACTGTAGAAACTAAAGTGAAATAAAACACCGTGCGCCAATCAGGCTCATTTGCTTGGCCTAGTTGCTTAACGTGAATGTAAGCCAGTGCGGCTCCGGCTCCTGACAGTAAACCTAAAGAGCCAGCTAGCCACTGTGATTGGTTAATGGTGGGTTTTAATAACAACGCCACGCCAGTAAAGCCAATGGCAAGTGCGATGAATAGTATTTTTTTGGGTTTTTCATGAAGTAACATCGGCGTAAGTACCGCCAAAAACAAAGGGGAGGTGTAATTGAGAGTGATAGCGGTGGCTAATGGTAAATTTGCGATCGCATAAAAAAATAAAATCAGGGCGGTAAAGCCAACCGCTGAACGCGACATTTGTTTGCGCATTACGGGTGTGGCAAGCGGCAGTTTATTGTAGGCAATGAACAGGCCGATAAATACCAAACCAAATAAAGAACGATAGAACACGAGCTCGGCGCTGCTGAACTTTTGGGCGCCGAGCTTAACCAGCGCCCCCATGATAGCAAAGCCTAATGCGGCAACGAGCATCCATAAGCTACCTAGATTAGGTAGGTTAAAGCTAAGCTTTTTCATGCATATGCCCGGATAGCGTCATGCTTAAGCGGGCGTGAGGTGTTGCTGCATTTGTTTGCGATACCATTGATGAAAGTGCTCCATGCCGGTTTCCATTGGGTGCTGGTATGGTCCGCGCTCATCAATGCCTTGCGCAAACAGCGCATGGCGGCCATCATGCATGCGCTGGCAAATGTCATTGTCTTCCACTGCAGTTTCATCATAAGCGGCTTGTTGCGCGGCAACGTATTCGCGTTCGAATAAAGCAATGTCTTCCGGGTAGTAAAATTCAACCACGTTGGTACACGCGTTAACGCCACGTGGAATAATATGCGACACCACTAAAACGTTGGGATACCATTCAATCATCAAGAATGGGTAGTACACCATCCAGATAGCACCGTACTTAGGTGTTTTGTCGCCATGATATTGTGCCACTTGCTGTTGCCATGCCTGATAAGTTGGCGAGCCTGCTTTGTTCACGGAAGATTTGAAGCCTACGGTTTGTACACTGTAGTTAGCGCCAAACTCCCAGTTGAGCTGGTCACAGTTTACAAATTGATTAAGGCCTGGGTGAAACGGGCCAACATGGTAGTCTTCTAAGTACACCTCAATAAAGGTTTTCCAATTGAAGTTATATTCTTCAACCGCGACGCGATCCAACATATAGCCTGTAAAATCAAAATCTTGCTTGCTACCTAAGTTTGCAAGATCTTTTGCAATATCACGCTTGGTGTCAAACAATAAACCTTGCCAATTTTGTAAGGTTTTTTTATCAAGATTCAAGCAAGGGTTTTGCTCAAAGTGTGGCGCACCTAGTAACTTGCCTTCTAGGTCATAAGTCCAGCGGTGCAGAGGACACACAATGTTTTTCGTGTGCCCGCGGCCTTTAAGCATTAATGCTTGTCGATGCCTGCATACATTACTGAGTACGTTAATTCCATCTTGCTGGCGCACCAAGCTTTTCGCTTGCCCCATCCAGTCTAATACATGGTAATCACCAACGTTGGGCACCATCAGCTCATGGCCAAGATAGTGAGGCGCATGGGCGAACAGTTGCCTTTGTTCAATGGCATAAGTGTTTTCATCAACATACCATGAGACTGGTAGTTGTGATGCTGTGTCTTGTTGGGAAACCAAAGTTAAAGATGCCATAAGAAAAAATGATTGGCAGTTAAAATTTTAGGGATGGCGATTTTTGCCTAAATTGCTATTTTTATCAAGTCATTATTATATAATTATCTATAAGTTTTGTGCTGTAAAACTTGCCAATAGTGAGGTTTTCGGCTACTCTCGTGAGAGTTTCTTTACCCTTCAATTAAAATTTAAATACCATCTTTTTAAATTAAATAAACCGAAGATGTTGTCGCGATTCTTAATCAATTTATGAATTGCGGGATTTTTATTTTTTGTAGGATTCAGCAATGCAGCCTATATGAGGTTTTGTATTGCCTAATAATTTGTACGTCTAAATAACTTGTATTTGAGTAAATAAAAAAAATGTCAGACCATTTAATGAATACCTATATGCGTCAGCCTGTTACTTTTGTCAAAGGTAAGGGCGTTTGGCTATGGGATAACCATAATGAACAATATCTTGATGCATTGTCAGGCGTTGCGGTAAACGGCTTAGGCCATGCCCACCCCAAATTGGTAGATGCTATTGCCAAGCAAGCCGCTAATTTGATTCATGTATCTAACATCTATCAAATTGCCGAGCAATCAGCACTGGCTGATAAGCTATGTGAAGTGTCTGGCATGGACAAAGTGTTCTTTTGTAATTCTGGCTGTGAAGCCAATGAAGCGGCAATTAAATTAGCACGTTTATACGGGCATAATAAGGGGATCCACAACCCGGAAATTATTGTGATGGATCAATCTTTCCACGGACGTACGTTAGCCACGTTGTCTGCAACGGGTAATCGTAAAGTACAGGCCGGCTTTGAGCCGCTGGTGAGCGGCTTTATTCGCGTACCTTATGATGATGTTGATGCGGTGAAGCAAGTGGCATTACACAATCCTAATGTGGTTGCGGTGCTTGTGGAGCCGGTGCAGGGTGAAGGCGGCGTCAACATCCCTAAAGATGCTGGTGCGTATTTAGAACAGTTGCGTGAGATATGTGATGCCAATGGTTGGCTGTTAATGCTAGATGAAGTACAAACAGGGATTGCACGCACTGGTACTTGGTTTGCATTCCAGCACACGAACATCAAACCTGATGTCATGAGCCTAGCTAAAGGTCTGGGCTCTGGTGTGCCGATTGGCGCGTGTGTTGCTAGTGGTAAGGCGGCAGAAGTCTTCACCTATGGCAAACATGGTTCAACTTTTGGTGGTAATCCTTTAGCGACAGCGGCTGGTTTGGCGACCCTCAATATTATTGAAGAAGAAAAATTACGCGAGAATGCTGAGAAGATTGGTAATTTGATTCGTGAAGGCTTTACTGCTGAGCTTAAAGGCACTCCAGGTGTCGTGACTGTGCGCAATGCAGGCATGATGATCGGTATTGAGTTCGATCGCCCATGTGGTGACCTAGTGAAAATGGCCTTGGCAGCTAAATTACTGATCAATGTGACGGCAGATAAAGTGGTGCGTTTGTTACCTCCGCTCGTGATGAATGAAGCTGAGGCAAAAGAGCTGGTGCAACGCTTATCTGCCTTAATCAAAACATTTTTATCACAATAAATCATTTACAACATAACTAACTGTAGTCTGTTTTAATAAAACTTGAACTACCAAAGATGATGGCAATAAAACACTTTTTACAATTTAATGATTTAAACCGTGACGAGCTTGAGTATGTGTTCGAGCGTACTCGTTGGATCAAAAGCCAATTCAAGGATTATCAGCAATATTGGCCATTACAAGACCGTACGTTGGTGATGATCTTTGAAAAAGCCAGTACACGCACACGCTTGTCGTTTGAGGCAGGTATGCAGCAGCTGGGCGGTTCTGCCATTTACCTCAATACCAGAGACTCGCAGCTGGGTCGTGGCGAGCCGGTGGAAGACGCAGCACAAGTGATCTCGCGCATGAGTGACTTGGTGATGATTCGCACCTTTGAGCAAGAAATCATCGAGCGCTTTGCTGCCAACTCACGCGTACCAGTGATTAATGGTTTAACCAATGAGTATCATCCGTGTCAGATTTTGGCGGATATTTTTACTTACATTGAGCATCGTGGCTCTATCAAAGGTAAAACCGTGGCTTGGATTGGTGACAGTAATAATATGTGCCATACATGGCTGCAAGCTGCTGAGTTGCTGGATTTTAACGTACATGTTTCTACGCCGCCAGGTTATGAAGTTGAGCCGGAGCGTGCTAATTTGTACGGTACAGATCACTTTGAAGTGTTTGCAGACCCTATGGATGCCGCGCGCGGTGCAGATTTGGTGACCACTGATGTGTGGACCAGCATGGGCTTTGAAGCTGAGAACGAAGAGCGTATGCGTGACTTTGCTGATTGGCAGGTAGATAGCGACATGATGCGCGTAGCAGCGAAAGATGCTTTATTTATGCATTGTTTGCCAGCACATCGTGGTGAAGAGGTTTCTGCCGAAGTGATTGATGGTGTGCAAAGTGTAGTGTGGGATGAAGCGGAGAACAGGCTGCATACCCAAAAAGCACTAATGGAATATTTGTTGTTAGGAAAACTTTAGTTAACAATTGACAGGCTGTTGTGTTGAATGCTGTGTTTGTAAGCATAGGGGTTGAACCATCGCTGGTGAGTTGCGAAATATCTATAGATAGAAAGAGATCATGAGTAAAGTAAATAAAGTAGTGTTGGCCTATTCAGGCGGTTTAGATACCTCAGTTATTTTGAAATGGCTGCAAGACGAGTATCAATGTGAGGTTGTGACTTACACAGCTGATTTGGGTCAGGGTGAAGAGTTAGAGCCCGCACGTGCAAAAGCAAAAGCGGCTGGTGTAAAAGAGATTTTTATTGATGATGTGCGTGAAGAGTTTGTGCGTGATTTTGTATTCCCAATGTTCCGCGCTAACACCGTATATGAGGGTGAGTATTTATTAGGTACGTCTATTGCACGTCCACTCATTGCTAAACGTTTGATTGAAGTGGCACGTGATACCAATGCAGATGCAATTTCACATGGCGCAACAGGTAAAGGTAATGACCAAGTGCGTTTTGAGCTTGGTGCTTATGCATTAAACCCTAACATTCAAATTATTGCCCCATGGCGTGAGTGGGATTTACTCAGCCGTGAAAAACTCATGGCATACGCTGAAAAGCACGGTATCCCTGTCGATATGAAGCATAAGCAAGGTGGCAGCCCATATAGCATGGATGCGAACTTGCTACATATTTCTTATGAAGGCCGTCATTTAGAGAACCCAGCTGCAGAGGCTGAAGATTCTATGTGGCGTTGGAGTGTAAGTCCAGAGAAGGCGCCAGACGCTGCTGAGTATTTAGATATTGAGTACGTCAACGGTGACCCAGTGAGCTTGAACGGTCAGCCTATGAAAGCGCATGACTTGCTTGCGCATTTAAACAAAATTGGCGGTAAGCACGGAGTAGGTCGTTTAGATTTGGTTGAAAACCGCTATGTGGGCATGAAGTCACGCGGCTGCTATGAAACACCGGGCGGCACGATTTTGCTTAAAGCACACCGTGCGATTGAGTCTATTACTTTAGACCGCGAAGTGGCGCATTTAAAAGATGACCTAATGCCACGCTACGCTAGCATGATTTACAACGGTTACTGGTGGAGTCCTGAGCGCCTTGCATTGCAAACGCTGATTGACCATACGCAAAAAACTGTAAACGGGTGGGTGCGCGTGAAGCTATACAAAGGTAATGTGATTGTGACAGGCCGTGATAGTAAAACTAACTCATTGTTTGACCCTAACATTGCAACCTTTGAAGATGACAAAGGCGCTTACGATCAAAAAGATGCAGGTGGCTTTATTAAGCTAAATGCATTGAGAATGCGTATCGCGGCAAATTTAAGAGATAAAAAGTAGGCACTAAATTTAAGTGTGGATATTTTAAAAAGTGATGGGCCTATGTTAATCACTCTTTAAAATTTAGTAATGCACTTAAATGCACTTAAGTGAGCAGTAAATACTTAAAAAAGCACCTAGCTAACACTAGGTGCTTTTTTGTTTTAAACTCGTGGTGTCTGGTAAATGGTTAAAGTAGCTTAATCAACAATCAGGCGACCATTGAGCGCCTGTAGCGGACGGTTGTTATGCTGCGTCAGCGCTGCTAATGCATCGATTTGCTCTTTGCTTGCGGTCATTGGCGTTTTAATCAATATCCAGCGTATACCTTCTGTGCAAGGCGGGGAGGTGAGCGAGCCACTAAAGCGATAGTAATCTTGATTACTCGGCATCATTTCACTTGCAAGCAATCTTGATTTTAACGTAACGGCTTTGTTGCTCTCGTTAGGTAGTTGTTTTAAAACCTTTTCCAAACCGGGGTTAGGCCTGCCTTCTCTGAATAGTACGGCAACAATTGCCGTGTTGCCTTTGATGTCGCTATGTAAAAACTGTGCTTCCAACGGGAATGATTTGCCTTGGATGCTATGCTCGCTCGGCGTATGGAAATTGGCCTGTTTTAGCTTGAAAGTGATGTTATCGATAGCAACAATATTGCCATCTCTAAAGTTTAACTGTATTGAGTGATTGGTTTGCAATATTTCTTTTGCTGGAAATTTCTGCAGCAGTTTCAATGGTTTTAAATTGGCATCCAGACTCTCTTCTATATCAATCGGTGATTGGGTGCTGCCAGCACTGCACATGGAAAATTCCTCACTCAACTTTCCCCAGTGCTCTGGGCCTTCTTTACCATCGTAACCCCAGGCTACGGGTTTTTTCGCTTCCTCAGCCTTGTTATTAGGTTTTGCTGGTTTTTTTTCTATTGGCTTTGCTTCAGCTGGTTTGGCTTCTGTAGCTTTGCTTTCTGCATCTGCCGGTTTGGCACTCGTGTTGGCCTCGGTCTTTGCTTCTGTAGTAGGTGGCGCTTTGGCTGGCGCTGGCGTCACAGCTTTAGGTGTTGGGGTTTTATGGCTTGCACATACATACTGCATTGCGCGATCAAAGTCTGATTCTGGAACAGGTTCAATGAACTTAGCTTTCTTTACATCATCGATGCCAGCCGAGTGCACAAGCTCATTATTAAAGTATTGAAATACCTGAGTCGCCGCAGACTTCTGTGACGGGCAGTCAAAATACCAGAGTAATTTGGAAAGGTTGTATTGTGTATCTGGTGATTCTAGGTTTTTTTGAACAGCTTTGTATTCAATTTTCACCCAGGCGCGCTTCAGTTTATCTTTTTCTAAGATAGATTGTTTGTCTATCATTAATTTAGAGGTGCTGTTCTCATTAACTTTTGCCCAATTGGCGGCCGAGCATGTGCTGATGCTTATAAAAAAACAAACGAGAGATAGCGTGAAGTAAGTGACTGCTTTTTGCATATTACGTTCCGACTTTATTATGAATGCCTATCGTTGATTAGCTTTTAACTTAAATTGGGCACTGATTTAGTATTGCTGAAAGTGATATTAAGTTTATCTATATTCATTTAACGGCTGAATTACGCATTTGTTTAATAAAAATTACACATCTTTGCCATGCAAATTTGTAGCACAAGTTTTGGTACTGAAATTTATGCTGGCTGTATGAATATTTAAATGCTTTAACCATGCTAGACGCTGTGATGTTCTATAATCATCATTAATTTAGCGTAAAGTGAAATTTAATTGATGACAACAGAAGTGGCAGCCAAACGTTCTACCGTAGAAATTTATGCAGATGGCGCATGTAAAGGTAATCCTGGCCCTGGTGGCTGGGGGGCGTGGATCAGTTATGATGGGCATGAAAAAGAGTTGTTTGGTGGAGAGCTAGTGACCACTAATAATCGCATGGAGCTTACGGCGGTGATTCGAGCACTGGAAGCTTTAAAGCGTGCCTGCCATGCAAAAGTTTTTACTGACTCTGTCTATGTACAAAAGGGTATTTCTGAATGGATTATCGGCTGGAAAGCTCGTAACTGGCGCACTGCAGATAAAAAACCTGTTAAAAATGATGATTTATGGCGCGTGCTGGATGTATTGGCACAGCAGCACACCGTAGAGTGGATATGGGTAAAAGGACATGCCGGAAACGTAGGCAATGAGCGTGCGGATATGTTGGCAAATAAAGGTGTGGACCAAGTATTGCAAAAGGGAGTTAGTGCATCATGAGACAGATCTTTTTAGATACGGAAACTACCGGGCTATATCATGCCCAAGGGCACCGTGTGATTGAAATCGCAGCTGTAGAAGTGGTAAACAGGCGCTTAACCAAACATCATTTTCATTATTATTTAAATCCAGACCGCGAAATTGACCAAGGTGCACAAGAGGTGCATGGTATTTCGCTGGAGTTCTTGCAAGATAAACCTCGGTTTGCTGATATTGCGAATGAACTGATAGCGTTTATTGCCGATGCAGAGCTCATTATGCATAACGCACCATTTGATGTGGGTTTCTTGAATTGCGAACTCGGTTTAATTGGGCAAAAAAAAGTAGAGGCGATTACTGCTAAAATCACGGACACGCTTAAAATTGCAAAAGAGATGCGCCCGGGGCAGCGTAATAACCTAGACGCTTTGTGTAAGTATTTTGGGATAGATAACTCAAAACGTACCTTGCACGGTGCATTGCTGGATGCTGAGTTGCTAGCAGATGTCTATATGGCGATGACGCGCGGTCAAGAGAGCTTGATGATTTCATTGGATCAGCCTAATCATGAAATGGCGGAAATGACTGCCGTGAGCCATGCGCCAGTGCTAGTGAAGCATGCCAGTGATGCTGAGCTTGCAGATCATGAGGCGTATTTGGCGGGTCTGGCAAAATCTGGTAACTGCGTGTGGAATGGTTAATCAGTAGTTATCCAGCAAAACAAATGATTGGTAAATTTAGGAAAGTAGCAAATAATGAATAATACAGTTCTTGTGACGGGCGGCGCTGGTTTTATTGGCTCTAATTTTGTACTGGCTTGGGTAAATCAAGGCTTAGGCACTGTGGTCAATTTGGATAAATTGACCTATGCCGGTAATTTAGACAACTTAGTGAGTTTAGAGCATAGCGCACATCATGTGTTTGTGCATGGCGATATTGGTGATCAGCATTTGGTTGCTAAATTACTAGATGAACATAAGCCTCGTGCGGTAATTAACTTTGCTGCAGAAAGTCATGTAGACCGATCCATCCATGGACCGGAAGACTTTATTCAAACCAACATTGTGGGCACGTTCCATTTGTTAGAAGCAGTGCGTGCTTACTGGGGTGCTTTAAATACTGCGGATAAAGCAAGTTTCCGCTTCCTACATGTATCTACCGATGAAGTTTATGGCTCATTAGGTAAAGACGACCCTGCATTTACAGAAACTACGCCGTATGCACCGAATAGTCCTTACTCAGCCTCTAAAGCATCTTCAGACCATTTAGTCCGTTCTTACCACCACACCTATGGTTTGCCAACCTTAACGACTAATTGTTCAAACAACTACGGGCCTTACCATTTCCCTGAAAAGTTAATCCCGCTAGTCATTCATAATGCCTTAGCTGGTAAACCACTACCAGTATATGGCAATGGCTTGCAAGTGCGTGATTGGCTTTACGTGGAAGACCATTGTGCGGCAATCAGGCGCGTGCTTGAGGCTGGCAAGGTTGGCGAGGTTTATAACGTAGGCGGCTGGAACGAGAAAACCAATATTGATATTGTCAGAATGCTGTGCCGCATGTTGGATGCTAAACAGCCCCGCGCTGATGGGCAGTCTTACGCCAATCTCATTACTTATGTGGCTGATCGCCCTGGGCATGATATACGTTATGCAATTGATGCAACAAAAATTGCAACAGAGTTAGGCTGGAAACCAGCAGAGACATTTGAAACTGGTATAGAGAAAACAGTGAACTGGTATTTGGCACATCAAGACTGGGTTAATAATATTACCAGTGGCGATTACCGCAATTGGATTCAAACACATTATTCAGAACGTGGTGAGGAAATGGCATGAAGGGAATTATTTTAGCAGGTGGCTCTGGTACGCGCTTGCATCCAGTAACACAGGTTGTTTCTAAACAGTTATTGCCGGTCTACGACAAACCGATGATTTACTATCCGTTGACCACGCTGATGCTGGCCGGGATTCGTGATATTTTAGTGATTTCAACGCCAGAAGACACACCGCGTTTTCAGCAACTGTTGGGCGATGGTAGTCAATGGGGGATTTCTATTCAATTTGCAGTGCAGCCATCACCTGATGGTTTGGCGCAAGCGTTTATTATTGGTAAATCGTTTATTGGTAAAGATAGCTGTGCACTGGTACTTGGCGATAACATTTTTTACGGCCATGAGCTAGCAGTTAAAACGCAGGCTGCGGCAACCCTAAATAAAGGGGCTACCGTTTTTGCCTATCCCGTAAGTGACCCTGAGCGTTATGGTGTAGTTGAGTTCAATGCGCAAGGTCAAGCCGTGAGCTTGGAAGAAAAGCCGACCATGCCTAAATCTAGATACGCGGTTACTGGTTTGTATTTCTATGATAACGATGTGATTCGTATTGCAGAGCAGTTAAAACCATCGCCACGAGGCGAATTGGAAATTACGGATGTGAACCGTGCTTATCTTGAGCGTGGAGATTTACAAGTGGAGGTGATGGGACGCGGTATTGCATGGCTGGATACCGGAACCCATGAGTCGCTGTTAGAGGCTTCATTGTTTATTGAAACCATAGAAAAACGCCAGGGCTTAAAAGTAGCTAGTCCAGAAGAAGTCGCTTATCGTATGCAATATATTGACGCTACAGCGTTAGAGCAACTGGCTAATCGTTACATTAAAAACGCCTATGGGCAATATTTAAAAATGTTGCTGACGGAACAGGTGTACTAAATGCAAGTAATTAAAACTCGAATTCCTGATGTGCTCATATTAGAGCCTCAAGTGTTTGGTGATGAACGAGGTTTCTTTTTCGAAAGCTTTAATCAGCAAAAGTTTGAGCAGTTAACTGGCGTTAAAACAGAGTTTGTACAGGATAACCATTCTAAATCTGCGGCTAATGTATTGCGCGGTTTGCACTATCAAATTGCGCAGCCGCAGGGGAAGTTGGTGCGTGTGGTAGCTGGCGAGGTTTTTGACGTTGCAGTGGATTTACGTAAGCAGTCTAAAACCTTTGGTCAATGGGTTGGCGCGATTTTATCTTCAGATAATAAACGCCAGATGTGGGTGCCAGAAGGGTTTGCGCACGGCTTCCTAGTGCTGAAAGATAATACGGAGTTTTTATATAAAACAACGGATTACTACGCACCGCAGCATGAGCGCTGCATTCGTTGGGATGATGCTGACATTGGAATTGAATGGCCAACCGCTAGCTTGCCGCTCCATTCTGCGCCCGTACTTTCAGCTAAAGATCAGCTCGGCGCTAGTTTGGCTGATGCGGATGTATTTGAATAAGGTTTCTCATTAGCAATGCAATCTCCTCACTATAAAAAAATATTATTGACCGGCGTAAATGGTCAGGTTGGGCATGCATTACAGCAAGCCTTGGCTAAGCAGCCAGCCTTGTTTGGTGAGCTGGTTTGTTTGGATAGAAACAAACTGGATTTATCTAATCCGCAGGCAATTCGCGGGGCAGTACAAGCGATACAGCCCGACTTGATTATTAACCCGGCTGCTTATACTGCCGTTGATAAAGCGGAGTCAGAACCAGACTTAGCTTATGCGATTAACGCTATTGCGCCTGGTGTGCTCGCGGAAGAAGCGGCCAAGCTAGGGGCTAAGTTAATACATTTTTCTACAGATTACGTATACGCGGGTAATAAAGTGGGTGCTTATGTGGAAAATGATGCCACAGCACCGTTGAGCGTGTATGGGAAGTCTAAATTGGCCGGTGAAGAGGCGATTCGTTCGGTGGGGTTGCCATCGCTGATTTTTAGAACCTCTTGGGTATATGGGGCTTACGGCAAGAATTTTTTGCATACGATTCTGCGTTTAGCTAAAGAGCGTGAACAGTTACGCATTGTGGCTGATCAGGTCGGTGCGCCCACGAGTAGCCTTTGTATTGCACAAGCGGTGTTACAGGTGCTTGCGCGATGGGATGGCGAGCGTTCTGGCGTATATCATCTGGTGAATGCCGGGCACACGACCTGGCATGGTTTTGCAACGGCCATCGTGGATGCTTATGCACAATTGCAGTTAACACACCACTGGCAGCCTCTTAAGGCCTTAGTGGCCAATATTGAAGCGATTACAACCGCTGACTACCCAACCCCTGCTGTGCGTCCCGCTAATTCATACTTGGATTGTACAAAGTTAAGTGCAGATTTTTCAGTGCAGCTGCCAGATTGGCGTGAGGCATTAATGGCAGAGTTTCAGGCACTGCCAAATCAGTGATTAGCCTAAAGCATCTGCCCAGCTGTTAGGCGTTTCATATAAGCGTACTTTTTCTAGTTTGAGATGGTTACCGTAAGTATCTTGGTAACGCGCTTTTAGAATTCTAAAAGCCTCTGCCGCCATGTTTTCTGCCGTAGGCACCGTTGGGAATACAACGGTCTTGTGGTTAGGCAGGGTATTCAAGAAGTTTAATACGTCTGTGTCATGTTGGTACACCAAAAACGCATGATCCCACACGTTAACGACAGCGTCTTTTGCTATCGCTTTTACATCAGAAAAATCCATCACCATCCCGTTATCGGACGTATTTTCTGCAGTGATGATGTCACCAGATAGCGTGATTTCGATTGCATAGCGATGACCATGCAAGTTTTTGCATTGGCTCTTATGGTTAGGAATCCGGTGGCCTGCGTCAAATTCAAGGCGGGTAGTAATGTGCATATTGATGTCATCAAAGAGTGATTTTAGTAGCACGTTCAAACATGCTGAACGTAATAAACAATCGTCATTATACCCTCACTCCGTGGAGTTGTTGGCTGATAGATGATTGGCTTAGGGAGTTGCAGGCGATTATTTACCAGTGATTATTGACTAACAATTATTCATGTCTGCGTGTAAGTAGTGCATGTTGATTTTGAAAGTTGGAAAGCCATATATTAAAGTCGTTGAGTGACATTGATTTTGAATAGTAATAACCTTGTATCTTGTCGCATTGCATTTCCATGAGTATGTTTAGGCAACTTAATTCTTCTACGCCTTCAGCCACTACGGTTTTACCCAAGCTATGCGCCAACTGGATAATAGAGAGCACAATCTCTCTATCTTGCGGAGATTGCTCAATCTGTTTCACAAAGGACTGATCAATTTTAACCAGGCTAATCGGCATATTACGCAGCCTGGTCATAGAGGAATAACCCGTGCCAAAGTCATCCAGCGCAAATGAGCAACCCAGCTGCGAGATCCGATTGATCACAGACATCGCTTTTTTCTCATCCAATAGCAAATCACTTTCTGTGATTTCAATCACCAATGATTTAGCCGGGATATCCCACAGTGCAATGGATTGTGCAATCAACTCTGGCAAGTCTGCATCTAGCAGGTCAGGCGAGGACAGATTTACTGTCAATGCAAAGCTATTCTGGTGCGTGGCGATAATTTCGGCGATGCGTTGGCATGCAGTGTTAATGAGCCAGCGGATAAATATTTTACCAAAGCCTTTTTTGTAGATGGTGTCGATAAGGCGCATCGGCGAAATACCAACCCACTCTGCATTGTGCCAACGTAAGAGCATCTCTGCACTTACACAAGTGGCGTAGGCCGCGTCATGCTTAGGCAGGCTTACAATAGGCTGCAAATAGACTTCTAACTCATTATTCTGCAAGGCCTCAATAATCGCCTCCTCTAATGAGTGTGTGCTGGAGAATACGCTGGTAATGTGTTGATCATACATTTCAATCTGATAATGATTAATCATTGCATGGTGCAACGCCAATTTAGCGCATTCATACAGCGAGTGCACTTTAGAGGTATGTTTAAACGTGGTGACGCCACCAAAGTAAGGTTTTACAATCAGGCTGTTATTGACCAGTGGCAATGATGACTCAAAAGCGTGAATGAGCTCTGAGGCAATCAGGTTGAGCTGTGCTGGGAAGTGTAAGTCTTCAATAACAATTGCGAATTCATTGGGGCCAATATGAAACAGTCTGGTATCTTTGCTCAGGTGTTGCTGAATGAGATCAACGGCCGCAAGTTCGAGTGTGGATTGATTAGTATTTATCTTTCTTTCTTTATCTGCATTGATATTCAGGTTAAGTAAAAGCAGACCCAGATTGATATGTTCAGCCTCTGCCTTTTTAATCAGCTTAAGCATTAGCTGGTGGTTAGGTAAGCCAGTGGTTAAATCAAAGCTCTTGGAATAGTTATACCGATATTGATCAAACTCGTTAGTTGCAAGCGCTAATAAGTGTGTCAGCACCAGATGAAACTGATGGTCGTATCGAGATAGCGTTGCGTCTTCTGTGTGTAATTTTATGGATTGGCAAAGGATGAGTGCATCCCCCAACTTTGCTCCGGTTTTGTAATCCTGCAACCAATGGTGTAGTAGTTCATCGATGGCTTGATTGAGTTGAGACCAATTTAATTGCCTTGGCCATTGTTGCAATAGCTGTATGAGACCAACAGCGTTAACGTTGAAGCTAACTGCTGCTGTTGGCGAGGTGTAATGGTAAGGTCCAGCAAGGTCATTAGGGCTTAATTCATAAGCCTGCATGATGTTCAGTAAATCATTAGGGGATATATTCAGTGTGAATTCATGATCTATTGAACTGTAGATTTCTTCTTGTAATTTCTTCATTGGGCGGTGATAGGTTAGCTAAAATAATTATTGATATTGAGACCATAACTGTCAGGAGGTAGCCCCCTGACGATTTTGTATGGTTCACCGCTAGGTGTTAATGGTGCATTGATTAAATTGAGTGTGGGTGGATATTCGTTTTTTGTTTTATCTGGGTTGAGTAAAATCATCACCTTGGGCAACAGGCGGCGCACACTATTCTGTTGAATCACAACGCCCACTTCTCCTGAGTTGAGTTCAACCAAGGAGCTTACGGGATACATACCTAAGAACTGCACCAATTGATCAATTAAATGCCCGTCAAATTTGCTGTCGCGCAGTGCATGTATTTTTTCTAGTGCAGATTGATTATAAACGCCTTTGGCATAAGCCTTGTTACTAGTGAGTGCGCAATATGTGTCAACCAGCCCGGCCATTTGTCCTGGTAGACTGATTTGCTTACCTTTCAGCTGAAATGGGTATCCACTGCCGTCGATGCGTTCATGGTGCTGGGATATAGCAATCATGGTGGTGCTGGAAATACTACTAGTAACCTCCAATAATGCTAATGCGTAATCTACGTGTTTTTTAAATATTTCATATTCTTCTGCCGAGATTTTCTCTCTCTTTTGTAGCAGGTCTTTAGGAATTTTTACTTTGCCGATATCTTGTAATAGACCGGCTAAGCCTAGGTCTTTAATCTGCTTTTTGGGCAGGGCCATGAAGTTGGCGAGCGCCATCAGCATAATAGAAACATTGAGCGCATGGTTGTAAGAGTAGTCATCTGTTTGTTTTAAACGTGCCAACCACAACAGTGCATCTGAATTACGCTCAATACTATCGACCATCTCATTGAGGGTTTCATCCACTTTATTTAAATCTACCAATTGGCCCTCTGCCATTGCATTAAAGAACTCGCGCGTGACTTGCTGTGTTTTCTCATAAGTCGGGTAGATTGTGCTGATTTCTTGCTCTACCGGGTGTTTTTCTTCAAGCAGTGTATAGTGCAGGTGTGTGGCGGTGTCTAAATCGGCAAGCGTTTTATTTTGATCAGCTTGGGTAGAAAGAGAGTTCATCCTTCTTTTTAAATTTGGTCGCCAGCCTTTTAGCCCAGATACAAAGCGTGATAAATCTGCTTTAATTTGTTTGGATAAAGTCAGGTCCGTGAGGGCGCCTTCAGTATCAAGTTCGGCTTCTTGGCTTAAATAGCTCAGGTTGACGTTCGTGCTGTTGTGGCTGGCCGTTTGCGCTGCACTCTGATTGAAATCCTGTTTGAAGTCTTGAATCTCACGCATCACCTTAAAAAAGGAAAGCTGCTCTTTGCTCTGGCTAAGTTTACTGCCTTGTGGGCGAGCGCTTGCTGTGGGCAGGCTTGATACCGCTGATTGATATATGTTGCTTGAAGCATGGTGTTGCACTGCAATCGATTTCTTTTGCGGTGCCAAATAGTGCTCACCAAGAGAAACAGTACGGTCTATATAAACAAACTCACACAAAGCCGTCAGCGTAGCAATCTGCTCTGCATTTTCGATTAATAGGCCTTCTAATAAAAAAGGCGTGCCAAGCCAAGGTCGGTCAAGCTCGCACACAAACATACCAATTGCCAGTGCATGTACTGGAGTCTGTTCTTTGCGAATGTCACTCAATTGATAAGGTCCTGAAAGTTGTTTTATACATGAACTGTATGGTTTACCTTAATCTGCGTACGCATAGTTTTAACGCATTGCTGTTGGCAATACATACTCATACTCGATGCACAGTAAACATTATCGTTTCATTCCACGCATCATTCAACGTCTTATTTTATGGCTGCATCATAACACTGATGTGCGTGCTGGCGGCTTGTCCTAATGCAGGTAAATGATAGCCACCCTCTAGTAATGAAACGACTCGTCCTTGTGCATGCTGTTTAGCCACTTGTTTAATAAAAGTTGTTATCCACGCATAGTCTTGATTAATTAAATGCATGTCTGCCAGTGGATCATCGACATGTGCGTCAAACCCCGCTGAAACGTAAATGATGTCAGGCTTGAATTGGTTGAGTGCAGGTAAAAACTCGTGGTTAAACGCTTGTTGGTATTGTTTTCCATCTGCATTTGCTGCCAAAGGTATGTTAATCATGGTTGCTGTACGTGTATCAGCCCCACGGTGAGGGTAAAACGGGTGCTGGAATGTTGAGCAAAGCATAACTTGTGGATTGCTTTTGAAAATATCTTCTGTGCCATCTCCATGGTGCACATCAAAATCGATAATCGCAACACGTTGCACTTTATATAGGGCTAAGGCGTGAGCAACGCCAACTGCAATGTGGTTAAAAATACAGAATCCTGCGCTATTGGCACGACCCGCATGGTGGCCTGGCGGTCTAACACAGCAGAAAGCGTTATCTACTTTTCCTTGCATGACTAAGTCGGTTGCAAGCACTGCGGCGCCACTGGCATGCAGGGTAGCGGATAAACTCATCGGGCCCATGGCGGTATCTGCATCCAGTCGCACTAGGCCTGCCTTGGGTGACAGTGCACGAATGTGCTTAATGTAATCCGGATGGTGAACGCGTGCCAATTGCGAATCGCTTGCAGCTGGTGCTTCGTATACGGCTAAATGCTGGTAAATGCCTTGCTTAACCAGTGCATTCTTAATGGCAGTGATACGCGCCGGCGATTCTGGATGGTTGCCATCCATGATGTGCAATAAAGTGTCAGGGTGAGTAATGAAAGCGGTTGTCATACCATACCTGTGATTGATTGCTATATTTGGTGAGAAATCTCAGTACGTAACATTTTATAAATCGCTAATCTCTCTGCCGATATTTTATCTTGTTGCAGCGCTCCGGTAATCGCACAATCAGGCTCTTGCAGGTGCTTGCAGTTGTTAAACCTGCATTTTCCTAGAAATGGCCTGAATTCAATAAATGCATGTTCCAGCTCACCAGTGCTCAAATGGTGTAAGCCAAACTCTTGCAAACCTGGCGAGTCGATGAGCTGGCTGCTTGCGTCTAGGTGATATAAGTGCGCTGCCGTAGTGGTATGTTTGCCACTATCCAGCACTTGGCTGACCTCTTGCGTGCGCACGGCTTCGGATGGTAATAGTGCATTGATGATAGTGGATTTGCCCATGCCCGATTGCCCGACCAGAATACTGATTTCATCTTGCAGATATGGTCTCAGGCTAGAGATATCTTGTTTTGCTGATAACGGTAATACCTGATAGCCCAGTTTGGTATACAGCTCCAACTTGTTCAGAGCATCATGGTTATCGGTCAGGTCACACTTGTTGAGTACAATCAGTGCTTTAATGCCGGCCGCTTCTGCTGCAATCAAACAGCGGTTGAGTAGGGCTTCGTAAAAGCTAGGCTGTGTCGCTAATACGATAATAATTTGTGTGACGTTGGCAGCCAGCATTTTGCTTTTAAACGCGTTGCTACGAAACAGCAGCGTTTTGCGGGGCAAGGTAGACTCAACCACACCTTCGTGTTTATCCGTGAGTTTAACTAAAACAAAATCACCGCAAGCAAGATCGGTTTTTTTACCACGAGTAACGCAACTGATGCGCTGCTTGGTATCCGTGAGTTCTACTTGGTAGCGTTTGCCGTAAGCGGCAACCACAGTGCCTTGCAAGCCTGTTTCATCTTGCGTATTAATTGAGATACTCACGTGCCCGCTATTCTGTAAATTTATAGTATTGTTGGTTAAGGTATTTTGCAACGTTAAGCTCTTCATCTTCAAACCATTTCAGGCCTAACATGGTGTTGCAATTACGTATTTGTGCAGCTAATGCGCTCGAATTTTTTACTTTACGAAACTCACGTGTGTAAATGCCCGAGCCATCACCACCAAAGCTAGCGGCATGACAGCGGATACAATGCTGTTTAACCAGTGATTGACCTGCCGCTGCATCTGCATTTTGAAAAGGCTCGGCAAACGCACTGCAACTAATGAACAGTAACACTAAATATCGCAGTAACTTCATTTCGCTCACCTTTTTTAAGAGGATGCTAACTAGTATACGCCGCTAATTTCGAAATTCGTATACTTGCTGGTGGATGTGAGTCATAAAACGCAGAGTGTAGTGGATCCGGCGTTAAAGTAGACGCGTTGTCACGATACAATTTGACCAAAGCCTCAATCAAGTACTTAGCATTTGCATGTTGCGCAGCATAGCTGTCTGCCTCAAATTCATTTTTGCGCGAGTAGCTCGCCATGATTGGTCTTAAGATAAATAAGAACACCGGTGAAACAAGCAAAAATAGTACTAACGCCATATGGTTGCTTGCCTCGCTGACACCAAGACCCATATAGAACCAATCCTGATTCATCAGCCAGCCAAGTAACGCTAAACCGAGAAAGCTTACAAAGAACATCATGGCAATACGCTTAATCACATGGTGGTGCTTAAAGTGGCCAAGCTCATGTGCTAATACCGCTTCAATTTCATCCGCATTTAATCTGTCTAATAAAGTGTCGAAAAATACAACACGTTTTGATGCACCAAAACCGGTAAAGTAAGCATTGCCATGGCTACTGCGTGCTGAGCCATCCATCACAAAAAGGCCTTGAGACTTAAAGCCGCATTTGGTTAAGAGTGACTCGATTCTTTGTTTTAGCGCTTGGTCTTCTAGTGGTGTGAATTTATTGAAAAATGGGGCGATAAACGTTGGGTATACCGCAAGCATAATCAAATTGAAAGCACTCCAGATTATCCAAAGATAAAGCCACCAGTATTGACCAGCCCCTTGCATCAACCATAGTGCAGCAAACAGGATTGGTGCCCCTAGAATGATTCCTACAACGCTTTGTTTCACTAAGTCGCTAAAAAACATCGCTGGCGTCATTTTGTTAAAGCCGAATTTTTCATCCACGACAAATGTTTTATAGTATTCAAACGGTAAATCAATCATGCTGCTCACCAGCATTGCACTCACAATCACAAGTGCACCACGTGCAATCTCATGATCTAAAATCAGATTGCGCCATGCATCATCTATCCATTGCAAGCCTCCGCCAATAGTTAGTGCTGCCAATAAGACGGCTTGCACTGTGGCTTCCAGCAGGGCTAATTTTGTTTTGTCAGCAGAGTAGTCCGCCGCTTTTTGATGCGCTTCTAATGCTATATTTTCGCTAAAAGCTTGAGGTACTTGGTTACGATGAGATTGCACATGTGCAATATGACGTCTGCCCAGCCATATACGTACAAATGTGGTTGCAATCAGCAAGCTAATAAAAGTGATGGTGAGAGTGTGAGCCATTTTATCGTTCGTTTAAGAATTGAATTAAGTTAATATACGTATTGTGAAGCATTTTATATGTGATGGTTCACCCAGTTTACTCAATAACACTCATTTTAATGGAAATCATGATGGCAGCAGCAGACAATACGACGAATCAGAATAATTTAATTTGGCTTGATATGGAAATGAGTGGCTTACTTCCAGATTCTGACCGTATTTTGGAATTGGCAGCGGTGGTAACCGATGCAGATTTAAATGTATTGGCAGAGTCACCTGTGTTTGTTGTGCATCAAACTGATGAGGTGTTGGATGGCATGGATGCTTGGAATAAAGGTGCGCATGGCCGCTCTGGTCTGATCGACAAAGTAAAAGCATCTACATTAAGTGAAGCTGAAGCTTCAGCTCAAATGATAGAGTTCCTTAAGGCGCATGTGCCATCAGGCAAGTCACCGATGTGCGGTAACTCAATCTGTCAGGACAGACGATTCATGGCGCGATATATGCCAGAGTTAGAGAGCTTCTTCCATTATCGTAATTTAGATGTAAGTGTGTTTAAAGAGCTTGCACGCAGATGGAAACCAGAAATTTATTCAGGATTTAAAAAGGCAAGCCGTCATGAGGCATTGGCTGATATTTATGAGTCGATTGATGAGCTTAAATACTACCGCGAACACTTTATTGTGAAGTAATGTGGGTTTAAGTGGCGAATGCCTGTCAACGGATTAATGACTCAATTGATTCGTCACTGAAAACGCAGATAAAAAAAGGCGCCAACTAAAGGCGCCTGAAGGGGAGAAATCGGCTTAGGAGATATGTAAGCTTGATTTTATATAAGCATCAAGCATGCCAACTTTCACCCCTTCTTTTTTAGGTGTATTTAAATGAGGGTTTGGTATAAAGCTAAGTATTCTTGAGCGCTTTTATCCCAGCTTAAATCCTGAGACATTCCCGTTGTTTGCAGCTGTTTCCAAACTTTCGGTTCAGCTCTGAACATATCTAAAGCACGTTGGATGCTTGCGATTAAGCCATCAGCACTCGCTTCTACCATTACAAAACCATTGGCAGTTTTACTGCTTAAGTGTGTTGCATCTGCATCAATAATGGAGTCTGCAAGTCCGCCAGTGGCGTTAACGATAGGTGGTGTGCCATAGGCTAAGCCATATAACTGATTCAAGCCACAAGGCTCAAAACGTGAGGGCATCACAAACATATCGCAGCCAGCCATGATTTGGTGAGATAGTGGCTCGTTATAGCCAATCGTGACGCTGGCACGGCTAGGGTTTTGTGCTGCAATCTCTAAAAATGCTGATTCCAACGCAGTTTCACCCCCACCCAACAATGCAAACTGGCAGCCTTGATTGATTAGGCTTTGCAGATGAGGTAACAGCATATCCAAGCCTTTTTGGTGAGTGAGGCGACTTACCACGCCCAATAATGGTGCATCTGCATCGATATCGAGCCCAAGTTGTTGTTGTAATGCCTTTTTAACTTGCTTCTTGCCTGCCAGTTTGTTAGCACTGTAATGCTTGGCTAAATACTGATCAGTTGCCGGATTCCATTCATCGGTTTCAATACCATTTAATATCCCCTTAATTTCATGGCCGCGTTTGCTTAGCAGGCCTTCCAAGCCAAAGCCAAAAGCTGTTGTTTGGATTTCCTGTGCATAACGCGGGCTCACTGTTGAGATGGCATCGGCATAGAATATACCTGCTTTTAAAAATGAGAGTTGGTTGTGGTATTCAAAGCCTTCTATCGTGAAATTTGCGCTAGGTAAGCCCAAACTGGTTACCCAATGTGGCGGATAACATCCTTGAAATGCCATGTTGTGCAGGCTGATGATAGATTTAGCGCGGGCGTGTTCAGTGAGTTGCATATAGGCCGGCGTTAAGCCTGTTTGCCAGTCATTGCAATGGACAATGTTTGGATGCCAATCTTTAAGCGGTGAATGGTCGCTAGCTAATATGGCCGCAACTTTTGATAACACGCCAAAGCGAATCGGATTGTCCTGCCACTCCAATCCTTGTGGGTCTGCATACGGCCCGCCATTACGTTCATAAATACTAGGCGCTTTGATTACCAATACTTTGACTTGTGTGCTCTCTATTGTGCCAAGCTGTATCTCAGCTTGGTCAATATGTGGTAGATGGTCTACCCATGCAATGGTTTTTAGGTCTTTTAATGCTGCTAATACAGCAGGGTAGCCTGGGACCAGTATACGAATATCAACACCTAGTCCTTGTAATGCAGTGGGCAGGGAGCCGCTAACATCTGCTAATCCACCGGTCTTAATCAGTGGAAAAACTTCAGAGCTCACAAATAACACTTTCATTGCCATGATTTTCTCGCTAAAGTTCTTATGTTTATTTTAGTATTGGCTAAAACTGATAAAAAGATTTTACTATACGACGATGCTAAATCTGGGTTTAAGAATATGAATTCCACAATAAATTTTACGAACACGTTTGCTGTTGGCATAGGAGCAGCGCTGGGTGCTTGGTGCCGATGGGGCTTAGGAATTGCCTTTAACGCAATCATGCCCAGCTTGCCGCTAGGTACGCTTATTGCTAACCTGAGTGGTGGCTTGCTGATGGGAATTGCGATGGGGCTGATTGGGTTAGGTGAACTGGATAACCCAAGTGTACGTCTATTTGTGACGACTGGTTTTTTGGGCGGCTTGACTACGTTTTCTGCCTTTACCGGGGAAAGTTTATCCTTGCTGCACCGGCATGATTATTATTTAGCAGCGCTTCATGCATTTACTCATATGTTTGGCGCTCTTATAATGGCCGCATTAGGTGTTGCTGCTGTGCAGTATCTTAGGCATTAAGGATTAGTGATGGAATTTAATATAAAAAGCCCAGTCACAGTATCATCTATATTATTGATTGTTAAGTGAGTAGAAATGTACTTTTCATCTAGTGCTTTAAAAACCGGCTTATTAGCGTTACTTTCAATAGGAATGTTATCAGTGACAAATATGGCGAATGCTGCTTGTTCTGCGTTATACAACCATCAGTTCTCTACCTTGCAGGGTGGAAAAATCAACTTGTGTGATTATCAAGATAAACCCATTCTAGTGGTGAATACTGCTAGCAAGTGTGGTTTTACCCCACAGTTTGAAGCGCTTGAGGGCTTGTATAGTAAATACAAAAATCAAGGGCTGTTAGTCATAGGCTTTCCATCCAATGATTTTAAGCAGGAGTTGAGTGACGACAAGCAAATCGGTGATTTTTGTAAGTTAACTTATTCAGTTAAGTTTCCAATGATGAGTAAATCTTCAGTGAGTGGTAAAACAGCAAATCCATTTTATCAGCAGTTGATTGCAAAAACAGGGCAAGCGCCCAGTTGGAATTTCTTCAAATATGTTGTTTTGCCTGGTGGCAATGATGTTTACGCTTTTAGTAGTGACGTAAAGCCAAATGCAGCTGAGATTCTGAGTAAGATTAAACCTAGTCTAAAGTAGTCGTGTTTCTGCAATAAAAAAAGGTGCGATAAGCACCTTTTTTATTGTTGTGTTAACGTTAAACTGACTATTTGCTAATGGCGGGGTGACGCATTTTTTCTAGAATAATTGCAGAAAGCTCCTCTACTGAGCGACTTGTCGAGTCTGCCCAAGTAATGCCTGCATTGCGCATGAGCGTCTCGGCCGTTGCAATTTCCTGACGGCAATTATCCAATGAAGCATAAAAACTGCCAGCCCTGCGCTCGTTACGTACCGCGTGCAGGCGTTCAGCTTTAATGGTCAGTCCAAAAATTTTACCTATATGCTTATGAAGCACTGCTGGTAGTGTGCCACGCTCAAAGTCTTCAGGAATCAGTGGGTAGTTCGCAGCCTTCACACCAAACTGCATCGCGAGGTAAACGCTGGTTGGGGTTTTACCACAACGAGATACACCCACCAGTATCACTTCAGCTTCTTCCAGGCCGTTGTTGGTCATGCCATCGTCATGGTTTAGCGTAAAGTTAATGGCTTCCATACGCTCATTGTAGCTACTGCCCATGACGCTATGCGCAATACCTGCGCCAGTCAGGGGTTTTTGATCGAGCTCTAGGCCCAAAGGGTCAATAAACGTATTGAATAGATCAATAAAGTAGGCGTTACATTGCTTAAGCGAGTTGCGTAAAGCAATGTCACCTAAGGTCATAATCACAACTGGGCGACCGCCGTCTTCTTCTGTCGCATGGACGATGGCTTCTTGTGCTAGCTTAATCTTTTCTAGCGTGTTGGTGAACGGTAAGCGCACTTGTGTAAAGTGAGTGCTGGGGAAGTGCTCCAGCAACTTACCTAATGCGCCTGCTGTAATACCTGTGCCGTCAGAAACGAAGAATGCGGTGCGCTTGATCATGACAGTCTATCCATTATTGTTGGTTGACTACTTTGTAAGACGCTGCCAAGTTGCAACAACCGTATCAGGATTAAGTGATACAGACTGAATGCCTTCCGCTACTAACCACTCTGCAAAATCCGGATGGTCTGATGGGCCTTGACCGCAAATACCTACATATTTGCCTAAACGGTTACAGGTGCTAATTGCCATTTTGAGTAATACTTTCACCGCGTCATTACGCTCATCAAAGCCATCTGCAAGGATGCCTGAGTCACGGTCCATACCCAATGTCAGTTGGGTAAGGTCGTTTGAGCCAATTGAGAAGCCGTCAAAGTAAGCCAAGAATTGCTCCGCAAGTAATGCATTAGATGGAATCTCGCACATCATGATCAGGCGTAAGCCATTTTCACCACGTTTAAGACCATTGGCAGCCATAATCTCAGTGACCGCTTTGGCTTCAGCCAGAGTGCGAACGAAAGGAATCATCAGTTCAACGTTGGTCAAACCCATTTCGTCACGTACTTTTTTCATGGCGATACATTCCATCGCAAAACACTCTTTGAAGTCTTCTGCCATGTAACGTGCCGCACCACGGAAACCAATCATTGGGTTTTCTTCATCTGGCTCGTAGATTTCGCCGCCAACTAATTTTTTGTACTCATTTGATTTGAAATCAGAGGTACGCACAATCACTGGTTTTGGATAGAACGCTGCTGCAATGGTTGCAACGCCTTCTGCTACTTTGTCGATATAGAACTGTTTAGGTGTAGCGTAGCCACGTGAACGGTTTTTAATTGTGGTTTGAATCGCGGTTGGCATTGCATCCATATTTAAAATTGCTTTTGGATGGATGCCGACCATGTTGTTGATCACAAACTCTAAACGTGCCAAGCCTACGCCGTCATTCGGTGTTTTGGCAAAGCTGAATGCCATGTCTGGGTTGCCAACGTTCATCATGATTTTGCATGGTGCAGTCTTAAGTGCAGCAGCAGCTTGTGTGCTTACGTCATACTCGATTTCACCGTGGTAAACAAAGCCTGATTCACCTTCCGCACATGACACGGTAACGATTTCACCTTCGCGTAAGACATCGGTTGCGTTCACTGCACCAACAATCGCCGGGATGCCCAATTCACGCGCAATAATTGCTGCATGGCAGGTACGGCCACCGCGGTTGGTAACTAAAGCGCTCGCGCGTTTCATCACTGGTTCCCAGTTAGGGTCTGTCATGTCAGCCACTAATACATCACCTGGTTGCACTAGGTGCATATCTGCTGGGTCTAGCACGATACGTACTGGGCCTACACCTACTTTTTGAGTAACAGCACGGCCTACCACTAATGGTTTTTCGCTGTGTTTGTTGAGCTTAAATGTCTCTGTGACATTGTTGGCCGCTTCTTGTGACTTAACAGTTTCAGGACGAGCTTGCAGAATGTAGAGTTTGTTATCTACACCGTTTTTGCCCCACTCGATATCCATTGGACAGCCATAGTGCGCCTCAATTGTCATTGCGTAACGTGCTAGTTCTAGTACGTCTTCATTTGATAATGAGTAGCGGTCACTATCTGCTTGATCCACTTCCACAGTGTGTGTACTTTTACCTGCACGTGTTGCGTCACTGAATACCATTTTAATGAGTTTAGAACCCATAGTGCGACGTACGATAGAAGGTTTGCCCTGTGCTAGTGTTGGTTTGTGTACGTAGAACTCATCAGGGTTCACCGCACCTTGCACCACTGTCTCACCTAAGCCGTAAGATGATGTGATAAACACGACATCTTTAAAGCCAGACTCAGTATCAATTGTAAACATGACGCCTGCGCAACCAATGTCGCTACGTACCATTTGTTGTACGCCTGCTGAAAGTGCAACATCGGCGTGGACAAAGCCTTTATGCACACGGTATGAAATTGCACGGTCGTTGTATAAAGAAGCAAACACTTCTTTAATTGCGTGAAGAATGTTATCTAAACCATGGATGTTAAGGAATGACTCTTGTTGGCCAGCAAATGATGCGTCTGGCAGATCTTCTGCAGTTGCAGATGAGCGAACAGCAAATGTGGCGCCGTTGCCTGATTTAGCAATCAGGATTTCATAGTTTTCTGCAATTGCTTTTTCCAGTGCAACTGGAAATGGTGCAGCCATAATCCATTCGCGCACTTGTTTGCCACAGGCGGCGAGAGCTTGCGTGTCATCGACGTTCAGTTTATCAAGCTCAGCATTGATTTTGGCATCCAAGCCATTTTGAGCTAAAAATTCACGATAGGCATCTGCTGTAGTAGCAAAGCCAGTAGGGACCCGTACTCCTTTTGCAGACAGCTGAGAAATCATTTCGCCTAGCGATGCATTTTTACCGCCGACTGAAGGGACGTCTACGTTGCGTAAATTTTCAAATGGAATAACGTGGGCTGACATGATAGTTCCTTAGTTTCAAACAAATGATTAATTTTCTAACTATATTACTCAATACTCGCGCTTCAATTAAGGCTTGTTACCCCGTTAGGGTGATGCCTTGTAGGTAAAAGGGGAGGTGAATGCGTTAGATTATTTTAATAATCCCTCATTTTGCCTAATTATGTTGGGGTTGTCACCTGAAAAACTGCACATTGAATAAAATCTTTGCTTTTTTAAATGCGCTTTAACACTAAAATTATTGGTACATGTAATGTTATACCGTAGGAAAATTGCTTAGCCTAAGCTAAAATAAAATAAGAAACTAATTATCATTATTAATACGAACATCACTATGCAATCTTACACAGGACAAAGCGCAGTAACTAAGCGCATTCCATTAAAAATCAGTTCAGTAGGAATGATTAATGACCGCTAGTGTTGGGGTGTCAACCAGTGGTCGCTTGCACATGGGTTTTTTTGATTTGCATGGTGGGCTTGGGCGCAAATTCGGCAGTATAGGCTTGAGTCTTACGGAGCCTAACCTGATACTAAGTGCTAAGCGCTCTAAATCGTTACAGGTATCAGGGGTAAGCAATGTGCCGGAGTCTGTGATTGCGAGAATTTCTAAAGTGTCTCAGCAGATTTTGAGTGCAATGAATATTGCTGAGTCAGTTGAAGTCAATATCAGCGAGGCTGTGCCTGAACATTCAGGTTTAGGCTCTGGTACCCAAATGGCGCTGGCTACTGGCTCTGTTATTAGTCATTTGTATCAGCTTAATTTAACGAGCATGCAGATAGCCACATTAACTGGACGCGGTAGGCGTTCTGGCGTTGGTATCTCTGCATTTGATTATGGTGGTTTACTGGTGGATGGTGGGCGTGCAGTGTCTGCTTCACATTCAAGCCCGCCACCGATGTTGGCAAGGTATGATTTTCCTGAAGAGTGGGCTATATTATTAATCTTTGATGCAAGTGAGCCGGGTATTCATGGAGATCAAGAGAAAGTTGCGTTTAATGAATTGCCAACTTTCCCAGAAAGTCTGGCAGCCCATTTGTGTAGGCACGTACTAATGCAAGCCATGCCGGCACTGGTAGAGCGTGACCTAATTGCTTTTGGGCAAAGTATCCAGGTGCTTCAACAGCATGTGGGAGATTACTTTTTACCTGTACAAGGCGGCAGGTACGCAAGCCGATTGGTCAGTGCTGTACTTGAACGCCTTGAAGCCATGGGGGTTCCATGTTTTGGGCAAAGCTCATGGGGGCCGACCGGTTTTGCTATTTTTGCGAATAAAAACCAAGCAGAGCAGCATTTACAGCAATTAAAAACAACTTTCACCGATCGCGCACTTTCATGGAAAATTTGCAGTGCGTGCAATCATGGTGCAAAATTCAATAAATTCGACGTAACCGTATAAAATTGACAATGGTTAGGTTAGTGAAAATTAACACAAACAAACTAAAATTAAGGAAAGTAACAATGGAAAAAGCTAGCATTTTGCATGTATTCACGGCCGCTAAGAACGCAAGTCCGTTCGATGTCAATATGGCCTTTGACGCTGGCTTTGATAAAATTGTGCCGTATACCAATGTTGAGCTCTCTGAGGTAACTGGTTTAACGCAAGATGCAATTTTCTCACGCGGGCTCTCTGGTGTTAAACGTGAAGGTATTTTTATTGGCGGTCGCGATATTGATTTGGCAATGGATATGCTAAGCGCGGCTAAAAAAGCAATGTTCGCACCTTTTGCATGTTCAGCATTTGCTGATCCATCAGGCGCGTTTACTACTGCGGCAGCGATGATTGCAAAAGTAGAAGCACACCTCAAAGAAAACTTTGGTGAGAGCTTGACTGGCAAAACATTAAGCGTATTTGGTTCTACTGGCCCAGTTGGTAGCTGTGCATCAATTATTGCAGCACAACAAGGTGCTAATGTGCAAATGGTTGCGCATAGCTCAGTGGCTTCTGTAGAGCCTAAGGCTGCTGCATGGAATGAAAAGTATCAAGTCAGCATGAAGGTGGTTGACGGTACAACAGAAGCTAAAAAAGAAGAGATTCTTGCACAATCTGATATCGTGATTTGCTCAGCAGCTGCGGGTATTCAAGTGATTAGCAAGGCGCAGTTGGCTCTTGCTAAGAACTTAAAAGTGGTTGCAGACGTTAATGCTGTTGCACCGCTTGGCGTGGAAGGCGTGAGTGTAAGTGATGACGGCGTGAAAATTGAAGGTACTAACATCTACGGCATTGGTGCAATTGCTGTAGGTCAGTTGAAATACAACACACAACATCAACTACTTAAACAAATGCTACCAACAGACCAACCATTTGAAAAACCAAAATACTTGGAATTTTCAGCGGCATTTAAGTTGGCGCGTGAGTTATTAAAAGTTCACTCTTAATCATTGCCCTATCAGCGCGGCCTTTTGTTGAGGCCGCGGTCAATGCTGGCTATAGGGTTGTAGCGATTGATGCATTTTCCGATGCGCAAACCATTGCGTTGGCAGAGGCAGCGCTGATAGTGAAATATGATAATGGTGGGTTTGATGCAGAACACCTGTTGCAAGCGCTTCATACGTTAGAAAATGAGCGTATAAATAGCGGCGACTCGCAACTAAATCAGTTTGCAGGTTTTGTTTACGGTAGCGGTTTTGAAGCGCAACCAGATTTACTGCAACAAGTGGCAGCGTTAATTCCCGTGATTGGCAACTCCTCTGCCACTTTAGCTGCGGTCAAAGATTTAAGTGTGTTTTTTGCAGTCATGCAAAAACTGAATATCGAGCACCCTGAGACTTTTGAACAGTTACCTGTCGATGTTGATTCAAGTTTGTATCTACATAAGTTTTGTGGCGGTAGTGGTGGCGTACATATCAAGCCAGCAGTGTTGGTGCAAAATGATTGGCTAGAGCAGCATTACTTTCAACGCAAACTTGAAGGCTTACCAGTTTCGCTATTATTTTTAGCCAATGGTACAGAGATTGAGGTGGTGGGTTTTAATGAGCAGTGGGTAAATGCTAGTACTGACATGCCGTTTCGTTATGGCGGTGCGGTAAGTCATGCGGTGTTATCTGTTGCTGTACAACAGCAATTGTTGGATGCAGCTAGGCAGTTAACCACTCAATTTGACCTGCTAGGGCTAAATAGTTTAGATGCCATTGTGCGCACAACAGGCACAGGCATAGAGCAGGTGTACGTGCTGGAAATTAACCCGAGGCTAAGCGCAACGGTTGATTTGTACAATCATAGTGATGGCGTTTTGTTTGAGTGTCATATGCAAGCGTGTAGATATCGGCAATTGGCAGGTGCTAGCCAGCTTCGAGATAAGTATGAAGCGGTATCTAAAGCGCATGCTATTGTGTATACCGATATTGATGTAATGTTAAATACAGAGATGGTTTGGCCAGACTGGGTAACAGATACCCCCGTTCAGCTAAGTACCCCATTAAAGATTGTGGCTGGTGCTCCAGTTTGCAGTGTGCTTGCCTATGCAGATAATGCAGTAGCAGCAAAAAAAGTAGTGCTGGCTAGAGTGCAGCAGATTAAAAATTTATTACAATCTACTTATTAAAAAATTTGCCTCAATGGCAAATGAGTAGTGCAAAGGAAAAAAATGCAAAATACCTCTTCAACCCAAACCTTGGCGACAAATCCTAGCGTTAATCAGCTTAGTGCACCATTGGTAAAACAGCTAATAGAACAAGCGGAAACTTTGCACGTTGGTGTTTCTAAACACGCCTCTGGTTGTACTATTGTCGATGCTGGTATCCAGTTTCCAGGCTGTGCTGAAGCAGGCCGTTTAATTGCCGAAATTTGTATGGGTGGCTTAGGTGAGGTGAGTTTGCAGGCGGATGACCGTTTTGCTGATTGGCACGACGCAATTGCTGTAAGCTCAACACAACCTGTATTTGCCTGTCTAGCTAGCCAATATGCGGGTTGGGCGCTTAGTCATGAGAAGTTCTTTTCATTAGGCTCTGGTCCGGCACGAGCATTGGCACAGCGTGAAGATTTGTTTAAAGAACTGGCTTATGTTGATAGCGGCACCAGCACATGCATCGTGCTGGAAACGGATAAGGTACCACCAGTTGAAGTGATTGAAAAAATCTTGCGCGACACGAAAATGTCTGCAGAGCAATTAACGATTATTTTGACGCCAACCACCAGTGTTGCAGGTGTGGTGCAAATTGTAGGCCGTGTATTGGAAGTTGCTTTGCATAAAGCACACACATTGCATTTCCCGCTTGAAAATATCGTGAGCGGTACAGGTTTAGCAGTATTGCCACCTGTCGCGAATGACTTCATGACCGGCATGGGCCGAACCAACGATGCTATCTTGTTTGGCGGTTTTGTGAGCTTGCAGGTGAAGGGGGATGATGCTGCGGCTGCGAAGTTGGCTCAAGATTTGCCAAGTAGTGCGTCTAAAGACTATGGTAAAACCTTTGCAGAGGTATTTAAATTCTACGAGATGGATTTTTATAAAATTGACCCAATGTTGTTTAGCCCAGCTAAAGTGGCTGTTACAAACGTTGATACCGGCAATGTGTTTGAAGCTGGTCAGTTAAATGCGGATTTGATTAATATCTCGTTTCGTTAAGTGTTAGCGTGTGGATTGAACCCTGAGTCATTTTAATTATTAGTTTTACGCACACTTGAATATACCTATTTTTACCGATGATGCTGGTTGGCAGGGCAACCAGCTCAAGCTTGCCTTTGCAGAGCGTGGGATTGAAGCCAGCTTTGTGTCACTACAAGATTGCGTGATTGATCTTTCACAACCACGTTCGCAGATTCATATTCCAGGTTTTGATACCAACCCACGCGCAGCTTTCGTGCGTGGTGTGGCAGGCGGTAGCCTACAGCAGGTAATTACACGCCTAAATGTGTTGCACCTCTTAACTATGCAAGGCGTGCGCATTTACAATCAAGCGCGTGCAATTGAGCGTACTGTAGATAAAGCCATGACTAGCTTCCTGTTGCGTCAGCATCAGGTAATGACGCCGGCTACTTGGGCATGTGAGTCTAGGCAGCAGGCTGAAACCGTACGTCAGCAGGCTGCGCGGAATAATCAACAGTTAGTATTAAAGCCACTGTTCGGCTCGCAAGGGCAGGGTGTGCGTAAATTAGAGGCAGAAGAAGCTTTGCCCGTGCCGATGCAGCAATACGTGGATGGTGTCTATTACTTCCAAGAGTTCATCGAAACAGCAGATGCGCCGCACGATTACCGTGTATTTGTCGTAGCTGGTAAAGTGGTTTCTACCATGCGCAGATTGGGTAGTGGCTTTGTCAATAACGTTGCGGCCGGCGGGCGCTGTGAGGCGGTTGAGGCTGATGATGCAATGGCGGAGATTGCTTTGAAGGCCGCTAAAGCGGTTGATATAGATTATTGCGGCGTAGATGTGATTCAAGCTGCGACTGGTGAATATTATGTGTTGGAGGTCAACAGTATTCCGGCATGGCGCGGCCTGCAAAGCGTGACGAATTTTAATATTGCAGAAGTTTTGGTGGATGATTTTTTGCAAAAGTTGAGCGAGGGTGGTGAGTGATGTCTAATCAGCTGACACCTGCGCAATTAGCGCAAGCCTATAAAAACGCATGTATGGGTGAGCTGCAAGCATTAAAGCCTGGCAATGTGCATGCGTTCTCGGATGGTCATGGTATGACGATTCAGGACTTTATTCAAAGTGCTGATGTAACGGCAGAGCCTATTGCTAGGGTAGGACTTTCTGTAGGAGAGCGTGTTTTTTACTCGGTGGAAGCGACCCAAAGTGCAGTCGGACAAAATACCAATTTAGGCATGCTTTTGCTATGCGCTCCGTTGCTACATGCGGCTTCTAGTTTGCAAGCTAATCAATCGCTATGGGGGCAGTTGCACAAAACGTTAGATCAGCTGAGCGTAGATGATGCAGTTTGGGTTGCTAAGGCGATTGTGCTGGCAAACCCAGGCGGTTTGGGTGCCTCTGATCAGCATGACGTACATGAGTCCCCTCAGATTAGTCTGTTGGAGATGATGCGTTCAGCACAGGATAAGGATCGCATTTCCTGGCAGTATGCGAATTACTTTCAGGATATAGTGGACTTTGGCGTTAATTTATATGCCGATGCTTTACTAAAGTGGGAAAATGCGGCTTGGGCAACCACTGCCTTATATTTAGGTTTTTTGACCAGATATGCCGATACGCATGTGTTACGCAAGCATGGAGAGCAAATGGCTAACCTCCTGATGCAGGAGGCTAAGGAGATGGAATCTAACTATTGGGCTACGCACAATCCTAAACTGATGCAGAAGCAACTGCTTGTTTGGGATGCCTCACTTAAAGCAAGAAAAATCAACCCGGGTACGAGTGCAGACTTAACTGTGGCTACCTTGCTGGCGAGTGATTTGGCACTTGCAACATAAAAAGCACGTCATCATAATTATCTCGTTCTAGCTATTTACTGTCAGGCGTTGCTCAGATGCTACAGATAATTAAGTGTATTTACGCAGTAAACATCAACCATTCGGAATAAAAAATATAAATGAAAATTGCATTGTTGGAAGATGATTTGGCATTTGCCGAGGTGTTGGTAGAGTGGCTACAACAAGATAATTTTGAGGTGGATCATTTTAAAACTGGGCTAGATTTCTTACGCCAGTTCTCACATGAGCAATATGATTTATGTGTGTTTGATTGGGCTTTGCCAGACATGGAAGGACCAGATGTCATGGTGAGCATTAAGCTTAGAGCTAAAAAGCTACCCCCCATCATTTTTTTTACTGGCAGGTCTGAAGAGCAGGATATTGTTCGTGTGATTGAAGCTGGCGCAGACGACTATGTGGTCAAGCCAGCCAGTCGCCCTCTTTTAATGGCGCGTATTCATGCACTATTAAGACGCACATCCAATCAGTTGGTTGATAAAACGAATTATGAATTCGGTGCATTGACATTTGATACTAAGTTGAGGGTAGCAACACTTGCTGGAGAAGAGGTAAGGTTAACTGACAAAGAGTTTGATTTGGCATTGTACTTCTTGAAAAATGAAGGCGCTTTGCTATCAAGGGTGCATTTGATGAATGTGGTGTGGGGTGCCACTTCTGAGGTAGAGACGCGCAAGGTAGATGTACATATTAGTCATTTACGCACGAAACTAAAGTTGACGTCAGAATATGGCTGGAGATTAACTTCAATTTACCAGCAGGGCTATCGCTTAGAGCGTAATCGTTAGCGAGTTGCTATTGTTAGATGCAGACAATTTACAAAACTTAACAAATCAGTATTGCTAGATATTGAAAAAAATAGGATGGTTCATGGTATTTTGTGCGTCAGTTACAGTTTGAAAAATAACCTGCATGATAACCATAAAAATAAAGAAACTTTCCCACTGTATAGTAGATTTGCCATTCGGCTTGGCAAGTATTGCCGTTGCGGATGAGAGATTTCAATCTTGCGTTGTTGCAACTCATTCACACAATCACTATAAATCTGTAAATGATTTATGCAAATAAACGATCGGTTTTTTACAGCCATTGCACTTGCCCTCATAGCTTGTACCTTTAGTTTAAGCGAAGTTTTAGTTCGGTTTGATCATTTTTATTATGATTTAGGGCAGCGCCTAAGTTTTAAAAATGCACCAGACAATATCGTGATTGTTGCAATTGATGAGGCGAGTATCGATGCGATTGGTAACTTGCCTTGGTCTAGGCGGTTCCATACTGAGCTTATCAATCATTTAATCAATCAGAAACCTAAGGCAATAGGCTTTGGTGTTGTCTTTTCTGAGCCAGAGCGCGATGCTAAAGAGGTCGACTACGCTTTTGCGCAAGCGATTAAACGTGCCGGCAATGTCGTCTTGCCTGTTTTGCTTGAGGCTCCTTACGTGGGCGGAGCCGTTAAGCAAAGTCTACCTATTCCGCCGTTGGCTTCTGCTGTGGCTGGCTTAGGTCGCCTGAACGTTTCGCTAGATGCCGATGGCGTTGCACGCAGCCTTTACTTATGGGAAGGTGTGTCTGCAGCTGACTTATCCACGGTAGGCTTGCCACACTTTTCACAATCAGTATTGCAAGTAGCTCACCTACTCCCTGCTTATATAAATACGGTTCCTCCTGTTATTCACCCATCGAAGTTGAGTGCTCTAGATGATGCTGCGCAACGCTTGGTTTCTTATTCGCCGCGTAAAGTTGATTTCTTCGGACCACCCAGACACTTTGATCAGATATCTTATGTAGATGTATTGGCCAATAAATATTCATCTGGTTTTTTCAAGGATAAGATTGTACTGGTCGGTGTGACGGCATTAGGGGGCGGTGATGTATTGTACACACCAGTTTCAAGCTACTCACAACCAATGCCCGGTATAGAGTTTCATGCTAATGCAATAGCCGCCATGCAGGACTCTTCATTGGTGGTGGATGCGCCAAGCTGGGTCGTCACTATGCTATGTGCATTATTGGCGATGTTGCCTCTATTGTGGCTGCCTAGAATGCCACCTTTGAAATCTGTTGCATTGATTGCAATATATTTTTCTACGATTATCTTAGCTTCACTTTCTATTATGCATTGGTGGAGTGTATGGATTCCCGCTTCAGGTGCATTAGCCGCTGTATTGTTGGCGTATCCAATCTGGAGTTGGCGCAAGCTTAATTCTGCTCAATTATCATTAGATAAAGAGTTGCAAAGATTACGTGATGAGTTGGCGGCCTTGGGGATGGTGACAGAGGATAGCTTAGACGAGGCTAATGTTGACCCGTTGCAATCAAGAATTTTAAAGGTGAATTTAACTGCACAGCACTTGCGAAATTTGCACAAAAGTAGAAACGATACCTTAGCATTCATTTCACATGATATTCGTGCACCGCTCGGTGCCGCAATGATGTTGCTAGATAAGTTCGAAGCCAATAAGTACTCACAGCGTATGAGCAAAATGTTAATCCGCGCGCATAGTATGGCTGAAGGATTTTTGCAGGCATCACGTGCGGAGATGGCAAATGTGAACAGGTTCCATGAGCTGGATATGGTGAGCCTCACGCAGCAGGCGATTGATGATGTGTATGAAATATCGATGGCAAAGAAACTTAAGCTGCACAAAGACTTCCCGGAAGAGTGCGTGTGGGTAAGAGGCGATTTTGGTTTGCTGTTGAGGGCGGTTTCAAATATCCTGCTGAATGCAGTTAAATACTCACCAGAGCGCGGCGTGATCAGTGTAATCTTAAACAGCAATGAGCAATCGATGGTGCTGAAAGTGATTGATCAGGGCCCTGGAATCCCTGCAAAAAAAATCGCCAAAGTATTTAAACGCTTTAGTCGGGCAGAGGGCGAGCATCAGGCGCAGGAAGGCAGTGGTTTAGGTTTATATTTTGTGAGTGTCACTATCAAGAAGCATCGTGGCAGCGTTTCTGTTCATAGTGAAGAAGGGCGTGGAGCTACTTTTATCGTTTCGCTACCGTTGGAGCGTCGTAAAATTAATCGACCTATTGAATACGATCGCAGAAAGCATCATGTGTCGCCATTTAATGACACCATATAGTTTTTAACATCATTACTTTTAAGATATAATCTTGCTCTTGATTTTGTATATGAGTTGTATTCAGATAATTTTTTAGGAGGCAGTAATGGCTAATTTGTTAGAGCAATTAAAATCTATGACCACTATCGTGGCAGATACTGGTGATGTTGAAGCGATTAAGGCTGTTAAGCCTGTTGACGCAACAACAAACCCATCATTAGTGCTAAAAGCAAGCCAATTGCCACAATACGCACCTTTAATCGACGCTGCTATTGCATACGCAAAAGCACAAGGCGGCACTAAGGCTGAGCAAATTGACAATGCAGCTGATAAATTGGCAGTATTGATTGGTACAGAAATCACTAAAGAAGTACCAGGTCGTATTTCAACAGAAGTTGACGCACGTCTATCTTTCAACTTGGATGCAATGGTGGCTAAAGGCCGTAAATTGATCAAACTTTACGAAGATGCAGGCGTAAGTAAAGATCGCGTGTTGATCAAATTAGCATCAACATGGGAAGGTATTAAAGCTGGCGAAATCTTAGAAAAAGAAGGCATCCAATGTAACCTAACATTGTTGTTCGGTTTCGGCCAAGCGCGTGCATGTGCTGAAGCTGGTGTGTTCTTGATTTCTCCGTTCGTTGGCCGTATCTTAGACTGGTACAAAGCTAAAAACCCAACAACAGAATACACACAAGAAACAGACCCAGGCGTGGTTTCAGTGCGTGCTATCTACCAATACTACAAAGAGCATGGCTATAAAACAGTGGTAATGGGCGCTTCATTCCGTAACACTGGTGAGCTAGTTGCTTTGGCTGGTTGTGATCGTTTGACAGTTTCACCAAACTTGTTGCAAGACCTAGCTGCTACAGAAGGTACATTGACACAAGTGTTGAAAGATACAGGCGCGACTAAAACAGCTCCAGCAAAAATGACTGAAGCTGAGTTCCGCTTTGAATTAAACCAAGATCCAATGGCAACAGAAAAACTTGCTGAAGGTATTCGTGGTTTCGTTGTTGACCAAAACAAACTTGAAGCAGCATTAAGCGAAAAACTTTAATACTTTGGTATTATTTTTGTAATTAAAGCGTAATCGTATCGCTTTAGAATTGACATAAGTTAGCTGGGCATTTAACATAAGTGTCCAGTTTTTTATGAGGCCGAATTTAGGCACTTAAATTCGAACTAGTGAAAGTCGAAGCACAGTCAATCTTAGTTGATTATCTCGTCATAAATTGCGAGTGTTAGTTAAGTGTGATGTGGAGCGAGTTTCGCAAAATAGCAATAAAATGTAATTCTTAAAATTATTAAACGGAGAAACACCATGGCATTAACACAAATGGCATTAGATTCATTAGATTTCGACGCAACAGTTGCATTAGCAACAACAGTTGCTCCACACGTGGACATTCTTGAAATCGGTACACCATGCATCAAGCACAACGGTATCAAATTGCTTGAAACATTACGTGCTAAATTCCCAAACAACAAAATCTTAGTTGACTTGAAAACAGCTGACGCTGGTTTCTACGAAGCTGAGCCATTCTACAAAGCTGGTGCTGACATCGTTACTGTATTAGGTATTTCTGATATGGGTACAATCAAAGGTGTAATTGATGCTGCTAACAAATACGGCAAAAAAGCACAAATCGACTTGATCAACGTTGCTGACAAAGCTGCTGTTACTAAAGCTGCTGCTGCTGCTGGCGCACACATCATTGGCGTGCACACTGGTTTAGACCAACAAGCTGCTGGTCAAACACCATTTGCTGACTTAGCTTTGGTTGCTGCTTTGAACCTAGGCGTTGAAATCTCAGTTGCTGGTGGCGTTAAAGCTGCTACAGCTAAACAAGTTAAAGACGCTGGCGCAACAATCATCGTTGCTGGTGCTGCAATCTACGGCGCTGCTGACCCAGCTGCTGCTGCTGCTGAAATCACAGCTATCGTTCACGCTTAATTTAAGCTCTTTTCAATAAGTTTTTATTGAAATGAACGATTAAAAAATCCTGACTCAGTAATGGGTCGGGATTTTTTTTGGCATTTTAAGTATTCTCTAAAATCATTGATTCGATAAGGAAATATCATGAGTAGTAGTCAAAAATTAATTTTAGACAAATTAACAAGCATCCTAGCTGAAACAGACAACTCTAAATCAGCTGAGCTATTGAAGCTGGTTGAAGGCGCAGGCCGTACATTTATCGGTGGCGCTGGCCGTTCTTTACTTGTATCACGTTTCTTTGCGATGCGTTTAGTACATGCTGGTTACAATGTAAGCATGATCGGTGAAGTGGTAACGCCAGCAATTAAAGCAGGCGATTTGTTGATTTTGGTTTCAGGTTCAGGCGGTACAGAAACATTATTACCATTCGTGAAAAAAGCAAAATCAGTTGGTGCTAAATTAGTAGTGATTTCTATGAAGAAATCTTCACTTATGGCTGACGCAGCTGATTTAACGATTCAAATTGGTAATGACAGCAGCTTCCCGTTAACTAACGGTATGCCAATGGGCTCACAATTTGAGCTTTCAACATTACTTTTCTTGGAAGCTACGATTGCAGATTTGATTTTTGCAAAAGGCTTAACTGAAGAAGGTATGCGCGCTATCCATGCAAACTTGGAATAGTCGCAAGCTGTAGTTGCTATATCTGTTAAAAAAGCCCGACTAGTCGGGCTTTTTTATTACTTGAGTGATACTAGCTGTTGGTGGGTTAGCTGCTTTGCGTGCAGGGCTGTGGCCATCAGCGCGCCATTTACGCCTAATGCCTTTAACGTATTTAAATCTGCTATATCTCTAACGCCACCGGCTGCATATAAGTTAAAATCTCCTGCCATTGCTTTGAGGTCTGATAGTAGTGCTTGGTTGGCGCCTTGGTTGGCGCCTACATGCGCTAGCGACATGACAATAATCTCTTCCGGCCAATACCTTGTGCTTTCTAGTAAGGCTTTTGGGCCTTGATAGCCAGTTGGCATGAAATCAAGCGAGAGTATGGTTTTGCTGCTACTGGCATGGTAGATATCAAGGTATTGCTCGATACTTGAAAAGTTTTCACTGCCTAGAATGAGTTTTGCAGGCAGTTGCGACCATAAATCAAGTTCATTTGTATTGCTGATGCCCGCATCTAACCATAGTGTTAAGTTAGGGTAGTGCTGCGCGATAGATGTAATCACACTAAAGTTGTTAGTTTGTGTGCAGTCTTGTGTGTTGCTAAGTTTTTGTATCGCGTTCAGATCTGCAATGTAGAGCTGCTCAAAAGGGTAAAGCGCAAGCAATGCGGCAACGATATCTAAAGGTTGGCTTGAGGGGGTAAGTGCGGATGCGATTGGGTGATAGTTGTGACGCTCACCTTTCTTTGCATGAACGACAGTACCGTTTAAAAGATCAATCACTGGAATTATTTGCATTAATATCTCAGGAGGCGTAATGGTTGGGATGCTTGGCTTATATGTTTTTAGTGCTAGCCACTTTGTTTAATCTATATCTTAGCCTACACTTTCAATGGCTATAGATATTGGTGATTCAGCGCGTATTATCTCAGCTTCTGTGTGCTTTGGCATACAACTAAGCAATACCGTGGCGGCTTTCCTATTTGTAAGCCATATATGTGCCATATGCCAAATTATGTAATTTAAGAGGAATATTCATCATCGAAGCATTAAAAAAAATACTAGTTTGTGAGTACATTACCGGTGGCGGCCTTGGTACCGAAGCACTCTCTGACTCTTTGGTGAAAGAAGGCACGCTGATGCGGGATGCTTTGCTGCGTCATCTGGCTGAGATAAATCAATTTGAGATTGTCACCTTGCATGATGCCAGACTTCCGCCGTCGCCATTAGCGAGCCATAGTATTGCAGTAGCAGCTGGACAATTTAATCATATTTTTACCGAAGCGCTGTCTAGTGTGGCGCAAGTGTGGCTGATTGCTCCGGAAACTAATGGTGTTTTACTGGAGTTAAGTGAGTTATGTTACGCAAGCCATGACAAAGGTGCCTTATTTCTAGGCTGTGGCTTTGATGCCACCTTAATTGGCACTAGTAAGACGTTGTGCTTTGAGGCCTTGCGCGAAGCTAAAATTTATACCTTACCAGTATATGCAGGGGAAGACCTGGTTGCGGGCAAGTGTGAACAACTCAGTACGGAAAATATCAATTCTTGGGTCGCTAAACCAGAGGATGGCGCCGGTTGCGATGGTATTCGCTTATTTGATTCCATTGATGATTTAACGCGTTGGGTTAAGCAAGATGAGCGCTATTTGAACTATTTAGCACAGCCTTATCAGGCTGGAGTCGCTGCCAGCTTTTCTATGTTGTGCCGTAATGGCAAGGCTTGGCTGTTAAGTTGTAATGAGCAGCATATTACACGCGATGACGATCATTTTAGGTTGTCTGGAATTACGATTAATGGCATGTCAGCCTATTGGCAACGCTTTGAAACGATTGCCAGAAAAATTGCCAAAATGCTGCCAGATGCACTGGGTTATGTTGGCGTGGATGTGATTGTTGACACTGAGCATGACGATAAGATTTATGTGATTGAAATTAATCCGCGCCTAACTACTAGCTACGTAGGGTTGGAGCAGGCGATAGATTATAATCCTGCTCAATTAATCATGGATTGTGTATTAAGCGATAAATTCTCTATGCCGAATCTAGCCAGAAAGCAGGTATTCATTCCACTATGAATCAGCAACGTATCATAGGTTGGGATGTTGGCGGGGCACACCTGAAAGCGGTGTTAATCAACGCGCAAGGTCATGTGTTGAATGCCAAGCAGGTCTATTGCCCTTTGTGGCGTGGGCTAGACGAGTTGGGGTCAGCCATAGATGCGATTCTGCCTGAAATGCAGGCTGAGTCGCACGTGGTGACCATGACAGGTGAATTGGCTGACATATTTCCAGATCGGCACAGCGGCGTGTTGGCGATTGCGCAGACTATGCAGCGCAAGCTCAGTGCCGTTAACTGTGAAGTGCAGCTGAGGTTTTTTGCAGGCAAGCAGGGATTTGTAGTGTTGGAGCAGGTTGCACAGGTGACAAGTGATATTGCCTCGATGAACTGGTTAGCCAGCATGCAATATTTGGCACAAAAATTACCGCAAGCTATTTTTATTGATATTGGCAGTACCACGACAGACATTGCACTGTTAAGTGACGGTAAGCCAAACGTGTTGGGTTTAACCGATGCAACACGCATGCAGTTTGATGAGTTGGTTTATACTGGGGTTGTGCGCACGCCACTGATGGCTTTGGCGCAAAAAATACCGTTTGCTGGGCAATTAGTCAATGTCGCTGCCGAGCACTTTGCGACCACAGCTGATGTTTACACCTTAACTGGTGAGTTATCAGCAGATGAAAATATGGCAGACACAGCAGATGGTACAGATAGAAGTGTGGCGTCCAGCGCACGGCGTATTGCCAGAATGGTGGGTTGGGATGCCCATGACGCACCCTTAGCTACTTGGATAGCGCTAGCCCATGCGTTTAAGCATGCACAACTTAATTTGGTGCGGCAGGCTGTATTAACGAAGTTGTCATCTAAACAAAATACAGCGCCTACTTTACAATTGATAGGCGCAGGTGCTGGTGAGTTTTTAACTGCATCACTTGCACAGCAGTTAGATGTTCCCTATCGCTCAGCCAGTGATTTTATTAGTGCAGAAAGTGGTTTGATCAAGAATATGGCGAAGGTTTGTTTCCCGGCTTTTGCAGTCGCTTCACTGGGGCTGTCCAGATGAGTTTGTTAACGCATCAATTGCATTATCTCGCAGATAGTGCACAGTATTTTGCACGTATTGCACACATGCCTTGGGCAATGTTTTTAGATAGTGGGCAGTTACCGGACCCAGTAACGGGGAAAGCAGGTAGCCAATATGGCCATTACGACATTCTGGTGGCTAAGCCGTTTATTACATTCACCAGCAATCGTGAGTTCACAGAGGTAGTAAGTAAAGATAATAAGCATACATCGCTCGAGGATCCGTTCAAGTTAGTGAATGATGCTTTAACGCCGCGCCATGCTGATCAATCAGCGTGGCCGTTTACCGGCGGAGCAGTTGGTTATTTTGGCTATGATTTAGCCAGGCGGCTGGAAAAACTAGAAAATACAGCAGCAGATGATGGCTTAATCCCACAGATGCAAATCGGTATTTATGACTGGGCGGTTATCGTGGATCACCGCGCCAAAACAGCGCATTTGGTTTCAAATGGTTTTGACCGCCAAACTCGCGATGATTGGCAGTCGCTATGTACATTATTTGACGGCGTTAGCGAAGGCGATACTACAAAGTTGGCTAGTTTTGAAGTGACGTCTGCGGTACGTTCCAACATGGATAAAGTGGCTTATGCCGCAGCTTTTAATGCAATCAAAACCTATATTCATGAAGGCGATTGCTATCAGGTTAACTTGGCGCAGCGATTTTCGGCGATGGCGCGCGGTGATGCCTGGACTTTTTATCAGCAACTAAGAGCAATAAGCCCGGCACCCTTTATGGCATATATGAATTTTGGGCATATGCAGGTGGTTTCTGGGTCGCCAGAGCGATTTTTGCAAGTGGTAGATGGGTATGTGGAGACGCGGCCAATTAAAGGCACTAGGCCGCGCGCTGCTGATGCAGCGCAGGATGCGCTGTATGCAAATGAGCTACTCACCAGTCTGAAAGACCGTGCAGAGAATCTGATGATTGTAGACTTGCTACGCAATGACATTAGCAAGAACTGTAAGACCGGCTCGGTTAAAGCCGATAAATTATTTCAACTACAAAGTTTTGCCAATGTGCATCACTTGGTGAGCATCGTGACGGGAGAGTTGTTGCAGGATAAAACTGCAATCGACTTATTACGTGGCTGTTTTCCTGGTGGTTCAATAACTGGTGCACCAAAATTACGCGCCATGCAAATTATAGAAGAGTTAGAACCACATCAACGTGGCGTATATTGTGGCGCGATTGGTTATATCGGCTTTGATGGCAATATGGATACCAATATTGCGATACGTACAGCGGTATATGTGGAAAAACAAAATGGCGAAGGTGAAATCAGCTTTTACGCTGGCGGTGGTATCGTTGCAGATTCAGATGTTGAAAAAGAGTACGTGGAAACTTGGGATAAAGCCTCCAGTATGCTAAAAGTAGTGGGGTGTTTCAGCCGTAAGGCTGATTAACTTTAAGCCCTAAGTTTAAAAGGGGTCGCCTATGTGGGTAGTAAAATTAGGGGGTAGTTTACTGGGCTCGCCAGAGTTGTCGCGCTGGCTGGAAATGCTGGTTAAGATTAGCGATGGTAAAGTCATTATCGTGCCGGGGGGTAGTGTTTTTGCCGATGCTGTGCGTGTGGCGCAACAGCGGTCTGGGGTGAGTGATGCCCTTGCGCATCACTTGGCGCTACTAGCCATGGACCAGTTTGGCTTACTACTTACTGGGATTAACCCTGGTTTGGTTACGGCAAGTAGCGAACTGGAGCTTGCCGAGCGTGGCTGGCAGCATAGGGCGATTGTCTGGTTGCCGAGTAAAATGGTCTTGGCTGATGATGCGATTGCTAAAAACTGGCAAGTGACATCTGATAGTTTAAGTGCATGGCTAGCCCATAAAATTGGCGCAGAACGTTTGCTTCTGGTGAAATCTAAACCCCTGAGTGATTACGCAAATTCAACATCGGTGCTACTGCAAACCTTGGTGCAGGATGCGTTGGTGGATGTTGCATTTAGTGATTATTGCCTTGAGCAACGATTTCAAACCTATGTGGTACATAAAACCAATTATGCCGCTGTTGAGCCGATATTGAGTAAGCGCCGCATGGATGATGCTAGTGTTGCCTCAGAGCATGTGCTGCTTGTTGATTATTAAGTTGGTCGTTAAAAGAAAGTTGTATTATGTCTGCATCTCCTGTTTTTTCTGCGCAAGAAGTTGAAGTAAGATTATCTGCGGAGCTGCCGCACTGGTATTTGGAAAACGGCTGGATACGACGCAAGTATAAAACTAGCGGCTGGAAAGCCACGCTCATGGTGGTAAACACGGTTGGGCATTTAGCAGAGGCGGCGTGGCATCACCCAGACTTAACGGTATCTTATGCGTTTGTTATCGTGAAATTATGCACGCATGATGCGAAAGGCATTACCGAAAAAGACTTTGAGTTAGCAAAGAAGATTGAATCAGTCATCGCATGGCAGCCAGCTAAAGAGGGTGGTGCTTTAACAGGCACACCAAACGATGATGTGCGATTTAAATATATTAAATACGACGATAAATAGTATTTAACTGCTTTGCTGTCCTCCAGTTTTCTGTCTTTTTAGAACTTATCGCTACGCTCAAATTTGCCAAAGTGCAGCATAATCGTTGGCAATATCAATAAGTTAAGTATCGTCGAGGTGACCAAGCCGCCGACGATAATCGTGGCCATTGGACCTTCAATCTCTCGGCCAGGTTCGCCGCTGCCAACTGCTAGTGGTAATAAGCCTAAGGCCGTAACTAGCGCTGTCATCAAAATGGATGGCAGGCGTTCAGAGGCGCCACGGATGCACGTTTCTAGACCCCATACGCAATTCTCTTCATCGACCAAGTGCTGAAAATGCGATGCCATCATAATCGAGTTCCGCAGGGTAATGCCAAACAGCGTAACAAAGCCAACTAATGAGCCTAATGAAATCCATCCACCTGTTAGCATGACGGCAAGTACGCCGCCAATTAGAGCAAAGGGTAGGTTGGCAAACGTGAGCAGTAGGTTGCGCAAACGTCCAAATGCGATATACAGCATTAAAAACACACTGACGCCAGCCAGTGCTGATTGCAGAATGAGTTTCTCCCTAGATTTCGCATTGGCCTCCGCGGCACCAGTAAACTCCAAATAAGTACCTGGGCTTAGCGTGAGTTCCGAGTTTAAGCGCGTTTTCAGCTCACTGGTGAATGAGTCAATGTCGCGGCCAGAGACGTTAGCCGTCACAGTTTGGATGCGTTTAGCCCCAGCGTGTAGTATCTTAGAACGGCCGTTTTCTTGTACGATGTCTGCAACATCACGTAATCTGAATAGTTTGCCTTCGGCATTAAATAGCGGCAGATTACCAGCTTCTTGTACGTCATCTCTCGCTTCTAAATCTAATACTACGCTAACGCCAATCACGCGGTTGCCTTCATAAACCTGAGTAATAGGTACGCCTTCATAGGCTGTGCGAACGTTATCCAGCACGTCTGTTGGATATAAACCCAGTTGCGCCATTTTTTCGGGCCGCAGGCGCACCACTAATTGCGGGGTGCCAGGCGGCGACTGTACGGTAACATCAGCCGCACCTTTAATATCATTTAGGATTCTCGCGATGTTATTGGCATCGCTATCTAAAGCGTCCAGATTTTGTCCGTAAATGTTAATCACTGTACTGGCAGCGTAACCAGAGATGGTTTCTTCAATACGCTCGGTTAAAAAGGTGTTAATGGCAAAGTTGACCCCGACAAAGCCAGTTTCGGCCACGCCGTCACCATCGTGATCAATATCTTCGCCAGATAACTCTTCCCTAATATCCGTGAGGATGCGGCGCTGTTCTTGGCCCGAGATTGCACCGATTTCAATTTCAAACTCGCTATAGTGTGTGCCAAAAGTGTCTGCAGCATTCGGTGCACGGCCTACCCATTGGGTGACTGACTTCACACCGTCAATTTTACGTATGGTCTCGGAGACTTTTTTACCAATACGTAACGACTCTTGCTCCGAGGTACCAGGTACCGCTGTCATATGCATAATGTAGTGGCCTTCATGCAATGCAGGAATAAACTGGCTTTTAAATAACGGTAAAGTGCCTAGGCCAATAGCAATTAAAATGAAACTGGTGGCAATCACCACTTTGTAGTGCGCATCAACTTTCATCAGCACTTTGACATACATGCTTTTGAACATATGAATGAGTGGTGGATCTTTTTCATCCAGTTCCGCATTGCCCAACATCAGGTAGCACAGTGCAGGGGTCAATGTGAGCGCAACAAACAGCGAAGCCATAATGGCTGCAATATAAGCCAAACCAAGTGGTGCAAATAATTTTCCGGCAACGCCACCTAAGGTGAGTAAGGGTAAGAATACTAATGCCACAATAAATGTGGCATAGACGACGGAGGTACGCACCTCCATTGAGGCATTGAATACTACTTGATAGGTAGGTAACGGCTGCTCAAGCAAGCGGTTTTCACGCAACCGTCTAAAAATGTTTTCGGTATCAATAATCGCATCGTCCACCACTTCACCCAGCGCAATGGCAAGGCCGCCCAATACCATAATATTTAAACCAATATTAAAGTAGCTCATGATCACAATCGCAGTGAGCAGTGATAATGGGATAGCAGTCGCAGAGATAAAAGCGGTGCGCACATTGAATAAGAATAAGAAAAGAATGGTAATCACCAGCACTGAGCCAATTAAAATATCCGCACGTACCCCGCTAATGGCTACTTCAATAAAATTAGCTGGCCTGAATAAGCCTTGGTGTAGCTTGATGTGTTCAGCGCTTAGGTTAGGTTCTAGTTCTTTCAATGCGCGTTCGACTGCTAGCGTTACGCCATGTGTATTGGCGCCAAGCTGGCCTTGTACTGAAAGGTAAACACCGCTCTCTTCATTAATAGCTGCTGCACTGATGGATGGCGCCGCGCCATCAACCACCTTGCCAATGTCTCCTAGCCTGATGGTTTGCCCGTTTTTATGAAGTAATGTGACGAGCGCCAGTTTTTCTGGGGTAGTGGATTGACCTTCGGTGTTAATGACGATGCGCTGATTCTTGTTCTCGATATAACCACTGCCGCGCACCCCCGTGGCTTTTTTAACGGCCTCTTCCACTTGCAGGAGCGAGATGCCGTAACGAATCATTTTTTCAGGGTCAACCTGTACTTGCAGTTGCTTGACCTTGCCGCCAAACACATTCACGTCTGCAACCCCAGGAATCGCAAGCAAATGCGGCACGATGGTCCAATCCACTACGGTGCGGATTTCTGTAAGTGAGCGCGTTTTTGATGTGAGGCCGAATCCTAGTACGGTGCTCGCTGAGGAAGTGAGCGGAGTGATATTAGGCGTGATGCCTTGCGGTAATTTGTTCGCTAGCGTTGCAAGGCGTTCCGCAATCACTTGGCGATTACGGTAAACATCGGTTGATTCATCAAAGATAATCGTGACGATAGATAAGCCCGGAATTGACTGCGAGCGCATACTCTTAATGCCCACTGTGCCAGCAGCGCTAATCTCGATGGGCTGGGTGACCAAGCTTTCAACTAACTCTGCGGATAAGCCAGGCGACTCGGTTTGAATAATAATCTGGGTTGGAGCAAACTCAGGAAATACATCAAGGTTGCTGCGCGTTAGGCTAAATAAGCCATACACAATAATCAGCGTGGCTAAACCAATAATGACGCCACTAAAACGGATTGAGAAGCGAACTAATGCTTGCATCATAGTGAGCAAGCCTCTAGTGAGGTCTTGATGCAATCTAAATGATGGAAGCGGTGAACTGAAGTAATTGTTCGCATGGCTAGTCCCTTGTTTTTTTCAGCGTTATGGTTAGATGCGCTGTATTATTTTTTATCTAAATGTAGCTAGCAGAGGCTATTTTAATCATCATTCTCGTTCATGATTTGTGATTTAAACTCTTCAGATAGCAATAGCTGTGCACCGCTGACGACTACTTCATCATTAGCTTTTAGGTTGCCTTGATAGAACCAACCGTTTTCTACTTCAATATCGGTATGAATCGGTTTACGTCTAAACGCATCATCCCCAGTTTTTTGATAAACCCATGGTTTTCCTGCGTACCAAACGATGGCATTGTTCGGGATCACGACACCACTACTTTTTTTACTGGAAGTAGCAGTAATGGCATTGACCTGCATGCCAGTACGTAACTCATTAGTAACGGCGTGATAGAAGTAGGTTTTGCCTTGTATCGTGCTGTTGGTGATAGGGGCAGGGGATATGTAATCTGCACGCATGGTGTGCGAAGGTGCCGCGGTTGGCGCAATGGTAATGCTGCTGTTTAATTGCGGTTCAGCTGCATCAAACGGCAGCGTGGTTTGAATCAGCACTTTTTTGTTTGAGATGAGCGCTTGTAGTAAATCACTGGCTTTGGGATTGGTAGCATGTTGTGCAAGTGTATCACCCCATAGTTGGCGCATGCTGTCTGCAATGTTTTTGGCGTTGGACTCAGCTGCAGCGATTCTCGTTTCATCCGCTTTGGCATTGGCTGCTGCGTTAGCCACCACTTTGTCTGAAACATTTTTGTTATCTTGATTGAGTGTTTTGAAGCGTTCTAATTCATTTTTATTATGGTTAAACGAAGCTTTTAAAACATCGATTTCTGATTTTATTGTCAGATAACGATTGCGTAGTTCAATTAAGGTATCGATGTTCACTACGTTGCCATAAGTGCTGATGCTAGCTTGGTGAGCGCTGGCTTTGAGTGGCGCAGTGAAAATGTCGCTTTGCTTTTGTGCGGCAGGGCTAATACTAACGACTGCAAGCCCGTCTTTATTGGCCACACGATTGATTGTTTCAATCTCTTCTTCTGTTTGTTCGGAAATGGCTTCAAACTCATCTTTTCCATAAAAGACCAGTAGCCAAAACAGCATGATAATTAAAAAAGCTTGTAAGCCAATAATAATGGCAAGTTTACGATTCATTCAGGTTATCTCCATCATGCGGCTAAGTTTTACGCTGCAAAGCCTATCAATCCTTGCGTACAGCATTAAAAGCATTAGGTTGAATACCGCGTTCATTCAAAGGGTGCTGTAATGTGTTTTCCAGATTGTTAATGGATGCGTATAGCTGGAAGTTGGCTAGCGCTAGGCTTTTCTGAGACATTAAGTCTTCTAGTTTTGCCATGGTGAGTTCAAGTCTGTCAATCTCACCGCCCGCAAATAGGCGTTGCATACGGTTGGTATTGTCTTGCTGTAGTGTGTACAGCCTTTTGTAATCCGCCAACGATTGCTGGGTTTGCGTTAATTTAGCCTGTGCCGCATGTGTTTCGCTAATGATGCGACTCTGTAAAGACTCAAACTGCGCTGCCTCGACTTCACGCAATTGGTTTGCTTCAGCAATGGCGTATTTATTTTTATTAAGTATGGTCATTAGGCTAGACAAGCCTAATGACCATACTTGACTACCAAACTCATAAGTATAGGAAGGGCTGACAGTGATGTCAGGGTATTGCTTTGCGATTTCCAGTTTGAGCTTGCCTTCTGCAACTGCGTAGCGTTCTAGTGCAATGCGTAAATCCAAGCGGTTTAATAACGCAGTTGATTGTGGATTGGCTACCAAGCTAGGGTTCGCACTCTCGATAATCTTTTCAGCGTTAGGTGCATCTGCAAATGTCATTTGCTGCACTACGCTTAACGGCAAACCTAAGCTACTGGCTAACTTTGTGGTGAGCACCAGTTTATTTTGTTGCTGCGTGTTTAAATCAGTATTTGTGGTTTGTAGCAACAGTTTGGCGTGGCTTAATTCAACTTTTGAAGCCAGTCCTAAGTCCTGTCGCTTTTGATACATAGCAACAATATCTTGCCTGTATGCCAGCTCTTGCGCTAGCGCACGCAATTGCGCTTGGTTAAATTGAAGCTCGTAATAAGTTGTGGCAACTTGTGCGCGTAAATTCCATGCGGTTTGTGCTACTTCCAGCTTGGCGGATTCAGACAAATGCTGTGCATTCTCAATGCGAATGCTACGTTTATTAGCGGTTACAACCGGTATGTCGATACTTAAGCCGTATGTGTAGGGACTAATATCGCCATTGGCGTTATCACTTTTGCCATAATTGCCACTTAATGTGGGCAATGGCCTAGCACCTGCAGTTGCTTGCGCGGTTTCTGCGGCATGCCATTGTGCACGAGCAACGTCTAAATTAGGGTGAAAGAACAGTGCACAATAGATGAGCTCATCTAAATTCCATTGTGTAATCGGAAATGTACTTGGGGTGTAATTATTGTCAGCCAAATATTGCTTGAACTGAGCGCTATCGGGATGCTTATTTTCAATCTTATGAATGAGCGCTTGCTGATCAATCGGCTTGGCGATGTATTCCAGAAAGCCGCATGCAGATAGTGCCAGTGGCAGGCATACCAGCCAAAGTCTAGTGTGCATAAGCTGAAATCTAACTTTGCTAGAGATTAAATGCATGCGCTGATTGCGTTAGCCGTACTTTTAAAACTAACTTACAATTTCTGCATGAACTGCATCCAATGCATCCTGTAGCGTTTCTTCATTTAATTGATTGATGGATGTTGCAAGAATATCAGCTGCTTCAACAGTAGAAATAGGTAGGTTATGACTATCCATTTCAGCAATTAGCCCAGCAGCAACGCCAGCAATCTTTAATAAAGCTTGTCGCTCGCGCATTAAGAGCTCAAGCTCCGTGCGCAGCATGTTGATTTCGTTTTGATTGATTGTGTTTGGCATATATTGAATAACTTTTATTTATAAATTGAGTATAGTACTAAGTGTATTTTCTCACAATCATTGACCGCACTGTTAGTTATTCAATATTCAAAGTGACTGAAAATAACAATTCGAAAATAAATTAGCATATTTTTTATATTATCCCTTTTCGGAATGGGATAACTTGATATACAATGGCGTCCTTGTTTGAACGACAGCATTTAAACGTTGTTCAGATGCCTAGCGAGAGTGGCGGAATTGGTAGACGCACTGGATTTAGGTTCCAGCGCCGTGAGGCGTGAGAGTTCGAGTCTCTCCTTTCGCACCAGAATTAGCAGTAAAAGTTAAAACCCCATATATTTGTGACTTTTGTCATTTAGTAATGGGGTTTTTCTTATTTCTAGGCTTGGAATTGATAGTCTTGAAATTATCATCGCATTACGCGTGTTGATGAGAAGTCTAGCGTAGTTAGTTACATACTTAGTGGTAAGTAGCTTCGTCGCTAGCAGGGCAGTGTTATATCAACACAAAAGCCTGTGGGGTTAAGGTTATGTGCACATACATGTCCGCCATGTGCCTCAATCACTTGTTTTGTAATTGCCAGCCCAACGCCATGCCCCACGGTTTGACTACCCGAAATCCCTCTAACAAACGGTTTGAATATATCTTCCAGCTCTAGCGCATCAACACCAGCGCCTTCATCTGTAACGACAATATGCAGGCAGTTGTCAGTCGTGTCTTTATAGCAGCTAATGTTGATGGCGCTACGGTTAGGCCCATATTTAATGGCGTTGCGCACCACGTTCTCTATTGCTCTGTATAACAGGTCAGCTTGCCCCTCTAGGTTGTGTTCATGTGCTAGCTCCATACGCAGCTTGATATCTTTGGATGCTGCCTCAAACTGTGCATCCTCTACAATGCTGTGCAGAAGCTGATTTAACGCCAGTGTTTCCTTTTTGATTTGTACTGCGCCGGATTCCAGTCTGGATAGTGTTAATAGCTCCCCAATCAATCCATCCATGCGGTTAGCTTCCAGCGTGATGCGGTCAATAAACGCATTAACTTTGTTGGGTGTTTGTTTGACTAGCCCCAGTGCCATTTGAATTCTGGCAAGTGGAGAGCGTAACTCGTGTGAAACATGATGCAGTAACTTGGTTTGGCTTTGCAGTAAACTTTCCAGGCGCGATGCCATTGCATCAAAATCATGGCCCAAATCCGAGAGCTCATCACGTCGCCCACCCATTGCATTGGCGACACGTACATCTAACTTGCCATGTGACGCCTGCTCAAATGCGCTGCGCAAAATGTTAATCGGTTTTGAAAAATACCAAGCTAATAACGCCGCAAATAAAAAGCTGACAACCACGCCGCCCAGTAGCGGCATTGTTGGGAAGCGCGCATGTGGTTTGCGCGGAGTGCCTCTGTATTGCGCTATGCTGTCAGGCGGCGGCAAGTGTGCGTTGCCTGTTACATTTGGCGTGCTGTGATTACGCTCTGAAGATTTAGCGGTAGGGCTAGGGGCAGAGTTGCGTCCATTGTCCGGTACAAAAAGCAAAAATGATTGCCCGTTGCCTAATGCTATTCGTTTTACATGCCGTTGGTACTGGTCGTCGCGCACTAACTCCAGCGCTGTGTCAAAGCTTGCTTTGCTGTAGCTGCGATCTAACAGCTCTTTGCCTTGGCTATCGATTGCCATGAGCGGCGGCATTGGGCGTTTTTGCCAGTTTAGTAGCAAGTGCTTGAGCGCATCTACCCCGCCAAATTGTAATGTGGATGCGGCAGCTTCAACCAGTGAGCGTGCAGGCGGTGATATCTCTACACCGGTGCTTTGCAAAGCTTCATGGCGATGCTGTAGCCAAATTGCAACGCTGACTCCTGTAACCGCAGTGAGTTGGGCCACAAGGAGAAACATAAAGAACTTCCAAAACAGCCTGTTCATGATGATTTGATCGGCAGTGTTTTAATCAATTGGTAACCCATGCGGTAGACGGTCTGAATACAGTCTCTACCATCTTTTAGCGTGCCAATTTTTTGCCTGATGCTACTCATATGTACGTCTATGCTGCGATCAAACCTTGCTAGAGGTTTGCCCATGCCGAGCTTAGCTAATTCCTTTTTGCTTACAACGTGACCGGCATTTTTAGCCAGTACTTCCAGCAGGTTAAACTCGGTGCTGGTCAGATTGATTTCGTTTCCATCTAACTCTACGCGGCGCTGCTCTGGCCATATGGTTAGGTCACCTACGGTGAGCTCGCTGTCAACCTGTAAATTGTCCTGCGCTGGTTTGGCTCGCCTTAAGATTGCACGAATGCGCGCGGTGAGTTCACGCGGCGTGCACGGCTTAGGCACATAGTCATCTGCACCTAATTCCAGGCCGAAAAAACGATCAGACTCATCCCCTCTGGCGGTGAGCATAATGACAGGTATATGACTTGTTTTGCGAATGAGTCCCAGTGTTTCAATGCCATTCATTTTAGGCATCATCACGTCCAGCACTGCTAGGTCAAATTGATTGCTAAGGGCTAGTTGTGCGCCGGTAATGCCATCGTTAGCTGTTGTCACGTCAAACCCTTCAGTGCATAAAAACTCTTTAAGCATAGCTGTGAGTTCAACATCATCATCAATCAGTAATATTTTGTGCATGGTGACATAGGGATTTGATTATATAGATGCGACATCATAACGATGACAATAAGTCCACGACAATAGCATCGCGGGACATTTACCTAACTTTACTATTGCTTAACCTGCATTTACAAGCGACCAAGGCAAAATGCAACTGTCATTTGATTGGTTATTTTCCAACCATGATACTTAATTTATTCATCTGGAGACTGTAAATGAAAATCACCACCCCAATTTTAGTATTAGCATTGGCTGCAATCGCTATTCCATTCGCCTCAAATGCAGAGCCTGCAAAACGTGATCATTGCGAGCATGCTGCAAAATCACATAGTGCCGGAAGGTTCTCGCACGATGCGTTTGCAACAAGAGGCTTGCCGCGGCATCTGGCTGCTCTGAATCTATCAGATAGCCAGCAAGATAAAGTGTTCGAGTTAATCTATCCGCAAGTACCACAAATTAGGCAATCAGAGAAACAGCGTGAACAGTTAATGGTTGAGCTTAAAGCCCTCTCAAGCTCTGCTTCTTTTGATAGTGATAAAGCTAAGCAGATTACAGAAAAATTAGCTGACATTGAACAAGAAGCAATGTTTAACCGTGCAGCTACAGATAATCAGATATTTTTGATTCTGAGCCCTGAGCAACGTAAGCAGTTGGCTGAAATAAAGCCGCATCATGCTGATGGTTTTAGCAGAAGCAGATTTCATCATGGCTCAGATCAAGCAAAAAAACTAGAGCGCTTGCTGTAAGTTAAGCATGTAAGTAATAAAGCGATCACGCTTACTCTTGATTGTAACTGGTCGTGACTGATGTTGACTGCATCTAGGTGTTTGCTGGGGAGTAACAATCCACCAAGCACCCAGATGCAATATTTATTTAAAACAAAACATAGTAATGCGCAGTACCAGCTTTATGCTGTTGTGTTAATCACATTGCCAGACGGCCCTTGTCCTGATAGCTTACTTGATAATGCTTGTAAAAATGACTCAAGATCGCTACTGGTAGAGGATTGCTTCCCCAATGCGCTCATTAGCTCGCTAAAGCTAGCGCTTAAAGCGTCATTCTCTGCATCAGTGCTGTCAGTAGATGTGCTGCTCGTGTTACTAAGTTGCGCAATCAGGCTTTGCAGTTTACTTTCTATGTCGCCCATGCCCATGCCCATTGGTGGAGGCGGTGGCATGTTGCCGGCTTCTGCAGATGAATCCACGCCTGTGCCATTTTGTGATTGCAGCGCTGCCATCAAGTTGGCCATAAACTCACTTAGGGCAGAGCTAGCGTCAGTGGTTGATGTTGTATCTGAGCTTGATTCTGTGTCGCTGGTTGAGGTGTTCGTACTGTCGGCATCTTTTAATATAGATGAAAGACCACCGCTAATGCCTGCTGCTTTGAGTGCACTGTCAATTGCACCTAGCAATCCACCTCCATCTTTGCCATGGCGTGATTCATCTTCTGGCTTAAAACGCGCATCTGTAGTGCCTGAGCTCACTTGAGAGGTTTGGTATACACTGTTAGTAGATGAAACATTGTTAATGCTTGTCATAATAATCGCTCCTAATTAAATGAAATTTTAAAAATGCTACTCGTACTAAATCAAACAGATCGCAGTGCTTAATCTTGTGCGTTATGAATGCATGCATGTTTAATCAGTGGCGTGAAGCAATGTCGATAATCGGTTTTTAAAGCAGGTTACGTTGAGTAATTACTCAAAAATAACTTGAGTCTTGTTAAGTCAGCGTGATGAGTTAAGATTGTTTGTGGCCGTAATATCGACAAATGGTATCTTATTGAAATGAATGTAAACTTATGTAAGGTTGTGTAAAGGTATATATCAGCGTTCTTTAAATGATGCTTAGGCAAGAGGCATACTCGATGTTGCAGCCAAAATGCACTGGCGACAACTCAAAAATCAGCACTTAAACTGCTGATTTGCCAAAACGGATTCACAGTGTGCAGCAATTTCCTTAAGTAGGTTTAATGCCTGTGTTTATATATGTTTTTATCTTGCTTATTTCATCTAGACTTCATGGGTTTTCTTGTGTAACATCCACAGTCTTTCAACCTTAATTGTTTAGTAAGGTTTTGAATTTTTCAGGTAATCTACCTGAGTCTATTAAAACATTAAGCGACAAATAGGTTGTAGGCGTTAAAGGCTAGTTTGATATCTTGTTGCCATATGGCGTGATAGCAAACGATAACTTTTTCGTCCCCACTTACTTTATAAATAGCATGATTGTAGATAGCGCTTCATAACGGGCGCTTATTTGTGATGTGCAGTTAAGAATTTAGGAATGACAGCATGGCTCTGAATGTTGAAACCCTCAGCAACCTTGAACGTAGAATTACTATTAGCGTTCCTTTGCAACCGCTAGAGGCGCAAATTAAACAAAGATTAAATCAAGTTGCACGTACTGCAAAATTCTCTGGATTTAGACCAGGTAAGGCTCCTATGGGCTTGGTTAACCAACATTACGGTAATCAAGTGCGTGATGAAGTTTACTCAGCAGCGGTAGAAAAAAGCTTTGGTGAAGCGGTAGATGAAGCAAAATTGCGTGTTGCTGGCTTCCCTAACATTCAGCACAAACCATTTGATGCTGCATCAGAAACACTAGAATACACAGCAACTTTTGAAGTGTTTCCAGAAGTTGTGTTGGGTGATTTGTCAAAAGTTAAAATCGAGCGTCCAGTGCTTGAAGTTGGCGACGCTGATGTGAAAAAAACATTAGACGTGCTAGTTAAGCAACGTGTGAAGTTTGAGCCAGTAAAACGTGCAGCTAAAAAAGGCGATCGCGTTAATGTAACGTTAAAAGCCTTCATGGACGGTGAAGAAGTAGAATCTACTGGCGACAATGGTATCGATTTGGTGCTTGGTGAAGCTGGCCGTATGTCTGCGTTTGATGATGAGTTGATTGGCGGTAAAACCGGCGCAACTAAGAAATTCGACATCACTTACCCTGAAGACCATAATCCTGCACAATTGGCAGGTAAAACAGTTGGTTACGAGGTCACCTTCGTTTCTGTTTCACAACCAGTGTTGCCAGAAGTAGATGCGGACTTTGCAAAAAGCCTAGGCGTTGAAGATGGTGATGTTGAAAAAATGAAAGCAGAAGTTGCAGAGAGCCTGAAGCAAGAAGTTGCTAAGCGCGTAAGTGCAAAATTAAAAGAGCAAGTATTCCAAGCACTAGTGGAATCAGCTGATTTTGATATTCCGCGTATCTTGCTGGAAACTGAAATCAACCGCATGATGCAAACTACTGAGCAAAATCTGAAACAACGCGGTGCAGATTTGGCTAATATCCAGTTAGAGCCTGGCATGTTCGAAGATCAAGCAAAACGTAGCACTAAATTACGTCTGTTGCTTGGTGAGTTGATTAACACCAATGGCCTGCATGCAAATGCAGATCAAGTACGTGCAATGGTAGATGTGTTCTCACAAAGTTTTGAGCGTCCGGCTGACGTAGTCACTTGGTACTATGCTGACCACAAACGTTTAGACGAACCTGCTGCATTAGCAACTGAAGAGAACGCAGTGAGCTGGGTGTTGTCTCAAGCTAAAGTGACTGATAAAAAAGTTAAATTTGATGATCTAATGGGAAACGCGTAAATGAATAAGCACCTGCAACCTCAAGCTCAATCTGAATTAATCACCACTGGGTTGGGATACATCCCTATGGTGATTGAGCAAAGTGGTCGCGGTGAGCGTTCATTTGATATCTACTCGCGCTTATTGAAAGAGCGCGTGATTTTCTTGGTTGGCCCTGTGAACGATATGTCTGCAAACCTAGTGGTTGCGCAGTTATTGTTCCTAGAGGCCGAAAACCCAGATAAAGATATCTCGCTCTACATTAACTCACCAGGCGGCTCAGTAACAGCTGGTATGTCTATCTACGACACAATGCAGTTCATCAAACCAGACGTAAGCACTTTATGTATTGGCCAGGCGGCAAGTATGGGTGCATTTTTATTAGCGGCTGGGGCGAAAGATAAACGTTATAGTTTGCCAAACTCTCGCATTATGATTCACCAGCCTTCTGGTGGATTCCAAGGGCAGTCATCAGATATCGAGATTCACGCGAAAGAAATTCTTTACTTACGTGCGAAACTGAATGATATATTAGCCCATCATACAGGTAGAACAGCTGAAGAAATTGACCGTGATACTGAGCGCGATAATTTTATGAGTGCAGAGCAATCTGTCGCTTATGGATTAATCGATAAAGTAATCGGTAATCGTAACGAAGCTGTTTAAACTATTAATTTGATTATAGGCGCCTAATTTCAGCGAATTAGGTGCCCGTTAATCCACGCGTAACACTACGTTAGGAAATACTAAATGGCGACTAAAGCCGACGACGATAAATTACTTTATTGCTCATTTTGTGGCAAAAGCCAACATGAAGTAAAAAAACTGATAGCAGGTCCATCTGTATTCATTTGTAATGAATGTGTGGACTTGTGCAATGACATCATTAAAGAAGAAATTCAAAACTCAGATGGATTAAAATCCACTGACACTAGCCTGCCTACGCCACAAGAAATTTGTAAAATATTAGACCAGTATGTGATTGGTCAAACACAAGCGAAGAAAAATCTAGCGGTTGCTGTTTACAACCATTACAAGCGTCTTGGTCATAACAACCTATCTAACGGCGGCCAAAAAGATGAAGTGGAAATTGCAAAAAGCAATATTCTGCTAATCGGGCCTACTGGCTCAGGTAAAACTTTATTAGCACAAACATTGGCAAGATTACTAGATGTGCCGTTTGTGATGGCTGACGCAACTACATTAACTGAAGCAGGTTATGTGGGTGAAGATGTTGAAAACATCATGCAGAAACTGTTGCAAAAGTGCGATTACGACACTGAAAAAGCGCAGCGCGGCATCGTGTATATCGATGAAGTAGACAAAATTTCACGTAAATCAGACAATCCATCTATCACACGCGATGTGTCAGGTGAAGGTGTACAACAAGCTTTGCTGAAACTGATTGAAGGCACCGTTGCTTCAATCCCGCCACAAGGTGGTCGTAAACATCCTAATCAAGAGTTTGTGCAGCTAGATACTACGAACATCTTGTTTATTTGTGGTGGTGCGTTTGATGGCTTGGAAAAAGTGATTCGCTTGCGCTCTGAAAAAGGTGGTATTGGTTTTGGCGCAGAAGTGAAGAGCAAAGAAGATGTTCGCGCTGTGGGTGAGGTTCTGCGTGATGTAGAACCAGAAGACCTGATTAAATTTGGTTTGATTCCTGAGTTTATTGGTCGTTTACCAGTCGTTGCTACATTAGAGTCGCTGGATGAGGCGGCTTTGATGACGATCCTAACCGAGCCAAAAAATGCACTGACTAAACAATATATTAAATTGTTTAAAATGGAAGGTGTTGATTTAGAGTTCAGAGAATCAGCGCTGCTGCTAATTGCGAAGAAAGCATTAGAGCGTAAGACTGGTGCGCGTGGTCTGCGTTCTATCATGGAGCATTCGCTGCTAGAGGTGATGTACGAATTACCATCATTAAAGAACTTGAGTAAAGTTGTGATTGATGAGGGTGTGATTCGAGGCGATACGCCGCCGCTATTAATTTATGCGGATAAACCAGCCGACGAGGTCTCAGCTTAACTAAAAAGCCAGCAACTTAAAATTGCTGGCTTTTTAGTTTTTGTGCCGTGTACTTGTTATTTGCATGCGCACAGATATTTTCACCAAACGCATATACCACGTTAGTTACACCCAGTATTGCCATCAATCTAGCCCTGTAGCATTGGTGTTTCACTATATTTGGATCTCTAGCTATAAATTTCTTTAAACTTTTTACAATTACTTGTTAAATTTAGTGTTAAATACTAATAAATACTTGAACTGTTAATAGTTATCCCCATCAATCAATATATAAGCTCACTTGGGCTTAACTCTTAGCTTAATTTTGGAAGTTGACACATGGCACAATCATTACCTTCATACAATCCAGATAGTGGCTTATTGCCATTATTGCCTTTGCGTGATGTCGTTGTATATCCGCACTTGGTTATCCCTCTTTTTGTTGGGCGCACGAAGTCTGTTAAAGCCCTTGAGATTGCATCAGAAGGCAATAAGCAAATTCTTTTGGTTGCGCAAAAGTCAGCGAATAAAGACGACCCTGAAGCTAGCGACTTGCATGAAGTCGGTACGGTAGCAACTGTACTGCAAATGCTTAAGTTACCTGATGGTACGGTAAAGGTGTTAGTCGAGGGCGTGCAGCGTGCGCGCGTCAGCGAGTTTACCGAAACTGACGAATGCTTTGCTGCTCGTGCAGAGCTAATCGCTGAATCTGTCAGTGACGTAGAAATACAGGCTCTAATGCGCACGGTGTTTGCACAGTTTGATCAGTACGTGAAGTTGAACAAAAAGATTCCGCCGGAGATTTTAACTTCGCTCGCTAGCATTGATGAGGCTAGCCGTTTAGCTGACACCATCGCTGCGCACCTGACATTAAAGTTAGAAGAAAAACAGAAAATTCTGGAAATGATTGATGTTGCCGAGCGTCTGGAGCACTTGCTGCGCTTAATGGAAGGCGAAATTGACATTCTGCAAGTAGAAAAACGTATCCGCGGTCGTGTAAAACGCCAGATGGAAAAAACACAGCGCGAATATTATTTGAATGAGCAAGTGAAGGCGATTCAGAAGGAATTGGGCGAGCAAGATGAAAATGCTGAAATGGATGAGCTCGAAAAGCGCATTGATGAAGCCCGCATGCCAAAAGAAGCGCTTGCCAAAGTGTCGAGTGAACTTAAAAAATTAAAACTGATGTCACCAATGTCAGCAGAGGCTTCTGTTGTACGTAATTACATTGATACCCTCATCAATTTACCTTGGAAGAAAAAAACTAAAATCAGTAAAGATTTAGTCAAGGCCGAAGCGATATTGGATGATGATCATTTTGGTTTAGAGAAAGTAAAAGAACGTATCGTTGAGTACCTCGCGGTGCAACAACGTGTCGATAAGATTAAAGCACCAATTTTATGCTTGGTGGGGCCACCTGGTGTTGGTAAGACCTCGTTAGGGCAAAGTATTGCTAAGGCGGTGAATAGAAAATTCATCCGTATGGCGTTGGGTGGCGTGCGTGATGAGTCTGAAATTCGTGGTCACAGACGTACTTATATTGGCTCTATGCCAGGTAAAATTCTGCAAAGCATGTCTAAAGTTGGCGTGAAAAACCCATTGTTCCTGCTGGATGAGGTGGATAAATTAGGGCAAGACTTTAGAGGTGACCCTTCTTCAGCCTTGCTAGAAGTGCTAGACCCTGAGCAAAACCATACCTTTGCCGATCATTACATTGAGGTTGAGTACGATTTGTCAGACGTCATGTTTGTGGCGACTGCTAACTCGATGAATATTCCTGCGCCTTTGTTGGACCGTATGGAAATCATTAATCTTTCCGGTTATACCGAAGATGAGAAAGTAAATATCGCGATGCGCTATTTACTGCCTAAACAGCTTAAATCTCATGGTCTCAACGAGCTAGAGGTACATATTTCAGAGCCAGCGATTCGCGATATCGTACGCTTTTACACACGTGAGGCTGGTGTACGTAGATTAGAGCAAGAAGTGGCAAAAGTTTGCCGTAAAGTGGTCAAAGAGCTACTCACGACCAAAGCGAAGCAGGGCACAAAAGCACCTAAAAAGATTAATGTGACACCGAAGAACTTAGATAAATATTTAGGTGTTCAGCGCTATGACTTTGGCGTTGCAGCCAAAGAAAACCAAGTGGGACAAGTAACTGGGCTTGCTTGGACATCGGTAGGTGGTGAGTTGCTGACTATTGAAGCAGTGTTGTTACCAGGTAAAGGTAAAACTACGACTACAGGTAAGCTTGGGGATGTCATGAAAGAGTCTACACAAGCCGCGATGAGCGTTGTGCGTAGTAGAGCTGAGCGCTTAGGTATAGAAGGTAACTTCTACGAAGAACATGACATTCACATCCACTTCCCTGAGGGCGCTACGCCTAAAGATGGACCAAGTGCAGGTATTGCTATTACTACTGCCTTAGTTTCAATTCTGACGGGCATTCCTGTGCGTGCTGATGTAGCGATGACGGGTGAGATTACCTTGCGCGGTGAAGTGTTACCAATTGGCGGCTTGAAAGAGAAGTTGTTGGCTGCACATCGTGGTGGTATTAAAACCGTATTGATTCCACAGCAAAACGTGAAAGACTTGGCTGATATACCGGAAAACATTAAAAATCATCTGGATATACACCCGGTACAATGGATTGATGACGTGTTGGCGCTAGCCTTAGCTTCAAAACCAGTGCCGCGTTCTGAGGAGGCTGACGTCGCAAAAGATGTACAACCTACTGATAATTCAAAGGAAAAGTCAGACGTTGCACAAGAAACAACTAAGCATTAAAAAATAAGTGCGTTTTAACCCGTATTAACGCTTGACATAGCCTTTGTTGGCTTGATATAAAGTTGATACGGGTGGTTTGTTACCCAGACTGTCTGCCGAAGTTTTTTATTTAATAAACCTTGAGAGGGGATTACACGTGAATAAATCAGAACTAATTGACGAGATTGCTAGTGCCGCAGGTATTTCAAAAGCTGCTGCTGGTCGTGCGCTAGATGCAACAACTGCTGCAATTACAAAAGCAATTAAAAAAGGTGATCTAGTAACATTGATTGGCTTTGGTACGTTTTATGTAGGTAAACGTGAGGCTCGTAACGGCCGTAACCCACGCACAGGCGAAACAATTAAAATTCAAGCTGCAAATTCTCCTAAATTTAGGGCTGGTAAAGCGCTTAAAGATGCTGTAAACTAGCGTTTTCGTTGGTGATGCAGGGTGCTTAGCTCAGTTGGTAGAGCGTCGCCCTTACAAGGCGAATGTCAGCGGTTCGACCCCGTTAGCACCCACCAAAAACCAACGATAATGTGACTAAGCCGTTTCTAATTTTATAAATTCAGAGTGCTGGTAGTTTAAGCGCTCTTTATTTTGTAAAAAATCTGCAGTAGTTAATGACTGCAGTGACTAGAAGCGCAAATTTTTAAGTATGTTATTTAATAATATACTGAGTTATGGAGTGGTAGTTCAGTTGGTTAGAATACCGGCCTGTCACGCCGGGGGTCGCGGGTTCGAGTCCCGTCCACTCCGCCAAATAAAAAAGCGAGCCTCTAGGCTCGCTTTTTTATTTCTATCTCGCCAATACTTTCATTAGGCGTTAATCCTATCCTTCCTCATCCGAACTTGTTCCCTTAATCTATTGTCATCACTCACTCAAGTCATGTTTCAACTATAACTTGTGATATATTAATGACCCTTGGCTTATGGTTGATATTGATTGTAAGCTTTTACATTTTTAATGATTTTTCAGCATATTTTTAAGAAGAGAACTTTATGTTAGATGGTATCCGTTCTGTAGCTAAAGGCTGGGTAGGGAAAGCTATATTGGCTTTCATTACAGTTCCTTTTGCTTTATTTGGGATTGACTCTTATTTGAGTCAGGCCGGTAATAATGCGGCAATTGCAAAAGTTGATGGTAGCGAAATCTCTGTGCAAGCATACTCAAATGCAATGCAGAATTTGCGTAATCGGATGCAAAGTGAAGGAAAAGCAGACCAGGCGCAATTAGACAGCCCAGAAGTGAAAGCAATGGTGTTGGATCAGTTGATTAATGAGCAGTTGCTAGAAAAGGAAATTCAGCGCGCAAACTATAAAATTAGCGACGCACAATTAGCCACTTATATTACTGCGATGCCATCTTTCCAAAAGGACGGTAAGTTCTCACAAGAGTTGTATGATGAACTGTTGCAGCAAAACAGATATACCCCGAAAAAATTTGAAGCCGAGATTCGTGCAACTTTATTAGCGCAGCAAGCACAGGATGGCATTGCTAAGCTTGGTTTTATTTCTACCGCGCGTGCTGACAAGACTTTAAAGCTTTTAAATCAAAAGCGTGTAGTCACAGTGTCTGAGCTTAAAACTAAAGACTATCTAGACCAAGTTAAAGTATCTCCTGAAGAGGTAAAAGCTTATTACGATAAGCATAAGGATAAGTTGCGTGATCCTGAGCAGGTGAAAATTGAATTCTTATTGTTATCAGCAAGTAGTTTAGTGCCTGGCATTAAAGTCGATGATGCTGATGTGAAGCGTTATTACGATGAGAATTCAGCTAAATTTAAAGGTGATGAGCAAAGACGCGCTAGCCATATCTTGATTGGTTTTGGTGTGAACGCAACGCCTGAGCAAAAAGAAGAGGCTAAGAATAAAGCGCAAGCTTTGTTAGCAACTATCAAAAAGAACCCAAAATCTTTTGAAGAGTTAGCAATTAAGAACTCACAAGACCCTGGCTCTGCAACTAAAGGTGGTGATTTAGGCAGCTTTGGCCGTGGCGCAATGGTAAAGCCATTTGAAGAAGCAGCATTTAAAATGAAGGTAGGTGAGGTTAGCGATTTAGTGGAATCTGAATTTGGCTATCACATCATTAAAGTCACAGAGATTACTGGTCAAGGCTCTGATTTTGAATCATTGAAAGCGCAAATTAAAGGTGACTTGATTTTCCAAAAGGCACAAGCTGAGTTTGTTGAAAAAGCCGAGAGCTTCAGTAATGCGGTTTATGAGCAATCTGAAAGCTTGGCACCGGTTGCTAAAATGTTTGGTGGTCAGTTACAGCTTTCTGGTTGGACTTCACGTGAAGAAGCGGCTAAGTTCTTCAAGAACGATAAAATCGTTAGTTTGATTTTCTCACCAGAATCTATCAAAGAACACCGCAATACTGAGGCTGTTGAGATTTCACCTAATAATCTGGTTTCTGCGCGTGTGCTTGAGTACAAGCCAGCAGCAACAAAATCATTTGATGCTGTAAAAGCAGGTATTGAAGATTTGCTTAAACTTGAGGCGGCTTCAAAGTTAGCAATTGCTAAAGGTGAAGAGGCACTGAAAACCTTGCGTGCTGGCGGTTCAGTTGCTAATTTAGACTGGATCCCTGAGGTGAAGGTAGACCGTAAAAATGCACAGGGCTTAACACAGCTTGCAATGACACAGGTGTTTAAAACTGATGTAAGCAAGTTACCGGCTTACTCTGGTTTGGCAGATAGCAAATTGGGTTATTTGATTGTAAAAATCATTGAAGTAGATACTGCTAGCGTTGCTGATGCCGAGTCTGTGAAAACGGCCAAAGGCGAGCTAAGCCAAGTGTTATCAGATGAGTACTTATCAGCGTATAAACAATCGCTACGTGAAAAAGTTAAAGTGACTGTTAACCAACGTTTGTTGTTAGAAAATACTAACCACTAATGATATGGATGGCCTCGGAATGAGGTCATTCTTTTCAGTAGGCAATAAAAAAGGCACCTAGGTGCCTTTTTTATTGCGCGTTAATCGCTTAACTTAATCAATGCTGCCTGCAGCAGTGATATTCATACCACCGTCTACATAAGTGATTTCGCCTGTTATACCAGAAGCCAAGTCACTACAGAGGAAAGCTGAAGCATTACCAACTTCTTCAATCGTGACGTTTCTACGTAATGCAGCGTGCTTCTCGTTAAAGCCAATCATTTTGTCAAAATCTGCAATACCTGATGCTGCAAGCGTTTTAATCGGGCCTGCAGACACCGCATTAACACGGATGCCACGTGGGCCTAGGCTTTGCGCTAAATAACGTACGTTTGCCTCTAAACTCGCTTTGGCTAAGCCCATTACGTTGTAGTTAGGCATCGTGCGTTCTGCACCTAGATAGCTTAGTGTTAATAGGCTGCCTTTACGGCCTTCCATCATCGGATAAGCTGCTTTGGCCAGTGCTGAGAAGCTATATGAGCTAATGTCGTGTGCAATGCGGAAATATTCGCGATTAACTGCCTCTAGGTAGTCACCAGCGAGTGCGACTTTAGGTACAAAGGCAACAGAGTGGACCAATGCATCTAAACCATCCCAGTGTTTAGCTAGTGCAGGGAATAGTGCGTCGATTTGTGCGTCTTCAGCAACATCGCATGGCAATACGATTTTTGAGTCAAAGTCTGCGGCTAAATCTGCAACGCGCTTTTCATGTTTGTCAATTTGATAAGTGAATGCGAGTTCTGCGCCTTCTCTTTTCATAGCGGCAGCAATGCCATAAGCGATTGAGCGGTTACTTAATAAGCCCGCGATGAGTACTTTTTTACCAGCTAAGAATCCCATAGTTATTTCCTATTTACTTGTCATTAGAGGAAGGGGTGGTTTAGCATCGGCTAAACTCGATAGCTGCGTGATAGCTTAGATTCAGATTGATATATGGAACTATCGATTGCTTCCACTTCGTGGGTCTAGTGCATCACGCAAACCCTCACCGAGCAGATTATAACCTAACACGGTAATTAAAATCGCTAATCCTGGAAACAACGATAGCCACCAAGCAAACTGAATGTATTCTTTTCCATCGGTAAGAATGTTGCCCCATGACGCTTGAGGTGCTTGTACGCCTAAACCTAAAAAGCTTAAGCCTGATTCCATGAGCACGGCACCAGCTACCCCTAAGACTGCACTGACGATAATAGGGGTTAAGCTATTAGGCAGTAAATGGGTGAAGATGAGTCTAGCGTTTTTTGCGCCTAGTGTACGCGAAGCCATGACGAACTCGCGTTCATTTAAGCTCAAGAACTCCGCACGTACCAGCCTTGTAACACCCATCCATGAAGTAAGGCCGATCACGATCATGATGTTAATGATAGAGGGCGTTAAAAATGCAATCACGGCCAGTATCAGGAAAAAGCTAGGGATAGATAGCATGACGTCAACGATACGCATGATACATGTATCTACCCAGCCGCGATAAAAGCCAGCCAGCGCACCAAGTAATATGCCGATAGCCGTTGATATACCGACAGCCACCAGACCGACGAGTAATGATATGCGGCCGCCGAACAGCATACGGCTCAGTACATCGCGCCCTAATCCATCGGTGCCCATCCAGTGTTGCATAGAGGGCTGTAATAGAATGGCTTTTACATCTATGTAATTAGGGTCGTATGGTGCAACTACGGGGGCGAGCATCGATAATACGAACACAAACATAATGATGATGAAACCCGCTAAAGAAAGTGGGTTAGATAAGGCTTTTTTAATTAGGCTGGTCTGCATGTTCATGAGTGCTATGCCTTTGCTACGCCGCGGCGCACACGTGGGTCTGCCCATGCATATGCAACATCGGCAAGCAGATTGCCAATAAGTGTTAGTGCGGAGCCTATCGTGAGTATGCCCATGACCACGGGGAAGTCGCGCATCAGCACTGCATCGTAAAACAATTTGCCCATGCCTGGGATGGCGAAAATAGTTTCTGCAATCACTGAGCCGCCAATAAGGCCTGGGATTGATAAGCCTACAATGGTAATGAGCGGTAGCAACGCGTTGCGTAAGGCGTGTGTGTAGACTACTTTACGTTCACCTAAGCCTTTAGCGCGTGCAGTCGTGATGTAGTCTTGCTGCAGCACGTCTAGCATGCCGTTTTTCACAAATAAGGTGATGCCTGCAAGCCCTGTGATTGATGGAATAATCACAGGCAGCCATAAGTGGCTGAAAGAGTCTTTGATTTTATGCCAGGTATCTAATGAGTCGTAATTGAGGCTGTGCAGGCCGGAGATAGGAAACCAGTTATGTACTACACCCAGCCAGTACATCAGCAGTAGAGATAGCCAAAAGCTAGGGATAGAGAAGCCGATAAAGTTAAATAGGGTGATTGAACGGTCTTGCCAGCCTTGATATTTACGCGCGGCAATAATGCCCAATGGTATTGCTAGCGCTAAGGTGATAACTAGGCCGATGACATTAATCATTAAGGTGATTGGTAAAGCTTGTTGAATCATGCCTTCAGTCACATTGCCATCAGCATCTACGGTTTGCCAAAACACAGGTTTTTGGTGTGATGCAAACGAATTGCCAAAATCCAATGTGGCCATGCGCTTTAACCATAAACCATACTGCACGATGACAGGTTTATCTAAATGATACATCTCACGTAGTTTTTGCCTAGACTCTTCGCTCGCTTTAGGGTTAAAAGCGGCTTCATTGTTGGTGATATCACCAGGTGCCAGATGCATGATAAAAAATGAGATCAGGCTGATGCCTATGAGCATCGGTATCATCCACAACACACGTTTGACTAGATATTTAATCATAATAGTTATTGAGTGTTAATTTCATTTCTTCTTAAAGATTGTGGAATATACCAATCTTGTGAGTTATGGCCGATGCCGGCTGGTGGTGCAGGGTCGTCAATACCTTTAACGCGTTTATGTATTGCGGTTAAACCATAACCTGCAGAGAGGTAGATGACTGGGCTGTCTTCAAGCAGTATTTCCGCGAACTTATGGTAAATCACCATGCGCTTATCCGGGTTAAGTTCTAGCCGTCCTTGCTCAAGCAGTGCGTCAATTTTAGGGTTGTTGTAACCGATAAAATTAAATTGGCCAGGTGCTTGCTGGCTGGAGTGCCAAATGTTGTATTGATCCGGATCTAAGCCCAGCCCCCAACCTAATACGACTACATCAAAATCACCGGTTTTAATGAAACGACTAATAAAGCTTGCCCATTCAATAGCGCGGATTCTGACATCAATGCCAACTTCTTTCAGTCTGCGCTGGATCAGTACTGCTGATTTTTCACGCTCTTTATTTTGGTTGGTGATAATTTCAAAGCTAAATGGTTTGCCGTCACGTTCTAATATGCCATCGCTGTTGCTGTCATTGAAGCCAGCCTCTTGCAGCAAAGCACGCGCTTTGGCTGGATCGTAAGGGTAAGGTTGCAGGGCAGGGTTGCTCCAGCGCGTACCCGGTTTGTATGGCGAGGCAATGTTAATACCTAGCCCTAAGTAAACACCGTCTATGATTTCCTGTTTGTCGATGGCGTAGTTGATGGCGCGCCGTACACGCACATCATCAAAAGGTTTGTGTTTGAGGTTAAAGCCCATATAGGTGTAACTGTTGCCGAGTTCTTTATACAAGGCGAGTTTTTTGAGCAATTCAGGACGCGCAGGGATGATGCGCGAGTACTTGATCGGGTCTAGACCCATCAGGTCGATGTTGTCTGCCATTAACTCTAAAAACTGTGCGGAGTTGTCAGGAATAATGCGCGTAACCAGATTGTCGATTTGTGCGGGCCCAAGGACAGAGTTGGCATTTCTGGAAAGCATCAGGTGCTCGCCGTGCTTCCAGTTGTCTAGTTTGTAATAGTTGCTGCCCACTGGCTTGCGCGCGAATGCGGTGGTGTGCAGGTCTTTACCCTCAAGCAGGTGTTTGGGTAGTATTTGCAGGCCGGCCCAGCTATCTAGGGCTGGTGCATAGGCCTGCGCATAGGTGACACGGAACGTCTGCGGATCCGGTATCTCTGCCTTTTTTACCAGTAAGAAATCTGAAGCATAGGGGCTGGCGTTTTTTTCATCGGTCACGGCTTGCCAAGTAAACAGTACGTCTGCGCTGGTGAGTGGCTGGTTGTCTGCCCATTTTAGATTGGGCTTCAGCTTGAAAGTGATTGTTTTCTGGTCAGTAGATATTTGCCAGCTTTCAGTCAGGTCACCTTCTAGCTCAAGGTTCTTGTCGTATTTGAGTAAGCTATTAAAAATGTTGCTGCTGATTGCTGAGGATGCTGACTCTCCTGCGATCATGGAAATGAGCCCACTAGGCTCACCAGTCATTGCGTTAATCAATGTGCCACCAGAGGCTTTCGGTGCGCTGACGTTATAGTCAATCTGATTTTGTTGGTCACTAGGCGCACCACACCCTGCAATCAGTAAGGTAAGTAACAGGATGCTTGAGTTGTGTAGACTGAATAGTGGCGGCATAGGCAGTATTTATCTATTAACGTTAGCTGTTATTGGATAATCAGCTTGGCGCCAGGGGTAATATGGCTGGATGATTTTTTGTTCCAACGTTTAAGGTCGGCCACTGCCACATCAAATTTATCAGCAATGCTGTGTAATGTGTCACCACGTTTAACGATATAAGTTTGCTTTTTGTCTGCAATGCTACTTTTGCTTGCAGATTTTTTAGCACCAACCGTGTCTTTAGCGTCTGAAACATCAATGCTCAATACTTGTCCGGTTTTTAGTTTGCCATTACGTAGCGCGTTAGCTGCCAATATTTGTTTTACGCTCACGCCGTAGTATTTAGCAATCGATTGCATCACCTCACCTTTTTTTACTTTGTGCATGATGGTTTGTTTTTGTGGCGCTTCTTTTTCTACTTCCTGATCCTCAATCACTGTTAGTGGTGCATCGTCATTGGCGTCAGATTTGGGCACCAATATGGTAGTGCTTTTTTTCATTTTAGCTTGCGCGGACAAATCATTAACGTCTCTTAGTTGGGCTAGATTCATCCCAAACTTGTTGGCGATTTTATCCATGCTCTCACCGCGTTTTGCCTGATACGTTTGCCAGTTTACTAGAGGTTTTTCGTAGTTAGCCAGGTTGGTTCTAAAGGTTTGTGCGGCCATGATCGGCAGCAGTAGTTCTAGGTTTTCACGGTCGCTATTAATCAGCGGGCGGTCATAGCTTGGGTTGAGTGCAAGAAACTCTTCATGATTAATTTCCGCAAGCTTTGCAACCAAATGGGTGTCAATACGCGCTGGTGCGCTTACTTTAGCAAAGTAGGGCGTGTTAGCAATTGTAGGTATTTTTAGCCCGTAGTTACTTGGGTCTGTCATCAAGTTCTTGACGGCCTGTAGCTTAGGCACATAGTTCTTGGTTTCGTCAGAGAGGTTTAGGCTTTCGTAGTCTGTGGGTAGGCCCAATTTACGGTTGCGCTCGATGGCTCGCCCAACCGTGCCTTCACCTGCATTGTAGGCGGCGAGTGCTAAATCCCAGGCACCAAACATGGCATGTAGCTTTTGCAGATAAGTAAGCGCTGCGTCGGTCGCCATGGTGATGTTGCGTCTGTTGTCTACCCACCAGTTTTGCTTTAAGCCAAAGTGTTTGCCTGTAGATGGAATAAACTGCCAGATGCCGGAAGCACTGCTTTTTGAGTAAGCTTTAGGGTTGTATGCACTCTCAATCATGGGCAATAGCGCAATCTCGGTTGGCATGCCACGTTTTTCTACTTCTTCAACGATATGGAACAAATAACGTTGGCTACGCTCGACCATGCGTTGTACGTAGTCCGGGCGTGAACTGTACCACTCCTCATGTTTAGTGGTGAGGGCTGAGGTTGAGTCTGGCATGGCATAGCCATTTTTGATGCGTTGCCACAGGTCATCGTGCTGCGGTGCAGACTGATCTAATGTTGCGGTGTTGGTTTCAGTGCTAGGGTTGGTTTTATTGTCTTTGATCGTGATTTCAAGGCTATCTGCTAGGCGGCCGCCTCGTAAAGGTTTTTGGCTTTGCAGTTCTTTAGTGGCTTCGGTTTTGCTGCCCAAATCTCGCATGGCTGGTTTAAACGAGTCGTCTGAGAAAATAATAATCTCATCACCAGCGACATTGGAAATAGTGTTGGATTCTGCCTGCGATGTACTGCTAAACATCATACCAGCAGTGGCTAGGCTGATGAAAAGTGTGGACTGAAGTGTGCGCACGAAGCTAACAGGAGTTTGGATGGATTGACCAATGCGTAAGAAAAATTGAGTACCCATAAAAACGCTCTTGTTCATCATAATGCAACATAGTAACGAACGTGCGTTCGTAAAGTCAAGTTAAAATCACCGTAAATTACTTTATAAAAATTGTCTATCTTCATGATTAATATGAGTTTCTAAGCGCTCTCATTGCGCTGAATGTTTGTAAGAGGTTCGCATTTTTAGTATGTAAGGATGCTTGAATTTCAGGCATATGGCAGCGTAAAAATGGATTAGTTTCCAGCTCTAAAGCAAGGGTAGAGGGTAAGGTCGGCTGTCCTGATGTAAGCTGTACTTTTGCATCCTGCTGACGCTTAACTAGCGACATGTTGCCGGGTTCTAAACCAAGCGCAAAGTTAATGTTGTGTAATGTGTACTCATGTGTGCAGTACACTTGCGTGCTCGCCGGCAGTGCTGTCAGTTTTTGTAATGATGCCATCATTTGTGCAGGTGTTCCTTCAAACAGCCTGCCGCAGCCAGCGCCAAATAGGGTGTCACCGCAAAACAGCCATTGTTGTGCCTGATGTTCAATGTAGTAAGCAATATGCCCGAGCGTATGCCCAGGTACATCAATCACTTTAGCACTGCTGATCCAATCACCCAAATACAGTTGCTCGGGCTCACTTACTGGTTTGTGTGCAAATGTGTATTGCTCTAATTTTGGGGCAAAAACTTCTGCATCAGGATATGTTCTTAATAGTAAATCGACCCCACCGATATGATCTTGATGGTGGTGAGTAATTAGGATGGTTTGTAAATCTAAATCCAGTTGTCTTAGGGTGTTAATGACAGGTGTAGCATCTCCAGGGTCAACGACAATGGCTTTGTGCTGGTTATGTATAAGCCACAGGTAATTGTCGCTGAAAGCGGGGATTGGAATAATTTGTAATGGATGTTGTATATCGTCTATCATCTGCTTAAGTATATTACTTTACTAAAATATAGTTTGTTTTAATTCCATTAAAGTGACATCAACGCTATGAGCCAGCAACTAAATACATCAGCACCGCTGCATCCAGAGCATCAATGGCTAAATTCAGCGCTTGGTCGTTACTTGCAACAGGAAGAGCAGGTGCTGTATGACCAGGCGGTGGTCGATTTATTTGGGTTTAACGCACTGCAAATTGGCTGTTTGCAAATGGATTTGCTGCGTAGTTCACGTATCGCCAACAGATACAAATCTACAGAGTATATGAACGCGGCAGAGTTCCCACATTTGTATTGCTGTGATGACTTTCTACCTGTCGCAGATGCGAGTTTGGATTTATTGATCTTACCGCATCGGCTTGAATTTAGTGAGCGCCCTCATCAAACGCTGCGTGAAGCAGAGCGCGTGATGATGCCGGAAGGACATTTGTTGATATCAGGTTTTAATCCGCTGAGTTTATGGGGCATGGCGTTATTTTTAAGAAATTTACTGCACAACAATGATGCCGCTGCGAAGACATTTCCGTGGAATGCCAGTTTTATTGGCCTAGGCCGATTAAAAGACTGGTTAGCATTGCTGGGGTTTGAGGTGATTTCGGTACAAATGTGCTGTCATACGCCACCGTGTGAGCAGGAGTCCTGGCATCGCCGCTTTAGCTTTATGGATAAGCTTGGCGCAAAGTGGCTCTCGGCAATTGGCGGCGTATATTTTATTGTGGCCAAAAAACGCGTGGTAGGCATGACGCCTCTTAAGCCTAGCTGGAAAACTGCGCCAGTAAAACCAAATTTGGTAGTACGCCCAACACAACGTAAGCCCAGCCAGCGTGGGCATGTTGAGTGATTGAGATGTTGCGTGGCTTCGGTAGCTTCAAGTAATGGCTTGAATTGCCGGTTGGTTACATCTGCATCAATGCCTTTCTCACTTCAGCCTCATCAATATCTTTACCAATAATGACAATGCGCGACATTGCATCTTCTTCATCCCAACCCTCTAGCAACGTGGGTGGATAGGGAGTGAAGTGCACGGCATGAATCGCTAGCGGTGCTGGCTGGTCTTCTGCGTGAATAATGCCTTTTAAGCGTAATAGTTTGGCGCCATGGGTTTGGCACAGCTTCAAAATTACAGGTTTTAGATCGCGCCAGTTCAAGGGCTTGGGCATGGTGACGGTAAAGCTGGTAATACCATCTTGATGTGGTTTTTGCGGCAACGTGCCCTTAGGTGCGCTGGCTTTGCTTGGCGTGCGTAACCAGCGTTGCGGTGCTGCAGTTTTGCCTGTGGGGTCAAATAAGCCAACATCAATGATGTGATCCGGGTTGATTTCGCCATGCTTAATCAAATGCTGATTAGCCCCCGGGTTAATTTCTGCAAGTTTTTCCTGTAGTGCCTGTATCTGTGCCGGTGCTGCGATATCGGTTTTAGTCAGTAACAGAACATCGGCTACCGCTGCCTGTTTGAGGGCTTCTACATTGTTTTCTAATTGACTTAGTCCATAAACGCTATCAATTGTGACGACAACTGCATCTAACCTGAAGGTTGATTCAATCACTGGTTCATTCATTAAGTTGCCCAAAATCGGGCCGGGGTCAGCCATGCCGGTGGTTTCTATCACCAAGCGATTAAATTGCGGAATCGCCTGTAATGCACGCTTAAAGAATAAATCGCGCATGGTATCTGCTAGCTCGTTTTTTAAGGTGCAGCAGACGCAGCCTGAGTTCAATAATACCGTGTTGTCTGCAATGTGTTCACTATCTACCTGTGTGGCCAGAATGTGGTCTAGGCCTGTTTCACCGAGTTCATTAATGATGACGGCAGAGTCATGCATTTTAGGGTCACTCAGCAGCTTGTTGAGTAGCGTGGTTTTACCAGAGCCTAAAAAGCCTGTGAGCAATGTAACGGGGATGCGTTTATCCATAGGTTGAGATTTATCTTAATATTCAATTTATCTGGTGTTGAGTTTGTTGGGGGCTTGCTCAAGTTAAATGTCAGCGTGTTTGCGTGTTGCAGTGCTGACACAAGCCTTTGATGTTAATATCAATAGATTCAACATGATACAGCTCCAGTACTTGTTTTGGAAACTGTGGCTTCAACTCATGTATGCAGGTTACTTCACCGCACGAAGTACAGTGCAGGTGTGCATGCTGGTGCGCGTTCGGTAGTAGCTGCTTTTTGTTTGCATTGGCTTCACTGCGTGTGTAAGTATTGTGTGAAAACTGGAATTTCCATGCGCGGTTTTCACCTGAAATTTTATGAATTAGATGGTGTTCCGTTAGCCAATCCAGCACACGGTAAATAGTGACGCGATCAAACTCTTTTTGGCTGGCCATTTGCTCTAAGATTTCAGAATGGCTTAGTGCAGTGCGCGCGCTGGTAAGCACTGTTAGTACGGCAAGGCGCGCTTTGGTTGACCGTAAGCCAGCATCAGTAAAAATTTGTTGTGTATTCATGAGCAACTGTAGTGAGTTAGGGGCGCATTATGAACTACAGGAGAGCATGGAACAACCTGCTTTATGCCTTGCCCAATCTGGACGCTTTTGTTCAAATCTTTCCATACCAGCTTGTTCGGTGTAGGGGTTGCGTAGCAATTTTAGCAGCGCTTCAATCATGCTGGTGTCGCCTTGTTCGGCTAAATCAATCGCTTCTTGGGCGAGGTAATTACGCAACACATAACGCGGGTTGTGGCTTGCCATGCGTGCGTGCCTTGCGATTACTGACTCCGTAGTTTGCAATATGCGTTTTGCATATTGTGCTAACCAATCGTTAAAGTCTGCTTCAAAGTTTGTATAGCCTTGCTCGGTATAAAACGCGATTTTTAAATCTGCGATATTGGGTGCAGTTAAATTGAGATGCGGCAAATGGGTGAAAAATAAGGTCATATCCACTTCGGCACGAGTCATCAACTCAAAGCAGCGGTTAATCATTTCACCATCAGTCTCTTGCCAACCATCAAGCCCGAACTTCCCGACTAATGCGTCTATCAAGCTTTGGTTATATACAGCCTCATACTGGTCAAGCGCGTGATTTAAACCAACGGCATCTGGCAAAATGGTCGAGAGTGCGTCGGCAAGGCGCTCTAAGTTCCAGCGCCCAATATCATGTTGCCGGCCAAAGCAATAGCGCCTGCCTTGTGCATCTGTTGTGTTAGGCGTCCAGCCCGGATCGAAATTATCTACCCAGCCGTAAGGGCCATAGTCAATGGTGAGGCCGGTAATCGACATGTTGTCTGTGTTCATCACACCATGCACAAAGCCTACGCGCATCCAGTGGGCAATCATGCGCGCTGTACGTTCGCTTATTTCTGTAAACCATGCTTCAATGAGTGCTGCAGAAGGCTCTTCTTTGGCTAAAGTATGCGTTTGTTGTTTTAGCCAGTCGCTAAAGTCGCGGTCTATCGTAAAGCTAATCATTTGTTTTAAAAGCGCATGGTTGCCACGGCTGGCCAATAGCTCAAAATGTCCAAAGCGCGTAAATGATGATGCTACACGGCAAACAATGGCGCCTTGCTCCATTTGGGGGTTGCCGTCATAAAACATATCACGTACGACTTGGTCGCCTGTTCTTACCAAGCTTAATGCGCGGGTAGTTGGCACGCCTAAGTAGTACATAGCTTCACTGCATAAAAACTCACGTAATGAAGAGCGCAATACGGCACGGCCATCGGCACGGCGGGAATACGGTGTTTCTCCGGCACCTTTGAGTTGCAACTCAAAACGTTGGTTATTGTGTATCAGCTCGCCTAAATAAATTGCACGTCCATCGCCTAACTGTCCGGCCCAATTGCCAAACTGATGTCCGCCGTAACAAGTAGCGTAAGGTTGCATTCCCTCCAGTAGCTGGTTGCCGCCCAAAGCGCTTACCATGGCTGGGTCGTGCATATCTTCATCGGATAGCCCTAGCATCTCAGCAACATCCGTTGAGTAGGCCATCAGAGAGGGCGCTTTCACCGGCGTAGGCATAACGCTAGACCAGAGTGCATCTTTTACTTGGCGTGTGTAGTTGGCGGTAACTGCGTCGCCGGGGAGTTCTCTGTAAAAGCGATTATCAAAATTAAGTGTTCTCATACCTGCATTTTAGATGGTTTGGCTTACTTAAAGTTACAATTTTTTGCAGTGAATCATAGGCTGCCTCATGTATCATTGCGGTTATATTGGAAATAGAAAAAACGGAATGAACGTATTTTACGAAGAAGACGGCAACTTTAGGGTTGCCAGCATCATGAGCGAGGCTGAAAGCTCGATGCAAGTTGAGTCAATTAGCGGAAAACGTAGCAAAATCAAGGCGGCTAATGTGTTGCTTCGCTTTGAAGCGCCATTATCTGGCTTTTTAGAAACCGCACAAGCCGAAGCCGATAAACTCGAGCTTGATTTCCTATGGGAGTGCTGCGGCGAGGCTGAGTTTAACTTTGAAGACTTCGCACAGGAATATTACGGTAAAAAACCAACGCACTTAGAGGCGGCTGCCATTGCTGTTCGTCTGCACAGCGCCCCAGTTTATTTTAACCGAAAGGGTAAAGGTCGTTATAAGGCTGCGCCGGCGGATATTTTAAAAGCAGCATTAGCCGGTTTGGAAAAAAAGCGCTTATTAGCAGAAAAAATGGCTGGATACGTGGAGCAGCTAAAAGCGCTGACGATGCCAGAGGAGATTATGCAAAAGCGCGATATGCTGCTGTATGAACCTGATAAGAACGCATTTGAATATAAAGTGCTAGATACTGCGGCGGCTGCCCTGCATTTAAGCCACCTGAAATTGTTACATGCCTGCGGTGCAATTCCTTCTGTGCATGATTATCACTTGGGGGCTTTTTTACGCGAGTATTTTGCAAAAGGCGAGGCATTTACCGATGAGCAAATATCGGCATTGTCTGCAGGTATCAGCTTTGATTTACCCATGGCAGAAGCTGAAGCATTTAGTATCGACGATAGCACTACGACGGAGATTGATGATGCTTTCTCTATCCGCCAGCTTGACGATGGCCTAATATGCGTAGGCATACATATTGCAGCGCCGGCACTGGGTATTGATATCGATAGCCCTTTAGACCTCGCTGCGATGCATCGTTTATCTACGGTATACATGCCTGGTCATAAAATCACCATGCTGCCGGAGTCGGCTATTCGTCCGTTTAGCTTGGATGAAGGGCAGATTAAGCCAGTACTATCCATGTATCTGCATGTGAATCCTGATCTAACGATTGTGCAGCGTCACAGTAAAGTGGAGTTGATTAAGGTGGCAGAAAACCTGCGACATGATGCGCTGGAACCATACTTTAACGAAACTACACTGGCGGCAGATAGTGGCCACCCGTATTGGTCTAAATTATTGTTCTTATTCAACCTAGCAGAATCTTTGGAAAAAGCACGTGGTAAGTATGACCCCACAAAACCGCCACAGGTAGATTACAACTTTTACGTGAATGACGGCAAAGTGAGCATAGTAGGGCGCCATCGTGGTTCGCCTATGGATAAGTTAGTGGCCGAGTTAATGATTGAAGCCAATAGCCAATGGGGAGCGTTATTAGCAAGCCACCAGGTGCCGGGCTTATACCGTGCGCAAATGGGCGGCAAGGTGTACATGACCACTAAAGCAGAGCCACATCAAGGCTTGGGTGTTGCACAATACTCATGGAGTACATCGCCTTTACGCCGCGCAGTTGACCTGATTAATCAAAGGCAAATTATCAGTGTGGTACAGAATCAACCACCGGTTTATCCGCAAAATAGCGATGCACTCACCACGCATATGCGTAATTTTGAGCTTACTTACAAAGCTTACAGTGAGTTTCAAATACGTATGGAGCGCTATTGGTGCTTACAGTATTTGATTCAAGAAGACATTCAAGAAGTGCATGCCACGGTATGGCGCGAAAACTTGGTGCGTTTGGATAATCTACCTTTTATGACCAAGGTCTATGGCTTGCCGGAATTAAAGGTCGGTACGCGTGTGAGCTTGCAAGTGCAAGAGGTAGATACGCTAATGATGGAACTGCGGACTAAGTTCCTTCAAGTGTTAGAGAATGAAGCTGTCGTTACCGAAATACCTGCCGAGGATGAGGGAACTGAAGTGGAGGCGGCTTAAGTGTTTACTGCGGCAAAAAAAATGCTAAGAGGCTTTGCGCATGCGGCGTTGAGTGAAGCGGTTGACGTCAGTGAGCTAAACGGGGTGCGCGCACTACATTTAGGCTCGGCTACCGTACAAAGTGCTATGCGAATTAGAGAGCCTTTTGAGCTGGAGCTCACCTATACACGTGCCATTATGTGTTTTTTATTGTTTCATAGTAACGTTAAACACATGCTGACGATAGGTTTGGGTGGCGGCTCTGTTGCTAAGTATGTCTATGCACATTGCCCAGAGATTATGGGTACCGTCGTTGAAATTAACCCTAGAATCATCCAAGTGGCTAAAAATCAGTTCTTTGTACCAGATAACGATGAAAAGTTTGAGGTAATCGAGGGTGATGGCTTAGTTTATTTGGCTGAACATACAGAAGTCGCTGATGTGCTGTTTATTGATGCTTTTGATAGCAATGGCATTCCTCCAAACTTTTGTAGCCAGGACTTTTTTGACCAATGTGCCAATACGCTAAAAGATGATGGCGTATTTGTGATTAACCTCTGGGGTAGTGATAAAAAGTTTGACGTGTATTTGGCTAGAATCGAACAAAGTTTTAATCAGCGCGTATTGATATTGCGTACTGGTAAACCTGGCAATATTGCCGTATTTGGTTTTAAGCAAAGTATTGCAGATTTAAGGCTAAGCAGCCTGCGTGACCGCGCAAAAGTATTAGAAAAAACACACAAAATTGAATTTATGCAGTTTGTAGAGAAACTGGCAGACAATAACAATAGTAGCAATAACCGAATATTTATGAAAAGCGATCGTTAATTTATGGCACTTTATAAAAACAACCCACGTGATCCAAACAACTCGCGTGATCAACAAAGCCCACGTGAGCCTCAGGGGCAGCAAAATAGACCGGCACAGCCAAGCAGGCAAGCGCCTAACCGCTACTTTGCTACCTGTCCACGCGGCTTGGAACAACTGTTGGCGGATGAACTTAAGCAAATCAGCGCTAAAGTGGTGAACGTGACCGATGGCGGAGTGAGCTTTGATGGTGATTGGTCAGTGTGCTATGCGGCTAATTTGCATTCACGCATTGCCACCCGTATTTTGTGGCAGGTTGGACGTGGTAAATACCTGAATGAAGAAGACTTATTCAACGCCGCCTACAAAATGAACTGGCCGCAGTGGTTTGATGTAAAGCATGACTTTATGGTGAAAGTAACAGGCGTTAAGTGCCCGTTAAAGAGTCTGGAATTTGCAACACTCAAAATTAAAGACGCGGTTTGCGATAAATTCAGGTTGGCGGTAGGTAGCCGTCCTTACATTGATACTAAAACACCAAGTGTGCGCATCCATGCTTACCTCACCACAGATGAATATCAATATTATGTTGATACCTCGGGCGCAGCCCTATATCAGCGTGGCAACCGCGGCGCGAGTATTGAAGCGCCATTGCGTGAGAACTTAGCAGCAGGCATTTTAAAGCTTACAGGCTGGCAAGCAGGGCAGCCGTTGCTAGACCCAATGTGTGGTAGCGGTACCTTCCTGTTAGAAGCCGCTATGGTAGCACTCGATATGGCACCAGGCATTAAGCGTGAGTTTGGTTTTGAAAAACTTAAAACGTTTGAATCAGACACTTGGAAAAAGATTAAAAACCAAGCGTTGAGCAAAGTTAAAAAAGTTAGTTTCCAAAAAATATACGGTTCCGATATGGATTTACGCGCAGTCCGCGTGACCAAGCAAAACCTAGAAGCCGCTGGTTTGTTAGAGGCCGTACAGGTATCACATGTTGATATGTTAAACGTGATTCCACCAGCTGATCATGGTGTATTAGTGGCTAACCCGCCTTACGGCGTGCGTATTGGTGAAGATGAAGCACTCACCTTGCTCTACCCAAAAATGGGTGAAACGCTTAAACACAAATTTGCGGGCTGGAACACTTACTTCCTCACCAATGATTTACGGATGCCTAAGCTGATGCGCTTATCGCCAAGTAAAAAAACACCGCTTTTTAACGGCCCGTTAGAGTGCCGCTTATTTGAAATTAAAATGGTGGCAGGGTCTAACCGAAAAGATAAACCAGAGGCATAAGGAAACCAAATGGCAGACTCATTAGATGCACTAAGAGCCCGCGTCAATGCATTTGTCACTGAGCGTGATTGGGCGCAGTTTCACTCACCCAAAAACCTCGCCATGGCCATGATCGTAGAGGCGGGCGAGGTGGTAGAGCATTTTCAGTGGATGACAGAAGACGAAAGCCGCAATCTAGACGCCGAGACTAAAGAGCAGGTTGGGCAAGAGCTCTCTGACACTTTGGTCTATTTGTTACGGATCGCCGAAGTTTGCGGTATTGATTTAATTGAAGCTGCCAATAAAAAAATAGACCTGAACGCGCAAAAATATCCAGTAGAAAAGTGCAAAGGCAGCAACGCTAAATATAGCGCGTATGAATAACCAGCATATTGATTAGCACGATTGTTTTAGGAGCAAAAGATGAGCAATGCAATTCAATCTCCAGTAGCCACGCTCCTTGAGCAACATGCCATTCCTTTTGACGTCATCGAAATCCCCTTAAGTGAAGATAAAAAACCAATACGCAGCTTAGAAGAACTACTTAGTAGCAAAGGGTTAAACCCCAATGCTGTCGTACGCAGCGTTGTGTTCAGGGGTGAATCTGGGCAGTTTGTATTGTTGGCGGTGGCTGGTGGTGGCCGTGCCGATTGGGGTGTGCTACGCAAACACCTGAATGAGCGTAAATTGCGAATGGCAGAATATGACGAAGTGCCAGAAGCCACAGGCTATGTGGTGGGTGCTGTGCCGCCGATTGCACTGCCAGAAACAGTGCGTGTCTTGGTAGATAAAAGCGTGCGCAATTATGACCATGTCGCCATAGGCAGTGGGGTGTTGGGATATGCCCTTGCACTTAACGCCGATGCCTTATTGACCTTATTTGCAGGTGCTGATGAAGGTGAGTTTATTAAGGTCGAGGTTTAGGGTTAAAGCACCATTAGGCGTATCATCTGGCGAATGGGTTGCGTATAGCGCTTAGGTCATTCTCCACAGAGCTCTCGTCCAAATTGTTCTCTAGACGGGGCCGCTCCCGAATTACATGAATTACGGCATAAATCGGTGAATTTTTCTTTTGAGAAAGTTTTTTCTGATAAATCAAACATGCTCCGATAAGATGACATTGAGATTAAGTCAAAAGGCAGTAAGTTACTGTCAGCTTCAATATTGCATTTACTCTTGGGTGTGTAACTTGCGCACTCATTCAATGGATGTTTGTATAACCAATCACAGTCAGAACGAAGTAGGCGAGTACCGTTAACTGTTTTTACGGTGGGTCTTGTTCCGCATTGTGTTGAAACACTTGCATTTCCTCCGGCAATCCCGAGTTCTGGTGGGGTGCTGTTTGCCGCTTGTTCTGCACACTTATCCCAGTTTATTTCTGCTTTATTTTCAGCCGCATAGTGAGTTGCCGGTATAAGTAGGCATATGCACAAAATGATCCTAGAGAGTTTATTTATAACGGTGCTCAACGTTTGGCATAAGGGGTGCACTATATTAATCTCGTTTGAATGATAGATTATGTTCTTTTTGCTTCATCGCTACTAGTAGAGTGCTAATTTGAGTAAAGTGTTGCAACAGCTCTATGGGTTAACCAATCTCATTTTTAGCGATAAAAGAAATGAGTGAAGGATTAAACAAAAAAGCCTAGCAGATTAATCTGCTAGGCTTTAGTCATTCAAAGCTTGCTCAATTATAAAACAGCTAAAGCTGCTTCGTAGTTAGGCTCGTCTGCGATTTCAGCCACTAGTTCGCTATGCAATACTTTGTTGTGTTCATCTAGTACTACAACTGCACGTGCTGTTAAACCAGCTAGGCTGCTGTCAGTGATGAATACACCGTAGTCTGTTGCAAATTTAGCAGTGTTGCGGAATGTAGATAAGGTCACTACATTTTCAATGCCTTCTGCACCGCAGAAACGGCTTTGTGCGAAAGGTAAGTCTGCAGAGATGCATAACACTACTGTGTTAGCTAGGCTGCTGGCTTTTTGGTTGAATGTGCGTACAGAAGTTGCGCAAGTTGGTGTGTCGATGCTTGGGAAAATGTTTAACACTTTGCGTTTACCAGAGAATGCGTCGAGTGATTGTGTCACGCGTTTTGCATCGGCTAGTTCAAAGTTTGGTGCTGTTTGGCCTACTTGTGGCAGGTTACCGCCTACGTTAACTGGGCCGCCTTTGAGGGTCACTGTTGCCATGCTTAATTCTCCTTATGTTTAAAGTGGCTAACTTTATCGTTTATAGTTAAAGCAATCAACCATAAGTTAATTGTGGGTTAGTGAAAGGCTTACTATTGCTGTAGCCTGTTTACATACCTGATTCATTAATTTTATGGGCTTGCTTAGGCCAGTAGGTCTTCGCTCAAATAACCAATGGTCATGGTTTGGTTATGCAGTACGCTGTCGTTAGTGTCTGGTCTTGGTGCAAATTCACCGTATGAATAAAAGCCAGTAATAGCTGTTTGGTTACCTAAAATTTGCTGTACTAGTTTAACTTCGTCCGCCACTAGTTCTGCCATTACACCTTTGCGGCCAACACAGCTGACACAGATGGCTAAGCCTGTTTGGTTGACATTAGCATGGCTAGAAACCAAGTGTGCAGCATCGCCGGCGCCTTCTACCAAGCGGTCATGCGTAGATTGGCATAAACGCACGGTTTCACCTTCATCTACGTTGCCGGCAAAGGTCAGGCTGTTGTTTTTTGGGTCAATTGCGAGCAGGGTGCGAATCTTCTCAATATCACGCTTGCCTTCTTCAATGACCGCAAATGGAAATTTCAAGCCGCTGCCTGGCAGTTCTTTGGCTGAGTGGGCACCTATATACATATTGTAAAGTGGTAGCGCAGGCTTGCCATCAAGCTCCAGCACCACGTTCTTGTCAGATTTAGTCACTTTGCGCGGTGGGCCGTAAGGCTTCCAACCTCTGCCAACGCCAGTGGCGGCGATTAAGCTATTGCCATACAAGCCTACCGCAATCACCAAGCCATCTGAAGCTGTGTCGTTGAATAGTTGTACGGTTTTAGTAAAGTTAAAGCCATCTCCAGCCATGCCGCCCATAATTGGCGTTTCGCCGAGTTCGCTTTTAAAGCCTTCCAGTAGCTCGGAGCCGTTCACATTTAAGCCATCAGAATACACAAGCACGGCTTTTAAGCTGTCAGATTTTAATTGTTTTGCCAGAGTGACTGCGGTTTCAAACGAGTTCTGCATGCCAGTCATTTTGGTATGGGTAACGCGCTGTACTGCCTTTTCCCATAAGATCGCAGTGATTTGCAAGCTATCATCATAAACGCCAGTGGCGGTGATTTCACCAGAGGTAGAACAGCCAATGATTTGCGCTGTTGGGTAACGTGCTTTTAATGTGCTTTGAAGTTTTGCTTCACTAAAGCGCTTGACTGATCCAAATACCAATACCAAATTAGCGGATGGTAAGGGTGAAGTGGAGGCTAAATCTTTGAGCGACATTTTAGCTGTTAATGATTCCTGTCTAATTATCATGCTTATCCCTTGGTGACCTGCATCGATCTTTAAAAATATTTATTACTGTCTAAGATTTTTATTGTATTCTGACAATTGTAATGAATTGTAATAAATTGTAATTTTATTATAGATTACCCTTTAGAGTGATTGAAATAAATATTATTATTTTTTTGATTAATATAATAATGGTATTGCTTATTAAGACAGACTGTATATAAAATGAAATATAACAAGTGCAGAAATGATACTAAAGTAGCGATGCATACAAAATAAAGGAGCTTACTGGTGAGCCAGGAAAAGCCGTTTCAAGAAAAGCTGACATTAGATCAGCTCTCAACAATCAAAGTAATGGTGATCGATGATAGCAATACGATTCGTCGTAGTGCGGAGATTTTCCTAAAGGCGTCTGGTTGTGAAGTGATACTCGCTGAAGATGGTTTTGATGCGTTAGCAAAAATATCGAATGAACATCCCGATTTGATTTTTGTTGATATTATGATGCCCAGACTTGATGGCTATCAGACCTGTTCTCTCATTAAAAGAAACGCCCGTTACAAGGCAACGCCTGTCATTATGCTATCTAGCAAAGATGGTTTGTTTGACCGGGCACGTGGTCGCATGGTCGGATCAGACCAATACCTTACCAAACCCTTTACCCAAGAAACACTGATAGAAGCAGTACAAATCTATGCTGCAAAGGCTAAAAGTAATCAAAAAGAGGTGGATTGAATATGGCAATACAAACTATTTTAGTCGTTGATGATTCTGCAACAGACCGTTTTTTTCTAACCGAAATGCTGGAGACAGCAGGCTACCGTGTCATTGGGGCTGAAAGCGGCGAAGAGTGTTTAACTAAAGTGAGCGCTAATCCGCCTGACCTAGTGTTGTGTGATGTGGTGATGCCTGGCTTGACCGGTTTTCAGGTGACGCGCACGCTGACAAAAAACCCTGCAACTGCACATATTCCGGTTGTGTTATGTACGGGTAAATCGCAGGCAACAGATTTGGCTTGGGCATTGAAGATGGGTGCTAAAGCCTGTGTTACTAAGCCTGTAGTAGAAGCGGATTTACTGGCGATTATTAAAACGATAGGTTAATTAACCTGAGTTTGATGAGTTTGCGATGTTAATCATGCGTTTTTTTATATTTTTATATGGTTCTGATTAGGATTAATAATTAATCGTGGCACAAACCTCTAATTTACGTGAGTTTCAAGAAGCGATACTTTCTAAGCTGAAAGACGCCGCTAACCAAGTCGGAGGTGAGTCTTCGTCCCGTTTAGGTGTTACTGTCGGTGACAAAAGATTTCTAGTCAACTTGCAGGACGTAAAAGAAGTATTACCAGTGCCTCCAATGCAATTGGTGCCATTTACAAAACCATGGTTTTTGGGCGTTGCAAACGTCCGCGGTAACTTATACAGTATTTCAGATTTAGCGCAGTTTATGGGTATGCCTGCAACATCTAAATCTACCAATAATCGTATTTTATTGCTCAGTACAGAATCTACCGCGCAGGTAGCGCTGCTAGTTGATAGTTTGATTGGTTTGCGAAGCGTTCAAGGCATGCAGCTTCAGTCTGCAGAAGATGAAGCAGATTTTTTTAGCTTAAATTTGTATAAAGATGCTGAAGGTGGAGATTGGCTAGAGCTTGATATAGAGGCGCTAGTGCAAAACAAAAACTTTGTACAGCCAATATAATTGGTGATGTATAAGTAAGGTAACTTAGTGTTGATATCCTAGTGATTAAGTAAGCAAATAGTGGTTAAGTAAGCAAATAAATTTAGAAATCGGGGTTAACAATGGCATTAAATCTTGCAGCTATAAAAGGCCTGCCACCACAAATAGGCTCGTTGATGGGTGGGTTCTTGACGAACGTTAAGGAAAAAATTTCTAACTCAACCATCGCTAAAAAAACCAGCTCAGATAGCGGAAGCATGAGTGCTGGTTACCGTCAGCTTTTCTTGCAGATTGTTGCGTTTATTTTGTTTGCCTTGCTGAGTTTCTGGGTAATTAATCAGGTGCGTGTGAACGGCCCTATTTATAATATTCTAGATACTTATGACCGACTTACGGCAGATACTAATCCGCCACCAATGTTCCCGTTGGATGCTTTTGCGTCATATAACGAAGCTTATGTTGCTTCTACCAGTTTTAATAATCAAAAACGTGATAATGCCTTGGCAAATGCTGCTAAAAGTGAAGCCATGTTCAAGGAGCGTTCAGAATACTGGCGTAAGAATTTAAGTAATAAGAAATTGGCCGCACCGTTGGAAGAGGTGATTAGTGCCGGTGCTAACTTTTTTGAGGTGGCAAATAAACGCTATGTTCCAGCATTACCTTTAGGAACTGTGGCCGCATCAGCCCCATTGCTGGAGTTAACAGCTGCTTTTGAAGCTTCTAAACAGGCCGGTAATACGTTTACCCAAATGATTGCCAAAGAGAATAAATCATTGATCGAGTCACAAACCAGCTTTATCCGATTTGTATTGGTTGGTTTGCTGTTACTGGGTTTGGTATTGCTAGGTTTGATGTATTTTTATGGTAAGAAACAGGCTGTACAGTCAGTTACCTTAACTAGCCAACTTGCAAAAGAAGGCCAGGAAAACCAAGAGGCGGTATTACAGTTGCTAGATGAGATGGGTGACTTGGCGGACGGTGACCTAACGGTAAAAGCGGAAGTGCGCGATAACATTGCAGGGGCGATTGCAGACTCTATTAACTATACAATTGATAGTTTGCGCGACCTTGTAGTTGAGATTAACCGTGCTACCGAGCAAGTGACTTCTGCAACTTCTGTTGCGCAAGGTACTTCTGAACAGCTGCTAACAGCTGCTGAAACACAAGCCGCACAGATTACACAGACAACACAAGCAGTTAACGACATGACTCGTTCTATTTTGCAAGTATCTAGCAATGCGGAACAGGCTTCTCAGGTGGCGCAGCGCTCACTAGAGGCGGCAATTCAAGGTTCACAAGCGGTACAGAACACTATTTCAGGGATGAATGAGATTCGTACCCAGATTCAGGAAACCTCTAAACGTATTAAACGCTTGGGCGAGAGCTCACAAGAGATTAGTGAAATCGTGGAGCTGATTTCCGACATTACCGAACAAACTAATATTCTGGCGTTGAACGCGGCGATTCAAGCTGCGTCTGCTGGTGAGGCAGGGCGAGGCTTTACGGTGGTTGCGGAGGAGGTTCAGCGTCTTGCGGAACGTTCATCTGAGGCGACTAAGCAGATTAGTGCGATTGTGAAGACAATTCAGACTGATACCCACGGCGCTGTGGCGGCGATGGAGAAATCAACCGAGGGTGTGGTTGAAGGGGCACGCGTTGCGGATGCTGCAGGACAAGCGTTGAACGAGATTGAGTCTGTTACTACCAATCTTGCACGATTGATTCAATCAATCTCTACCGCGACCAACGCGCAAACTGAATCAGCCACTACCGTGGCAAACAACATGCAGATGATTCAGGAGATTACAACGCAGACAACAGAAGGTACAAAACTGACTGCTGAGTCTGTAGGTCAGCTCACCTCATTGGCGGAAGAGTTACGTGACTCAGTAGCTGGTTTTAAACTTTAAGACACGAAATGCTTTGCGTAGAAGTTTAATTTTTAGCATAAGACACATAAACCGCCATGAAAAACTACACACCGAAAATGGAAGTAAATAATGCCTGAAGCATTTGATACTGGCCCGTTGTCTTGGGTTAAAGATGAGATTGATCAGTCACTGCAAAAAGTGCTGGAAAGCTTTAATGAGGTCAATCAGAACCCAAGTGAGTTCGCTAACTTGAGGTTTACCATTGCGCATCTGTATCAGGTGAGCGGTGCGCTCGATATGGTTGGCTTAGAAGGTTGCAAACGCTATTGTCACGAGCTGGAAAAACTTGCTGATCGTTTGGCAAAGCAGCAAACTGCAGTGAGCCAAGAAGTAATGGATCACTTGATTAGCGCTGTGGAGGCGTTGTCTAAATATTTGCAGGATTTGCTAAATGGTCAACCAGACCAACCCATCCGGCTCTATAAACCACTCAAGCCTATCGTTGAAGCGCAAGGCGAGACTCTGGATGAAAGTGAATTGTTCTTCCCAGATGTAGATAATAGTGCGCCTAAAGATTTACCAAGCAACCCGATTGAAGAGTCTTCAATTCCGATTTTTGTATCAGAACAAAGAGCCGCTTTTCAAAAGTCTTTACTAGATTGGTTACGCACTAAAGATGCGATGGCATTGGATGGGATGCGTGATGCCGTTGCCAAAGTGCAACAAGTGCAATCTAAAAGTGCACCAAGAACATTGTGGTGGACTGCTTCTGCCTTTACCGATGCACTTGCACAAGAAAAAGTAGCCGACAATCCCGGTGCAAAGAAACTGTGTAGCAAGCTGGATCGTCAGTTGCGTAATGTAGCGATGGGTGATGCTAAAGTCCCATCACGCTTATTGCGGGATTTGCTCTATTACGTTGCGATTAGTGATAGAAGCACAGACACAATTGCGGCAGTTAAAAATACATTCGAGCTGGACGCTGCTTTACCTTCTGTGACGCAAGCAGCAGAGGCTGTTAGCTCTAATGCAGCCGAGCAGGCAGCATTGGCGCAGTTGATTGCAGATATCCCAACACTTAAAGATTTATGGTCGAATATTAGTGTTAATGATGTGGCAGCCAGTGCACTTGATTTGACTACATTGGTCAATAAGTTTGAACATATTCTCAATACTGTCCAGCAAGGCCTCAATCATGTGGGGGTCGTTAGTTTATTTAATACTACGTATCAAACTACAGAAGGCTTGCAGCATGATGCTGCTAAATTAAATGATGTAGCATTTATCGAGGTTGCCGCTTCGTTGAATTTGCTAGAGTCTAGCTGCGATCATTACCAGCAGCTAGATGCAGAAGCTAACCAGAAAATTAATACGCAAATTTCACGCCTGCATGCCGTCATGCGTGGCGAGACCTTGGCACCAGCTGTGGATGAATTTGCGCAGGCACAGCATGACGCCACTTTAGTAGAGGCCGTTGCTAAACAAGTGTTGGCAGCGCTGGAAATTGTTGAAAAAGCATTAGATAGTTTCTTCAGAAACCCAGAAAACACTGCTGAGTTAGAAGAAGCCAGCAAACCATTACAGCAAATTTCCGCAGCGTTTGATATGTTAGAAATGCCTGTGCCAAAATCCATTGCACAATTGAGCGTTAATTTCGTTGAGCACTTTAGAGACCATGATAGTACAGGTCACTTGCCAGTATTTGAGCTGATTGCTGAAAACCTAAGTATGTTAGGTTTGTATGCGGAAGAATTGCCAAATGTACATAGCGAGGCTGAACGCGCATTGGCGGATGCATTGTTACGTTTAGAACAAGCGGCAGATAGGCTTGGACTTACTTCGTCAGCGCTCATTACACCAGCGCTAGTGCTGGCAGATTCTAGCCCTACAGAGGATGTGCTGGCAGTTGATCTGTCAGCAATCGATTTGAATTTAAGCGATGATGCTGAGGCTCAAGCTGAAGCAATGCCAGCTAGGGTAGCCGAAAATGTTGCTGACGAAGTGTTGGATCAGGCATTTGATGCTGAGTTGTTAGATATATTCTTAGCTGAGGCTGAAGAGGTGCTTGCCGCCTTAGCGCAAAATTTACAGGCATTACGTGTTAATGCAACTGATAGTGAAGCATTTGTTGAGGTGCGTCGTTCTTATCACACACTCAAAGGTAGCGGGCGAACGGTTGGTTTGTTAGGCTTGGGTGAAGTGGCTTGGGCGGTGGAGAATCTACTTAATGTGGTTTTAGAGCGCAAAACCTTTCCAACGTCGGCCATATTGGCTTTTGTTGAGAAAGTCAGCGCTGCATTTGCAAATTGGGTAGCAGAACTACAGCAAGCGCAAAAAGTTGCGCTTAATCCAGCGCCATTCCAGCAGCAAGCGGCGGCTTTGATTAGTGAGCTCGAGCAGAATGCTGCCGAGGCTAAACCTGTCGTTCAAAAAGAAGAAGTACTGATAGGTGGCACTCGCAAGTTAAGTAAAGCATTCTTTAATATATTCTTGGGTGAAGCGCAACAGCATTTACAAGCATTGATTGATGCGCATGCGGCCTTAGTGGAGAACTCTACCGATTTGCCTACACCAGAAAGCTGCCGTGCCGCACATACCTTGGGTAGTAATGCGCTTACCGCCGGATTTAAAGCGATTGGTGACTTGGCGCGCGCTTTAGAACATTGGCTAGATGAGCATCATAGTACCTGGACTGCGCAGCACATTGCACTGTATGGCAATGTAGTTAAAGCGCTGGCAGATGGTTTGGAAAAAGCCAAGGCGCTTAAAAACCCAAGATCATCACGTGCGTTGATTTTAGCCTTGAGTGAATCCACCGCTGCAATGCAGGCATCTGCTACGCAAGAAGCAGAAGCTGCTGTGCTTGAAATCGAGCGTGCAGAGAAATCTAAGAAAAAATCCAAGTCAAAAGCTAAAGCGGCGGAAGTGCCTGTGGAAGCTGTACAAGAGGATGTGCCTCCAGAAATTGGCCTTGAAGCAGCTAACCTTGCGCTAGTTGACCTTGTTCAAGATGAACTTGTGTCGGCTGAACCATTGGTTGAGTTGCCAGTGGAGCCGAGCGCACTGCTGGCAGCAGAACAAGCGTTGCTGCGAAAAGATGCTATCGTTAATGATGAGCTGTTGGCACTGTTTGTGGAAGAGGCGCGTGAGCTTATTCCGCAAATTGGTAAAGATTTAAGAGGTTGGCGCATTAACCCTAAAGAGGCTGAGTACCCAGACTCCTTACAGCGTGCACTGCATACGCTGAAGGGTAGTGCGCGTATGGCTGGACAAGCCGCGATTGGCGATAGCGTGCATGGGATGGAAGACCACGTGATTCGCGCGTTAAGGCATCAAGTAACGGTAGATGACTTTGATGCGATGTTTGTCGAGTTTGACCGTATCGGTTACATGCTAGAAGACATAGTGGGTGATATGAGTAGCGCTGTGACGAGCGATACGCCAGCACAAGCCAAAGTAAAAGCAGCGACTCCAAAATCAACCAGGCAGAGTGAGCGTAAAACACAGTTCCTGCGTATGCGTGCCGATGTGCTAGACCGATTGATTAATGAGGCCGGTGAAGTTTCTATTATGCGTTCTCGTATGGATAGAGAAATGCAGAACTTCAAACAGTCTTCTACTGATTTGACTGACAGTATTAGCAGGCTGCGTAGTTATCTGCGTGAGTTGGAAATTGAAGCAGAAACACAGTTGCAATCTCGTATGAGCTTGCTACAAGAAGCCAATGAAACGTTTGACCCGCTAGAGTTTGACCGATTTACCCGCTTGCAAGAGCTGACCCGTATGATGGCCGAGAGTGTTAACGACGTGGCTACCATTCAACATGGTTTGTTGCTTAACCTGGATCAGACAGATGCAGCGTTGCAGCAACAAAATCGCATGAACCGTGAGTTGCAACAAGGCTTGATGACAGTACGTATGTTGCCGTTCTCGACTATTTCTGAGCGCTTGCAGCGTATCGTGCGCCAAACTGCCAGAGAGTTGAATAAACGCGTAGAAATGACCATTGAAGGTGAAAGCATTGAGCTGGATCGTGGTGTGCTGGATAAAATGGGTGCACCGTTAGAGCATTTGCTACGTAATGCTGTTGCGCATGGGCTGGAGTCAACCAGTGAGCGCGTCAAGTTAGGTAAGTCTGAGGTTGGCCATATTAAGCTGAAAATCAGCTTGGAAAACGACGAAATTACACTGGTAATTACCGATGATGGCGCAGGTGTGAATTTGGCTAAAGTTAAACAGAAAGCGGTTGAGAAGGGGCTGTTTAGCGCAGATCAAGAAGTTTCAGACCAAGCGCTGATGACGATTATTTTTGAGCCAGGATTCTCAACGGCAGACACCGTTTCACAGATTGCAGGGCGCGGTGTGGGCTTGGATGCAGTGCGTAGCGACATTGCCGCACTGGGTGGCCGTATTGATGTAAGTAATGCATCTGGTTTAGGTGCAATGTTTAACATTTACTTGCCCGTAACGCTGTCTGTTGCACAAGTGGTGCTTGCACGGGTAGGTACTCAAATTTATGCAATTCCATCAGTAATGGTTGAGCAGGTGCAAAAGCTTAAATCATTAGATTTAAGCGATGCCTATAACGCAAACAAAATTAGCTGGGCAGGCAGGGAGTACCCATTACATTTCTTGTCAAAACTCGTTGGCGATGTTGATCATATTGCGCAAGCGCATACTTATACGCCTGTCGTGCTGCTGCGAAGTGGTGCTTACCGCACAGCGTTGCATGTAGATGAGTTGATTGGTAACCAAGAGGTGGTGATGAAGCCTATGGGTACCCAGCTTTCCCATGTGCCAGGCATGATTGGTGCAACTGTGATGGGCGATGGCGCGATTATTTTGGTGATTAACCCAGTGTTGTTAGCCAATAGGGAAGAATTAGCCAGCGGCTCGATTAAGGTTACCAATGTAGCCCCAGTAGTGGAAAAATTGAAGAAAGTAGCGCTAGTGGTGGATGACTCCCTCACGATGCGTAAAGTGCTGTCACGCGTATTAGAGCGTGATGGATTTGAAGTGGTGACGGCAAATGATGGTATGGATGCGATTCAGAAATTGCAGCTAATATCGCCAGCGATTATTCTGACCGATATCGAAATGCCGCGCATGGATGGTTTTGAGTTCTCACGCTATGTGCGAGATAACGTACAAACCTCGCATACGCCATTAATTATCATTAGCTCACGTACAGCAGAGAAGCATCGTAATGTGGCAACAGATATCGGCGTGAATGCTTTCTTGGGTAAGCCTGTGCAAGATGAGGTGCTGATTGAGCAAGTGCATGCTTTGCTTAATCATTGATAATACTCACGTTATAGCATGAAGTTTTAAGCTCAAGTGCTGGCATAGGGTAATATCCTATGCTGGTAAGGTGCTTACCTTGTATTCACTATTGAAATGCATGATTTAGCAAGCCTTAAACCATCAAAAATATGCTGTATTTAGTAATTTATTTGTAGTGTTAAACACCTACATTGCCTACAACGATACCCGTCAATAAGGTAAAATTACCTTATGCTACAAACGACACCATCCCCTTCAGTTTCTCCTAGTTTTGTCCATTTGCGCTGCCATAGCGAGTATTCGATTGTGGATGGTATCGTGCGCATAGACGACTACGTCAAACAGGCGGTGAATGACAAAATGCCAGCGCTTGCATTGACTGATTTGAGCAATTTGTTCGGTGCCATCAAGTTCTATAAAACTGCCCGCGGCAAGGGTGTTAAACCTATCATAGGTTGTGATGTCTGGTTAGAAAATACGGATAATCGAGAACAGCCTTCACGTTTGTTATTGCTGTGCCAATCCCACGCTGGCTACTTAACGCTATGTCATTTGTTGAGTCGCGCCTATCTAAGCAACCAATATCGCGGGCGTGCCGAGTTTAAGCGTGCATGGTTCTCTGAAATGGGGACTGAAGGCTTGCTGCTGCTGTCTGGTGGACTTGCCGGTGACGTGGGTCAGGCCTGTACACAAGGCAATGTAGGTTTGGCGAAAAGGCTTGCAAATGAATGGCATCAGTTATTCCCAGACCGCTTTTATCTAGAAGTACAACGCATTGCGACTGATGCAGGCAAAGCAGGTGAAGAGCAGTATATTCAGCATGTTCGCCGTATTGCGCACGAGCTAAACCTACCAGTTGTTGCCACGCACCCGATACAGTTTACCTCACCTGATGATTACCGCGCACATGAGGCAAGAACCTGCATTGCTGAAGGTTATGTGCTGGCGGATAAAAGACGTCCGCAAAACTTCACTACCGAGCAGTATTTTAAAACGCAGGCAGATATCGCAGCATTGTTTGCCGATATGCCAGAAGCGCTTACCAATACTGTGGAAATCGCAAAACGTTGTAACCTAAACCTAACGCTAGGTAAAAACTACTTACCGCAGTTTCCTACCCCTAATAATGAAAGCCTGAATGATTACTTAATCTCCGAGGCGCGCCTAGGGCTGGCTAAGCGTCTGGAGGTGTTGTTTCCTAATGAAGAGGTACGAGCTAGTAAGCAGGATGCCTACGCCGCACGCTTAGATTTTGAAACCAATGTGATTAACCAGATGGGTTTTGCCGGCTATTTCTTAATCGTGGCAGACTTCATTAACTGGGCAAAAAATAATGGTGTTCCAGTAGGACCCGGGCGGGGTTCTGGTGCTGGTTCTGTGGTTGCTTATAGCCTAGGCATTACTGATTTGGATCCGCTGGAATATAACTTACTGTTTGAGCGCTTCTTAAACCCAGACCGCGTATCTATGCCTGACTTCGATATTGACTTCTGTCAGGAGGGGCGGGATCGCGTTATTGATTACGTAAAACAAAAATACGGGATTGATGCTGTTTCACAGATCGCAACCTTCGGTACCATGGCGGCAAAGGCCGTGATTCGAGACGTTGGACGTGTGCTGGATTTGCCGTTTAACTTTGTGGATGGCATTGCAAAACTCATTCCGCTAGAGTTGGGTATTACCTTATCCGATGCGCTAGAAAAAGAACCGCAGCTAGCTGAACGCCGTGAAAATGAAGAAGAAGTAAAAGAGTTGCTAGAGCTTGCGCTACGACTAGAGGGCTTGGTGCGTAATATCGGTATGCATGCGGGCGGTGTGTTGATTTCCCCCAGCAAGATTGCAGACTTTTCACCCGTGTACTGTCAGCCAGACGGCGCGAGCTTGGTGAGTCAGTACGACAAGGATGATGTTGAAGCCGTAGGGTTGGTGAAGTTCGACTTTTTGGGCTTACGTACGCTGACTATTCTGGATATGGCATTGGAAAATGCGAATAAACAGCGTGCCGAGCGTGAGTTGCCGCCACTATCGTTTGAAACCCTACCGATCGATGATAAGCCAACCTTTCAACTCTTAAAAACAGCCAATACCACAGCGGTGTTCCAGTTGGAGTCGCGTGGTATGAAGGATATGCTTAAACAGGCGATGCCGGATTGCTTCGAGGATATTATTGCTTTGGTGGCATTGTACCGCCCAGGCCCAATGGATTTGATTCCGGATTATTGCCGCCGTAAGCATGGCAAGCAACGTGTTGAGTACCCGCATCCGCTTACCGAGCCAATTTTAAAAGAAACCTATGGAATTGCCGTTTATCAAGAGCAGGTGATGCAGATTGCGCAGGTGGTGGCTGGCTATAGCCTAGGCGGCGCTGACTTGCTCCGTCGCGCGATGGGTAAAAAGAAAAAAGAAGAGATGGATGCCCAGCGTAAGATATTTACCGAGGGTGCGACCAAAAACAACATGACTGAGCAGCAGGCCAGTGATTTGTTTGACTTGCTGGAAAAGTTTGCAGGTTATGGTTTTAATAAATCTCACGCGGCAGCTTACGCTTTGGTTGCCTACCATACCGCTTATCTTAAAACGCATTATCCAGCGGCGTTTTTGGCTGCCACTATGTCTGCTGATATGAATAACACGGACAGTGTGCATATCTTTTACGATGATTGCGCACCGAATCAGGTTGAAGTGCTGCCACCGGATGTGAATGAAAGTGAGTTCAAGTTCAAGCCTGTGAGCAAGAATCAAATCTTGTATGGCTTGGGTGCCGTCAAAGGGACTGGTTCAGCTGCGATTGATGTGATTTTACAAGCGCGTGCCAAAGATGGCCCATTCACTAGTTTGTTTGATTTTTGCAGCCGTTTAGATTTACGTAAAGTAAATAGACGTGTTATTGAGTCGCTGATTAGAGCCGGCGCATTTGATAAGCTTGAGCCTAACCGGCATGCTTTATTAGCAGGGGTTGCCTTGGCAATTAGTGCCGCTGAGCAAACCAATGCCAACAGCAATCAAAATAGTTTGTTTGGCGAGGCGTCAGACCAATCGGTACATGTACTGCCTAGCGTTGCACCATGGCCGGAACAGCAGCGCCTGCAAGAAGAAAAGGTTGCATTGGGCTTTTATTTTAGCGGTCATCCATATTGGTCTTACCAAAAAGATTTAAGCCAGTTTATCAGTACAACATTAGCGAACTTAGCACCAAAAGATCAGCCGCAACTATTAGCGGGTATCGTCTCTGGCGTACGTAACCGCATGACGGCGCGTGGAAAAATGGCGATTGTTGGTTTGGATGATGGCACAACCAGGATTGAAGTGGTAGTTGGCAATGATTTGTTAAATCAATCGCAGCAACTGCTGAAGGATGACCAGTTGGTGATTGTAGAAGGGCGTGTGAGCCATGATGAGTTTTCTGGCGGTGTGCGCGTGAATGCACGCAAACTATATGACCTTTCTGCATTAAGAAATACCCGTGCTAGTTTTCTAAAAATCATGTGCAATGGCCAGTCCGACGCAGTTAAGTTAAAGACATTATTAAAACCGTACTGTGTGAGTGCATCTGATGAGGTGCGTGGCTGCCCGATTAAAATTGAGTACCATAATCAAACCAGCAAAGTGGAGCTGATGCTAGGCAATGATTGGCGCGTGGATTTGCATGATGAGCTGATTGCGAGTTTAAGCGAATGGTTGAGTAAGAATAATGTAAAAATCCTATATAATTAGCGCATTGTGGATAATGCTATATAAGTGGTCACACCGCTGATAATGACGGATTTATGCAAACTTAACGTTTCTTTAATAGGTTTGCGATTAACGCAAACCTGCACCTGACAGTAAATTTAGGCATTATAGAATCAGATTATTTGAGACAAAACATAACGATATGAAAATTACTTATTTAGATTTTGAACAGCCAATCGCTCAATTAGAAGCGAAAATCGAGAGCCTACGCTCATCACATGATGACCACGATAATTTGGATATCTCAAAAGAATTGACCGCACTAGAAAAGAAAAGCAAAAAGCTATCTGAAGATATTTATGGCAATTTGACTGCTTGGCAGATTTCTCAAATGGCACGCCATCCACAGCGCCCATATACATTAGATTATATTCAGGCTTTATTTACTGATTTTGAAGAGTTGCATGGCGACCGTGCATTTTCAGACGACCCTGCAATTGTAGGTGGTATCGCTAGATTTGAAGGCCAGCCAGTGATGGTGATTGGTCACCAAAAAGGCCGTGATATCAAAGAGCGTCAGTATCGTAACTTCGGTATGCCACGCCCTGAAGGCTACCGCAAGGCGTTACGTTTATTCCGCTTGGCTGAAAAGTTTAATATACCAATCGTGACGTTTATCGATACTCCGGGTGCCTATCCTGGTATTGGTGCTGAGGAACGTGGTCAGTCTGAGGCGATTGCACGTAACCTATATGTGATGGCTGAGCTGAAAACGCCTATCATCGGTGTGATTATCGGTGAAGGTGGTTCTGGTGGCGCATTGGCATTGGGTGTCGTGGATCAACTGCTGATGTTGCAATATGGTACTTATTCAGTAATCTCGCCAGAAGGCTGCGCTTCTATTTTATATAAGAGCGCTGATAAAGCTTCTGTAGCTGCGGAAGCATTGGCTATTACGGCTGATAAGCTTAAAACACTAGGTTTAATCGATAAAATTGTCCCGGAGCCTATGGGTGGCGCGCATCGTGCCCCTGAAGAGATGATGGCATCATTAAAGGTAGCGCTGAAAGAAGAGTTGACTCGCTTTAAATCTAAATCAATTAAAACATTATTAGTGAGCCGTTATGAGCGCTTAATGAGCTATGGCAAATTCAAAGAAGTTGCTGAAAAGTAAGGCTTCTGTCAAACGGGCTGGTAAGCTAGCGTTAGCAAGCCAGCCTGATTCTAATGCACTTCATCCTGTATTATCTGAACTACACTCCTTTTTAAGCCAGCACTTATTTTCGAGCAAGTGCCTAGCTGTTGATGCACATTCACTAATCCAGCCGCTAGCAGCAACGCCTAAACTGTTGCTCGCACTAAGTGGCGGTTTAGATTCTTCCGTATTGCTACACTTATTGGCGACACTTATGCCCTCGCTTGGGTTTGAACTGCACGCCTTGCATGTACACCATGGTTTGAGTCCAAATGCAGACGCTTGGGCCGCTTTATGTGAGCAGCAGTGCCAGTTGCTTCAAGTTCCTATCACTATTACCCACGTGAAGGTGGATCAAGCCAGTAAATTAGGGGTTGAGGCGGCAGCGCGCTTGCTCCGTTATCAGGCTTTGTTTGATGAATTGCGTGCCATTCAGGCAGATTTTGTTGTCACTGCGCATCATCAGGATGATCAGGCAGAAACCTTGCTCCTGCAACTGTTAAGGGGCGCCGGTGTGAAGGGTCTGAGTAGTATGGCAACCGTGGATCAAACACGTAGCCTGATGCGGCCGTTGCTGGGTGTAGCTAGGCAGTCACTTTTTGATTATGCGATACAGCATAACCTGACGTGGTGTGATGACGAGAGTAACGACAACACTAAGTATGAGCGTAATTTTATACGTCATGATGTCATGCCAGTTTTGCAGGCGCGTTACCCTAGCGTGCAATCTGTCATTGCCCGCACCGCTTCACATCTTGCGGAGGCGAGTACATTACTAGAGGTGTTAGCTGAAATAGATGCGCAAGATTTAGTTGTTAACGACAGTATTTGTTTGCAAGGTCTAGCGCAGTTAGGCATGGTACGTGCCAAGAATTTATTACGGTGGTGGTTTGCCCAGCATAAGCTTGCGATGCCTACTTCAGATCACCTTGCCGAGATGTTGACGCAGCTGCTGAATGCTAAACCAGATGCTGAGTTGAGCATTAACATTCAGCATTACACGCTAAGGCGCTACCAGCAACGTGCTTACCTTTGCATACCACAAGTGAGTGAGTCATTTGATATGATGTGGAATGGCGAGGCTACATTGATGGTGCCTGATGGTGGTTTACTTACATTCAAGCAAGTGCAAGGTGCTGGCTTAGCACTTAAATTTGGTATGGCCCGGCTTAGAATTACTAATCGCCGTGGTGGCGAGCGTTTTAAACCAGATGTTACAAGGCCAACACGAACATTGAAGCATCTTTTGCAAGCTGGCAATATTCCGCCTTGGCAGCGTGACCATTTGCCATTGATATACTGGCAGGACACGCTGGCATGCGTGCCAGGGATAGGCATTGCACACGAGCTAAAAGCCGCTGTGGGCGAGTTGGGCGTAGAGGTAACCTGGCAACCCGCTGCATTTGAAGCACATCAGACACGGGCTTAGTTTAGGCCGGCTACTTTGAGGCGACATAAGGCTGATAAGCCAAATTATTTCTTAAGTAATTGCTTGAGGTGCGGCCAAATGTTATCCAAAACCAATGGCTGCGCAATGGCGTTTGGGTGTAGTCCATCATCCTGAATGAGGTTAGCCTTTGCCGCAATATTATCTAACATAAAGGGCACCAGCGGGATATTGTGTTTTTGGCTAAGATTTACGTAACTTTGGCTAAAGTTTGTTGTGTATCGCGGCCCATAATTAGGTGGGATTCTCATCCCTACTAATAATATTTTCGCGCCAGATTTCTTACTTTGCTGAATGATGGTATTGAGATTGGCTGTCATTTCCGGAATAGGTAAACCACGAAGGCCGTCATTGGCGCCAAGTTCAAGGATAATGATATTGGGTTTGGTCTGGTCGAGGGCGTGCTGGATACGACTAACTCCGCCACTGGTGGTTTCTCCGCTTATGCTGGTGTTAACGACTTGATATTGATAGCGTTCCGCATCTAATTTTTTTTGCAGTAATGATGCCCAGCCTTGTTGCTGTGGAATGCCATATGCCGCAGATAAGCTATCTCCATACACCATGATTTTTGCATTTTCTGCAAAAACCGGGGCAGACCATGCAACGAAATTCAAGAACAACAAACTAAGTAGTACGGTTTTAAATACCAACAATAAACGGAACGACATGAATGCAACAGCCTCCTTTGATTCAAGCACAAGATTTACATTACGAAATTACTAACCATGATAACCAAATTCGCATACTCAGTGGCCTAAATCTCAGCGTTGCAAAAGGCGACCAAATCGCCATCATCGGTAGCTCAGGCTCAGGTAAATCAACATTGCTCAGTATGCTTGCAGGGTTGGATATCCCAACCAGTGGAAGCGTTCAAATTAGAGGTAGCGCATTTAGTAGCTTAAATGAAGATGGCCGTGCCGCCGTGCGTGCTGCCGATATGGGTTTTGTGTTTCAGTCATTCCAATTATTGCCCGCACTGACCGCGCTGGAAAACGTGATGCTGCCTTTGCAATTAAAAAGCCATGCAGCGGCAGAAAGACTAAGCTTAGAGGCCTTGGATAAAGTGGGTCTTAGCCATCGTGTGCAACACTATCCCAAACAATTATCCGGCGGCGAGCAGCAACGTGTAGCTATTGCGCGTGCTTTTGCCACACAGCCTAGTATTTTGTTTGCAGATGAACCTACCGGTAATTTGGATAGTACCACTGGACAAATGATTATCGAATTGCTGTTTAATATGAACCAAGAGGCCGGTACTACTTTGGTGTTAGTGACTCATGACATACAACTGGCAAATCGCTGTAAGCGCCTGTTTAAGCTGGATGCTGGTGTTCTACGTGAAGTGACACCATCATGATGCTTGCTATTAAATTAGCTTGGTCGCAGACCCTCAGTTTGTGGCGAGCAGGCGCTTTAAGGGTGCTGGTGTTTGCGCTAGTGCTGGCAGTTGCCGCCATTACTGCCGTGAGTTTCTTTACACAGCGCATTGAATCTGCCTTAAATCAACAGGGGAGTTTACTGATAGGCGGCGACCTAGCGGTTGTGTCAGATCATCCCATTCCGCAAGCACTGATTGACTCAGCAGTAACGCAGAAAATTTCAACAACGCGCACCTATGAGTTTCCTAGTATGGTAATGCGTGGAGAGTCTAGCCAGTTAGTTGAAATTAAGGCGATTGAGGCCAATTTTCCGTTACGTGGTCATTTAACTATTGCTCAGCATGCCGGTGATATAGGGCAGTCTGTGCAATCTGCACCACAATCCGGTGAGGTTTGGATAGAGCCACGTTTAGCCACGTTGTTAGATGTTAAAGTAGGTGACCAACTGGAGGTTGGCGAACGTAGCTTAGTTGTTACTGCAATATTACTGCGCGAGCCTTCACGTGGCGGCAATATGTTTAGCTTTGCACCGCGCCTGATGATGAACGCCAGGGACTTAGCGACCACCAAGCTGATTCAATACGGTAGCCGCGTGAAATATCAGCTATTGCTGGCATCTACACCTGAAAATATTAATGACTATTCTGTACAAGCCAAACCTAAGTTGAGTCGGGGGGAGAGCATCGATGATGTACGTAATGCGCGTCCGGAAATTAAAACGGCATTGGATAAAGCGCAGCAGTTTCTGGGCTTATCTGCCATGGTGAGCGTGGTGCTGGCGATGGTGGCCATGTTGCTGTCTAGTCTGCCTTATATCAAGCAAAGCCTAACTACGTTTGCCTTGATGCGCTGCTTTGGCGCCCAGCAAGCTACTGTGCTACAAATCTTGACAATTCAAACCCTCATCATCGCCTTACTCAGTGCATTGCTTGGTGCTTTACTCGGCTTTATCGCGCAGATGGGTTTGGCACAATTGGCGGGTAGTCTTTTTGTTGAAACATTACCGCCTACTTCATTCGCGCCGGTGCTGATAGGTATTTGCGCGAGTATAGGCATGATGATTGCCGTGGTGTTGCCGCATGCTTGGCAAATGAGAAATCTGTCCGCGATGAATATACTGAGGCTAGACACGTTGATGCTGCCACTATCAGCCCAAGCCAAGTTTTTGCCTGCTGCGTTGATGATGGTGCTGATGATTTTCTGGCAGGCACATGATATGAATATTGCGCTATTCACTATTGTGGCAATGCTGGGATTGAGCTTGGTTGTGCTGGGCTTTATTTACGTTCTGACATTTTTGGTGCAGCGTTTTTTGATATCAACTCCCCGAACCAAGCTGCTAGCTTCAGTAAGCTTGGGTATACAAGACTTAAAGCGGCGGCTAGGCTTATCTACCGTGCAAATGATAGGCTTTTGTATGGGTTTGATGGTCATTATGCTGCTCACATTGATACGTGGTGATCTTATCCGTAATTGGCAAGCCTCTTTGCCTGCAGACGCGCCGAATCGATTTGTCATTAACATTCAGCCAGACCAGATAGATAGCGTAAGTCAATTTTTTACTGCCCAGCACATTAAAGATGCGGCGATTTTCCCGATGGTGCGGGCACGCTTAGTTAGTAAAAATAAACAGCTGATTAAAACGGTAGAGTGGCAAGATGAGCGTGCCAAAAGGCTTGCTGAAAGAGAGTTTAATTTATCTTGGGCGGCGGAAATGCAAAGCGATAATAAACTAATCGCAGGGCGTTGGTGGCCGAGTCAGGACTATGGCAGGCCATTGATATCATTAGAGGAGGGGTTGGCAAAAAGTCTTAATATTAAACTTGGAGATGAACTCCAATTTGATGTGGCTGGAAGCCCGCTCACATTGACTGTAAGCAGCCTCAGAAAAGTAGAGTGGGATACCATGCGCGCTAACTTTTTTGCTGTAACACCACCAGGTGTACTGGATCAATTTACTGCCAGCCATATCAGTAGTTTTCATTTGCCGATAGGTGCCGAAAACTCACTCAATCAACTGATTAAACAGTACCCTAATTTAACGGTGATCGATATTGCAGCCTTGATGCAGCAAGTGCGCAGCATTATGCAAAGAATGAGTCAGGCCGTTGAGTATGTATTTGCCTTTAGCCTGTTGGTTGGGGTTGCTGTGTTGTATGCTTCTCTGGTTGCAACTCGAGAGGAGCGTGTTAAGGAGGCAACGCTAATGCGTGTGTTTGGTGCGTCACGCCAGCAAGTGAGTGTCGCTTACATTGCTGAATTTGCCTGTATAGGCATTATTTCTGCATTAGTGGCCTCTATTGCGGCAAATTTCTTAGCCTATTATATTAGCGTGGGTGTACTTGATATTCCGTTTGAGTTTAATCTGAGTGTGATGCTGATAGGTATCGTCATTGCTACAGTTGTTATCCCAGCTGCTGCATGGCTAGGCTTACGAGGCTTTTTGAATATCCCGCCAAGACAATTACTCAATAGCATTTAAGGCACAGGGGATTGCGTTAACCAGATGTTGATGAGTACAAACTGATATAAAGAAGGGGTTACAGCGAACTGTAACCCCTTTTTTTCATCAGTGGTCATTCGTTAAAATGACCAAGCCAATATTTATTACTGTTTATTTACTTGCTGATGTTTTTGGGCCGCCAAACTCATAGCGAGCACCAATCCAGGCCGCACGCGGTGCGCCAGGCAACAGGCCAAGTTGTTTTGATTCAGTACCATATGTACCATCAGCTGCAAACATTGTTTCCGCTAAACGACCGCTTACATTGTATTCACGATCAAAAATGTTAGTAGCTTTAGCAAACGCTTTCCAACCATTACCAATGTTGTATTGCGTGTCTAAGTTCACAATGAAATAGCCGCTTACTTTACCATTGCCAAGAGCACAGGTGTCAGCTTGCGCCGTATCAGAGCAAGCAGCAGTGTTGGCACGATGGTTATTGTTTTCATTGCCCCATACATAAGCACTTGAATAACCAATCACATTTGTACCAATTGTCCATGCTGGTGTGACAGCATATTGAGCACGTAGTTTTAACTGATGCGCTGGAATAGATGGAATACGATCACCAGGTTTTACATAAATAATACCTTCACCATCTTCTGAGGAGTTTGAAGAGCTTACAAATGATACATCAGAGTCATAAGTGGCACGCACGTAGCTATATGAAGCGCTCCATTTGAATTTATCTACGTCACCAGCCAGACCCATGTCCAAGCCTTGGCGTTTAGTACGACCTACGTTTTTGTAGTAACCTGCACCGTTTGATGAACCTGCGGCAGTAAATTGAATATCATCGTGGTTAACGGCTTGATATACACCAGCATTCCAACGGATGCTCTCTGTGAGTAAGCCACGACCACCAAACTCATAGGTTTTTGCAACCACTTGGTTTAATGGCGGGTCATCCGCCATTGCTGATGGGAGTAAGCATGGTGCTGCTGGGTTGGAACAGCCAAGCTCAATAGCTGTTGGCGCGCGGCTAGACTCGCTATAAGAAGTATAGAACGTTAAATTGTCGTTAGGCGTATGGGTCAGGCCGATACTTGGATTTAAACGTGTATAGCTATCTCTTGCTGTGAGGCTATTAGGGTTTGTGTCTGAGCGAGGACCTCTTAGTGTATCTACGTTATCAACACGGGTGAAGTTCCAACTGGCACCACCAGTTAAATGCCATTTATCGTTGAGCGATAATGTGTCTGTGGCAAATAAGCGAGCTGTATATTGCTTACCGGTGAGGCCCGTGGTTTGAGTGTTAGGTAATACACCAAACTCATTGGATGGGTCATAAGCTGGGCTGTTGAAAATTGGCGCACGGCTAGAGTTAAACACATCTGGATTGTTAGTTTCATCGTAAACGTTAATTAGCGCTGACTGCTTAAATCGCATTAATGTGTAGTCATAACCTGCACCAAGAACAAATTGGTTTTTCTTGCCCATCCAGTCTTGATCAAACGTTACTTGGCCTGTTGCACCATAAGTATCTTGTGTGGTTTTACTGCGATTCATCACTGAACCGGTGTACTCCTCATCGGCATCAAATTGGCCAACGAAACTTCCTATTGTGCCAGTGCCATCAGATTCTCCTTCCCACAAGTCGCCATTTTTTGTATGCCGATTAGACTTTCTGTAATAAACGTTACCGGAGAACATGGTATCTTCATTTATCCAATGTGAGCCGTTCAGTGCCAGAAAGTGTGAGTAGTTGTTGGTTAAGTCTGGGCGAGTGTGAATCTGATCACGATCACCGCTCAACAGGTTTTCAGGTGAAAAACCGTTACCAATCAGATTGTTATCTGTACCGATGTAGGTAAGATCTAATTTTGTGGATTCATTCTGCCAGCCAAATTTACCAAATAACTGATTCAGGTGAGATGGTGAGTTTTTTCTCCAGCCGTCCTCTGTTGTATGTTGATAGCCTAGCATGTAGTCAACTGAACCATCTTTTGATACGCCACCAGCTTCGATTAAAGCGCGTTGGCGCCCCCATGAGCCAGCTTCGTACTCTAACGCCATGCCTTGGTTGTCACGCCCGCTTTTTGTGTGGACTACAATTGCACCACCTAAAGTGTTTAAGCCGAACAAAGGATTTGAGCCCGGTACCATCTGCATATTACCGATAGCAAAACTAGGAATTTTGTCCCAAAGGGTCACATCACCAAATGGTTCATTAACACGCACGCCATCTACATAAGTAGATAAACCTTGAGCATTGCCTAATAATGATGATGCAGAGTAGCCGCGGAAGTTAATCTCTGGTTGCCATGGGTTACCTGACATATCAGACACGGTAACGCCTTGCATATTATTTGTCATGTAGTCGGCAATTGACACGCCAGATTGATTCTTAACATCTTTAGGTGATGCCATTTGAATATTAGCCGGCACTCTGTTTAACGGTAATCCAATGCCAGGCAGTGGTGTTGTTCCATACACCTCAACTTTTTTAAGTGTCATTGGTGTATCGTCTGCAAATGCTGATGTGTTTGCAAATGCAAGCATCACGGCAACAGCGCTGAGTTTCATTACTGGTTTCTTCATTTTGCTACTTTCAATAAAAAATTACATTTATCGTCATGTGGTTGTTATCTATATACATGCAATAAATATTCCATATTGCATTTATTGCAATGTGGTTTATTTAACCATTTGAATTTTATAGCGTATATTTATTTTTCATCACCAAATGCTACATTTGATAGCATCGATTGCTGGTTGTTAATAACCATTAATTGGTTGTTGGTAGCCAAAATGTGGTTGTAATAAACCATATTTTGGTTGAATATGTGGTGGCGTGATGAATAAACTATTGGGTAAAAGTAAGCTGAATGCTTTTTAATGTTTGTTAACTTGAGCGCAATAGGCAACGTGCCGTGCGCATTTTTGTATAAGTTGGCATAGTAAAGGCTAGGTTAAATTTTAACTGAACTTCAATATTTAAACTGTTTGGAATGTTTCTTGCTAACGTTGGCTGGTAAATAACAACCACATATCTGCATTTCAGGAGTAAGCATTGCAATTAGGGCACCTCGGTATCAACGACAACTTAATAACAGGAAAACAGCAGTCAAAAGTACTGATTGTTGAGGATGAGGCATTGTTTGCACGTGCAGTGGTGCGTCGTCTACAAAAATCCGGTTATGAATGTGCGCATGTGGAAAGCTTGCAAGATGCACGTAATATCGTGAGACAGTTTACGCCAGATGTTGTGTTGCTGGATATGCGTCTGCCAGACGGTAATGGGCTAGATCTGCTGCCGGAGTTTGTCGCAAAAGGCGCTGTGGTGATTGTGATGACTGCGCATGGTGAAATTAGCGATGCGGTCAACGCCATGAAACAGGGTGCAGTTGATTACCTTAAAAAACCGATTGATCTAGAAGAGTTGCTATTGTCGATTCAAAAAGCTGAAACCGCGGCGAACCAGAGCAAGAGTTTGGATTATTCACGTCAGCGCAATGCGCACGCATCGGAAGGGGTTGAGTTGCTGGGTGATAGCCCTGCCATGCAGAATGTAAAAATGCAGATTACACGCATCGCACAACTGGTTTCCAATGACAGTGTGCCGCCCACGGTGCTCATTGGTGGTGAAACTGGTACGGGTAAAGATGTGGCTGCACGTTTATTGCATTTATCCTGCGCCAATAGTGAAAAGCCTTTCGTACAGGTTGATTGTGCATCATTACCAGCTGAGTTGATGGAGAGTGAGCTGTTTGGGCATGAGAAGGGCGCGTTTACTGGTGCAGTTGGCGCCAGGCCCGGTTTGATTGAAGCAGCTGAAGACGGCACTTTGTTTCTGGATGAAATCGGTGAGTTGCCATTAGCCTTACAAGCCAAATTACTTAATGTACTGGAGCGGCGTGTGGTTAGGCGCATTGGTTCAACCAAAGAGCGTGCTGTACCTGCTAGATTCGTCGCTGCGACCAATCGCAATCTGCATGAAATGTCGCAGAGCGGGCGCTTTAGGCAGGATTTATACTACAGACTGAACATGATGAGTATCTCTATGCCGCCGTTGCGTGATCGCGGGCAGGATATTATGTTATTAGCACAGCATTTTGCTGCGCAAACTGCAAGGCGTTACGGCCTGACTAGCCCGCATTTTACACGTGAGGCGATTAGCACTGTGCAAGCTTACAGATGGCCTGGCAATGTGCGAGAGCTAAAACATCAGGTGACGCGCGCCATGTTACTTTGCCACAACGGTGAGTTAACGGATATAGATTTGGCATTGCCAAACACTCGACCTGCAGAGCCTTTACCGTTGATGTCTTTAGACTCGCATCAATCTGCTTTGGATGCCGCAGAGCGGGCGATATTGCTACAGGTGTTAACAGAAACTAAATTTAATGTTTCTGAAGCGGCGAGAAAGCTAGGCATAACACGCATGACTATGCGCTATCGTATGGATAAGCATCAAATCAAACCCTAGTGTATTCTACGCTCGCTACGCTTAGAGCTTTGTGCCAAAAGTTTAGTACGCCCAAGGTTAGCATCATAAGCCCTGTATCATTACGTGATGGTCTTACTTACACGGCACAGCTACTTGCCATAGATTCGCTTCTATTTCTGATTTTCTTGTGAATTAACACACATCTGCAATTTTCTTAAAAATAGCTGCGTGGTATGATTCGAGCAATCATCAAATGAAAGAATCCCTATGCGAATCGGAACTCCCTTAAGTCCTAATGCAACCCGTGTCATGCTCTTGGGTAGTGGTGAGCTTGGCAAAGAGGTGATTATCGCTTTGCAGCGCTTAGGTGTGGAAGTGATTGCGGTTGATCGCTACGAAAATGCGCCAGGCCAACAAGTTGCACATCGCGCACATGTCATCGATATGACAGATGATCAAGCCTTGCGTCAGCTCATTGCGCTTGAAAAACCGCATTTAATTGTGCCTGAAATTGAAGCCTTGAACACGGCTACCCTTGCTGATATTGAAAAGTCAGGCATTGCAACCGTAATTCCTACCGTTAAAGCCGTACAGCTGACGATGAATCGCGAGGGAATTCGCCGACTTGCCGCTGAAGAGCTTAATTTGCCGACCTCTCCTTACGCATTTGCGCGCAGCGAAGCGGAACTTCAGGCCGCTATTGATGCTGGTATCGGCTACCCGTGTTTTATTAAACCAACCATGTCATCATCAGGTAAGGGGCAGTCGCGTCTTACACAAGCCAGTGAAGTGCCTGCCGCGTGGAGTTATGCTGCTTCAGCGGGCCGCGTTAATCAAGGTGTGGTGATTGTTGAAGGACAAATTGATTTTGATTACGAGATTACTTTATTAACCGTACGTGCTAAAAACGCGCAAGGTGAAATTAACACTTATTTCTGTGATCCAATTGGTCATGTGCAAGAAAAAGGTGACTATGTAGAGAGTTGGCAGCCGCAGCCAATGGCAAGCAAAGCACTGGAAGAATCTAAACGTATTGCGAAAGCTGTGACTGACAGCTTAGGCGGATTAGGCTTGTTTGGTGTAGAACTGTTTGTGAAGGGCGACCAGGTATGGTTTAGTGAAGTTAGCCCGCGTCCACATGATACAGGCATGGTGACGATGGCTACACAACGCTTTAGTGAGTTTGATTTACATGCGCGTGCAATTTTAGGCTTGCCTGTCGATGTAAGTTTACGTGAAGCGGGCGCCAGCGCTGTGATTTACGGTGGTCATAACACCAAGCAGCTGGCTTTTGAAGGCGTGGAAAAAGCCTTGGCCGTCACTAACGCAGATATTCGTTTGTTTGGTAAGCCAGAGTCATTTACTAAAAGACGTATGGGTGTTGCGTTAGCGTCTGGTAAAGATGTTGCGGAAGCTAGAGCTCGTGCAAAATTGGCGGCTAGCTTGGTAACACCAGTCGAGATGTAACAGCCACACGCATGTAAATATTAAGTGCAGAATTGGCAGCCTTGATTTTAGTGATTGAGGCTGGTAATGCCCTGCAATCAAGGTTTTAAGACAATGTTGAATGAAATAGAAGAAGCAGGCAGTGATAAACGTACTTTTTTTGAACTGCTTGGCGGTGCGGAAAGTGGGACACAAAATATACGCCTGCTAGTTGAAACGTTTTACGACATCATGGATAGTGACCCTAAGGCCAAGCCTTTGCGTGATATGCATCAGCCAGATTTAACTTCTGCACGCGAGAAGCTCTTTATGTTCCTAACTGGATGGACAGGTGGGCCACAGCTATATATCGAGCGCTATGGTCATCCCATGCTACGTAAACGGCATATGCCTTTTGAGATTGGTGAGTCTGCGCGTGATCAATGGATGTATTGCATGATTAAGGCCATGCATCAGCTGGCGTATGACGACGACCTGATGAAGAAGTTGGCGAACCAGTTGTATGGGGTTGCTGACTTTATGCGCAACAAGCAGGGGCATTAAAAAAGGGCACTTGCGTGCCCTTCATTGTGTTGCAACGTTAAATTGCAGATTGTCTCGTCAATTATTTTCTAGATAAGCCACCAAGTAATGCTGCGACCGGTGCTTTCTTCGTGTTAATTTGTCGAGTAGCGACAACGTTTTTGTCCTGCTGTGTGTTCGGTTCGTATGGTTTGTCAAACCATGGGTCAGCGCTCTTTTTCTTACTCGGGATGCGTCTAGCTGTGGATGTTTCACGCTCTTTCACTTGGCTAGCACCGTGACTGCGTGCGCGTGAACTTGGTCTATCTAATGCGACGGTTTCTTTACTAATTTGGCGTTTAATTAACTTCTCGATTTCAACGAGATATTTTTCTTCATCATCGCTGACAAAAGAAATCGCGACACCTAATGCGCCAGCACGTCCGGTACGGCCAATACGGTGTACATAATCTTCTGGTGCGCTAGGAATCTCATAGTTAATTACCATTGGTAACTCACTAATATCTAAACCGCGTGCAGCAACGTCAGTAGCGATAAGTGCTGAAACTGTACCAGCTTTAAACGCATCCAAAGCTTTAATACGTTCTTGTTGATTTTTATCGCCATGAATCGCGTCTGCGGCAATGCCTTCACGTACTAGGCTGCGGCTTAAACGGCTAGCGGTTAATTTTGTTTTGGTGAAGACGATGACTTGTTTTGCATCGGCATCTTTTAATAGTTGAATCAGCAAAGCTTCTTTATCTGATTGCGCAACTTGATATACTTTTTGCGTCACATTGTCATTGGTTGCATTACTGCGCGCCACTTCAATCAGTTGAGGCTTGGTTAAAAAGTCATCTGCTAATTTTTTAATCTCATTTGAGAATGTTGCTGAAAACATTAAGTTCTGACGCTGTTTTGGTAATAATGCCAAAATGCGTTTCAAATCAGGCATAAAGCCCATGTCCAGCATTCTATCTGCTTCATCAAGTACTAACATTTGTACCTGATTAAGTTGCAGTGTTTTTTGTTCAATATGATCCAACAAACGGCCAGGCGTCGCTACCAACACTTCAACCCCGGTTTTAAGGTGAGGTGTCTGTGTTTTGATATCTACGCCGCCATAGACCACCAGTGAGCGTAATTGCGTATGTTTAGCATAGGCTTTTACACTCTCTTCCACTTGAATCGCAAGCTCACGTGTGGGCGTCAAAATCAACGCCCGCACTGGGTGCTTAGCTGGGGAGGTGCTGTTATTAGCTAGCGGTAGTAACTTCTGTAGCAGGGGTAGTGAAAAAGCCGCAGTTTTACCTGTGCCTGTTTGTGCACCTGCCATTAAATCCCCGCCCGCTAAGGCAACAGGAATTGCCTGTGCCTGAATTGGGGTTGGAATAGTGTAACCAGATTCAGTTAATGCACGTAAGAGCTCAGGTGCGAGTCCTAATGTGCTGAAACTTGGGCTGTCAGTCGTTACGATTTCTGTCATTTGTTGGGTACTGTTCAATTAAAGTCTTTACTTAAATTATGCAAAACTACGTGAGCGACGTGGTGCGCCATTGCCTGAGCCTGCGTTTGCACCGCCAAAGCCACTACGTGCTGGGCTACGGCTGTCATTGCGAGCACCATCACGGCGTGCCGGTGCTGCGCCACGATCGTTACGGCTTTCGTTACGCTGACCGTCGCGTGCATATGGTTTTTTACCAAAAGCTACGCTATCGCCAAAGCTGCGGTTAGGCGCGCCTGCATTGCTGCCACGGCTACGGTCACCAGAGCTCTTATCAAACGCTGGACGGTCACCAAAGCTACGTGCGCGATCGCCTGCAGGTCTTTCTGAGCGGTTAGCATCAGATCTGCCAGCATAACCAGCTGAGTTGCCATTCACTTCACGCGGTGCTGAATCACGGTTGCCACGATTTTCAAAACGGTTTTCGTTACGTGGAGCGCTATCACGGCTAGCACCATTGCGATCATCACGGCCTTTATAGCCACCACGGTCATCACGTGGTTTAAAACCACCGCGACCACCTGGTTTATGACCGTCACGACGGCTACCGCTAGGGCCATCCATCTTCATCGCACGTTTTGGCTCAAAGCCTTCAATCACTGCTGGTTCCATACGGTTGCCAGTGAATTGCTCAATTTTACGTAAAATATGTCTATCCATATTTGATGCAAAAGAAATCGCGATACCAGTATTGTTAGCACGGCCAGTACGACCGATACGGTGCACATAGTCTTCTGCAAATTTTGGTAAGTCGTAATTGATGACGTGTGTAATGCCGTGTACGTCGATACCACGTGCAGCAACGTCAGTCGCTACCAAGATTTTTACATCGCCATGACGTAATTTAGTCAATGTACGGTTACGTGCGCCTTGTGTCATATCACCGTGTAGTGCAGCTGTTTTATGGCCTGCAGCGTACAAATCTTCTGCCAGAACATCAGCATGACGTTTAGTGCTAGTGAAAATGATGGCTTGGTTCACTTCTGGAGCAATCAATAAATGCTCAAGTAGTTTATTTTTGTGTGTCATGTCATCAACAAAGTGCAAGCGTTGCTCAATGTTGGCATGTTTTTCACGTTGTGCAGCTACTTGCACTGTTTTAGGGTTCTTAAGAATCTTGTTTGCAATACGTGCGATGTCACCATCTAATGTCGCTGAGAACAATAGTGTTTGACGCTCAGCAGAAAGTTGCTCACAAATACGCTCAACATCAGGTAAGAAGCCCATGTCCAGCATGCGATCAGCTTCGTCCAAAATCAACATTTGTAAACGTGATAAGTCAATACGACCACGTTCCATGTGATCCAATAAGCGGCCTGGTGTAGCAACTAGAATGTCTAATGGTTGTGATAGTAATTTGTTTTGTAGTGGGTAAGGCATGCCACCTACGATACTTACAGTGCGTGCACGTAGGAATTTACCGTATTTGCGCGCAGCCTCGTTCACTTGTGTAGCAAGCTCACGTGTAGGAGTTAACACCAAAATACGTGGACCACGGCTTTTTGATTCGTGCGGAGTTGCAAGTAAGTTAAGTGCTGGCAGCATGAAGCCTGCTGTTTTACCAGTACCTGTTTGTGCAGAGGCCATCAAGTCATGGCCTTCCATTACCACAGGAATTGCCTGTGCTTGGATAGGAGTAGGAGTGGTGTAGCCTGTTTCTTCAATAGCGCGAAGGATGGCAGGGTTAAGGTTTAATGATTCAAAAGACAAGGTAGTCCCTTTCAAAAGCAGTTTTATAAAAACAATAAAAGGGCGCGAGCAAATACATGTATGTTTACAGTGATGTTGTAAAAAACAACATAACGCAAAAAGCAAGTTTCAAATATTTAGTTTCGAGATGCTTTATTTACCAGCGCACGGGCATAGCCGCTAACCAGTAAAGATAGATTTAATATTAAATCTAAAGATAGTCACTTCAAAAGTTCACGAGTGACTGAGGGTCAGGGCGATGAATCTAAAACTTTTAGAGCTATTTGTTTAGCTATTTAAAGTTCTAAGTTGTGCGCATTATATGCATTAATTACACTTTGTCAAAGAGTTTTTTCTATATTTGCATATTGTTAAATCATTCTTGGGGGTTAATGTGTTAAAATCGCCGCCTTTCAATGAACTGGTAGCAAGACAATGTCTCGTAATTTAAGAAATATCGCAATTATTGCCCACGTTGACCATGGTAAAACAACTATGGTTGATAAACTTCTACATCAAGCAGGCACATTCTCATCTCATCAGGCAGTGTCTGAGCGTGTGATGGATAGTGGCGATATTGAAAAAGAACGTGGCATTACTATTTTGGCGAAAAACACAGCGCTGAACTACGAAGGTACACATATTAATATCGTGGATACTCCAGGCCATGCTGACTTCGGTGGTGAAGTAGAGCGCGTATTAGGTATGGTGGATGGTGTGGTATTGCTAGTGGACGCTGTAGAGGGTCCAATGCCGCAAACTCGCTTCGTAACGAAAAAAGCATTAGCTTTAGGTTTGAAGCCTATTGTAGTAATCAATAAAGTTGACCGTCCAGGTAGCCGTCCAGACTGGGTAATCGACCAAACATTTGATCTGTTTGCTAATTTAGGTGCAACAGATGAACAATTAGACTTCCCAGTAGTGTTTGCTTCTGCATTGAATGGTTTTGCAACCCTTGATATGAAGGTTGCTAGCGATAATATGCGTCCATTGTTTGAAACGATTTTAAGCCACGTGGAATCTCCATCTGGCGACAGCAGTGCACCATTGCAAATGCAAATTTCTGCACTAGATTATTCTACTTACACTGGCCGCCTTGGTGTAGGCCGTGTGCGTAACGGTAAAATCAAGCCTGGTCAGGTTGTTGTGGTAATGAACGAAAACAACCAAATTGCACAAGGTCGTATTAACCAGGTGCTAGGTTTTAGAGGTCTTGAGCGTGTGCCAGTGGAAGAAGCTGAAGCAGGCGATATCGTGATTATTTCCGGCCTTGATGACATTGGTATCGGTTTCACTATTTGTGACCGTGAGAACCCAGTAGGCTTGCCACACTTAGGCGTGGATGAGCCAACCTTGACCATGGACTTTATGGTGAACACTTCACCATTAGCTGGTACAGAAGGTAAGTTTGTTACTTCACGTCAAATCCGTGACCGTTTAACTAAAGAGTTGTTGGTTAACGTGGCATTGCGTGTTGAAGATACACAAGATGCTGATGTGTTCCGCGTTTCTGGTCGTGGTGAGTTGCACTTGACGATTCTTTTAGAAAATATGCGTCGTGAAGGTTTCGAGATGGCTGTAGGTAAACCACGCGTAGTTTACCGTGAAATCAATGGTGAAAAATGTGAGCCATATGAAATCTTGACGGTAGACGTAGAAGATGAAAACCAAGGTGGCGTGATGGAGGAGTTAGGCCGTCGTCGTGGTGAGATGCAAAATATGGAATCAGACGGTAATGGCCGTACACGTTTAGAGTACAAGATTCCAGCACGTGGTTTGATTGGCTTCCAAGGCGAGTTCTTAACCTTAACGCGCGGTACTGGCTTAATGGCACATATTTTTGATGAGTACGCACCTGTTAAAGCTGATATGCCTGGTCGTCGCAATGGCGTATTGATTTCAGCTGAGCATGGTGAAGCGGTTGCTTATGCACTGTGGAAACTACAAGACCGTGGTCGTATGTTCTCAGTACCTGGTGATAAATTATACGAAGGTATGGTGATTGGTATCCATAGCCGTGATAACGATTTGATCGTTAACCCGGTAAAAGGTAAACAATTAACTAACGTGCGTGCATCTGGTACTGATGAAGCAGTGCGTTTGATCCCACCAGTCGCTTTGTCTTTAGAGTCAGCAGTTGAATTTATTGATGATGACGAGTTGGTAGAAATTACACCTAAAAACATCCGTATCCGTAAGCGTTACTTGCTAGAGCATGAGCGTAAACGTGCATCAAAAGAGTAATTGATGTCATAAAAAACCCAGCCAAGTGCTGGGTTTTTTATTGTGCAGGTTTGATTGAGTGATAGTTAGCTAGTAATAAGTACTGATCGTGCCGTAATCGTCCCAAGTATTGGTTGATTACAACCAGAAATGTAATAATTTTGTAAAACAATCAAGTGGTTAGCGCTGTTTTGGTAGAATTAAAAAAGTAATAGATTTATCTAGCTACTTAATTTTTATACTTCACTAACAACAATAGGAGTTAACAATGTTTCGTTTATCTTTAGGATCAACTTTAATCGCGACGGTATTTTTTGCAAACGCTGCAATCGCAGGCCATGAAACAATCAAACCAAAAGCATATGACAGCCTAGGTAAATGCGTTAAAGCGGCATTAACTAAACGCGAAGGTACCATCGTAAAGGCAGAGTTCAAGTCAGAGAATAAAGTGGGCGTTTATGAGTTTGATATTGAAACTGCAGATGGCAAAGCGTGGGATGTAGAATGCAATGCTAAAACAGGCAAAGTGACTGAAATTGAAGAAGAGGTCAAAGCTGATGATGCTAGATTCAAAGCACTAGCTAAAGTGTCAGAGGCAGATGCTAAGGCAACGGCACTAGCTGCACACCCTGGAACAGTTGTTGAAACAGAGTACGAACTTGAGTCTGATGGTAAAGCATCTTATGAGTTTGATATTTTAGAAGCAGACAAAGAAGAGGTTAAGGTAGAGGTTGATGCGACTACCGGTAAGATTGTTGAAGTTAGCTACGAAGAATACCAAATCGGTAAAGAGTAATCCGTAAAAGTGTATTAAACACTATACAAAATAAAAGCCAGCATATGCTGGCTTTTATTTTATAACTGTCGTGCGAATCAACATAAATAGAGCAGGTCATCGATTCAAGCAGCTATGCTATTAGTTAAGCCTACTGTGCCGCTTGCGCTTTAGGCAGTGGAGCGGATGCCTGCGGTGTAATCACGTTGGAGGTGTCTTCTTGCGCAGGCATTTCATAGGTAATGATAATAGATACCCGTCTATTTTTTGCGCGTCCGGCCTCTGTTTCATTTTCGCTGATGGGTTGTGATGCACCTAGGCCAGTGGCACTCAGGCGCTGCTCACTGATACCCAAGCTGCTCAGTAAGCGTACAACGCTGCTGGCGCGCACCGCAGAAAGCTCCCAGTTTGAGAAGAACGTGGCGGTATGAATCGGTGTGTTGTCCGTGTGGCCTTCCACTTGAATTTTCCGTTGATTATCTTTAATGAGCGGCACAATTTCACTGATGATTGCATTGGCTGTTGGTGATAAATCAGCCGATCCAGCTCCGAATAGCAGATTATCCTGTATATCAATACGAATGCCACGGCTGGTTTGTATGACTTGAATCTTGCCTTCGGTAATCATAGGCGCTAACTTATTAGATACTTCAGCACCTGTTTTAGCCATAGAGTCACGCTCTCTACGCATTTTTTCTGAATATAAATGGCTGAGTGGCAGTGGTTTGACAATCGATGTATTAGCTTCCGTAACGCCGCGTGCACCTAGGCCTTTTTCTGTGCTTGTCTGGTTAACACCAGAACTGCCGTTGCCGCTAAATGCGGTGCCAATAGAGTTCGTGAGTTGTTTGTATTTGCCTATTTCTACAGATGAAATCGAGTACATGACCACGAAAAATGCGAATAAAAGCGTGATAAAGTCAGCATAAGAGACCAGCCACCGTTCGTGGTTCTCCTGATCTTCTTCTACTCTCTTACGGATGAGTTTCGACATGGTCTATATTCAAATAGCTTTATTGTATGGATGCGTGATTAGTGCGGTTTATCTAAGTAGCTATCTAAGCGCTCTTCAACAATTCTAGGATGGTCACCATTGGCAATAGACACCCATGCATTCAGCAGCATTTCACGTGTTTTTAGCTCTGCTTGAATGTGTGTTTTTAATTTGTTGGCAATGGGCAGGAATATCAAGTTGGCAAAACCAACGCCATAAATTGTGGCAACGAATGCAACAGCAATGCCGCTACCTAGCTTGCTTGGGTCAGATAAATTTTCCATCACATGAATCAGGCCGAGCACAGCACCTAAAATACCTACAGTTGGCGCATAGCCACCGGCTGCATCCCAAATTTTTGCAGCATTGCGCATTTGAACTTCATGAAAATAGATATCAATTGCGCATATCTCACGAATTTTTTCTGGTGGTGTGCCATCAATCATTAAGCGCATCCCTTTAATGATAAAAGGATCAGTTTCCCTTTTTAAGAAAGGCTCCAGCATGAAAATGCCTTCTTTACGTGCAAAATTGCTCCAAACTAAAATACGTTTAGTTAGTTCTTGTTTGTCATCAACCGGTTTTTTAAATACTAGTTTTAGCATTTTTAAACCTTGTGCGAAGGTTTTTGGTGGGGTTTGTACAAGTACCGCACCAAAAGTACCAAACATCACGATAAGGAAGGCTGCATATTGCAACAGCGAGCCAACGTTACCACCTTCAAGTTTTTGCCCTAGTATAATCCCTGCAAGAGCAAGGATTAGTCCGATTATGCTGCCCCAGTCCATGACTTCTCTCTTAAGTTGGCACGCAGCCTAGCAACCGCCTGGCTATGTAGTTGACATACGCGGGACTCTGAAACACTCATGACCGCACCAATTTCTTTTAAATTTAGTTCTTGTTCGTAATATAAACCTAGCAGGATCTTTTCTCGCTCAGGTAGTGAATCAATAGCGGAAATCAACGCATCTTTAAAGTCGCCGATGAGCAGGCCTTTAATGGGGTCACTATCATGATCTGTTTGAAAGCGGTCTAAAAAGTGCTCACCACTGTCTGCTTCATGAAAGTCTTCGTAATAAATCAGTTGGTGCCCGCTGCAGTCCCCTAGCATTTCATGATATTCAGCCAGTGATAAGTTAAGTTTTTTGGCTACATCGTTTTCTGTAGGGGGTTGGCCAAGTTGCTGCTCAAGCTGGCTGATGGCATGTTCAACATCGCGCATGTTTTTACGGATGCTACGCGGCAACCAGTCCGAGCTACGTAGCTCATCTAGCATCGCACCACGGATTCTCTGTGCAGCATAAGTTTCAAATTGGGCGCCATGTGTGTCTTCATAGCGATTAACTGCGTCTAGCAAGCCCATCATGCCAGCTTGAATTAAGTCATCAAGTTCTACACTAGGTGGGAGCTTGGCTTTTAACTGATAGGCGAGTTTTTTAACTAAGATAGCGTGCTGATCCAGCAAAACGTCTTTTTGATCTTTTTTCCCGAGCGCTGTGTACATAAATCGTCTTTAGCTTAGTTGTGCCTGCTTATTGTTAAAAATATTATCATGCTTGTAATCTAAGCGTTGTGCAATTTGTTTTAATGCGGTTGATGCGATTGCGAGCGGGAAGGCATCAATTACTATACGACCTAATTTAGAAGCTCGGCTGATATGGTTGTCAGCAGGAATTGCACCAAAAAACTCTAATTCAATTTGCATAAAGCGTTTTGCAACCTGCGCTATATTACCAAATACTATTTGCGCCTGTGCTTCAGTTGAATCGTCGACAATGATACCAAAAGAACGCCGACCAAGCTCACTGCAAACTTGTTTAATCAATGAATACGCCTCAGTAATCGATTCTGGCTTGCGTGAAAGCTGGATAATAATTTCACTTTCGTTGAGTTTATGTAAAGGCAGTACATTGGCTGAGTTAAGCATGGTATCCACTAGCACGATGTCATACTGCTGACTTAATTGATTAAACATAAGGTTAAGTTGGCTAGCCGTATGGTCATCACTTGTTTTATTTAACAAGTTTTTGTGCATTAATTTCACACTAGAAAAACCATGTGTAGTCGCTTTGATTGCTTGCGCCAAGGTGTGTTTGTCAGCAATTACATCCTGTAGCGTGGGGGAGTGGTCTAACTCATAATGATGCTCCAGCGTGTGTTCTGATGCATGCATAACCAATACCTCACTGCCTTGATTAACCATTGAGGCTGCAAGATTGGTGATAAGGCGTTGTTGCGCTTGCGTCGAGGACGCTGATAGTACTGATAATATTCTAGGCTCCGGTTTTGCCATAATACGTCTTAGCCCGGCAGCCTGGTCGTTAGGCATGACGCCATTTTTATAATTAGACATGATTAAATCTCCGCTAATTGAGAGATATGGTCTGAGTTGTAGGTTTTCCCCATTACAAATGGCAACTCTTCCTCTAAAAATTCAAAAGGGCGATTCGCAGGTGATTTTGAGTAGAGTGCTAACTCAATCAGCGCGATTTTATTAGCTAGATTGATATCTTCAGGAACGCGCTGCCCATTAGCTGTGTAATAAAGTTTTAATTTTTCACGAATAATCACATCAAGTGTATTACCTATAGTGACAGCTTCATCCAGTTTGGTAATGATGCAACCATCTAGTCCTTTACCCTTATAAGCACTAATTACATCAGTTAAAGTTTCACCAGTATTAGTGGCGTTCAAACATAGCAATTTTTTAATGGTGGCCTTGCTACTTGAGAGTAGTGCGATTTGTTCAGTGACCATGCGATCACGCTGACTGACACCAACAGTATCAATCAAAATTGTGTGCTTATTCTTCAACTCATTGAGCGCAAGCGCAAGGTCTGTTTCATCTTTGACGGCGTAAACTACTACGCCTAGAATTTTGCCGTAAATTCTCAGTTGTTCATGCCCACCAACCCGATATGCATCAGTTGTAATCAAGCCTAGGTTTTGTGTGCCGTGCTTCATCACATAACGCGCTGCCAATTTTGCTGTGGTTGTGGTTTTGCCGACACCAGTTGGGCCAATGAGCGCAAATACACCACCTTGGTCCAATATTTCAGCTTCATTTTCTATCGTGTTTAGATTTTTACTCAGGATATATTTCACCCATGCCTGCGCTTTTTTACTGTCTAAATTTGACGGTAATTTTTCTGCTAAATATCTTGAGAGTGCCGGGCTAAATCGGGCACCTAACAAGCCACTTAATACTTCAGATTTAATAGGGTCGCGCTGCTGAATGTTACCCCATGCAATGGTCGCTAGCTGTGATTCAATTACATTGCGCATACTGCGCATCTCTTTTAGCATCCACACCATTTGTTTGCTGGTTGCCGCATTACTTTTATTGGCTTGTAGATTGTTGTGTGCATCCACATCATGGTTGAGGGGTGTTTGGCGAGGATTGCTTGTCTTGATAGTGTTGTCCATACTGTCAGCTGTAACGCTTTGCTGTTGTTCACTAGCGTTTTTATTTAGCAATGATAGCCATGGCGTTGCGTCAGAAAGTTCACTTGTAGTATGTGCTGGGGTAGCGTTGACCATAGCGTTCATTTCTACTTCTCTAAACGCCATAATTTCATTACCGCCAGCAACCGCTCGGTTGGATAGAATCACCGCATCATCACCAAGTTCTTGACGGACTATAGTCAGTGCCTCACGCGAACTCTTGCCGAAGAATCGTCTAATGTTCATGCAGAACCTCCAATCAGGCTAGTAACTCGTATTGTTTTTGAATCAGGTAATTCTTCGTGTGAAAGTACACGTAAATTTGGTACAGCTCTGCGCAGAAACTTGGCAAGTGCAGCTCTTAATGGGGCAGAGACCAGTAACACTGGTGTTAAACCCATTTGCTCTTGCTGCCTTGCGGCTTCCTCAGCTTGTCTAGATAAAGTTTCTGCCATGCCTGGCTCCATCGCGGAGCCGCCAGTATTGTTTTGCATTGCCTGTAACAGCAGACGCTCTAAGTTATTATCCAGAGACATTACCGTTACTTCATTGCCGGTAGGGAATAGTTGCTGGACGATAGCGCGTCCTAGCTGCACACGTACCAATGCAGTTAGGTCGTTTGTATCTTGAGTTTGGCTTGCGTGCTCTGAAAGGGTTTCAATAATTGTGCGCATATCGCGGATATGCACGCCTTCCATCAGCAGGTTTTGCAGCACCTTTTGCACTACAGACAGTGGCATGAGTTTAGGTACTAAGTCTTCAATCAGTTTTGGAGATTCTTTGCTAATGTGGTCTAGTAGTTGCTGTACTTCTTGACGACCTAATAACTCGGCAGCATGCATAGAAATGATGTGGTTGATGTGGGTGGCAATCACCGTTCCAGCATCTACTACGGTATAACCCATACTTTGCGCCTCATCACGAAGACCTGCGTCAATCCATACTGCAGGTAACCCAAAAGCCGGATCTGTAGTAATTTGCCCCGCAAGTGGGCCTGTGACCATGCCAGGGTCTATGGCTAAGAATTGACCGTAGTTTGACTCACCAGTCGCTATTTCAACCCCTTTTAAGGTGATGCGATAGCCCGACGGTTTTAGTTCAAGATTGTCGCGAATATGCACAGTAGGGGCGAGGAAGCCAATTTCATTGGCAAACTTTTTACGTAGGCCTTTAATTCGCTTGAGTAAATCACCACCTTGCAACTTATCAACCAGTGGAATCAAGCGATAACCAACTTCTAATCCTACAGTATCTACGGGCGTTACGTCATCCCAACTGGCTTCTTCTACTTCTACTGGTGCAATTGGTACTTCTTCAACCTGAGGTTCTGCATTTGTGATTTTCTGGCGCTCGTCAACCAGATAAGCAATACCAGCTAAAAAGGTAGCTAATGCTAAAAATGCAACATTAGGCATACCTGGAATAATGCCCATACCGCCAACAATCGCGGCCGTGACATAAATGACTCTAGGGTTGGAAAACAGTTGCGTGGTTAACTGGCCACCAATATCTTCACTGTTTGCTACCCTAGAAACCACCACACCAGCTGCGACAGAAATCACTAGGGAAGGAATTTGTGCAACCAAACCATCACCAATCGCCAGTAGCGTGTAAATTTTGACTGCATCATCAAAGGCAAGACCATGTTGAATCATGCCAACAAATAAGCCGCCTACGATGTTGATAATGGTGACTAAAATACCTGCGACTGCATCACCGCGTACGTACTTACTCGCACCGTCCATTGCGCCGTAGAACTCTGATTCTTGGCTAATTTCAGTACGGCGCTTTCTTGCTTCATCTTCACCGATTAGGCCGGCATTCAAATCGGCGTCAATCGCCATTTGTTTGCCTGGCATTGCGTCCAATGTAAACCGTGCACCAACTTCAGCAATACGGCCCGCGCCCTTTGTAACTACAGTGAAGTTAATAATCGTCAATATAACAAATACTACGATACCTACCGTGTAATTGCCGCCAATCAAAAAGTGCCCGAACGCTTCAATTACTTTGCCTGCCGCATCGGGGCCAGTATGACCTTCGGTGAGTACTACACGTGTAGATGCTACGTTTAATGATAATCGCAGCATCGTGGTGACTAATAACACGGTAGGGAACGCGATAAAATCCAGCGCTTTTTTGGTTTGCAAACCAATCAGCAATACCATGATAGATAAGGCGATATTAAAGCTAAATAACACATCCAGTGCGATAGCCGGCAGCGGCAAAATCATCATTGATAAAAGCAAAACAATGATGAGCGGCGCTGCAACTGTGCGGCTACCGAGATTGTTCATCCAAGCTGGTAAATTAATTGGATTCATTAAACAATTGCTCCAGATTCAGTTTATACATCTTCCACACCCGGAAGCGGTATCAGGCTGTGGGGGTCTAGCTCATCAGGCACCGGAAGGGTGCTTGGTACTTCAGGTTGGTAACCACCATTTTTATTGAAAATACGCATCTGAAAGACGTAAGCCAATATCTCAGCAACAGCTGTATATAGCGCTTCAGGAATTTCATGCTCTAACTCCGTGTGAGTATAGATGGCACGTGCTAATTTTGGTGACTCTACAATCAGAACTTTGTGTTCATCCGCGACTTCACGAATTTTCAGCGCTACAGCGTCTGCACCTTTAGCTACAACAACAGGCGCTAGCATACCACCTTCTTTATATTTAATAGCTACGGCGTAATGTGTTGGGTTGGTAATCACGACATCCGCATTGGGAATTTCCGACATCATTCTGCGCCTTGACATCTCACGCTGCTGTTGGCGGATTCTTGATTTAATTTCAGGGTTGCCGTCTGACTCTTTAGACTCTCGCTTGATTTCCTCTTTGGTCATTTTTAGTTTTTCTGCATACTGGTACAGTTGAAACGGCACATCGATAGCCGCAATCAGCACCAGCGCACTCACAATAGCCAAAAAGCTGGTGAGCAGTAAATGGTTTACTTCGGCAATACTTTCGTTCAGAGGTAACAGTGATAGCGAAAGGATCGACTCCATGTCATGTGAGATAACCACATAAGAAACAAGGCCAACTAATATGGCCTTGGCTATCGATTTAACGAGTTCAGCAACGGAGTTTTTGGAAAACATGTTGCTGAATCCTGTAATTGGATTTAATTTTCCAAATTTTGGTATAAGCGCTTTCTCGCTAAATACCCAGCCGCCGATAAGTGCTGGGGATGCAATTGCAACAAAAAATAATATAAGCGCTAGTGGCGAAAATGCCAGCAATAAATTATAAATGTTATCTGAGATTTTCATCAGAAGTAGCATCGGATCATAAGCATACGCACGTTGAAAACTGAGGCCAGAACTCATGGAGGTTTTTAACGCATCTGCAAGTTGCCCACCCATCATTAGCATGGCAAAGCCTGCGGCTAACAGCACAGTTACCGTTGCGAGCTCCCTAGAGCGCGGAACATCGCCTTCCTCACGCGCTTTTTCTAAGCGCTTGGGGGAGGCGTCTTCCGTCTTTTCTAAGTCACTTTCTTCAGCCATTACGCGTCCTGTTGTTTGGTGTTGCTAGTAGATCTATTAATACAAATGTGATTACTATTTCAATAACTAAATTATTGATTGAAACCTTACCATTGCATCTTGAGAATAGGGGGTGAAAACCCTTCTTTCTTGCAGGTAATAGAGTAGCTGAGCATGTTTATTTGTAATTTTAGCTTTTATTTTAAATTTTTAAAAAATATTTAAAATAAATTAAATAATAAAAACAATAAGTTATAATTTTTTATAAAATTATTTTAAATATTTTTATAAATTACCCTAAAGTTTTCAAAAGTGCTGCCGATAAGTGTGTATTGGATGAAAGCGTTATTGTTTTTATAGTTGTATCATTTAAACTTTAACGTCAATTCATTGCGTAAACTTTAGGAATTTTATCGACTATCATTAGTTAAAGAATTTTCCCTGTATTTTAATTACTCTAAATCGCTGTAGTAAGGGTATGTAAAATCAGGCTACATATAGGTTTCACTTAAAGCCAGTGTAGGTGCTTG
>NZ_PQVH01000003.1 GCF_004661485.1 Methylotenera oryzisoli
CAAGCACCTACACTGGCTTGTCTTGTTTGCTCACAAAAAATACCGACAGCACATTCTTGTTTATTGCGCCAAAAAGGCTCAAAGTGTTACTAACCATATTGGTATGTGGTTTTAACAACAGCAAGATATTTAGAATCGGAATTCAAAATGACTGAAATAGAATTGATGTCGGAAATCAGAGATGCCAACCTCAACTATTTAATGTTGGCGCAGCAACTTATCCGAGCAGATAAGGCGACCGCAATTTTCCGTTTAGGTATCAGTAGTGAGATTGCAGATTTGCTAGAAAGTCTGAGCAATATGCAATTAGTCAAATTAAGCAGTGCAAATGTCATGTTGGCAAGGTTTCGCTTTGATGACAGTGCAATCCTAGGTATGCTAACAAACTATACAAAAGACCGTTCACAAGCTCATTTGCATGCGGCCATTCTGATGTCAGGTCAAGTGGCGGAAACGGTTGTTTAGGTATAATCCGGATTGATGTGGTTATACTGCTTAAAATAAGAAGGAAACTATCATGGAAAATAAAACCCCAGTGACTTCTGCCAAAAGTGTAGTCAACGAATCGGAGCAGATTCAGCTTGCTATTCAGATGATCAAATTGGGTGCAAGGTTGCAATTGCTTGAATCTCAAACAACCTTATCTCGTGAGCGCCTGATTAAGCTTTATAAAGAGCTTAAGGGGGTTTCACCACCAAAAGGTATGCTGCCGTTTTCTACTGACTGGTTCCTAACTTGGCAGCCTAATATTCACTCATCTATTTTCTATAATATTTACAAATTCATGCTTGATTACACAGGTGAGACTGGTATCCATGCAATAATAAAAGCGTATAGCTTATATTTGCAGCAGGTTGAGACTGAAGAGTCAACTGAGCCGGTATTGTCGATGACACGCGCCTGGACGATGGTGCGCTTTGTTGAGAGTAAAATGTTGAAGTTGCAAAGTTGTAGCTGTTGCGGCGGCAACTTCATTGTGAATGCTTATGATTTAAATAGCAGTTATGTTTGTAACTTGTGCCACGTTCCTTCACGTGCAGGGAAAACAAAAAAATCCAAATCACTCACCTATAAGGTTGTAACAATGACAGCCTAACGGGCGCTTGTAATGTTCTGATATTGTGATACAGTTTTGATAGCCTGACAGTAACAAAAATAAAATAAAAAAAATCAATACATGCTCTGTGTGACTAGGGAGGTGAGTGTGTATCGAAAATTAAATTGGCATCAAAATGCTGCAGTTATTTTTCAATAAAATTAATCTAAAACCCGCAACCCTTGCTGTTTTGATACAGGCGGTTGCCTTTTCTTTTGTCTTATCACTAGATTCCATTTTTCAAGCGCAGTCACTATATGTTGCCGATATAGCTAGCAACCGCCTGCCACTCTACTTAACGCTGATGCAGGCTGGTTTTGCCGTATGCCTAGCCTATGTCGCGAATATGGCAAAGTGGTGGCGTTGGATACACTTTTTTTTCCCGGTTTCTGTTTGGGTGATGTCTCAGTGGCAGATATCAAATACATTTTATCTAATAGGATTTTTACTTAGTCTTAGTCTCTATTGGACGACGTTTCGCACACAAGTCCCATTTTATCCTTCTATGCCAATTGTCTGGCAGCAAGTCTTAACCTTAATTCCCCAGTATCAGTCCATGCGTATCATCGACATAGGTAGTGGTTTGGGTGATATGTCTATGCATATTGCAGAAAAAAGGCCTGATTGCTTTGTTGATGGTGTGGAAGTAGCACCTTTGCCATGGTTGGTCAGTGTGGTACGTTCAAGACTGAAAAGCTCAAAAGTTAATTTCAGACTTGGTGATTACCACGCTTTGGATTTTGCAAATTACGATCTAGTTTTTGCTTATTTGTCGCCGGCGGCGATGACAGGTTTGTGGCAAAAGGCGCAAGCACAGATGCGCCCCGGAGCTTTATTGGTTAGCTATGAGTTTGAGATTAATGGTGTTGAGCCAACGCAGCTAATTCCACTGGGTGACCATAAAAAAATGTTGTATGTGTGGAAAATCTGATAAATGTGATGCGGTTGGTTTAGCTGTAGCTACCTGACTGATTTTTTATATAACCACATGATTTTTAGGTATATATCTATATTAATAGGCAGTTGGTCTATGCTGGCTGGTTTTGAATTGTAAGCATGGTTAGAAAAAATTACTTTATTCAAGTAATTAAATTACGTTATATTGGCTATTCTATTGGGAATGTTTGAAAATCGTAGTATCAAAACCTGGGGTGCGTAAGTATGTTTGTAATCATTGGTTATGTTGTAGTTTGCGGCACCATTTTTGGTGGTTACGCGCTAGCAGGTGGTCACTTAGGTGGTTTGTGGCAGCCGTTAGAGGTGTTGATGATTTTTGGCGGCGCAGTCGGTGCCTTTATTGTGGGTAATGACTCTAAGGCGCAGAAAGCGACATTGAAAGCCTTGCCAACCTTGTTTAAAGGCTCAAAGTTTAATAAAGCGCTTTATATGGATCTATTGGCGCTGTTATTTGAAATTCTCACCAAAATCCGTAAAGACGGCATGATGTCAATTGAGAATGACGTGGAGAATCCTGAGGCTAGCCCACTGTTTAGTAAATATCCAGCATTGCAGCATGATCATCATTTGATTGAGTTTATTACAGATTATTTGCGTTTGATGGTTTCAGGCAACATGGATGCCTTCCAGGTTGAGAATTTAATGGATAACGAAATTGAAACTCATCACATGGAAGGACATGTTCCTGCGCATTGCGTGGCAAAACTAGGCGATGGTTTACCGGCTTTTGGTATCGTAGCAGCAGTGATGGGCGTGGTGCATACGATGGAAAACGTTGCCTTGCCCCCAGCAGAATTGGGGATTCTGATTGCGCATGCGTTAGTTGGTACGTTCTTGGGTATTTTACTTGCCTATGGTTTCATCGGGCCTCTTTCTGGCTTGTTGGAGCAGAAATTAGAAGAAAGTACTAAGATGTTCCAAACCGTTAAGGTCACACTTTTAGCTAGCCTTAATGGTTACGCACCTGCCATTGCAGTTGAGTTTGGACGTAAAGTGCTTTATTCAACAGAGCGTCCTAGCTTTGCCGAACTTGAGTCACACGTTAAACAAGCTAAAGGTAAATAAGGGAGCTTGCTATGGCAGAAGAGTTACGCAAGCCGATTATTGTTAAAAAAATAAAAAAAGGCGGTGGTGGACATCACGGTGGTGCTTGGAAAATTGCTTATGCCGACTTTGTTACAGCAATGATGGCCTTTTTCTTACTGATGTGGCTTTTAGGTTCAACATCTAAAGCGCAAAAAGAAGGTATTGCTGAGTACTTTAAAACACCGCTTAAAGTAGCTTTGATGGGTGGGGACTCTGTAGGTGCCAGCGATACCTTAATTAAAGGTGGCGGTGGTAAAGATATGACAAAGAAACAAGGGCAGGTCAAGCCGGTTGATGGTCCGCCAGGCAAGCAAAAAGCGGTAGACATTAAAGATGCTAAAGCTGCGCTTGAGAAAGCTGAGGCTGAAAAGCTTGAGCTATTAAAGGAAAAGCTGGAAAAAACTATTGAAGATAGTCCTACTTTAAGTAAATTCAAAAAGCAGCTATTGATTGATATCACCACTGAAGGTTTACGCATTCAGATTGTTGATGAGCAAAATAGACCAATGTTTGAATCCGCCAAGGCGGAAATGCAGCCTTATGCTAAGCAGATTTTGAAAGAAATTGGGCAGATGCTCAATGGTGTCACCAATAAAATTAGTTTATCTGGGCATACCGACGCTGCACCTTATTCAAGTGGTGAAAAAGGCTACAGTAACTGGGAGCTTTCTTCCGATCGTGCGAATGCATCGCGTAGAGAATTAATCGCTGGTGGTATGGATGAAGCCAAACTGTTGCGTGTGGTTGGTTTATCCTCTGTTTCATTATTTGATAAAGATGACCCGCTCAATCCAATTAATAGGCGCATCAGTATTATTGTTATGAATAAACAGGCGGAGCTGGATGCATTGAAAGATGATGGTGAAGCCGAATTGCAATCGAATGCTGACCACGCTGCCATGGATAATGTATTGAACAAAAGTAATTGATAAGTTGATGTTGTTTGGGCTTTGCTAGTTGGTCAAGCTTAGCGTTGCGGATTTGATGATAGTTGATGGGTATGCTTAATTAAGCGGAATTAACGCGTTAGGATTGTTGCTGTATGGAAACAAAAACATTACCAATAGCTGAGTTGCGAAAGCTGCTTGCTGCGGTCTCTGATCACGGTAAGCAACACTTGGTTGAGGTTGAAGCAGACCTGCTGCAAACAACCTTTTTATTGAGTGAGGCGATTGAGAAGCTAAGTAGCAGCTTTACTGCTGTGCATGAAGCGATCTCTGCTCAGCAACAGGTTATAGATACATTGGTTGCTAAGTATGCAATCGAACAGCCGATTTTGGAAAAATTGGACGCTTATAAATCTAAAATTGGGGATGAGGTTAATGTGGTCATTACTAGCCTTCAATTTCAAGACCTCACCAGCCAGCTTGTGGCAAGAACGATCAAAAGAGTTAACGGTTTAAAAGACTTGTTGCATGAGCTGGAGTCGCACAGCAATGAGATGGATCCTGGTCATGAGCATGAGGAAATCGTTAAGTTTTTAGAAGAAATGAGTCGTAGTTTGCAGGTGGGCAGTCGAGCATTGTCTGGCGGCCTGCGTCAATCGGTAGGGCAGCAAGATATGGCTACAGGTGAAATTGACCTTTTTTAGTCTATAGCACTAAATATATTAAATTTAGTGCCGTTAAGCAGTATAGGTTAAGCATGAAAGCGCTCTGATTTTTATGATTCGGGTGATTATTTGTTAACAGTAATAAAGCGAGTAAATAAATGGCAAAAACAATATTAGCAGTAGATGATTCAGGCTCACTGCGCCAAATGGTGGCATTCAGCCTTAAAGCTGCAGGCTATGATGTAATTCAAGCAGTGGATGGACAAGATGGCCTAAATAAAGCCAAAGAGAAAACTGTAGATTTGGTTTTAACTGACCAAAATATGCCAATTATGGATGGCTTGACCTTAATTAAGAACTTGCGTGGACTAGGTTCGTATCAAAAAGTGCCAATTTTGATGTTAACAACTGAGTCTAGTGATGAAATGAAAGCTAAAGGTAAAGCAGCTGGCGCAAATGGCTGGTTGGTGAAACCGTTTGATCCAAAGCGTTTGATTGAAGTCGTGCAGAAGGTTATTGGTTCTTAACTGTTAGGGCTAATTTTTATAGTTTGTGCACCAGCATCAAAGTTTTAATGATTGAGAGTTTGAACCTGTTTTTCTAAACAATATTAAGCGTACTTGAGTGTTTTACTTAACTCTTATTTTTACCGTTAAGTGAGTTTAATGTTGCTTGGGATTAGTGATTTTGGCTTAGAAGTGTCTGGATACATGCGGTAAACGTGGTAATCGTATTGGCGTGAATCGTACATTTTGTACGTTGGCGTCCGTAAATAAATGGAGTGCGGCAATGACAATTGATATGAGTCAGTTTTATGAAGTCTTCTTTGATGAGGCTGAAGAGCTATTAGCAGAGGCCGAGCGTTTGCTTTTAGGTATTAATATTGACGACCCTGATAACGAAGAGTTAAACGCAATCTTCCGTGCGGCTCATTCAATCAAAGGTGGTGCCGCCACTTTTGGTTTCATGGATATGACCGAAATTACCCACGTCCTTGAAAATTTATTAGATAAGATTCGTAAGCATGAGATGGCGCTGACTTCTGAGCATGTAGATGCCTTTCTTGCCGCTAAAGATGTACTTAAAATGGAGTTAGATGGTCATCGATTAGCAACTGACGTGGATCAGGATCAGGTTGCTGATGTGAAAATGATGTTAAAGCAGCTTTCAGAGGCTGGCTCAGCTCCCGCGCCAGTTGTTGCCGAGCCGCCACCAGCACCTAAGCCTGTTGAAGTTGCACCTGTACAGCAAAATGAAATCCCAGACGGCATGAGCTGTTTTAATATTGTGATGCCAGACATTACAGAAAAAGATGTCGAGAATTTAAAAGAAGAGTTAGGACTTTTAGGTGAGGCTGCAGTAAGTAAGCAAGCTGATGGGCGCTTCGTTATTACATTGACCACAGATTCATCTGAAGCTGATATTGTTTCTATTTGCTCATTTATTGTTGACCCTGATGATTTAGTTATTTCATTAAAAAACAACTCCACAGCATCTACCGCAACATTACCAACTGATGAGGTTAAGCCCGCCACTGTTGAAGTTGTTGAAAGTAAAGTCGAATCTAGCGCTAAAGTGCTTGTGCAGGAAGAAGTTGGTTATGGCCTATTTGAAGACGAAGGCAAAGAAAAACAAGAAGAAGGTTATGGTTTCTTTGCGCCATTCCAACCTCATCCTGATGCAGTTAAATCCGAATTGATTGGTGATGACACTGCGCTTACATTATCTAATAGTGGTATCAGCAATGCACAACAGGCATCTGCTACAGCAAAAACAGAACCTACAGCAACCAGTGTACCTAGCCCTGAAGCTGAACGTAAAAATCTCGGACGCCGGGAATCTGATAAAGCGCCGCCTGCTAGTGCAGAAGCATCATCGATACGTGTTGGTGTTGAAAAGGTTGATCAACTGATTAACCTAGTTGGTGAATTGGTAATTACGCAAGCGATGATTGAGCAGCGCATCAGCATGTTAGATCCGGTTCAAAATGAGGCATTAATCAACAGCGTGGGCCAGCTCACTCGTAACACCCGTGATTTGCAAGAGTCGGTGATGTCTATTCGTATGATGCCGATGGATTTTGTATTCTCGCGCTTCCCTCGTATGGTTCGGGACTTGGCCGCTAAGTTAAACAAGAAAGTGGATTTTGCCACAATTGGCGCGACTACTGAGTTAGATAAAGGCTTGATTGAGCGTATTGTCGACCCGCTTACGCATTTGGTTAGAAACAGTGTGGATCATGGTATCGAGATACCAGAAAATCGTAGAAAAGCCGGCAAGAGTGAGACTGGAACATTAACATTATCTGCAGCGCATAAAGGTGGCAGTATCGTGATTGAGGTGACTGACGATGGTGCTGGTTTGAATCGAGACAAAATTTTAGCTAAAGCCCATTCAAATGGATTGGCTGTCAGTGAAAGCATGACTGATAGTGAGGTTTTCTCACTCATTTTTGCCCCAGGTTTCTCTACTGCTGAAGTGGTAACTGATGTTTCAGGTCGTGGCGTGGGCATGGATGTAGTGAAGCGGAACATTACTGCAATGGGAGGCGCTGTTGAGATTCGCTCTGCACTTGGTTTCGGTACCACAATTTCAATTTCACTGCCGCTGACGCTGGCAATTCTAGACGGCATGTCAGTTTCACTGGGGGAAAGCGTTTATGTTATCCCGCTCAATTTGATTGTTGAAACCTTGCAGCCACGTGCTGAGGATATTAAAACCGTTACAGGTGAAGGTCGTATGGTGCATGTGCGCGGTGAGTACCTGCCGATTATCGCACTGCATAGCCTATTTAATCACGCTACTGATATCACAGACCCAACCCAAGGTGTGTTGGTGCTTTTAGAGTCTGACGGTAAGAAGTCAGCTTTGTTTGTTGATCGATTAGTAGGGCAGCAGCAGGTTGTCATCAAGAGTTTAGAAACAAACTTTAAGAAGGTGCTTGGCGTATCCGGTGCAACCATTATGGGTGATGGCTCAGTCGCCTTAATATTGGATGTTGCAGCTTTGATACAAATGGGACAAAGTACCAACTATATTACCGGCGCAGCCTCATTTTCTAACCAAAATAATCAGCATATGCAACGCAATGCATAAGGAGCTTAAGCAATGAGTACAGACAATGTAATAACTAATGTAAGTTCAAGGGCTAAAAGCGCAGAGGGTGAGTATCTAACCTTTGTGTTGGGTGCAGAAGAGTATGGACTTGAAATTTTAAAAGTTCAGGAAATCCGCGGGTACGACGCAGTAACACAAATTGCAAATACGCCAGAGTTTATTAAAGGCGTTGTTAATTTACGCGGGAAAATTGTCCCGATTGTTGATTTGCGCATTAAATTCAACTTAGGGAAGGTTGAATATAACGAGTTTACAGTCGTCATCATTTTGAATTTGCATGGTCGTGTTGTTGGTATTGTGGTGGATGGTGTATCTGATGTGATTGCTTTGAAAGAAGAGCAAATCCGTGATGTACCTTCTTTAGTGACAAGTATCGATACTAAATATATCGTTGGTTTGGCAACGCTAGATCAAAGAATGTTGATTTTAGTTGATATTGAACAGTTGATGACTAGTCAGGAAATGGCGCTAGTTGATGCTGTTGCAGCATAGGAGGAAACGCTTAAGTTAATAGGATATAGCTAGCCAACGTTGGAAGGTGAGAGTTTAGAACAGTTTTAATGTAAGCATCGTGAACATTTGATTGGTTCATTTTTAATCAAGATGCTCGATATAAAAAATAAAATACTAATTTCGATTAAATACTTCGTTACATCACTTTTGGGAGCTCACAGATGATTGCAGCATTGATTAATGGATTAACAGGTAAAACTTCAAAAGAATTAAAAGATAAAAAAGCCCTGATCCAGCAAGCTACGTTAGAAATCTCCCAAAAAGATGCAGAGATTGCTGAGTTGAAAAGGCGAGAAGCCACATTGGCAACCATTAAAAGTGCGATGGATAGCTCCTCTTCAGCGATTATGATGGTTGACCGTAACTTCATTGTTACCTACGCTAACGTTGCAAGCATGAGTCTTTTTAATCACAATAAGGCAGCGTTCCTAAAAGTATTTCCATCATTTGATCCAGCTAAAATTATTGGTACTTGTATTGATGTGTTTCATAAAAACCCGCAGCATCAGCGTCAAATGTTGGCTACTCCTGCGCGTTTACCATTTTCAACAGAAATTAAAGTCGGTTCACTTACCATTTCACTTTATGTTACTGCCACCTATGATGCTAAAGGGGATTACATTGGTAATGTTTTAGAGTGGAGAGATATTACTGCGATTAAAGCGCGTGAAATCGCAGACTTTGATAGTCGAATACAAAATGAGTCAATTGCAAGATTTCAGGCAATGATAGAAATGGACCTGGACGGTAACATCATTCATGCCAATGAAACTTATCTTAAGTTGCTTGAGTATCAGTTGCCAGAGTTGTTAGGTAAGCATTCATCTATGCTGCTTGATCCTGCAGATGTTAAAAGCCCTGCGTATGCAGAAAATTGGAAAAAGCTAGTGTCCGGTGAGTATGTAACCGGTAAGGTGAAACGTATCACCAAAAGTGGTAAAGAAATTTGGGTGCAAGCGTATTTAAGCCCAATTAGAGATATGGATGGTAAGGTAATTAAAATCGTGAATTATGCGATTGATATTACAGAGCAAAGCTTGCGTGATGCTGGTAACGCTGGACAGTTAGCTGCTATTGATCGTGCCTACTCAGTGATCGAGTTTAGTATGGATGGCAGGGTAACTAGTATTAATGAAAACTTTGAAAATGTTGTGGGATACTCAAAAGCAGAGGTAATTGGACAGCACCACAGCAAGCTGGTTGATCCAGCCTATGCCAATAGTTTGGAATATAAGCAGTTTTGGGAAAACTTAAACAAAGGTTTGTTCGATCATGGGGTTTATAAACGCTTAGGTAAAGGCGGTAAGGAAATCTGGCTGCAAGCGAGCTATAACCCAATTTGTGATGTGCAAGGCCGTCCGGTTAAAGTTTTTAAAGTTGCCATTGATGTCACACAGCAGCATATTGCAGAAATTGAATTGGCAGCTGCTGTTGCTGAGACTGATCATATTATTGAGGCCGCTAAGGATGGAGACCTAAGTAGCCGTATACCTCTAGCGGGCAAGACGGGAGCGATTGCCAGCTTATGTGATGGCGTGAATGCGCTGATGGACAAATTAACGGAAGTGATTATTCAAGTACACGAAGCTGGGGAAACGATTAACACCGCTGCTGGTGAAATATCCTCTGGTAACACAGACCTCTCTAGCCGTACTGAACAGCAAGCCTCAAGCCTAGAAGAAACAGCCTCTAGCATGGAAGAGCTTGCCTCAACCGTGAAACAGAATGCGGAGAACGCCAAGCAAGCCAACCAGCTAGCTTCAGCAGCATCAGGCGTAGCGGTTAAAGGTGGAGAAGTTGTTGGCCAAGTGGTGAACACCATGAGCGACATTAACGCCAGCGCCAAGAAAATTGAAGACATCATCTCAGTGATTGACGGCATTGCGTTCCAAACTAACATTCTGGCACTTAACGCCGCTGTAGAAGCTGCTAGGGCAGGTGAACAAGGCAGAGGCTTTGCTGTGGTGGCAGGTGAAGTGCGTAACCTAGCCCAACGTTCAGCCAGTGCGGCGAAAGAAATTAAAGAACTGATTACCGACTCAGTGAGCAAAACTGCACAAGGCACAGCACAAGTAGAAACTGCTGGTAAAACCATGCAAGAGATTGTGAACTCAGTACAACGCGTAACGGACATCATGGGTGAGATTGCGGCAGCATCTATCGAGCAAAGTGCGGGCATTGACCAAGTAAACAACGCCATTACTAGCATGGATGAAGTGACCCAGCAGAATGCGGCATTAGTTGAGCAGGCGGCAGCGGCGGCAGAATCGTTAGTAGATCAGGCGATGGGATTGATGGATACTGTGAATGCGTTTAAATTGAGTCAAGGCTCCGTCTATGCGAATAAATCCAATACTGGGCGAGGTGGTTCCAAGCCAGTTGCACTAGCAAGAGTTAACAGTACATTAAAGCAGCCATTAAGTAAGACATCGCAAGTGCCGTTGGCTAAGGCTAACGGTGCCAGTCATGATGGCGATTGGGAAGAGTTTTAATTAATAAAAATTCAAAATTAACGCGTATCTGTAGTTAAAGTATGTGACTTTATCTAGAGATGACGTTAGTTCTGCAGTTATGAATATGTAATAAAAATGGAGATATTGGAATGAAGCTACTTAGAGCGCTAACTGTTGCGCAGCGATTAATGGTAATTATTGCTCTCGCTGTGGTGGTGGTTGTAACACAGGCTGCGATTGGCCTTTATGAGCTTAGCCAAGTGAAAAATAGTTTGAAGTCTGTTTATCAGGACCGCATGGTGCCGGTGGGCTCATTAAATCAGATTGCGATTAATATGCTAAAAAATCGTGCGCGAATAAATGCAGCCTTAGGTCACTATACGGCTACAGTCGGTGAAAATGGGCAGGTGACCATTGAGCTGGATGCACAATATTCGAATCAACAAGCTGATTTCATTGAAAGTAGAATGAAAGAAATAACGCAGATATGGGATACCTATACCAACAGCAATTTATCACCAGAAGAAAGACTGCTAGCAGATAAATTCGCAAAAAGCCGTGGTCAGTTTGTTTCAATAATTCTAAAGCCAGCAGTTACTCAATTACGCGCCAATAATTATGAGGCTTTAAAACCAATTGGTGATCAGGCTGCAGAAGTATATGAAGCAGCTGAGGCCGATTTAAAAGTATTGCTTAAATATAATCTGGAAATTGCAGAAAACGAATACATCACAGCATCTGCCACTTATGAAAAAGTACGTTTGTTAACGTTTTCTGGGTTAGCTTTGGCGCTATTAATGCTGGTCTGGTTAGGTTTTGCGATTACACGATCAATTACGAAAGCCTTAGGTGGTGAGCCTGATACCATGTACGACACTGCTAAGCGTATTTCTTTAGGAGATTTGGATTTTACTATCCCACTAGAGGAGAATGATCGTAGTAGCACCATGGCTGCAATGAGTACTATGCAAGCTAACATCAAGCTATTAATTTCAGATATTGCTGTGCTATCACAAGCCTCACAACAAGGTCGCTTGGCAACGCGTGCAGAGGTAAGCCGTCATCAGGGAGATTTTCGTAAAGTACTCAGCGGTGTAAATGATACTTTAGATGCGATTGTTGGGCCGCTTAATGTGGCTGCAAATTATGTGGATAGAATCTCTAAAGGTGATATCCCGGCCAAAATTGTAGATCATTACAATGGTGACTTTAATACGATTAAAAATAATTTAAATACATGTATTGATGCTGTCAATAATTTAGTAAATGAAGCGATTAGCTTGGAAAACTCTGCAATTGCAGGGCATTTAAATAATCGTGGTGATGTTGCTAAATATCAAGGTGACTTCCGTAAAGTCGTTGAGGGCTTTAATAATTGCTTAGATGCTGTAGTTGGCCCATTAAGCGTAGCTGCTAGCTATGTCGATAATTTTGCAAAAGGCAATATCCCGACCAAAATTACCGAGCATTACAGTGGTGATTTTAATATCATCAAGAATAATCTAAATGCTTGTGTTGATGCTTTGAGTTTATTGGTATCAGATGCAAACATGTTGGCACAGGCTGCACAAAACAATGAGCTAGAGACGCGTGCAGATGTTTCTAAACATTGGGGTGACTATAGAAAAATAGTTGAGGGCGTGAATGGTACGTTGGATGCCGTGATGCAACAAACTGCTGCAGACACGGCTGAGAAAGCACAGGAAGCGCAAATACTATCAGACGCTGTAGAAGAGACGCAACTGATTATTGAAGCGGCTAAAGCAGGTAATCTGAGTAGCCGAGTTTCACTTACAGGCAAGACAGGCGCAATTGCCAGCCTCTGCGATGGCGTGAATGCGCTGATGGACAAAATGACAGAAGTCATTATTCAAGTCAAAGAAGCTGGGGAGACAATTAACACAGCTGCAGGCGAAATTTCATCTGGTAACACCGATCTTTCCAGTCGTACGGAGCAGCAAGCATCAAGCCTAGAAGAAACTGCTTCTAGTATGGAGGAGCTTGCTTCTACTGTGAAACAAAATGCCGAGAACGCAAAACAAGCTAACCAGTTAGCTAGTGCGGCTTCAGGTGTTGCAGTTAAAGGCGGCGAAGTTGTTGGCCAGGTTGTGAATACAATGAACGCAATTAACCAAAGCGCTCACAAAATTGAAGACATTATCAGTGTGATTGATGGCATTGCCTTCCAAACCAATATTCTTGCACTCAATGCTGCGGTAGAGGCTGCAAGAGCAGGTGAGCAAGGTCGTGGCTTTGCAGTGGTGGCCGGAGAGGTCCGCAATCTGGCTCAACGCTCGGCTAGTGCAGCGAAAGAGATTAAAGAGCTCATAACTGATTCTGTAAATAAAACCGCAGAAGGTACCAAGCAAGTTGAGAATGCCGGTGCCACCATGCAGGAAATTGTGAACTCAGTACAGCGTGTGACAGACATTATGGGTGAAATTACGGCCGCCTCTATTGAACAAAGCGCCGGTATTGATCAGGTGAATAACGCTATTACTAGCATGGATGAAGTGACTCAGCAGAATGCAGCGTTGGTTGAACAGGCAGCCGCAGCAGCTGAGTCATTGGTTGATCAGGCTGTTGCTTTAATGGATACGGTCAGTGCGTTTAAATTAAGTGGTGACCATGGTTTGCAAAGTAGACCAAATCTAAGAACAATTTCACAGCCATCGCGCATTTCAGGTATTACTACACCTAAATTAACGCATGACTTTTCATTTGAAGAAGCCAAGCAAGCGCATGTTAAGTGGAAAACTCGTTTAGTAGACTACATCGCGGGCCGGTCAAAAGAACATCTGGAGGTGGAGAAGGTTTGTCGCGATGACCAGTGTCCATTAGGTGGTTGGATATATGGTCGTGCGCAAAAGCATGCACATACGCCTGAATACAAAGAGCTTAAAACTGCACACGCAGAATTTCATGAGAGCGTAGGACATATTGTGCGATGCGTGCATGAGCAAAATCAGGCTAAAGCAAAGCAACTATTGGGAGGTGAGTTCTCTAAGACCTCAAAACGAACAATCAATGCTATCGATGCAATTGAATCTAGTGTGCATAAGCGTATGGCTCCGGCTAAGGTATTGACTAATAAGTCGAATGATGACTGGGAGGAGTTTTAGTTGTAATCAGCTGGAATGAATTTCTCAGTTGCTTTGAGTAATCTAATCATGACTCAGTATTTGATCTGTATTGATGAACATTCAATTTAATTAAATTTAGAAGTGTAACTAGTAAGTTAAAACGTTTTTTGCATGATTAGACTTTGTTTAAAGTGCCAGAAAGAATAAAACCATGAAAATCAATATGCCAGTGACGCAACGAGAACTGGAGCTTAATAGCACTCACCAACTAGTTTCTAAAACAGACTTGAAAGGCAGGATCACGTTTGTTAATAGAGATTTTATTGATATTAGTGGTTTTAACGAGGATGAGTTAATCGGTCAGAGTCACAATATTGTACGTCATCCTGATATGCCATCAGAGGCATTTCAGGATCTTTGGAGTACAGTCAAGTCAGGTAAACCATGGATCGGAATCGTTAAAAATCGTTGTAAAAATGGCGACCACTACTGGGTAGAGGCTGTTGTAACACCTATAAAAGAAAACGAGACGGTTTCCGGTTATATTTCTGTTCGCAAGAAGGCATCTAGAGAGCAAATTGAAGGTGCGCTTAATTACCATCGTTACCTTAAAGAGCATCATTCATGGCTAGAAGGAGTGATGACTAAAGTTAATAACTTTAAACGGAACTTCTCACTTAAAGCTAGAATCGTATGTATTTTTCTGACAGTGGCACTTACCTGTTTTTCATTGGGTATCAATGGCTTGTATGGTATTCAATATAGCAATGAGAGATTGTCAACGGTCTACAATGATCGTGTTGTACCACTTCAGCAATTGAAAATAGTTGCTGATATGTATGCGGTCAATATTGTCGATACCTCTCATAAAGTGCGTAATGGTAATATTAGTTGGACACAAGCAGAGCAAAACGTCGACGATGCAATTAAAGCAGTAGATAAAAATTGGCAAGCATATACAAATACCTATTTGGTTGCTGAAGAGAAAGAGCTCATTGCTGAAGCAAAGCCCCTTTTCACGCAAGCAAATCTAGCGACAGCAAGATTAAAAGAGATTCTAAAAGCTCGGGATCAAGCATTAATTACTGAGTTCACGGTTAATCAACTTTACCCAGCGATTGAACCTTTGTCTGAAAAGATTAGCCAACTGACATTGCTACAGTTGGATATTGCCGCAAAGGAATTTAATCAGGCTCAGGAGAATTACGTTTTTAAACGTAATGTAAATATCCTGTTTATTTTGCTAGGGCTATTGATTACAGGATTCCTCGGATGGCAACTTTACCACGCCATCATGCCGCGTATACGTATGGCAATTGAATACTTGATGGCAAGTGCACAAGGTGAAGATCATGACTCCGTGTTACGTACAGGTCACCGCGATGAAATGACAGATGTGATGGATGCCTATAGGGCATTAAAAACAAGAATAGATTTTGACTATACAGATACTTTAGCTGGTGTTGATAGAATCAAGTCTGCACTAGATAATGCGTCTATTCCAGTTACAGTAGGCAATGAGAATAATAAACTTATTTACATGAATAAGGCTGGATTTGCGTTATGGGAGAAAATGAGTGCAAATATCGAAAAGCTACACCCCGGCTTTGAGGTGGATAAATTAATTGGTGGTACACTGGGTAAGTATATTGAAAATGAGGAAGACCGAGCGTCTTATGTTGCAGAACTTAAAGGTAGTAAGGTACTTAACACCACAATGGCTGGTCGTCATTTAAGGTTAACTTTCAACCCAGTACATAACTCAGAAGGGCAATATTTAGGTCGCATGATTCAGTGGGATGACCGCACAGAGGAACTCGCTGCTGAGCAAAGTATAGCTCGGTTAATTGATCAGACAGTAGCCGGAGATTTAACAAGTAGAATTGATGCAACACAGTATCCAGATGGCTTCCTAAAAGAGATAAGTGGAGGCATGAATAAATTGTTAGAGGCTGTAATTGGTCCTCTTAATATGGCCGCGAACTATGTTGATAATCTTTCAAAAGGTGTAATTCCTGTAGAAATTAATCAAGAGTACAAAGGTGATTTTAATATTATTAAAAACAACCTTAATGCGTGTGGTGTGGCAATCAAGTCTCTAGTTGCAGATGGCAATCTACTAGCACAAGCAGCTGAGGCTGGAAATTTAACTTCACGTGCTGATGCATCTAAACATTTGGGAGAGTACCGTAAAGTAATCGAGGGGCTTAATGCTACACTAGATGCGATTGTTGATCCTTTAAATATGGCTGCAAATAGCGTGGAAGATATTGCAAGAGGCGATATTCCTGAGCAAATCACAAGTCGTTACAATGGTGACTTTAATAAAATTAAAGATAATTTAAATACCTGTTTTTCATCAATTAACGCATTAGTAGCCGATGCTCAGCTACTTGCTGATGCAGCACGTGAAGGCCGCGTGACTGTGCGCGCTAATGCAGACAGGCACCAAGGCGACTACCGTAAAATTGTAAACGGCATGAACGAAACCTTAGAAATGATCGTTAGTCCGATCGTGACTGTGCAGCAATCGGTAGAAACCATCAACACCGCTGCAAAAGAAATCGCCCAAGGCAACGCAGACCTATCACGCAGAACAGAAGACCAAGCGGCCTCCCTAGAAAAAACTGCAGCCAGCATGGAAGAACTCTCATCTACCGTGAAACAAAATGCGGACAACGCCAAACAAGCCAACCAACTCGCCTCAGCAGCATCAGGCGTAGCGGTTAAAGGCGGTGTAGCCGTCTCTGCGGTAGTCAACACCATGGCACAAATCAACGAAAGCGCTAAAAAGATTGAAGACATCATTAGCGTTATTGACGGCATCGCATTCCAGACCAACATCCTAGCGCTGAATGCTGCGGTTGAAGCAGCAAGAGCAGGGGAACAAGGTCGAGGCTTCGCGGTGGTAGCAGGAGAAGTACGCAACCTAGCACAACGCTCAGCCTCTGCTGCAAAAGAAATTAAAGAGCTGATTACCAACTCAGTGAACAAAACTGCAGAAGGTACCAAGCAAGTAGAAACCGCTGGTGAAACCATGCAAGAGATCGTCAGCTCAGTTAAACGTGTTTCTGACATCATTGGTGAAATCTCTGCTGCCTCACAAGAGCAAAGCGCAGGCATTGAGCAAGTGAACGAAGCCATTATGAAGATGGACGATGTCACCCAACAAAATACCGCCTTGGTAGAAGAAGCCGCGGCCGCCGCTGAATCGATGATGGAGCAAGCCGATGAATTGATGAACGC
>NZ_PQVH01000004.1 GCF_004661485.1 Methylotenera oryzisoli
AGCTAAGATTATCGAGTAAGATAATTTGTAAGAGTTGCGCAAACAACCCTGCGTAGCTCTTATTTAAAGGTTTAAGTACAGGCCAATAGCTCAATTGGTAGAGTATCGGTCTCCAAAACCGAGGGTTGGGGGTTCGAGACCCTCTTGGCCTGCCAAATATATAGTATGGATTTATTAATCTGCCGAATAACTAGAAATATTCATATTTCTAGTTATTCGCGTTAGTAAGACCTGAAGTTATTTTAGTCACCATTAAGTAAGTTCTTAGATTAAGACAATTATGCTCAATAAAATTAAGTTGCTGTCAGCTGCGCTTTTGCTGGTGGCAGGCATTGCCGGTTTTTACCTTTTAGCAGACAAGCCTACTGTGGTGCGTATTTTGGTTGTGCTTGCAGGTTTGGCGGCTTCTGTTGCTGTGCTTTGGACTACTCCGCTTGGTCAGCAGTCATTTGGTTTTATTGGTGAGGCAGTTGCTGAGTCACGTAAAGTGGTTTGGCCTACACGTAAAGAAACAATACAAACTACATTGGTGGTGTTTGTGTTGGTGGTTGTGATGGCTGCGTTTTTAGCGGTGGTCGATATCGGGTTTGCTTTTATGGTTAAGTGGTTACTAGGACGGGGCGCGTAATGAGTATGAAATGGTACGCGGTGCAGGCTTTTTCAGGTTTTGAAAAATCCGTGCAAAAAGGATTGGAAGAGCGTGTTGTACGTTCTGGATTACAAGATCAATTTGGCCAGATTTTAGTGCCAATCGAAGAGGTAATCGAAATGAAAGCGGGTCAGAAAACAATTTCTGAGCGTAAGCTTTACCCAGGTTATGTGTTGGTTCAGATGAACATGACAGATGACACTTGGCATTTGGTGAAAAGTACACCACGTGTAACAGCATTTATTGGTGGCAGTGCGCAAAAGCCAACACCAATTAAAGATAAAGAAGTCGACATCATCTTGCAGCGCATTGATGATAGTAAAAGTAACCCTACACAAAAACTTACCTTTGAAAAAGGTGAGTCAGTTCGTATTACTGACGGTCCGTTTAAAGACTTTTCTGGCAATGTGGAAGAAATTAACTACGAGAAAAGCAAATTGCGCGTTTCTGTGGTTATTTTCGGTCGTTCTACACCGGTTGAGTTGGAATTTAGTCAGGTAGAAAAAGAAGTTTAGTAGTAAGTAGTTGTTTTTATTAACGGGGAGCTTTGGTCTCGATTGAAGCGTTAGTACCCATATTAGGAGTAATAGCATGGCAAAGAAAGTTATTGGCTATATCAAGCTGCAGATTCCTGCAGGTAAAGCTAATCCAAGTCCACCAGTAGGTCCAGCATTGGGTCAACGTGGTTTGAACATCATGGAATTCTGTAAAGCGTTTAACGCTGCAACACAAGGTGTTGAGCCAGGATTGCCAATCCCAGTAGTAATTACTGCGTTTGCTGATAAGAGCTTCACGTTTGTGATGAAATCACCTCCAGCAACTATTTTGATCAAAAAAGCAGCTGGTATTACTAAAGGTTCACCTCGTCCACATACGGATAAAGTTGGCAAAATCACTCGTGCACAAGCTGAAGATATTGTGAAAACTAAACAAGCTGATTTGTCTGCTGCTGATATGGATGCTGCAGTTCGCACTATCGCAGGTAGCGCTCGCAGTATGGGTATTGAAGTGGAGGGTGTATAACATGGCTAAAAGAATTAACGCACTACGTGCAAAAGTAGATCGTAATAAATTGTACCCAGTGACTGAAGGTTTAACTTTAGTTAAAGAAAACGCAACTGCAAAATTCAATGAGTCTATCGATGCGGTAGTTAACTTAGGTATTGATGCACGTAAGTCTGACCAATTAGTACGTGGCGCTATCGTGTTGCCTAACGGTACAGGTAAAACTACACGTGTTGCTGTGTTTGCACAGGGTGCACAAGCTGAAGCTGCTAAAGCGGCGGGTGCTGACATCGTTGGTTTTGAAGATTTGGCTGAGCAAGTTAAAGCTGGCGTAATGGATTTTGACGTTGTGATCGCTACACCTGATGCAATGCGTATCGTTGGTGCTTTAGGTCAAGTGTTGGGTCCACGTGGTTTGATGCCTAACCCTAAAGTGGGTACTGTGACTCCTGACGCAGCAACTGCAGTTAAAAATGCTAAAGCTGGTCAAGTACAATACCGTACAGACAAAGGCGGTATCATTCACTGCACAATCGGCCGTGCTTCTTTCACAGTTGAACAATTGCAAGGTAACTTGGCTGCATTAGTTGATGCTTTGAACAAAGCTAAACCAGCTGCAAGCAAAGGTGTTTACCTGAAAAAACTATCTGTATCTAGTACGATGGGTGCAGGTGTGCGTGTTGACCAAGCAAGTTTGGTTGCTTAATTAGAATAATGGGTGGGGCTTTGTTGCCTCACCTATATAGTGCTTTGGGCTCATTTCCTTTGCTAGCTTAATAGTGATGCAATTGAAGTGAGGTTATCAAAGACCGTAGGTGTCGTTTCGATTTAATGTGGTTTTGTGTTGGATTAAAGCTTTTTGTTTTAAATCTACTATCAAAACCTGGCCTACGCAGATGGCGTATCCCTATAACAGGTTAATCCTGATAAAAGGTCGCCGTAAAAGTGGTTTTTATAATATTAATTATAAGAGCTGATTCTGCTTTAGAAATAAAGCGGAGATTTTAACGGAAGGAGAAAGACCTTGAGTCTAAATCTTACAGAGAAAAAAGCGGTTGTTGCTGAAGTAAGTGCACAAGTTGCACAAGCACAAGCGATTGTTCTTGCTGAGTATCGTGGTATGGGCGTAGCCAATATGACGGTATTGCGTGCAGATGCCAGAAAATCAGGCGTGTATCTACGTGTATTGAAAAATACATTGGTACGTCGCGCGGTTGAAGGTACACCATTTGCAGCATTAGCAGACCAAATGGTTGGCCCATTGGTGTTCGGCATTTCTGCTGACCCAGTAGCGGCAGCTAAAGTACTGAACAATTTTGCTAAAACTAACGATAAATTCGTTATTAAAGCAGGTGCGGTGCCAAATCAATTGATGGATGTTGCTGGTGTTCAAGCGCTAGCATCTACATTAAGTCGTGAAGAGTTGCTTGCTAAATTTGCACGCACACTTAACGAAGTGCCTACTAAGTTTGCACGTGCGATTGCGGCAGTTCGCGACGCTAAAGAAGCAGCTTAATTCATCAGATCGCTTATTTAAAGCAACATTATTTTATTTTAGGAAATATTCAAATGGCAATTTCAAATGCAGATATTTTAGAAGCAGTTGGTTCAATGTCAGTTTTAGACTTGACAGCTTTTATTAAAGAAATCGAAGAAAAATTTGGCGTGTCAGCTGCAGCAGTTGCAGTTGCAGCTTCAGCAGGTGGTGCAGCTCCAGCTGCAGCAGCTGAGCAAACTGAGTTCAACGTTGTGCTTTTAGGCGCAGGCGAGCAAAAAGTTGGCGTGATTAAAGCTGTTCGTGAATTGACTGGTTTAGGCTTGAAAGAAGCTAAAGACCTAGTTGATGGCGCACCAAAAGTAATTAAAGAAGGCGTTTCAAAAGCTGACGCTGATGCAGCATTGAAAAAATTGATCGAAGCTGGCGCAACTGGCGAAATCAAATAATACATCTTTAAGTGTATAAATTAGGCTGACGGGTGACCGTCAGCCTTCGCCATTTGTAATGGCCTGCAATGTAACAAAATGTAATTGCCTTAGCTAAGGTAATTATATAGATGCTGGTACTGTAATAAGCCTTCAGTTAATCATTAACTGAGGTTAGAGGTGAAAATACTTACGTAATGGATGTAGTGCAAAAAAGTATTTTAATTTCTGCCCTCAAAATATCTAGGAGATGCAATGAGCTATTCCTTCACCGAAAAGAAGCGCCTTCGTAAAAGTTTTGCCAAGCGAGAAAGCGTTCAAGAAATTCCCTATTTGCTGGCAATGCAATTAGAGTCATATGCTGCATTTTTGCAGTCTAATGTTCCTGCTGATCAACGTACTGAAACAGGTCTGCAATCTACATTCAGTTCTGTTTTCCCTATCGTTAGCCATTCAGGTAACGCACGTTTAGATTATGTGAGCTATCAACTAGGTGCTGAGCCATTTGATGTTAAAGAATGTCAACAACGTGGTTTAACTTATGCTGCACCTTTGCGTGTGCGCGTACGTTTGACCATTATGGACAAAGAGGCTTCTAAACCTACAGTTAAAGAAGTTAAAGAACAAGAAGTTTACATGGGCGAATTGCCTTTGATGACTGAAAATGGTTCATTTGTGATCAACGGTACCGAGCGTGTTATCGTGTCTCAATTGCATCGCAGCCCAGGTGTGTTCTTTGAGCATGACCGCGGTAAAACCCACAGTTCAGGTAAGTTGCTATTCTCAGCACGTATTATTCCTTACCGTGGTTCATGGTTGGACTTTGAGTTTGATCCAAAAGATTACTTGTATTTCCGTATTGACCGTCGCCGCAAAATGCCGGTAACGATTTTGTTGAAAGCATTGGGTTACACCCCAGAGCAAATTATTTCAACTTTCTACGATTTTGATACATTCCACATCGGTAAAACTGGTGTTGAATTTACAGTAGTACCTGAGCGTTTACGTGGTGAAGTAGCAAAATTTGATATCGTTGCTAAAGACGGTTCAGTGATTGTTGCTAAAGACAAACGTATTACCGTAAAGCACATCCGTGACATGGAAAAAGCTGGCGTGAGCGAAATCGCTGTGCCGCAAGATTTCATTCTAGGCCGCGCCTTGGCTAACACGATTGTTGACCAAGAAACTGGTGAAGTCGTGGCAAATGCTAACGATGAAATCACTGAGTCTTTATTGGGTAAATTGGTTGATGCCAATATTCGCACTGTAAGTACATTGTATTCAAATGACTTGGATCACGGTGACTACATTTCACAAACGTTGCGTATTGATGAAATTCCTGACCAATACAGTGCACGCGTTGCTATCTACCGTATGATGCGTCCTGGCGAACCGCCAACTGAAGAGTCAGTTGAAGCATTGTTCCAAGGTTTGTTCTTCAATGAAGATCGCTACGATTTGTCACGCGTAGGTCGTATGAAGTTTAACCGTCGCGCTTTCCCAGAAAAAGCAGAAGAGCGTCAATCTAACTGGATTCGCAGATTCTATGAAGCTGTTGGTGTGCAAGGTGACGAAGGTGCTAATACCTTGTCTAACGACGACATCTTAGCTGTCATCGGTGTGTTGCTAGAGTTGCGCAATGGCCGCGGTGAAATCGATGATATCGATCACTTAGGTAATCGTCGTATCCGTTCAGTAGGTGAGTTGGCTGAGAACCAATTCCGTACTGGTCTAGTACGTGTAGAGCGTGCAGTTAAAGAACGTTTGTCACAAGCTGAATCTGACAACCTGATGCCGCACGATTTGATCAATGCGAAACCGGTTTCAAGTGCAATCCGTGAGTTCTTCGGTTCTTCACAATTGTCACAATTTATGGACCAAACTAACCCATTGTCTGAAATTACGCATAAACGCCGTATTTCAGCTTTAGGCCCTGGTGGTTTGACCCGCGAGCGCGCTGGCTTTGAGGTACGTGACGTACACTCAACACACTATGGTCGCGTATGTCCGATTGAGACACCAGAGGGTCCAAACATTGGTTTGATTAACTCTTTAGCTTTATATGCACGTACTAATGAATATGGTTTCTTAGAAACACCATATCGCCGTGTTGATAGCAATAAAGTATCAGATACGATTGACTACTTGTCAGCGATTGAAGAGAGTCAGTACATGATCGCGCAAGCGAATACTGATTTAGATGCTAAGAACGTATTTGTAGATGATTTAATTTCATCACGTCATCACAACGAGTTTACGATGACGCAACCTGATCGCGTTCAATATATGGACGTGGCGCCAGGCCAAATTGTTTCTGTTGCGGCTTCATTGATTCCATTCTTGGAACACGATGACGCGAACCGCGCATTGATGGGTGCAAACATGCAACGTCAAGCTGTACCATGTCTACGTGCTGAGAAAGCAGTAGTAGGTACCGGTATCGAGCGTACTGTAGCAGTTGACTCTGGTACTGTGGTAACTGCTCGCCGTGGTGGTTTGGTAGATTACGTTGATTCTGCACGTATCGTGATTCGTGTAAACGATGAAGAGGCGAAAGCTGGTGAAGTTGGCGTAGATATTTACAACTTAACTAAATATACGCGTTCTAACCAAAATACCAATATTAACCAACGTCCATTGGTTAAAGTAGGTGACAAACTTGCACGTGGCGACGTGATTGCAGACGGTGCTTCTACCGATATGGGTGAGTTGGCACTGGGTCAAAATATGTTGGTAGGCTTTATGCCATGGAACGGTTATAACTACGAAGACTCGATCTTGATTTCAGAGCGCGTAGTGGCTGATGATCGTTACACTTCTATTCATATTGAAGAGTTATCAGTGGTTGCACGTGATACAAAACTTGGTGCAGAAGAAATCACACAAGATATTTCAAACTTGAGTGAGCGCATGTTAGCGCGTCTGGATGAAGTGGGTATTATTCACATTGGTGCTGAAGTTGAAGCCGGTGACGTATTGGTGGGTAAAGTAACACCTAAAGGTGAGACACAACTGACGCCAGAAGAGAAATTGCTACGTGCGATTTTCGGTGAAAAAGCGTCTGACGTTAAAGATACGTCACTACGCGTGCCTTCAGGCATGAGTGGTACTGTGATTGACGTACAAGTGTTTACACGCGAAGGTATTGACCGTGATGCACGTGCGCAACAAATTATTGATGACCAATTAGCACACTACAAACAAGACTTGGCTGACCAAATGCGTATCGTGGAAGACGATGCATTCGGCCGTATCCGTCGCTTGATTGAAGGTAAAGTGGCTACTGGCGGTCCTAACAAGCTGAAAAAAGGCGAAGCATTAACTGCTGAGTACTTAGAGTCTGTAGGTCGTTACGATTGGTTTGACATTCGCTTGTCAGACGAAGAAGCGGCGCGTCAATTAGAGCAGTTGAAAGACAGCTTGTCACAAGCGCGCATTGAGTTTGATAACCGCTTTGAAGAGAAAAAACGTAAATTGACGCAAGGTGACGAATTGCCACCAGGCGTACAAAAAATGGTTAAGGTTTACTTGGCTGTTAAACGTCGTATCCAACCAGGCGATAAGATGGCGGGTCGTCACGGTAACAAGGGTGTGATCTCAAAAATCTGCCCAGTAGAAGATATGCCGCATATGGCTGACGGTACGCCATTGGATATCGTGTTGAACCCGCTAGGCGTTCCTTCACGTATGAACATTGGTCAGATTTTGGAAGTGCACTTAGGCTGGGCCGCTAAAGGGTTAGGTTTACGTATCGAAGAAATGCTACGTGAAGAATCTAAAGTAGCTGAGATCCGTAAGTTCTTGGAAAAAATCTATAACGACAGCACAGGTAAGCATGAAGATATTAAATCTTTCACCGATGCGGAAATTTTAGATTTAGCGCAAAACCTCAAACGCGGTGTGCCATTTGCAACGCCAGTATTTGATGGTGCAGCAGAGTCTGATATTAAAGCGATGCTTGATTTGGCGTTCCCGGATGATGATGCACGTACTAAACAATTGCAGTTCCATGCAGGTAAAACACAGGTAACGCTGTTTGATGGCCGTACCGGCGACAAATTTGAGCGTCCAGTGACTGTAGGTTATATGCACGTGTTGAAACTGCATCACTTGGTTGATGACAAGATGCATGCTCGTTCTACAGGTCCTTATTCATTGGTCACACAACAACCATTGGGCGGTAAAGCACAATTCGGTGGCCAGCGTTTTGGTGAGATGGAGGTTTGGGCGTTAGAAGCTTATGGTGCTTCATATACCTTGCAAGAAATGCTGACAGTGAAGTCTGATGACGTTACTGGCCGTACTAAAGTGTATGAAAACATCGTTAAAGGCGAACACAAAATTGATGCAGGTATGCCTGAGTCATTTAACGTGTTAGTGAAAGAAATTCGTTCACTCGCTATCGACATCGACCTAGACCGCAACTAATTCAGGAGAGAATTCACATGAAAGCTCTATTAGACTTATTTAAACAGGTAACGCAAGAAGAAGAATTTGATGCAATTAAGATTGCGTTAGCTTCACCTGAAAAAATCCGTTCATGGTCATATGGCGAAGTGAAAAAGCCAGAAACCATTAACTACCGTACTTTCAAGCCTGAACGTGATGGCTTGTTCTGCGCAAAAATCTTTGGCCCTATCAAAGATTACGAGTGCTTGTGCGGTAAATACAAACGCTTAAAACATCGCGGCGTCATCTGCGAAAAATGTGGCGTTGAAGTGACATTATCAAAAGTGCGTCGTGAGCGTATGGGTCATATCGACCTAGCATCACCAGTAGCGCACATTTGGTTCTTGAAATCATTACCAAGCCGTTTAGGTATGGTATTGGATATCGCTTTGCGTGATATCGAACGCGTATTGTACTTTGAAGCATTTATCGTGGTTGATCCAGGCATGACGCCGCTTACACGCGGTCAGTTATTGACTGAAGATGACTACTTGGCAAAAGTAGAAGAGTACGGTGATGAGTTCAATGCAGTGATGGGCGCTGAAGCGGTACGTGAATTGCTACGCACAATGGATATTGAGCGTGAAATCACTACATTACGTCAAGACCTAGGCGCAACTGGTTCAGAAGCGAAAATCAAGAAAATTGCTAAACGCTTAAAAGTGTTAGAAGCATTCCAAAAATCTGGCATTAAACCAGAGTGGATGATTCTTGAAATCTTGCCAGTATTGCCACCAGAACTACGTCCATTGGTACCATTGGACGGCGGCCGCTTTGCTACATCTGACCTGAACGATCTATATCGTCGCGTGATTAACCGTAACAACCGTTTGAAACGCTTGTTAGAGTTGAAAGCACCGGAAATTATTGTACGTAACGAAAAACGTATGTTGCAAGAAGCGGTGGACTCATTATTAGACAACGGCCGTCGCGGTAAAGTGATGACTGGCGCTAACAAACGTCCATTGAAATCATTGGCTGACATGATCAAGGGTAAAGGCGGTCGTTTCCGTCAGAACTTGCTTGGTAAGCGTGTGGATTACTCTGGTCGTTCAGTGATTGTGGTTGGTCCACAATTGAAACTGCATCAGTGCGGTTTGCCTAAAAAAATGGCGTTGGAATTGTTCAAACCATTCATTTTCCATAAATTGGAAGTGTTAGGTTTAGCAACTACGATTAAAGCTGCGAAGAAAAAAGTTGAAGAAGAAGGACCAGAAGTATGGGATATCCTCGAAGACGTCATCCGCGAGCATCCAGTACTATTGAACCGTGCGCCTACATTGCACCGTTTGGGTATCCAAGCGTTCGAGCCTATCCTGATTGAAGGTAAAGCCATTCAATTGCACCCGTTAGTTTGTGCGGCATTCAACGCCGACTTTGACGGTGACCAAATGGCGGTTCACGTACCATTGAGCTTAGAAGCACAAATGGAAGCGCGTACCTTGATGTTGGCATCAAACAACGTATTGTCACCTGCAAACGGCGAGCCAATCATTGTGCCTTCACAAGATATCGTGTTGGGTCTGTACTACATGACACGTGAGAAAGTTAACGCACGCGGCACTGGCATGCGCTTCTCAGACGTGAAAGAAGTACAGCGTGTATTTGATCAAGGTTTAATCGATCTACATGCTAAAGTTACTGTGCGTATTAAAGAGTACGATCTGGATGTAGATGGCGTTAAAACAGAGAAAACAACACGTTACGAAACAACTGTAGGTCGTGCATTGCTGTCAGATATCTTGCCAGCAGGCTTACCATTCAGTCACATTGATAAAGCATTGAAAAAGAAAGAGCTTTCAAAACTGATCAATGCTTCGTTCCGTAAAGTAGGTATCCGCGAAACAGTTATCTTTGCTGACCAATTGAAAAACACTGGTTACTCATACGCGACTAAAGCAGGTATTTCTATCAGCATTAACGATATGTTAGTGCCATTAGAAAAAGAGCAATTAATTGCTGCTGCTGATGCTGAGGTGAAAGAAATCGAAGACCAATACGTTTCTGGTCTAGTGACACAAGGCGAGCGCTATAACAAAGTGGTGGATATCTGGGGTCGTGCCGGTGATAAAGTTGCCGACGCGATGATGAAGCAACTGAAAGAAGAAGACGTATTGGATGCTGATGGCAACCAATTAAAAGACGCTAACGGTAAAGTGGTGCGTCAAGAGTCTTTCAATGCGATTTACATGATGGCGGACTCTGGTGCGCGTGGTTCTGCAGCGCAAGTGCGTCAGTTAGCTGGTATGCGTGGTCTGATGGCGAAGCCGGATGGTTCTATTATTGAAACGCCGATTAAAGCTAACTTCCGTGACGGTCTGAACGTGTTGCAATACTTTATTTCAACCCACGGTGCACGTAAGGGTCTAGCTGATACTGCGTTGAAAACAGCGAACTCAGGTTACCTGACACGTCGTTTGGTTGACGTAACACAAGACTTGGTAGTGACTGAGCATGATTGCGGTACGACTGATGGTTTAGTGACTAAAGCTTTGGTTAAAGGCGGTGAAGTAATTGAGCCGTTGCATGACCGTATCTTGGGTCGTACCACTGCGTTGGATGTAATTAATCCAGAAACACAAGAAGTGATTTACCCAGCAGGTACTTTGCTGACTGAAGATGAAGTAGAGCGTATTGATGCTTTAGGTATCGATGAAGTGAAAGTGCGTACAGCACTGACTTGCGATACACGCTACGGTATTTGTGCTAAATGTTACGGCCGTGACTTAGGTCGTGGCAAACTGATTAGCCAAGGTGAATCAGTGGGTGTGATTGCTGCGCAGTCTATTGGTGAGCCTGGTACACAGTTGACCATGCGTACGTTCCACATCGGTGGTGCGGTATCGCGTGCAGCTTCTGTAAGCCAAGTAGAAAGTAAGTCTAACGGTGTGTTGAGCTTTACTTCAACTATGCGTTACGTGACTAATGCGCGTAACGAGCAAGTGGTCATTTCACGTAATGGTGAAGTGATTATTGCAGATGAGAATGGTCGTGAGCGTGAGCGTCATAAAGTGCCATACGGTGCTACCTTGCAAATTACTGACGGTAAAGCGGTAAAAGCAGGTCAGGCGATTGCAACTTGGGATCCGCATACGCGTCCAATTATTACTGAGTACGCTGGTTTCGTTAAATTCGAAAACGTTGAAGAAGGTATTACGGTAGCTAAACAGATTGATGACGTAACTGGTTTGTCATCATTGGTGGTGATTGATCCTAAACAACGTGCTGGTCAAACTAAAGGCTTGCGTCCACAAGTTAAATTGTTAGATGCAAATGGCAATGAAGTTAAGCTTGCTGGTGGTGATCAATCAGTAAACGTAACGTTCCAAATCGGTTGTATTATTACCGTGAAAGATGGTCAAGAAGTGGGTGTGGGTGAAGTGTTAGCTCGCGTACCGCAAGAGTCATCTAAAACACGTGATATTACCGGGGGTCTGCCACGTGTTGCTGAGTTGTTCGAAGCGCGTTCACCAAAAGATGCAGGTATGTTGGCTGAAGTAACAGGTACTGTTTCATTCGGTAAAGATACCAAAGGTAAGCAACGTTTAGTAATTACTGACTTAGACGGTATTTCAAATGAATACTTGATTCCAAAAGACAAGCACGTAACAGCGCATGACGGTCAAGTAGTCACTAAAGGTGAGACCATTGTTGACGGCCCAGCTGATCCACAAGACATCTTACGTTTGCAAGGTCGCGAGTCTTTAGCGCGTTACATCATTGACGAAGTGCAAGACGTTTACCGTTTACAAGGCGTTAAGATTAACGATAAACATATTGAGGTGATTGTGCGTCAAATGTTACGTCGTGTACGTGTGACAGATGCAGGTGATACAAGCTTCATCTTAGGTGAGCAAGTTGAGCGTGCCGATCTGTTAGCTGAAAATGAAGTGGTGATTGCGCAAGACAAACGTCCTGCACTATTTGAGTATGTGTTGCTTGGTATTACTAAAGCTTCATTATCAACAGACTCATTCATCTCAGCTGCGTCGTTCCAAGAAACAACACGCGTACTGACAGAAGCTGCAATCTTGGGCAAACGCGATGATCTACGTGGTCTGAAAGAAAACGTGATTGTTGGTCGTTTGATTCCAGCAGGTACTGGTCTTGCATATCACGAAGCGCGTAAGCGTGCAGCGGTTGCAGGCGGTGTTCCACAAAATGAAGCGCCAGCAGCAGAAGTAATTGCAGCAGAAGAAGTGGTAGTAAATGTAGCAACAGAAGTAAGTAGTGAGATAGATGCAGAATAAAATCAGATAATTAAGTCTTGACAATAAAAGTCAGGCTAAATAGAATGCTGAGTTTTTCAGGATGGTGTTATTGTATTAACACCATCCTTGTCTATTTTTTAGATTTTGAAATAAATAATTTTAGAGAACAACATTAGAGGTTACAGGCAATGCCAACCATCAATCAGTTAGTACGTAAACCACGCGTTAAAGTGGTCACAAAGAGCAAAGTGCCAGCACTTGAAGCTTGTCCACAAAAACGTGGTGTTTGCACTCGCGTTTATACTACAACACCTAAAAAGCCAAACTCTGCTTTACGTAAAGTTGCTAAAGTACGCCTAACCAATGGCTACGAAGTAATTAGCTACATCGGCGGTGAAGGCCATAACTTGCAAGAGCATAGCGTAGTTTTACTACGTGGTGGTCGTGTAAAAGACTTACCAGGTGTGCGTTACCATATGGTTCGCGGTAGCTTGGATACTGCAGGCGTTAAAGATCGTAAGCAATCACGTTCTAAATACGGTGCTAAGCGTCCTAAAGAAGCTAAAGCTAAATAATAGCAATCAACCGGTAACGGTTTTATTAATGTAGCGGCTAACCAAAAGCCTTGCTTGAGCAGTTGCTAGCAAAACATAAAAGAGAATAGAGAAGATTATGCCAAGACGTAGAGAAGTCCCCAAACGTAATATCCTGCCGGATCCAAAATTCGGTAGCCAAGAAGTTTCAAAATTTGTAAACGTGTTAATGACAGGCGGTAAAAAATCTGTTGCTGAACGTATTTTATACGGTGCATTTGACCAAGTGACTAGCAAGACTAGCAAAGACGCTTTAGAAGTGTTCACTTTGGCGCTAAACAACCTACGTCCGTTGGTTGAGGTTAAGAGCCGCCGCGTTGGTGGTGCAAACTACCAAGTGCCTGTTGAGGTTCGTCCTAGCCGTCGTAGTGCTTTAGCTATGCGTTGGTTGCGTGATGCAGCGCGTAAGCGTGGTGAGAAATCAATGGGCTTGCGCTTAGCGGCTGAGTTGGTTGAAGCTTCAGAGGGCCGTGGTTCAGCTATGAAGAAACGTGAAGAAGTTCACCGTATGGCTGAAGCTAATAAAGCGTTCTCACATTTCCGCTTCTAATTAGTTATTTAACTAATAGAATCGCTCTTTAAGAAAATTAAGTAAAGGTAATAAACGTGGCTCGTCAAACCCCTATTAATCGCTATCGTAATATTGGTATTTCTGCTCATATTGATGCAGGTAAAACAACTACGACAGAGCGTATTTTATTTTATACAGGCGTTAATCATAAGATTGGTGAAGTGCATGATGGCGCTGCAACCATGGACTGGATGGAGCAAGAGCAAGAGCGTGGTATTACCATTACTTCTGCTGCAACTACCTGCTTCTGGAAAGGTATGGCTGGTCAGTTTGATCAACATCGCATCAACATTATTGATACCCCAGGCCACGTTGACTTTACGATTGAAGTAGAGCGTTCAATGCGTGTGCTTGATGGTGCATGTATGGTTTACTGTGCAGTAGGTGGTGTGCAGCCACAATCGGAAACTGTATGGCGTCAAGCTAACAAGTACAAAGTGCCACGCTTAGCGTTCGTTAACAAAATGGACCGTGCTGGTGCTAACTTCTTCAAAGTGTACGATCAAATGCGTGCACGTTTGAAAGCTAACCCTGTGCCTTTGCAAGTGCCAATCGGTGCTGAAGAGAAATTCGAAGGCGTTGTTGATTTAATCAAGATGAAAGCTATCTTCTGGGATGAAGCATCTCAAGGTATGAAGTTTGATTACCGTGATATCCCTGCTGATTTGCAAGCTGATTGCGACAAGTGGCGCGAAAACATGGTTGAAGCTGCAGCTGAAGCCAGTGAAGAGTTGATGAACAAATACCTTGAAGAAGGTGATTTGTCTGAAGCTGACATTCTGTTAGGTTTGCGTACACGTACTATTGCTTCTGAAATCGTACCTATGATGTGCGGTTCAGCATTCAAAAACAAAGGCGTGCAAGCAATGTTGGACAAGGTGATCGAATTGATGCCTGCGCCTACCGATATTCCAGATACAAAAGCAGAAGACGAAGATGGTAATGAAATCCGTTTGAAGGCTTCAGATGATGAGAAATTCTCAGCATTAGCATTCAAAATCATGACTGACCCGTTTGTTGGTCAATTGATTTTCTTCCGCGTGTATTCAGGTGTGGTTAATGCTGGTGATACAGTTTACAACCCACTCAAAGGTAAAAAAGAGCGTATCGGCCGTATCGTGCAAATGCATGCTAACAACCGTGTGCCTATTGAAGAAGTTCGTGCAGGTGACATTGCGGCTGCGGTTGGTCTGAAAGAAGCAACAACTGGTGATACATTATGTGCGCTAGGTACTGAAATCATCTTAGAGCGCATGATATTCCCTGAGCCAGTGATTCACGTTGCGGTAGAGCCGAAAACTAAAGCTGACCAAGAAAAAATGGGTATTGCTTTAAACCGCTTGGCACAAGAAGACCCTTCATTCCGTGTTAAAACAGATGAGGAAACTAACCAAACCATTATTTCTGGTATGGGTGAGTTGCACTTGGAGATTTTGGTTGACCGTATGCGCCGTGAGTTCAACGTTGAAGCTAACGTTGGTGCGCCACAGGTTGCTTACCGTGAAGCGATCAAGAAATCTGTTGAAGTTGAAGGTAAATTTGTTAAACAATCTGGCGGTAAAGGTCAGTATGGTCACGTTTGGTTGAAAATGGAGCCGAACGAAGCTGGTAAAGGCTTTGAGTTCGTTGACCAGATTAAAGGTGGTACTGTGCCACGTGAATTCATCCCTGCGGTTGAAAAAGGTTTACGTGAAACAATTCCTTCAGGTATTTTGGCTGGCTTCCCAGTAGTTGACGTTAAAGTGACATTGTTTGATGGTTCATACCATGATGTTGACTCTAACGAGAATGCATTTAAGATGGCTGCGTCTATCGGCTTTAAAGACGGTATGCGTAAAGCAGATCCAATCTTGCTTGAGCCTATGATGGCAGTTGAAGTGGAAACGCCAGAAGACTACATGGGTGATGTAATGGGTGACTTGTCTTCACGCCGCGGTATGATTCAAGGCATGGAAGACAGTGCGTCAGGTAAAGTAATTCGTGCGGAAGTGCCATTGGCAGAGATGTTCGGTTACTCAACTGTTGTGCGTTCATTGTCACAAGGTCGCGCTAGCTACAGCATGGAATTCAAGCACTACACAGAAGCACCAAGAAACGTGGCTGATGCCATTATTAACAAAAAATAGTCCATCACTAATTAATTTTAAAGTTTAGATAAAAGGAAATAATCATGGCAAAAGGTAAATTTG
>NZ_PQVH01000005.1 GCF_004661485.1 Methylotenera oryzisoli
TTAGCAGTTCGCTGGCTGGTTCGTCGTTGGGCTCTTGCGGGACGAGTTTGCCCATGACGGCGAGTTGCAGCAGGGTTTGTTTGAGAGCATCTATGCTGGCTTCGGTGGTGAATAGCACATCAAAATGTGCATAGATGCGTTGCCAGTTGGCGTTAAATTCTGCGGCGTTTAGGCTTTGGGTAAGCGTGGCGAGCAGTTGGCTCACCAAGGTTTCATGCGCTTCTTGTGCGTTGCTGTGTTGTTGCTCTAACTGGTCGCATAGCGCCATTAGCTCATCGACTTTGGCTACGATACGGTGTTGTTCTACTTTAGGTGGTAGGGGCAATAATAAAGCTGCTATAGATTCAGAATTAAGTGTATTTCCTTTAATCGCACTTTTCGAATTACCTTCGTTTGCACGTGCTGGTAATATTTTAAAAAGATAATTTTTATCTATCGCAGGTGATGGATAAATTGAAATTATTGCTTCATTATGAAATGCAGGTGCATCAAGGATTGAAATCTTCCCTAATGTTAGCTTGAAGCTCATCAGGATTGTGCCCGCTGGCACTGGCTCGCTTTTAAAAACTTCATTGAGTGCTTGGTGCGTAACTTTTTTTGAAGTTTCGGTCACCACCCCATCATGGTTTAAATCAGCAATACTTACCCAGTTATAACCGCTATCTTCATTAGTCCAATAGACAGTACTTTTTGTCGAGGGTGTTTTTCCAACTTTATAAGTTGTCACTTCTGGTAAATATACCCATTCCCACCCATTAGGCAATTCAAACGGTTTTTCATCCTCACTAATCGGTGCGAGCGGTTTTTCTTTTTTCAGTTTGCCTTCTGCAATCAGTTTGGCTTTTTCGGCTTGTATGCGTTTTAGCAGTTCGCTGGCTGGCGATGTCTTGTTGCATGGTTGCGTATTGCGCTAACAGTTGCTCTGGGTCGTGCGTGATTTGCTCGCCCACGTGTGGGTTTTTACAATCGAGGTTGTAATTACGGGCTTTAATGTCATCTAGGCTGACTTTCCAAGCTAGCGGCGATTCTTCACGGGTATTGAAGTTATTGGCTTTATTGCCCCACCATGCGGCGAGTGGTTCAAATTCTTCAACCTTCATCGGTTTGGTTTTGTTATACGCTTTGACCCCTTTTGGTAATGGGTTCTCATAAAACCAAATGTCTTGTGTTGGCGTGCCTTTAGTAAAAAACAGCAAATTGGTTTTAATGCTGGTGTAAGGCGCAAACACGCTGTTGGGCAAGCGCACAATAGTGTGCAGGTTGCAGTCTTCGAGTAGTTTTTCTTTGATACGGGTTTTAATGCCTTCGCCAAACAGAAAGCCATCCGGCAACACCAGTGCGGCGCGGCCACCGCTTTTGAGTAGCTGCATAATGAGTACTAAAAACAGATCTGCGGTTTCACGGGTGCGGAATGTAGCTGGGAAGTTGGTTTCAATGCCGTCTTCTTCATTCCCACCGAATGGAGGGTTGGTCACAATCACATCCACACGCTCATTCGGCCCCCAGCTGATTAAAGGCCTTGCTAGCGTGTTGTCGTGCCGGATGTTACTTGGCACATCAATGCCGTGCAAAATCATGTTGGTGGTGCATAGCAAGTGCGGCATGGGCTTTTTTTCTACGCCATGGATGCTGGTTTGCAGTATTGCTTCATCTTCTACGGTTTTTACATCCTGTTTGCGGATATGTTCAATGGAGCAAGATAAGAAGCCGCCGGTGCCGCAAGCGGGGTCCATCACCTTTTCACCCAAGCGAGGATTGGCCATACGCACCATAAACTCGGTGACAGCACGTGGCGTGTAGAACTCACCGGCATTACCTGCAGCTTGCAGATCACGCAGCAGTTGTTCGTACATATCGCCAAATAGATGGCGTTCCTGCGCCTTATTAAAATCCACACCTTCTTGAATTTTGTTAATCACCTGGCGGATTAACTGGCCAGACTTCATGTAGTTGTAGGCGTCTTCAAACACCGAGCGGATCACATAGGCGCGTTGATCACCACCTTTGGCTTCAAGATTTTGTAAGGCTGGAAACATCTCGTTATCTAGAAACTGCTTCAGCGCATCACCTGTCATGCCTTCAGCATTAGCAGCCCAATTGCGCCAGCGATATTGCTCCGGCAGGGGTGAGTGGTAGTTGTCTTGCAATAATTCCCACTCGGTTTCACGATCATCAAAGATTTTTAGAAACAGCATCCAAACGAGTTGGCTTAAGCGTTGTGCGTCGCCATCAACACCTACGTCCTTGCGCATGATGTCTTGAATGGATTTAATGGTGCTAGAAATGCTCATATTGTTATGCTTGATTTTTTGTGTTGTCTGCTAGCTAAGGGCTAGGCGTAAAGGTGCTGTTCTAATTCTTGTAGTGCAGCAATATAGGCTGGTTTGCCACCAAACGCAGATACTAACTCACTGGCAGTCCCCATGTCTTTAAATGGATCTAATGTCAGTATTTTAATGTCTTCGATGTTTTCAATACCGGTGTCTTGGTATTTTTCTAATAAGCTTTCTAATACTTGTCTTGCTTGCTCACCATATTTGGCAAAGTAATTACGTTTCTTCACCTGTTCTGCACGTTCACGACGCGTGAGTGGTGGCTGGTCAAACGCCACATGGCAGATTAAATCAAACGCATCAAAGTCTTTGCCCACTTCTTCTGCTAGCGCTTCTAGTAATACGCCATGCTGTTCTAGCTCATGTATCAACGCTGCCTTACGCTCTGCACTTGTCCATGAACGCAAGAATTCATCGAGTGTTGCAAAGTCTTTGCGCACTGTGCTGCGCGTGTAGTCTTTTAGGGATTCCGTGATTAGCTTACCTTCTGGTCCATAGTATTGGACGCGCTCAGACACCACATATACTGTCACATCACCTAACACATACTTGATGCGCTTAGTGTCAGACTCGTCATCAATACTGATATCTGGAGAGGTGTTTTCATCAGCTGCACCTTTGACCTGCTTAATTGGATTGCCGTTTTCATCTAAGATGATTTCAGGCACTTCATCTGGCGGTACAGGGGATTCATCACCTTTTGGCTCATAAATCACGACTGGTTCACCGTCGAAGTCTTTATCGGCAAACAATTCTGTGGCTTTTTTGAAGTCCATAATGGTAAACCAGTATTTACCGTAGTCTTCGTTAATGCGCGTGCCGCGACCAATGATCTGCTTGAACTCTGTCATCGATTTAATATGCTGATCCAACACGACCAGCTTACAAGTTTGCGCATCCACGCCTGTGGTCATCAGCTTTGATGTGGTCGCGATGACTGGATAGCGTTCTTCAGGGTTAATAAAGTTATCTAATTCCGCTTTTCCTTCCATCTCATCACCCGTAATACGCATCACGTATTTACGATTTTCTTTTACACGCGCTGGATTTAGATTGACGAGTGCCTGACGCATACGCTCGGCATGATCGATATCATCACAAAAGACGATCGTTTTAGCATAAGGATCCGTTGCGGAGAGAAACTCTGTGATTTTTTGGGCGACTAATTCCGTACGCTTTTCCAGAACAAGGTAACGGTCCATGTCTGACTGGTTATACACTCGATCTTCGATGACTTGGCCATACTTATCTACTTGGCCTTTATGCGGTCGCCAGCCTTGCAAGTCTTTATCAATGTCGATTCTAACCACTTTGTAGGGGGCTAAGAAACCATCTTCAATGCCTTGCTTCAAAGAGTAGCTATATACAGGGTCACCAAAGTAATGAATGCTGGATACCTCTTTGGTTTCTTTGGGAGTAGCGGTGAGACCGATATGTGTTGCTGTATTGAAGTAAGTGAGCACTTCGCGCCAGGCTGAATCTTCTGCTGCACTTCCACGGTGACATTCGTCGATGACGATTAAATCAAAGAAATCTGGTGAGAACTGCTTATAGATATTTTTATCTTCTTCGTTACCCGTGACTGCCTGGTAAAGCGATAGATAAATCTCATAGCTTTTATCGATTTGACGTTTGCTAATCTTGGTCATGGCAGGACCAAACGGCTTAAAGTCATTGTTTTTAGTTTGATCAACTAGGATATTTCTATCAGCTAAAAACAGAATGCGTTTCTTAGTGCCTGATTTCCACAAACGCCAGATGATCTGAAAGGCGGTATAGGTTTTACCTACGCCGGTTGCCATGACCAGTAGAATACGTTGTTGTCCGCGCGCTACAGCTTCTATCGTGTTATTAATGGCATTTGCCTGGTAATAACGCGGTGCACGACCAGAACCATCGTCGTAATATGGCATTTCAACTGTTGTGCGAGCCTGTTCAGATTGCAGGCCTTTCCAATCGCAATAGCGTTGCCATAACTCTTCCGGCGAGGGAAACTCACTCAGTGCTAATTCTTGCTCAGTTTGTGTGGCATTACCCGTTCTATCATGGAGCAAAAATGCATCGCCATTTGAGCTAAATACGAATGGGACACCTAGCGTTTCGGCATAATTGAGCGCCTGTTGCATACCTGCGCCAACACTATGACTATTATCTTTGGCCTCAATAATAGCAATCGGGATATTGGATTTGTAGTAGAGGATGTAATCAGCACGCTTTTGCTCACCACGTGCATGCATCTTGCCACGAACGATGATGCGGCCTTTAGTAAAGCTGACTTCTTCACGGATTTGCGTTTGTATATCCCAGCCAGCCTGTTGTATTGCTGGCGTAATAAACTTGGTGCAGATGTCTCGTTCTGACAACTTGTTTTTACTCACGCATTTACTCCATTATTATCGTTATTTGTGTCTGGCTAGATCTGTAAATATTAATTTAGTTTTTTCTTATCGCCATTTTAATTTATAAATTTTTATATTAAAAAAGCCCAATATGGGCCTTTTTAATATCTCAAAAAATATGAACTTTTGAGACAAATACAAACTTCAATGAGATCCTACAACAAGAGCTAGACATCCAAATTACCCACGCCCAGCGCGTTATTTTCAATAAATGCACGCCTAGGCTCAACATTATCGCCCATCAGGGTAGTGAATATCTCGTCTGCAGCAATCGCATCATCAATTTGTACTTTGAGTAAGCGACGCACTTTTGGATCCATGGTAGTTTCCCATAACTGCTCTGGGTTCATTTCGCCAAGGCCTTTATAGCGTTGAATATTCAGCGTATTTTTCGCTTCACCTTGCAGCCAATCTAGTGCTTGTTTAAACGTAGATACTGTTTGCTCTTTTTCGTTACGCTTAACGATTGCCCCTACACCCACTAACCCATTGAGCATATTTGAGGTTTTTAGCAATTGTCTGTAATCGCCGCTGTTTAAAAATTCAGCATTAATCACGCAGCATTGCAAGTTACCATGCACATACTTGTTAATCTCTAAGCGGTAGGCATTGGTTTCTGCGTCAAACGCTACAATTACCTCACTACCCACTGCGCCTAGGATAGGGCGTAACTTCTCAGCAATCGCATTTGCACTAGCTTCTGTGCTTAAATCAATTGCACCTGCATCCTGAATTGCACGTAGTACACTCTCGTCATACAGTGAAGCAATACGGCGGATCACAGCTTCTGTGAGCACAACTTGTTTGGCAATTTCAGATAAGGCTTCATCTTTTAAAGTGCCAGCATTGGTTTTAGTGTCTAGTTCAGCATTTTTCAGCGCAGATTGCAGTAGGTAAATATCTAACTCCTGCTCATCTTTGAGATAACGCTCATCCCTACCCTGTTTTACTTTGTATAACGGTGGTTGCGCAATATAAATATGGCCACGTTCCACTAATTCTGTCATTTGACGGTAGAAGAATGTAAGTAACAGTGTACGAATGTGTGCACCATCAACGTCCGCATCAGTCATGATGATAATACGGTGATAACGCAACTTTTCAGCACTAAAATCTGCTTTACCAATACTGGTACCCAGTGCTGTAATCAGCGTTGCAATCTCTTGTGAACCTAGCAGCTTATCAAAACGCGCCTTTTCTACGTTCAAGATTTTACCTTTAAGCGGCAAAATCGCCTGGTTTTTACGATCACGACCTTGTTTGGCAGAACCGCCCGCAGAGTCACCCTCGACTAGATAAATTTCACATAGTGCCGGGTCTTTTTCTTGGCAATCAGCCAATTTACCAGGTAGACCCATGGTATCCATCACCCCTTTGCGGCGTGTAATTTCACGTGCTTTACGTGCTGCTTCTCTAGCACGTGCTGCTTCAACCACTTTACCGCAGATAATTTTCGCATCGGCTGGATTTTCTTGCAAAAACTCAGCCAATTTTGCCGCTACTACCTCAGACACCACTGGCTGCACTTCACTAGAAACGAGTTTATCTTTGGTTTGAGATGAAAATTTAGGGTCAGGTACTTTAACTGACAATACGCAGGTAATCCCTTCACGCATATCATCACCGGTTGTTTCAACTTTTGCTTTTTTAGCCAGCTCGCTTTGTTCAATATACTGGTTTAAAGTACGTGTCATTGCGGTACGTAGGCCAGTTAAGTGTGTACCGCCATCGCGCTGTGGAATGTTGTTAGTAAAACATTGCACAGTTTCACTGTAAGAGTCGTTCCACTGCATAGCAACTTCAATGGTCATGCCGTCTTTTTCACCTGATGCATAAAAGGTTTTAGGATGCAGTACCGTTTTGCTACGGTTCATATACTCCACAAAGCCCTTAATACCGCCGGAATAAGCAAAGTTTTCACTTTTTCCTGTGCGCTGGTCTACCAACTCAATTTTCACACCGTTATTCAAAAATGATAGCTCGCGAATACGTTTGGCTAAAATTTCAAAATGGTATTCAACCAGCGTAAAGGTTTCAACTGAGGCTAAAAAGTGTACTTCTGTGCCTTTTTTATCAGTTACGCCAGTTTCAACTAAAGGCGCAACAGCTTCGCCGCGGCGAAATTCCATTTGATGCACTTTGCCATTGCGGTAAATTTTCAGTTTTAGCCAATCAGATAAGGCATTGACCACTGAAACACCTACACCATGCAAACCACCAGACACTTTATAAGAGTTTTGGTCAAACTTACCGCCTGCATGTAGTTCCGTCATTACAATTTCAGCAGCCGAGCGTTTTACCGCTTTGATGTCGTCATATTTAATATCAGTTGGAATACCGCGGCCATTATCAGCCACACTTACCGAGTTATCAGGATGAATTATCACTTTTATATCATCGCAATGACCAGCTAATGCTTCATCAATGGCATTATCCAGCACTTCAAACACCATATGGTGCAAGCCTGAACCATCTGATGTATCACCGATATACATACCCGGGCGCTTACGTACGGCATCTAAGCCCTCCAATATTTTAATACTGGATGAATCGTAATCTGGTGATATTGCGTTGTTTTCACTCATACTTATTTTCTTTACTTTAAAGTTATCTTTAAATTTAATACTTTTACTGATATAAAAATACTAAAGCTTTGTTTCACGTGAAACACTCGTTAGATGCGCATTGGCATCACAACGTATTTGTAATCTGGGTTATTCGGCAAGGTAATTAAGCAGCTGCTGTTTGCATCCGCAAATGAGAATGTTACTTGCTCACTATTGGTATTGTTAAGTACATCAATGAGATACGTGACATTAAAGCCAATATCTAGAGTATCACTACCGTATGCGATTTCTAATTCTTCCTCAGCCTCTTCCTGATCGCTGTTTGTACTAATTAATTTCAGATTATTATTACTTAGTACCATGCGAATACCGCGATATTTCTCATTAGATAAAATAGAAGCACGTTGCATTGCTAACAATACACCTAAACGTTCTGTGGTAAATGTATTTTGATGACCAGTCGGAATTACTCGGTTGTAATCAGGGAACTTGCCATCAATTACTTTAGAAATCAACCTAATATTACCAAAACTAAAGTTAACTTGGTTATTGGCTATCTCTACATTGACATCTTCTTCACTATCATCCAATAGTTTAATTAACTCAATTACTGTCTTACGAGGCAAGATAACATCTTGTTTTTCATAGTTTTCTTTAAGTTCAGTCGATGTAAAACTCAATCGATGACCATCAGTACCTACAATATTTAAACGGTTAGCAACGACCTCTACTAATAAGCCATTTAAATAATAGCGAATGTCTTGTTGCGCCATAGCAAATTCAACTTGCTTTAGTAATTCTTTTAACTGTCTTTGCGGAATGGTAATTACCGTACCTTGCGACTGGGTTTTAGTCATGACTGGGTAGTCAGCTGCAGGCAATGTTTGTAAATTAAAACGGCTCTTACCTGCTTTAACAGTAATTCGGCTGTCATTAGTTGCCATATTGATATCTGAGTTATCTGGTAATGATCTGCAAATATCTAATAATTTTTTAGCTGAAATCGTTGTAGAGAAATCATTAGTAGTAGCACTGTCCACAGATAACGATATTTGCATTTCCAAATCAGTTGCTGTGAGATGAATTTTGTTTTGTTTAGTTTCAAGCAATAAATTAGACAAAATAGGTAGCGTATGTCTCTTTTCTACAATACTTGTCACTGAAGTTAACGGTTTTAATAACGTTTCACGGTTGATTTGTATATTCATCTCTATAACCTAAATAATATATATATAAAATAATAACAATAATAATGTTGCATTTTTTTGTGCATAACTACTTTTTGTTTAATATTTTCAATAGCTTGCAACAATTTTTTTTATCTTGGTAAAAACATAATCTACTGTGGGTCAATTGTTGATTAAATTTCCCAAATTTCTTAATCACAACCTTATGCTAATTTTATCCACAACTTATCCTTAACCCGATTGTAGAAAATTAAGCTGATTTTTACTGTTTAATCTCTAATTACCTGAACTAAAAACCCAATATCTCTGGCAATTGTTGCGTCATTTTGTCTTAATAAATCAATCTCATCACACGCATGCATTACTGTAGTGTGATGTCTGCCGCCAAATGCCTCGCCAATTTCAGGGAAGCTATGGTTGGTTAATTCACGTGATAATGCCATTGCGATTTGTCTAGGACGGGCAAAATTACGAGTCCTTTTTTTGCTATACATTTCCGCTACTTTGATTTTGTAGTAGTCAGCAACCGTCTTCTGTATGTTTTCCATCGTCACCTGACGGCCACGTACCGCTATTAAGTCACGTAATGCGTCTTTAGCGAGGTGTACGTCTATCGCATGACCGGTGAACTTAGACATAGCAATAATACGGTTTAAGGCACCTTCCAGCTCGCGTACGCTAGATCTAATCTGCTTAGCGATAAAAAAGGCGACATCTTCAGGCAAGTTAAGATTTACCGCTTCTGCCTTCTTGAGCAAAATCGCTACACGCATTTCAAGCTCTGGAGGCTCAACAGCAACAGTTAGACCCCAGCTAAAGCGGGTTCTTAAACGTTCATCTACGTCAGCAATTTCTTTAGGATAAGTATCACAAGTGATAACAATTTGTTTTTTTGCTTCAATTAGTGAGTTAAACGCATAGAAAAACTCTTCTTGCGTACGTGTTTTTTTAGCAAAAAACTGAATATCGTCAATCAGTAACAAATCCAGAGAGTGATATTGGCGTTTAAATTCATCAAACGCTTTATGTTCATATGCTTTAACCACATCTGATACATAGCGCTCAGCATGCAAATAACGAATTTTTGCATCCGGATTATGTAGTCTTAATTCGTTACCGATTGCTTGCAATAAGTGGGTTTTACCTAAACCTACACCACCGTAGATAAATAATGGGTTGTAAGCGCTACCAGGATTCTCAGCCACTTGTATCGCTGCCGCGCGTGCTAATTGGTTAGCACGGCCTGTTACATAATTATTGAAGTTGAATGTAGGATTTAAGTTTGAAGTGTCCACGTTTTTATGAGCGGTGACTGTTGTTTTCTTAGTTTTTGCTAACACTTCACTTAAGTTTTGTTTAATGCTCTCAGACTTGATTTCATTCATAGTCTGTTTATTTTCAACAATAACTTTAGCAACCTTTTTTACAGGTTCATCAGCGTTGGTCTTGGTCGTGACATCACCTAGTACTAATTCAATTTGAATATTAGGCTTATGCTCTTCCGCAAATTGTTCAATTTTTTTCAAAAATCGATCTTTAACCCATTGCATCACAAAACGATTAGGCGCAAATATGCGCACAGCATCACCGTTCACTTCTGTATGCAGCGGTTTGATCCAAGTATTGAATTGTTGTGCTGAAAGTTCTTTCTGAAATTTAGAAAGACAAGCAGGCCAAAAATTTTCCATCTGTAGTGATATACCTTAGTTTGTACAGTTATTTTTAACTAACGTATTGAAATAACAACGATTGTATGAATGATTAACTTATTGTTTTTATTTTATTTTTTGGTAAAATTGCGTACAACTAAACGCTAATCTATCCACTGCATTTTAGCTGGTTTATCACAACTTATCCACAGCCATTTTCAAAATTAACGAATAAAATTTTTATAAATTAAAACTGATAATAATTAAAAAGTTAGCTTGATTAATAAAACTAAATAAACGTTGACAAAACACTGTGTTATCGGGTCTAATAGCGCCCTTTGTAGCATTTTGCTCGTCGGAGATTCACATGAAACGTACATATCAACCTTCTAAAACACGTCGCGCACGTACACATGGCTTTTTAGTTCGTATGAAAACTAAAGGTGGTCGCGCTGTTATTGCTGCTCGTCGCGCTAAGGGTCGTTCACGCTTAGGTCTATAAGTTAGTAACGCCATTGGCGTTACTTTCGCTGTATGTGTCAGTTTAATTACAGTAAAAACTTAATATAGTGCGCACGCTTAGGTTTACGAAAAAAGCTAAGCTTATTAAAACGGATGAATTTTCATCCGTTTTTAATTTCCGCAAACGTATTTTTGCACAGTATTTAGCCGTGCACTATCAACCTAACACTTTAGGGCACGCTCGCCTGGGTTTGGTGGTTGGGAAAAAGACGGCGAAATCGTCAGTACACAGAAACTATATGCGGCGCGTGTTGCGAGAGTTTTTTCGCTTGCATCAACATAGCATTAACCCCTTAGATTTAGTGGTGCGTGTGCAGAAAAAATTTAATAAAAAAGATTTTTTATCTGTAGTGCAAGAGTTTGATTCTTTACTGAATAAAATTAATCTACGCACCTCATTAAATGCACCGCAAAACAACACCAATGCTTCACCATTAAAAGGCAATCAGCCTTTATAATGCATGATTGCACTGTGCGCTTAATTTTTTGTGATAACAAGAATGTCGCATTTATTGATTTGGTTAATTAAAGGATATCAATTAATTTTGAGTCCTTTTTTTGGGCAGCAATGCCGCTTTTACCCTACTTGCTCACAATATGCAGTAGAGGCGATTCAAAGGCATGGTGCTTTGCGCGGCAGTTACTATATGGTCCACCGATTGTGTCGCTGTCACCCGTGGTGTGAGGGTGGACATGATCCAGTACCTTGATACCCTCTTTTAAGTTGCATTACTAAATATTTATATAGATTGCTTATAAAACAATATGGATACAAGACGTTTAGTATTATTCGTAATTTTTTCGATGTCTATTTTGATGTTATGGGATGCATGGCAAACTAAACATGCGCCAGCCGCGGTTGCGCCAGTTGCTAGCGTAGGCTCAGTTCCCACTGCAGATGTTGGTGCTGCTGCCGGCGCAATTGATACGCCAGTTGATACTGGCTATGCACTGAAATCTGGCCAAAATATTGCTGTTACCACCGATTTATATCAAATTAATATCAATACCATGGGTGGTGATTTACGTAAGTTAGAGTTGCGTAAACATCGCGCTAACAATAGCCAATCTAATTATTTATTGTTGGATGATGCAGCTAAGCCTATGCTTTATGTTGCACAAACTGGTTTAATTGGCCAAGATTTACCTACCCACAACACGCTGTTCACTAGCACAGCACGTAGCTACCAAATGCAAGAAGGTCAAGATAAGCTTGAAGTGCGCTTAAGTGCGGTTAGCAATGGTGTTACAGTTAATAAGGTATATACCTTCCATCGTAATCGTTATGAGATTGACGTTAATTACGAAATTAAAAACGACTCTAGCGCCGCTATTACACCTGTTGTTTATTATCAAATCGTCCATGATAGCGAGTCTAATCAAGGCTCGGCATTAATGCCAACCTTTACTGGCGGTACTTACTATACAGAAGCAAGTAAATTCAAAAAATTAGCATTTAAAGACATGGCGAAAGAGCCGTTGAATATCACTTCAAATGATGGTTGGGTTGGTATTTTGCAGCATTATTTTGTAAGCGCCTGGATTCCTAAAGATGGCTTGGTGCGTAAATTTTATACTGAGAAACTCAGCAGCAATATTTTCAGAATTGGTACCAAAAGTACACTAAGCACTATTCAGCCAGGTGCTACCCTTGCGGTACCTGCTCGCCTCTACTCTGGCCCACAAACCAAGGCTGACTTAATTGCTGCTGCACCAGGCTTGGAATATAGCGTTGATTACGGTTGGTTAACAGTGATTGCATCACCATTATTCTGGTTGCTGTCTAAAATTCATTCCTTGGTGCAAAACTGGGGTGTGGCGATTATCTTGCTTACTATCTTGATTAAAGCTGCATTTTTTAAACTTTCAGCTTCTGGTTATCGCAGTATGGCGCAAATGCGTGAATTGGCGCCACGCTTACAGTCAATGAAAGAAAAGTTTGGCGATGATCGCCAAAAAATGCAGATGGCGATGATGGATCTCTATAAAAAGGAGAAGATTAACCCAATGGGTGGTTGCTTCCCTATTTTGATCCAAGTGCCTGTTTTTATTGCGCTTTATTGGGTGTTGTTAGGTTCTATTGAGTTGCGTCATGCACCATTTTTTGGTTGGATTCAGGATTTGTCAGCAATTGACCCATTCTATATTCTGCCTATCCTCATGGGCGCAACCATGATTGTACAAACTAAACTTAACCCTAAACCTACAGACCCTATGCAGGCTAAGGTAATGACCTGGATGCCTGTAGTGTTTAGCGTATTCTTCTTCTTCTTCCCTGCAGGCTTGGTATTGTATTGGTTGGTTAATAACGTACTTTCTATTGCGCAGCAATGGTATGTTAATAAAATGATTCACGCAGAATCTGTTGCCAAAAAGCAAAGCCACGTAAAAAAATCAGGTGAACATCACTAATTCTTCAGACACCATTGCTGCCATCGCCACTGCTAGTGGCGCTGGTGGTATTGGCGTCGTAAGGGTATCCGGCCCTTTATCTCAAGCGATTGCAATCAGTGTGCTTGGGCATTGCCCTAAGCCGCGCCACGCAGCTTATCTCGACTTCCTGCATGCCGATGGCGATTTGATCGATCGCGGTATTGCCATTTTTTATCCTAATCCACACTCTTATACTGGTGAAGACGTGCTTGAGTTGCAAGGCCATGGCGGTACTGCACTGATGCAAATCTTGCTGGCTAGGTGTATTGCGCTTGGTGCACGCCAAGCTGAGCCTGGTGAGTTTACACGGCGTGCTTATCTCAATGATAAGATGGATTTAGCGCAGGCAGAGGCGGTTGCTGATGTCATTAATGCCGCTACTATAGAGGCGGCTAAAAGCGCGGTGCGCTCATTGTCTGGTGAGTTTTCACAGCGGATTAATACCCTGCTCTCCAAGTTAGTTGATTTGCGTATGTATGTTGAAGCGTGTTTAGATTTTCCTGAAGAGGAAATTGACTTCATTACGCAAGGGCGAGTAGCCGAAAAGTTAGACGCCATTATTGTAGAGATGCGTGCCGTGTTTGCGAAAGCTAAACAAGGTAGTTTATTGCGAGAAGGTATCAACGTTGTTTTAGTTGGCCAACCTAATGTGGGTAAATCTAGTTTGATGAACCAATTGGCTGGAGAGGAAGTTGCTATTGTCACCTCAATAGCGGGAACGACACGTGACACTATTAAGAATGCGATTCAAATTAATGGTGTACCTTTACATGTGATTGACACCGCCGGACTGCGTGAAACAGATGATGAAGTGGAAAAATTCGGTATAGCTCGAACTTGGCGAGCCACAGAAACGGCTAATATCGCATTATTGTTGGTGGATGCAGCTCATGGTATTACCGAGACAGAAAAATCGATTTTAGCTAGGTTGCCGCAAGAAATTCCCAAAATTTGGGTGCATAATAAAATTGATGTGACGCAAGAGCCGGCTTTAATTGAACAAAAAGCGCGGGCTACGCATATTTATATTTCCGCCAAAACGGGTGTTGGGGTTGATCTGCTAAAGAGTCATTTGTTACAATTGGCTGGTTATCAGAATAATGCCGAGGGTGTTTTCATGGCACGCGCTCGGCATATATCTGCATTGACAGAGGTTGCTGAGCATTTGGATTTGGCGGCGAATCAGATTAACTCTGCAGAATTGGTGGCAGAAGAGTTACGTTTGGCACAAGAAGCCTTAGGTACTATTACTGGTGAATTTACACCTGATGACTTATTGGGTGAAATTTTCTCTAAATTCTGTATAGGCAAATAAGTTAAGATTTAATTTATGTGTGGCTAGGTTGCTATTTGCTACCTAGTTGGATGTATGGAACTGCCATTGTAGGATAAAAAAATAGCGCCTAAATGGGCGCTATTTTTTTGTAAATTTTAAGCTGTCAGATCTGTAATGGTTGCATCCGGACCATTTTTCTTCACAGATTCAATACCGTTATCACGAGAAGCTTCACTTTCATATAGTTGGCTTTGGCCAATGACTTGATGGTTGGCTGCTTTGAGTACGAAGTATGGTTTCTCAGTTTTTGACACGAGACGCTCGTAGCGTGCATCATCAGCTGCGTTTTTTTGAATGGAGGCAATGCCATTTAATGCGCTGGCTTTAGTCTCATACATTTCAGATTGCAAGATAATCTGGCCGTTACCTGCCAATAAATTAAAGTGAAATTGACCACTTTTTGCCGTTTTTAATTCAAATTTTCCAGCCATAAAATTCTCCTTAGTATTATTTGTCTGTCCAATATTCGTTTTTACGCCAATTGCTACATGTACTATAGGCGCCCATGTGTGTACAAGTCAATACCAATACGTAATGCTTGTTAGCGTTATAGGTAAATGAGGTGAATTGTTTCACGTGAAACATAATATTGTGCTTGGATTGCGGTGGTGGCATTGGAGGGTGATTTGTGGGTGCGTTGCTAAAAAGTAAATATTGGTATGTATTAAGCTTCGGTTAGTGCTGCTGATTTTTGGTTGGCATGGCGGCGGGTTGTTATAAGTTTTTTGTTTTGTAATGTCTGGAGATGCGATTTTGCAACCTGCCCTACTATGTTTGATAAGACTCTGGTGTAGATTTGCTGAAGGCTGTTGTAAGCAGTTCTAGTAATTATATTAAATTAAATCAGCCTATTGAGATGCTTTGGATAGGGCTGGGTGTATTGGTTGGAAATGGGCGTAAAAAAAGCAGAGCCGTATTAAGGATCTGCTTTTTAATTACAGTAGCTAATTATTTTTTAGCTGAAGGTGTTCTTTCAGTTAAAAGATAGATAATGTAGTTAGCTTTTTCAGCTGCTGTACAATCTGCACCGATAATTTCGTTGCAGTGCTCAGTGAATTTCTCTTCAACTTTTTCAATATCTTTAAAGCGTTTGTTATTAACTGCAGGTGAAAGTGGCTCAATTGATTTGCCAGTTAATGCGTGTTTACCTGGGTTAGCTGGGTTGGTTGTATGGCATGAAGCACAGGCCATTTCTTTGCCATTAGGCATTTTGATCTTGCGGTTAAAGAACATCTTACCTTCTGTAACTGAAGATACGAACTCTGGATTAACCGTTTGTGCAATGCCGATGTATTTTTTTGTTAACGCTTCGGCGTTGGTAACATTTGCTTGCGCAGCATGGGCTGTAAGTGAAGCAAAACCTAGTAACGTGGCCAAAATAATATGGGTGTGTTTCACGTGCGACTCCTTAGTAATAAACCAATAAAACCAAATCTTGTTAAAAAAGTATATTGATTGTGCTTGTTATAATATGCCTTAATTCTAAACCAATTATAGCTTGCATGATATCGATTAGCATGAATTTTATTGCTATTTTGTGAAGAAATTATGACTGAACGTCGATTTTTGATTGTTTCACGTGAAACATTGATTATAAGTAGCGTTATGCATGACCTAAACTTGAGTTTAAGTTAAACTGCTACCTCTTGAGTAATAACGTTTTTTTGTGATTAAAATATGAATTATCCTGATATTTTTGATGTGATTGTGGTCGGCGGTGGTCATGCTGGAACTGAGGCAGCGCTTGCGAGTGCAAGAATGGGTCAAAAAACCTTATTGCTCACACATAATATTGAAACCCTAGGTCAAATGTCTTGCAACCCGAGTATTGGCGGTATAGGTAAAGGGCATTTGGTCAAAGAGATTGATGCCTTGGGCGGCGCGATGGCGGCCGCTACTGATGAAGGTGGTATCCAATTCCGCATATTAAATTCAAGTAAGGGCCCTGCTGTACGTGCAACACGTGCGCAAGCGGATCGTGTGCTATATAAAGCGGCGATTCGACATAGGTTGGAAAATCAAGAAAATCTTTGGTTATTTCAGCAGGCCGTAGATGACATTATTTTGGAAGGCGAGCGTGCTGCTGGCGTGGTAACGCAGATTGGCCTGCGCTTTGCTGCAAAATCTGTGGTGTTAACTGCGGGGACGTTTTTGGGTGGTCTGGTGCATGTGGGTTTGCAAAACTATCAAGCCGGACGTGCTGGGGACCCTCCTTCTGTATCTTTGGCTGCACGTTTACGTGAAATAGGTTTACCTGCTGGTCGCTTGAAAACCGGTACGCCACCACGTATTGATGGCCGCACAATTGATTACTCTGTAATGACGATACAGCCTGGTGATGATCCGGTGCCTGTGTTCTCGTTTTTGGGTAGCGCGTCGCAACACCCGGCGCAATTGCCGTGTTGGATTACCCATACCAATGAACGTACGCATGACATTATTCGCAGCGGGCTAGATCGCTCACCGATGTATACGGGTGTAATTGAGGGTGTGGGCCCTCGCTACTGCCCTAGTGTAGAAGATAAGATTCATCGTTTTGCGGATAAAGAATCACATCAAATTTTCTTGGAACCAGAGGGTTTGGCAACCAATGAAATTTATCCGAATGGTATTTCCACCAGTTTGCCTTTTGATATCCAACTTGCTCTGGTGCGCTCAGTGCGTGGCCTGGAGAATGCGCATATTCTGCGCCCGGGTTATGCAATTGAGTATGACTATTACGACCCGCGTGGTTTGAAGTCAAGTTTAGAGACAAAAGCGGTACAAGGTCTGTTTTTTGCCGGTCAGATTAACGGTACAACCGGTTACGAAGAAGCTGCAGCACAGGGCTTGTTAGCTGGTGCCAATGCGGCATTGTATGCACAGGGTAAAGAAGCATGGTGCCCAGCACGTGATGAGGCTTACTTAGGTGTGTTGGTGGATGATTTAATCACGCGTGGTGTGAGTGAGCCCTATCGTATGTTTACCAGCCGTGCAGAATATCGCCTGCAGTTGCGCGAAGATAATGCGGATATGCGCTTGACTGAAATCGGTAGAAAGCTTGGCCTGGTGGATGATGTGCGCTGGGAAGCTTTTAGCCGCAAAAAAGAAGCAATTGAACGCGAGCAGGAGCGCTTGAAGAAGACCTTTGTGCAGCCAGCCAATTTGAGTGCTGAAGTGATGCAAACGGTGTTTGGTAAACCACTGGAGCATGAGTATAGTTTGTTTGAATTGTTGCGTCGTCCAGAGGTGAGTTACGATGCAGTGCTGAGCTTGGATGGCTTAGGTTTGGGTGAAGTGGAGCCTGCTGTGCGTGAGCAGGTGGAAATTGCTGCTAAGTATCAAGGCTACATCGATCGCCAGGTGGAAGAAGTAGCGCGTAGCCGTGGGCAGGAAAATACTGTATTGCCTAAGGATTTAGATTATCGAGAAATTCATGGTCTGCCAATAGAGGCTCAGCAAAAATTGAATGCACATCAGCCTGAGACGATAGGTCAGGCTAGTCGTATCTCAGGTATTACACCTGCGGCAATTTCCCTGTTGCTGGTTTACTTAAAGCGTAAATCACGCGCAAAGAGTTTGGATAACACAAATACAGATATGGGAAATGTAGCATGACGGCCGCTATGCCAAAAAATCTAAAGCAGGATGATCGTGCGCAATTGCAGGCAAAACTAGAGAGCGGCTTGGATCAGATGGGAATCAGCTTGCTCCCTGAGCAAAAGCAAAAGCTGCTGGATTATGTTGAGTTAATCTATAAATGGAATCAGGTGCATAACCTGACTGCTGTGCGCGAGCCGATGGAAATGGTAACGCTGCATATATTAGACAGCTTGTCTGTATTGGCACATATTGAATGTAAACACTTACTCGATGTTGGTGCCGGTGCTGGCTTGCCAAGTATTCCGCTGGCGATTTGTTTGCCTGCGTTGCAGGTAACCGCGATTGACGCAGTGCAGAAAAAAGTGAGCTTCATGCGCCAGGTTAAAGCTGAGCTGGGTTTGACAAACTTTACTGTCATTCATGGGCGCATTGAAGATCAGGCGGTACCAAGCAAAGAAATGCCAGAAAAGTTTGATGTCATCATCTCACGTGCGTTTTCCGAGATTGCGCTATTCATCAAGTTGACTAAACATTTGCTGGTTAACGGAGGCTCATGGCTGGCGATGAAAGGTGTGGTACCTGAGCATGAGTTTAAGAAGAGCAGTATTCAGCCTACAGAAATTCGCCCATTGAAAGTGGCTGGTTTGGACGCAGAGCGTCATTTGGTGGTGTTAAAGCAAGATACGTAGTTAGTTAACTGAGCAGTTTTGAGTGCCGCATCAGGTACATGTGTAATCATTAAAAATGCAAAGAAAAATATAATGAAAATATTGGCAATCACAAATCAAAAAGGTGGTGTAGGTAAAACTACAACTTGCGTCAATTTGGCGGCAAGTCTGGCTAGCCTGGGTAAGCGTGTATTGTTGATAGATTTGGATCCGCAAGGCAATGCAAGTACCGGCAGTGGAATAGATAAAGCGCACCTTAAGTTAAGTATCTACCATGTCCTGATTGGTGAGAAAACGCTAAAAGAAGTTGTAGTTACTAGCGAAAAAGGTGGTTTTGATATTGCACCATCTAATCGAGAGTTAGCAGGTGCAGAAGTCGAACTAGTGAATGAGCTGGCACGCGAGAATCGACTCAAGGCGGCCATAGCAAAATTGGGTGACAGCTATGACATCGTATTGCTGGACTGCCCCCCTGCCCTCAATTTGGTCACGGTGAATGCACTCACTGCAGCCAATGCGGTGATGATTCCGATGCAGTGTGAATATTATGCACTCGAGGGGTTGTCGGATTTGGTGAATACCATTAAAAAAGTGCGGGCACACTTAAACCCAACCTTAGAAATTGAGGGTTTGTTACGCACACTGTTTGATAACCGCAATATGTTAGCTCAGCAGGTTTCTGCGCAATTGATTAGCCACTTTGGTGACAAAGTCTACAAGACGGTGATTCCGCGCAATATTCGTTTAGCCGAGGCGCCAAGCTACGGTGTTCCAGTATTAAATTACGATAAAAGCTCAAAAGGTGCGCTGGCCTACATGGAGCTAGCGCAAGAAATTACTAATAGAGAGCGCGTCTGATCGGATTTTAGGCGTTATCCATAAATATAAGTTAAAAGAGAAGCAGATATGGTTAAGTTAAAAGGTTTAGGGCGCGGCCTTGATGCCCTACTCGCTGGGGATATGGGGAGTGTTGGCGAGGCGGATTCGCTCATGATGCTAAAAGTTGAGCAGTTGCGACCTGGTAAATATCAACCAAGAAGTTACATGGATGAAGCGGCGCTGAAAACGCTGGCTGATTCGATTAAAGCGCAAGGCATTATGCAGCCTATTCTTGTGCGCCAATTGGCGGATGAGCAATATGAGATTATTGCTGGTGAACGTCGCTGGCGTGCGAGTCAGCGTGCAGGCTTGCTCGAGGTGCCGGTGTTGGTACGTGAAATAGCCGACGAATCAGCATTGGCGATGGCGCTAATCGAAAATATTCAGCGTGAGAATCTTAATCCACTGGAGGAGGCGCAAGGAATCAAGCGCTTAATCGATGAGTTTGCCATGACGCATGAAAAAGCCGCAGAATCAGTTGGGCGTTCACGTGTGGCGGTGTCTAATCTACTGCGATTACTCACCTTGACCGATGCTGTGCAGGAAATGTTGATGCACGGCAAATTGGATATGGGGCATGCGCGTGCACTGGTTGGGCTGGAAGGTGCGCAGCAAGTGATGTTGGCTGAGCAGATTGTGCATCAACGCTTATCTGTGCGCGAAGTGGAAGCATTAGTCAAAAAACTGGCTGAGCAGCCAGCGGCCACAGCTGCAAAACCAACGCCAGTGGTGAAAGAGGATCAGGATGTAATCAGGCTGCAGGAAACCTTAAGTGATAAGCTCGGTGCTAGCGTTAGTATTAAGGCAAGTGCGAATGGTGCAGGTGTGTTGAAAATTAACTACACAAATTTAGATCAGTTAGACGATATTATCAGCAGAATTGCACGCTAAGTGTTTCATTTACTTACAACTTAGCTATTGACTAAAAACCGCTAATAATTCAAAATCGCGGTCTTTGCTACTTCATGGTCTTTGCGTGGCGAAAGTAGGTACCTAAAACCATGCATTATCAGGCAGCAAATAAGCTTTTAAATTAACTGGATTTAAGTCGTTGTCAACATTAAATACATCAGATGTTTTTAGTAAAATGCTTAAAATTCAGCTGGTTGCTACGCTTGCTGTAGCGCTAGTTATGTATTTTGCTTCAGGTGTGCCCGCTGCGGTTTCAGCCATATTGGGTGGTTTGAGCGTCGTGGTAGGAGCGTATGTAGCAAGTTTAGTTGCCAAGCGCGGTGCAAATGAAACGGATGCTTCAGCAATATTGATTAATCTGCTCAAGGCAGAAGCCGTTAAGATTTTAATGATAATTGTAATTTTGGTTATCGTATTTAGTTTTTATAAACAATTGGTGCCGTTTGCACTGATTGCTGGTTTGGCGGCTGCCGCATTGTTTTCTGGTGCAGCCCTCAGTAAGTTAAACGTGTAATTTAAACAAACGTCAGTTAGAAAAATATTAGATTATGGCTACAGAACACGCAGATAACGCACAACACGCACAACACGCACTCACCCCTTCAGCTTATATCGAGCATCACTTAAGTTTTAATGCACATCCATTAAACGAAGGTGCAGGTTTCTGGACATTACACGTAGATACGTTTGTGATGTCAGTAGCACTGGGTTTGATTGTGATGGGTTTGATCTGGTTAGTAGCGCGTAAAGCGACTGCTGGCGTGCCAACAAAAGGACAAGCTTTTGTTGAGTTGGTGTTTGGCTTCATTGATGACCAAGTTAAAAATATTTTCCACGGTAACCGTCATAGCTTTATTGCACCTACCGCATTAACCGTGTTTTTATGGGTGTTCGCGATGAACTCCATGGACTTCTTACCGGTTGATTGGGTGGCTGGTATCGTTTCATTCTTTGGTGGTGAGCATGCTAAGTGGCGCGCAGTACCTACTTCTGACATTAACACCACATTTGCCTTGGCATTAACTGTGTGGATCTTAATGATTTTCTTCGCAATTAAAGTTAAAGGCTTTGGCGGTTGGATTCACGAGCTGTTCTGTGCACCATTCGGTACCAAAATCTGGGTATGGCCAGCTAACTTCATGTTCAATTTGATTGAATACGTATCAAAACCACTTTCACACTCACTACGTTTGTTCGGCAATATGTATGCTGGTGAGGTTATCTTCTTGTTGCTAGGTATGTGGGCTGCTACAGGCTTAACCGGCACTATCGCAGGTGCAATTTTAGGTGCTGGCTGGTCTATCTTCCACATTCTGATTGTTGCGTTACAAGCGTTTATTTTCATGATGTTAACGGTTGTTTATTTAGCCATGGCACATGAAGGTCACTAGTTAAGTTTTGTTTTGTATTTAAGTAGTTTTATTTTTTGTAGTTGGTTGTAAGTTTAATTTTAGAGAGGGTAATAACATGGATGCATTAGCATTGATTCAAGCCTACACAGGCGTTGGTATTGGTTTAATTATTGGTTTGGGCGCTGCTGGTGCTTGTATCGGTATTGGTATTATGTGTGCAAGTTTCTTGGAAGGCGCTGCTCGTCAACCAGAAATGATCCCAGCTTTGCAAGGTAAAGTATTCTTGCTATTAGGTTTGATTGACGCTTCATTCATTATCGGTGTTGGTCTTGCAATGATGTTTGCATTTGCTAACCCATTATTAAGCGTAGTTGCTCAGTAATTAGCAAAATTAAGCTAACTAGTCATTAACATAAGTTTAATGACTAGTGCTTTTATGATTAACAAAATGGATCAAAAATGAACATTAACTTTACACTTATCGCACAAGCTATCGCATTTGCTGTGTTGATTTGGTTCACAGTGAAATTCGTTTGGCCGCCGCTTTTAAAAGCGATTGAAACGCGCCAAAAAGAAATTGCTGATGGTTTGGCAGCAGCGCAAGAAGGCCGCAGTGCTTTAGAGGTTGCAGCTAAAAAGTCAGAAGTGACATTGGCTGAAGCAAAACAAAAAGCGAGCGAGATTATTGCGCAAGCTGAAAAACGCGGTTCACAAATCGTTGAAGAAGCTAAAGGCAATGCTAAGGTTGAAGGTGACCGTATTTTAGCTGGTGCTAAAGCTGAAATCGATCAAGAAGTAAACCGTGCTAAAGAAGGTTTGCGTGCGCAAGTGTCTGCATTAGCTATCGCTGGTGCTGAAAAGATTTTGCGTAAAGAAATCGACGCAAATGCTCATAGCGAAATGCTATCTAAACTAGCTGCAGAACTTTAAGGCTAAGGGATAAAGGAAATCACATGGCTGAAGTATCAACCATCGCAAGACCTTATGCAGTAGCGGCTTATAAATTGGGTCGTGAGCAAAAGGCACTTGGTAAATGGTCTGAGATGTTGGGTTTTGCCGCTGCCGTTACAAATGACGCGCAAATTAAAGCCTATATTCAAGACCCTAAAGTTGTGAGCAGTGATTTGCAAGCAACTTTCTTGAAAGTGTGTGGCGATCAACTTAACGAAAACGGACAAAATCTTGTCAAAGTTTTGGTTGAGTATGGTCGTTTATCCATTTTGCCAGAAATTTCAAGCGCATTTGAGGCGTTAAAAGCACAAGATGAGGGTACGTTAGATGCTGAGATTATTGCAGCAGCTAAACCGAGTGCGGCAGAGGTTAAAGACCTAGTAAAACGCTTAGAAGCTAAGTTTGGTAAAAAGATTGAGGCTAGTGTTTCTGTTGACCCAGAACTCATTGGTGGCATCAAAATTATTGTTGGCGATACCGTGATCGACGCATCCGTCAAAGGTCAGTTACAAAATTTAGCCTATACGCTTACGGCATAAGACGCAGGCAATGGCCTAACTTTAGGCAAAGAAACTATTAGGAGTTTACATGCAGTTATCTACATCAGAAATCAGTGAACTGATTAAAAGCAGATTAGAAAATTTTTCTACCAGTGCTGAAGCGCGTACTCAAGGTACTGTTATTTCAGTAACTGACGGTATCGTTCGTATTCACGGTCTTTCAAACGTGATGGCCGGCGAGATGATCGAATTCCCAGGCAACACATTCGGCCTTGCGCTTAACTTAGAGCGCGACTCTGTGGGTGCAGTGGTTTTAGGTGACTACGAACACATTACTGAAGGCGACACATGTAAATGTACAGGTCGTATCTTGGAAGTGCCAGTTGGTCCAGAGTTAGTTGGCCGCGTAGTGAACGCATTGGGTCAGCCTATCGATGGTAAAGGTCCAGTTAACGCTAAGTTGACAGACAAGATTGAAAAAGTGGCTCCTGGCGTGATTGCACGTAAATCAGTTTCACAACCAGTACAAACTGGTTTGAAATCAGTTGACTCTATGGTGCCAGTAGGCCGTGGTCAACGTGAGTTGATCATTGGTGACCGTCAAACAGGTAAAACAGCAGTTGCGGTTGATGCGATTATCAACCAAAAAGGTCAAAATATGACCTGTATCTACGTTGCGATTGGCCAAAAGGCTTCTACTATCGCTAACGTGGTACGTAAGCTTGAAGAAAACGGCGCGATGGCATACACCATTGTAGTTGCAGCTTCAGCTTCTGACTCAGCTGCACTGCAATTCTTAGCACCATATGCTGGTTGTACCATGGGCGAATACTTCCGTGACCGCGGTGAAGATGCATTGATCGTTTATGATGATTTGACTAAACAAGCGATTGCTTACCGTCAAATTTCATTGTTATTACGTCGTCCACCAGGCCGTGAAGCTTACCCAGGTGACGTGTTCTACATCCACTCACGTTTGTTAGAGCGTGCAGCTCGCGTAAACGAAGAGTATGTAGAGAAATTCACTAACGGCGCCGTTAAAGGCAAAACTGGCTCATTGACGGCATTGCCAGTGATTGAAACAGCTGCTGGTGACGTTTCTGCATTCGTTCCAACCAACGTGATTTCTATTACTGACGGTCAGATCTTCTTGGAAACTGACTTGTTCAACGCGGGTATCCGTCCTGCGATCAACGCTGGTATTTCAGTGTCTCGCGTAGGTGGTGCAGCACAAACTAAAGTGATTAAGAAACTTGGTGGTGGCGTACGTTTAGCCTTAGCGCAATACCGTGAATTGGCTGCGTTCGCGCAGTTCGCGTCAGACTTGGATGAAGCAACACGTAAACAATTAGACCGCGGTCGTATGTTTACTGAGTTGATGAAACAAGCGCAATACGCACCTTTAAGCGTTTCAAACATGGCAATCACTTTGTTTGCAGCTAACAAAGGTTACTTTGATGATGTTGCTACTAACAAAGTATTAGCATTTGAAGGCAAATTGCACGGCTTCATCGCTTCTAAATACAAAGCATTAGCTGATGCGATTGAAACAAGCAAAGACTTAAGCGGCGATAACGAAAAAGCACTTGATGCAGCAATTCAAGACTTTAAAGCGACGACTGCTTACTAATATCTAACTATTAGGACACTAAAATGGCTGGTAGTAAAGAAATTAGAACCAAGATCAAGAGTGTAGAAAATACACGCAAGATCACTAAAGCGATGGAAATGGTTGCCGCTTCTAAAATGCGTAAAGCGCAGGACAGAATGCGTGCATCACGTCCATACGCTGAGAAGATTCGTAATGTTGCAGCTCACCTTTCTCTTGCGCATTCTGAATATAAGCACCCTTTCCTGTTAAAGCGTGACAATGTTAAGAATGTTGGCATTATCGTTGTGAGCTCAGACAAAGGTTTGTGCGGTGGTTTAAATACTAACGTATTGCGTTTAACTGTTAACCAAATGAAAACTTGGGAATCAGAAGGCAAGAAGTTGTCTGTAAGCGCAATTGGTAATAAAGGCTATACCTTTATGAACCGCGTTGGTGCCAATGTGAAATCACACATTACCGGTTTAGGTGATGTGCCACATTTGGATAAACTCATCGGTACGATTAAGGTAATGCTAGACGCTTATACCGCTGGTGAAATTGATCAGTTGCATATCTGCTACACCAAGTTCATCAACACAATGAAGCAAGAGCCAGTAATTGAGCAATTGCTTCCATTGACGGCGGAGCGCTTGGGTACACATCCAACGACAGAGAAATCTGAAGCGTTGAGTGCTAGTGCGGTTGTTAAGAGTGCGCTTGAAATCGGTGCGGCTAAAGGTCATTGGGATTACATCTACGAGCCTGAAGCTAAACCAGTGATTGACCAGTTGATGGTACGTTACATTGAATCATTAGTTTACAACGCAGTGTCTGAGAACATGGCATCAGAGCAATCATCACGTATGGTAGCGATGAAGTCAGCTTCTGATAATGCGAAAAACGTCATTGGCGAATTGAAACTGGTTTATAACAAAGCACGTCAAGCAGCGATTACCAAAGAGATCTCAGAGATCGTTGGTGGTGCAGCAGCGGTTGCATAAGCAAGCAAAGAATTTAATTAAAGTAATATCTGACTAACAGTACGTTTGAGTCGAGGAAAAAAGATGAGTACAGCAAATATTGGTAAAGTAGTGCAATGTATTGGCGCGGTGGTTGACGTTGAGTTCCCACGTGATCAAATGCCAAAAGTATTTGAAGCGTTGATTATTGATGACGCATCAAGCCAAGCGGAAGCTGGTTTGACATTGGAAGTGCAACAACAACTAGGTGACGGCATTGTGCGTACTATTGCCATGGGCTCATCTGATGGTCTTGCACGTGGTACTGCGTTTAAATCAACTGGCGCACAAATTCAAGTGCCAGTAGGTACAGGTACTTTAGGTCGTATTATGGACGTGTTGGGTCGCCCAATCGATGAGGCTGGTCCTATTGATTCTGACGAGCGCCGTTCTATTCACCAAAAAGCACCTAGCTTTGAAGAGTTATCTCCATCTGTTGACCTGTTAGAAACAGGTATCAAGGTGATTGACTTAGTTTGCCCATTCGCTAAGGGTGGTAAAGTGGGTCTGTTCGGTGGTGCTGGTGTAGGTAAAACCGTTAACATGTTAGAACTGATTAACAACATCGCTAAACAACACTCAGGTTTATCAGTGTTTGCAGGCGTGGGTGAGCGTACTCGTGAAGGTAACGACTTCTACCATGAAATGGCTGAAGCTGGTGTTATCAAGCTTGACGATATGAAAGAATCAAAAGTAGCGATGGTGTTCGGTCAAATGAACGAGCCACCAGGCAACCGTTTACGCGTAGCTTTGTCAGGTTTGACAATGGCTGAGAAATTCCGTGACGAAGGCCGTGACGTGTTGTTCTTCGTTGACAACATTTACCGTTACACATTGGCTGGTACAGAAGTATCTGCATTGTTAGGCCGTATGCCTTCAGCTGTAGGTTACCAACCTACCCTAGCTGATGAAATGGGCCGTTTACAAGAGCGTATTACTTCAACTAAAACAGGTTCTATTACTTCTATCCAAGCGGTTTACGTACCAGCGGATGACTTGACTGACCCATCACCAGCAACTACTTTCCAACATTTGGACTCAACCGTTGTGTTGTCACGTGACATTGCTTCTTTAGGTATCTATCCAGCGGTAGACCCATTGGATTCAACATCACGTCAATTAGACCCATTAGTGGTTGGCGAAGAGCACTATAACGTAGCGCGTTCAGTACAACAAACACTACAACGTTACAAAGAGTTGCGTGACATTATCGCGATTTTGGGTATGGACGAGTTGTCACCAGAAGATAAATTGGCTGTTGGCCGTGCACGTAAAATCCAACGTTTCTTGTCACAACCTTTCCACGTTGCTGAAGTGTTTACAGGCGCGCCAGGTAAATACGTACCACTAAAAGAAACAATCAAAGGCTTTAAAGCGATTGTTGCTGGTGAATACGATCACTTGCCAGAGCAAGCTTTCTACATGGTTGGCGGTATTGAAGAGGCTGTTGAGAAAGCTAAAACACTTAACTAAGTTTTACTTGGTTAATTAGTTAAACGCTTTAAGGAAAAATAATGGCAAATACTGTTCATATTGATGTAGTTAGTGCAGAGGCAAGTATATTCTCAGGTGAAGCTGAGTTTGTAGTTGCACCTGCAAGTGCTGGTGAAGTAGGTATCTACCCTAACCATGCACCAATGATTACTACCATCAAGCCTGGCGCTTTGCGTATTAAGCAAGCGAACGAAGCTGAAGAAACGTTAATCTTTATCTCAGGTGGCCTGTTAGAGGTGCAACCTGGTGTGGTGACTGTATTGGCTGATACAGCAGTACGTGGCCATGATCTAGATGAAGCAAAAGCGATTGCTGCAAAAGAAGCAGCTGAAGAAGCGCTTAAAAACAGAACTTCAGATATTGACTATGCAACAGCACAGGCAGAATTGTCTGAGGCCGTGGCACAGATTCAAACTATCGAACGCTTACGCAAGAAAACGCATTAATTGCGTTGAAGATGGTGTTAAAGCAAAAAGGCAACCTCGGTTGCCTTTTTTGTTATACTTTCTGAATAGATACAGACCAAAATTACACATGAACAAATTAAATATCGTGATATTGGCAGCGGGTAAAGGCACCCGTATGCATTCTGATTTACCTAAAGTCTTACATGTGGTTGGCGCAAAGCCGATTTTGGCCCATGTGATTAATTGTGCAAAAGCATTACAGCCTAATAAGATTATTGTTGTATATGGTTTTGGTGGTGAGCGTGTCAAAGACGCGTTTAGCGGCGAAGAGATTACTTGGGTGAATCAGGCAGAACAAAATGGTACCGGTCATGCCGTTCAGCAGGCACTACCCCATTTGGATGCGGATGCAGACACTCTGATTTTATTGGGTGACGTGCCGCTAGTCGATGTGAATGCCTGTAAGCGCCTGATTGCGCAGGCGGATAACAAGCTGGCGATATTGTCGTTTAATAAAGATGATCCTACTGGTTACGGGCGTATCGTGCGCGACCTAGGCGGTGAGGTGCATGCCATTGTGGAACATAAAGATGCAACACAGGCGCAGCGTGCGATTGTAGAGGTGAATACTGGCATTATGGCCATGCCAAATGCATATCTGAAAAGCTGGTTATCAAGAATAACCAACAATAATGCACAAGGTGAATATTACTTAACCGATATTGTGGCATTAGCGGTAGCGGATAAAGTGGGTGTAGTAGCTGAAATTACGGATGATGAGTGGTCTGTAACCGGCATTAATGCGAAGGCTGATTTGGCGCAAATTGAGCGCGTCTACCAAGCAAGAATAGCACAAGCGCTATTGCAGCAAGGCGTTACTTTAAAAGACCCAGCACGTATTGATGTGCGTGGCGATTTACATTGTGGCCGAGATGTAGAGATAGATGTGAACTGCGTGTTTGAAGGTAATGTGACCTTAGGCGACCGTGTGAAAATAGCAGCTAATTGCGTGATTAAAAATGCAGTCATTGCTGCAGGTGCACAGATCGCCGCGTTTACGCATATCGATGACACGGCAGTTGGTGAAAATAGCCGTATTGGTCCGTTTGCACGCTTACGTCCTGGCACTACCCTCGCTGCCGATACGCACGTTGGTAACTTTGTCGAGCTGAAAAATGCACAGGTTGACGTCGGTAGTAAGATCAACCATTTGAGTTATGTGGGTGATAGTACTGTAGGTAAGGTGGTTAACATAGGTGCTGGTACCATCACCTGTAATTATGATGGTGCGAATAAATTTAGAACGGTGATTGAAGACGGTGCGTTTATTGGCTCTGACTCACAGTTGGTAGCGCCAATTACCATAGGCAAAAACGCAACGATTGCGGCAGGTTCAACCATTACTCGAGATGCACCGGCAGATGCCCTCACCTTCTGCCGTGCTAAAGAGCAGAAGTCAATTATGGGTTGGAAGCGACCACAAAAAATTAAAAAATAATTCCTTACTAGTGATTTGATCGTCGATAGGCTCAAAGCAGATTCGAGCCTATGGATTGTGTGAACATATCAAGATAAAAATTTTAAGAGAGCAAAACTATGTGTGGCATTGTAGGTGCAGTAGCAAATAGAAATGTCGTTTTAACCTTGATTGAAGGCTTAAGCCGCCTAGAGTACAGAGGGTATGACTCAGCTGGTGTGGCTGTATTAAACGATACAGGCATTGCACGGGTGCGTGCTGTCGGCCGTGTTTCAGCCATGACAGAAAAGGCGAATGAGTCACAGCTAAGTGGCTTGGTAGGGATTGGCCACACACGCTGGGCTACGCATGGTGGTGTGACAGAAAGTAATGCACATCCACATATGTCCCCTAGCCAATTGAATGGTGAGGTTGCGGTTGTGCATAACGGCATTATCGAGAACCATGATGAGCAGCGCGCACATTTAAAAACCTTGGGTTATGTGTTTGAATCACAAACCGATACTGAGGTAATTGCACATTTAATTCATTACTACCATCAAACCCTACCTTTACTTGCAGCCACACAAAAAGCGGTGCGTGAGCTTACAGGCGCGTTTGCAATTAGTGTAATCTCTAAAAAAGAGCCTGAGCATATGGTGACCGCACGCCTAGGCTGCCCGTTATTGATTGGCCTGGGTGAAGGCGAAAACTTTATTGCCTCAGACGTTTCTGCCGTGCTCTCTGTCACACGCAAAGTGATTTATTTAGAAGATGGCGACGTGGCTGATATTCGCCGTGAAGGTGTGACTATTTTGGGGCGCGATGGGGTTGAGGTAACACGTAAAATTCATATGAGTGACGTGTCACTCGCTAGCTTGGAGTTGGGCCCATATTCGCACTTCATGCAAAAAGAGATTCATGAGCAGCCACGTGCTTTAACTGACACTATAGAGGCATTGATTGACGACAATCACTTCTCACCTGCCCTGTTTGGCAAGGCCGCCGCAGCTGTGTTTGAACAAGTAGATAGCATTTTAATCTTGGCTGCCGGTACCAGTTATTATGCGGCGCTAACCGCTAAGTACTGGTTAGAGAGCATTGCTAAGCTGCCTACCAATGTAGAAATCGCCAGTGAATACCGTTATCGTGAGTCTGTACCTAACCCGCGTCAGCTAATCGTGACGATTTCACAGTCTGGTGAAACATTAGACACGATGGAGGCGCTCAAACATGCCAAAGCCTTGGGTCAGCACCTCACACTAGCCATTTGCAACGTACAAGAGAGTGCAATTCCTCGTGCTTCAGAGCTTGTGTTCTATACGCGTGCAGGCGCGGAGATTGGTGTTGCTTCTACAAAGGCCTTCACCACGCAATTAGTGGCCTTATTCACCTTGGCCGCAACGTTGGCAAAACAACGCGGATTATTGGATAAAGAAACTGAACAATCACATTTAGGCGCACTGCGCCAATTAGCCGGTAGCGTGCAGCATGCACTAAACTTAGAGCCGCAAATACGTGAATGGGCAAAATCATTTGCCAATAAACAACATGCTTTGTTCCTAGGCCGTGGCATACACTACCCTATCGCCTTAGAGGGCGCATTGAAGCTTAAAGAGATTTCGTACATCCATGCCGAGGCTTACCCTGCGGGAGAGCTTAAACACGGCCCCTTGGCGCTGGTGGATAGCGCCATGCCGGTGGTGGTGATTGCGCCGAATGATGCGTTGTTAGAAAAAGTAAAATCTAACATGCAGGAAGTGAAAGCGCGTGGCGGCGAGTTATTTGTGTTTGCTGATGCAGACAGTCACTTTACAGAATCTGAAGGCGTGCATGTAATACGTACCCCGCGCCATGTAGGCGTGCTCTCGCCTATTTTGCATACGATACCGGTACAGATGCTGGCTTACCATGCGGCCCTGTTGAAGGGAACGGATGTAGATAAGCCTAGGAATCTGGCAAAATCAGTCACCGTAGAGTAAGTGTCGCTTAGCATACTTTAAGAACTTTAAATTACTAATATTGTGGATAATTTAATGTCTGAAACATTCTTAATTTTTATCGATATAAAAATTAAGACAAAATAAATTAATTAAGGATATTTTGAACTAATTTTTCAAAATTAATTGATTTCAAAATTAGCTGCGTATAACCGCCTAAAGTCGCCACTCAGTATCGCTTAAAAGAGCCCTTATACTGCACTAAAAAAAGCCACTTCATGAATTACAGGAAGTAGCTTTTTCTATTAATCATTACGCATGCAAGCCCTTGCAGTTAAACATAGTGCATAGCCACCAATCTTAACCAGTACTTTATAGCAATGGTTTATATCCAGCATCAGACATAGCTTTAATAATAACCTCTTCAGAACTACCTGTTTGAACGCTTACTGTTTTTGTGGGCAAACTCACCTCAACAACAGCACTCTCGTCCACTTGAAGTATGGCTGCCCTGATTGTATTCACACAGCCACCACAGCTCATTTTCGGTACATTAAATGTATACATATAGCACACCCTTTCAATTGTTGAAGCCTCACTTTAGACCTTACCATCATGGCAAGGTCAAGCAGTTCTTATTTGTTAAAATACCGTTTGACCTTCCAATGGTGGGAATCTTTACGATGACGCATAATGATTGAAATAGGAGGTAAAAATGACGGGGTCTGATCACGCTTTAGATATTGCAATTACTGGTATGAGTTGCGCATCTTGCGTTTCTACCGTTGAAAGTGCTTTACGCAAAATTCCTGAAGTTGAGTCAGCTAGCGTTAATCTAGCCACTGAAAAAGCCCATATAGAGCTAAAAGAGGGAAGATCATTACAGACTCAAGCTATTTTAAAGGCAGTTATTGATGCCGGATATGGTGCTGAGTTGCTTACTCACACCCACAGCCTAGAACACCATGACGATGAGTCTGCTAATGGCATCCGTATTGTAATGGCGGTTTTATTAAGTACTCCACTCATTATCCCGATGCTATTTAGTCTATCAGGTGGACATTGGAATCTACCAGTTTGGGTTCAATGGCTACTGGCAACTCCTGTACAGTTTTACTTGGGGGCAGGATTCTATACATCTGCCTGGAAGGCCATTAAGAACAAAACCGGCAATATGGATTTGCTAGTTGCAATCGGCACTTCAGCCGCGTATTTGCTATCGATATATATGATGTTACAAGGTCATGAACATTTATATTTCGAGGCTTCAAGTGTTGTGATTACCCTTGTGCTGTTAGGCAAATGGCTAGAGAAACGTGCAAAAAGGCAAACAACAGAGGCCATACGTGCCCTACAGAAATTAAGACCTGAGACTGCCAGAGTAAGGCGCTTGAATGAGGAGCTAGATATTCCACTCCAAGAGGTTGTGATTGACGATGTTGTGATTATTCGTCCGGGTGAGCGAATCCCCGTAGATGCAATAATTATCGATGGAAGCAGCCATGTTGATGAGTCTATGATGACTGGCGAGAGTGAGCCAGTGAATAAAGCAGTAGGCAATAAGGTAATAGGCGGAGCGGTTAATATTGATGGCATGCTATTAGTTAAAACGATGGCGATAGGTGCTGAAAGCACGTTGTCTCGTATCATCCGCTTGGTTGAGGACGCACAGACAGCAAAGCCTGAAATCCAGCGTTTGGTTGACAAAGTTAGCGCTGTATTTGTGCCGGTAGTCATCGTGATTGCATTCATTACACTACTTGCTTGGGGACTATATTCAGCCAATTGGGAGCAAGCAATATTAAACGCTGTTGCTGTATTAGTGATTGCTTGCCCATGTGCGCTTGGTTTAGCGACGCCAACCGCCATTATGGCAGGCACAGGGGTGGCAGCACGCCACGGGATTTTAATTAAAGATGCGAAAGCATTAGAGCTTGCCCATAGCATCACGCAGGTGGTGTTTGATAAAACCGGAACTCTGACTGAAGGCAAACCGGTGCTGTTGGCTTATAACGCGATTGATGGGGATGACCTATTATTGTTAGAACTCGCTGCAAGCATTGAGCAGAATAGCCTACATCCATTAGCTAAGGCGGTTGTGAATCAACTGCAGTCATTAGGAAAGAGTCCAGCGATTGCCACCGATGTGCGAGATGTGGCAGGGCGTGGCTTACATGGAAAAATTAATAACAAAGTCATTTATGTAGGCAATAAACGCTGGATGAGTGAACTGGATGTATCCATTAATCCTCAAAATGTAGCAGCGTTGGCATATAAAAATGCGGGTAACACCATATCTTGGGTCGCACAGGGAGATGGTGAGACTATCCCTATGTTATTGGGGATGTTGGCTTTCGGCGATCAAATTAAAGAGTCTTCGAAAAAAGCGATATCCGCTTTACATGATAAAGAAGTCAAAACACTTTTATTAACGGGTGACAACAGTACCAGTGCTGCACGTGTTGCAGAAATGATTGGGATCGATAAAGTGTTGGCAGAACAAACGCCAGAATCCAAAGCTAGTAGCATTGCATCTTTACGTAATAAGGATGCAGTGATTGCCATGGTCGGTGATGGGATCAATGATGCACCAGCCTTAGCCGCTGCAGATGTGAGTTTTGCCATGTCTTCAGGGACAGATGTAGCGATGCATACAGCTGACATAACATTAATGCGATCTGATCCAAGCTTGGTGGCAGATACTATCGATATTTCGCGTAGGACTTATAGCAAGATTAAACAAAACCTGTTCTGGGCATTTATATACAATTTGATAGGCATTCCTCTGGCTGCGATGGGATTACTTAGCCCAGTCATTGCAGGGGCTGCCATGGCGTTCAGCTCGGTCAGTGTGGTAATGAACGCCTTGATGTTAAGCAAATGGAAACCCTCAATTAAAAGATAAGGACGTTTTATGCAAAGTGACTTATACAATATTGGACAGGCAGCAAAAGCTTCAGGGATCTCTGCAAAAATGATTCGTCATTATGAAGAAGTAGGTCTTTTGCCAGCAGCATCAAGAACACTTTCTGGCTATAGAACCTATAACCATCAAGATGTGCATATGTTGCGCTTTATCAGACATTCACGCGATTTGGGCTTTTCGATTAAGCAAATTGCCGATTTGTTAAGCCTGTGGCGTGACAAGAACCGTGCTAGTAGCAAGGTCAAATCCTTGGCCGCAGAACATATTGAAATGCTCAACAAAAAGATTGAAGAGTTAAGCGCTATGAAATCAGAGCTATCGCGTTTAGTGAGTTGCTGTCATGGCGATGGCCGCCCAGACTGCCCGATTTTAGATAGCTTGTCCTCAGAATGACCAACGGTATTTAACATTATCTTGCTCAGCGCATTTGATTGATTTCAATTGAGATATGCACTAACTCCTCATGTATATTTAATTGATTTTTAAAATACGCCGGAGCTACCTCTGTGTATGTCACAAGGCTAAGAATGCAAGCATATTTGCCTTGCCCAACTCGCCAAACATGTAAGTCACTGATTTGGGCTTTTATCGGTGACTGCGCAATCACCTCACGAATTTCTTCAACGACAGGCGCTGTCATCTCGGCATCCAACAACACGCGACCAGTATCGCGTAGTAGACCATAGGCCCATATAGAAACTATGACAGCACCAACTAAGCCCATCACTGGGTCCATCCAACTTGCACCCCAAAGTTTGCCGCCGAATAGCGCAATAATGGCCAACACAGACGTGGCTGCATCAGCAATAACATGGATATAAGCTGAACGTAAATTCAGGTCATGATGGCCATGGTGATCATGCTCAGCATGTTCGTTACCATGTCCATGGTCATGATGATGTCCATCTTTAAGTAACCAAGCAGAGACCAAATTTACCACGAGGCCCACGACTGCAATGCCAATTGCTTGATTATAGTGAATCGGACTAGGGGAAATTAACCGTTCAATAGATTGAAAGATCATTAACCCAGCTACCATTACTAAAAAAATAGCACTGGTATAGCCACCTAATACTTCTATTTTCCAGGTGCCGAACGAAAAGCGGGGATCATGTGCATACTTCCTGGCACAAAAATACGCCAAGACAGATAACCCTAAAGCCACGGCATGTGAGCTCATGTGCCAACCATCTGCAAGTAGTGCCATTGAGTTGTAATACCACCCCCCGGCAATCTCAACCACCATCATGACAGCAGTCAGAATGGCAACACGCAAGGTATTTTTCTCAGCTAAGGGATTTCCCTCATCAAATTTATGCGAGTGCTTGAGGGTATCTAAGGAAATTGATTGTGTCATAATGGGCTCTCTATCTACTAAATATAGTATACCCCAGTATACGTTTAATTTAAAAGAAAGGTTTTTTGATGGCTCATTTAGCACAAGATAAAAAGAAACTATTAACCCGCATTCGCCGCATTAAAGGACAGGCTGAAGCTATGGAGAAAGCTTTAAACGATGATATTGATTGTGCTGCCATCCTTCAGCAAGTTGCTTCCATACGCGGTGCTGTGAATGGGCTGATGTCAGAAATGCTGGAGAAGCACATCCGGGAACATCTAGGTGTAAATGTGCTACAAGAACAACGGCAGCAAGAATTAGAGCTAGTAGTAGGCGTATTACGATCTTACTTAAAATAATAGAAAGAAAGATAAATTTTTTGATAAAAACGCTTGACCTTACCAGTGTTGGAACCTTAATAATGTGAACTATGTAATGAGAAATTTAGTCTAGCATCAATAGAAGAATGAACGAATCAATACTCAAAAAATGAAATACTGGCTCAAATTACTGGTTTCCATAGCTCTTGCTATCAGCGTTCCTTTGCAAGGAATTGCTGCGGTAACTATGCCTATCTGCGATGATGCACCTTTGCCTGTTGTCAGTATGAAAGTCCACACTTCAATAAATAATGAAGCTATGGATATGAGTATGTCCGCAGATTGCCATACAAAAAGTACAAGTAATGGCTTAGACGGAAGCACTAAAGACTGTTCAAATATGAAATGCTCATTTTGTCATGTAAGTGTTTATCAATTACCCGAAGCAAATAACATTGTCTTAATTGATGGTTATAACACTGCGTATCCAGAGTTGACCATACCGCTTTATCAACATTTTTCTCCACCTTTGTTACACCCTCCCAAGCAATCATTCTCCTAATGCTGAGTGACTTGCGTCTTTGCATTTAATTTGTAACTCAACCTGCATTGCGCCTGATCATTCAGCAAGCAAAACATTGCACAGAACCAAAGATATTCGAGGTTACGCAATACTCTAACGAGCGTAAAACTTTGTCACCAACAAGGTGAAACTAATATTAGGAGAACTACCATGAACAACAAATTAATGAACACAATGATTACCACTACATTGATTGCATGCCTAGGCTTCGCCTCTGCTAGCGTAATGGCGGGTCGAGATGCGTTTCAAGAGAAGTTAATTCAGAATGTACAATTAACTAAACAAAAACTTGAAGAGGCCAAGGCATCAAAAGGTGCGGAGCAACAAAAACTACTCAATGAACATGCGCAAATGTTACATGACAACATGGCGGCCTGCCGTGAGATGAAACCGAAAGCAGGCATGTCAGAGAAAGAACGTGATGAGTGGTTCGCTGAGCATCAAAGAATTATGGATACTTTGATGGGGCAAATGATGGAAGAACATAAAGTGAACGCATCATCTATGCCTTGCGACCATCATATGAAGTAATGACTTTGTATTGATAACCTAGTAAAAATGGGCGGCGAAGTAAGCTGCCCATCTAGGGGAGCTACAGTGCTCAATGATTTTTTAGATTTATTTAAATTAGATATGTAATAATAATCACGTGAGAAAATTCATTAAAATTTTTGCTATATGGCTTATTGCGATTGCAATCCCTACGCAAGGGCTTGCATCAATTGCCATGATGAATTGCGAGCGGCTTTCCAGTCATCACAGCCAAAATGCTACAACTGATAACCATCACGACCAGCATAATGAACATAGCATGAGCGCAGAACATGCCCATGACACACTGCAAACTAGCGATAACGCATCACAAGGCACAGATAAGAGTAAACACGCTTGCGCTCACTGTGTTAAATGTACAACCTGCTGTTCTGGATTTACATTCCAAACGACCTCATCCAATCTATTTCAACAATTAAATGCTGGCGAAGCTAGATTTAGTTACAACACGCTTCTTTTCACTGGCTTTATTCCCTCTGGTCTAGAACGACCTCCACGATTCACTCTTACTTAAATTGTTTTGTCGGATAGAGGCAGATTGTATTTGTCTCTATTCGTGCATTCACAAGCATTCTTAAGCATTTAATTTGCAAAGAATGATTTTTTCCGAGTTAGTTAATTTGGAAAAACTTAATGAGAGGTTTCTATGAATTACATATTTCCCAAGCGGCAATTGTCCGCGATTATCCGCCCATATTTATTGGGCCTACTCACACTGTTGGTATTTGGTACGACCACAGCCTTTGCACTCGAAGATAGTGCAACTACGTCAAGTGACGCTCCTTATCAATCAGCGTTCGAAGGCTATCGTGCTATTAGCAAAGATACCTTAACTGATTGGAAGTCTATCAACCAATCTTCAGGTGGTAGCGGGCACGCTGGGCATCAGATGCAAGGCATGCAGCACGATATGCAGTCTGGTGAAATGGGGAGTGCTGAGCCAACTATGGATCACAGTGGCATGGACCATAGCAAAATGGCGCACAATGACGCGCAAGTGAATAGTGCTCCAAACAACAAAATGGATCATGACATGGCAAATATGAGCCATCAGCATATGAACCATGAGATGCCAAGCGAAAAATCTATACCCAGTCCTAGCACAAAATCAGGCTCCACAATGGATCACTCCAAAATGACCTCCATGGAACATCAGCATGGGGCAAGTGATAGTTCCATGGGGAAAATGGATCACAGTCAAATGGCAAATATGGCTCAGCCAAGCAATAAGACTGAGCCCAATGACCCAGAAGCGGCTCCACATGCTCATGGCTCTGAAAACGGTATGCAAGACCATGATATGACCGAGCCTATGCCGAGTATGGATAAAACTCCAGAAACATCAGCTGCAACAGCTCAGCCGGCCAGCACAGGCTTCAGCATTATCCCGAATATGCATCCTGCCGTTGTGCATTTTCCAATTGCATTAACACTGATTTCATTATTGTTTGGCTTGGGTGCACACATGCTTCGTAAGCATAGTGCTGTTCCTTTGTTGGCTGCTGCAGGTCACTTCACTTTATGGTTAGCGGCGTTGAGTGCTGTTGTTGCAGCTGTATTTGGTTGGCTGGCATTTAACTCAGGCATGAATCACGACGATGCTGGACATGCAGCCATGCTATTACATAGAAAATGGGCTATTCCAGCAGCTTTAGGGTTGGTAGTGCTTGCAGGCTGGGATGCTTGGAAAACACGTGCAAATCAAGTCATGTCTTTACCAGTATTGGCGCTCCTGTTTGTATTATCCAGTGCAATCGCAACCACTGCATGGTTGGGCGGGGAAATCGTATATCGTCATGGCATTGGTGTGCTGTCACTTCCGTCCGCTGAAGGCGCTGGGCATAACCATCAGCATAATAGTGCGAATGAAACTGAGCACGCTCATGAAGCCACAAAGCTAGAGGAACACAGCACTCACCAACATGAAGCTACACAAGGAGAGGTTCATGAACATTAATCAATTCCCTATGCAATATAGAAAAATCACTGTTTTGGTGAGTGCCAGCTTACTACTGGGTGGGTGTGCTACATTTTCTAAAGATGGTGGTTTTGCTAATGTGCAGCAGACCACGCAGCAACATATCAAACAGGAAATCGCTTGGCCTAAGACGAAAGAAGAGCAAAGCAAAATTAATGATAAAGTTAACGCGTTGCTTGAGCACAAACTTGATGTTGAATCTGCCGTACAAATCGCCTTGCTCAACAACAAGCGATTGCAGGCGTCTTTCTATGAATTGGGTATCTCGGAAGCTGATCTTGTACAAGCCGGTCGTTTGCCTAACCCGCGATTTTCTATGTTGTACGCCAAGAACAATGGCGAATACAAGATAGAACAGGCATTCACTTTCAACATCTTCTCTTTGATTACCATGCCTAAAGCGGTAGAAATCGAAAAGCGTCGTTTTGAGCAGGTACAAAAAGAGACCGCACTCGCAGTGCTTAAGCTGGCTAACCATACTCGTCTTGCTTACTTTAATGCAGTGGCAGCTAGGGAGCTAGCTCGTTATAGCGAACAAGTAAAAGAAAGTGCTGAGGCTAGTGCTGAGCTGGCTAGGCGCATGTATAAGGCCGGCAACTGGAATAAGCTGGAACAAGCCAGAGAGCAGAGCTTCTATGCAGATGCAGCGCTAGATTATGCCAATGCCCGAAATAAGCAAGTGCGGGCATATGAAGCACTATCTAGGCTATTGAGCGTATCTGCTGATCAGATGACCTTACTTGAACGGCTGCCTGATCTTCCCAAAGCTGTTGAGGATCTACAACCATTTGAAAAAGCTGCCTTTGAAAATCGTCTGGACTTACAAGCCACTCGCTTGCAAACAGAAGCTCTTGCTAAGCAATTAGGCCTTACTAAAACCACACGCTTTATCAATGTGCTTGAAATAGGTCCAGCACGAGTACTTGAAGGCAGAAGGAATGATCCATACAAAAAAGGCTTGGAGATTGGGTTTGAAATCCCATTATTTGATTGGGGCACTGCACGCGTAGCCAAGGCAGAAGCTATTTATATGCAAGCGGTCAATGAGACTGCACAAGTGGCTATCAACGCACAATCCGAAATCAGAGAGGCATATAACACCTACCGTACCAACTACGATGTCACCAAGCATTTGCGTGATGAAATAGTACCGATACGCAAAAAAATCTTGAGTGAAAACCAACTTCGTTACAACGGCATGCTCACCAGTCCGTTTGAACTATTTGGTGATGCAAGAGCGCAGGTTGCTAGTGTTAAAAACTATATTGAAGCATTACGTGAATTTTGGTTGGCCGATAGCTCATTACAAATGACGCTAATTGGCTCTAACCCTATGGAAGGACAATAATAATGAATTTACCAAATCTAAATCGACGCGGTTTCTTTAAATTGGCAGGACTTGGGCTGGCAGGTCTTGCTGCATCCTCAGTTAGTAAAGTAGCGATGGCGGCCATTCCAGAAATTGTGTCAGCTGAGGCTGCAAACACCCAAGCACCGCTACATCCCAATACTGGAAGACCCTATAACCCAGTTGTTACGCTGAATGGCTGGAGTCTACCTTGGCGCATGAATAAAGGCGTTAAGGAGTTTCACTTGGTCGCTGAATCTGTGGTCCGTGAAATCGCACCGGGTATGAAGGCCAATTTGTGGGGCTATAACGGACAAAGTCCAGGTCCAACCATTGAAGTGGTTGAGGGAGACAGGGTGAGAATTTATGTCACCAACCGCCTACCTGAAAAAACTAGCGTTCACTGGCACGGGCAACGGCTACCAAATGGCATGGATGGAGTAAGCGGCCTAAGCCAGCCACCGATTGAACCAGGCAAAACTTTTATGTATGAGTTTGAGGCAAAGCGACCTGGCACATTTATGTATCACCCACATGCCGATGAAATGTTACAGATGGCGATGGGCATGATGGGGAGTTGGGTAACACATCCAAAGAACCCCAAATTTATGCCAGTAGATCGCGATTTTATCTTTTTACTGAATGCCTATGATATCGACCCGGGTAGCTATACGCCTAAAGTGAACACGATGTTAGATTTTAATTTGTGGACTTGGAACAGCCGCGCATTTCCAGGAATTGATCCAATTGTGGTTCGTAAAAATGATCGTGTACGGATTCGCGTTGGCAACCTCACAATGACCAATCACCCGATACATCTGCATGGACATGAATTTGAAGTCACTGGCACTGATGGTGGCTGGGTTCCAGCATCCGCCCGCTGGCCGGAAGTAACCACCGATGTGGCTGTCGGGCAAATGCGTGCAGTGGAGTTTATTGCAAATGAGCCTGGCGACTGGGCTTTGCATTGTCATAAGAGCCATCACACCATGAATGCAATGGGGCACAATGTACCCACTTTAATAGGTGTAAAACAGAACGATCTCATTAAAAAAATTGGTGATTTGGTTCCAGACTATATGCCGATGGGCGAAACAGGCATGTCTGAAATGACAGACATGGCAGAGATGATGGAGATGCCTCTACCTGTAAACACGCTACCCATGATGGCTGGCAAAGACCAATTTGGAGCCATTGAAATGGGTGGCATGTTTACTACAGTCAAAGTACGTGAGGGTTTGGCACGCAATGACTACAAAGACCCTGGGTTTTACAAGCATCCAAAGGGTACTGTGGCTCATGAAGTAGAAAATGATTTGCCGCCAGTCAGTAGAGCTATGCCGTCAACTAAAGAAGAAGGAGTTGAAATGACCGTCAGAAAGCCTAACGGCCATGTTGGGCATTAAGGTTTAATGCTCTGTCAATCATTGCTAAAGAATGTAGTGATAACGGACTCAATAACAAGCAACGACAACACCAAGGTATCTTTCGATGCCTTGGTGTTTTTACTATAGTTGTGGTATTTAAGTGACTTCCATGCGTACTTGGTATCAATTAATGGTTGATGCAATCGACCTCTTTGGCGATGCCATGAACGATGAGCGTTGGGCGGAGATTAACACCATAAGCATAACAGCCCTCATTAACTACTTAAAAACCTAAATTAACATCAAGCCTAAAGTTGTTGGTATGATAAGAATTCGAACCAGAAGATGTTGCGAATGCCAAATCAACAATGATGTTTTTTTGGGCTTTGTATCTAAGACCAAGACCTAAAGAACCAAAATCATTCGGATTGGCATTAGTAGCAAGATTGTAATTTTGACTACTCGCACCTAAATTGGAAACGTACATATTCTGAGTAATATCCCCACCAAAGTTGCGTGAATATTGAATTTTGATTGAAGGCGTAAGCGTAGCTGACGCTAACTTGATATCGTAAAATGCATTTAAGCCAGTTAATACAGCTTTAGAGGTGATTTTACTATCATCATATGTTAAAGCATTAGTTGAGCCAGTTTCTGAGTACTTATCCAGCCGAGTAGACGTAACATCAGTTCTTATATAGGGTTGCAAACTGACTCGTTGTACTTGAATGATGCTACTTAATCCAAGGCTTCCAAATGTCACATGTCCGTCACGATTTCCAGATAAGTGCAGACTATCTGTCACAGACCAACGTCTGTTATCAAATGATGTCTTGCCATAGCCTAGCACACCATCAATATACCAATCAGAAGCTACTTGATAGCTTCCGTAAATGCTACCAGTAGTTTGATGAGATCTTGTTTCACTTCCAAAATCATCAATATCTGTCTTATCAAAACCATAACCAAGTGCACCACCAACAATCAGACTATTCGCTAATTGGTAATCAATACCCAATGTTATTCCTTGACTAGAAAATTTATTATTAGCACCTTGTCTATCAATAGCACCATAGTCCAAACTTCCAGTCGCCCATATGCCTATTGGCAGATTATCAAAGACTCGCTGATTGAATGAGAGTAAATTATTCGTTTCTGTCAACATTGAATTATCAGCATCGGACATAGTTTGTGGCGGCTGAGTGTTTTCATTCGTATTTCCTGCAAGGATGATAGGCTTTCCTATAGATTCTTTAGGTAGAAATTTGACTTGTGAAGTCTCAGTCGAGACGTGGCCACCCAACAATGATGTCAGCGAGCCAACAACTGGATTGGAGCTACTAAAAGAAAAACTGTTGTTCTTAACATTAAAGTTTTGATGAAGTCGCTGAAAGTGGTCGGTAATGTTGTTGATTTGGCTTGCAGTGAAACGCTGCACAACATAGGATTGCATGGCCTGTTGATTTTGCGTTGCCACATCGATTGATGTGGTTGCTTGTGTACGCAACAGTAATTGTAGTGTACTTTCTTTTTGGATGTTGTAATCGGAAAGTGTCCTACCATCTTCAAGCTCTTTACCTGCAAAAAGCAATCGCTGCTGGTCTGGTGAAATACCTTCTTTATCTTGAATCTTAGCTTTAAGGCTTTCAATAGAATCACTATTCTCGACCTCAAGCGTGATAGTTTTCCCAGTAAGCGTTTTAACGAAAATTTGCATAGCAAGTGCAGCAGGAGAAAGCATAAACATTATCAAAACTAAGCCTAGCTTAGTCATACTTTTAATGAATATATTCTTTTCTGGCTTAACCATTGAGGTAAAGCTAATACCGTTTTGTTGAGAAACTAAGATCAAGGCAGATTGATTTTTCATACTAGTTTGTTAGTAATGCTTTAATTAGTCGCGATTGTTATTTGGTTTATTATATAGGCAAAGATGATACTTAAATAAATGGCCCAATAAATATGCAGTTTACAGAGATTCTTGATAAATTTAGGGCATTAGGCGGCGTTGCTGACAATATCGAATTGCGCCATGGTCGCTATGGAAGGGGAATATTTCCAATAAACCCAAATAAACCTATCAAAATCAAAATCCCAAGCAAGCTACTAGCATCTCCAAGCTGGTTAGTTTTAGACCGTGACAATCACATTAGAATTAAGCCTAAGCTTGAATTAGAGCCTGCATGGGTTGATTTTTATGAAAGCTATCAACAGTTCTTTGGATGGAGTAATGTCGGCATCAATGAATTGAGCGAATATCATAATGAGCTGACAAAACTACCAAAGAAAATTAAACAGTTTCTATTGCTTTTTGGTTGGCATGACGAAGATTTTGATAAAAAAAGCGTTAAAGACTACTTAAAAGAGTACCTTGCTAGTCGACAGATTCGAATTGGGAATGAGTCGAAACTTATGCCTATCATCGAGCTCATTAATCATTCAGCTGATGGTAAGCAATATATTGCTGATGATGGCGTTAAGTTCGAGGGTACTTTTAAGGATGAGGCTTTGGCCTGTTACCATGGGAGTTTTGATGCATTACACTTCTTTAGAATTTATCATTTCAACTCAGAGTCAAGTACGGTTTTATCCTGTGATGTCAAAATAGAAGTGCCCAACGTAGGTTTGATTAATATTTCTAGATTTGACGCAATGGTTGAGATTGTAGATGGTGTTGTGATACCAAGGATGGTTAAGACAAAGTCTGGAATCCAGATAGATTTTATTGAGCTCGTTAACAAAAAGAATAAACAAACGCCTAGGAAAATATTCACGGATGGAATACAGCGATTTAATGTTTCATTCTTGGTAGCAAATCAAATATTTGATGGTTTAATTGAACATAACCGTAAAGCCTATTCAAACTTTGCCAGTGAATGTAGGTTATCTAACAACAAGGTAGCAAAAGAACTTGAGTCTATTGCATTAAACCAACTGAAACTTCTAAATGAATGAATAAGTAGCCAACTTAATTGGGGGCTTTATCCGCAAAGCTGACTGTCGCCAGATATCAACCTATACTTAGTCAACACAAACTTTATTGCGTCCTGTTTCCTTGGCCTTATACAAGGCTTTGTCTGCTTGATTAAGTAGCGTGTCGATATTGACGTTTTTATTATTAACCGCAGCAACACCAATAGAAACTGTAAACTGTATAGGCAAACCAACGGGTATATCCACTTTTGTTTTGGCGACAGTTTCGCGCAAACGCTCAGCCACTTCTAGCGCTTCTTTAACCTCGGCTTCTGGCAAAAGGATGGCAAACTCTTCACCACCGATGCGGCCCGCTATATCCACTTGACGTAATGTCTCTTGACAGACTTTACTTAGCGCTTGCAGAACGGCGTCACCCACTTGATGGCCATACGTGTCGTTGACGTTCTTAAAGAAATCAATATCTAACATCAAAACAGAAAGCTGTGTGTTGTAACGAATGGCACGTGACAACTCTATTTCAGCTTGCTCCATAAAGTGTCTGCGATTAGACAAGCCAGTGAGGTAGTCTAAATGCGCTTGTCTGGTAAGTTCTAATTCAAGATTTTTACGTTCGGTGTAATCCCTGTGCGAGCCAATCATTCGAACGGCTTTGCCTTCTGCGTCACGCTCTACAACTTTTGCACGATCTAATATCCATTTGTAGTCACCGCGCTTAGTGCGCATTCTATATACCAATTCATGTACTGAGGTGCGCCCTTCGATCGCGTCGTTAATAGACTTCCAAGCGATTGGTACATCATCAGGATGTACAAAATCTGACCACTGGTTTATGGTCTGCTTAATCTCCTCGTAAGTGTATCCAAGCATCTCTGCCCAGATATGATTGCGCTCTACTTCCCCTGAGGGGATATGCCAATCCCAGAAACCAAGACCGCTAGCCTCGAGCACATAATTAAGTTGCTGTTGACGGCTTCTCAGCAATAACTCAGTTTGTTTGCGTTCTGTCCTACGCAGAAACAAAGAATAAGCTAAGACGCTGGTAAATAATAAAACAATGGGAATAATGTACTTGAGTAAGTCACGTAGACCAATCTCTTTTTCTGTGTAAATACCAAACCACTTTTCATAAATGCTATCGTAGGTTTTGTTGGCTTTAGTGATGGCAAATGCTTCGTTAATTTTGCTCAACAAATCAGACTCACCGTCATGTACAGCAAATGCAAACTTTTGCGTAAATCCCGCATTCACTTTTAAAGCTTTAATATTGGTAATCCCATTGCTGGCTAATGATTGCAAGCCAACAACTTTGTTGACTAACATGGCGTCATGCTTGCCAGAGGCTAACAAACGCATTCCTTCTTCCGCATTATTAACCAATACTAATTGTTTATCCCATCCCCTTGATCTCGCGTACGATGTCTCTACATCATCCTTAATCATGATGATAGATTTACCATTAAGGTCAGACTCTGAATTAACACTTGATTCATTCTTTCGAACAAATATTCCGCCTTTAAAAATGGCATGTGGAACAGAGAAGTCTGCATAAGCTTGAGCCTCATCTGTGATGTTGAGGTTAATCAATACATCTATTTTGCCTGTTTTAAACTCCTGAAGAAGTTCAGTGAAAGGCAATACGCGTATATGGTAGTTTAGACCCGCCTCTGTTGCGACTGCCTTCCATAGCTCTACGGTAAAGCCACCAGCGGTTTCATCAGTCATGCCAGTGGCAAATGGCGGGAAATCTTGCTCACTACCAACAATCAGCGTGTTGGTTTGTATTTGTTTCTGCTGGGGAGTTTTTTGTACTTGAGCACTGGTCTGGCTGTCTGGAGAAAGCGCATAAACAATCTTAGCTCCAATCAATGAGAGCATTAGCGCCAGTGAGATGCAAGTGCAGATTTGAAGACTTAAGTTTTTGACAGAGCCATTCACTTTCGCCACTTTCATTCTCAGAAGTTATCGTTTCTTTCCATCTCGTTTGTAAAAACGCTTATGGAAAACAAAACGAGGCGGGGTTGAGACTTCTTTAGTATCGGCGACTATTTTTAAGGCGACCGATAAGTGTGTTGCTACTTCAGTATACCAACCTAAATTTAGATTAGGCAAAAAATTAGTATCATTTTTATAATCCTAAGGCAGGCTAATTAGTCCAGTAGATATGCCATTTTTTAAATCTGCGAAGAGGATTATCGAAATTCATACTTTGTGGACTTTTAGGAAGAGTGGACACCCTCTAATACTTTACAACTTATATTAACAGACAGGTTAAACCCGATCAAAGATGGTCGGGTTTATCATTTTGCAGAATGCAGCACTAGTCTCTTGAGGAGTTTAATTGCCAGCGTTCCAAATGTGAGTGCGAGCTATCCACTTACCGTTTGCATCTTTCTTAAAAACACTAGTCGTGATGCCGCTGTAAGTGGCTGTTACGCCATCCTTTTCAGGACCACTAGCGCTCCACTTTGCGACCTGATAAAGCGTTTTATCATCACCATCAACGGTGACTATTTCCAATTTATGATTCTTCAAACCTGCTTCAAAAAAACTTTTAAATAAATTCTGAATCTCTGCACGTCCAGTCAGAACTTTGCCGTTGCCTGGTGAAAGTACAGCATTTTCTGCATATAAACTAGCAAGTGAACTAGCATCTGAATTATTAAAGGCTTTATTCCATGTATTGTTTAATGCCTCTACAGTTGTTTGGGCGGTCATTTCTTCAGCAAATGCAATACTTGTTGTTACAAGGCTAAAAGTTATTATCGCGAGTGTGTTTTTAAACAGTGATTTCATATGGGGTAATCCTTAATTGAAGTGTAAAAAACCATGAAATAAATAATTTTTCATGTCGCTTGCAGCTAATTTGTCCAAGCATCATTAATAACAGAATTCAGCAGGCATCAACTGAAATAAGAAGATGAGCCAAACTCTAGTTAGGCTCATTATAGTTAGCTGGCTAACTAAATGCAAATTTAATCTTTAAACTTATGTATAAGTTTTTCTAAGGATTTGAAGCAATATATCTCTTGCCATTACTTAGCTGTTATTAATGTTTTGATAGCACGCATTAAAAAATCGCTAAATTTAAACTGTGATTGAAAAAACCTTAGGAGATTTTTATATGGAAAACACAAGTAGCTGTAGAAATGCGTTTGGGCTTTGAAGTAACAATGTACCTAATGAACAAGTAATTCCTTGTTCTTGATACGACAGAACCCAGCTTTAAGCTAGGGTTTTTCATTCAAGGCGCTCAATAAAGTAAGTTAAGATTTCTGAAAACTGAATGAAATAATTCACTGAATAAATTCCCAACGACTCACTCAATGATTTAACTATATGGAAGAGTCTGGAAAAGCAAAATTATTTACACCCTCTGTCACAGAACAAAATGTTCTTCGACATTAAAGTCGTTTACAACTTCATCCTTCAACAAAAATATCTTTGTCGAATTTCCATTAAAGTCGTTTACAAGCATTCAAACTTAATCTTGAGTCTTCAAATACATTGATAAATTTAAGATAATTGATGCTGGATCGGCCAAGATACGGTAGACACTATGAAGTAGGGTTTGTCTCATTAAAACCTATGACAACTAAATCCGCAAAGCTGACGGTCAACTATAGAAGCTAACCGACTGTGATCAGCCTTGAATTCAACCGGTCGATGCAACACACTGGAATCTGCGTAACATACGTATAAGTGTTTCCGAGTTGATTTGTGCTAGGAGTTATTTCTGGATGATAAACCTTGCCGATTGCAAAACCTATATCCTATCTTTGGACTTACTACACTCCAACCAGCAATAATAAAAAAAGCTCATACACTTACGTATGAGCTTTATCGTTAACATCGCTTAAATTATCATTGTTTATGGCATTTAATAATGCTTAAAAAAGATATTTAAAAGTCGTAAATTAAAGTAGCACGGCCTGTGATTGGTGAACCTGGCGTGATGTTATTGTTGTTATGTGCATAAAGCGCATATTCTTTGTTAGTCAGGTTTTCCAAGTTCACTTGCAAGCGTGTATTTTTGTTAAATTTCGCAAAAATAGCCGCATCTAACCGTGTATATCCTGCTAAAGTAGTGCTTTGTGTAGCAGTTGGAGATTGGGCGTACATATCTGAACGGCTGACCACGCCGATAGCTGCACCCCAAACTTCATTGAAGTCATAACGATTCCATAGCGAGAAGGTATGTTTAGGTGTTTGACCCAATTCTGAACCCTTTAGTATTGCACCTGTACCTGAACCTTGTTGCTTGGTGATTTCACCATCTTGATAAGCGTAACCACCGAATACACTCCATTTATTAGTGATATTTCCTGAAAGTCCCAACTCCACACCTTTTGTTTCTTGACCATCTACCAAAACTTGTAAAGTTGAGTTATTGGGGTCTTGAATTTGAACATTTTGACGCTCTAATTTATAAATTGCAGCAGTTAATGCCAAGTCTGAGTTTACGTCCCATTTTGCACCCACTTCATAGTTAATGAACTTTTCCGGATCAAATGATTGATTGGTTACGGTAAGCGAGGTAAGTTGTTCTCCTGCGCGCGGTACATATGACAAACTGTAATTTGCGTATAATGAGACCGGCTCAAATGGTTTATAAATCAGACCTGCACGAGGTGATAACAAGTTATCTGTGACCTTGAAGCTTTCAGAAACAGTCGTACCCGTACCAAGCCTTCTTACACCATCAAAGTCAGTTTTAATACTGTCGTGTCTTAATCCTATAATAGCTTGCCATTTCGGAGATAAAACAATTTGATCTTGTAAATACAAGCCAACTACATCCATCGTAGATTTATTATCGCGGAATGCATTATTGCTATTCACCAAATTGGGCCTAAAGCTCACTGGCATATTTCCGATTTGTGTCGTGTCGTTTGCGTTCAACGTAACCTGTGTTCCGCTTGTAGTAAAGTTGTTATTAAAAAATCCTGCCAATCTATCGTTATTGGTTTCTTGTGTACTTAACTCCAAACCAGCTAGTAGTTTGTGTTCAATTGAGCCCCATTTAGCAGTATAAGTTAGATCGGTTTGATTGATTAAATTCTCGCGCTCTGTAGTATCCAGGTAACCACGCACTGTAAAGTTGCCGTTATTTGAAACAGCACTATCGGCAAATACGTTTTGATAAAATTTATTATAGTGTGCGTAACGGGTGCGGTTTTTTACATCAATACCATTATTAAAAGCATGTTCAAACAATGCATTAAAGGCAACTGTTTCAGTTTCTGTAGGGCTTAAATCTGAACTACCATAAAACGCTGAATGGTCACTTATATTGTATGGTCTTCTATTGTTTACGCTGTTGCCGGCACCGTTGGCAGAAGGTATGCCGCGATCTGTTACACGTTTGTCTTTAAAGTATTCCATGCCTAGCGTTATTTTGGTTTTATCATCTGGTCTAACGGTTACCGTAGGGGTGACGCCATACCGCTCAAGATCAACACCATCGCGGTACGATCCAGAGTTTTCATAAACAGTATTGATTCTGAACGCAATTTCATCATTAATAGCTCGGCCAAAATCTGCTGAAATGCGTTTTTGGTCATAAGCTCCGTAACTGGCAGTGATTTGACTGATTGGATCCCAACCAGCTTCCTTAGATACCCGATTCACTACCCCACCCGCGCCGCCTCGGCCAAATATCATACCACTCGGCCCCTTTAATATCTCAATTCGGTCAATGTTGTATAAGTCACGATAAGTTTGTACATCATCACGTGTGCCATCCACAAAGAAATCGCCGGTAGTCGCATTGCCTCGAAAAACAATTGCATCACGGTTACCTTCACCTTGTATTGCGGTGACGCCAGGCACATAGCGAATAGCTTCCGATATGCTTTGAACGGATTGATCTTGAATTTGATCTTGCGTCACAACGGAAATAGCTTGTGGTACGTCACGTAATTCAGTATCGGTTTTGGTAGCAGTTATACTGCGTTTAGCGTTGTAGCCTTTTACTGGTTTAGTGTCACTCAATGCAGGAGCTACGACATCAATTTCTTTAAGAGTAATTTCAGCGCTTTTGTTGGTTTCTGCAAAAGCGTTAGTTGTATTTGTCATCAACATAACGCTTGTGCTAATTAAAGCTGTATTAATTGCAAATTTTAATTTGGAAACTTTAAATTGATAGCCAAATTTTGTCTTATGGGAAGCAGGGGGGGTAATAAATTGCATTTGTAACTCCATAGATAATTTTAGTATGGAAATAATAATACAAATGAGAATCGTTCGCAATTGTAATTTTTGTGATATATTAAATCTAAAGGTAATAACCAAACCCTCGGTTGCGCACTCGGGAACGTTGCGAATCGGGTGGTGCGCGGGCAAGTTGTGGATTTTCTGGACTTCCATCGACTGCATGCACACTGACTTACCTTCAATCTCGCCGATATGGCGATCATGTCTGGGGCGGTTCTGCTAATTGTGAAAAGGTTGAACCAAAGAAAGACTGTGGACTCAAATTCAATTGAGAATTATAATCATTCGTAGTAATATTGTTCAGGAATTTCACATGTTTTATCGAATACTTGATCGCTGGTTAATGGCAATGCTGCTGGCGACTTATACATTTATCGGCGGACCAGCACACGCCGCCGATACCACCGAAACCAAAGCCAAGCAAATTTGGCAGCTCTTGGACTACGTGGCCGTTGATTACGGCGGTGCGATAGCTAATGGTGCGGTACTTAAAGCTTCCGAATACACCGAAATGTCGGAGTTCGCTAACGCGGCCGAGCGTCAGTTGCGCGAGCTGCCGGGCCAGACTGGCAAGGACGCCTTGTTAAAACAGGCCGCCGAACTGCGCGGTGCGGTGGCGAATAAAGCCGATCCGGTCATCGTGGCACGATTGGCGCATGCACTGTCCAGTGCCGTGCAAAAGACGTATCCATTCCCAGTGGCTCCAGTCGCCATGCCGGACTTGGCACGGGGCGCTCAGTTGTTTCAGACGCAATGCGCGGCATGTCACGGCCCGCAAGGGCGCGGCGACGGCTCCTTGGCAGCCTCCCTGAATCCAAAACCGACCGCGTTAACCGATCACCTGCGGGCGCGTGAACGCAGCCTGTTCGCACTGCATCAGGTCATCAGCAATGGTGTCCAAGGAACCGCGATGCAGGGTTTCGACTCACTGTCGGACAAGGATCGTTGGGCGTTGGCTTTCTTTGTCGGTACGCTGTCTTATGCAGAAAGCGACAAGGCGGAAGGGGCCAAGCTCTGGCAAGCGAATGCAAAGGCTAGTCAGACGGTCGTCAATCTGGATGCACTGACGCAAATCTCTGAGCATGTCTTAGCAGACAGGCTAGATGAACCGTCGGCCAAAGCGTTGATTGCATACCTGCGCACCAATCCAACTGCGCTGGACGCGAACAAACCCAAAGGTACAGCGATTGCCAAGGCTAAGCTTGCCGAGAGCGTGGCTGCATTGCAAGGCGGGGATCGTGCGGCAGCAACTAAGCTGGCCTTGTCCGCCTATCTTGATGGTTTCGACCCGGTCGAACCGGCACTCGCCACTCGCAACCGTCAGCTGTTCGAAAAAATCGAAGCCGCGATGGTGTCCTATCGGGCATTGCTGGCAAACGGTACGCCTGCCGACGTGCAGGCCGCACAACAGCGGTTGCAAGGTTATCTTGGTGAGGCAGACAATGTACTCGCACCTTCGGAAAACGATGCTGTGGCGGCCTTCGTTGGGGCGCTAACCATCTTGCTACGTGAGGGCTTGGAAGCTCTGCTGGTGGTTGTGGCCATGCTGGCCTTTCTCAAGAAGGCCGAGCGCAAGGATGTGGTGGTTTATGTACATGCTGGTTGGGTGGCCGCACTGGCGGCCGGCGGCGCCACTTGGTTCGTGGCGACCTACTTGGTCGACGTCAGCGGAGCGAGCCGGGAATTAACAGAGGGCTTCTCGTCGATCTTCGCTGCTGTGGTACTGCTCGGTGTCGGCATGTGGATGCACCAAAAGAGCGTTGCGGGTCGTTGGCAGGTTTACCTCAAGGAAAAACTGTCCACGGCACTCAATAAACGCACGGCGTGGTTCCTGTTCTCGTTGGCTTTCGTTGCGATGTACCGCGAGGTGTTCGAGACGGTACTGTTCTATACCGCCCTCTGGACTGAGGGTAATGGCTGGCCACTGCTCGCTGGCTTGGGAACAGGAATGGCGCTTTTGGCGCTGATTGCACTCGTATTGCTGCGCACCAGTGCGCGACTGCCGATTGGGCAGTTTTTTGCGGCAAGTTCCTTGCTAGTGGTAGTGCTCGCGGTGATTTTGGCTGGCAAAGGTATTGCAGGGCTGCAAGAGGCCGGACTGTTGCATACCAGTCCGGTTGCGATTCCTCGCATTGACCTGCTGGGCATCCATCCGTCATGGGAGACTCTCTTGGCGCAGGTCGCCGTGTTACTCACCGTTGTAGTGGCCTTCAGAATTAATTTGCGTTCGTCTCGTCAAATGACAATACAGCAAAGCTGAGCCACATTAGTAATAAAATGCCAAATTAAGCTATACAGACGGCGGCATCGTGTTGTGGAACACGGTCTATCTGTAGCGGGCGGCGCATGAGATAAGCGGCAACGAGCATCCAGTAGAAGACGCATTGTTGTAATACCTGTCGCCGTCAACTGGGAGCAAATCAATCTGACCGGCGATTAGCTGTGGCACGGCAGTGCCAAGATCGGCGCGGGCAAGTTCAGACCGCAACGGCCGTGGCAATCAGCTTAGCGTGCTTGGCACTCTATGCGGTTGAGCGAGCTCTCCATATCAAGATACGCGTCGCACACCTTGCTGGATGGCTGCAGGTTCGCTGGGGCTGATAACGCTCGCAGAAGTAGGACGCAGCTACTTCGTCAGCAGCAAGCCGTGCTCGACGTTAATGATAAGCATTAGCTCCTTGGCCTTAATTGTGAATGCCACCTCGTTGATGCTGATTGCCCAGAAAAAGCACTACGGTGACCACTTGAAAGCCAGCTAAATTTTCTCGGCTAACGATGTGATTGCGAATCTAGGAGTGATTGCAGCAGGCATCCTGGTCGCCAGGACAGGTTCTGCATGTCCTGACTTGATCATTGGAACTATCATTACTCTCCTCATTCTGATTGGCGCTCGCCGTATCTTGAGGCTTTAATAAAAATGAAATTCGACGGGGAAGAACTTCACCATGAAAATAAATTATGTAAGAATTCAACTTTTGTGAATGTCCACTATGCGGATTCAGTGGAATAGCGGTACATAGTGGACGCGCAGGTTTAGCACTTCAATGTCTGCAACCAGCTGTGAGTTCAACCGGTTGGATTCTTTAGTTGACCGTCAGCTTAGCGGCTGACTGTCAGCATCAACACGCACAGACAGCCATCAACCGCTTTGTCCGACAAATCGCACTGCTACTAGTCCTTGTCTTTACTGCAAACGTACAGTGCCAGCCCAAAGAGGAACTTGCGAAGTTGATGGTAAAGAAATGAAAATTACTATCGGGCAAGCAGGCAACTAAGCTTCATTTCACTTAATGTATATTTATCCTGATTTGAAAGGATCATTGCTATGAAATCATTACCGATAATTTGGCAGAGACTAGTGAGCTCGAAAGGAAGGACGTGCGATCGCTGCAACGCCACCAATCTGGAAATGCAGCAAGCCATCAGTAAACTCCAGGAGGCACTTCGCCCCTTGGGTATTGAGCCAACCCTTGAGACCAGAGAGATAGACGAAGAATCATTCAAAGCCAACCCCTCTGAATCCAACCGCATTTGGATCGCGGGCAGGCCCATGGAAGAATGGCTTGGTGCAAGGGTCGGCAGCAGTCGTTGTTGTTCTGTTTGTGGTGAATCAGAGTGTCGAACGATAGAGGTAGAGGGAACTGCGTTCGAGGCCATTCCCGAGAAGCTCTTTCTCAAAGCTGCCTTGGTCGCTTCTGCTGAGTTGTTAGATCCCACCCCTGATGCGCCGGCGCGTTAATGTTCATTTTGCCTCGTCAACCATTTGAATGGTGGTCGCTTCAACTTCCTTGGCGACTTGAACCAGCCCTGCATCTTGCGATAGCGCCGAAATCATATCCGCCGGTCTAATCAGACCGATCTTGGTCTTGCCTTTCTCGGTAAATACCGAGATACGGCAGGGCAGTGCCATATTCAGGCGCATGTCGGTAGATAACACTTTTGATGCCTGTACCGGGTTGCAAACCTCGAACACTTTGCATTCCTCCCCAAAGGCAATCCCCTTGCTACGCAGAGCGTTACCCAAGTCGTGAACATGCAGCACGCCGAAAGCGTGACGCTTCACTGCAGATTCAAGGTCTGTAGCCGCTTGTTCGAAGGTTTTATCTGTTTCAACGATGTAGTACATGAAAACTCCTATTGTCCAAGACTGTTTGGTTAAATGGTTTCAGCAGGCACACTAAATATCCCCAATTGCAAATCGATCGGGCATGTTTAGTGTGCCTCCCTGTGTGGCGCAGCCTTAATTATCTTGAGGGTTGTCCCCACATTTCATGCTGATGCTGCATCATATGATCCATCATCATCTGCTGCATGGGCATGTAATGATCCATCATGTACTGGCGCTGCTTCATTTGCTCGGGGGTGAGGTTGGAATAATAGTCGTCCATGTCGTCCCATCCCATCATCATGTCGTGTCCCATTCCCATACAGCCATCAGGTCCCCACATGCCTTCCATCATATGCATGTTGTTCTGCATGGTCGACCAGTGCTCCTTGAGCAGTTTCTGCCGCTTCTGCGGATCCTGGGTCTGATGAATTTTGTCCATCTCTTGCTGCATCTTCTTCATGTTTTCCTGAATCTGCTTCATTTGCTTGTCGAACTCAGCCACATTAGGTGCATTTTGCTGAATTTGCGCACCGTTTTGGGGTGTCGTTTTTTCAGCCATTGCCGGGGTAGCCGAAAAAATGGCTGTAACCAATAGTGCTATCAAAGCAGTCCGTTTCATTCTGAATCTCCTTTAATCGGTATAAAACAAAGGGGAATGACTTCCCTATCTCCGTAACAACCGGAGTCCGTTTGCTACAACCAACAAACTGGCACCCATGTCGGCGAATACAGCCATCCACATAGTCGTCATTCCTACGAAAGTAAGCATAAAAAATACCAGCTTGATGCCGAGTGCGAGTGCGATGTTCTGTTTCAGTATCGCAGCTGTATCCCGAGACAAGCGCACGAAAGCTGGAATCTTGCGCAGGTCGTCATCCATCAACGCCACATCGGCGGTCTCAATGGCGGTATCGGTACCGGCGGCCCCCATGGCAAAGCCTATGTCGGCGCGTGCCAAGGCAGGCGCATCGTTGATGCCGTCGCCTACCATGCCGATCTTGCCGCCGTTTCCGTCTTTCAGGAGTTGCTCAATGGTTGTGAGCTTGTTCTCCGGCAGCTGGTTCCCTCTCGCTTCATCAATGCCGACCTCGCTTGCAATGGCTTCGGCAGTGTGCGCGTTGTCGCCAGTCAGCATCAGGGTTTTTACCCCGAGAGAATGCAGTTCTGCAATGGCTTGACGACTGGTATCCCGCACAGTATCGGCAACCGCGAAAATACCGAGCACCCCAGTCTGATTCGCCAATAGCACAGCCGTTTTACCCTGGCGCTCCAACGGCATGAGCTTGGCCTCGATGTCTGCGGAACACAAGCCCAGATCTTCAATCAGTTGATGGTTGCCGAGTTGGTAAGTATGACCATCAATACTGCCCTTCACCCCACGTCCTAGAATGGCGGCAAAGTCAGCAACATCAAGCAACACAATCCCCGACTCATTAGCTGCACGAGCAATGGCTAATGAAACCGGATGATCGGAGCGTGCCGCCAGACTTGCCGCCAGGGTGTGAATCTGAGTGACGTCATCACCAGTTAGTGCGATAAAGTCGGTCTGGGCAGGCTTCCCGTGGGTAATGGTGCCGGTCTTGTCGAGTGCGAGAGTCGTTAATTGATGTCCTTCCTCAAGATAGACACCGCCTTTGATCAATATGCCTTTGCGCGCAGCCGCAGCCAGCCCGCTGACAATGGTGACCGGCGTTGAAATCACCAATGCACACGGGCAGGCGATGACGAGCAGCACCAAGGCCTTGTAGATCCAGTCGAGCCATGATCCCCCATTGAGCAAAGGCGGCAGGATAGCGACCAGCAGTGCGATGGCAAATATGGATGGCGTGTAGATTTTGGCAAACTGGTCGACAAAACGTTGAGTGGGGGCACGGCTACCCTGAGCCGATTCTACGGCATGGATGATGCGGGACAGTGTGGAATGGCTCGCTTCTGCTGTTACACGGTATTCGAATGAGCCGGTTTCGTTGATGGTACCTGCGAAGACGACATCCCCCTCAGCCTTGTCCACGGGCATGCTTTCACCGGTGATTGGGGCCTGATTTACCGCCGACCGGCCGCTGGTCACAATGCCGTCAAGCGCTATCCGCTCTCCAGGACGCAGGCGTACCACCGCTCCAAGCGGCACTTCCTTGGCAGCCATGTCCAACCAATTGCCATCTTGCTGACGAACTGTCGCGGTTTCCGGAGCAAGTTCCATCAACCCGCGTATAGCGTTACGCGCACGGTCGAGGGACTTGGCTTCAATCAGTTCCGCCAGCGCAAAGAGAAACGTCACCATGGCCGCCTCTGGCCAGTGTCCGATAGCAACCGCGCCGGTTACCGCAATCGACATCAGGGCGTTTATGTTCAGATTGCCGTTTTTGAGCGCGACCCAGCCTTTCTTGTAGGTCGGCAGACCACCGGACAAAATCGCCAACAAAGCGAGCGCAATGATCGCCCACTCTTGCACGCCGGCAATCCAGCCCACGACTTCAGATAACGTAGCCGCGACCCCTGAAAATGCCAATGGCCACCAGTTGGTCTTGGAAACTGGTTCAATCTGTGGGGTTACAGCGGTTGCATTGCCCGATTCAATCTTCGCTTCGAAACCGATGGCTTGTAACGCCGTAACGATGTTATCCAAAACTTCCGGTGAGTGTGTAACGGTGAGGCGCCGCTGTATCAGATTGAAATCCAGCGCGGCTACACCGATCATCCCCGTCAGCTTGGCTCTGATGAGATTTTCTTCGGTCGGGCAATCCATGTCGTCAATACGAAAAACAGTCTTGCCTGCCCCATGATCAGGTCCGACCATCATTGAAGATGAGTCAGTCGCACAATCACACGTATTGGAATCGCAAACTTTCATATCAGTCTTATCATTTGTAGAGAAATATTTAAGCTACCCTGCAGCGGCTATAGAGTCAAGTGATTGTGATGATGGAGACCCAGACTTTCTGACAATGACATGAAAGTTGGGTAGTGAGCAAAACTAACGCGCGCAAAAATCGAGACAATTCGCAGCAGTAATTAATCGATGGTTACACAAAATTCAGAACCCCCTTGATATTGAACTGGAGCACCGAGCTTCTGCTGTTGGTATGGATAACTTTGTAACAGGTATTATCTACTTATACCACCCATTTTCCTTGAGTATTGATTATTGATATGTTAAATTTAACTTGTGAAGATATTATCTAAAATCCTTTTAATCTTATTCGTGTTGCAGTCTACATGGGCTGTTGCTGCTCAATATTGCCAGCACGAAGAAAGTCCGAAGGTTGAGCATATTGGTCACCATACGCATAAGCATACTTCTCAAAGTGCTGACAGTAATCATGTGACCGATCAAAAATCAAGCGACAGCTCTAAGTCAGGAGTTGATACTGATTGCCCTTTCTGTCACTTAAGCAGTATCAAATCAATGATTAGTAACTTGCCTGTGATTGATGCAGAAATCGAGTCTGTTGTAATAGTCGGTATTTATCGCAGCTATCCTGAAATTATTCCACTGAAGCCTGAACGACCCAACTGGAATCTTGCTGTTTAATTCAGCGAGATTTTGTCATCTTTAAATACTAGTTATTCTGTAGCAATTAACATTATCTCGCTGAATTCTGACCTTATTTTTAGGAGAATTCTATGCGTTTATGTTATTTGTTTTTATCATTTATTTTATTATCAATCCCGGTACTGGCGGCAAATGACGCTGCCCTACAACATGCCGAAAACCAAAATTTAACAGATCTTTCTCTTTCAGACTCACTTGATCTGGCATTGAAGGCAAATCCTGATATTGCCGTTGCCATACGCGAGCGAGAGGCTATAGATGGAGTAAAAGTACAAGCTGCCACTAGGCCCAATCCCTTTGTATCAACCTCTATTCAAGACACCCGAAGTGCTACACGGCAGATTTATCTTCAATTTAACCAAGAGATTGAGCTAGGAGATAAGCGTACAGCCAGGATGGAAGCTGCCGATGCTTTCTATAGCAAAGCAGATGCCGAGCTAGCCACTAAAAAAGCTGAAATTCACGCTAATGTGGTGTTGGCTTTTTATGAGTTACTGGTGGCACAAGAACGAGTGACACTTGCCAAGTCCTCAGTGGTAGTTGCCGAATCGGCACTTGATGCTGCTTCTAAGCGTGTCAAAGCTGGCAAAAGTTCACCCGTTGAGCAAACCAAATCAACTGTTGCTGCTGCATCCGCAAAAATTGAGCTGGTTCAAGCCATGACGCAATTAAACAATAGTCGCAAACGTTTAAGTGCTCTGTGGGGTGATAACGCACCTAGCTTCGAGCGTGCAACTGGTGAAGTTGCAACCATTCCTGAAATAAGCTCACTGAGTAACCTTCAATCATTAATAGATAGCGCTCCATCCGTCAAATTAGCCAAACTGGAAATTGATGCGCGAAAGGCAATGACTAGGATTGAGCGTAGCAGAGCCATCCCTAATATCACAATCAGTGCAGGGGTAGTGAATAACCAAGAGATTGGGCTTAATCAGGCCTTGTTTGGATTGTCCATTCCAATCCCAGTCTTTGATCGTAACCAAGGTAATGTTCAAGAGGCTGCCAGCCGCACATTTAAAGCTGAAGACGAACTGATTGCTGTAAAAAACAGAATTCAAACAAATCTGGCTACACAATATGAAAGACTAAATGCGGCCAGACAGGCAACTCTGTCGCTGCAAAGTGACATTCTACCCAATGCTCAAAGCGCGTTTGATGCTGCCAACAGAGGCTTTAGTTTGGGTAAGTTTAACTTTCTGGATGTGTTGGATGCTCAACGCACGCTATATCAAGCCAAATCTCAATATATCAACGCACTCTTGGAAGCACATCAATCGATTGCTGAAATAGAACGTACTCTTGGTGAAGTTGTAGAGCACCAAGCAACAAAGCCTTAAGGATAATTAATCATGAATTTTAATATCGATAAAAGCAGTAAAAAAAGCGGACAAATGATTGCAATTATCTTGGTCATCATTATTAGCGTTGTGTTAGGCGGCTTGATACTCAAGACCGAAAAGCCGAAAGCGATGACCGAAGAGCATGAGGAGCACGCTGAAGGCGAAGCGCACTCAGAACATGAAGAAGGCATGTCCGAAGAGTCATCAGGCCTTGATAAGCAAGCAATTGAAGCCCACGAAAAGCAGCATGCAGCGCAATCACCAGAAGTTTTAAAAGGACCGCATGGTGGAAAGCTTTTCGTAAAGGAAGGCTATGGTGTAGAGATTGCAATCTTTGAAGAGGATACACCACCAGAATTCAGGGTATATACCTACTTAAATGAAAAGCCTTTGGAACCAACCTTATCAAAAGTCAGTCTGGAGCTGGCGCGTCTAGGCAGAACCCCAGAAAAATTCAATTTTTTTAAAGAAAGCGATTATTTAAAAAGTAATGCGACGGTGATGGAGCCACATTCGTTCGATGTGCATCTCAATGCCGTTTACAACAACAAAAGTTATACGTTTGCTTACAAACAGGTTGAAGGCAGGATAACAATGTCTGATAAACAGATGACATTAAACGCCGTTGAAGTGCTAACCGCAGGTCCTGCCAAAATAAAAAGTACCTTGAAACTACAAGGTGAAATCAAGCTGAATGCTGACAAGAGTGTGCAGATTGTATCTAGAGTCGGCGGCATAGTAGAAAAAGTCAGCGTGAATGCTGGTGACAATGTACGTAAAGGTCAGGTGTTGGCGACAGTATCCAGCCAAGCAATTGCAGACATACGCAGCGACTTGCTGGCTGCTCAAAAAAGAGTAGGCCTTGCCCGCACTACTTACGAGCGTGAAAAACAGCTTTGGGAAGAGAAAATCTCTGCCCAGCAAGATTACTTGCAGGCACAAAATGATTTGCAAGAATCGGAAATCAACTTAAGCCGTATTCAACAAAAATTAGGTGCTTTAGGCGCTGGCACTAGTGGTGCGGGGCAAACTCGCTATGACATTCGCTCGCCAATTGACGGCGTGGTGACAGTAAAAAAAGTCAGTCAAGGTCAGGTGATAAGTGAAATCGACAGTTTGTTTGAAGTCTCTGACTTATCAACAGTTTGGGCGGAGATGACCATTTACGCCAAAGACATTAATACTGTGAAATCAGGTCAGCAAGTCACCGTTAAAGCGACCGCTTTTGATGCACATGCAGTTGGCAACATCGCTTACGTGAGTTCATTGGTTGGCGAGCAATCGCGGACTGCGATGGCAAGAGTGGTGCTCAATAATCCTGATAAAACTTGGCTACCTGGTCTGCCCGTTAATATCGAACTCACTTCAAGCGAAGCGGATGTGCCATTAGCGGTATCAGTTGAAGGGATTCAATCGTTAAATGAAGAAACCGTCGTATTCGGTCGCTATGGCAACTATTTTGAGGCTAGACCGGTCACGCTCGGTCGCAGAGATGACAAGTATGTGGAAGTGCTAGAGGGATTAAATGCGGGGGAAAAATACGCAGCAGGGAACAGCTATTTGATTAAGGCTGATATTGGTAAAGCAGGAGCAAGTCATGAGCACTAATGCATGGATTTTGAAATCAGCTGATCTACCAAAGGAGCAATCAAATGTTTGAGAAGATTATTCGATTTGCAATTGAGCAACGATGGTTAACATTAACCATGGTGCTAGCTATTGCCGTATTAGGCATGTTCAGTTATCAAAAACTACCGATTGATGCTGTGCCAGATATTACTAATATTCAGGTTCAAATTAACACCTCAGCGCCCGGCTATGCACCATTAGAGACTGAGCAACGCATTACATATCCTATCGAGACAGTGATGGCCGGCATCCCCAAGCTGGAGCAGACCAGATCTATTTCTCGCTATGGACTATCTCAGGTAACGGTTATTTTTGAGGAAGGGACAGATATTTTCTTTGCAAGGCAATTGGTGAACGAGCGTATTCAGCAAGCTAAGGAAAAACTACCTGCTGGCATTCTTCCTGAGATGGGCCCTACCTCAACTGGTCTTGGTGAAATTTTTATGTGGACAGTTGAAGCGAAAGAAGGCGCTCTAAAGCCCGACAAAACACCTTACACGCCAATGGATTTAAGAGAGGTGCAAGATTGGATTGTTAAGCCTCAGTTGCGTAACGTACCAGGTGTCAATGAAATTAACACGATTGGCGGCAATGTTAAGCAATATCAGGTCGCACCATCCGCAGAAAAACTGACAGCAAGAGGATTGTCTATCGATGATTTGGTCACTGCACTAGAAAATAATAATGCCAATATGGGGGCTGGCTTTATCGAAAAATCAGGTGAACAGTATTTGATTCGCGTGCCTGGCCAAGTAAAAGATATGGTGGATATCAGTAATATAGTGGTCAGTGCTAAAAATGGCGTACCCATCCGCGTTTCAGATGTAGCAGAAGTGATTATTGGCAGTGAGGCACGTAGCGGAGCCGCAACTGAAAACAGCCAAGAAGTGGTGCTGGGCACAGTTTTCATGCTGATGGGTGAAAATAGCCGTACCGTGTCTGCTGCAGTTGAAAAAAAACTGGCAGAAATTAATAAATCATTGCCTGCTGGCATTGTTGCTAAAACGGTTTACGACAGAACCATCCTCATTGATAAGGCAATCAACACAGTTAAGAAAAACCTGCTAGAAGGCGCACTTTTAGTGATTGCCATTCTGTTTATTTTTCTAGGCAATATTCGCGCGGCCATTATCACAATGCTGGTCATTCCATTATCTATGCTATTTACTTTCACTGGCATGGCCACTGCAAAAGTAAGTGCAAACCTAATGAGTTTAGGTGCATTGGATTTCGGTATTATCATTGATGGTGCAGTTGTGATTGTAGAAAACTGCATGCGCAGACTTGCGCATGCGCAAGCCACAATAGGCAGGCCACTGACACGTTCAGAACGCTTTTCGGAAGTTTTTGAGGCGGCTAAAGAAGCAAGAAAGCCGCTAATCTACGGCCAACTTATCATCATGGTCGTTTACCTGCCCATTTTTGCTTTAACTGGTGTAGAAGGCAAAATGTTTCACCCTATGGCGTTAACTGTGGTGATCGCCTTGATAGGTGCTATGTTGTTTTCCGTCACCTTTATTCCTGCTGCGGTTGCACTGTTCATCAATGGAAAAGTGGATGAAAAAGAGCAGTATTTAATTCGCTTGGCTAAGCGTGGATATCAACCAATTTATAACAAAGTAATGAACAACGGTGCATTGGTGTTAACGCTTGCGATTGCTTCGGTTGTGCTTAGTGGCTTATTGACTACCCGCATGGGAAGCGAGTTTGTGCCAAGTCTAAACGAAGGTGATATTGCCCTCCATGCTTTGCGTATACCTGGAACTAGTCTTTCTCAGGCGGTGGAGATGCAAAAAGAACTTGAGCACACGGTTAAATCATTTCCTCAAGTAGATAGAATTTTTGCCAAAATCGGTACAGCGGAAATTGCCTCGGACCCTATGCCACCCAATGTAGCCGACAACTACATTATGCTGAAACCAAAATCAGAATGGCCAGACCCCAACTTAAGCAAAAATGAATTAACTGCGCAAATTCAAAAAGCAGTGAGCACTGTGCCTGGTAATAACTATGAGTTTACGCAACCCATTCAGATGCGTTTCAACGAGTTAATCTCAGGCGTGCGTAGTGATGTAGCGGTGAAAATCTTTGGCGATGATATGGAGGTAATGAACAACAAAGCCAAAGAAATTTCTGAGGTGTTGTCCAAAATTCAAGGTGGTGAAGACATTAAAGTCGAGCAGACTACAGGTTTGCCGATTCTCACAGTCAATATCGACCGCCAAAAAATAGCAAGGCTTGGCGTCAATGTATCCCAAGTGCAAGACGCTATTTCTACCGCGATGAATGGCAAAGAAACTGGGACGGTTTTTCAAGGGGATCGCAGATTTGATATTGTTGTAAGGTTGCCAGAAGAACTGAGAACGGATATGGATAGCTTTAAGCGCTTACCCATCAAAATAGCCAACGATAGCGGTATTCCTGTTTACTTACAGCTTGGTGAAGTGGCTTCCATTGATATTGCTCCTGGCCCTAATCAATTTAGCCGTGAAAATGGCAAGCGTAACGTAGTTGTCACAGCTAACGTCAGAGACCGTGATATTGGCTCGTATGTTGCAGAGGCGCAGCAACGTATCCAAGAGGAGGTTAAGATTCCTGCTGGGTATTGGATTAACTGGGGCGGCACTTTTGAGCAGCTGCAATCAGCCAGTCAGCGCTTAAAAATAGTGGTGCCCATCTCACTTCTACTCGTTTTCATCTTGCTATATATGATGTTCAACAACCTAAAAGACGGATTGATTGTTTTTACTGGGATTCCATTTGCCTTAACTGGCGGTGTTCTCGCTTTATATTTACGTGATATTCCACTTTCAATATCTGCTGGGGTCGGGTTTATTGCGTTATCTGGTGTTGCAGTCTTAAACGGTCTAGTCATGATTACTTTTATCAGAGGCCTGATCGCAGAAGGCAAGCCGTTGGACATTGCGATTCAAGAAGGCAGTATGAATAGACTACGCCCTATTTTAATCACCGCACTCGTTGCCTCGTTAGGCTTTTTGCCAATGGCTATCGCAACGGGCACAGGGGCTGAGGTGCAGCGGCCGCTTGCTACAGTAGTGATTGGGGGTATCTTGTCGTCTACGATGCTGACATTACTGGTATTGCCGTTGTTGTATCGAATGGTTAATCAGCCCAAATCCAAATCAAACTCAATAACAATGGTTGGAGAAAACGCATGAGTGCAGAACATAACCACGCATTACCAAATACCCAAAATGAGAAAGTGTTATGGATAGCCTTTGCATTAACCACAACATTTCTCATTGCCGAGGCTCTTGCAGGGTTTATATTGAACAGTCTTGCACTGCTATCAGATGCAGCACATATGTTTACCGACTCAGCCGCGTTAGGCATAGCCCTAGCTGCCGTCAGAATAGCAAAAAAACCTGCAGATCAATACAGGACGTACGGCTATCACAGGTTTGAGATATTAGCGGCTACCTTTAATGCATTGCTGCTTTTTGGTGTTGCAATTTACATTTTGTATGAGGCATGGCAACGTTTTCAAAGCCCTGTTGCGGTGCAATCAGTCGGCATGATGGTGGTTGCTAGCTTAGGTCTTGTGATCAATTTTACCAGTATCAGATTGTTAAGCGCTGGTAAGGACAGCAGCTTGAATCTTAAAGGGGCTTACTTAGAAGTGTGGAGTGATTTGGTTGGGTCTGTCGGCGTTATTGTTGGCGGCATTGTCATCTATTTTACTGGTTGGGCTTGGGTGGATACCATCGTTGCTGTTGGCATTGGCTTATGGGTGCTGCCGAGGACATGGATATTACTTAAAGAAAGTTTGAATCTACTTTTGGAAGGCGTTCCACTTGGTATTGATATAGAGGAAGTGGAAAAAGAAATATTAAGTCAAAAAGGTGTTGTGAGCTTACATGACTTGCATTTATGGGCAATTACAAGCGGTAAAAATAGCCTCACAGCGCATATTCTGATGGATGGAACAGTCGAATCGACTACGCTTATAAACGCTATTCAATCTAGCCTTTCTGATAAGTTTGCTATTACACACACCACATTGCAATGCGAAACTAAATTATGCGATCAGGCTGAAAAATGCGTATTCATTGATGGGTCAAATACACTTCAGCAGCATTCCCACAATCACTAACCTAACTAATGATTAATTTAAAGGATATGAGATGGACTGGAACGCAGAGTTTATTTTATCGGTTCGCATTATTTACGCCGCAATATTAGGCGGACTAATCGGATGGGAGCGAGAAAATCATAATCGCGATGCAGGTGTTCGCACCTATATGGCTGTAGCGGTTGGCGCATGTGCGTTTAGCATTATCTCTAATCATGTACCCGGAGAGACAACGCGCATAGCTTCACAAGTTGTCACAGGTATGGGCTTTATTGGTGCAGGTGTAATTTTACAGGTAAAAGGAAGAGTTCAAGGCTTAACTACTGCGGCAACATTATGGGCTACTGCTGCAGTTGGGATGGCAAGTGCATATGGCATGTATTTACTTTCTGGACTTACAGCCTTATTAATCCTTGGTACGCTAGGTTTACATCACATACCAGGCTGGGCTCGGCTTGTCAAAAAACATCATGTTCGTTCCGAGGAAAGGGAGTCCAATGAGTAATTTTATAGTGGATCATTTCAAAGATGTCGCCAAACTCATCACAGAGTCAGCAATTAGTTTACAGGTTCCTATTTCTGAGGCGATAGCACTTTTCACCCTTTCGTTAAAGCATGGAAATAAAATACTCGCCTGTGGTAATGGTGGTTCTGCTGCTGATGCTCAGCATTTCACATCAGAACTCATGGGAAGGTTTGAGAAAGAGCGCGGACCTTTACCTGCAGTGGCACTAAATACTGACACCTCACTATTGACTGCAGTAGCCAACGACTATCACTTTAAGCAGGTGTTTGCACGACAAGTTTATGGCCTCGGCCGTGCAGGTGATGTATTACTTGCTATTTCGACATCTGGCAATTCAAGCAATATTATTGCTGCCGTAGAAGCTGCCCATAAATTGGAAATTTCTGTTGTCATGCTTACTGGACGCGATGGTGGAATACTATCAAAAACCTTAAATCCGAATGATATTTTGATTAATGTTGCTCATTCACGTACTGCGTTTATTCAAGAAGTACATGCGATTGTCATTCATTGCTTGTGTGAGGGTGTTGACAATCATCTGATACAGCTCGATTAGTCTGAGTATTGATTGTCACTATGTTCTCCACTCCAAATATACGTCTAGTATTAATCGTCTCCGTATTCATCTTGGTTACTGGAAACTTCGCCCTATTTCATCGACTAACTGAAATATACCCATTTGTTGAAAAATGGCCTTTCGTAATAGCACTCATGGGATTTTTTTCTTTTTCGACCATGCTATTTTTAATCTGGACTTGTTTTGGCAAATTCAGTAAATGGGTTCTCACAACTTTTCTAGTCACTTCTGCATTTGCTGCCTATTATATGGATCAGTTTGGTGTAGTGATTGATCGAGACATGATCGCTAACATGATGGAAACCAATCCACAAGAATTTGCAGGGCTTGTTAGTATTAAGCTGGTTGTTCACGTACTATTAATCGGTATTATTCCATCAATGCTTGTTTTTAAATTTGCTCCAATGTCCACTAGTTTTGGCAGTGGGTTAAAAGTTAGACTACGTTTAACGGCACTTTTAATAGTGCTATGTATTCTCAGTATATCGCTCTTTACAGCAGACTTTGCCAGTTTTGTTCGAGAGCATAAAATCACTCGTATGTATGCTAACCCCTTAGGGTTTACCTACTCGCTAATCTCCTATGGTAAAACGCAATTTAAACGCCAACCTGTTTATGTTTTAAAGCATACGGCGGCGGATGCGAAGAAATTATTTCATATAGGTAATAAAAAATTAATCATTTTAGTTGTTGGAGAAACTGCAAGATCAGATCGATTCTCGCTTAATGGCTACAATAAGGAAACAACCCCAGAACTTAAGAAGCTGAATGTGGTAAGTTTTAAAAACGTCACATCCTGTGGTACTGCAACGAAGATTTCACTGCCATGTATGTTTTCTAATTTAGGGCGTTCCAATTACGATGAGAATCAAGCCTTTCAACAAGAAAATGCATTGGATGTACTTTCTGAATATGGGGTAAAAGTGCTATGGAGAGAGAACAACTCAGACTCTAAAGGAGTTGCTACAAGGATTCCTTACCAGTATTTTAAAAGTCCGACCTTGAATCCTGTTTGCGATGAGGAATGTAGAGATATTGGAATGTTAAGTGGACTAGATCAATATATTAAATCGCACGAAGGCAAAGACATTTTAATTGTGTTGCATCAGATGGGTAACCATGGCCCAGAATATTACAGACGTTACCCTGAAAATTTCAGGCGGTTTCAACCAATGTGTATGACAGGTGAGTTAGGCGATTGCACGAAACAGGAAGTCGATAATGCCTATGACAATGCTATTTTATATACAGATTATTTTTTGGCAAATGTCATCAAATTCCTTAAGCGGTATGATGAAACATATTCTACTGCCATGCTTTATGTTGCAGATCATGGGGAGTCGCTGGGGGAACGTGGCATTTACCTCCATGCAGCCCCTTATGTGATTGCGCCAAAAGTACAAACGCACATTCCTGTCATTATCTGGACTGGAAAATATTTTGATTATCAAATTGAAGACATTCAACCCTGGCAAGATTTTCCATTTAGTCATGATGATTTATTTTGCACGCTGCTTATCGCAAATGATATATATAGTAATAAAACGTGTGGTAGCAAAGAAACATGGTTTCTTAAGAATAAAAACTTGAAATTTAAAGATACGAAGTAATTTATGAAAAAATTCCACATTATTATTTTACTTTTAATGCTGACTGAGTATGTAAAAGCCAGTGAAGACAATACATTTTATGATCAGTTAAATGTTGGTGGGTTTTCTAGCGCTGCGATTACATTACATCGCGATGCAAAAGCCGAGGCTGCAATAAATGAACTAAATCTTTTATTATCATGGAATAATCATAGTAGGCTAAGTTTTTTTAGTGAATTGGAAATCGAGAGGCCTTTAGCGTGGAACGATAATGAGCGCTATAGTCGCAAGGAAAGTAAACTTGATTTAGAGCGGCTCTATTTTGATTACAACTTATCAGAGGTAGTAAATTTTAGATTTGGTCGTTTCCTTACCCCGAATAGCCGTTGGAATTTATTCCGAGCACCTCCATTAATGTGGACAAATTCAAGACCGTTAGCAACTAGTCGATTATTTCCTATCGCCACTAATGGAATTACGCTACATGGTGCCTTGCCATTTAAAAATGTTGAACTTGAATATAAGTTATTTACAGAGTTGTTAGAGGATCAACAGCAGGATAATAATGAATTACAATTTGAACATGTAAGAGGTGCTAGATTCAGTGTTAAAAGTGATTCAGATATTGGCATTTCTATACTGTCTTTTAGCGAACGAGATGCCTTTAATGGTCTTTCTGGCGCGAGTTATCGAATGTTAGGTTTAGATTTCGTTACCAATTTATATGAAACAGAAATAAGTGGAGAGGTTTTTCAGCGTTTTACTTCAAAAGGAAAAGAGGGAGGAAGCGGTGCTTATATCCAAACAGCTGTTCCTATTAAGGGTAATTGGTATTGGATTACAAGGCTAGAGTCGCTCAATCGTCCAAATGAAGGTGTGAGTTCAACCGGTCGATGCAACACATGTTTTGAATCTTTCTGCTGGGGTCTCGTAATTTAATGTTTTACGAGGTCTCTCATTTAACTGTCTAGCCACTGCACTTAGTTTAGCTTGTGAGTGTACCGATAAGTCAGTGCCTTTTGGAAAGTACTGCCTTAACAAGCGGTTTGTATTTTCATTACTGCCACGCTGCCATGGACTGTTTGGATCGCAAAAGTACACGTCAATATTCGTCTCCACTTTAAACCGACGATGATCTGCAAACTCCGTACCTCTGTCCAGAGTTAATGATTTATATAACTCATTTGGGACTTTCTTTGCTTGCTTGATTAAAGCAGATACAACGCTTTCGGATTTTCTGTCTTTAATTTTAGCTAACATTACAAATCGTGAATGACGCTCAACCAATGTAACGATGTAGCTGTTTTTAGACCCTGCTATCAAGTCACCCTCCCAATGTCCTGGTATAGCACGATCCTCTATAGAGGCTGGACGTTCACTAATCGAAACTGTATCAGTAATTTGCCCAAGTCCATTTCCTTTTAAGCTCGAATGCTTGGACCTACGCATAATACGTTTCGTCCTCAGGTATTGAATTAACTCCTTCTTCAATACACCGCGAGTCTGAACATACAAGCTACGATAGATGGTTTCATGTGACACTTGGTTATGCTCTTCTGTAGGAAACTCTCTTTTCAACCAACCAGCAATCTGCTGCGGTGACCAGTTTAATTGTAGCTTACATGTGATGGCTTTTATTAAACCTTGATTACATGATAGTTTGCAAAGCTTTGGACGTTTCGAACGATCCCAGGCAGCTTGGTCTGCATGTGTTGCGCGATATTGCTGGCAACCTTCATTTCGCTTTATTTCACGGCTAATGGTAGATGGAGAGCGTCCAAGTCGATGGGCAATCGAACGAAACGATTCTTGAATTGCCACACCTCTGGAAATTTCTTCGCGCTCTGAAAGCGATAATGCTAGATGTGATCTTACTCTTTGAGGGGGTCTAATCCCGCCCGTCACAGATAATATACCAGCTATTGAAGAGTGATTTCTGTCAAATATCCGCGCTATATCGTGTAATGAGTCACCTTTTTCCCACCGATCCCACATGATGGCTTTTTGTTCATCACTGTAATAAATTCTTGGTCTCTGTTTCATTTTTCAACACCTCATTCTTTTGTATAAGAATAACGTGTTGCATCGACCGGTTGAACTCACAGCCCAAAGCGGACGTTCAATGTCTGAATTAAGCTGTGCCGCGAAGCGGCGTCACGCATGAAGGAATCGTCATGTGCTACTGAACAACTTCTATACTAACGTTTATCACACCAGAAGATGGGTTGCCAATACTAATAAATGCAGATTTTGAAAGATCAATAACTCGGCCTTTTGCGAATTGGCCACGATCATTTACTTTTACAACGACGCTTTTGCCATTATTCTTGTTCGTTACCTTTACGCTTGAACCGAAAGGGATTTTGTTATGAGCCGCTGTTTTTAAACTATGGTTATACCGCTCTCCGCTAGCAGTTTTTCGATTCTGAAATTTATCAGCGTAGAAAGAAGCTTCTCCCGATTCGGTATGTCCTATCCAATTGTCGCGACCACCACTTGGAATGCTGCTACAACCGGACAAAGCCAGTAAAAATGCGAATATCAATAACGTTTTCAAAATGAGTTCCAATTATCATTTCTATTTTTTATCATACATAGTACGTTCAAGTAATTGCAAAGAGTTTTTTTAAGCGTAAAATTGATCCGTGAAGTCCAAAATAATTAAATTCATTACGCTATTCATTATGCTGATATGCCTCCCTGTAGAAGGCATGGCAGCAGTAGCTATGCCTAATTGTCAGATGCATGATACCCAGCAAATGCAGGTGAATGCTGACATGAGCAATATGGATGATATGGCTCACTGCGATCACCATGACAGTGCAAAACCAGCTAAAAATGTAACATGTGACAAATGCCTGCCCTGCCATTTAAGCGTAGCACAGGCAATTATTCCATTTAACACCCCTCTGGAATTTAGTGGTGCATTACCTATGTACTCCACCGATATATCTGAAGTTCCGGATACCGTTCCACCCTCACTTTTTCATCCCCCCAGACAAACCTTCGCATAGTGCCGAAGGTCGTCTTGTTTTAAACGGCTCTCGAACTCAGATGCTTATCTGAGTACTTGATCGTACCCAACACACTTCTATTTCTTCGGCACGTATTCCCGGCGGTGGTTTTATATCCGTTCGAGGTCTAGCGTATGGCTGTTTACGCCTATACATAACCGCGCACGACTGCTGAACCACCTCTATGCAATTGCAGTGACTATAAATTGTCTAGGAGTATTTATCATGAAGAATCAAACCATTTACAAAATGATTGCAACACTTGCTGTCTGTAGCATCAGCTTTCTATCTGTGTCCGCGATTGCTGCGCAGGATGAATTTCAAAGGCAGATGACTCAAAAAGTTATGCAAGCCAAGCAGAAGCTTAAAGCAGCTGAGGCCGCCAAAGGCGATGAGCGTAAAAAACTTATGGGCGAACACATGAAAATGATGCATGACAACATGGGCAAAATGCAGGCTATGAAACCGAAGTCAGGCATGACCATGCAGGAACATGAAGAATGGATGAGCGAGCATCAGAAACTCATGGATGAAATGATGAGCCAGATGATGGACGAGCATCACATGATGATGAATATGGGTGGCATGTCTAAAGGGTCAGGTGAAATGGACTGTATGTCCAAAGGAACTGACAATACACACAAGCATTAATTTGTGAATCGGGCGGGCAACGTCCCGCCCAGATTCAATCAAACATTAAAGGATCAAAGAAATGAAAAAGTTATTAATTTGTATGTTCGTTGCGGTATTGAGTATCGCTGCTGCTCCAGTCTACGCCAACGATGCACACCATCAGGCTACAGATAATCAAAAGAGTTATTCAGCAAAAGGTGAAGTCGTTGCCATGGACAGTGCATTAAGCAAGGTTAAATTGAAGCATGACGCTGTTCCGGAGCTTAAATGGCCTGGTATGACCATGTTTTTTAACGTTGCTGGCAAGGCTCTGCTGGACACAGTAAAGATTGGTGATCAGGTTGAATTCGAGTTCGTTAAAGTCGACGGCGGCAGCCCATTGATTACAAAAATAACACCGGTTAAATAAGGCATCTGGGCTGGCCGCATCTAAACGAGCTAGCCATTGCGATGAACACAGGTAAGAAAATGAATACAAATAATATAAAAACAATGTTCGCCCTGACTTTGACAGTACTGATGTTGCCAGGCCTTTCCTGGGCGGAAGACGTCGCTTCCGGCAACCCTATCGGTGCCAATGTACAGGAATTACTAAACTGGGCAGACACACATAACCCTGAGCTTACGGCAATGCGATATGAGACGGATGCAGCAAGCGAGCGAATCGCACCTGCAGGCGCTCTACCTGACCCTTTGCTGCGCGTTGAATTTATGGATTTTGCTGGGCGTGATGCGCCTGATGGTTTTAATCCTTTTCCTGGCAAAGGAAGTGGAACTAAATACACTCTAATGCAGAGCATTCCACTTTGGGGAAAGCGGGACTTGCGTAGGGAAGTGGCTACTGCACAGCTTGAGCAGTTTAAAGGACGCAGGCTCATCGGTGTTGCCGAAACCCACGCCCGAATCAAAAACGCTTATGCCCAGTATTTTCAGACTGTTGGCCTCAAGAAGCTTAACGAGGATATCTTAACCTTGCTAGGCGATCTTGAATCGGTCACTCGCGTTCGCTATGCCAGTGGTTTAGTGCCGCAGCAAGATGCAATTCGCGCTCAAGTTGAGAAGACCACCTTACAGTCCGAGATTATCAGCCTGGAGACCGATCAGCAACAGGCTAAGGCGCGTCTTAACGCGATACTGGGGCGGACACAAGGTGCGCCTCTTTCTGCGTTACCAGAGTTGCGTCGTCTGCCGCTAGAAAAGCTGGATACAGTGGCCTTGCAACAAAAGGTGGTACGAAATAACCCACTACTTGCTACACAATCAGCACAAATATCAGCGGCAGATGCTAACAAGCGATTGATAGAAAAGAATCGTTACCCAGATCTAACGCTAGGCATTGCGCCTACTCAACGTGGTAGCAATATCAGTAGCTGGGAGGCGATGGTAGAGGTCAATATTCCTATCCGCTTTGATACGCGCAGGTCCCAGGAAAGTGAGGCTGCCGCTATGCTAGATGCAGCCAAGGAACGTCGTAGCGGAGTAGAGAATCAGGTGATAGGCGAACTTCAGGAAAACCTGGTCGCTTTCGAGGCAGCAGAAAAACAAGGGCGCCTTATTACTTACACATTACTCCCGCAAGCAGAGTTGACCTTCCGCTCGGCATTGGCAGGTTACGAAAACGGTAAAGTGGACTTTGCAACGCTGCTGGATGCACAAAAGGCAATCAGGCTTGCGCGACAAGGCCAGATAAAGATGCGGGTTGAACAGGAAGTCCGCCTTGCAGAGATTGAAAGAATGATTGGGGAAGATTTATGAAGCGCTTTGGAATATGGATTGCACTGGCGCTAGCTGTTGTTGCTGCGGCTGTAAGTGGCGGCTACTGGTGGGGATTGCAGCAGGTTAGCCACCCGTCAGTAGAAATGCCTGCGGCTATTACAGCACCGGCTGAACGGAAGATACTCTATTACCGAAATCCTATGGGATTGCCGGATACATCTCCAGTGCCTAAGCAGGACTCTATGGGTATGGATTACACCCCAGTGTATGCAGATGAGGAAGTTTCTAATAACCAGGTCAAGATCAGTACCGACAAGGTACAGAAGCTTGGCGTAAAAACTGAGCCAGTGCTATCGCGAAAAATGGTCAATACGGTGCGTGCGGTGGGGCAGTTCCAATTTAACGAACAGCGTTTCTCAACAGTCACCACCAAATTTGAGGGATACATTGAAAAACTCTATGTCAATTCAACCGGGCAGCCGGTAAAACGTGGGCAGCCACTGATGGAAGTTTACAGTCCGGAACTGGTATCTGCGCAGGAAGAATACCTGATCGCCTGGAATGGCCGACAGTCATTGAGTAACGGCACCTCGGAATCATTGCTTGGTGTTGGTCAACTGGCTGACAGCGCGCTTAAACGTTTACGTAACTGGGATATTTCAGATGCTCAATTACAGCGTTTGAAAAAGGACGGTAAAGCGACACGTACGCTTACGATGTACTCGCCGGCAAACGGCGTGGTATTGGAGAAAACTGCTGTGCAGGGTATGCGCTTTATGCCGGGCGAACTCCTGTTCAAGATTGCAGATCTATCGAGAGTCTGGCTGCTGGCCGATGTGTTCGAGCAGGACATCGCTCTGGTGCATGTTGGCCAGACGGTGAACATTACTGTCAATGCCTATCCAGGTAAGGAGCTCAAAGGCAAGATTGATTACATCTATCCAACAGTCACCTCTGAGACCCGCACTGCCAAAGTACGGATAGTGCTGGCTAACCCAGACGGAATTCTAAAACCTGATATGTATGCCAGCATTCAACTGATGTCAGGTCATGATGCCAGCGTATTGGCGGTTCCGGATTCGGCTGTGATCGACAGTGGTATACGTCAGGTTGTGCTGGTTCAACTCACAGAAGGGCTGTATGAGCCACGTGAGGTCAAGCTTGGTATGCGTAGCGATGGTTATGTTGAGGTGGCTGAAGGATTAAGTGAAGGTGAGAACGTGGTAGTTCGCGCCAATTTCCTGATTGATGCTGAAAGCAATCTTAAAGCCGCACTAGGGAGCTTTGGCGAGCACAGTTCACATTCAAGCAGTTTGCCGGAACCTGCGGAAACCACTCCTGCACCGGTAACTGGGCACGAAGGGCACTGACATGTTGGAAAAAATTATTAACTGGTCAGTACGCAACGTATTTCTTGTCTTGTTAGCCACGTTATTTACAGTGGGTGCCGGTGTTTATTCGTTGCTAAAAACGCCTCTGGATGCCATCCCGGATTTGTCCGATGTTCAAGTGATAGTCTATACCGAGTATCCGGGGCAGGCGCCACAGGTTGTAGAGGATCAGGTGACCTATCCACTCACTACCTCGATGTTGTCAGTACCAAAATCAAAAGTCGTGCGTGGCTTTTCGTTCTTTGGTGCCAGCTTTGTTTACGTGATCTTTGAAGATGGTACTGATATTTACTGGGCACGTTCTCGCGTACTGGAATACTTGAACAGTGTGACTGGCCGATTGCCACGCGGCGTTACGCCAACGCTGGGTCCGGATGCTACTGGTGTAGGCTGGGTTTATCAGTATGTGGTATTGGCAAAAAATCGCTCTCTTGAGGAATTGCGCGCAATTCAGGACTGGTATTTACGTTATCAGCTGACCAAGGCGCATGGCGTAGCAGAGGTTGCCAGCGTTGGCGGCTTTGTTAAACAGTATCAAGTCGTTCTTGATCCACGCAAGCTGCAAGCCTATGGTGTATCACCATCGCGTGTTACACAGGTGATTCGCGAGAGCAATCGCGATGTCGGCGGACGCGTAGTCGAGATGACGGAAACCGAATATATGGTGCGTGGCAAAGGATATCTGCGCGGCATCGGTGACTTGGAAACACTCGTAGTCAAGGCCGATAAAGGTACACCGGTATTGCTGCGTGATTTGGCAAGGGTTGAATTGGCACCGGATGAGCGACGCGGCATTGCCGAGCTCAATGGTGAAGGCGAAGTGGTCGCCGGCATTGCCATGTCCCGCTACGGTCAGAATGCACTTGAAGTCATCCACAACATCAAGCAAAAACTCGTTGAGCTTGCGCCTGGCTTACCACCGGGCGTTACGGTGGAAACCGTATATGACCGTTCCGATTTGATTCATCGGGCGATTGATAATCTCAAGACCACGCTGCTGGAAGAAAGCATCGTGGTCGCATTGGTTTGCATGCTATTCCTGATGCATGTGCGAAGTGCGCTAGTCGCGATTGTGATGTTGCCGGTTGGTGTTCTGATTGCATTTTCGCTGATGCATGCGTTAGGTCTCAATTCCAACATCATGAGCTTGGGCGGCATCGCGATTGCCATCGGCGCTATGGTAGATGCTGCCATTGTGATGATAGAGAATGCCCACAAGCATATTGAACGGGCACCGCCTGATGCGCCTCGATTGCAGCTTATTATTGATGCCTGTAAAGAGGTAGGCCCTGCGCTATTTTTTAGCCTGCTGATCATTACCGTTTCCTTCTTGCCTGTATTTACGCTGGAATCGCAGGAAGGCCGCATGTTTCAGCCGCTTGCATTCACCAAGACATTCTCGATGGCTGGAGCAGCACTGCTTTCGGTAACGCTTGTACCAGTACTGATGCTGCTGTTTGTACGAGGCAAAATCATGGCAGAAGGTAAAAATCCGGTAAATCGCTTCCTGATCTGGATTTATCGTCCTGTCATTGCATTAGTGATGCGCTGGAAAAAAACTACCATCCTGCTTGCGCTGCTTGTGCTTGGTATCTCTGTCTATCCTCTGACTAAACTCGGCAGCGAGTTCATGCCCACCCTCAACGAAGGCACCTTGCTCTACATGCCAGCCACCTTGCCCGGACTATCTGTGACGAAGGCCGCAGAGATTATGCAAACCCAGAACAAAATCATTAAGAGCTTCCCGGAAGTAGCCTCGGTTTTTGGCAAGGCAGGTCGCGCTAATACCGCTACGGACCCGGCGCCTATGGAAATGTTTGAGACAGTCATTAATCTTAAACCGGAGAGCGAATGGCGTCCTGGCATGAATATCGACAAGATTATCTCGGAGCTGGATAAAGCCGTGCAATTGCCCGGTGTGAGCAACGCCTGGACGATGCCGATTAAGGCACGTATCGACATGCTGTCAACAGGTATCCGCACACCAATCGGCATCAAGGTATTCGGCAGGGATTTGATTGAAATGGAAAAGCTCGCCAAATCTATCGAGGCTGTAGTTAAAAACGTACCGGGAACCACGAGTGCTTATGCAGAGCGTATCACGGGAGGTTATTACCTGAATATTGAGCCGGATCGGATGGCACTGGCTCGCTATGGTCTAGCCGTGGGCGACTTGCAGGATGTGATCAGCAGCGCGCTTGGCGGGGAAGTAGTTACCACGACGGTTGAAGGACGAGAGCGCTTTGGGGTAATCACGCGTTATCCACGCGAACTGCGTTCAGACCCGGATGCTATCGCGCGTCAGGTATTAGTGCCTGCCATGAACGGAGCATTGATCCCGCTAGGTCAATTGGCGCACATTTCCTTAGAGAAAGGGCCGCCTAGCATCCGTACCGAGAATGCATTGCTATCCGCTTATATTTTTGTCGATATTCGCGATAGAGACATCGGCAGTTATGTAGCCGATGCGCAGAAAGCGGTTCGTGAGCAGGTTAAATTCCAACCTGGATATTACGCAACATGGAGCGGCCAGTTTGAATATATGGAACGCGCTAAAGCCAAGATGAAGATCGTGATTCCACTTACATTGCTCATCATCTTCGTGCTGCTATATCTAAACTTCAAGCGCTTAACAGAAACCTTTATCGTCATGCTGTCAGTGCCGTTTTCTCTGGTTGGCGGAATCTGGCTGATGTATTGGCTAGGCTACAACATGAGCGTTGCCGTTGCGGTTGGGTTCATTGCATTAGCTGGTGTAGCTGCGGAGACCGGTGTGATTATGCTGATCTATCTCGATCATGCATACATTGAGCTCAAAACAAAGCGCGAGTCCGAAGGCAAAGTCTTCACTGTCGCCGATATTTATGAAGCCGTGATGGAAGGTGCGGTAGAACGTGTACGACCAAAGATGATGACTGTAGTGGCCATCATGGCAGGTTTACTTCCTATTATGTGGGGAAGCGGCACTGGGTCTGAAGTGATGCGGCGTATTGCTGCGCCTATGGTAGGCGGTATGGTTTCTTCAACGGTATTGACGCTTATCGTGATCCCGGCAATTTACGCACTTATAAAACAAATATCACTCCAAAGAAAAGGAGCTCCGAATGCCTGAAATAATTCCTAACCTGCATCCGTTGATAGTGCACTTTCCAATTGCACTTACCACGGTGTCAGCTTTTTTTCATATTGCGGCAGCTGCAACGCGAGGGAAGCCAATTTTCAGCAACTTTGCCACTCTTGCTCGCACTCTATTGTGGCTAAGCGCATTATCAGTATTGCCAGCCGTGTTTTTTGGCTGGCAGGCTTATAACAGCGTAACCCATGATGATGCCAGTCACGCTGCCATGTTAATCCACCGCAACTGGGCGTTAGGAACATCGATAGTATTAATCATTCTGGCTAGCTGGGATGGTTGGCGCAATAAGATAGATTCACCTCCTGTTTGGTGGTTTGTAGTTGCGGTGATTGGCGCGTGGAGTATGGTCGCCATCACGGCATGGCATGGTGGAGAGCTAGTCTACCGGCATGGCTTGGGAGTCATGTCACTGCCAGTTCCACAAGATGGTGTTGGACATGGTCACTACAGTGACACTGCGACCGACATGAGTGAACATTCCCATGCGGATACAGTGCCAGATGATCAAGTTCATGAGCATTCGCAGCATGAGCATACACACTAAATTTAAGGAGAATCATCATGAAAACAGAATTTTTAAAAGTAACCGGCATGACATGTGGCGGTTGCGTAAATAGTTTAACGCGAGCACTGAAATCTATTAACGGTGTTGATGGAGTGCAGGTGGAGTTATCAACTGGCGATACTCAGGTTCAATACGACGAGAATTTTACTACCTCGGATCAGCTTAGATCGGCTGTGAAAAACGCTGGGTACGGTTTGGTTGGTTAGTTAAGCTACATTAATAATCGAAGGAGTAGAGCCCGTGGATATGCATAACAATAACTCTGAGCAGTTAAAAGATCCGGTATGTGGAATGAGTGTTACTGAACAGTCTCCACATTCTTTGCAGCATTCAGGCAAAATGTTTTATTTCTGCAGTGCGAGATGTAAGGGTAAATTTACAGAAAATCCTTCTCAATATCATCAATCTAATCCTGTTAATACTGAGCCGGTAACTGCCGAAATTAATGCCACAGGTACAATTTATACCTGCCCAATGCACCCCGAGGTACGTCAGGACAAACCTGGTGCCTGCCCTAAGTGCGGCATGTCTCTGGAGCCGGAAATGCCGACTCTGGAAGAAGGTGATAGTCCCGAATTGGTGGATTTCAAACGACGTTTTATTTGGACGTTGCCACTCACCATCATCGTCACAGTCTTAGCGATGCTGGGTCACAGATTACAGTGGTTCGAAATGACAACACAAAGCTGGATCGAGCTCGTTCTTTCATTACCGATTGTATTATGGGCAGGCTGGCCTTTCTTCCAGCGGGGTGTGCAGTCAGTCATTAATCGCAAACCTAACATGTGGACTCTGATTGGTCTGGGTACTTCAGCAGCATTTGTTTACAGCGTTGTTGCTACGGTAGCTCCTGATGTTTTTCCCGAGTCGTTTATGGCGATGGGGCGTGTGGCAGTCTACTTTGAGGCGGCTGCCGTAATCATTTCCCTGACCTTGCTGGGTCAGGTGCTTGAACTGAAGGCACGCTCACAGACATCTGCTGCAATAAAATCCTTACTGGGATTGGCACCTAAGACTGCCCGCAGGATTAATGCTGATGGCAGTGAAGAGGATGTGCCTTTGACGCACGTTCATGTCGGTGACACGCTTCGCGTTCGTCCAGGTGAGAAAGTGCCGGTAGATGGTGTCGTGATTGAAGGCGGAAGTGCAGTAGATGAATCCATGCTAACGGGTGAACCTGTTCCTGTAACAAAACGTGTCGGTGATAAGCTGATTGGAGCAACGCTAAACATAAATGGTGCATTAATGTTGCGCGCCGAGAAGGTAGGTGCTCAGACTGTGCTCTCTAGTATTGTGCAAATGGTGATGCAGGCTCAACGTTCCAGAGCTCCAATGCAGCGTATGGCTGATCATGTGGCTGGCTACTTTGTTGTCACCGTTGTCGTCATCGCGATACTGACATTTTTTGCATGGGGAATATTTGGCCCAGAGCCTAGTTGGGTCTATGGTCTCATTAATGCTGTTGCGGTGCTTATTATTGCCTGTCCATGTGCATTAGGATTGGCAACGCCGATGTCTATTATGGTTGCTACGGGTAAGGCGGCTTCTCAGGGTGTGTTATTCCGTGATGCTGCAGCTATAGAGAACTTCCGAAAAATTGACACCATTATTGTCGATAAGACAGGGACGTTAACAGAAGGCAAACCTAGATTTGACCGTATTATTGCTAACAAAGGGTTCACCGAGGATGAAGTGCTGCGTCTGGCGGCTAGTTTAGATCAGGGAAGTGAACATCCTCTGGCAGATGCTATTGTGCAAGCCGCGCGAGAAAAGGGGCTTGTACTGGATAAGGTAGAAGCATTTGATTCAATTTCTGGTATCGGTGTTAAAGGGATTGTGACCGGCAAAGCACTTGCGTTAGGCAATACTGCACTGATGACGCAAATTGGTGTATTTGTAGAAGATTTGAAGCCACAGGCAGAAGCATTAAGAGCCGAGGGGGCTAGTGTCATGATATTGGCGGTAGATCGGAAAATGGCCGGATTACTAGCTGTTTCTGACCCAATTAAGGCAAGTTCATTAGAAGCATTGAGCATTCTCAGATCGTTTGATATTCGGGTAATCATGGCAACCGGAGATGGTCTTGCAACAGCAAAATCAGTAGCTGCCAAACTTGGTATTGATGAGGTCTATGGCGAAGTCAGGCCTGCTGACAAATTAGCGCTGGTAGATAAATTACAACGTGAGGGCCGTTTCGTTGCAATGGCGGGCGATGGTATCAACGACGCACCTGCGCTAGCTAAAGCGAATGTAGGTGTCGCAATGGGGACTGGAACAGACGTTGCAATGAATAGTGCCCAAGTGACTCTTGTAAAAGGTGACCTGCGCGGCATCGCTCAAGCGAGAGCAATCTCGGAGCAGACGATTATTAATATGAAGCAAAACCTTACCTTTGCCTTCGTTTACAATTCGCTAGGTGTACCTTTGGCAGCTGGTCTGCTTTACCCACTGACTGGATGGTTACTATCACCGATGATTGCAGCTCTCGCCATGAGTTTGAGTTCTGTATCAGTGATTACCAATGCATTACGTTTGAGGTAATACAATTATTCAATCAATATCTAGTGTATTTTGAACGTCTGCTTTGGATAGTCTATAGAGATCAATTCACAAAAATGGAATAGCCGCTTTGTCCCGCTAATATGCCATAGTCGTGTTAATCCGCAAAGCGGACGGTCAACTAAAGAAGCTAACAGACTGTAATCGGCCCATAGCAGTCATTCAAATTTGAGCTAATTTGGTCTATTTGATTGATTAGAGTTCCGCTAGACATAACAACCTCACTATTCACTTAATACTTCACGTAAGGTAGCTAGAACTTGCTCTACCACCGTCGAGTTACGTTTGTAGTATGTCCATTTACCAACCTTAGTTGATTCGACCAAGTTCGCATCTTGCAACGCTTTCAAACATAATGATGTGGCAGGTTGCGATAGCCCAACCTTGTCCTGAATCAAGCTTGCACACACCCCATACATCTCGTATGGGTAAAGTTGTGTGTAGTCCTTAAACGCCTCATTAGGATTAGCTAACCAAGCCAATATTGCACGTCTTGTAGGGTTAGCTAGCATTTTTAATGCTTCATTTAAATCCATCTTACTCTCACCTTATTGCCAGTGGGAAAGCCCACTATTAAAGTTGATCATTATGTGCTGAATGGATAATCAATGTATCCTGCTTCACCACCACCATAAAGAGTATGATTATGCACTTGATTAAACGATAATCCTTTTAGAATTCGATACGGTAAATCGGGGTTTGCTATAAATGGTTTACCAAATGCATATAAATCACCGTAGCCTTTTGAATTTACTGTCAGTGCCTTCTCTACGGTATAACGACCTGCATAAATTATCGCACCCTCAAATGTTTTACGTAAATCACGTCTAAATGTTTCAGGCAAGTCTGGGCTGTTGTCCCAATCTGCCTCTGCGATCGATATGTATGCAATACCAAGATCATTCAACATTTCAGCAGCACGAATGTAGGTTTCATGAGGGTTACTTTCTACTAGGCCAAGATAAACGCGGTCTTCTGTAGTGGTGGTAAACAGTGGAGCGAATCTTACACCTACTCGATTACGCCCAAACACGTCGATAACAGCTTCAGTAACCTCTCTTAAAAAGCGAAGTCTATTGGTTAGCGAGCCACCGTATTCGTCCGTTCTGTGATTCGTGTGCTCAGAAATGAATTGGTTTAGCAAATAACCGTTAGCGGAATGAAGCTCAACACCGTCAAATCCAGCCAACTTTGCGTTTTTAGCAGCTTGACGATATACCTTAACCAATTCTTTAACTTCTTCGGTTGTCAGTTCACGAGGCATGCTTGGTTCAACCAAAGCACCTTCGCCAGGTCCAGTCTCGATGAATACCTTTACAGACTTAGCTTGAATGGCTGATGGTGCTACTGGTGCATCTCCGTTTGGTTGTAACTCGCAATGGGATACTCGGCCAACATGCCAAAGTTGGCAAAAAATAATTCCACCACTTTCGTGTACAGCGTTCGTTACTTTCTTCCAACCTTCTATTTGCTCCTCTGAGTGTATGCCTGGTGTCCAAGCGTAGCCTTGCCCACGTGTTTCAATCTGTGTACCTTCTGTAACCATAAAACCTGCAGTAGAGCGTTGTTTATAGTAACTTGCCATTAATTCATTTGGCACATTTCCCGGTTGAGAGCTACGGCAGCGAGTTAGTGGCGGTAATACAATTCGATTGGGTAAAAACAAGTCGCCTAATTGGACTTTTTCAAATAATGACGATACGTTCATATATGCCTCTTTAATTTAAGTTGCATACATTGTCACATTTAAATGCATAAATGTGAAGAGTTGTTTTGAATATATATATGAAGTTCAGCTATGGGTCATATATGCTCATAAATAAAAAGTAGAATTAAGATTGCTGATACAGTCAGAATGTCATCGCGGAATCCATTTTCGACCTTCATAAAACCCCATCCCGGAATAAAGTTAAAATAGCAGTTCAAATACTCCTAATATCCTTAAACTGAAAGTAGACAGGATTAAGCTGACTTTCTCTTTAGAATTATATGAGCTGTTAGAATAACCGACTCTAATCGTCCCTTAACTGACCTTCATTAGTTAAATGCATGAGCACCGTCAGGCGTCCCGCTAAAGGGTTAGGGTGAGCTTGCTAAACAAAATCCACCATTAACGCCCCCAGATTCTATGTTTGTATACTTTCATCGTGGAGGCTTCATTTCGGCACTCAAACTTGACTGCCCAACCGACTGCAAAGCGCCTATGCAGTTGCTAATAGTGCTAAACTGTCACCACAATTTTGCCGATCTGCTGGTTGGATTCCATATAGCGGTGTGCTTCGACAATCTGCGCTAGCGGATAGGTTTTGGCCACCAGCGGTTTCAGCTTGCCTTCAGTCAACCCTTGCACAATGAAGGCTTTGGCGCGTGCCATGCGTTCAGGATGAGTGCTGATTTCAAATAAGGTATACCCGCGTATGGTTAATTGCTTGGCGAGCACGGGGAACAGCGGCAATGGCGTCGGCTCTGTACTTAGCGCGCCATACTGGAAAATAATGCCGCTTTGGGCTGTCGCTTCTGCCAGTTTGCTGATGGTCGGCCCGCCAACCGGATCTAACACCACGCGTGCACCTTTATTATTGGTAATGCGGTTCACTTCGGTCACCAGGTCTTGTTCTTCCGTCGCAATCACATGCTTGGCACCGGCCTTGAGCAAAGCCTCGCGCTTGCTGCTGGTGCGCGTCAAAGCAACGGGAATAGCACCCAGCAGATTGGCAATCTCTATAGCTGCCACACCCACGCTACTGGATGCCGCCGGAATCAGCACAAACTCACCGACTTTGGTATCGGCAAACTCCACCAATGCGCCATAGGCAGTCATATATTGCATCCAGATGGAGGCTGCTTCTGACCAGGAAAGTGATGGTGGATGCTTTACCGCGGCAAATGCAGGCACATTCGCCAACTCACCATAAACACCATACTGATTCTGAGAGAACGCTGGGATTGTGCTGACCGCATCACCTATCTTGAACTCAGTCACGTTACCTCCCACTGCTTTGACTATGCCTGCCGCTTCATAGCCCAGCCTCGCTGGCAGTATCGGTGCTTCCAAATACTGACCATTGCGGAACATGACTTCTGCACGATTGAGACCGATGGCTTGCACCTTGATCTGCACTTCATCCCTGCCTGGTGCGGCGACTTGTTCATCTGCTATCTGTAATACTTCTGGCCCACCGGTTTGGTAGAATCTGACGATACGTGACATTTTTATCTCCTGATGATGTAAAAAATAGTGTGGAAATCAAGCCCAGCCGCTCAATACGATCTTACCTATGGTGCTACCGGCTTCGAGATGCGCGTGCGCCCTACGCAAGTTGGCAGCGTTGATAGGAGACAGTGTTTCGTTGAGCGTAGATGCAAGTACTTCCTCATCTACTAATCGTGCGATACGATCCAAGATATGGTGCTGCTCAATCATGTCCTCCGTCTGGTACATAGATCGGGTGTACATCAACTCCCAGACGAAAGTCGCGCTTTTGTTCTTTAGCAAGTTAAGGTCTACCGGCTGTGCGGTTTCCACAATCGAGCAGATGCGGCCTTGCGGCTTGATGAGCTCGGCCATGACAACAAAATAGCCATCGGTATCGTTGCAACATAAAATATAATCAGGCTGGGGAATGCCGATTTCGCGCATTTGCGTCACCAGGTCATGCTGATGATTGATGACGTGCTGTGCGCCCAATTTCTGCACCCATGTTACGGTCTCTGGCCGCGATGCCGTGGTTACCACGGTCAATCCCGTCAACTTATTCGCGAGTTGGATTGCAATCGAACCTACGCCGCCAGCGCCGCCTATGATAAGCAGGCTCTTATTACGGTTCTGCGTTATATCAAGTGAAATGCCCAGCCGGTCGAATAGTGCCTCCCAAGCGGTTATCGCAGTCAGCGGCAAAGCTGCTGCCTGTTCGAAACTCAAGCTCTGTGGCATATGGCCGACGATACGCTCATCCACGAGCTGGTATTCGGCATTACAGCCTGAGCGCGTGATGTCGCCAGCGTAAAATACTTTGTCGCCACATTTGAATAATGTGCAGTCTGGGCCAGCTTCGACCACTTCGCCAGCGGCATCCCAACCCAGCACCTTAGGTGTCGTTTCCAGCTTGTCTTTAGGCTTACGCACTTTGGTATCGACAGGGTTGACTGCAATGGCGTGGATCTTCACCAGAAGATCGCGACCGGTTGCCACGGGTCTCGGTAATTCGACATCCATCAGCGATTCAGGATCGCTGATAGGTAAATATCTGGTTAGAGCAACGGCTTTCATGGTGTCTCCTGTTTTAGTGGCGCAGGCATCCTCGCCTGCGCTTATGTGTCAAATAAATTCTGGCAGCACAAACTCTGCCAGTTCCTGCAGCACTTCGTCAGCTGCACGTTTCCCATATTTCAAATTGAATATCAAGTGATCTACACCAATACGTTTGCTAGCACGCAGATGCATCAGCAAGGCATGCCTGCCGAGTCGGTGACCTAAATGAATAGGCGTTGGTGCTTCATTCGGGTTGTCGGTAAGATCAATAAAATAAGACTGTGTAAATGGTTTGTACTGTCCTGGTAGTTCTGCTTCAACTGAATCTCGCCAGCGCTGCACCACTTGGGCCTGTGCCTCAATATTGCGAGGGTAGCTCATCCAGCCGTCGGCGTTGCGTGCTATCCAACCCAAATCCTGCTGGCTGTGGCCAGTCACAAGCAAGGGTACATGCGAAGCGATCGGCTTGGGGATAACATCGGCAGCTTGCAGATGGCCGAAGCTGCTACTGACTTGCGGAAAGTACTCTGACCAATAAATCTTGAGCAACTCGATTTCTTCTCGAAACATCGCACCGCGTGACTCAAAATCCACATTGAAGGCTGGAAACTCCACCACTCTGTCACCAGTTGCAACACCCATTAACAATCGGCCACTGGATAACTGGTCTATACTGGCGGCGGCCTTAGCAATATGTATTGGGTGGCGTAATGGCAGAATGATGGACGCCGTTAACAATGCGATTTCTGAGGTTTGCGCGGCCATATATCCGAGATAAGTCCACGGGTCGAATACCTGTCCGACATCACCGAAATTTGGGTCACGTAGAGGCACATCGCGAAAGCCTAGGCTAGCAAAGCCAGCTTTTTCGGCAAACTGTGCCAGCGTTACCTGCTTATGCATGGTAGGTTGGTCGCGCTCGAAGGCTTCGATTGGAAACATGATGCCCAGTGTAAGTTTATTGCGTTGGAATACACGCTGCCATCCACGGTTGGTTGTCGGTGATTGATTTGGATTAGGGGTAAACATTCTGCTCTACAAGAAAAAACACTGGCACACCACATAAGGGAGGAAAGTGATGTACCAGTATAGGCCCGAAATAGTCAAGGGAATAGCTTTATACTTAGGCAAAAACTGATTTAAGCCTGGCCTTTGACTGCCAGTAAATCTACGGTTTCGATCACCGGCATCTCGGCCAGCAAGTCTGCAGCATTCGCCATCAGTGCCTCAGCGATTTTCCCGGTCAAATGCGCTTGTCGGCCATGTTCATCCATAAAGGTGTCAAAAATTCCAAAGGTGGCAGGGCCGAATTTGAGTGCGTACCAGGTAGCGGTTTCTGGCTCATTTTCTACCAGCGGCAATGCGGATTTCAGAAATGCTTCCAGTGCTGCTTCCTTACCTAGCTTGGCGTGCAGACGTACATATAGTGCTAACTTCTTGCTCATAATTTATCCTAATAAAAATTCAAGACTAAATTGGTGGATGCGCGCTATTGCGCTTAATCCACCTTACTAAAAATCTAAATACTTGCTTCCAGTACTTCCCTGCTCTTGTCCAGCGTCACATCCTTGTGTTCACCGAGCTCGACCATGCCATGACTTTCCAGCTGTGACAGTATGGCAGGAATGGCATCTGCGCTAATGCCATAGGCAGATAATCGCGTTGGTACATTTAGGCTCTCAAAAAATGATCGTGTATTCTGAATGGCCGCTTCAATACGCGCATCTTCCGTACCTTCACTGATATGCCAAACGCGTTCGGCATATTGCAGTAGCTTGGCACGCTTGGCATCGCGACGCAGGCTGAGCATGCTCGGTAAAATGATAGCTAGCGTTTGTGCGTGATCCAAACCATGCAGTGCGGTGATTTCGTGGCCAATCATGTGCGTCGCCCAATCGCTTGGCACACCAGAGCCGATCAAGCCATTTAAGGCTAGCGTGGCCACCCACATGAAATTGGCTTGCAATTCGTAATCTTCTGGGTTTTGAAGAACTTTAGGTCCAACTTCAATCAGCGTCTGCAACAACCCTTCCGCAAAACGATCCTGCACACGCGCTTCCACTGGGTAGGTCAGGTATTGCTCCATGATGTGCGTATAGGCATCCACCAAGCCGTTGGCCAATTGGCGCGGCGGCAGGCTGTAGCTTTTGCTCGGGTCGAGCACGGAGAACTGTGGAAACACATGCTCACTTGTAAAATAGAGCTTATCGTGTAAGCCAGATGCGGTCTCGGTACGTGAAATCACGGAACCATCATTCATTTCAGAGCCTGTTGCAGGTAATGTCAGCACGGTGCCAAAAGGCATGGCTTTTTTAACATTTGTACCGTGCTGTAGCAAAATCTCCCACGGATCGCCCTCAGCATATACCGATGCTGCGACAAACTTGGTACCGTCAATCACCGAGCCACCGCCGACTGCTAGCAAATAATCAAGATTGTTGGCTTTGATTTGGGCAACAGCTTTAATGAGTGTTTCATAAGTTGGATTAGGCTCGATGCCGCTGAATTCCTCGACGTGACGCTCACTCAGTGCGGCTTTAACTTCATCCAGAGTGCCATTCGTTTTTGCGCTAGTGCCGCCGTACAGAATTAATACGCGGGCTTTAATAGGTATCAGCTTATCAATTTCCGCGACTTTGCCTTTGCCAAAAGCAATTCGTGTGGGATTATAAAATTCAAAATTCAGCATAAAAACTCCTTAAACATTAAAATTATTAGACCAGTCGGCTAGTATTGTGCCAAATAAAAAGAATTGGCTTAGTTAAGTGCAAGTCTTATTTTCGTAGCATTCATGGCGCACTCTAAAGCAGCGCGTGTGCGATTGACTTTGGTCAAAAGCGTAGCGCCAATCCACATATAATAAATTTCTGCGGTGACATTACTTACATCTAGATTGGCAGGAAATTCGCCCTTGCGGATGCCTTCTTCCAAGCAGTTGGTAAGACACGCGATGACACGATCAGTACCGTTTTTTAATGTAATACGCATAGCTTCGGAGAGATCCGTCACTTCTGCGCTCAATTTAACAATTAAGCATTTATCTGTTGTGGCATCGCTCGATTGGCTATCCAGCCATGATTGAAAAAACTTGAGCAGTCGGCTGGAATTTGAACTGCCGTCATCTTTGAGTAAGTGTTCTAACATCTGCAAATAATCGTCAAAGTAATTTTCCAGCAATGCGTCGCCAAACTGCTCTTTGGATTTGAAATAGTGATAGAACGACCCCTTAGGCACCCCTGCAGCAGAGAGTATTTCGTTGAGGCCGACAGCAGCAAAGCCCTTGCCTAGGATGATATCCTTGGCTGTGTCTAAAATTTGCTGACGTGTATCACTAGATTTTGTGGTTGGAAGTTTGTTACCCATAAGCGCATTATTGCATAGATTAGACCAGTCGTCTAACTGAAATATAAAAATCCGTTTTACTATGCTAAGAATCTAATATGAATTTGTTTGATGACGACGAATGATAAATTTTTAATAACTGAAAATTCAAAATCTGCTATGTTTCTCATGAGTATGAGATTCTTTGGTTATATAAAATTCTGTAAATTTTTATGAAGATAAGCTTTAAGCCAATTGTAGAAATATTAAAACTTTAAGTGAATGAAAGCTTTGTCCTCCATTGCTGCTGACCAGCTTTGTTTTTGGTATGACTGCAATGGGCCGATTGCTGAAGTCAGAAGAACTCAACTGAACGGCCGCTTTGTCCCGCTTTGCAGACCAACAACCAATTGGCACAGTTAAGAAAGTTATTAGTGGCTCTTTTAAAATAATTCCAATTGACTCTTTTCACAGGAATACTCAGTTTAGGGCTAAATAAATATTTACATATTTTGATAAAGTGCTATTGTTGTTGGCATAAAGCTACGTTAAAGCGAGTGAAAAAACGTAGCGCCGTCTGGGAAACTGGATGTCACCAGGAGTGGCTAGGTGTGAAAGCACTGAGAGAATCTCGCATGCAATGGCCGCTTATGCGACCATTGTTCTTTCTAAGCGTTAATTATTAGCTTCATAGACTGTAAGTAAGTATTATGGAATTAATAAAAATTGGGTATTTGAATCGCCACCATTTATCAGAGCATTGTCTTCTAATCACATCTTCAAGCTTAAAGTTTAGTAATCTTAATTTAGCAATAGAGTCATACATTTTAATAGACTCTTAATTTCCGTAAATTGTAACTGGAAGCATAGACTTGGCTTTTTGATTTGGAAGCATAAAGCTGCCTTTGGGACAAGGTTATGCTTCCGCCGACAGCATTTCGTGAAAACTAGGCTACATCCACACTGTACATATCATTATTGGTTACCTAGCCAATAATGTGCTTGTAAGAGATGTTCTGTGGGTTGATGGCTAATATACATCAACCGGGACTGGTCGAAGCAGTCTTCAATGATGGTTTAATATCGAGGATTGATGTGATATGGTCGCCGACCAATTATGTCAAACGTTGAATGTCTACTTCTGGCCGATTGCTGAAATCAGAAGAGCTGAACTAAATAGCTGCTTTTCTGCATATTTTGCTGAGCACTAGGATCAATAAGAAAAATAAAGCTGATGATAGCCATTCCCTATTTACCTAAACCATACCCAGATGAAATCTTAGGGTCTTGGCTATCAAGCATTCGATTGCATAATGGAGAGGGTACATGGTCATCATTGTTAGTGGCTGCAGGGTTCCAGAGATGGCTTAAAGCCCCTTATTTTGATTTATTTCAAACTTCTCCACAAAATGAGTTGTTGTTCCAGTTATTAGGTAAGACACGTGCGTCTGTCTGGATGGAGCTTACAACGCTTCCATATTGGATTACCTTTGATGGCCTTATAAATCATCAACCAGAAAAACATTTCAATGAGGCTGATATTGAGATATCAAATGTAACTGGACGCGTAGATAATTTTTTTCGGTTAACTCAAAATGGCAACAGTACAGGAACACTGAAAATTCCACATTTTTGTCCCGTGTGTGTTTCAGAAGATTATGAGGAATATGGTGAGCCATATTGGCATAGGGCACATCAACTACCCAATGTAACTGCTTGCCATAAACACCAGTGTAAATTAATGGATAGATGTAGAGCCTGTGGATTGGTCATTGCACCGATTCAACGGAAGCTGATAAATCCTTTAAAGCTCAAATGCACCTGTGATCATTTACTATCATCAGTTGAAGCTGATTCATTCAATATGTCTGAAGTAGATATCACTATTGCCAAGCTGAGTTTTGAGGCACTTACCGTAGATAATAGAAATTGGAATAATAAAGATGTCAGAAATTTTATTCTTGAATCTATAGGTACTAAGTCTTGGGTTCCTATAATCAAACAAGCATTTGGCAAATCACATCAAGTCACAAAACATTCCCGTGTAAAATGGCGCCAAGTTAAAGCACCCGACTGTGCAGCTTTATTAGTAGCCAAAAATATTAGTTTCCAATCAGCAGTTGAAGGATTTAGAAGGCACGCAAGTGACGCGACCCAAAATCAAGAACAGATTGAACGCTCAGTTACAAGCTACCGCATTGATAAATTAACAGTGGATTTTGCTCGCAAAGAGCTTCTGAAGCAAATTTCTCTGCATCCTAATAAGCCTCCCTCACATTATAGGAATCTATATTGGTTTCTGAAAATCAATGACTACGAATGGCTGATTAAACTTCTTCCTAGTGCTGCAAAGACAAAGTTGCCGACAATAGAACAAGACAGAAACATTATATTAAAACTAATGGAGTCTGATGCCCCAAGTATTGAAACACTTTACCGAAAATCTTTGGGTCGGTGTCCTGGGATAAGGGCGAGAATTAGGGATAAATCATGGGTAGATCAACAACTCAAAATGATTCAAATCAAAAAAGCTAGGCAAGTGGATCAAAAGCGAAATGCTATCCGGCAGGAACAAAAGAATCACTTATTAGAATCACTACATCGATATGTCAAAAATGAGAAGCGTCCAAAACGTATCACTAGGCCACAATTAGCACATGCATCTGGAATGACGCATTCTCAAGTTGATTATCTATTAATAGAATTCCCAGAAATTGAAAAGGAGATTTTGAAAATAAACAATGACAAGCAGAATAGGACGTTGATATGGGCAATTAACACGTTAAAAGCAGAAGGAAAGTCGCTAGGTTTATCCGAAATCTACCGTGTAGCAAAGTTACCAGCAACAAAAGACGTTCAAAAAGATTTAGCAAGAATTCTCCAATCAGAGACTATTGTGCCGCTTTGGTAAAACTTAATCTGTAAAATTAAGAGTCATAATTATTTAGTGATCTAGGCCTTTAAGTATTTGATTTACATAAAACTCATTATCACTGGACCAGTTCCGAATGCCGGTAATACGTTTGAGTTTCCAAATTTTTACACAATTAGATTGGGATTTGAGGTCATGAATTGCTTGGTCAATTCTATGCCTTTGGTATGACTCAATTGACTCGGTATGTTGTTGAATAAATTTTTCTAAAAGTGGCATTTTTTTAAGATTTGCCCTAATCATCGATTCACCTAATTTTCTAAACATTAATGATTTACTGATGCGAGGCCTATGTGTAGTTTGCATAATTGAGGAAACATAATCGGTTAATGTTCTAAGTAAATTCTGATCTCTAGTAGTCCAATCAATTCTCAGTTTTTTTGGAAATAATTGTTTAGATGGTTTCCAACTGTTTTCCCGCAGCCACATACAGTCATGTTTATAAAGCCACGCATAAGTAGATGGGTTTTCTGATCGCGCCATAGTCATTCCATCCTCCAAGTGTTGGGATTTTATTAGCAACCATTGCTTTCGTCTTGTCTTTAACTCCTTGTTAAATATCTGAAGTTTTTGAGCTTTAAGGGTATCAGTTAATTGTGCACGTATACGGTAAACCGTACTAATTGAAATTCCTTGACGCAATACAATAGCAGATGGGGTCAATCCGGAAAGAAAATCATCTTTAATAGCATTGATTTTAATAATGGATAGAGATTTACGTCTTTCTGAAATTGGTAATCCTAGTGCCCTCCGGCGGCAGACAATAGTTGTAACTGACAAGTTGAGAATATTGGCGGCTGTTCTGCAAGAAATTGAGCTATCGTGAATTATGATTTTTGCTTGCTCATTAATATCCAATTTTAAGTCTGAGTTATTAATTGCTTTAGAGGGATTGATGTTGTGCTCAGCATCTATATGTAAATGCCTCAATGCCTCTTTAAATGTTTTTACTGATTTGAATAGAAAGCCAATTAGCAATAAATGGCAAATTGGATGTGAAGCTCTTTCAGGGCGTTGAATTAAAGTACGTAGCCAATTAAGCGAAGACTCAGAACTAGCCAATAATCTATCTCTGTGAATGAAATCCTCAAAATAATCATAGTTGTTACAAATTGATTGACTGAGGTTTTTATAGTCAATATATGATCCTTTGGTACTTAAGCCAGCTAATCTTATAGCTTCAACATATAAATTTTTACGTATTGATGGATCAATAACAGCCAATTTTGAATTTAGGAGGCCGCTTGAAAGCTCTGCAAACAGAATCTGTTTCTCTGAAGCTGCTATTGGTTTTGAATCAAAGTTAACATATGGAGCTAAAATAATTCGCCGTTTATCTGTTACCAAATGTGGCGATATATAAGTAGTTAATTCGCACTTATGCTTAATACAACATTTCACACCTGGTAACTGATGGCTTCTTTTCCAATACGGCGTTCCTAAAGTTTGAGTGTCTTCCATAGTACAAATTGGGCAGTAGCGTAAAGGATGGCTTGCTCCAAATCTATTGGCAACTCTACCTATTAACACTTTTAACGCCTTGCCATCATTACTAATTAAAATATTGTGAACTTGTTCGTGCCTCTCTTGAGTAAGAAATGGCCGATGGTATGGATATAATGTACCAAGATCAATCAATTGCTCTATGGAGCTATAAGGCGAATTGACCCCTAAACGGTTATGTAATGCATCTAGATGGGTAGGAAGATCGATACAGGGAACGATATTTTTTGTTCCAAATAATTGACTCAAATACTCTTTAGGGTGACCCAATGCATTCAATGCAACTAGTCTCCCTAGCCAAGAGTAGACCAGTTCATCAGATAACATCTGTGGAACGAAGCATAGAGATGTTGAAACATCTACAGCCTGTCCAGATTCTGGGTTCATAGTTACATGCTCAATGGATCTTCCATTGGTAAGTCACTTTCGCTAATTTTTTTTGCTGTTATTGCTGCACTTGGTCGTTTGGAAGATATCTTTGCTTGAGAGTATTCAATGATGTCATCGAACTCTTCAGTTACGTTATTTTTGGAAATTACATCATTTGCACCAAGTAATTTTCTTAGGGCTAGATATTTTGGGCTAAAGATGAGGTCGTCAAATGCGCGAAGTTTTTCAGGTTTACCACTAATCAATGCCATTATTGCAGGCTGTAAAAATGCCATATCAGTGGCTGCAGTCCGTTCAAATGATGCAACATCAATGATTTCTCTGCCGCCTATCTCATTACGTTGAGAAAGCATATAGGCTAATGATGCAAATGCTGTGTTTCCTGCAGATGCATTGTGCCAAGCATTACGAATTTCTTTGGTTAAAGGACCTTTGTTTTTAACGAAACAATATTCCCAGTGAGTTTCACAGAAATCTTCCCATTGTGGGTCATTTCTAGGCATTGGTTTTAAGACAGTTTCACCATAGGACGCTAACTTTCTAGCGTTTCGTACACTTCCCTCTATTACAGATTGAACTGCAGGAGTTGCTAAAACCAACAAGCTGATACCAAGTCTTTCTATAATTTCGCTAAACAGGTTTAGAACAAACTCAGCATTTCCACCTTTCGCACTTTTAAGATTTTGTAACTCGTCAACGATTAAAAAGCCTAGAGAAACTGCTGTAGCAACTTGGTTCATTAATTGAACCATTAGACCGATTTGTTTTACTCCGCGTGCTTGGCGAGCGTAACTAGTATTCAATAATCGATCAACTTCATCGAAGAATTGAATACATAAGCTCTTAAGCGTAGCATCATGTGGTACTCGAAGGAATAAATAGACGATTTGCGTGCACTGTAATACTTGCCCATGATAATCGCTATGCTTAATTACCTGTGGATACTGAAGTAGAAAGGCTTGAGCAAAGGTTGTTTTACCCATGCCACTAACCGCCATCATGAAATGTCCTTTGGCAGATGACTTCCAATTCGCAGGAAAGGGCAGGCCGTCTGAGCCATCTGTTGCAAGCGCATGGCGTCGTTGCCTATCTTGTACACTTAAAGGATTTCGCGCAACATAGGTTTCACGCATTATTGTTGCTAATGTGATTGCAGCTTTCTGATATTCAGGAAATGGTATAACAATATCGTTTAAAGTTGATAGTTCCATCATTCTCACGATTTCTCCCGATCTTCTTGTCTTAGCAGTCGGTTTAGGAGGATAATTTGACAATCCTGTTAGATAATCACTTTTTGTCTTTTCAAGTGAAGGTAACGCTTCAATAAAGGGATTTCCTTTGAATCGTGTAACGCCCGTATCAATATATTTTGCTGGTATGATTTCTATCGGATTCATTTTTTGCTCCTATGTTTACGGATCAACTCTAGGTTTCTTAAGCGTTCTTGTTCTTCAATATTGGCCCAGTTAGATACTCCAGAAATATCTTCAATATTTGATTTTTTAGGATCATCATTGCCAGTGAGCGTACGTTTCATTGCTGCAGTTTCTTTTTGCCGAGCAGCTAATAATTGTTCTCTATCGACTTTCGTGGCAGTTTCTTTCCGCTTAACGGTCTTTTTTGTACTTTTCGCTGCAATACGAGCAACCCTGCTTTTATGCTCAGCTTTTGCCCACAGTTTCGCGGTTTGGGAAGATAAAACTTCCTCTTCGTCAAGAGTAAGATTTGCTAACTCTTTAGCAGCTCCTTCAGTAATTCGAAATAATGCCCACTCGCGTCTAGCGGTTACTGCATAAATTTCATGTGGTTCAGTTTTGTCGAGCCTTATATCAATTGATTGTGCGCGGGTTGTTGATTTCTTTGCAATATCATATGCAACTTCATTCGCTGGTAAATACGGACGTTGCTTATACCTTAAAACACTGTTTGAAATACTCGCTTTATCAGTGCTAAGTAATAGTTTTTTATAATCATCATCAGTCAATGGAGCTTTACGTAAACCGGTAATATTTTTTAAACCCCATAAATATGCTTCTTTTGGTGTGGGGGGTACATTATTTAAACTTAGTACTCGTCTACGTTTTAAGGTTGTGTGAGGCCTATTATTATGGTCGTCGATAATTTCAATTAATAGCCTATAAGCTTCAGGTAATGAATGTACTGCAGCCGCCTCTGCCTTTCTAGCTGCACGTTTCGAATGAGGATCCATTGGTCTGTCCGCATATACTCCTTTCATTCCAGAGGCTGCCATTCTGCGCTTGATTTCACGTATGAATCTTTCTACGATAGGTTTTCCATCCGGGCATAGTGGTGGAAGTGGGGTTAGCTCAATAAGAAGATCTTGAACTACGGATTGCTCCATGGAATGACTCATAAAGTCTGAACCGCGATCAGGACATAACACTGCGGGCATTCTACCTATTGGCCAACGCTCATCGTCTATGTCTACACTCAGATTTTTGAACCGTTTTTCACGAGAGGTAAAAGCGATGAGCAATGCATGGCGCACTTCTTCATATGAAGGTGATCGTAAAGAAATATATACCGATACTACAAATCTGCTCCAGCGATCGATTATTAAGTATATAGTAGGTTTACCTACTATAGTCGGTAACTCTTCGTCCGTAACAAGATGTAAGCGACCAATAGTTGCATCAATTTCATACACTTCGCCAGGACCGCTTGCTTGAGTAGAGCCAAGATAGCCTTGTTTTCGTTCTTGAGAACGCAAATTTCTAGCTAGATCATCGTCTAATACGGCAAATTTATTTATGTAATAACTATATTGTCTTGCTGTAACAGGTTCAGATAATTTCCCAGTTAGATATGCAGCATGTATTTCTGGGTGTCGTATTTTGAAATTGGTCGCAAGATAATGCTCGTGTGCCAATGTTCGATAAGTAGGACCTTTTCGTAAACAAGTTTTCAAACAGTCAATCATGTCTGAAATATCATCTTCAAGAACTACAAAATCATTATTACCTAATTCTTCTGATAAGATTGATTGACGACCTCTACGTTTAGGTTTTCGAACTTCACCAGAACTCTCTTTCACAATATCTGGATAGCCCCTTTTTTCTTGCTGCACCCCCCTAGGTAGTGGGAGCAAAGCTAGCCTTGTTCTGCCGAAGTAGTAATATCTTAGAATCATTCTTAGTAGTGTTAAAAAATTAGCCTGCATTTCCTCTGAACGCTCTCGAATAAGATAACTAAAACGTGAGCGTGATAGATTTGTTTCCGAATCAAAATTTTCAATTAGTGGTTCGATTAAAAGCCATGCGGCGTTTAACTCCAGTGCCCTCTCAGATTCTGGAATTGGTGATACAGATAATGCTGACGGCAATCCTATCCTTCCCCAAGTGGCATTGTTACTGGATGCCATTTTTTTCAACACCTTTAATAACATCCTTGATGGTCGACGTGCGTAGCGAGCTTGCTCTGGCTCGCTTACCCACATCACATAAACACACTCTTCAAACACATGTGTTAATCGAAGATATCGGATATCGTTATCACTGATTCGAAGAGCAAGCCCTGGGGAGAGTGCTGGATTTTCTAATGGCTGGAATTCAATCATGATTAGATGCTCTATTAAGGAAGATAGGTTTGTCTAAAGCTAGCGGATGTTGAAGGGAAATATCAATGAAATTTGACCAGGTGCAATATCTAAAAATATCCAGTGTAGTATCCGTAGATAAACGCATGGTTTTGCTTGTTTGTTGAATAAACTCTGCTAACAGAATATTTTTTCTATATGACAAATGAAAATTTTTAATAAAGAGAGCTTCATTTTCAGGACTAGATACATAACGATGTCTATACCAAGTTCTCATGAATCGCAGGTTAGCTAACATTGTTTTATTAAATTTAGAGGTGTCAACTAAAGTCCATGGAATTTCATGTTCAAGACACCAAACGTATTCAATAAGCAATCTAGTGCGTATGTCAGGATTAGAAGCATCTACCGGCGTCTTGATACTTGCGGCACGTACGCTTAACTCACCTTGGTTATTCCTTGATGTAACTAGGAAGTCGATAGTAAATGGTTCTGGGTTTGAGTTCCGGAAGTTATGTCGTATCCCATATTCAGCACATAACTCTAAAGTTCTGTCGATATCTAGAATTGGCCACTGCTCTTGAATATCCACAGTTGATGGCTTTCGTTCCAACAGGTAGAAATATGTAGTTTCAATTTCTGATAGAAGGTTGTAAGGTCTTGGTACGATGATCCCTGAAACTGATGACGATGTTCCTTCAGAAGGTACATCTCTAATTTTTAACCAAGGTTTATAGGTTATACCTTTTCCTACGCCTTTTCCACGTTGAATTCGCGTTCTTAGGTATGGTGGATATAATCCTGGGTCAGTTTTCCAGTGCATTAGTGCACTTTACTACCATTTGTTTGAAATATCCATAATATTAGTCATTTAAAGAAGAATTGGAGCGTGATGAGTCACAACTCTAAAACCGTTATGCAAAACTCTGAAGGTCGTTTATATGACCTGATTGCACAGAGGTTATTGCCTGATGCCAATAAAGCAGAAATAGATCAGCGAATTTGGGATTTATTTGGCGAAGAATGGTGCGTGATGATGACGGACTTGGCGGGCTTTTCTCGCCAAGTTGCTGAGTATGGCATTATTCATTTTTTACAGACCATCTATGAATCTGAGCGTTTGTTGTTACCAGTAATTGAGCAGCATGAGGGCTTTTTACTGAAAACGGATGGTGACTCTCTGTTAGTGATTTTTCGTAAGCCACAAAAGGCCTTGCAATGCACACTGGTGATGCAGCAGGTTTTAATTCCTTATAACGAGGCTAAGCTTGAGCAGGAAAGAGTTCACCTGTGTGTGGGTTTAGGCTACGGTAAGATTTTGCGCGTAGGGAATACCGAGGTGTTCGGCGCAGAGGTGAATGCCGCTTGTAAGCTGGGTGAGGATGTCGCTAAGCAAGGTGAAACGCTGGTGACTGGCGCATTTCAACAAGCTTGCGCGGATTTTTCAGGGGCGACTTATCAAAAGTTGGAACACGCACCAGCAGGTGCAAACGCTGCTTACAAAGTCATTTTTACATAACTAATACCATGACTAAGAAGCTACCAAGTTAGTAAGTGCTTGGTTCTTTCAATATCACAGGGCTAATGTCTAAAGTGCCGCCGTCATGCCCCACCATGATTTGCCCATCTTGAATGGTGCAACTGATATTAAAGCCACGTTCTGCAATATTCGCTAGTTCTTTCGTCTCAGGTAAATTAATCACAGTGAGGTTGTTGATTTTAAGTAGGGCTTTGCTATTGGCTGTCCACCACATATCCGCCACTCGTCCACCATAAAGCACAACCACGACTTGCTTGGCACGCCCTGCTGCTTTGCGAATATCTTTTTCTGTTGGCAAACCGACATCCATCCATAATTCGATAGCACCGGTGAGATCTTTTTGCCACAAATCTGGCTCCTCATCGTCGCTCAAGCCTTTGCCAAATATCAGTGCTTCATTGGCATACATGGCAAAACCAATCAGACGTACCATGACGCGTTCATCAGTTTCTGACGGATGCTTAGCAATGGTTAAATTGTGTTGCTGGTAATAATTACGATCCATATCAGAAACTTGTAGATCGATTTTATAAATTGTGGATTTGATTGCCATGTAAGCGGTGCCTTTTATCGTTGGCACATTATACCTACATTCCCCAGCCTTATTCATTGGTAATCATTGATTGCAGTGAGTGATAGCAAGCAAGCATGCAGGCTTTCTGTTAAGCTTTCGTTTTTAAATTTGCAAGATAACATCATGGCTCAATATGTAATGTCGATGCTCCGCGTGAGCAAAATTGTCCCTCCCAAAAAACAGATTATTAAAGATATTTCTTTGTCTTTTTTCCCCGGCGCAAAAATCGGTCTGCTGGGTTTAAATGGCTCCGGTAAATCTACGGTGCTACGCATTATGGCGGGCGCCGATAAAGAGTTTGAGGGTGAGGTGCAGTGGCAGCCGAATATTTCGATCGGCTATTTACCTCAAGAGCCGCAGTTAGATGCGAATAAAACCGTGCGAGAAGAAGTAGAAAGCGGCATGGGTGCAGTGATGGAGGCTAAGCAAAAGCTAGAGGAAGTGTACGCAGCTTATGCCGAGCCTGATGCAGACTTTGATAAGCTGGCGGAAGAGCAAGCGCGTTATGAAAATATCATTGCTGCGAGTGGTTCTGACGTTGAGCATCAACTAGAAATTGCGGCTGACGCCCTGCGCTTACCAGCTTGGGATGCAAAAATTGGTCCGTTATCTGGCGGTGAGAAGCGCCGTGTCGCTTTGTGCAAGTTGTTATTATCTAAGCCAGATATGCTGTTACTAGATGAGCCAACCAACCATCTGGATGCAGAGTCTGTAGAGTGGTTAGAGCAGTTCTTAGTGCGCTTTCCGGGCACTGTGGTGGCGGTTACCCATGACCGGTACTTCCTTGATAATGCGGCGGAATGGATTTTAGAGTTAGACCGTGGGCACGGTATTCCATGGAAAGGCAATTACTCTAGCTGGTTAGATCAGAAGCAAGCCCGTTTGGCGCTAGAAGAGTCGCAAGAGTCATCACGCCGTAAAGCGCTGAATACTGAGTTGGAGTGGGTACGCCAGAACCCAAAAGCACGTCAGGCCAAGAGCAAGGCGCGTATTGCACGTTATGAAGAGTTAGCAAGCGCCGAGTACCAAAAACGCAATGAAACACAGGAGATTTTTATCCCTGCTGGTGAGCGTTTAGGCGACCAAGTAATTGAGTTTAATGGTGTGAGCAAAGCATTTAAAGACCGTTTACTGATTGATAACCTGAGCTTTAGCATTCCAGCTGGTGCGATTGTGGGCATTATCGGCCCGAACGGTGCGGGTAAATCTACCCTGTTCAAGATGATTACTGGTATGGAACAGCCAGATAGCGGTGAAGTGAACATCGGTCAAACCGTTAAGCTGGCTTACGTAGACCAAAGCCGTGATGTGTTGAGTAATGATAAGACTGTGTTTGACGAAATCTCAGGTGGCTCAGACATTTTAACTGTGGGCCGTTATGAAACACCATCTCGTGCTTACATTGGCCGCTTTAACTTTAAAGGCGGCGATCAGCAGAAAATCGTTGGTCAACTGTCAGGCGGTGAGCGTGGACGTCTACATTTAGCAAAAACGCTGATTTCAGGCGGCAACGTATTGCTGCTTGATGAACCGTCAAACGATTTAGATGTAGAAACATTACGTGCGCTGGAGGATGCATTACTAGAGTTTGCGGGCAGCGTGTTAGTGATCTCGCATGACCGCTGGTTCTTAGACCGTATCGCCACGCATATCTTGGCGGCTGAAGGCGAGTCGCAATGGACGTTCTTTAATGGTAATTATCAGGAATATGAAGCTGATAAACGTAAACGTTTAGGTGAGGAAGGCGCGAAGCCAAAACGTATTCGTTATAAGCCGATTGCTCGTTAGAGCTTACACATGAGCCGCACCGTCTTAAGGGCTGACTTCTTCGACGCCTCGGCACTAGCCAAAGTTTACTGCGACGAACCACGTTCAGATGTGGTGCGCCAGTATTTCAACAGTCGTGCAACTAAGTACACAACGCCCTTTTGCTTCTATGAAGCAATGAACGTACTCAAAGGAAAATGGAAAAGCAAGGGTCAGCTCACGCAGGAGCAATATGTTGATGCAGCATTTCGTCTTACCGCTTGGTATGGTGCCTCGTCGTCACAAGTTAAAGACCTCAACTTCATAGACCCTTTGACCTTTTCCTATGCAAGAGATCTCGCCCAGCGAAGCAAGCTTGACCTCTCTGACGCTTTTCAGATTTTGAGTGTCAAAAAAGGATATTTTTCTGACTTGGTAAATGAATCCGCAACGCTTCTAGTTACCGCAGATAAAGAGCTCGCTAACGCAGCAAGATTTGAGGGGCTGAAGGCATGGAATGTTATGGAGGAGCCTGCCCCAACGTAAGCCACGGTATGTCGAATGCTGTGACATTGATTTGGCGGGCAATCTCCTAATCTGTCCTATTTTGACTGTTCAACACTAATGTGAGGTTTATGCGGTGCATTCTTTGCAAGTCTGTCCCAAAGTGCAGGCGGAATCAGTCGCATCAGCCTTGCTACCCAGCCCATTTGCCAAGGGATGACCACAAAACGCCGCTTGTGCTCAATCGCATTCACAAATTTATGTGCTGCGATATCCACATCCATTAAGAATGGCATTTTATAGGTGTTGATATCGGTCATTGGGGTGCGGATATAGCCCGGAGCAATGGTGGTGACAGCGATATTGTGATGTAACATTTCCACACGTAAACTTTCCAGATAGGCAATGGCGGCAGCTTTAGACGCACTATATGCCCCTGCGCCCGGTAAGCCACGTATGCCAGCTACACTGGCGATGCCGACTAACTGAGCTGGCTGGCCATTGTCGGCGGCTAAGTGCATGGCATGAATAAATGGTTGAAATGTATTCACAAGACCGATCACATTGATATCCATCACGGCCTGAAATGCATTGGTGTCTACCGCATTTTCGGTGAGTGTGCCGCTACTGACACCTGCGCTGCCAATCACAACATTAGGTGCGCCATAGTGCTGTATAAAATGCTGCGCAGCAGAGCTCAGTGCCTCGCCATCGCGTACGTCTAACGCATAAACTGCGCATTTGACGCGATAGCTGGATTCTAAAGTCTGCTGTAGTGCTTGTAAGTGCTCACTACGCCTTGCTGCCATGCCAATGATTGTATCTTTGCCTGAATAGCGCTTGGCATATTCATATGCTAGTGCTTCTCCTATGCCGCTGGATGCACCGGTGATAAAAACTTTCATCGCCATCTTCCATTATTATTAATTGTTGCATGACAGTTCATGTAAATATAAAACCCCGTTTTGCGATATAGCAGAAACGGGGTTTTAAGTTTAGGACAGCCAGAGTAATTTACCAATTAAAAAGCTTTTCATACCAAGCTTTAAGCCAGGCTTTAAACCAGTGGGGTGAGGCCGTTACTTTTTTGCTGGGGCAGCTGCCCTGGCTTTATCGGCACGAATGTTGGCGATGATGTAGTCAGCAGTTTTTAGCGCTGCATCATTGTTGCCTGCCATGGTGCTTGAAGTAATGAATTGACCATTGATAATTAAGCTAGGCACGCCAGTGGCACCTGAAGAACGGAAGATGTTAGCCGCACGATTTAAGCTAGTGTTGGTCGCAAATGAGCCAAACGCTTCTTCCACTTTTCTTTTATCTAGGCCGCTTTGTTGTGTAACCCAGTTAATCGCAGCTTTTTCATCAGTAGGATTGAGTGATTTTTTAGTGTGAATCGCTTCAAATAACGGTGTGTGCAATTTTTCTAACACACCTAGTGTTTCCATTGCATAGTAAGCTTTCGCCATTGGTGCCCATGCTTGGTGCGGTAGCCCTGGTACGCGTTTAAACGCTACATCTGCCGGTAATTTCTTTACCCATGCGTTGATCGGTGTTTCCATGCTGTGGCAATGGCCACAGCCGTACCAAAATAGCTCAATTACCTCAATCTTGTTTGGGTTATCGGTATTGATGGTTTGTGCGGTGCGATCAAAGTCTTTACCCATTTGCGGTTCAGCCATGACGCTAAATGAGGCTAGCAACATTAAAGCGGTTAATAATTTTTTCATTGATATTGTCCTTGTTAACGATTCTTTAAATTTGTAATTAAAAATTCAGCTATTCAACAAACGTGTCATCTTAAACGTCTCATCTTGCAATTTGGCTGACAATTATTTCTTATCAATACTGTTTGTTGATTGCGATCACTTTGCATTGACCAGTGCAGTCTCTATTGGGTTTCATTATTGATGGTAATTAAATCAGATTTAAAACCATTGCTGGCCAAATCCGCCTTAGTTTTATTAATGAGCTCCAGATTCTTGAGCGGTCCCACGCGTACGCGGTGCCAAACTCCCTTGTTCGGGATGGTTGCGGTCTGTACCACAGCTTCAAAACCTTGTAAGGCCAGTGTGGCTTTCATATTGTCTGCTTCGTCTTCAGTTTGAAAAGCACCTACCTGTAAAAAGTAAGTATTTTTAACTGAAGGCTCAGTGCTTTGCTCCTTGATTTTCACCTCTTCGGTAGTTACCTGACGCTCGCTGCCAGGCAGTATGGTGTAAAAATCAAAACGCGTTTTATCTTCAGCTGTTTCAGCTGGTTTAGTTTTCTCTTCTGCAGCGGCCTCTTTATCCTGTGCCGCTTTTTCTTGAGTGGTATCTGCGATTTTTTCAGAGACTGGCTTATTAGGTGAGGCTAAATCGGCAAATGGGCTTTCTTCACCCTTAATCATCATCACTACCGCTAAAGAAGCGGCTACGCCCAGTAAAAACCCGATTAATAAACCAGTGACAAATGGATTGCCCTGGCTTGGTTTGGACGAACGTTCTGGTCTAGGTTTGTAATCCCTGCTCATAATGATTCCTTACATTCTTTCTTTAGCTGCGACACCCAGTAAATCCAGGCCGTTTTTAAGCACTTGCTGGGTAGCGCTAATTAAACTTAAGCGTGCGAGTTTTAACTGTTCATCTTCGATTAAGAATTTATATTCGTTGTAGTAGCTGTGCAGGTCGCTAGCTAATTCTTTTAGGTAATTAGCTACCACATGCGGTGCCAACTCGGTTGCTGCATTGGCTACGACTTCTGGGTACTCGCTTAAACGCTGCATCAACGCGGTTTCATGCGCTGTAGTGAGTGGGCTCAGGTTAACGTGCGCAAGGCTGCTTGCGTCACCACTCCATTGGCTGAGCACGCTGCAAATCCGAGCATGTGCATATTGTATGTAATACACCGGATTATCGTTACTTTGGCTACGCGCTAAATCAATATCGAATACCAATTGTGAATCGGCACGGCGTGCGGCTAGGAAATAGCGCGTTGCATCGCAGCCTACTTCTTCAATTAAGTCACGTAATGTGACATAGCTGCCAGCACGTTTAGAGAGTTTAACTTCTTCGCCACCGCGCATCACGGTCACCATTTGATGCAGTACGTAATCTGGCCAGCCTTTAGGGATGCCGATATCTAGAGCCTGCAAGCCTGCGCGTACGCGGGTGATGGTGCTGTGATGGTCAGCGCCCTGCTCGTTAATTACACGTACAAAACCGCGGTTCCATTTGTCGGTGTGGTAAGCCACATCCGGTACAAAATAGGTGTAGCCGCCATCGGTTTTACGCATCACGCGGTCTTTGTCATCACCAAAGTCTGTGGTTTTAAGCCATAGTGCGTCGTTTTCTTCATAAGTGTGACCGCTTTTAATCAGCGCTTGCACCGTTTGCTCCACTTTACCGGTGGTATAGAGCGCACTTTCTAATGAAAATACGTCAAATTTAATTTGAAATGCTTTTAAGTCTAAATCTTGCTCGTGGCGTAAATATGCCACGCTAAAGGCGCGAATTGAATTTAAATCATTGATGTCGCCACTGGCGGTGACTTCAATGTCGTCGGCAACCACGGTATGCTTGGCTAAGAATGCTGCAGCAATATCGTTAATGTATTCACCACGGTAGCCATTCTCCGGAAAGCTCTCATGCTCGGTAGAGATGCCTTTGCATCGCGCCAATACAGAAATGGTTAGGTTGTCGATTTGTGCACCGGCATCGTTGTAGTAGAACTCACGAGTGACATCCCAGCCATTGGCATCCAACAGACGTGCCAAGCAGTCACCTACCGCGGCACCGCGGCCATGACCGACGTGCAGTGGGCCGGTTGGGTTGGCGGATACAAATTCTACTTGTACTTTTTGCTGCTGGCCGTTGTTGTTACGGCCGTATTGCGCACCCGCGTTGAGAATATCTTTAATCACAACCTGCTTGGATTGCGGGCTTAAAAAGAAGTTAATAAAGCCGGCGCCTGCAATTTCAGTTTTAGCGATATATTCGCTGGCTGGTAATGCTTCAATAATCTGGGTGGCGATCGCGCGCGGGTTTTGTTTTAGCGGTTTAGCCAAAACCAAGGCCAAATTTGTGGCAAAATCGCCATGGTCGGCTGATTTTGGGCGCTCTAATATAATCGTTAGGTCAGTAATTTCTGGCGCAATCGTTTTTGCGGCAGTCGTTAGTAATTGGGTAAGATGTGTTTTCACAATAATTACATAAAATCTAAAAACGGTATTTTAACCCATATTGGTGCATATATTATTGCTTAGAACACTAAGTGATCAAGTTACGGTGGCGACGTGCGTCTAAGGGCTTGAGATAATCAGCATTTAGGTGAAAAAGTCGCAGATAAAGATGGGGTTAAATATTTTAATTGGTGCTAAAAGCCGCATAATAGACGGCAAATTTTCACTCATTTTCCTAATCTAAAGCGGCTTTAACTTTTACTCCATTTTTATGCTTAAAAACTTTTAATCCGTAGCGTTATTACCATTGTCAAAACCTATTTTACAAATTGCACTTGATGTACCGCTGGCGCGCTTATTTGATTATTTAAGTGCGGGTCAGCACGTACAAGTTGGCCAGCGGGTATTAGTGCCGTTTGGGCGTCGCAATCAAATTGGTATCGTGATGGCATTGGCAGATAGCAGTGAGTTTGCCATCGAGAAGCTTAAGCCTATCACGCAGGTATTTAGTGATGAAGTGCCGCTGGATGCAGAAGTGTTAAGTTTGATTAAATTTAGCGCAGATTATTATCACTATCCATTTGGACAGGCCTTGCTGGCGGCTTTACCTGCGCGTTTACGCCAAGTGGCGCCAGCCGTTGCACGTAAACAATATTGTTATCAAATCACGGGGGCCGGCCAGCAAGTCGATATGGAATCCTTGCCCAAGCGGCAGCGCGTACTGCGCATGGTGTTGCAAGCCCTGCAAAACGAGGGTGCGCAGTCGGAAGCAGCGCTGGATGCGCTGTCTGGCAGTGCGCGTAAGGCAGCAAAAGAGCTGGTTAGTTTAGGCTATGCTGTCACTGAGCAGGTGCTGGCGGTAAAGCGTGTGCCGGCGATTTTGGAAACACCGCAACCCGCACTCAATGCGGAGCAGGCGGCGGCGGTGGCGAGCATTACGCAAGAAGTACAAACCTTTAAGGCTTGGCTGCTGCACGGGATTACCGGCAGTGGTAAAACGGAGGTATATATCCGTTTAATGCAGCACGTTTTGCAACAGCAGGAAGCGCATGGAGCTGCGCAGCACAGCGCTCAAGTACTGGTACTGGTGCCCGAAATTAACCTGACGCCACAGCTGGAGGCCAGATTCAGAGCGCGCTTGCCACAATATCATCTTGTGAGTTTACATAGTAGCCTGAGCGAGAGTGAGCGCTTACATAATTGGCAGTTGGCGCAATCAGGCGCTGCACAAATTATTATCGGTACGCGTCTTTCAATTTTTACGCCTATCCCTCACCTCAAGCTGATTCTTATCGATGAAGAGCATGACAGCTCTTACAAGCAGCAAGATAGCATGCGCTACCATGCGCGTGATGTTGCCTTAGTACGTGCCAAACGCCTGAATATTCCAGTGGTGATGGGCTCTGCCACCCCGGCGTTGGAAAGCTGGTATAACGCGATGGGTAGCCAAGTGCAGGGGGTAAGCGCTACGCCTAGCCAGACTAATAAATATGGCTTGCTCACATTAAAGCAGCGCGCGGTGAGTGCAGCCCAGCTCCCTAAAATTGATTGTATTGATACCACCAAGGTGAACTTGCAGCACGGTCTGACGCCGCAGCTGGTTTCCGCATTACGCCTGCGGCTGGAACGCAAAGAACAATCGCTATTATTTATCAATCGTCGTGGTTATTCGCCAGTATTACTGTGTACCGCATGTCATTGGATTGCGCCGTGCACGCGCTGCAGTAGCCGCTTGGTCGTGCATCTGGGGCAAAAAAAATTGCGCTGCCATCACTGCGGCCATGAGCAGCGCATTCCGCACCAATGCCCAAGCTGTGGCGATGCCGATTTACACCCAACTGGTCACGGTACACAACGTTTGGAGCAGACGCTCGCTAGCTTATTGTCGACAGCACGTATTGCGCGTGTGGATAGAGACAGCATTAGCCGTAAGCATGCTTTGGTTGAGATATTAGACCGTGTGCATAATCAGGAGATTGATATTTTAGTGGGTACGCAAATGCTGGCGAAAGGGCACGATTTCCCTAATTTAACGCTAGTAGGCGTCATTGATACAGATAGCGCGCTACACAGCCCGGACTTTAGGGCGAGTGAGCGTTTGTTTGCACAACTAATGCAAGTGGCCGGCCGCGCCGGGCGTGCCGATAAGGCTGGGCAAGTGATTATTCAGACGGCATTTCCAGATCACGCACTGTTTAATGCGCTGCGCAGTCAGGATTACGCAAGCTATGCCAATGATTTGTTGTTGGAGCGTGAACAGGTGCAGTTTCCGCCTTACGTGTTTACCGCATTACTGCGTGCTGAGGCGCATGATTTTTCCCTAGTACAGCAATTTCTGCAGTTGGCATTTACAGGCGCGCGCGCGTTGAGTCAGCATGTGGTGACTTATGACCCAGTGCGACCACAGATGGAGCGTCTAAAGGGCATGGAACGTGGCTATATTTTGATGCATGCGCATCAACGGCCGGCATTGCAAAAACTGTTGACGCAATTAGTATATCAATTAAGGTCTGAACCAATAGCGGCTAAAGTGAGATGGGCCGTGGACGTGAATCCCCTAGAGTTTTGATGGATGTTGCATGGGTAGGACACAACATCTATGCCACTTGTACTTAATTCGCTTAATTGACTGCGAACAAATCACAAGCAGACATAGATGATTGTGCGGTACTGCGGGTTATGCCGCTTTAATTTAACAATCTACAACATTAATTTGCTCAGAGAGGCGGATAAAGCGTTCTACTGGTGTGACCCAAACAATGCCGTCACCTACTTGGCCGGTATGGCCGATTTCTACAATGGTTTGCAAAATGCCTTCGAGCAAGTCGTCACTCACCACCATGATAATCATCACTTTGGGGCTGTAGTCCGTTAGCTCTTCCCGTATGCCTTGGGCTGGTTTTGCCAAATGATGGCCGCAGCCATCCACTTTGCTCACCGTCATGCCCGGAAAGCCCTTGATGTTGCGCAGGGATGAGCGAATTTTTGCTAAACGATGCGGTTGTATCACTGCTCTAATTTCTTTCATTAAACAATCCCTTTCAACGACTGGTTAAGCTTCAATTTTTGACTCTTCAAAGATGCGGTATAGCGTGGGCAGTACCACTAATGTCAGTAGCGTTGAGCTAATTAGCCCACCAATCACTACAATCGCCAACGGACGCTGTATTTCTGAGCCTGGGCCGGTGGCAAACAAGAATGGCACCAATGCCAGCATCGCCACGGTGGCGGTCATCATGACCGGCCTAAATCGTTGCTGACAACCTTCAATAATCGCTTCCATCTGACCTTTGCCCTCATCACGCAATGAGCGGATATAAGATACCAGTACCACCCCATTGAGCACGGCAATACCCCATAGTGCAATAAACCCGACAGACGCCGGTACGGATAGATATTCGCCAGTCACCAGTAGCGCAAAAATGCCGCCAATTGAGGCAAATGGCAAGATCATAATGATCATGGTAGCAAATCGAATCGAGTTAAAGAGCAGGAATAGCAGGAAGAATATCGCGGCTACTGTCACTGGTACGATAATCATCAAGTGATTTAACGCACGTTCCATGTTTTGGAATTGACCGCCATATTCCAGATAATAACCGTCCGGCAGTTTCACTTTGTCTGTCAGTACCGATTGCAGCTCAGCCACAAAGCCGCCTAAGTCGCGGTCTTTCACGTTAATCGCTACCACGATGCGGCGTTTACCCAACTCACGGCTAATTTGCGCAGGACCATCCTTGATTTCGATTTTAGCTAAATCTCGGAGTGCGACGCGCGAGCCGTTAGGTGAAGTGACTAAGATATTACCGATAGACTCTACATTATTCCTAAAGCTATCCGGAAACCGCACCGCTGCTGAGAATCGGCGTTGTCCTTCGTAGATGTCGGTGGCAATTTTGCCGCCTATCGCGGTTTCAATAATGTCATGAATATCTGAGGCATTAATGCCTTGGCGCGCAATGGCCTGGCGGTTTACCGTGATATTCAGATATTGCTGCCCGGATATTTTCTCTACACGTAAATCTACCGCACCAGGAATGGCACCGGCGATTTTAACAATCTCCTCAGCTTTGCTTTTGAGTTTGCCCATATCGTCGCCAAATATCTTGACTGCAACATCAGAGCGCACACCGGTGAGCAACTCATCTACCCGATCTGAAATAGGCTGCGCCATCACGATTTGCACACCGGGCAGGCCTTCTGTCAGCACCTCGGTCATTTTGTCCGCGATGTCATCTTGCGTCCAACCCTCTGGCCACTCATTGCGCGGCTTGAGGCTGATGATAGGGGTAGATTCATTTTGCGCTTGTGGGTCTGCCGGGCTTTCACCGCGGCCGATACCTGACATGGCAGATTTTACCCCAGGCACTTTCTCCATGATTAAGCGCATCGCTTCATTTTCCATCTTGATGGATTCTTCAAGTGAAATATTTGGCACGCGGTTAATGCCAGGCACGATAGAGCCTTCTTTCATTTCTGGAATAAATGAGGTACCCAGCAATGGCACTACCAACAGCGCCGCAATAAATACCCCAGTTGCGCCAGCAATGGTTTTTTTATCGTTTACCAGTACCCAGTTCAACATCTTGAGGTAAGGTTTTTTGATAAATTGGATAAATTTTGTATCTTCGCCAGAGCCGCCTTTCAGAATATACGAGCAAAGTACCGGCGATAGTGTTAACGAAATAATCAAAGACACAAACAGCGCAATAGCAATGGTGAGTGCTAATGGTGCAAACATCTTACCTTCCATGCCTTGCAAGGTCATCAACGGTAAAAACACCAAGATGATAATGCCCACACCAAACAGTACCGGTGTCGCCACCTCTGATGCAGCTTCTAACACGACCCGGATTTTACTTTCACCTTGACGATGCCCCAGATGGTGGAAGGCGTTTTCCACCACCACTACCGAGCCATCGACCATCAGACCAATCGCAATGGCTAGGCCGCCAAGCGACATCAGGTTGGCAGAAATATCGTAATGATTCATGGCCATAAAGGTGATGAGTGGCGTCAAAATCAAGGTAGCCACCACAATCACACTAGAGCGCACATCCCCCAAGAACAGGAACAGAATCAACACCACTAAAATAATGCCTTCCACCAGCACCTTGCTGACGGTAAACAGTGCAGCATCCACCAGTTCGCTACGGTCATAGTAAGGCACAATCTGCAAACCATGTGGCAGCATGCCTTTGGCGTTAATTTCTTCTACACGTTCCTTAACGCGGCTGACTACTTCTTTGGCGTTTCCGCCACGCATCATAATCACAATGCCGCCTACAGATTCGGTGTAGCCATTTTTCATCACAGCACCCACGCGTACCTCATGGCCTAATTTCACTTCTGCCACATCGCGCATAAATACCGGCACACCGCTCTGCTCTTTTAGTACGATATTGCGAATGTCGTCTAAGCTTTCGATTAAACCCACGCCGCGAATCAGATACTGCTCTGCAAATTGCGGCAACACGCCGCCGCCGCTGTTTGCGTTATTTTTGGCTAAGGCGGAGTAGATGTCCTGTAGTTTCAGGCCATAGTGGTTCATCCTGTCTGGATTAACCAATGCTTGGTACTGCTTGACATACCCACCCTGAGAGTTGATTTCTGCCACCCCAGGAATGCCGCGTAGCAATGGGCGCACGATCCAGTCCTGAATCGAGCGTCTTTCCGTCAGTTCTTCTACACTTAGTTCGGTTTCGCCATCCGCCGGGTTATCCAGCGTGTACTGGTAAATTTCGCCCAAGCCTGTGGCCACTGGCCCTAAAATGGGGGTAACGCCTTGCGGCATTTTATCCATCACCTCCATTAGTCGCTCCATCACCAGCTGACGTGCGAAATAAACATCAGTATTGTCCGTAAATACCAAGGTAATCAACGATAAGCCATTGCGGTTGAGAGAGCGCATCTCGGTGAGGCCCGGTAAGCCTGTCATGCCAATTTCTAACGGCACGGTGATAAAGCGCTCCACTTCTTCCGGTGACTTGCCGGTGGCTTGGGTGGCAATTTGTACTTGTACGTTGGTTACATCCGGAAATGCATCCACGGATAGCTTTTGTAATGCAAACACACCGGCCATCATCAGCGCGACGGCGATGACCAGCACGATAAGGCGCTGCTTGAGCGCCGAGCGAATCAGAGATTCAATCATGCCTTACTCCAATTCTTTAATTTTACGTTCGTTATTCACATGGAACGCGCCGTCGTTGACGACCACTTCGCCTTCAGATATGCCATTGGTGATGGTCACCATGTCCATGTACTCTGGCCCTAGCTCCACTTCGCGCAGGCGGAATTTATTTGGCGCTAGCTGCACGTAAACATAGGTTTTGTCGTTTTCGCGTACGATGCTCTGTAGTGGCAAGGCTACTTTGGATGTTGGGCTAGATTTAATCATCATGGAGACCAGCATATCCGGCTTGATTTCATGATCAGAGTTATCAATGTCACAACGCACGGTCACTGTTCTTGTTTCCGGGTTGACTACGTCACCTTCGTAAATCAGTTTTGCGGTGTATTGCTTGTTATGTAAGGCTGGAATCTCTACCAATACTTCTTCACCAATTTGAATCAGATCGATTTGCTGCTCAGGCACTTCTGCTACTACCCATACATGCGATAGATCGGCAATGATAAACAGCTCTTCGGCTGGTTGGACCACTTGTCCGAGGTTAACCTTACGGCTAATCACGTTACCGCTGATGCGTGACACTACATTGCTGTAAGAATGAATCTGGCCAGATTTAGAGAGTTTATCTATGGCCGACTCACTCATGCCCAGTACTATCAATTGGTCGCGTGCAGCGTTTAAATCTGCCTGTGCTGCGCTTAACTCTGCCTCTCTGCGTTGCAGTTCAGCAGAGCCGATCACATCCGCTTCTTGCAGTAGTTTGGCGCGGTTCACCGCTTTGGTTTGCAGGCCAATTTGTTGCGCGGCTTTAATATAAACCAGCTGGCTTTGCGCTAACTCAGTGCTGTTTAAAGTGGCTAGTACTTGTCCGTTATTGACTTTTTGGCCTAAGGTGGCTTCAATGTCTTTCACGCGGCCTGTCACTGAGGCGCCAATTCTCGCCATGCGCTGCTCGTCAACCTGTATAGTGCCAGGCAGGCGCATGGTATCGCGCATCTCAATTTTACCTGTGGTATGTAAGGTCACTTGCTTGGCGAGCTGATTGGTAATTTCAACGATATCTACATCTTTGGTTTTTGCTTTAGCTGGAGCGACCTCTTCTTTTGAGGAACAGCCGGTTAACATGATGCCAACCATGCAAAAAGCCAGCAGCAGGTTTTTGCTAAAGAAGTGATGGGTAGTAATGGGTTGAGCAGTCATTATGGTTTAACCTCCAAAAGTTCATAACCAAGCAAACGTTCTATTGTTAGCATGGCGTTTATATATTCGTAGCGTGCAGATAAGTAGTCTTTTTTCACTGCGCGTTTAGTACGTTGTGCATCTAGATAATCCAGAATGCCGCGCTCGCCAAAGCGATAAGCGGCTTCAGCAACTTTAAGTACAGATTCGGCCTGCTCAAGCAGGCCATCTTCAAAAGCGGACACTTGCTGCTGCGCGATGAGGTAGCGCTGATACGCTGACTCTATATCCCGTTGAATGGTGAGTTCGCGGTCACTCAGTACCGCTTGCGCCTCTCTCAGCTCTGCTGCTGCGTGCGCAATCGGGCCGCTGCGTTTGTCCCAAACTGGGATAGGAATCGCCACCCCGATGCGGAATTGGCGTAAATCAGGATCCTGCTCGACCCCAGCTTTCAGGCTTAGCCCCGGATTACGTAGCGCATCCTGTAAGCGTAAATTGGCTTCAGAAGTTTTGATGGCAGCACGAATTTGTTTGAGCTGCGGTGAGTCGCTCATTTGTTCACGCAAAGTATCAATTTGCGGCAGGCTGCTTGCAATCGGGAGTTCGCCGGTCAAGCTGTAGTCTTCAGGAATGGCGGCGCTGACTAAGCCTCTTAGATAAGCTTTACCTTCCACCACACGTGTTTTGGCCGACTGATAGTCACGTTCTGCAGCCAGCGCTTCTGTGTTGGCTTTAATCAGTTCATATTTGGGGGATTCTCCTACTTCAACCCGTAGTTTCACACGGTCACGAATGTCTTTTAATAATTTATAGTCCGCTTCGGTCAGGCTAAGAAAAGCCTCGCGTTGCAATACATCATAAAAAGCACTTTTAACGCGCGTGATTAGCTCGCGTTTGGTTACTTCAGTGCTAAGTGATGCGACCGCGATGTTGTGTTCTGCCACATTGATTTTGGCATTGCGCACACTAGGGTAGTCCAAGGGTTGAGATATTCCGACGACCCAATTTCCGCTGGAGCCTTGTCCGCCCGGGGTTCTGTAACGCGTAGGTCCGCCAAGCAGTTCAATTTCCGGGTTTGCATAGGTTTTAGCAGTGATGACTGACGCCGAAGCTGCATCTTCGCGCGCTTTGTAAATATTAAGCAGTGGGTTTTGTTCCGCAGCAATGCTAATGATTTGACTAATGGAGTAATTGGGTGCGGCTGTTGCTGTGAAGCTGGCAACCATACCTCCCAATAAAATAAATGTTAAAGCTATCGTTCGGGGCGACGTTGCCCCTGAATTTGCACCAAATGCAGGCATGAATTCTTTTCCTTTGTGATGGAAGTAAGCGCAACAATCAGCGCAAGCCTGCTGTAGGCCATATACAGCCTATCGCTTTATGCGCTAGTTGAGCGTGAGGGTTCTGTGCAAATGCCAATCTCAAATGATTGGCAAGCAAGAGTTAAGCCAAAGAGTGGCTTTGGAGGGGGGGTCTTAGATACAGGAGCAATGTAGGCTCCTGATAACTTGCATAATCATGGTGCAGCATGATGTACGTGCTATACATGTAGGTGGAGCGAGGAATGATGTCGACAATAGTGTCGCTTAAGTCGCGGTTGCTATCTTTATCGGGTTGTGTTGCTGAAAGCTGCGCTTTTTCAATGACTTTATTTTCGTATAAATCCATATTCAACTGCGTAATCGCAGCAAGCGCCGTCAATATTCCGATAATCGAAATCAGCCGTGCGATTGATTTTATTGATAGCAATTTATAGAGCATTGAATATAGCGTTGATTTGGAAGCGTACTTTAAGTAATTGGAAATGCTAATAATCGGTAATACAGTTTGTCTATTGTCCATTGCGGATAGGATTTAGTCAAATTTGAAATGATTATACAAGTTACTCGAGTTCTATCTATCAATATGCTTCCTAATGTATTGATGCCTGCTGCAGCTGGTTTGCGTACCCAGACAAACTAACAGAGCAATGCAAGTGAAGCGCCAATGATGATGGATAACCATTGTTTCATGCCCATGGAACGTGTCCTGCACGTCGTGTCCTTGACATTAGACTTTACCATAAGCGTATCACTCGCATTGCTCTGCCAGCTTGTGCTTAAAACCGCGCGACTCCCAAATCAGCTTAGGCGGGGTCTCGCCACAAACTCATCTGTCTCACCATTCTCCGCGGTTGTTTTTATCCAGATGCTATGGTGAGACAATGCGTTTGTTGCGATGGTTCCGTGATTTATAGAAGATGACTAAATCTGCTCACCCTTGCTTCAAATTGGCCTGCAGACAAGGGGTTACTGGTGTCTTGTCATTAATAGCGCATGGTAGTTATTGCTACCAATGATGGCAGCCTGCTCTTTTGCTGCTAGCTGCGGGGCGAGTTTTTTGCTGGTAATCAGCAGTTTATCTGGCTGTTGCAGTAATGTAATGACAGCGTTGTAATCATCGACTACATGAACATTTCCCTTAGTATAGTAGCTCACGGAGAATTCATCAGAACTATAAGCATACAGCGGAAGGTTTGGATAGTCGCTTTGTGCCTGCTGTATCAGCTTGCGAGCTGATCTGTTTTCAGCCTGTTGCGGAATCCATATCAGGCTAGCCACTGTGGCCAAAATGAGCCAGGCTGCGATCAGCACTTGCATCGCTTTTTTAAAGCGGCTACTTAATGTTGGCCAAAAATTGGCAGTTAATAGCGCAAAAGCTGGCAAAGCCGTTAAGGTATATGTCCATATGATATTGCGCGAGAGCGTAAAAAACAGCAATGGCGCTAGCACCCATGCCCATAGCCATTTCGTTTGTGTGTCTAGGCTGGCGTTGATGAGCGGCTTATCTTTAACGATACCGTGAATAAATATCGGCAACCAGATGGCAATAGATACTGCCCAATACACCCAGACCATGCCTATCGCCTGGCGGTGAGCTATGCCATACATGTCTCCTTTCCAGCCAGGCTCTAAAAAGCGCTGAAAATGTTCACCAATAATGAAATATTTCAGAAAGCCGGGGTAATAAATTTCTGCTGGAATATACCAGGCCAAGACTAAGCCAATAAAGAGCAAAATGCCCGGCCAAAACCATATTTTTTTGATGTGTTGATAGATGATTGCACGCGACGAGCAGGCCCAAAATAACAAAACTGGTAACCCAATCAGCACCCAGGTAGCCAGCCCCTTAGCAATGGCGCCTATGCCCAGTACTGCCCATAAGCCATATTGATCCAGCGTTGATGGCTCAGCACATGTCTGCAGTCGCCATAAAAGGACCATGGCCCAGGTAACGACGGCAAGTTGGGTCGCATCGGTCATCACCGCGCCAGCGCTGATAAAACCGATCGGCGCAGTTAGCATTACAAAAGAGGCCAATAGCCATTGCTGACGTGTCATCTTAAGGCTTTGCGCGCCATATAAAAGCGCCAGGCATGATAGCAGCACCAGTAGTAAGGAAGGTAACCGGAGCGCAAACTCGTTGTGACCAAATGCCAGCCAGCTGGAGGCTGCAAACCATGTGGCTAGCGGTGGTTTAGCGAAAAAAGGCTGGCTTGCCGACATGTGAGGCATCAACCAGTAGTGGCCGGTTGCGGTCACGCGCGCTAGCTCGCCATAGCGTGCTTCAGTGGTGTCGAGTAAGGGCATGCTCGTCATCAATATGATGCGTAGCGTAATGACAAATAAAATTAATGCAGTGAAATAGAGAAAAGCTTTTGTTTGAGTGCGCGACATGCTGTTTTTAACCTACGCCTTTATTGGCTTAATCGAGATAATAAGGCAAAAGCCATGCCATTGTCAGGTTGATGCGATACTGTTTGATATTAATCAATGTGTTATTGGAACACTGGTTGGCTATCGAATAGTATGAACGCCTAAATTAATACATATTTTGCAGGATTTATACAAGTGAGGTTGACGTATAGTCTGCAATAAAGGTGGTATGGATATTGAGCTTTAGTCGAGAAAATTCATTTTAATTCGGCAGAGCATGTCACTAAAGAGTCGTTTTCATGGCATGCGTAACTAATGAATCAATAATGAGCTGCAGCCAAGATGAGACGGTTACTGGTGATGTAAACCCTTAGGAGTTCTCACACTTCAATCACGCCTAAATCACAAGGTAACAGAGGTGTGTGGAAGATGCGCTCATGATGATGGATAACCATTGCTTCGTGCCCGTGGGGCGAGCGATGCTTTAATCGCAGGCAGTACCTTGGCATTAGACTTTTATCACAAGCGCATCTTTTACACACCTCTTATCCCTAAGGCTAGTCTGTATGACCAACTAGATATAACTTAAAAACTGTTCCTAGGCAGGCTCTTTAAGCTTTGTATTGCTGCAAAAGCGCTAGTACTATCGATCCCTGTTGCTGCATTTAAACCAATATGCATGGTAATTGCGTTATGAATCTGATTAAGGTCACCGCCAATCCGTGCAGCTTGGAACATGCCTTGATTTCGAATCTCCTGCAGAATCTGTCCTTGCCCAGGCACCATCACATTTACACCAACACTGTTGTGCGACAGCGTGACTGTGGCGACTGTTCCGTCGCTTGCAGTAGCTGACACTAACCCCGCTTGACCACCTACGGCATTAGCGATAGAGCCACTTTGGTTAGACGATGTTAGTTCTACTTGCATGTCGATGCCATTATGAATGCTGTTAGAGGCGCCAGCGACTTGTATGGTTTGTGATACTCCGCTGATATTGGTTAAGCCAGCCCCACCGCTTACATTATTGCTCCCATCCGTTTGTTGAGTGGTTATCGTGTTTTGTGATTGTTCTATGCTGACCGTGGGCGCATAGTGTACGGAAGGTGTGTTGGATCTAAAATCTATATTGAGGTTGGCACCAGCAGTAATGACGCTGCCTGTAGATGTTTCCCATTGGCTAATCATTTCCACGCCAAAATATAGTACCTGATTGTTACTAGCAAATTTACCGCGCATATGTCCTAAATCGTTGTCAGAAACTTCTTGCATGCTATTAAACACTTCTAAATCTGGCGGTAAAGCGGCGCTGGCTACCGGACTTACAGTGATAATACCAGCTAATATGAATGCAATTCTTTTAGAGGGAGCTGGCCGGATAGCAGATTGATGCGCAGGCTCCAGCTTTAATTGATGTAAATATCCAGCGTGTTGAATCGAATTCATTGTAGAGATGTTCATTTTTAAAACCTCCTAAACTCCTCAGCTACATTTTTCTAAGTGTTATTCATGCTGTGCTTAAATGTATTGCTATTGAGTGCTTGTAAACGAACTGCTATCTTCATTAATTCCGTTATGTGAGTGCTTGCTTACTTAGTTTTTATAACCCCAGCATATCTGAACGCACAAAGCCAAAATCAAATAGCTCCGCGTCTGTTAAAGGGTGAAATGAATCAGTTAAGGTTTTAGCTGTTAATTGTTCTTTAGGTCTGAGTAAGATGGATTCACGGTCAAAATCTTGTCCGATAACAGCAAATACAATGCCATTCCAGTTGGCATCAAACTCAGCCCGTTTCATAATGCGGTTACCAAGCGCAGGGTCTGCAATGTAGACTTTCTCTGCGGTGGATTTCTTAAGCACTACAAAGTGTTTGTAGCCTTTGTAATTAAGCAAAACAATGGTTGGAATCGTTACTTTCTCTAAGGTTGCAGGATTGACGTTATAGCCACGCCCACGAAAACCTATGCTCTGCGTATAGTTTTTAATATCTAAGAGAGAGAACCCTTTTTGACGCACTATTTCTGAGTCACTTACTTCTAATAAACCTTCAATCACATCTTCCTCAGTGAGATTTTTGTTGTACGCATAATTTAATATAGTTGCTAATGCAGCCGCACCGCAGCTAAAGTCAGTGTGCTGAGGCACCATATCTGTAAACTTTAGCTCACGCATGCTATTCATATTTTTTTGAATCACGCCCATACCCGGCACTATGCCGCCAAATCTAATATCGGCTGCCATGGCTGGCTGCATCAATGCAGACGAAATGTTGACGCTTATATGCATCACGACCGTCATCGTGAGTACACGTATTGATGGATGAATCTGATGGGTAGGTAACATCGCAATTCTCTTTTCGTAACACATCGTGGTGCGAGCGGTAAGAAGTAGCGAAGTCCCCACCGGAAAAACCAGCGGGGACCTGCGAGATGGCCTTGTGGGCTATCTGTGCACGATAGTTGTGCTATCTAAGCACCTTTACTCACCACTGCCCGCGTGTGTGGCAGAGATTGCGAGGCCGTTATATTGCTGGTTATTGGTACCTGATGCGATGTTCACGCCAATATTGCCAGAAGCGTTCATCAGTGCGTTATCACCTAGGGTTGATGTATTTGTTGTTGCTAGGTTAGTCGCTACAACCACTGGAATATAACCAGTCACGCTACCAGATAGAGACTGTGAGCCAGATTCATAGAATCCTAGACTACCGCCTTCGCTACCTGAGTATGTGCCATTGTTGCCAAATGCAAGCGCACCACCGTCATCATTAAGATCACTACCACCTTGCGTTTGTGTGTCTAGATCAAAGTGACCAGTTTGGCTACCATTAGGGTGAGTGTTACCTGTCCACATATCTGGGTACACATCGCCAATTTGATCAGATGTACCAGAGGTAGTCCCAGATGCGCTACCAGAATAGGTGCCACTACCATAACCAGTGTAACCACCAGTTGCGCTAAGTGCTAGGTTGACAGCCAAATTTTGCACTTCTTCTTTATGAATAGGGTCGTTAGAAGTTGTGTTATGGCCGTTCATTTGAGTTACCTGAACAGTAGCTGTGGCCATGCGAGCGACAGCTACAGATGCTGCAAGGTCATTTTTTTGCTGATTATTATTACCAGCAGAAATATTAACCCCAATGTTACCACTGGCATTGGCAAGTGCGTCGCCGCCAAGTGCTGCTGCGTTGGTTTGGCCTAGGTTGGTGACGTTGTTGCTAACGACAGCTTGGGTAGCAAATACCTCTGCATCAGATGAGCCAAACACAAAGCTGGCATCTGCTGCAGAAAATGCAGCTGCGTTAGCTTGTTGGTTGTTATCGCCGGCGGTGACGTTAAGGCCTATGTTGCCACTAGCGTTGTTGAGTGCATTGCCGTTTACAGTAGCAGTGTTGGTCGACTCATTATTGGTCACACTGTTGTCACCGTTAATTTGTTTGTCATTAACGATTGCTGCAGAGCTGGCGTCAAGTGTAATCGTGCCATTCACCCGCACCCTGCCTTCAATTTCTACATCCTGTTCTAGGCTAATTTCTTTTTTGATTTTGACATCATCGTGGCCTCGACCGCGATCATTATCGTTAGCAAATACTGCTGGCGAAGTGAGCAAAGCGGCCACTGCCAACGCGATGGATTTTTTTTCAAAAGACAATCTCATGTTATTCTCCTAATTGCTGTTGGTAAAAAACTGGAAATTACGGCTTTGCGCCCAATTGCACTTGGAGCGCAAAGTTGTTGGCCGTACTATTGCCCGACCCTGCCGATTGATTAACTTGAACTAGCCCGTGTGCACCGTGAAACGCAGTATCATCAATCGATACTGTTTGGTGTCGCTTGCTGTTTTCTGCGTCAATCGGTACTGCGTTTGAAGTAGTGGCAGAGAGTACGCTTTCTGCTACCACTTCTTCAAATCCCATGGCGAAGGCTGCGCCGTTCGCTTGTGCATTCCCTACACCGCTAGATTGGTTCACCGAAATCAAACCTGAGCTATATGCAAAGGCTTGGCTGCCGATAGTAGCAATCGCGATGTCTGGTAAATTAGCTTGCTGTGAGTTTGTGACTTGCATGCCATTAATGAGCCCAATCGCGGGGCCGTCTTGTGTGCCAAGCGCGATGGCTGCGGCATTTGCTTGAGTGTTGGCGTCGCCTGCTGTCATGTTGACAGCAAAGCGGCCACGCACATGGCTTAATACATTGCTATCGATAATGCTCTGTGTAACGTAGCCGGGAATATCCGGCAAGTTATCCTGCGCCATAGCAAACGGGCTATGCAGCCCAGATAGCGGGATTATTAATACTATGACTAAGATTTTTGAGTTCATGATGGTTTCCTCATGCTCTTTTCTTACTGGCCACTACTGCGCATAATGGCGCCGGTCATGCCGTTTAGTGCATTGCTGGTGCCATTGATCCCAGCGTTAATCTGGCCTGACAAACCGCCAACTGCACCACCCACTGCGCCGCCTATGGTGCCAGATAGCGTCGAGGTGGCGGATTGTGCAGGATGGCTATTGTTGTTTAGGCCATAGCTATCCAACACCGCACCGGACAATTTGTTTGTCTCAGGGCTGGCTCTTAATGATGCTGGCGTGTTGGTAGAAATCGCCGAGAACTCGGTATCATCTAATTCAATAGGCTTAATGCCAACGTTTTGCGCGACAGCGGCTTTTACCTTGTCATCCGGAGAGGTGTCGATGGTGACTGCGCGACCAGGCTCGCCGTCACGAATGGCGGGGCGTGCCGGTACTTCGCGCTGCAGTACCACTATGCCGTCTGCAGCCAACGCTGTTGTGCTCGGCACAATTAATAAACCTAAAACAACAAGGCCTGACAAAGCCGAGCTTAAAAGTAGCGTAGCAATGGTTACTTGCTCTGCTATTTGTAAGTGCTTGTTGTGCATAACATGAATCCCTTTATTTTTGAATGACAGTTAACGTAATCACAGGGGGACTACTCATTGCATGATTGGTGCTTCCCTTGTTACCCTGCCTGCCTTCATCCCAAAGAATAATCGCTAATTTTGAATCGCCTTCTAAAGCACTAGCCTCTGCACCTTTACCGTTAATCAATGATAAATCTGTGTCATTCATCATCGCGGCATCATCGCCCAGCACATTAAATGCATCGGGTTCGGAAATCACCTCCGTAGCATCCGTAAAAGTGCCAGCAAACGCCAAACTTGAGCTACAAAGCACAGCAATCACTAGCACTAGTCTGATGATGTCAATGCAATACGGGTAGTGATTTTGGTGTTGACCCTCATCGTTGCTTAGTCGCTTTGATACCCAGTACATATTGACTACCTCTCAACTTGTCGATGCAAGAATCTTGAGCATCGAATCGTTGGGATATGTATAGCAATCGTTATGCCAATTTGGTAACTTGTTGTTTATATTGAATATTTGTTATGACTGGTAAATCGTAGACAGGTGCTATGTGTACTGAACTTGTGACAGATATTGCGTGGTATTTTTGTATCTTATTGAATTTAAATGATAAATTAATTCTTAAAAAGTGTATCAAAACTGCAACAGTGATATTTTAAAAGGGTAACAAGTCAGATTGAGGGTTGATTTTAGATGTTTAAGCAAGTGTGGGTGAGTTAAAAACAGGGAAGTTACATCGTAGAAAGCTAAATAATTGCTAATGGCTATTTTTCAAGGTTTAGGCATGAGGCTGTACTTCTCCATTAGTCTGTATAAGGTAGCACGAGATACGCCAAGCATGCGTGATGTAAGTGCTAGATTGTTATTATTTTTATGCAAAGCGTTACGAATCGCTTCCATTTCAGCACTGTTTCTAGCCGACTCCAGCGTAGTTACTTGGCGTTCACCATTCCTGCGGTCAAGATCTAAGTCCTCTGGGGTGATAAGACGCCTTTCACACATCACCATAGCTCGCCTAACTCGGCTGATAAGCTCTCTTACATTGCCAGGCCAATCATAGTGATTCATCAGCTGCAAGGCTGATGGTGCAAACCCTTTGACGTTACGCCTTTTTTCGTTAAAGAACTTATTAAAAAAGTATTTGGCAAGCACTTCAATATCCCCTTTTCTATCGCGTAGCGCCGGTATTTTAATTTTTAATACATGCAGTCGATAATATAAATCTTCTCTAAATCGCCCATCTTTTATTGCAGCCTCTAGGTCAACATGTGTCGCAGCAAGCACGCGTACATCAACATGGATTTTCTCCGTACTGCCTAAGCGTTCTATGGTTTTTTCTTGTAGAAAGCGCAAAAGATTCACTTGTAATTCCAGCGGTAAATCACCAATTTCATCCAGAAAAATAGTGCCACCTGATGCGGTTTCAATACGGCCTATTTTGCGCTGACTAGCCCCAGTAAACGCGCCCTTCTCATGGCCAAATAGCTCCGATTGAATCAACCCGTTGGGTAGTGAGCCACAGTTCACCGCAACAAATGGCTTGTTATGCCGAGCAGAGCGTTCATGTAGCGCTAGTGCGGCAAGCTCTTTGCCCGTGCCGCTCTCGCCGGTAATCAGCACAGGGGCATCCACACTGGCCACCTTGCGAATATTTTTAAATAAATCTAGCATCTGCGGGCTGGCACCCACCATTTCATCTTCACTGGGTTGCAATGGCAACGGCAATTGCCGTGAGGCTGGGTTGTCTCGTTTCATCAGCGCCATGCCCTCTGCATGACCTAGCGTTGCGAGTAGTTTTTCTGTATCTGGGGGCAGTGTATGAAAGTCGTAGAAGGACTCACTAATAATTTGTTTGATATGGTGATTGCTCATGGCGTTCTTGGGGATGAGCGCAACCCACTCTACCTGATCTACGTTCCTAAAAAAATTCTCAATAGGCACGGAGAGGCGACCGCTTGTGTCGTCAAACTGGGCGATGGCAACACTAGGAGTGTATTTAAGCAGTATGTTTTGAGCACTTTGCACATCGTGGGCTAGCCTTAGGTTCCAGCCAGCATCATTGATTTCATCCACCAAGACTGGGGGTGAACACGAAGTATTAAAGTAAAGCAGATTACGGTATTCAATTTCATGCATGATTGGATTTCCGTTTTGCATCTTATCGGTAGCGCCACGGTTTATCCAATATCAGGCATGTTGAATGGTGATACTGAGGCGTTTAAGCCACCTTAAGTGAAGCTTTACAAAGAACTTGCATCGTATATGGATTCACTAGATTTGAAACTAAGGGCGACACCTTAGTAAGTTAGAGGCAATCAATTAAACTTTGATCAGCATTTGCTAGATGATTGATATGGACGGTGGGTGGCTTGCCTAGTAACTACTGATAATAAAATCGGTAGTTACTAGGTGAAGTATTACAAAGGGCTCATTCTAGAAGCTGTACGGGAACTTCATGCCTACTGTTACATCCGGTGCATCAGGTGTTACCCCTACACCCACATTGGCTACCATTGATAAATGGTCTGTCATGGCATAAGTCACACCAAAGTTAAGTGAACCAGAGCTTGAGTCGCTACCAATAACGCTAGTCCAGCTTTGCCCATCTGCTCTAACTTTGGACTTTTGTGTAAAACGATGCGCGTAAGACATACTCATGCTCATGCGTTCGTTTAGCGCAAAAGCCAAGCCACCACCTAATTGATAAGCGTCGCCTAAATCAATTTCACCAGAGGTTCTTACATTTGGCTGGCTGCTAATATCATCAAATTTTCTGGCGAAGTTGTGTGCGTAGCTAATGTTGGCAAATAGAATCGCTGGATCTACGGTTTTAACAAAAGTTAGGCCGGAAGATAATGTCCATACGCCATTACCTGTAGGCAGGTCGTCAGGAACAACCAGATTGCTGTTGCTTGGGTCTGTTCTAAGCTTAATGCCATAAGGGTCTTTACCTGTCGGCGCTTTTACCCGTACGTTCCATACGACATCAGGGCTTGTAGGTGTTTCTGGGAATAAGCGGTAGTAAGCGCCAGCACTTACATCACCTAAGCCAGCATTGCTGATGTCGCGCTCACTAAGTGTTGAGGCGCTGCCGCCAGCCGCGCCACCAGATTCATAGGTTGATGAACGATACAGAAAAGGTGCATTAAGGTCGAATTGCAGGCGATCAGTCACACTGTAGCGACCAGTGAGGTCAAATTGGGTGATGTCAGATTGAATGCGATCAAGGTTGATATTACCAAGAAAAATGGCATCCAGTGCCAAAAAGCCTTCCAGTGTTAATTGGCGGCGGTCAGTGTGGCTGTAGCTAACGCCAGCTTCTAAAGTAAATGTTTTGTTAAATAAAGCGTGCTGTTCGCGATAAACTGCTTCAGCACTACGTGATGCCGGCGCTTCTTTGATTACCGGTTCATTGGCTTCTAAGGCGGGCGTTCGATCACTACTTGTGCTCGGAGCAGCATCCGTATCAGCAACTACGAATTTTTTATTCACGGCGTGCATCGGTCTGGCTTGCGCTTGCCCGGAGTTTTCAAGCTGTTGCAGTCGTTGTGCCAAGGCCTGTAGCGCGGCGCCTTGTGCTTGATAGCGGCTATTCAGTTCGCCTAGCTCTTTGCGTAATTGCTCTACATCTTGCGCGCCAGCAGTTGCCTCGCCCGACCACGCATTAGTTGATAAAAATGCACTTATTGCTAATGTAATTGCTTTTAATTTATATGTCCTCATGACCATTATCAGTCTCCTCAAAATAAATCATTACCGCTACTGCTGTACCCGTGGTTCAAAAAAATATTGCTAAGTAATAACCGTTTTGCACTTTTACGATGAATGAAATCAGTGCTTATATTTTAGTACTGAATGCTTGCGTTGATGATGGGCATATTGAAGGTGCGACAATAAACCACATGCATAACAATGTTAATTGCATTATGCAATACAATTAGCCTTTGTAGTCAATAGTTTGTCTATGGTGTTATTGAAATGTTGGGTATTGATATTTAATGCTAATTGCATTGATATAGCCAGCATTAATCTGTTTTAAGTAAACACGAGGGTGTTTAAAGTGAGATAACTGGATTGCTAGGTTTAGCGCTAGCGTGATTGGTGGTAAAATATACCAGCAGGTTAGTGCTGTTAGCACGATACTAGAGTAGTTTTTTTGCGGGTGTAGTTCAATGGTAGAACGCTAGCTTCCCAAGCTCGATACGCGGGTTCGATTCCCGTCACCCGCTCCACCTTATAGCAATTAGCGACAATATTATGGCCAACCAAGCACCTCCATCAGTTTTGACATTCGCAGGTACAGACCCCAGTAGCGGTGCTGGGCTACAGGCAGATATCCTCACGTTTGCCAGTATTGGCTGCCATCCTTTATCTGTGGTGACGGCCATCACTGCGCAAGATACTGTGGGTGTCGATGGCGTGCTGGCGATGGACCCGGACTGGGTGAATGATCAGGCGCGCGCTATTTTAGAAGATGTGCAGGTATCTGCCTTTAAATTGGGTTTGCTGGGGTCGGTTGAGAATATCGCAGTGATTGCTGAAATCATGGCAGATTACCCGGACATCCCTTTGCTGATAGACCCTATCTTAACTTCTGGCCGTGGCGATGATTTAAGCAATGATGAAATGATGGAAGCCATGGTGGAGCTGTTATTCCCACAGGCCACACTGATTACTCCTAATAGTTTAGAGGCGCGCCGTTTTGCGTTTGCAGATGAGGCGGAAGAGGTAGGTCTGACCTCTTTGGATGAAAGCGCGGCACGTTTGTTGGCAATGGGTAGTGAATATGTGCTGATTACAGGCACGCATGAGCGCACTACAGAGGTGACCAATACGCTATATGGTGAAGATAAGCTAATTAAAGCCTATAAATGGGAGCGTTTGCCCGGTAGTTACCATGGCTCCGGTTGTACCCTGACCAGTGCGATTGCTGCGTGCATGGCGCATGGCCTCAGCATTGAAGATGCCGTGCTGGAAGCACAGGAGTACACATGGCAAACCCTTAAAAACGGTTTCAGGCCAGGCATGGGCCAATATATTCCAGACCGCATGTTCTGGGCGCGGGACGAAGAAGATCCTGCTATCAATAGCGGTGATGGCAGTGTAAAAACGCATTAGGTGCCAGTTTCGCATGTGGGCAATTAAAGGGCTTTACGCAATTACGCCGGATGAGCAGGATACCGATGTCTTGCTTGCCAAGGTGGAGGCTGCGCTGCAGGGTGGTATAGGTGTTTTACAGTATCGCAACAAGCTGGCTAATCATAAGTTGCAAACGCAGCAAGCACGCGCCTTGCTACCTCTGTGCCGTCAATACCATGTGCCGTTTATTATCAATGACTCCATCAAGCTTTGCCTTACCTTAGATGCCGACGGTGTGCATTTGGGCGCAGATGACGGTAATTTAGCTGAGGCCAGGGCTAGATTAGGAAGTAATAAGCTCTTGGGTGCATCTTGCTATAACCGGTTTGATTTAGCTGTTTCTGCGCAGCAGTTAGGCGCAGATTATGTGGCGTTTGGCGCTTGCTTTGCTTCCAGTACTAAGCCCAATGCGCCGGTAGCCGGCTTACATTTATTCACGCAGGCAAGAGCAGAGCTTAAGGTGCCCGCTGTCGCTATTGGCGGCATTACACTAGAAAATGCACCGTTAGCAATTGCTGCTGGCGCTAACTCCATAGCGGTCATCAATGCAATTTTTAATGCAGATGACGTAAAATTAACCTCTCAACAATTTACAAAGCTATTTCAATCATGACCTCATCTAATCAAGCCCTTTTTGAAAAATCACAACAACTTATTCCTGGTGGCGTCAATTCTCCGGTGCGTGCGTTCCGCAGCGTAGGCGGTACCCCTATATTTTTCAAAAAAGGCCTGGGCTCTAAGCTGTGGGATGTCGATGGTAAGGAGTATATTGACTACATTAACTCTTGGGGGCCGATGATTGTTGGTCACGCACATCCGGATGTGATAGGTGCAGTGCAGGCAGTGGCAGCCAACAGCTTGTCATTTGGTGCGCCTACCGGCTTAGAGCTGGAAATGGCGGTGCTGATCAACAAACTAGTGCCGAGCATGGAGCAAGTGCGTTTGGTGAGCAGCGGTACAGAAGCCACCATGAGCGCGATTCGTGTGGCGCGTGGGTTTACTGGCCGCAATAAGCTGGTGAAGTTTGAAGGTTGCTACCATGGGCACTCAGATGCTTTATTAGTAAAAGCTGGCTCTGGTTTGCTCACGTTTGGCGAGCCTAGTTCAGCGGGTGTGCCTGCGGAAGTGGCCGCACATACGTTAACACTTGAGTACAACAACACGCAGCAATTAAAAGACTTGTTTGCAAAAGCGGGCGATGAAATCGCCTGTGTGATTATTGAGCCTGTGGTTGGCAATATGAACCTAGTGGTGCCGCATATGGAGTTTCTGCAAACCTTGCGTGATCTCTGCACTCAGCATGGTGCGGTGCTGATTTTTGATGAGGTGATGACTGGTTTCCGTGTGCATCTGGGTGGTGCGCAGGCGTTGTATGGCATTAAGCCTGATATGACGACTTTAGGTAAGGTGATTGGTGGCGGCTTGCCAGTGGGCGCCTTTGGTGGCCGTAAAGATATTATGCAATGTTTGGCGCCATTAGGTGCGGTGTATCAGGCTGGCACCCTGTCTGGCAATCCGGTAGCAGTGACTGCTGGTTTGGAAACCTTGAAGTTGATTCAAGCGCCGGAGTTTCATGCCAAACTCACTGCAAAAACTAAAAAGCTGGTGGATGGCTTGGTTGCGGCGGCAAAAGAAGCTGGCGTTGTATTTAGTGCGCAAAGCGTGGGCGGTATGTTTGGTTTGTATTTCAGCGAGCAATGCCCTACCAGTTTTGCTGAAGTGATGCAGACCAATAAGGAAAACTTCAATCAATTTTTCCACAGCATGTTGGATGCCGGTATTTATTTGGGTCCATCTGCATTTGAGGCTGGCTTCGTATCGGCGGCGCATACAGATGATGATATTGAATTTACTTTAGCTGCCGCTAAAAAAGCATTTTCGGCGATTGCCGCTCAATAGTGGTCGAGGCAAAGCTTGCTTTGCCTAATTCACTTGTTTTAAAGCTTGCTGATAAAAAAATATTTATCTTTCAGTCCTATCTTATTGAACTCATAGGCATTTAGCGGTAATATTGAAGGTTCCGCTAAATGTTTTGTGATTAGATAATATGGCAACAGATTTAAGTAAGCAAATTGGTTCTGAAAACGCACTGGCTGCACACGATGATGTAGCTTCAGTTAATCCTGACCTGTACTCAGGACGACCAGCAAAACAAGGTTTATACAGACCTTCTAACGAGCGCGATGCTTGTGGTGTTGGTTTTGTAGCGCATATTAAAGGCAAAAAAAGTCACGATATCGTGCAAAAAGGTTTGGAGCTTTTAACCAACCTAACGCACCGTGGCGCTACCGGCTACGACCCTAAATTGGGTGATGGCGCTGGCTTGCTGATGCAAATGCCTGATGCATTCATGCGCAAAGAAGCTGCTAAGCTTGGTATTGAATTGCCTGCAGCAGGCCAATATGCGGTGGGTAATGTATTTTTACCGCAAGCTGCAAATAATCGCGCTGCCTGTGAAGCCCTATTCACACAAATCATCGCAGAAGAAAATCAAACCTTGCTAGGCTGGCGTGATGTGCCGGTCGATAACAGCAATATTGCACAAGCGGCACGCGATGTAGAGCCGACCATGCGTCAGGTATTTATCGCTACCACTACTGCTGACCAAAACGTGTTCGAGCGTAAACTGTTCGTGATTCGTAAGCGCATTGAGCATGCGGTACGTGCGCTAGAATTAACGGATAATGCGGCGTTCTATATGCCTTCATTGTCATCACGCACGATCGTTTATAAAGGCATGTTGCTTGCCAATGAAGTGGGTATTTACTACCAAGATCTAAACGATGAAAGCGTAGTGTCAGCACTAGCTTTAGTGCATCAACGTTTCTCTACCAATACTTTCCCAGCATGGGATTTAGCGCACCCGTTCCGCATGATTGCGCACAATGGTGAAATCAATACCGTGCAAGGTAACGTCAACTGGATGGCAGCGCGTCACGAAGCGATGCGCTCAACCGTGATTGGCGAAGATTTAGAAAAACTATGGCCATTAATCGCTGAAGGCCAGTCAGACTCTGCATGTTTTGATAACTGTCTAGAATTGTTGGTTGCGGGTGGCTACAGCTTGCCGCACGCCATGATGATGTTGATTCCAGAAGCATGGTCAGGCAATCCATTGATGGATGAAGAGCGCCGCGCGTTCTACGAGTACCACGCTGCATTGATGGAGCCATGGGATGGCCCAGCAGCGGTAGCGTTTACTGATGGTCGTATGGTTGGCGCTACGCTAGACCGTAATGGCTTGCGTCCAGCACGTTACTTGGTAACCGATGATGACATCGTGATGATGGCGTCTGAAATGGGTGTGTTGACATTCCCGCAAGAGAAAATCGTTAAAAAATGGCGCTTGCAACCAGGCAAAATGTTGCTGATCGATATGGAGCAAGGCCGTATTATTGATGATGCTGAAGTGAAGCATCAGTTGGCAACAGCTAAGCCATATAAACAGTGGATTGAGAAATCACGCTACTTCTTGAGCGATATGCCAAAAGTACATGGCGAGCTAGAGCTGGCGGCTGATTTGTTAGATACACAACAGGCATTTGGCTACACACAAGAAGACATCAAGTTTATCTTGCAGCCTATGATTCAAAGCGGTGAAGAGGGTTCAGGCTCTATGGGTAACGATGCTGCATTGCCAGTGTTGTCTGCTAAGCCTAAAGTCCTGTACAACTACTTCAAGCAATTGTTCGCACAAGTGACTAACCCGCCAATCGACCCGATTCGCGAAGAGTTAGTGATGTCATTGATTACATTTATCGGCCCTAAACCAAACTTGTTGGGTTTAGATGAAACTACGCCGCCAATGCGTTTAGAGGCGAGCCAGCCAGTGTTGATGCTGGATGAGCTAGAGCAATTGAAAGCGATTGCTACCCTGACGCAAAACCAATATAAATCATTGGTATTGGACATTACTTACCCAGTAGCACAAGGTAAAGCTGGCATGGCCGCCGCAGTTGCCAGCATCACTAAAGCAGCGTCTGATGCCGTGCAAAATGGTTTTAATATCTTAATTTTATCTGACCGCAATGTGAGCGCAGACCGCGTGGCGATTCCTGCACTATTGGCATGTTCTGCAACGCACGAGCATTTGGTAAAAGCAGGCCTAAGAACCAGCACTGGCTTGGTGGTTGACACTGGCTCAGCTCGCGAAGTGCATCACTTTGCATTGTTGGCTGGTTACGGTGCAGAGGCTGTCTGTCCATGGCTCACCTTTGAGACAATCAAAGATTTGGCAACTGATAGCTACAGAGCCAATAAGAACTTTGTGAAAGCCGTAAGCAAAGGCTTGTACAAAGTCATGTCTAAAATGGGTATTTCTACTTACCAGTCTTACTGTGGCGCGCAGATTTTTGAAGCGATTGGCTTAAACAGTGAGTTCGTTGAACAGTACTTTACTGGCACCGTGACTAATATTGAAGGTATCGGCTTAGATCAAGTGTCTGAAGAAGCGGTGCGTTTACACACGGCAGCTTTTGGTACAGACCCAGTGTTAGCAAACCATCTTGAAGCTGGCGGCGAGTATGCCTATCGTGTGCGCGGTGAAGAGCATACCTGGACGCCAGAATCAGTAGCTAAATTGCAAAATGCAACACGAACTGGTCAATATGATACCTACAAAGAGTACGCTAAGTTAATTAACGATCAATCACGCCGTCATATGACACTACGTGGTTTGTTCGAGATTAAACCCGCGGCTGCTGCGATTCCGCTAGACTCAGTAGAGCCTGCGAAAGAAATCGTTAAACGTTTTGCAACAGGTGCGATGTCATTGGGTTCAATCTCAACAGAAGCACATGCGACTTTAGCGATTGCCATGAACCGTATTGGCGGTAAATCTAATACTGGTGAAGGTGGTGAAGACGCTAAACGCTTTATCCCTGTGGCTAACGCAACCACCATGGCAGATGTGTTGGGCAGCAAGCTGATTGAGAGCAATATCAATCTAAAAGCTGGCGACTCAATGCGTTCTAGCATTAAGCAAGTGGCATCAGGCCGTTTCGGTGTGACTGCTGAGTACTTGGCGAATGCCGACCAAATCCAAATTAAAATGGCACAAGGTGCAAAACCAGGCGAAGGCGGTCAATTACCTGGCCATAAAGTATCAGAGTACATCGCTAAATTGCGTTTCTCTGTGCCAGGTGTAGGCTTAATTTCGCCTCCTCCGCACCATGACATTTACTCAATTGAAGACTTGGCGCAGCTGATTCATGATTTGAAAAATGCTAACCCTAAAGCTTCTATTTCAGTGAAGTTAGTATCTGAAACTGGCGTAGGTACGGTTGCTGCCGGCGTGGCAAAAGCAAAATCTGACCATATCGTGATCGCAGGTCATGATGGCGGTACCGGTGCATCACCGATTTCTTCTATTAAGCACGCAGGTGCGCCGTGGGAGCTAGGTCTATCTGAGACTCAACAAACCTTGGTATTGAACCAATTGCGCGGCCGTGTGGTGGTGCAGGTTGACGGCCAAATGAAAACGGGTCGTGATGTAGTAATCGGTGCCTTATTAGGTGCAGATGAGTTTGGTTTCGCGACAGCACCGCTCGTGGTTGAAGGCTGTATCATGATGCGTAAGTGTCATTTGAACACTTGCCCAGTGGGTGTAGCTACACAAGACCCGGAATTGCGTAAACGTTTCACAGGTCAACCTGAGCACGTAGTGAACTACTTCTTCTTTGTTGCTGAAGAAGTGCGTGAATTAATGGCTTCTATGGGTATCGCTAAGTTTGACGACCTAATTGGCCGCCCAGATTTATTGGATATGCAAGCAGGTATTGACCACTGGAAAATCAGCGGCTTAGATTTCAGCAAAGTATTCCATCAACCAGATATGCCAGCTAGTGTGTCACGTAAAAATAATGACGTGCAAGACCATGGCTTGGTGAATGCACTAGATAACAAGCTAGTAACACTAGCAACTCCGGCACTGGAAAAAGGTGAGAAAGTAGTGTTGGATATTGCAATCACCAACACTAACCGTACCGTGGGTACTATGCTGTCTAACCAAGTGGCTACACGTTATGGTAACGCTGGTTTACCGCATGACACCATCCATGTGAACTTCACTGGCACTTCTGGCCAAAGCTTTGCTGCATTCTTGGCTAAAGGCATTACTTTTGACCTTACAGGCGAAGGCAATGACTATGTAGGTAAAGGTCTATGCGGCGGCCGTATTGTGATTAAACCGCCAAAAACATTCCGTGGCATTTCGCACGAGAACATTATTGTGGGTAACACGGTGATGTTTGGTGCAACTACCGGTGAAAGCTATTTCAGCGGCGTAGCAGGTGAACGTTTCTGTGTGCGTAACTCAGGCGCTACTGCAGTGGTTGAAGGTGTTGGTAACCACGGTTGCGAATACATGACAGGCGGTACTGTTGTAGTGTTAGGCGTGACTGGTCAAAACTTTGCTGCAGGCATGAGTGGCGGCGTGGCTTATGTCTATGATGAAGACGGCTTGTTTGCAAAACGCTGCAATATGGGCATGGTGTCTTTAGAAAAAGTAGAGCACGTTGACAATGTAGCTGCTGATGCGGTGCACCACTTGAATCAACCTGACGAAGTAACATTGCTTGCATTAATCAACAAGCATGCTGAATACACTGGCAGTGAGCGAGCTAAAGCGCTGCTTGCTGATTGGGATAATGCACGTGCTAAGTTTGTTAAAGTGATGCCAAATGAATATAAGCGCGCCTTGATTGAATTGGCTGAAGATAAAGCGCTAGTAGCGGCCTAGAGTCGCTTTTAATATGAAACAAGTAAAGAGACTCTTTTGGGAAAAGGCCTTATAGTATGGGTAAAGTAACGGGATTTATGGAATTTGAACGTCTGTCAGAGGCAAATTTGCCTGTACAGGATCGCGTTAAGAATTACAAAGAATTTGTACTGCATTTAACAGATGACCAAGCTAAACAGCAAGGTGCACGCTGTATGGACTGTGGTATTCCATTTTGTACAACGGGTTGTCCGATCAACAATATCATTCCTGACTGGAATGATTTGGTGTATCACCAAGACTGGCGTAGCGCAATTGATGTACTACATTCAACCAATAACTTCCCAGAGTTCACAGGTCGTATCTGTCCTGCTCCGTGTGAGGCTGCATGTACGTTGAACATCAATGCGGATGCGGTTGGTATTAAATCAATTGAGCATGCGATTATTGATAAAGCTTGGGAAAACGACTGGGTACAACCACAAGTAAACCCGAATAAAACCGGTAAAAAAGTGGCTGTGGTAGGTTCTGGCCCTGCTGGTTTGGCTGCTGCGCAACAATTGGCGCGTGCTGGTCACAGTGTTGTTGTATTGGAAAAAAATAGCCGTATCGGTGGTTTGTTGCGTTACGGTATTCCTGACTTCAAAATGGAAAAGTCCCACATTGACCGCCGTATGGCGCAAATGGAAGTGGAAGGCGTTGAGTTCCGCGTTAATCAACATGTTGGTGAAAACGTAAATGCCGACGATTTGGTCGCGGAGTTTGATGCTGTGGTATTGGCAGCAGGTGCAGAACAGCCACGTGACTTGCCAGTAACCGGCCGTGAGTTGGATGGCGTACATTTTGCGATGGACTTTTTAACACCGCAAAACAAAGTAGTGGCTGGTGATACTATCCCTGACCAAATTAAAGCTACAGGTAAGCACGTGATTGTGATTGGTGGCGGCGATACAGGTTCTGACTGTGTGGGTACCTCAAACCGTCATGGCGCATTAAGCATTACGCAGTTTGAGTTAATGCCACAACCGCCTGAGAAAGAGAACAAAGAGCTGGTATGGCCTAACTGGCCACTGAAACTACGCACTTCAAGCTCACATGAAGAAGGCGCTAACCGTGACTGGTCCATCACCACTAAAGAGTTGATTGGCGAAAACGGTAAAGTGGTGGCATTGAAAGGCGCTCGTGTGGAATGGAAAGACGGAAAAATGTCTGAAATCGCTGGCTCTGAATTTACAATTCCGGCAGATTTAGTGTTCTTGGCAATGGGCTTTGTGTCACCAATTCAGAAGTTGCTAGAAGCGTTTGGCGTGGAGAAAGACAACCGCGGCAATGCTAAAGCAGCGACTGAAGGCGACGCAAGTTACAAAACTAACAAAGATAAAGTATTCGCGGCTGGTGATGTACGCCGCGGTCAGTCTTTAGTGGTTTGGGCCATCCGCGAGGGTCGTCAGGCAGCACGTGCAGTTGATGAATTTTTGATGGGCTCATCAGTATTGCCACGTTAAGTTAACGCTACAGTATGACAATGTAAAAATAAAGGATGCAAAGTAAAACCACTTTGTGTCCTTTTTTATTTAGGTAACCAAATGAATCAATTAAAAAACGACACATTCTTAAAAGCACTGATGCGCCAACCAACGGATTACACGCCAGTGTGGATGATGCGCCAAGCAGGACGCTACTTACCTGAATATCGTGAGAGTCGTAAAACCGCGGGCAGCTTTTTACAGCTTTGCAAAAATGCACAATTTGCAACCGATGTCACACTGCAACCTTTGGACCGCTATCCACTGCTAGACGCGGCGATTCTGTTTTCAGACATTCTCACGGTGCCAGATGCCATGGGCTTGGGTTTGTATTTTGAAGAAGGCGAAGGTCCTAAGTTTGAGCGCACCTTGCAGCAAGAGGCTGATATTCAAAAGCTAGTGGTGCCAGACATGGCAAAGCTACAGTATGTGTTTGATGCGGTGAGCAGTATCCGTCAGGCATTGGATGGCCGCGTACCTTTAATTGGCTTTTCAGGCAGCCCGTGGACGCTAGCCACATACATGGTGGAAGGCAAAGGCGGTACCGACTTCTTAACCACTAAGAAAATGGCGTACGCTCGCCCGGATTTATTGCACCATATTTTAGAAACCACTGCGCAGACCGTGATTCAATATCTGAACGCACAGATTATGGCAGGCGCACAGGCTGTGATGATTTTTGACTCATGGGGTGGTGCCTTGTCACACAATGCCTATACTGAGTTTTCACTCAATTACATGCAAAAAATTGTGAATGGTTTAATTAAAACCAATGATGGCCGTAAAGTGCCAAGTATCGTATTCACCAAAGGTGGCGGTTTATGGCTAGAAGCGCAGGCTGGAATTGGCTCAGATGCATTGGGCTTGGATTGGACGGTAGATATCGGCAGCGCACGTCAACGAGTGGGCGATAAAGTAGCGCTGCAAGGTAACTTAGACCCTGCTATTTTGCTATCAACACCAGAAGCCATTGAAAAAGAAGTGATCAGTGTGCTTGCAAGCTACGGTAAAGGACATGGCCACGTATTTAATTTAGGTCATGGCATCACGCAATGGACGCCGCCAGAAAACGCAGCAGCGATGCTTACTGCCATCAGGGCACATAGTCAGCAATACCATGTGTAATTTACCGTTTTATCCGCAATGAGCTGGGTAAACGATATTAAAAAAGCCTGATCAATAGATCAGGCTTTTTTGTACGTATTCGCTAATGAATAGCGATGCTGTAAGGTTTATTGATGCAAAGTGCGGCTAAACAGATTCAGTGCCAATTGGTAACCAATCATTGCAGTTTGCGCATCATAACGCTCACCTTCATCACGCATAAATGCATGTTGGGCATTAAACTCATGCCATGTGAATGTGATATTAGTATCACCTAGCTTTTTATACACGTCTGCACGGCCTGCTGCAGGGATATGTGGGTCTTGTTTACCCCAGATCATCAATAGCTCACCTGTAATGTCGCTCAGGCGCTCCATGCTGTGCTGGCCAGGTTTGTTAGGAATCACTTGTGTGTGTAGGTCTGTTGCATAGAAACACGCAGTGCCTTTGATTTCTGGCTGTAATGCAGCACGGAAAGCTAAATGACCGCCGATGCAGAAGCCCATTGCGCCAATGTTGCCGTTATACCAAGCTTGTTGTTTCACAAAAGCAATCATGGCAGCGTTGTCTGTGTCGTAGCCTTCAACATCTTTTGCAGATTTGTCGGCATTGCCTTTATCACGGCCTGCATCGTCATAGCCCAATACAGTGCCAATTGGGTTAAGTTCGTGAAATACCTCAGGAACTAATACCGCGTAGCCATGGCTGGCAATGATTTTAGCGGCACGCTCGATTGGGCCGGTTTGCTGAAAAATCTCTGAATAGAATAAAACAGTAGGATACTTTCCATCGCCTGTTGGGCGGTGAATATAAGTGCGCATAACCCCAGTTGGTGTGTTAAGGTCAGCAATGTTACTTTGAATGTTCATGATAGCTCTCTGAATAGACTTTTCAAATAAAAAACTCGAGATATTGTACAACGCTACACGTGTTTTTTGTGGGATAAGTGGGACTTAACAGCAGGAAAATCTGGCATTTTCTGCGATAAATAAGCCGCTCAGCCAAAAATCACCTTTAGCTAAGTGGCAGCACGAAATCAATGAGCGAGTGAGATGAAGTGTCATCGTAAGTCCATGTCCGCAGGGTCTATATGCTGAGGCAGTACGTGCCGTGTAACGCAGCGATTTGTTAGCTTAGTCGTTTATTACATATTTACCTAAATTAAGGTTTGCTAAGAGTGCTAAAACTTCCGTAAAATGTTGTTTCGAATCTATTTGTATAAACAAATCACGCTTGTTCATACAAGATCAGGTGAGTTCCTATCTGGTGAGTTTGTCCAGACGTATATGGTTTCCTGATTTAATCACATGGCAATTTCTATGCAACTTACAATAAATGGAAAAGCGCGCAGTTTTGAACTTGCGCAGATGAATACCGCACAGCTGGTAGAGCAGCTCGAATTAGTAGGAAAACGCTTGGCAATAGAACTCAATGGCGAAATTGTACCGCGTAGCCAATTTGAACATACCAAGCTGTCGGATGGCGACAAATTAGAGATAGTCGGCGCAGTCGGTGGCGGCTAGTCAGTACGTTGAATAGACTCACGATTGTAAAATCGCGATTAATTAATGATGAAGGATAATAAGTTGTCAGATTTATTGAAAATAGCAAATAAGACCTATCAATCACGCTTGTTGGTGGGCACTGGTAAATATAAAGACTTTGCAGAAACCCGTGCAGCGATTGATGCCAGCGGCGCAGAAATTATTACCGTGGCGATTCGTCGTACCAACATTGGTCAAACCGCAGGTGAGCCCTCACTTTTGGACTTTTTGCCGCCTGAAGAGTTTACTTATTTGCCGAATACCGCCGGCTGTTATTCTGCGGATGAGGCCGTGCGTACATTACGCCTGGCACGTGAGTTATTAGATGGTCATCAATTGGTGAAGCTAGAGGTGCTAGGTGACCCTAACACTTTATACCCGAATATGACTGAAACACTGGCTGCAGCCAAGACTTTAGTCAAAGATGGATTTGAAGTAATGGTGTATTGCTCTGATGACCCGATTATCGCAAAACAGCTGGAAGAGATTGGCTGTTGCGCCGTGATGCCGTTGGCATCACTCATCGGTTCAGGTATGGGCATATTAAACCCGTGGAACCTGCAAATTATCATCGAAAATGCAAAAATCCCAGTATTGGTAGATGCCGGTGTGGGTACAGCGTCAGATGCTGCAATTGCAATGGAGCTTGGCTGTCAGGGTGTATTGATGAATACCGCAATTGCCGCGGCTAACAACCCCGTATTAATGGCTAGTGCTATGAAAAAAGCAGTTGAAGCTGGCCGTGAAGCCTACTTGGCTGGCCGTATGCCTAAAAAATTGTACTCAGCCAGTCCTAGCTCACCAACTACGGGCTTGATCTCGAAATAAGCTATACACGCTTAAATCTGGCGCGCCGGCGTATTTTAGTGCAATAGATGTGCGCAGTTGCATGCCGTTGCAGTATGCGCGCTGATGAAAGCGTACAGGTTAGCTTATGAATTTTATTACTTTTGCACTGTCGGTTAGGTATTGAACGCGAGATGAGCAGCGATAAACATTATGAATGCACGGTAAAAGTAGAGGTTACTTTTATCGCTGAGCAGTCGGATATTGAGCATAATCAATATGCGTTTGCATACCATGTGACCATCATTAATACCGGTAATGTCGCTGCGCAGTTGATTAGCCGTCATTGGGTGATCACTGAGGCCAACGGCGAACGCAAGGAGATTAGAGGCTTGGGCGTAGTAGGCGCGCAACCTTTGCTCAAACCTGCCGAGCATTATGAATATACAAGCGGTACCTTGATTAACACGCCCATGGGCGAGATGCATGGTGCTTATCAAATGGTGGCGGAGGACGGTACGCAATTTGATGCAGTCATTGCTCCTTTTGCACTGGCGATGCCCAGAATCCTGCACTAAATAACGGCTAAGCCGTGCTCATTTCAGTATTAACATTCCACACTAGACTTGTGATAAAAATGAAAAAAATCGCACAGAATACATTGCTTGTAACGCTCACTCTGCTTGTAGCAGCATGTGCAAACAACAATATTAAACCGGTGACAGCCCCTGCTCCGCCGCAGGCAAAATGCGATTGCGCTACTGGTGCACCGGTACAAGTGCCAGCAGGTAGCAAGCCTGCTGAGGCTACGGCTGAGCAGCAAAAGCAAATGGCGAAGCTGCCAGATTATAGTTTGCTGCAAACAGCAGATTGGAGCGACATAGATGGCTTGCAACTGGATAACCTCAGCCTGGCTTGGCCAGCATGGATGCAAAGCTGCTCTACTCTGGTGAATAAGCCGATGTGGAAAAACGCCTGCAGCGCTGCACAAAAGCTCAATAATGACACAGCAAGTAAGCCGCAAACGCAGGCAGTGCTGGGTTATTTCCAGGAGTATTTCTCAGTATATAAGGCGAGCAATCTGGATGGTTCAGAGCAAGGCCTGATTACTGGTTATTATGAACCTTTGCTAAAAGGTAGCCGCACCAAGTCTGCCAAGTACCCTAACCCATTGTATAGCGCGCCGGATGACTTGATTACGGTAGAGCTGGATAGTTTGTTTCCTGAGTTGAAATACAAGCGTGTGCGTGGCCGCTTAGTCGGTAATAAACTGGTGCCTTACTACAATCGCGCCGAGATTGAAGTGGAGGCCTCGCCAGTGAAGGGTCGCGAGTTTGTATATATTGATGACATTATCGATGTCTTCTTTTTGCAAATTCAGGGATCAGGCTTGGTGCAGCTAGATACTGGCGAGCAAATACACGTAGGTTACGCGGATCAGAATGGTCATACCTATAACTCGATAGGTCGTCTGCTAATCGAGCGCGGTGAGCTGACGCTGGCTCAAGCTTCTATGCAGGGCATCAAGAACTGGGCACGCAATAACTTAGATAAGCTACGCGAGTTATTGAATCAGAACCCTAGCTATGTATTCTTTAGAGAGCTGCCAGCAGGCTTGCCCGGGCCTTTAGGCGCGTTGGGTGTGCCCATTTTGGCAGAGCGTAGTGTGGCAGTTGACCCTAAGTTTGTGCCGTTAGGTGCTCCGGTGTTTTTATCAACAACAGAGCCGAATACCAGTAAACCGTTAAAACGTTTGATGATGGCGCAGGATACAGGTGGCGCAATTAAAGGCGGTGTCCGTGCAGACTTCTTCTGGGGGGCAGGGGCTACCGCTGGTGCTAAAGCTGGCGCAATGAAGCAAACCGGTAAGATCTGGGTGTTTTTACCTAAAGGATTTGTGATTAAAGCTCAATAACAGAGGGTAAGATATCTGAGGCGGGTTTAAGTGCATGCGCTTTTGTAGCTATTTAGCCACTAGGGTGTAAATGTAGCTCGAGGTGAAGTAGTACATCGAAGCTTCTAGATGATATAGACAAATAAAAAGGGTGCCATCAGCACCCTTTTTATTTATACGTAAGATATTACTTGTTCATTACGTACATTGTAACTTCAAAACCGAAACGCATTTCAGTAGCAGCTGGTGTTGTCCACATAGTAATTCTCCTTTTATATAAATTCGTCCCGCATTTGCTTAATTACAATTGCATTACGTGATAGAGATATTACGGCTAGCCTGACTTTGTAGCATGACCTTGTTCATTAAAGCAGGCTAGTGAAAATCATTAGAAGCGGCTTTGTTTGTCCGGCAGGGTTTACTTTTTAAATTTCTGTTTTAATTTCTTAATGCCTTTGCGCCCAAACTTTCGCTTAAATGCCACTTTAAAGTCATATAAATAGAGCGATAGTTTGATCTGCAGGGTAAGTTTCCTGCCGATATTGGCGAGATACAAGCCCATAAAGCGTTCACGCCCAGCCCAATGTAGCTTGTTACAAACTCTGGCTAAGTCTGAAATGCGATACTTCATTGCAGTTGGGTGTGTATAAAAATGCGCGCGTGCGGTATCAATCAATGAGAATGCGAGTTGGCGGTTACTTTGTAGCTGCACCAATACATTGCCACCGGATAAATCTCTGAAGAAAGTGCCGGTTTGATGCATGCGGTGCAGGTATTGCGCTAACTGGGTATACGCGTCCTCTGCACGGATTGCATAGTCTTTGTCGGCAAAATGAAACTCTTTATTACCTTTGGCAAAATGTACGAACATTTCCCCTACTGAGCAATCGGCTTTCACGTAGTCGCAGATATAAAAATTCTGTTTGAGCGTTTTATCGCCCGTCTGCTCGAAAAAAGCAACCGGGTGCGCAGTGCTGATGCCGCGTCTTAATAACTCAACAGCGCCATTCCAACTGCGTTTGGCTTTGCTTGGTTTGAATCTATCCAAAAATGCCTTGTGCGGGTACATCTTAATCGGTTGCTTGACGGTGACTTGCGCTTGCGCGTTGCGTGGGTCTGGTAACGCCCATATTGCATTGCGTGCATGGCGCAAGGCGCTGGCTTTTTGCGGGCTAATCAGGTTGCTGGGGTGTAACTGTTCACCAATCAGCAAAGCTTCCTCGGCATTACGGGCCAATATCATGCCAAACCATTGACCTTGGCGGAATGGGAAGTATTGCAGCGCTGCAATATGCGCATGTATAGCCAAGTCTTGTGCAAGGCCACAGCTTTCTTTGATGTTAACCGTGTGGTTTTTGGGCCAGCGTATATAGATTGGTGACTCGCAAACAATGTGGCTTGCTAGCGTTAATGGGTGACCATCACGGTGGATGATTTCACCGGTGCTGATATCAGCTGCTTCATAAATATCTTGCAGCAAGGCCACTTTGCCATTGATGGTCCATAGTGCGTGGATGTCATACTCATTGGTCTGGAAGTGATGAATCTCCAGCCCGTTAGCACTGGAGATAGCCTTGATGTATTTCGCACCTTGAATCATGGCTGTCACGGTTTTGATGGCGTGAAAACTGGCATGGCGCCAGAAGTTATTTACGTTGCCATCTACGCTGGCATAGTGGGTAACGCGCTCCAGCGCAGGGTATTCTGCATCCAACAGGCCATCATCAATCAGGCCTTCGCGGTGGCAGATAAAAGCCCCCCAAAACGCTTGGTCTAGTGCGCCAGAGGCTGCATTCAGGATCATATAACGTGCAGCATAGTCTGCCTGTTTTTGCTCACCATCTGGCAGTAGGCGTTGGATACGATAAATTGCCCAAAATGCCACCGGTGAAATAAAACGTTTAATGCCAAAATCAGTACCAACTTTTTTGAGCAGGCGCGCTTTTTTGACCAGATTGTATTTAAAGATGGTGGCCCAGCGGTATTTCAAGATGCGGTGGTCAAAGCGCTCAGGCTCAGAAACACGTTCTGAAAATAGATTGTTGCTGTGCACATCAGGTAATTGTTGTCGGGCTTTGAGCTGGCTTAATATGCCGATGTTGTAGATAGGCTCAAAGTCGGTGACATTAGGGCCGGCTAGTTCAATATGGTGCTGTTTAATGCTGGTATAAGCAATGTTCCATGCTGCGATAAAGCCATCAGGCGTATAGCCGGTCCAGCGTTTTCTATTGATGGTGTTGCCGATCTCTATGCGCGTAATCTGGCTACCGAAGCGGCTGATTACGTTATCTAGGAAGATTTGCCATGCTGCCTGCTCCGCTTTACTCTCCATGTTTTTGGCATTGCGGAATGGCTGTATCAAGTGCAAAGTGACGTGAAACCCATCGTTAATTAAGCGTTGCAAAAAGCGCGCGTTAAAACTCTCCAAATCACCATAAGTGAAATCAAGGCGTACTTGTTTAATGCCTAATGCCAGTAGTTCGGAGATAACGTAGTCATCCATAGCAGGGTCAGCGGCAGAAGCGACACAAACCCCGATAAAGTTCGCTGGCACCTGATGCTGATTAACAGGCAGGTGCGCGTCTTTTTGACGCATTCTGCCGCTTAAAATGTAGGCCAGACCTTTTCTGATAATAGACCAGGTCAGCATGCTACGTTGTTTAGTTGAATTGTTCATTAATGTTTAAGGTAAATGGTAACGCTGTTCGTTATATAGTAAGTCTGGCAGCAATACGTTGGCCAAAGCGCGCTGCTCAAGCTCTTTGGCATTTGCCGGTGGCGCGACTTCAGTCATGCGCTTAGTCTTTGTGTCATACGTGCCGTGCGCTGGCACTTTACCGGAGCGCAATACCACTACCTGTTTACCTAGCTGGCTTTCTTCCATCCAACCATAATTGTCGTTGTATTGCATCATGGCTCGTCCTGGGGTGTCGGCAGCCAGGCTGGATAAATCACGTCCAGTCATGGGGTGTGCGCCTTGTATGCCCATCAGTGACAGTATGGTAACGGGTAAGTCTAGCTGGCTGGCCAGACCGGTATAGCGTTGCGGCTTGATGTCTGCACCTAAAATAAGTGCAGGGATATGGAAGTGGGTAATCGGCACCAAGGCTTCACCACGCACGCGGATGTCGTGGTCCGCTACCACCAGAAATACCGTATCTTTCCAATAAGGGCTTTGCTGTGCCTTTTTGAAAAACTCACCTATGGCGTAGTCTGCGTATTTCACTGCATTGTTGTCTGTACTTTTAGGTTGTTCATACAACTCAATGCGCCCATCCGGAAACTCGAATGGAGCGTGGTTAGAAGATGAGAACGCCAGCGTGAAAAATGGTTTGCCAGCATTGTGGTGCGCCATGAGCTGTTCGTGTGTTTTATTCAGTAGGTCTTCGTCTGAAACCCCCCAACTGCCAGAAAACACAGGGTTTTTATAATCCTTTTGATCCACAATATGATTAAAGCCATTGCCTAAGAAAAAGCTGCGCATATTGTCAAAATGTGACTCACCACCGTAGATAAATTCGGTGTTATAGCCTTGTTTTTCTAATAATGCGGCAATGCTGAAAAAGTTCTTTTGTGATTTTGACAGTTTGACCGTGCTATCCGCCGGGGTAGGCTGGAAGCCGGTAACGACAGCCTCAATACCGCGTACGGAACGGGTGCCGGTTGCGTACAGTTGTTCAAACCAGATGCCTTGTTCTTTCAGTCTTTCTAAGTTGGGCGTGACCGGAACGCCGCCTAATGACTCTACAAAGGTCGCGCCCAGGCTTTCCTGCAAAATAATCACCAGATTCAGTGGTTTGTCACGTTTTTGGCTAGGGTGTAGCGTGGTGAGTGTCGGAATATCTGTATCTTTAGCGCCGGTGATGCTGAATATTTCTTCACGCGGCATTTTGCCGTAGATGTCGCTAGACTTAGTTTCTTTCATTAAATTGTAAGTGGCATAAATCACGGAGTAGCCAGAGTTAAGGACCAGGCTGTTGACCATATTATCTGCCGTGATAGCAAACAAGGCTGGGTTGGCAGGACGGTGACCTAAAGTGGAGCGTATACCCAGAGCCGCTAAAATCACGATAAGCGGCCACACCAGCCAGACTCTTGTATTAGACCAGCCAGATGACATAGTGAGCCACGGGCGCATAAATTTACGCACTAACCATACGGCTAATGCCACTGCACCTAATGCGCTAAAGATTTCCAGCTTAAAGCCGCCCCAAAGCATGCTAAATACTTCGTGTGGGTATTTAAGGTATTCCACAAAAATTCGGTTAGGGCGTACATCATATTCACTAATAAAGCCGGGCGTAGCGGCTTCTAAAAACACAAGCAGCACCAGTGCAATGCTTACCCAAACATAGCTGAATTTTTGCCAAACCTTGAACAGTCGCTGCGTTGCCAATATAGGCGAGAGTAGTAATGGTATAAAAGCAACCAAGCAGAGCTGAATCATATCTACACGTATGCCTTGCAGCAAAATTTCCGCTAGCTTACCTGTGCTCGTGACGCGCTCAAATTTCCATAAAACCAGCCCCAAGCGACTTGCAGACAAAATTGCCAAACCCAAGATGAGCATGGCAATCAATGGTGCAAACGGGCCTAATTTAGAAGAAAGCTTCCAGATGGATAGGTGTAGTTTTTTGATTAAAGGCATGAGCGTGCAGACAATAAAATAGTTTTGCTATTATAAGGTTAAAGATATTTTTATGCCTGATGTTTAGAGGCGTTTATGACGGGGTCTTAGCCAACTGATAAACGCCTGCAAGTAAACAGGCTGTCGAATGCATAAATACATCATGATGATGACATTGAGCAGTGCTGTGACTAAAAACAACTGTGGAATGTTCAATCCCATATTGAAAACCTGCACTGAAAATAACGCCGAAGTCACCATGAACAGTGCATTGAGAATGTTATTGGCTGCAATCACGCGTGATTGATGGCTTTTCTCCGCGCGGGTTTGGATGAATGCGTACAGTGGCACGATATATAAACCACCAAAAACACCAATCAATGCGATATCTGCAAGTAAGCGCCAATAAGTGAGAATTAAGCCCCCTTCTGCATCGTAGTGTTTTGCAATAAACGCTACATAATCAAACAAGGCTTTATTGTTCAAGCTTTCATAGATGCTTACACTGGAAAAATATAAATCAACACCGAATACGGTTAACCCGGACGCACCAAATAGTACCAGACCAAGCTCCACCTTCCCCTTAGAAAGCTTTTCACACATCAGTGAGCCTATGCCTATACCCAATGAAAAAATTGACAGTAATAAAATGAATAGGCTTTCATCCCCGTGCAGTATGTTTTTTGCAAAGTTAGGGAATTGCGCCAATAGCGTTGCACCATAAAACCAGAACCAAGAAATAGCAATAATGGTGAGCCAGATGGCTTGGTGCTGCCAGATAAACTTGATGTTTCTGTAGGTTTCGGTGATTGGGTTCCAGTTGATGGTCAGGTCTGGCGCGGCCGCCGGTGAGTTTGGTACGCCGCGGCTAGTCCAGTAGCCCAGTATGGCGATGCCTAACACGGTGATGCTGGTTAATGTGGCATGCCCGTTTTGCATGGCGAGCCACGCACCCAGTACTTGCCCAAGTAAAATCGCCACAAAACTGCCCATTTCCACCATGCCGTTACCACCCACGATTTCATGCTCGTTCAAGTGTTGCGGTAAGTAGGCATATTTCACTGGCCCAAACAGTGTGGAATGCATGCCCATCATCAATAACGCCGTGGCTAACAGCCAGATGTTATGCAGAAAAAAACCTGCACTGGCAAATAACATGATGCCTATTTCAAACACCTTAACTAAGCGGATGATTTGTGACTTTTCATATTTGTCTGCTAATTGCCCCGCCGTGGCCGAGAACAGAAAAAATGGCAGAATAAACAAGCCCGGTAGCAAAGTCGCAAGTGTGCTGCCGTCTATGGAGGTGAGTTTAGCCGTGTGAAATGCCACCAGTGTGATCAGTGCAGTTTTAAAAACATTATCGTTAAATGCGCCTAAAAACTGGGTAAAGAAAAATGGACGAAAACGTTTTTCTCGCATCAATTGAAACTGGTTGCTCATGGGTTTGGCCTTTTGTTATTGGATTTATTTTGAATCTTTATTGGGTATAGAGAATATGTTGGCTAGCTATGTATTTGTCGTGGCATTATCAAAAAATGCTCTGGTTTCAAAAACTTTGCGACCAAAACTAGCGCCATTAAATTGGATGAGTCGTTTTACGGCAAAATCAAACATTAATGGATTGTAATCGCGCAAGGTTTGTAGGAATAATAAGTGTGATTCTTCTAATAGTCCCGCACGCATCAATTGTTTGATGGAAATTAGGGGCATTATGCCTGGTAATGGATAGTCAGAACCGTTGAGTAGGCGAGCATGCCAATCTGGGCGTTGCAGTAATGGTTTAATCACCCAAGCATGATTAATTAAAGTAATGGCTGATATCTCACCGAATGCTAGCTTTGCATAAGCAGTCGTATCCATGATTCTTGTAAACAGCTCAAAACTTTTGATAGTTTTTCCGTGGTTATCCAAATCCTCGTCATGACCATCACTTGCGCAGTGTGCAAGTACCACACGTACCCCAGCATCCAGCGCACGCCTCATGTGTAATGGATTGCCGAAAGACTGGTCACCGCCCTGCACTGCGCTCTCACGTCCTGTATGGCTAATTATAGGCAGGTTTAGTTCGGCAAGCTTTTGATAGAACTTGTCACACTTGGGCGAACTGGGATCTATACCCATACCAGAAGGCAGCCATTTAATTGCACGTGCGCCGTTAGCTTTCGCACTTTCTAATGTGTCTATAGCATTTGGCCGATAAGGATGGATAGACGCCACCCATTCAAAGTATTGCGGATATTGTTTGGCAATGCTCGCAGCATAGCTGTTAGGAATATGAAAGATAGAGTGCGCTTTTTCAGGCTCGCCTTGTGCGTTGTGCGTCCAGTCAAACGCAAATAACATAGTTTTGTAGCCAGCAGGCATGTCAGCGGACAAATCTACCATGCGGGCGATGAAGGTTTCATCTTCGTGGTCACTAGTAATACAGCCGCCATTCATGTAGAAATCTTTTTGGATTTTCAAAATGGGGTGTGACCAGCTATCCATATCCGGGTTGTACCTCACACCACTACCGCTATTGCCTGTGCCGATAATATGGGCATGGGTATCCCATACTTGTGCGGCATCTATATCCGCCCATATTTTCTGCATCAGTGGATGCTGCTTTAATTCATCCGGTATATGGCTGAAACATGGGTTGGTAAAGCCTGATTCCGGCCAATATCTCGCCCCGGCAATCGTAAGGCCGCTGGCACCAATGGCTGATAGCCCAAGTAAAAATTGTCTGCGGTTCATCATTAATTATTTTTTACGTAATTTTTGGAAAATATTTCGCACGCCTAGCAGCGCCAATATCAAAATGACTAGCCATGCCATTAAGCCATAGTAGGCAGGGCGAGTTGGCTCAGTTGGTGCATTTTTGTCTTTTAAATTGTCAGGAAAATGACGTGCGCCTACCGGGATAATTTTCCATTGCGACATATCCGCTGGAGTACGTTCAATATACTCATCCAAAGAAGCAACGGGTGCCAGACCCATGGCTCGAGAAGAAGGAAATTGCGGGATATGCACATAAATAATCGCTTCAAGGTCTTCTGCCAGTTGTTTTTCAAATGCGCTATTCGCCTGATTCTTAGCAATACGACTCAATAAATCATTACCTATACTTTCAAATGCGACAAAAGGATATAAATTGGTTTGTTCTGCGCTCAGGTAGTCATATGCTTTAAGGCCACTTTCCAAGCTCATATCGCTCAGTGCTTTATATGGCAGTGCAGCAAAGGCTTTTGGTAAATTGGTTGCACCAAGCTTGGGGATATTCCATTCAAGCGAGCGTAAAGTTTCCAAATTAATACCAGCGCAATTGACCCCGGCGTGACGGTATAAGAAATCTTGACGGTAAAAATGCTGCATGACGCGGTTAACTGCACTTTGATAGGTGGCTGCACTACGATCACTTTTTAGTACCGCCACCAGCATATAGGATGGACGGTACCAAGACTGGCCACTATTTAAATCACCTTGATAGCTATCCATCGGTAAACTGGCGGCAATAATACCTTTTTCGCTAACGGAGCCTAGGTTGTAGAAGTTATTGACCAGCCAATCATGCCACTCACCCTGTGCACCAAAGCGGCCGGTAGCAACTGCGAAGTGGCCACCATGCGCTTCATCATCGTCACCCTGTGCGCCATTAAGTACAAAGCTCAATACAGACTTGTTTTGCAAGCTAGTCAGATTAGGATTTTTATACAAAATACGCGCAGAAAAAGGTGCTGATGCACCACCATTTTGTTCACGTATTAAACTGGCAATCGTTTCCTGATTTGCAAGTGGTTGGTAGGGGATTTGATTCAAATCTAGGTTGTAATCCAATGGCCAAATACTGCGTGCAGTAAAATGGGTTTGATTCGCCGTGCCTCGCATGACTAAATTGCGACCAGCGAAATGCTGTTCACTAGCATTGCTGTAGTAAGACTGATTGCTTTGGATTTTTGGTGTAATCGATAGCTGAATTTTGCTATTTTCACTTTCCAGAAATTTTCCATCTCGACTGAGCTTACCCACAGCAACATGTGGCGAGCCTAGCCATACCAAAGGCGGCATAGTGTTGGTTACTGGTTGGCGTTTAGCCCATTGTTTGACATCATCTTGAGCACTTAAACTTGGATCAAAACTGTGTGCGTTGCTCAGTGGTATGGCAATGGTTTCCTGCTCGAAAAACCAGGATGCTTGCGGCGTTATCGCGCAATTCTTGCAAGCGCCCTGATTCAGCTGGAATTGATTGGTGCGGTAGAGGCCTAGCAAATTATTTTCGTTTAATGCATTACTAAAGGGACTCTCTGCTACGCTCGTTAAACTATATAAAGTCGTGATAATCGATACGCCAATAGCTAATGTTTTAGTTCTTGAATTATTGTTTTTCATTTTCTGTCATCTGCTTCAAAGTTACATAGTCGGTTTTTCCGGTGCCTAATAACGGTAGCCCCTCTATCAGGATAATCTTACGTGCAATGGCAAGTTCTGGGCTGCCTAGTGTTTTTGCACTATTACCTAGCTGCTCTCTGCTGAGTGACTTGTCTGTAGTGTAGAGAATGATATTTTCGCCACGTTGTAGATCTGGGCTGGTCGTGGCCGCATGTTGATGTTGTGGTGAGGCATGGTTGGCAATGCTTTCTACCGTTTCCAGAGAAACCATTTCGCCCGCTACTTTGGCAAAGCGTTTGACGCGACCTTTGATAAACACAAAGCCATCATCATCAATTTCTACAATATCGCCAGTGTTATACCACTGGTCTTTTGGTGCTTGTATGACGCCGGGATGATCAAATAAATAATAACCGCGCATCACGTTTGGCCCGCGCACCGAGAGCAAACCACCATGCTCAATACCGGGGACACTTTCTAGTTTGGATTCTAGGCTAGGCATCAGCGTGCCTACTGAGCCTAGTTTGTTGGCCATCGGCGTGTTCACAGCAAGTACTGGAGCACATTCGGTAGCGCCATAGCCTTCTAGTATGCGGATACCAAATTTATCTACCCAGGTTTTACGCACCTCTTCGTTGAGTTTTTCTGCACCAGCGACTACATAACGTAGTTTATAAAAGTCATACGGATTAGCGAATTTTGCATAGTTAGCTAAGAAAGTGCTGGTACCAAACAGCACAGTACAGCCGCGGTCGTAAATCACCTCTGGGATCACGCGGTAATGTAATGGTGATGGATAGACAAATAGTTTACTGCCCGCAACTAGCGGCATGATTGCGCCGCAAGTAAAGCCAAACGCATGGAACAGCGGTAGCACCATCATGAATTTGTCTTGCATGGAAAAATCAATCACGGATTTAATCTGTGCAATATTCGCCAAGATACTAGTGTGCGTATGCACGACTCCCTTGGGTTTTCCTTCGGAGCCGGATGTAAACAGCACGACAGCAGGGTCATGTGATTGACCTTTATTGACAGCCAGTCTAGGTAGCCATAATGCAAAGCCCATTAGCCATAATTTATCTACCCAGGTGAATTGTTTGAATAGCTCTTCAAGATAGACAATGTTGATATTTTTTAAGCCGGAGATGACCTCTTCCAACTTGGCGGTTTTAATGAACTCACGAGAGCTAATGATGGTTTTAACACTGGCTGCAGTACAGGCATTTTGAATGCCAGCGCTGCCTGCGGTGTAGTTCAGCATTGCGGGCACCCGGCCAAAGGCACTCATGCCAAATATCAGGCAAATCGTATTAGTGACATTGGGCATGAGTACGCCAATGTTTTCATGCTTGCTGCTGATTTTGTTGGTGAGCCGTCCTAAGGCAAGGCTCTTTTTCAATAAGTCCCCATAGCTTTCCTCAACTTGACGCATGTCTTCCACGAGCATGGTGCTGCGTCCGTAGGTTTTAACCGCATCGAGAAATGCACTAAACAAGGTGCTGATAGGCACCGAACTAAACAGCATATTTTGCATTTCACGGCGCATGGCGTCACCGGCTAGTCTGCGTCTGGCTTTGGCGGTGTGTGCTTGTGGCATGCTAATGTGGCGTATCGGCAAGATGCTGATGGTGACTTTGGGAAATAACCTTCTTGGGTGGCTGCCACGGAGGCGGCTAAAGTAAGAGCGGGCTGCACCGTCAATGCGCACCGGTAAAATCATCGCGTCTGTTTTTGCGGCAACAAAGCCGGGGCCATCATAGACCTTCATTAATGAGCCGGTGAGCGTGATGCGCCCCTCGGGGAATATCACCACAGGTTTGCCAGCTTCCAGCAACTTAATGACTTTTTTCATGGCGAGCGGTGAGGTCGGGTCTACCGCCAAATAAGGAGTAAGGCGTAATATTTGTCTAAATAGCCAATGGTTCAGTACGGTGGTATGCACTACAAACGTGGCACGAATCGGCAAAAATAAGCCTAGTAGCAAGCCATCTAAAAATGATTCGTGGTTTGCAATAATCAACAACTTGCCTTGTTTTGGTAGGTTGGCAACTCCAGAGACATCTACTCTGAAAAGAATGCGGCAAACCAGTTGTAACAGCGTTGCAATCATATTTTCTCCATTTGTTATTAGGTTTCGTTTTGGATGTAATGCAGTACTTGTTGCAGAGCATTGGCAATTAGCGGGCTATTAATCCAGAAAAAGACTTCTTTGCCTATTTTTTCTGACGCTAACACGCCTGCGCGATGTAATACTTTTAGGTGATGCGTCACTGCGGTGCGGCTGAGTGTGGTGGTGGAAACAATTTGCATAATGTTCAGTTTCTCACCCTTTTCAAAGGCAAGCAGAATCAGTTGCCGATGCTCATCACCTAACGCGATGAAAATATCCGCGGTATCTTTAAAGCTAGTTGGAATTTCTGTCACACTCTTCATAACTAAATAATTAGTTATTTAGTTATGAAAGTCAAGCGGATTTTATATAAAGCGAAGTTGATTCATAAGCTAATAGCTAGACATCCGCAATTCCGCTTAGCAAGACTTGAAATTCTAACGCTGATTTATACTGCGGCAGTGATATCACCATGCGGTTTTGAACTATTTGGCTTTGGCCTGTCCAATCAGCACGGTTTTGATTTGCTGGTTTTATTTATTCAGTTGCCGGCTGGCGCTAGCAACGCGCGATTATTGACAACATTTTAGTCGTATGTGATTGAATCATTGTTAAAGTGGTGCTTTTGATATAGTATGTTTCCAAATAATTAAGCGTCACTTTGCTTAATATTTATACAAAATCAGGATTGTACAAACAACCTTATGGACCAAAACTTAAATTCAGTAGCGTTTAGAATCAGACTGTTATCACTAACAGTGCTGATTGCTGTGCTCGGATTTGTTTTTCTGGCCCAGTTCTCAGATAGTTCTTCATATAACGACGATGCGCCGCGCTTACGTGTAGCCGAAATACAGGGCGCAACGGGTGACTCCGAGCCTCCTCCGCAGGATAGGCCGCCGCGGGACATCATGTTGTCCAGCATTGTCTTTATTTTCGCTAGTGTATTTTTTATCTCATTTGTATTTTTGAACGAGGTCTTCCCTCGTTTGACCTTTCTTTCTCACGTACGACCCCGCTCTCCCCCACTCAACTAGTCGGTTTAACATGGGTTGGCATTACGTTGCCGCTCAGATTTAACAGACTGGTCATGTATTACATCTTGCTTTGCATATAGCCGATGCGCACCGCACCCGCGGTGATGATTTTGCGTATGTTTCAAGCACTGAATATGCGTTAAGCCATCGTCTCCAAATCAATTGTTTTACTGACTGTATTTAGCAAAGTCGCCTCTGCTTGTCTGTGCATGTCTCACCTCGTGTTTTTATTCTTGGTGTAATCACAACAATCTAGCGGCTACTGAAGCTGCTAAAACAACATAGTTGAGCTTCAAATCTTTTTTAAATTTTAGAAATTAGAAATTAATATGATTAATAAATTGTTTGTAGCATTAGGCCTTACCGTATTGCTCATTACTGGCTGCCACCATTCAGAAGAGGCAAAAGAGGAGGAGGCCAAGCTTGAGGTCACACAACCTCTACGTAAAGACACCGCCATTGTTAAAGAGTATGTGAGCCAGATTCATGCGTTCAGGCATATTGAATTAAGAGCGCTAGAGCGTGGCTATCTACAAGACATTTTTGTAGATGAAGGCCAGGCGGTGAAGCAAGGTCAGCGCATGTTTAAAATCATGCCGAACCTGTACCAAGTGGATTTGCAAAAAGCTAAAGCTGAGGCTGAAGTGGTGCGGATTGAGTATCAAAATACTAAATCCCTATCAGAAAAAAACATCGTTTCCCCAAATGAACTGGCGCTAGCTAGGGCTAGGTTGGATAAAGCCGAGGCCGAGGTTAAGCTTGCACAAACGCATCTAAACTTTACCGATATTAACGCGCCATTTAGTGGTGTGATGGATCACTTCAATGCGCGAAACGGTAGTCTGGTGGATGAAGGTGACTTATTAACTACGCTATCTGACATCAGCAAAATGTGGGTTTACTTCAATGTGCCTGAGTCAGAGTATCTGGATTATAAGATTGCCAAAACGACAAAAGCACCCGTTAACGTTAAGTTGAAAATGGCGAATGGTGAAATGTTTGATCAGCCAGGGGTGATTGAAACCATAGAAGCGGATTTTGACAACAAAACCGGCAACATCGAATTTAGGGCTGTATTTGCGAACCCGAATCAAATTCTTCGTCATGGTGAGACCGGCAATATCCTCATCGACATCCCTTACAAAAACGCCATGCTTATCCCACAAAAAGCGACCTTTGAAATACTGGACAAAACCTATGTCTATGTAGTGAACAAAGAGAACAAGCTGGAGCAAAGGCTGATTACCATCGCTGCTGAATTGCCACATGTGTTTGTTGTGAAAAGTGGCTTGAAAGATGATGACAAGGTCTTAGTAGAGGGTTTGCGCAAGGTACATAACGGCCAGAAAATCGGCGTTAATTTTGTCGCGCCAGAGAAAGTACTTTCACAATTAGAACTTCACGCCGAATAGTGAAAGAAGAGACCCTATATGTTTAATATATTTATCAAAAGACCGGTGATGGCGATTGTGCTGTCACTGATTATTGTCTTTCTTGGATTTTTGTCGATTAGGACGCTACCGACTTCGCAGTTTCCTGACATTGCGCCGCCGCGCGTCATTGTGTCTTTAGCCTACCCAGGTGCGAGTGCCGATGTATTGGTGCAATCATCTTTAATTACGATTGAGCGCGCTATTAACGGTGTGCCTGGCATGAAGTACATCGTGTCAGATGCGACCAGTGCAGGTGAAGCGACAATCCAGGTAATTTTTGGCTTAGGGACTGACCCGAACCAGGCAATGATTAACGTCAAAACGCGTTTGGATCAGGTCATGAGCCGCTTGCCTGAGTTAGTGCAGTTAGAGGGCGTAGTAGTAGAGCGTGTGCAGCCTAGTATGCTGATGTATATCAACTTGTTCAGTAAAGATAAAGATGCTGATGAGAAGTTTTTATACAACTACGCTAACGTCAATCTGATTCCTGAGATACAGCGTGTAAACGGGATTGCCAGCGCGAAGATTCTTGGTAGCCGCCAATATGCGATGCGTATTTGGCTAAACCCGGACAGAATGCGTGCTTATAAAGTCTCGGTTGAAGAAGTGATGAAGGCCATGAACGAGCAGAGCATTATTGGCCGCCCGGGTCGGTTGGGTCAAAGCTCAGGCATTGCAGCACAGTCTAAAGAGTACGTACTGGTTTACCAAGGCCGCTATAACAAGCCTGAACAATATGAAGACATTATTATCCGTGCAAACTCTGATGGCGAAATCTTAAAACTTAAAGATATTGCCAAGGTGGAGTTAGGCAGTGAGTTCTTTGATATTTACTCAAATAAAGATGGCTATCCATCCTCTGCGATTATTTTAAAGCAGAACTACGGCAGTAACGCGAGTGAAGTCATTGAGCAGGTTAAGGAAAAAATGGAGGAGCTAAAAGGCACTTTCCCTGCGGGTATGGAATATGAAATCGACTATGACGTTTCTAAATTCCTAGATGCTTCGATTGAAAAGGTACTACATACGCTGGTTGAGGCGTTTATCTTAGTGGCCTTGGTGGTGTTTATCTTCCTTGGGGATTGGCGCTCTACCTTAATTCCTATCTTGGCGGTGCCGGTATCCTTGATTGGTACGTTCTTCTGCATGCAGATATTTGGCATTACCATTAACCTGATTACCCTGTTCGCGCTGGTGCTGGCGATTGGTATTGTGGTCGATAATGCGATCGTGGTGGTAGAGGCGGTGCATGCCAAAATGGAAGAAAATGCTGAATTAAGCCCATATAAGGCAACTCAGCAAGTATTGGGTGAAATTGGCGGTGCGATTGTAGCGATTACCTTGGTGATGACTGCGGTGTTTGTGCCAGTTGCGTTTATGACCGGGCCTGTGGGCGTGTTTTACCGTCAGTTTTCTATTACCATGGCTGCGTCTATCGTGATTTCTGGTGTGGTTGCGCTATCACTTACACCAGTGTTGTGCGCGATGTTGCTGAAAAATCATCATGGGCACGTTAAAAGAAAAACACCGATTGGCTATTTCATCGATGTATTTAACCACCTGTTTGAGAAACTGACAGGGCGCTACACCAACTTCTTGAGCAAAATCGTTACGCTAAGAGTAGTGACTATTTTAGCCTTGGTAGGTTTTTCTTTTGCGACATTTACTATCAATAAGACCTTACCTGCTGGTTTCATTCCAGGAGAAGATCAGGGGCAAATTTACGCAATTATTCAAACGCCACCGGGCACTACGCTGGAAGCTACCAATAAGGTGGCGCGTGCGTTGCAGGTAGAGGCTAAGAAGATTGAAGGGATTGAGTCTGTATCTGCCTTGGCGGGTTATGAGATTCTGACCGAAGGTCGTGGTTCTAATGCCGGTACTTGTCTGATTAACTTGAAGGATTGGTCAAAACGCGACAAATCTGTGCAGCAAATTATTGAAGAGCTGGAAGAGAAAACCAAAAACTTTGGTGCAATCGTCGAGTTCTTCGAGCCACCTGCGGTACCTGGCTATGGCGCAGCCTCTGGTTTGGCGTTGCGTTTGTTAGATAAAACCAATGGCACGGATTACCACGAGTTTGACAAGATTAATCAGGACTTTATGGCGGAATTAGGTAAGCGTAAAGAACTGACAGGCTTGTTCACGTTTTACGCCGCCAATTATCCACAATATGAGTTAGACATTGATAATAAGGCTGCCATGCAAAAAGGCGTGTCTATTGGTAAGGCAATGGATAACCTCAATATCTTGATTGGTAGTACCTTTGAGCAAGGCTTTATTCGCTTCAATAACTTCTTCCGGGTGTATACGCAGTCAGGCCCAGAGTTCCGTAGATATCCAAGTGATATTTTGAATTATTACGTGAAAAATGAAGAAGGTGAAATGGTGCCTTATTCATCCTTTATGAAAATGAAGAAAATACAAGGGCCAAACGAAATTACCCGTTACAACTTGTATAACTCAGCCACGATTCGTGCAACGCCAGCTAAAGGCTACACCACCGATGATGCGATTAAGGCGGTACAAGAAGTGGCTGCGGCAACCTTGCCACATGGCTATGACATTGGCTGGGAAGGCCTGTCCTTTGATGAAGCTAAACGTGGTAACGAGGCGATGATCATTTTTGCAGTGGTCTTGGTTTTCGTATACATGGTGCTGGCCGCGCAGTATGAAAGCTTCTTGCTCCCGTTAGCCGTGATTCTGTCATTACCGGCGGGTGTGTTTGGTACCTTCTTCCTGCTTAAAACACTGGGCCTTGCCAATGATGTTTATGCGCAGCTGGGGCTGGTGATGCTGGTGGGCTTGCTGGGCAAAAATGCCGTGTTGATTGTGGAGTTTGCGGTACAAAAACATGAGCAAGGTATGTCGATTGCTGAAGCTGCCATTGAAGGCGCAAGAGCGCGTTTCCGCCCAATTCTGATGACGTCGTTTGCATTTATTGCAGGCTTGATTCCATTAGTGGTTGCAACGGGTGCGGGTGCTGTTGGTAACCGTACGATTGGTAGCTCAGCGTTAGGTGGCATGCTGTTCGGTACTGTCTTTGGCGTGATCTTGATTCCTGGCCTCTACTATCTATTTGCAAAAATGGAAGAAGGCAAATCATTGATTAAAAACGAAGAGTTCAAACCTCTTACAGAGCTATATCACTACAATAAAGATGAAGATAAAGATGATGACAAATAAACCTATTTATATTCGATTGGCGGTCGCGGGGGCGTTAGCCCTCTCGATGCAGGCGTGTTCCATCCCTTTATTAACAACTAAAAAGGCGGACACTAAGCTGCCTGAGCAATTTAATAACCAAGCGCAAAGTACCGAAAATACTGCCAATGTGAACTGGAAAGATTTTTTTGACGACGCCTATTTGCCGGGCTTGATAGACACTGCAATTGCCAACAACAAAGAAGTGAATATCATGGCCCAGCGCATCAGCATGGCCAAAAATGAGATTCAGGCACGACGTGGTGAGTATCTGCCATTCGTGAGCTTCGGCGCGGGTGCAGAAGTTGAGAAGGTTGGCCGCTTTACGCGAAATGGCGCGGTAGAGGAAAGTCTGGAAATCAAAGAGGGCAAGGCCTTTCCGGACCCTTTGCCTAATTATCAATTTGGTTTGTATTCCTCTTGGGAGTTAGACGTTTGGAAGAAACTGAGAAACGCCACAAAAGTTGCCGGCATGGAATACATGGCCTCGATAGAGGGCAAAAATTTCTTAGTAACTAACTTGGTTGCGGAAATTGCCAATGCTTATTATGAGCTGATCGCGCTAGATAATCAGCTGGATAACTTAGAGCAGAATATTAAGATCCAGCAGAATGCGCTAGAAGTGACCAAAGAGCTTAAAAAGTACGCTAGAGCAACCTCGCTGGCGGTGAAGCGCTTTGAAGCGGAAGTGAAGAAAAACCAAAGTAGACAGTACGTGATTAAACAGCAGCAAGTTGAGCTGGAGAATCGCATTAACTTCTTACTCGGTAGAACGCCACAGCCGATTCAAAGAGCAAGTGCAGGCTTTATGGAGATTAAGCCTAAGATGATTCAGGCCGGTGTGCCTGCACAGCTGTTGGAAAATCGTCCTGATATCAGAAAGGCTGAGCTGGAATTAGCGGCGGCCGATTTGAATATTCAAGTGGCGAAGGCTAATTTCTACCCTTCATTCGCGATACGCGCTGGGGTTGGCTTCCAGGCATTCAACCCTAGGTATCTGCTCAATACGCCAGAGTCTTTAATGTACACCTTGGCGGGCGATATGATGGCGCCATTAGTGAATCGTAATGCCATTACAGCCGTGTATAAAAATGCAAATGCAACGCAAATACAGGCTGCTTATGATTATGAGAAGACCATTATTAATGCCTATGGTGAGGTCGCTAACCAGCTGTCTAATATTGATAATTTAGAGAAAAATTATCAACTTAAAACGACACAGGTTCAAGCTTTAACCGAGTCTGTGGATGTGGCGAATCAGCTCTTTAAATCTGCCCGAGCAGAGTATTTAGAGATTTTGTTAACCCAGCGTGAAGCGTTGGAAGCAAAAAGTGAGCTGATTGAAACCAAGCAGAAGCAGATTAGTGCAATGGTGAATTTATACCGAGCACTAGGCGGCGGCTGGAAGTAACTCGCAATTAACACTTAGCATGATGTATGGCGCTTTAATGGCATTGCATCATGCTAACCAACTCCCCTGCACGATAAGCTATTGTGATTGATTTAGCGCTACCTGCATTCGGGTTGATGACCAATATTAAAAATTAGGAGTATTCATGAAGTTATTCGCATTATTTATTTATGCTTTTTGTCTTGCTGTTAGTGTTAATGCAAGTGCGGATGAAGCTAAAGATCAAACCAGCACGGCACAAGTACAGCAGGCTAATATGCAAGTGGCAGATACAAAGAAAGTAAGCACCAATCAAGCCGTGGATGATGAGGCATCGCATCAACACGATGCGTTAAGAACCCAGTTTTTGGGTAAGAGGCCATACATGGAGATCAAGGCTAAGTAAGCCCTATAAGCCATAGGCTAGCGATAGTGTGATAATGCAAGTGCTGTCAGTTTAATAGGGTCTGTGCAACAGGTTGCTGAATAATCGTTTGCTTGTGGTTAGGCTTATACTGAACTAATGCCTGCATGTGATTAGGTATAAAAAAAGGGGCGCATTTGCGCCCCTTTGCTTTACAACTATGTACTACTAGTTGTGATATGCACGCTCACCGTGTTGGCTTGTATCTAAGCCTTCACGTTCAGCTTCTTCGCTTACACGTAAGCCAATCAGCACATCTACAATTTTGAAAGCAATGAATGAAACCACTGCTGATAACACGATTGCAGTGATTACTGCATAAACTTGAGCAGTCATTTGTGCGCCAAAGTCGTAAGCTGCTACGCCATTTGCTACATAATCAACCACACCTGCACCACCTAGTGCTGGGTTAACGAACACGCCAGTTGCTAATGCACCGAATACGCCACCAATTGCGTGGATACCAAATACATCTAATGCGTCATCGTAACCAAGTACGTATTTCACTTTAGCTACCATGAAGTAGCAGATTGGTGATACTAACAAGCCAATCACGATTGCACCCATTGGGCCTACGAAGCCACAAGCTGGTGTAATTGCTACTAAACCTGCTACCGCACCAGATACTGCACCCAACATTGATGGTTTGCTTTTCAGCATCCACTCAGAGAATGTCCAAGACAATGTAGCTGCACCAGTTGCGATAAATGTGTTTACTAAAGCAAGTGCTGCATAACCGTTAGCTTCAAGGTTAGAACCTGCGTTGAAACCAAACCAGCCCACCCATAGTAATGCTGCACCAACCATAGTTAAGGTTAGGCTATGTGGAGTCATCGCTTCTTTACCGTAACCGATACGTTTACCAACCATGATGGCACCCACTAAACCAGCAACACCAGCGTTGATATGCACTACTGTACCGCCTGCAAAGTCTAGTGCACCTTTAGCCCATAACCAGCCTGCGTTAGCTACTACAGTTTCAAGTGAAGCTGCATCAGTAATCGCATCAGGACCATCCCAGTACCAAACCATATGTGCTAGTGGCAAGTAAGCAAATGTGAACCATAGCACCATGAATGCCAAGATTGCAGAGAACTTCATGCGCTCAGCAAATGCACCAACGATCAATGCTGGCGTAATCGCTGCAAAAGTTAATTGGAAAGCAACGAATACTAATTCAGGAATGTAAGTACCTTTGCTGAATGTCGCGCCTAATGAATCAGGGGTGACGCCAGCTAAGAATGCTTTGCTTAAGCCGCCAAAGTACGGGCTACCACCTGTAAATGCAACGCTGTAACCATAAATTGCCCATAACACGCCCATGAGCGAGAAAATCATGAATACTTGCATGAGTACAGACAGCATATTTTTTTGACGAACCAAGCCACCATAGAATAATGCCAAACCAGGAATTACCATTAAGCTAACCAGTACGGTTGCCATTAACATCCATGCTGTATCACCTTTGTTTGGTACTGGTGCAGGCGCAGCTGCCGGAGCAACTTCTGTCGCAGCAGGTGCAACTGCAGCAGCAGCTGCTTCGGCAGCTGGCGCAACCGCGGTCGCGGCTTCAGCCACTGGCGCAGCGTCTTCTGCGTATGTGTTACCTGTGAAGCCGAAACCCAACATGGTAACTAACGCAAACATCGAGAGTAGTTTCTTCATTATTGATCCCCTTATAGAGCTTCTACACCGGTTTCACCGGTACGAATGCGGTAGACTTCTTCTAGATTAAAGATAAAAATCTTACCGTCGCCAATCTTACCTGTCGCTGCAGATTTTTCAATCGCATCTACTACTTGGTCTAGTAACTCATCTTTAATCGCTACTTCTAGTTTAACTTTTGGTAAAAAGTCTACTACGTATTCAGCGCCACGGTACAGCTCTGTGTGGCCTTTTTGGCGTCCAAAACCCTTCACTTCGGTTACAGTGATGCCCTGTACACCGATAATTGAAAGTGCCTCGCGCACTTCGTCAAGCTTAAACGGCTTGATAATTGCGGATACAAATTTCATGTATGTCTCCTTTAGTTGTTAAGAACAATAACGGGCGCTGCGCCCGTTATTCTACTGAAAAATTTAGAACGTGCGACCGATAGTAACAATAAGTCTGTCGTCATTTAGGTTTTTGCTAGCAGCTTTGGTAGTTGTACCTTTACCATTAAAACTTGTGCCACCGTAACCGTTTGCACCCCAGTATCTATCATTATCATTGCCAACATAATAAACGCCTGCATTCCAGCCCTCAGAGTTAGCAATCTTGAATGCTTTACTTAAACCAACTTTCCAGTCTGTGTAGTCAGGATTAGTTTCGTTAGTAATTGATGTACTAGCGCTATTTGGGAAACTTAAATTAAGTTTTCCAGCTACATTTAAGTGACCAACGTGACCAACCAAGGTTAGGCCTTCCCATGGCAATGGGTAAGCAGCGTTCAACTCAAGATAAGTTGTACCGCTAGTGCCGCCATCCCAACCAGTTTTCTTTTCAGCGCCATACCAGTCGCCTAGTGTTACTGATGCTTTAGCACTTAGCCATTTGTATGACAAACCAAAGTTAGCTTCATAGGTATCCCAGCGACCACCACGTGGTGTTAGTGGAATTTGATTGCCAGAGCCATCTACAGCAGTTGAGCCTCTGTACTTTTTCCAGCTACCGCCCGGATAAAAGTAACCAATAGCACCCACGGTGTAGCCTAAGCCTTCAATAGCAGGAATAGTACCGTTGTAGCCAGCGTATGCGTCTAGTTCAACATTTGCGTCTGGGTAAGTGTTTGGTGATACATTTGAACCCCATGCACCAGCATAAAAGCCGCTTGAGTGAGTTACATCAATACCTGCTTGAGCAGCAGGTTTGTGCCAGCTTTGTGAAACACCACGTGCGTAGTAGTCTGATACAAAGCCAACATTTGTTGTTAACGCCCAGTCAGATGCTGGTGCTTTAGCTGTTGTTTCTGCAGGTTCTTCTGCCGCTGATACGAACGAAGGTAGGGCGAGAGTGCTTAAAACAGCTAGTGTTAGTATTGATTTACGCATGCTATTAACTCCAAGTTAAAAAAAGGTTATCTAAAAATTCTACGATTTTGATTAAGCAATTGCCGTGCCAATAATAAAAGTGTTTAAAATCAATGTGATATTGAATTGTATGATTGTTGCGTTTATGTAATGCTGATAAATAATCTGCTAAACTAGACTTTATTAATAAGGAATTTAATATGTTGGACACACATAAAATTAACGAAATATCTAATAAAATCAAAGAGGTAATGTCAACATCACCTTTGGCTGATGTTGAAAAAAACCTAAATGCACTATTAAAGGGCGCATTCACCAAAATGGAGCTTGTGACACGCGAAGAGTTTGAAGTGCAGGCAGAGGTGCTGCGTCATACGCGCGAAAAGCTAGAGGCGCTAGAGGCCAGGCTGGCTGAGTTGGAAGGGAAGTAAGCCGTATGAGCTTAGCCGTCTTGTATAGTCGTGCGCTTACCGGCATGGACGCACCACAGGTGGTGGTGGAAGTGCATCTGGCCAATGGCTTGCCTAGCTTTACCATCGTGGGCTTACCCGAAGCGGAGGTGAAAGAGAGTAAAGACCGCGTGCGAGCGGCCTTACAAACGGCTCAGTTTGAGTTTCCTGCACGACGCATTACGGTGAATTTGGCTCCTGCAGATTTGCCCAAAGAGAGCGGGCGTTACGATTTACCTATCGCGCTGGGCATACTGGCGGCCAGCGGCCAGATTCCAGCAACTGCTTTATCTCAATACGAGTTCGCAGGTGAGCTGGCGTTAACCGGTGAATTGCGCCCGGTGCGCGGTGCGTTAGCCATGACTTATAAGTCTTATCAAAGTGGGCGCGCCTTTATTTTGCCTACCGAAAGTGCACTAGAGGCAGCATTGGTAAACGATGCAGTCATATACCCCGCAAAAAATTTGCTAGAAGTGTGCGCGCATTTAAGCGGACGCACACTATTGGTGCAACTGGATGCGCAGCGCCAAGCGCAACCGATTATTTATCCTGACTTTAGTGAGGTGAAGGGGCAGTCCGGTCCTAAGCGTGCGTTGGAGATTGCTGCGGCTGGTGGTCATAGTGTGATTATGAGCGGCCCGCCCGGCACCGGTAAGAGTATGCTGGCAAGTCGCTTTGTTGGCATACTGCCCAGCATGGCAGAAGATGAGGCGCTCGAATCAGCCGCACTACAGTCGCTTAATGGTCAATATAAAGTGGAGCATTGGAAGCGGCGGCCATTTAGATCTCCGCATCACACTGCTTCTGGCGTAGCGTTGGTGGGCGGCGGCGGTGTTCCTCGCCCTGGTGAAATTTCATTAGCGCATCGCGGGGTTTTGTTTTTAGATGAGCTACCTGAGTTTGACCGTAAAGTATTAGAGGTGTTACGCGAGCCTTTGGAAAGTGGGCATATCACCATTTCGCGCGCCGCACGTCAGGCAGATTTTCCTGCACAGTTTCAGTTAATCGCTGCCATGAACCCCTGCCCTTGCGGGTATTTGGGGCATTTCAACAATAAATGCCGTTGTACGCCGGATCAGGTGGCGCGTTATAAAGGCAAAATTTCCGGCCCATTGCTAGATAGGATTGATTTGCATATAGAAGTGGCTGCGTTAAAAGAGGACGAGCTCACCAAGGCTGCCAATGCTGAAAGTAGTGATGCTATTCGTAACCGCGTTGAGAAAGCGCGCGATGCGCAATTGCGCCGCCAAGGTAAGGCGAACTTTGCACTTGGCAGTGCGGAAATAGAGTTGCACTGCGCGCTTGATGCGACAGGTTTAGCATTATTAAAAACTGCGATATCACGCCTTAATTTATCCGCACGCGCTTATCACCGTATTTTAAAAGTGGCACGCAGTATTGCCGATTTAGCAGGTGATACTGATATCAAATCTAGCCATATCGCAGAGGCTGTGCAATATAGACGTGGTGAAGCATAGAGCAGTATTCGAACTCGCCCCACTATAGCGTTAGATAGTATAGAACTAGCTACAGCAACCTGATACTTGCATGATAAAATTGAGAAAATTTTAACGACTGATTTTCATGGCTCAATTAACAACTTCCCCGATAGAAACCCAATTACGCGCTTTGCTGGCGCAGCGCATCCTGATTTTAGATGGTGCGATGGGAACCATGATTCAGCAATATAAGCTGACGGAAGCCGACTATCGTGGTGAGCGCTTTGCCGATTTTAAAGCACCTGAAGGTGAGCGCGAGTTGTTTGTAAAAGGCAATAACGAATTATTGACCTTAACTCAGCCTGACATTATTCAGGAGATTCACGAAAAATACCTAGCAGCTGGTGCAGATATCATAGAAACCAACACGTTTGGTGCCACAGCTGTTGCACAAGATGACTACCATATGGCGCATCTGGTATATGAAATGAACGTAGAGGCAGCCAAACTAGCGAAAGCCGCTTGCGCCAAATACAGCACACCAGACAAGCCGCGTTTTGTGGCTGGCGCATTAGGCCCCACCCCTAAAACGGCCTCTATCTCACCTGACGTGAATGACCCTGCTGCTCGTAACGTGAATTTTGATCAGTTAGTAAATGCTTACTTGGAGCAAACGCGTGCGCTAGTAGAGGGTGGAGCGGACATCTTAATGGTAGAAACCATTTTTGATACGCTGAACTGTAAAGCCGCATTGTTCGCGATTGATGCCTATTTTGAAGAAGTGGGACATACCCTACCTATTATGATTTCCGGTACGGTGACCGATGCTTCGGGCCGTATTTTATCTGGGCAAACGGTTACCGCCTTCTGGCACTCTGTACGTCATGCCAAGCCGCTTACTATCGGCTTAAACTGTGCATTGGGTGCTACCTTGATGCGCCCTTATGTAGAAGAGCTGTCTTCGATCGCAGATACTTTCGTGTGTATCTACCCTAATGCGGGCTTGCCCAACCCAATGTCTGACACTGGCTTTGATGAAACGCCTGACGTCACCTCAAGCTTGGTAAAAGAGTTTGCACTCAGTAATTTTTTGAACATTGCAGGCGGTTGCTGCGGCACTACGCCAGCGCATATCAATGCCATTTATAACGAAATTAAAGACTTACCGCCACGCCAGCTTCCGGTATTGCCACGCACCTTGAAGTTGTCTGGCCTAGAGCCGTTTGTGGTTGATGACGATTCGCTATTTGTGAACGTAGGTGAGCGTACCAACGTGACCGGTTCTAAAGCGTTTGCACGCTTGATTATCAACGAGCAATACGATGAAGCGCTGACCGTAGCGCGCCAGCAGGTTGAGAATGGCGCACAGGTGATTGATATCAACATGGACGAAGGCATGTTGGACGCTATCAAGGCCATGACACATTTCCTGAACTTAGTGGCGTCAGAGCCGGATATCGCACGCGTGCCGATTATGATCGACTCCAGTAAGTGGTCAGTGATTGAGGCGGGCTTAAAGTGCGTGCAAGGTAAAGCCGTCGTTAACTCGATTTCCATGAAGGAAGGCGAAGAAGAGTTCATCCGTCAGGCGATGTTATGTAAGCGCTATGGCGCCGCGGCGATTGTGATGGCATTCGACGAAAAAGGTCAGGCCGATACCTTTGAACGCAAGGTTGAGATTTGCAAGCGCGCCTATGATTTGCTGGTAAAAGAGCTAGATTTTCCGCCGGAAGATATTATTTTCGACCCGAATATTTTCGCGATTGCAACGGGTATCGAGGAACATAACAACTATGCCGTTGATTTTATCAACGCTACCCACTGGATTAAGCAGCACCTGCCTTACGCCAAGATTTCCGGTGGTGTATCCAACGTGAGCTTCAGCTTTAGGGGTAACGACCCTGCGCGTGAAGCGATTCACACCGTGTTTTTATACCACGCCATTAAGGCAGGCATGACTATGGGGATTGTTAACGCCGGCATGATGGGCGTATATGACGACTTGCCAGCCGAACTTAAAGAGCGCGTGGAGGATGTGGTACTTAACCGTGTGGTTGACCCAAATAATCCATTAGCTGCTACCGAGCGCATGATTGAGATAGCCAGCACTTTAGTGGCTGGCGGCAAAAAGGAGGCGGCGACGCTAGAATGGCGTGGTACGCCAGAAAATCCGGTACCGGTTGAAAAGCGCCTGAGTCACGCCATGGTGCATGGCATCACCGAATTTATCGTAGAAGATACCGAAGAAGCACGGCAAAAAGTCGCCGAGGCTGGCGGCAGGCCGATTCATGTGATTGAAGGCCCGCTCATGGATGGTATGAACGTGGTGGGTGATTTGTTCGGCCAAGGTAAGATGTTCTTGCCGCAGGTGGTGAAGTCTGCGCGCGTGATGAAGCAGGCTGTAGCACACCTTATCCCTTTTATTGAAGCGGAAAAAGCTGCCGACGAAGCACGTACCGGCATCGTAGCTAAACCTAAAGGCAAAATGGTGATTGCGACGGTAAAAGGCGACGTGCACGATATCGGCAAAAACATCGTTTCCGTCGTGCTGCAATGTAATAACTTTGAAGTGGTAAACATGGGCGTGATGGTGCCTGCCTCTGAGATTCTAGCCATGGCCAAAGCCGAGAATGCTGATATTATCGGCTTGTCAGGCTTGATAACTCCTTCACTCGAGGAAATGGCGCATGTAGCACGTGAAATGCAGCGCGACCCGTATTTCAAAGAACAGAAAATGCCATTGTTAATTGGCGGTGCCACTACTTCACGTGCGCATACTGCAGTGAAAATTGCACCGCATTATGATGGCCCAATTGTATATGTAGCAGATGCTTCACGTTCTGTGACGGTAATGCAGAACTTACTCACCCCAGAAACGCGTGGCGCTTATTTGGCCGAGATTCAGGCTGATTATGAAAAAGCCCGCACCCAGCATGCCAATAAAAAAGGCACGCCGATGCTCACCATCGCCGAGGCGCGTGCCAATAAGGCAGATCTCTCGTTTGCGGGTGAGGATGCGCCAGTTAAGCCTAAGTTTATCGGCCGCCGTGAGATTAAAAATGCAGACTTGAGCATCATTGCTCAATACATTGATTGGACGCCATTCTTCCAGACTTGGGATTTGGCAGGCTTCTACCCTGCTATTTTAAAGGATGAGGTAGTGGGCGATGCGGCCACTAAGTTGTTCAATGAAGCGCAAGTGATGCTGAAAAAAATCATCGACGGCCGTTGGCTCACCGCCAATGGTGTGGTCGCCTTGCACCCAGCTAACCGCGTGCATGATGATGATATTGAAATCTATACCGATGAAACGCGTGAGCAAGTGGCATTTACCTATTACGGTATGCGCCAGCAAACCGTGAAACCGGTGATTGACGGCATCGCACGTCCTAACCAGTGTTTGGCTGATTTCATCGCACCTAAAGGTACACCGGACTACATCGGCTTGTTCGCCGTGACGGCTGGCTTAGGTATCGAAAAGCACGAGAAAAAGTTTGAAGATGCACATGACGACTATAGCAGCATCATGCTCAAAGCCTTGGCTGATAGGCTCGCTGAGGCGTTTGCCGAATATATGCATGAGCGCGTCCGTGTAGATTTCTGGGGCTATGCGCCGAATGAAAACATCAGCAAAGAAGGCTTGATTAAAGAGCAATACCAAGGCATTCGTCCTGCACCTGGCTACCCTGCTTGCCCTGATCATACGGTTAAACCAGATATGTTTAAGTTGCTGCAAGCGGAGACTATTGGCATGGCATTGACCGAATCCTTTGCCATGTCACCTGGTGCTGCTGTATCAGGCTTCTATTTTGCACATCCTGAAAGTAAATATTTCAGTGTAGATAAAATTGGCGCAGACCAATTGGAAGATATGGCAAAGCGTAGAGGGCTAACTAAAGACTATTTAGAACGCTGGCTAGCGCCTAACTTAGCGTAAGTGGATATGGAAAATCTTCTTTTTCTATTAATTGTTATGACTGTTGCTGCTTTACCTGTGATTTTGCCTTTTATCTTTATGGAAATGACAGCGGAGAAAAAGCATCCTGTCAGTGATAAAAGGCGTAAGTTCGCAAGGTTATTAGGCTGGGTCTTGGGTTTAAGCTTATTAGCATTTTTCGCGTATCTCTTCTTTAATAATGGAGGAGAGCGTACGCACCGTTTAGTAAATGGGGCTGTTCAGCTCTTACAATTTTTAATCGATTTTTTGAAATAACTTTATGCACATTCATATATTAGGTATTTGCGGTACATTCATGGGCGGCATTGCGGTGCTGGCTAAAGCCGCAGGGCATAAAGTCACAGGTTGTGACGCCAATGTTTACCCGCCAATGAGCACGCAGCTAGAGGCGCAAGGGGTAGAGTTGATTGAGGGCTTCGACCCATCGCAAACCTCACTTAATCCAGATATTTATGTGATTGGTAATGTGGTGTCGCGTGGCAATCCCTTAATGGAAGCGATTCTAAATCAAGGGTTGCCATATATTTCAGGGCCGCAGTGGCTGGCAGAAAATGTGCTACAAGGTAAATGGGTACTTGCGGTGGCCGGTACGCATGGCAAAACCACCACCAGCTCAATGTTGGCGTGGATATTGGAGTACGCAGGTTTGGCACCAGGTTTCTTAATTGGTGGAGTACCTGAAAACTTCTCAGTGTCAGCGCGTCTGCCACAAGTGCCGGCACAAGATAAAAACAGTGTATCGCCATTTTTCGTGATTGAGGCGGACGAATACGACACCGCCTTTTTTGATAAGCGCTCCAAGTTTGTGCACTACCGCCCGCGTACTGCGGTGTTGAATAATCTTGAGTTTGACCATGCCGATATTTTTGAAGATTTGAATGCGATTGAAAAACAGTTTCATCACTTGGTGAGAACTGTACCGCAGCAGGGTTTGGTGGTGGCCAATGGCAAAGAAGCTAGCTTGCAACGCGTGCTGGATAAAGGTTGTTGGACACCTGTAGAGAAGTTTGGCACAGATGACGACTGGCAAGCCATCAACGCCCAAGGCGACGGTAGCTTTGACGTCATCTACAAAGGTCAAATGCAAGGGCATGTGGCGTGGGGTTTGTTAGGTGAGCACAATCGTATGAATGCGTTGGCAAGCATTGCAGCAGCGCGCCATGCAGGGGTTGCTGTTGATGTAAGCATTGCTGCGTTGACCGAGTTTAAGAACGTAAAGCGCCGCATGGAAGTGCGCGGTGAGAGCCGTGGTGTGGTGGTGTATGATGATTTTGCCCATCATCCAACAGCCATTGAAACTACGATAGCTGGCTTGCGTGCCAAAGTAGGTTCAGCTCGCATCCTGGCAGTATTAGAGCCACGTTCTAATACTATGAAGCTGGGTGTGATGAAGAGCGCATTACCTGCCAGCCTAAAAGAGGCAGACTTAGTGTTTTGTTACCAAGCTAATTTGGGTTGGGATGCTGGTGCGGCGCTTGCACCTATTGCCAGTAAAACTCAAGTGCATGATGACCTGACGCAGTTGATTCTTGCGATTAAGCAAGTAGCGGTTGCGGGGGACCATGTGTTGATTATGAGTAATGGTGGTTTTGGCGGCATCCATCAGAAATTGCTCGACGCGTTAAAAGAAGTGTAAACATTTGAGCAAGCAGCCCGCAAAAACAGCGCTAAACCCATTGGCATCACTCATTGTAAAAATTAAAACAATGCGTGTGATGACCATTGCGCTTAGCATCTCTTTGCTGGTGCATTTGGTGATTCTCAGTATCCATTTTGAGCCTGAACTTAAAAAGTTTCGTGATAAATTGCCAGTACTTGAGGTGATGTTGGTAAATACAAAAACCAAGTCAAAACCACAAAATACCGAGGTTTATGCTCAAGCCAACTTGGATCGTGGCGGCAATACGGATTTAGACCGCCAGATGAAGACTGCATTGCCTGCATTTAAACAGCAGCAGGCTGATGTCACGCTTAAGCCTGTGGTCAATGCAAAACAAGCAGCTAAATTGGCAGAGCAGCCAACAGAAGAGAAGCAATCGAAGAAAAATGTTGCTGCGCTAGAAAAGCAGGCGCAGGCATTGATGACCCAGCTAGAAGCTACCCATAAGGTCGAATCTCAACCGGTACAAAAGGTGAATGCCACCGAGTCTGAGACAGCGCCTCAAGAGCATTTGAGTAAAAAGGTTAATATTCAGGATATTACTGCCGCCGCGCTGGAAATGGACCGCTTGGAGGCCTTGATTGCCAAGCAGCAGGATGAGTACCAAAAACGACCTAAGCGCAAATTTGTCGGTGGCCGGGCGCAGGAGTATCGCTATGCACTATACGTGGAAGCCTGGCGACAAAAAGTAGAGAAGATTGGTAATCTTAACTATCCGGAAGCCGCAAAAAACCTAAAGCTGTATGGCCAGCTGCAAATGACAGTTTCGATTAAGGCCGATGGCAGCATTGAATCTATAGAAATCAACCGCAGTTCAGGGCATAAGGTTCTGGATGCTGCGGCAAGGCATATTGTTGAGCTAGGGGCGCCCTACGCTAGGTTTCCCGATGATGTGCGCAAAGAGATCGATGTGCTGAGCATCACCAGAACATGGACCTTTACCAAAGAAGAGAGCTTGGCTACCGAGTAAGCCTTTATCTTTCTTAATTTCTGTTATTTTCACTTGTAGTACTGAGTGTGTTGCCTGCACTTCAATGCTGAAATAGAAATTAAAAATCTTTATTGCTTTGTTTGGTCTGAAAAGACATAACCTGTTGTTGCCTTAAGAATTGAGATAAGAAAATGATGACAAGCCATTTCGAACATCACGTATTTTTCTGCCTAAATCAGCGTGAGGGCGGTGCCGCTTGCTGTATGGATCATGGTGCTGAGCAGGCTTTTGACCACATGAAGTCGCGAGTGAAAAAACTCAACCTAAATGGTAAGGGTAAAGTACGTATCAACCGTGCTGGTTGTTTAGATCGCTGTAATGACGGGCCAGTGATGGTCGTGTACCCGCAGGCTGTGTGGTACACCTTTGTCGATAACGATGATATTGATGAAATTATTGATAGCCACTTAATTAATGGCAAAGTCGTGGAGCGCTTGTTGGTCTAGGCTAGGGAAGTATTGCAGAATACTAAAGCGCCTGAATGTTTTGGCAGTTTAACTAGCACTAAGCGCGCACTCAATCAGTGTGCTCATGTTGTCAGCCAGTGCTTGCTTAGCTTGCGCATTAAGCAATGTGCTGTTGTGTTCGCGCACCGCTTGCCCCCAGTGCGAGTTCGGAAAGTGCTTATCATGCTCAAAGCGCGGAATCACGTGCCAGTGGATATGCGGTGTTTTATTGCCTAGACTGGCTAAGTTGATTTTGTCCGGGTTGAACGCTGTTCTTAACGCAGTTTCCACCGCAAATACCACCTTCATCATGCGCGCCCGCTCTTGCGGTGGCAGGTCAGACATTTCTTTAACGTGTTCTAATAGCTCTACCCGGCAATAAGCTGGGTAATCTTCATCGTTAAGCAATACTACGCGGCAGAAGTCATCTAACCATAAGATTTCATGGGGTGTAGGGCCGCATAATGCACAAGTCAATTTTAATACCTCTCAACGCAATCGTTATGCCAGTATGCCGGCTTAAGAGGCCGCTAGCATTCGATCTAACGTTAATTTTGCCAGTTTAGCTTCGTGCGCAGGTACTTTGATCTGGTTCACCACTTTGCCTTCTACCAAATTCTCCAGCACCCAAGCTAAGTGTTGCGGGTCTATGCGTGCCATCGTAGAGCATTCGCACACCACATGGCTCATAAACTGTACCAGCTTGCCTTCTGCCTTCATTTGTTCAGCTAGGCGGTTTACTAGATTTAATTCAGTACCAACTAACCATTTTGTATTGGCAGGTGCATCGCTGATGGTTTTTAAAATATATTCAGTAGAACCTACGTAGTCAGAGTGCTGGCAAACTTCAAACGGCGCTTCCGGGTGTGAAATCACGAACCCATCCGGATGCTCGGCGCGGAATTTCTCTATGTTCTGCAGGCGGAACATCTGGTGTACAGCACAATGCCCTTTCCACAGCAAAATTTTCGCATTCTTGATTTGCTCTACGGTTAAGCCGCCTAGCGGTTGGTCTGGGTCCCACACTGGCATTTGCTCTAGCGGGATACCCATTTTGTAGCCGCTCCAGCGGCCTAAGTTCTGGTCAGGGAAGAACAGCACTTTTTCTCGCTGTGCAAATCCCCATTCTAAGATTTTAGGCGCGTTGGTGCTGGTACACACAATGCCACCATGCTCACCGCAAAACGCTTTAAGGTCGGCAGCGGAGTTAATGTAAGTAATTGGCGTGATTTGTTCATCAAAGTTCAGCACCTTGTTAAGCTCACGGTAGCTGCGCTCAACCTTGGCAAGGTTGGCCATGTCTGCCATCGAACAGCCGGCAGCAAGGTCAGGCAGAATCGCAATTTGCTCTGGGCGGCTTAAAATATCCGCTACTTCGGCCATGAAATGCACGCCTAAAAATACGATGTATTCAGCATCTAGGTTTTCAGTGTAACGTGACAGCTTTAGTGAGTCGCCAGTGTAGTCGGCATGGCGATACACGCTTTCGTGCTGGTAGTGATGACCTAAAATAACAAGACGTTTGCCTAACTTCTCTTTAGCGGCAATGATGCGGCGCTGACAGTCAGCGTCATCTGTGGCTTGAAATTTCTCGAATTTAATCGGGGCTGCTGGTATGGTTGCAATAGACATAGTATTTTCTAAAAGTGCGCACGCTAAAGCGTATATTTTATAACGTTAATTGATGTCGTTCACCTAATCTTTTTAATGCATCTATATTTGTCCATGAAAACACCCGTTTTGCAGCTTCGCGCCAATCTACCCATTCGTATTGCAAATGTTCGTTTGGTGCAAGCGTAACGGGCAAGGCGCTTGGTAGCATCAAGCCAAATAAGTGTTCGCGGTTTTCAGTGACGCCAGGGGCATAGCGATGGCGCCAGTGGGGGTAAATTTCATATACATTAGATACGTTCCAATCTTCCAAAGTATATTGTGTTGCATCTAAGCCAGTTTCTTCGGCTAGCTCTCTGGCTGCTGCTTGCTGCGGTGTTTCGTCACCTTCGATGCTGCCGGTTACCGATTGCCAGAACCCAGCTTTATCTGCACGCTCCATGATCAACACTTTTAAGTCTGGGGTGTAAATAAGTACAAGTGCAGAAACTGGGGTTTTATACGTTTTCAATTTAAGACTAACTGTCGTAATGGGTTTGTTATTGCGCGTTATTGGTCTTGGCTGCGTTCGTCAGGTTTTTAGGCAGCTGAAATACTACGCTCTCTACTACACCCTGCAATTCTTGTACTTGGCCGGCGCCAAAGCTTTGTAACTGTGCAATCACTTCTTGCACCAATATTTCAGGCGCAGATGCGCCAGCAGACACGCCTACTTTTTTCTTGTTAATTAACCACTCTGGTTTTAAGTAGCTTGCGTTATCTACCATGTAGGCTTCAATGCCTTGGTTCTTAGCCACTTCACGCAAACGGTTGGAGTTTGAGCTGTTGGGTGAACCCACGATAATCACTAAATCACAGTCTTGCGCCATAATTTTTACTGCATCTTGCCGGTTTTGTGTGGCGTAGCAAATGTCATCACTCTTAGGTGCGTTAATTTCTGGGAATTTAGCCTTGAGTGCATTGATGACGAGTGCAGCATCATCCATGGATAGCGTAGTCTGCGTGACGTAAGCCAGTTTGCTAGGATCTTTTACGGCTAACGCTGCAACGTCTTCCGGGGTTTCTACCAAATACATGCCGGTATTGGTGGCGCTGTTACCTGCTTGCTCAACCTGCCCCATGGTGCCTTCAACCTCAGGGTGGCCTTTGTGCCCTATCATGACGATCTCCATGCCGGCTTTGCGCATTTTTTCCACTTCTATATGCACTTTGGTCACTAGCGGACAAGTGGCATCATAAGCAGTTAGGCCGCGTGATTCTGCTTCTGCCCTTACCGCTTTAGATACGCCGTGCGCGCTAAAAATCACGATGCTACCGGTAGGGATTTGATCTAGCTCTTCAACAAATACGGCGCCTTTCGCTCGCAGTTCGTCCACCACAAATTTGTTATGTACAACCTCGTGACGCACATAAATCGGTGCGCCAAATTTCTCTAGTGCCTGCTCTACAATAATAATGGCACGATCAACGCCGGCACAGAAGCCGCGCGGGTTAGCGAGCACGATTGCTGCATCATTCGGTGTTATTTCTCCGCCTAGAACTTGCTGGTTAGGCATAGATTGCTCGGTGTTCATATATCATCCACATTCAAATTGCATCAGGCGCTAAGCGCATCAGGTATAATTGCTTTTTTTAAAATAATTAACTTTAAAAATATTGTCGGTTAGTTGGCATCGTTGAATGCCGGAATTAGCTAGATTATAAATTTTTACTATGAAAAATACTGCAACCTTACTGATTACTTGCCCAGACACTAAAGGCATTGTCGCAGCTATTGCTGATTTCTTACTTCAGCACAATGCTAATATTTTACACGCAGACCAGCATCAAGATGCGGAAAATAATCTATTTTTAATGCGTGTGGAATGGGATCTCACCGGTTTTAATCTGGATGAAGCCAGCTTTAATCATGCATTCTCTGAGGTTGCCAATAAATTCAGCATGCAGTGGCAACTTAAGTTGTCGCAGCATAAAACGCGTGTTGCCATCATGGTATCGCAGTATGACCATTGCTTAGCCGATTTGTTGCATAGACACAAAAGCGGCGAGTTGGCCTGTGAGATTCCATTAGTGATCAGTAATCACCGTGATACCGAAAATTTAGTTAAATTCTATGGCATTGATTTTCACCATATTGAAGTCAATAAAGACAACAAAGCGCAGGCTGAGGCCGCGCAATTTAAGCTGTTTGCAGATTACGGCATTGATTTAATCGTGTTAGCGCGCTATATGCAGATTTTGTCGCCAGATTTTGTGTCACGTTACCCACAGCGCATTATTAATATTCACCATTCTTTCTTGCCAGCCTTTATTGGTGCACGCCCTTATCATCGTGCCTTTGAGCGCGGTGTTAAATTGATCGGTGCAACTAGCCATTACGTGACCGAGGTGCTGGATGAAGGCCCGATTATTGAACAAGGCATCGACCGTATTTCGCATCGGGATCAAGTTGAAGACCTGATTCAAAAGGGGCGAGATTTAGAGCGCGTAGTACTGTCCAAAGCAGTGAGCTGGCATATTGAAAACCGTATTCTGCTATATGCAAACAAGACGGTGATTTTTGACTAACAAAACATAAAAAAAGCGAAGATAAATCTTCGCTTTTTTTTATGATCACCACCGTTAGGTATTCATCAGCTAATGGCGGGGTATGTTAGGTATTTAGCCGTTCGGTAAAATACTTTCGTTTGCAAACAAGTCGGCAATTAGCTCACGTTTTCTAATTAAGTGGCATTGGCTACCATCTACCATGACTTCCGCAACGCGCGGTCTGGTGTTGTAGTTGCTAGACATGCTCATGCCATAAGCACCTGCAGACATAATGGCCAACAAATCCCCTTCTTGTAAGGCCAGTTCTCTGTCGTGCCCCAAAAAGTCACCACTTTCACATACTGGCCCGACTATTTCATAGTTCACGGCAGTTTCATTGCGCGGTTGCACTGCTTGAATATCGTGGTAAGCGTCATACAGTGCCGGGCGCATCAGGTCGTTCATGGCTGCATCGACAATTGCAAAGTTCTTAGTTTCGGTTTGTTTAATATATTCAACTTTAGTGACTAACATACCAGCATTGCCCACTAATGCACGGCCAGGTTCAAACACCAGCTTCACATCGCGGTTACCTAGTTTTTCACGCATGGCTTTTGCGTAAGCAGTGAATTCTGGCGGTGTTTCATCGCTATAGCAAATGCCGATGCCGCCGCCTAGGTCGATATGTTGAATCTGTATATTATTTTCTGCTAATGCATCAACCAGTGCCAGCACGCGGTCAAACGCATCTAAGAACGGAGATAGCTCGGTGATTTGCGAACCGATATGGCAATCTACACCATGAATGGCGATATTGGACATTCCTGCTGCTTGTAAGTAAATGTCTAGTGCGTCCTCATATGCAACGCCAAATTTATTATTTTTTAAACCGGTAGAAATATAAGGGTGGGTTTTTGCATCTACGTTAGGGTTTACCCGTAATGAAACCGGTGCGATTTTACCCATATAGATTGCTACATCGTTTAGTCGCACTAATTCACTGGCAGACTCCACGTTAAAGCAAAAAATGCCAGCTTCTAATGCTGCTCGCATTTCATCTGCAGTTTTACCTACACCAGAAAACACAACCTTTTTCGGATCGCCGCCAGCGGCAATCACTCGTGCCAACTCACCACCCGACACGATGTCAAAGCCAGCGCCAAGCTTGGCAAACAAGTTTAAGATTGCAAGGCTAGGGTTGGATTTTACAGCGAAGCAAACTAAATGATTGGCATCTTTAAAGCCAGCGCTAAAGCGCTCAAAAGCTTGGCTAAGTGCGGCTTTGGAATATACATAGCAAGGCGAACCAAAGCTCTCTGTAATTTGTGTAAGTGCTACATTTTCAGCATGCAACACATTGTTTTTGAGTGTAAAAGTATTCACGGTAATGTCTTAACGATAGGGGTTGAAAGTGCCGTATTTATTTGCTGGGTGTGGTCGGCTGTGGGTATGCTTTTTCAGGAATATATAGCGGACCTTTGGTGCCGCATGCGCTTAATGCGCTGCTTAAAATTAGTAGAAATATAATCAGTTTTGCACGCATTGAAATCAGCCTTTTGTTGGTTATCTACGTGCTTGTAGCGTGATAACGCATCTTAATCCAGAGAGTGAAGAAAAAATATAGCTGATATTCTACCATTTTTTTACCTATCGTTCGCTTGGTACAAAAGGCGCTACAGTTCTATAAATTGATAGCAATAACCGTTTATTAGGCTAAATTTACCATTTGTCGGATGCTAATAGACATGACTAGTAATTAAGCAGAGGATTCACGCTAAGGGAAAAAGGAAAATCGCTATGAATATCTTGTTTAATACACAATCACGTTACAGTCACGAGACGTATCCTCTTCAGAAGGGTTTCTCGTTAGTGGAAATGATGATAGTGGTGGCAATTATCGGCATATTGGCCTCGATAGCATTGCCTAGTTATACCGATTACGTTAGAAAAGGTAGGGCTGCTGAAGCTCCTTCTATTCTGGCAAACCTGAAAGTAAGAATGGAGCAGTATTATCAGGATAACCGTACCTACGTGGGTGGCGCTTGTGCACCTACAAGCGGTGCAAAATATTTTGCTTATAGCTGTAGTAGTGCGACAGCTACCACTTTTGTGTTGGTTGCAGATGGTGTGGGCGAGATGGCTAATTTTCAATATACGGTGGATCAAAGTGATGTTAGGTCATCAATATATGATGGCGTTACTGGCAATTGTTGGTTAACAGGCAAAGGCGCTTCATGCTAGTGTCAGCACCAATCCGCAATACGTTAGGCTACAGTTTGATAGAACTGATGGTTGGGATTGCTTTAATCGCGGTGTTGGCAGGGTTGGGTGCTACTAGTTATCGCGATTGGATAGAAAATACCCGCATTCGTAGTGCCGCAGAGTCCATTCAAAACGGCCTGCAAGTGGCGCGTGCAGAGGCAGTTAAGCGAAATGCGCAAGTTCAGTTTGTGTTTACAGGCAACTCTGCTTGGACAGTGGGTTGTGTTGTTGCGGTAGGAGATGCTGACGGTGATGGTGCTGATGACTGCCCTGCTACGATAAAGAGTCGTAATCAAAACGAAGGTTCAACTGCCAATATCACTGTGCTAACAACGCCTGCTGCACAAACCTCCGTTGTTTTTAGTAACCTGGGTGCGACTACAGGCGCGTCATTTACATCTGTAGATATTAACTCTACGGCGGTGTCTGGCAGCCGTGCCTTACGTATTACGGTTGGCGTGGGAGGTAATATAAGAATGTGTGATCCCGCCGTTGCACAGTCTTCAGATGACTCTCGCAAATGCTAAGTGTGTAAGAGGTTTAATGTGAATAATAGAGCAAACTTTTTGAACAAACGCTTATGTACTAACGTAAGCAGTGCGAAAGCGCAGCAAGGTCTGATGTTGCTTGAGGCATTAATTGCAATTGTAATTTTTTCTATGGGTATTCTTGCATTAGTTGGCTTGCAGGCGTCAATGTTAAGTAATACTAGCAATGCTAAATATCGTGCGGATGCAAGTTATGTGGCACAACAAAGAATAGGCCAGATATGGGCAGACTCAGATAATGCCATTAATTATCTGGAAAATCAGACAGCAATTCCTACATTATTACCCAATGGTAAACGCACAGTGACGCAGCCAGATTTGAACCAGTTTCAGGTAACAGTGACTTGGCAGGCGCCGGGTGAGACTGAAGCGCATAATGTGGTAATGAATGCTTCAATTGTTAAAGTAGTACCAAATTAATTTGCAATTGATGAGTATTAAATCAGAGGCTTTTTAGATGCTAACCAATACTAAAAGAAAAGATGCAAACATACTGCAGCTTGATGGCTACAGATGCAAACCTGTTAGTGTGTCTCAAGCTGGATTTAGCTTAGTTGAAATCATGGTTGGCCTAGTGATTGGTATGTTGGTCACGCTGGTGATTATGCAGGTTTTTTCGGTGTTTGAAGGTCAAAAACGTAGTACTACCGGTACGGCGGATGCCCAAACTAACGGTAATATTGCGCTTTACAATATTCAAAGAGACGTGCAAATGGCCGGATTTGGCCTGCCAGAAATTGATCCTAGAGGCTCACCTATGCAATGCAGTCCATCGCCCTCATATGATGACCCAGATACGGCGTTTGTTGAAGACTTTGATATGTTTCCTATAACGATAGTAGATGGCGGCACTGGCAGTGATCAAATTACGGTGCGTTATGGTGATGCGCCCATGGGTGGATTTTCTTCATTGATATCTAGTAACTCTGCTGGTTTGCCAGAAATCGTAGTGGATAACAATATGGGTTGTAAGGTGAATAACGTTGCCATGATTGTGAATCAGGGTGTTTGTGCAATGACAAAAATCAGAACCGTTACTGCTACCACTAAAGTCACTGTTGCCGTCGATGGCGGGGGCAAGGTAGCTGGAGCTACAAAATCTGGTGCCAGCCTATTCTGTTTAGGTAATTGGAGTGCTGTGGGTTATGGCATTAATAACTCAATGCTTGAGCGAAATGGTCAGCCTAGTGTGGCTGAAGTCGTGAATATACAGGCGCAATACGGTATTTCTGCTACTGCAAGCAATAACCAAGTGACTGCTTGGGTTGATGCAAGCGGCATATGGGCAGCGGGCGCACTAACGGTTGCAGATAGAAATCGTATTAAGGCAGTACGTGTTGCTGTAGTGGCCAGAAATGGGCAGTTGGAGAAGGAAGTGGTTACTTTAAATGCACCAGTTGCTTGGCCTGATGAAGCAGGTTCACCAGCACCTGTGGTTGACCTCACGACCATTGCCGATTGGCAACGTTACCGCTATCGTGTCTATGAAACAATTATTCCGTTGCGTAATATTATTTGGTCCAGAAACGTATTATGAGTAAATTCGCCATGAACTCAGTTAATGAAATCAGCAAGCTTGCTACAGTAAGGCAGCAAGCTTGCGTTACACAGCAGAACATGCCTAAACAGAGTGGTGTGGTGTTGTTTTTTGCGCTAATGGCTCTGGTAGTGATGTCGCTAGCGGCAGTAGCATTGATTCGCTCAGTAGATACCAATACATTAATTGCAGGTAACTTGGCATTTAAACAATCTGCAACTGCATCGGCGGATACTGGTGTTGAAACTGCCATTAAGTGGCTGGCTGCGAACCAAACAGCTTTGCTCAATAACGATAGCGTGAATAATGGTTATTATGCATCGCCCCAAGATGATGCAAAAGCGCGATTCACGACTGGCTCTAGCTTGGCGACTGGCACGGGTATTTCTGCGGGTAAAGACACTAGCGGCAATACTATCAGCTATGTGGTAGAGAGAATGTGCGTGGCGGGTACAGTGTTGCCTACTACAGGGTTATACAAGGCAAAAGACAAATGTTTGCTTGGTGCCGCATCAACAAGACCAAGCTCACAAACCACAAAGGAGTATGGTACTGCTGGTGGGAACTTGTCTAGCTCGGGTGATCAGCCAATGTACAGGGTGACGGTGCGGGTAACTGGCCCTAGAAATACGCTTAGCTTTACACAAGCATTTGTTTATTAGGATTAATCATGAAAAACTATACACAGTCCTTGTTAACGTTATTTTCCATCGCTAGCTGGTTACTGTTAGGAGGTTTGCCGACAGCATCAGTACATGCGGCCACGGTTGATTTAGCCACAGTGCCTTTGGCAAACGCCACAACCACGAATGTGCTGCCTAACTTAATGTTTATTTTGGATAACTCTGGCAGTATGGGGCAGGACTACACACCAGATTACATCAGCGATATTTTTAATAACCCAGCCCCTAATGATAAAAATTGCCGTGATAGTGGTGATGATGGCACATCAGGTTCATCTGGCACACTTGGTACTGTGTACTCTGGGGTAGTTAGTGGTACAACACGTGTATTGGATGTGTGCGTGGTGGGTGATGTACCTTATATGAATAGCGATATGAATAGTCAGTATTATAATCCTGCTATTCGTTATACCCCAGGTGTCAATGCTGATGGCACAACTAGAGGAGACCAAACCACACCAACCAATGTAAGGACAGACTCTTACAATAAGCAAAATACTACACAGTTATTGACCAGCACCAATTATGTTGACCTCACCACCAACTATCCGGACCGTGTTTGGTGCACTAAACAAAACCCTACAGCTAGTGAGCTCACCAATACTAGTGTGTGCCGTAAAAACAGTGATTATCTGTACCCAGATGCAACCTATAAGTATGGGCGGACCTCAGGATTACCAGACCAGAAGGTGACGGATAGCATGTTAGCCAATGTTATTAAAGTGTCTGGTGCACCGTATTATTACTCAGTGGTGCCGACAGAGTATTGCCGTGAGTCTGAGCTGGTCAATTGCGTTTTATCATCTACGCCAACAACCGTAGCAGGCGTCAGTTATAGTTTTCCGGCTAAGTCGCGCTGGTGTAGTGACACGGCGTTGACCACTTGTAAGTCAACGCGCTCGGGTACTTATGTGTATCCACGGTATGTAGGCGCCACCACTGTAGGCGTTGCGGCGGTTGGCTCATTTACGGTTTCAAGTGTAAGTAGTGGCACTACTACAGTTAGCAGTGTCACAGTGAATAGTGTTGAGATTATGGGTGGCACTGGCACTGGGTGCGGAACAGCATCATCTACCTCATCAGGAGGTGGGTCTGCGAGACGTAATGCGCTAGCAGATGCAATTGTTGCTAAGATTAATAGCTGTAGCTCCAACCCTGAATACACTGCCGTTTCTGATGGTGCAAATAGCCCAAAAATCACCATCACATCTACAGTTGCTGCTGGTGCTAATGGTAATGGTAAGGTTGTAGTTTCTGGCTTAAGTAATAGTGCTTCAGTTGGTAGTGTCGTGATTGCTTCTGGTGGTGTTACTAGCACATCTACCCCACCTTACACCTTTACCCGTACCGATATTGTTTCTACAACTGATAGTTATCCTAAATCCGCAGCACGCACCGATTGCGGGGCAACTTGTAGCTACGTAAAAGAAATGACCAACTTTGCTAATTGGTATACTTACTACCGCACGCGCATGCAAGCGATGAAAACCTCCGCTAGCTTGGCGTTTAAACCGATTGATAATCGCTACAGGGTCGGCTTTATTACGATTGCTAACCAAAGCAGTAATTATTTACCAATTAATAAGTTTGATGCTGGCACAGGTAGCCAAAAAGAGCAATGGTACACCAAGCTATTTGGCATCACGCCTAGCAGTAGCACACCGTTACGTTCAGCACTTTCAATAGTGGGCAGGATCTATGCGGGTAAAAAACCGGTTGGTTCTTCCGACCCAGTGCAATACTCGTGCCAGCAGAATTTTGCATTGTTAACCACCGATGGTTATTGGAATACAGATGCAGATGCAGATGTAAAAGATGTTGCAGGTACCGGTCAGGTGGGCAATAAGGATGGTAGCGGTACAGCGCTTCCGATGTATGAAGGCAAGACTGCAAGCTCTAGTAATAGTTTGGCAGACGTTGCTAAATATTATTATGATACTGACTTGCGTACTACTGGTTTAAGTAACTGTACAGGTGCATTAGGCCTAGATGTTTGCGAGAACAATGTGTTTGTAAGCGGTACCGATAATAACCCAAAACAGCATATGACCACGTTTACTTTAGGCTTGGGGATTGACGGTACCTTAATGTATAGCAGTGATTATAAAACTGCAACCTCGGGTGACTTTTATAACCTTAAAAATGGCTTGGGCAGTCCTGAAACGGTGGAGTGGCCTAAGCCTGTAGCCGACACTGAAACAGCAGTAGATGATCTTTGGCATGCTGCAGTTAACGGGCAAGGGACTTATTTTAGCGCAAAAGACCCTGCTCAGCTTACTAAGGGCTTAACTGAGGCGTTGTCACAAATCAACGCAAAAATTGGTGCGGGTGCAGCCGCCGCAACCAGTACGCTTAATCCTGTGCAGGGGGATAACTATGCTTATCTGGCAAGCTACACTACAGTTAAATGGACTGGTAACTTAGAGAGTCGCACCATTAATACTGCGACCGGTGAGGTAAGTGAGTCTGCAGAGTGGAGCGTCGAAGATATCGTCACTGCCTCATGCCCGTCACCCAGCTCGATTGTGGCAGAGCCAACAAGCGGCAGTAATATTTATTATTGTGTAACCCCTAATGCAAGCAGTTGTGTGGATGGTAGCATGGATGGCACAAGTTGCAAGGTCAAAGTATCCGCAGCTAAGACCGGTACTGGACAAATTGCAGCTAAAGCCGCAGCAGGTACTAGGCAAGTTTGGATGAATAAAGGGGGGGCATTGGTGAGTTTTGATTATACAAACATGACACCTGCTCAGCAGTCTTATTTTCAGCAGGCTTATCTAGCGCCTAAATTGAGTCAATGGACCTCGCTAGATGCGGTTACGCAACAGCCAAACGCTAAAGAAGCCAATTTAGTGAACTTCTTGCGTGGAAGTATCACGTATGAAGACCGAGGGACTAACACGCCTGTGAACCGCCTGTTCCGTTATCGCGAGGCATTTTTAGGTGATGCACTGGAGTCTAAACCTGTTTTTGTAGGTGATCCAGTATTTAAATATAGTGAAAACAACTACCCTAGTGGCATAACTGCAGGCAGAGGCAGGACGGTATATATTGGTACCAATGACGGTATGCTGCATGCTTTTAATGCAGATACAGGCGAAGAGCGCTGGGCTTATGTGCCAAGTATGGTGATTCCTAATATGTGGAAGTTGGCTGATAAGAACTACTCAACCATGCATACCAATTATGTGAATGGGGACACAGTTGTCGGTGATGTTTATGACGGGTCTACTTGGAAAAGCATTTTAGTCGGTGGCCTGAATGCGGGTGGCAAAGGATACTATGCTTTAGATATTACTAACCCAGAATCGCCAATTCTCTTATGGGAGTTTGGTAATACGGATTGCGAGGGTTGTACGCGTACCGATAATAATATGGGTTATAGCTATGGCAACCCCATTATTACGAAAACTCCTGAAAATAAATGGGTAGTGGTATTAACATCTGGATATAACAATGGCGGAGGCAGCGAAATTGGTAAAGGAGTGTTATATGTATTGAATGCCATGACTGGTGTTCCACTGGTTAGTCATATTAGTACTAGTGCTGGTGATAATGTAACGCCGAGTGGCTTGGCTGATATTTCTGCTTTGTCTGATGTTGCAGATGCGGATAAGGAATCTGTAGCGCATTGGATTTATGGCGGGGATTTATTAGGTAATCTGTGGCGTTTTGATATTGGCGCTACACCATCTAGCCCTAACCCTAAACTTGTGGCTATCTTAAAAGACCCACAAGGCAATAGACAGCCAATTACCGTGCGGCCAGAGCTAGGTAAGGTGGGAGAGTATCGCGTTGTATTTGTAGGGACGGGTAAGTATCTTGAGATTAATGACTTGACTGATAAACAACAACAGACACTTTATGCAATTAAAGATAGCAATGGCCCTACTATTGATAACCCGCGTAATACTTTGGTTGAGCAAACGCTTAGTGCACCTAGCAACACGCGTACAGGGTCAACTAATAATGTAGATATGACCAGCGGTGATGGCTGGTTTGTAAATTTCTACGTGCCTGCTGCCTCTGATACTACCACTGCGGCTGAGCGGCAAAATGTGGCAGGGCAGCTCGTTGCTGGCACGCTGTTGGTGCCGACGACGATACCATCTAATGCGGTTTGTAGCCCTGGCGGTTATAGTTACTTTAATTACTTTAGTTATGATACAGGCAAGCCGCCAAATCTATCCAGTGGATTGGTTTCTACAAAAACTAACGCACCTATAGTAGGGTTTAACGTGATGTATATTAAGGGTAAGCCAGTGGTTTCTGCCGTGACGGCAGATGCAAAATTTGAGCCAGTTAGCACGGAGTTTAGCAGTGGTAATGCCCAGTTCCAAAGTAAACGGGCGATTTGGCGTGAATTGCTGGATTAAGTAGTAATTGTTTAAAAATAAAGAGCGGTTTTACCGCTCTTTATTTTTTAATGCTACCAAGTGACATCAGGTTCTGGTAGTTTTAAAGCTGGTCTAGCATTAATACTTATGATCACCTGCTCAATCACACTGCCATTCTTTTCAGTCTTACGGATTTTGATCGGTAGATTCTTGTAGTCTGTAGCTAGCCAGAGTTCTGTTTTTTCTTCACTATTTGCGCTAGCTTTGATTAAATGGATTGCATTTAATGCGCCAAGCTTTGAATAGATGATTTCTTCCCCCTCAAAACGGTAGTTGTAGTTACGCAATGTTTTGCCATTGGTCATGTTGATTGCGTTGGACTCCAGGGGTGCTGTGAACATGAACTGGTACATGAAACTTAATAAATCTTGTGTGCCGGCTTCTAATTTTTCGGTTTTCTCACCTTTTTCGGTGCGCATTGTTAATGTGCCGTCATCCCAGTGGAAATTAGCAGTTTGTGATTTTTTATTGCCATATCGATACGAGTAATAGCTTGGTTTTAAACCGCTTTCTGTCACGATGCCCTGACTCTCTTGTACTAGATTTTGAAAGAATAACGCTGTTATGCCTTGGGCTTCAATCGTACTTTTGATTGAATAACTGCTGGACTTGTCTATATTGAAGGTGATGCGTGCATTACCTACTATACTTTTACTCCCGCCTTGAAACACATCGAATTCTGTTTCTATATACTGTGGTGTAGTTGCCGCCGCCGCCGCCGCTTGCTCTGGGACTGATGATTCTGTAGGTGCAGGTACATCATTCTGCTTAACAGGTTCATGCTCAACTGGCGGCGGTGGTGTATCTATGTCGTCGTCTGCAGGAAAGTCAACTTCGTCTTCTCTTGACGTGTCGATGGTATCCACACGCTGATTAATTTCAGTACTTGCAATTTCAGTTTTTGTGGATTTGGGTCTAGGTACAACTTTTTCTATGGTTTTGCTGACCAAGGCGGGTGCGGGTGTTTGCTCTAGTTGCACATTGAGTGGCTGATGATCATTACCTAGTTCGGGCAGTGTGAAAGAGAGTTCGGATAAAAATGCCGTATGCAGTAGCAAAGACACTATCACAGCAGCTATAAAGGTTTTATGAGCTTTAGCATGTGATTTAATGGTATGAAACATTTGGTTAGCTAGTGTTGTTGGCTTCTAGGTGAGGTGTCTATGATAGATGTTTCATTATAGAGTAACTTGTGGGCAATGATGCCATTGATTAGCCCGAAAAACAGCGCAGCCATCGCAAAAATGGGGACTAAGTAAGCCACGCTGGCATGTGGAATCAACCATAGCCTTACAATCATCAATTGCCCTGCAATGTGGGCAAAGGCAGCAAGTATGCTTAATGATACCGGGCCGAAGTGCTTTTTCGGCAGGTGCATCCCTAACCACAATACACCAAGGCTCAGTAATGCCCCTGCCAGACTTAGTATAAACGTTGGCGATAGAAACTGCCCTAGTAGTAGGCTGCTGGCAAATACCCGCAGTATGCTCACCCACGCAGCACTGGCAAAGTCATATTTATATAATACATATAAGGTCACTATGTTTGCGATGCCCGGTTTGACACCTGGCAGCGGCGATGGAATCACGGCCTCTAGCATATGCAACGCAATAGCAAGGGCGGCTAGTTTGGCAATGCGATGGTCTTCTATGGAGGTCTGAATAAACATCGATTAGTCTATCTATGGATTTGCCGTGTAATGTCAGTGCTAATAGTTGAGCGAGTCATAGTGTTTTGCTTCACCAATCAGTTCTAAACTGAGTTGGTTAGGTAGGCATAGCGCGGCCTGCCCTGAGCGTGATAGCCAGCCTTGGTGTACGCAGTATTGATTATGGCATGGTGATTTGGAGAATCTCGCTTTACCATTCATGATGCTGACGGTAGCGGGGCCGATGGCGCCGTCAACCTGAATGTCTCGTTGCTGGTTGAGGCTATATGTGCCATATATGGTGTCACCTAGCCGAATCTGTACACGGGTTGCCCCCTCGTGTGACCATAACTGTTGAAATAATACCACCACCAGAACAATGCCAGTGGTGACTACGCACCAATCACCAATTCGCATGAAACGAGTTTTGGTTTTAATGTTGTGCAGTAGCTTGGACATGCAAGTGCTTCTTAAAGTCTGCGTCTAGCCAGGTGAGCTTGGTTTGCAGTTCTGGAGTAACAAATGCCTGAGCGGCTTGATCGATCACCATGTAGTGTTGAATACCCAGAGAGGCTGCGATGGTTGATTTTTGTGCCAATGGTTCAATAAAAATCGGCTTGGATGCAACGTCAGATAACGTGCCAGCTTGTGTACTATGCACTGCTTGCGGCGGAATCAACACGGTAACCGCCTGTGTGTGCTGTACTGGGTAGCCTGTGTGCGGGTCAATGATGTGGCAATAGCGTTTACCATCTAACATGAAATAGCGTTGATAATCACCAGAGGTGCCAATTGCCCAACCGTCTGCCAACTCCAGTGTGGCAATCGCTGCGGGTTTACGTGGGTGCTGTATACCTACGCGCCAGGGTGTATCTCCATGCTGACCCAGTGCGATGATATTGCCACCGATGTTGATGAGGGCATTGTGCACCCGTTGCTTGCGTAAGTAGTCGGCAGCCTGATCTAACGCATAACCTTTGGCATAGCCGCCTAAATCCAGTTTTACATTCGGATTTTTGCTGTAGGCAGTATTATTTTTAATGACGATATCCGACATGCGCGGATTAGCCTTAACTAGGTTGCTTATATGCGCTTTATCTATATGCACCGCACTAAATTCATCACGCTGAAAGCCCCACGTGCCAATTAAATGGCCGATACTTGGGTTGAATAAGCCATTAGACTGCTGCGATAACTTGGTTGCGTCGCGCAAAATCTCGGCCATGCGCGGGCTGATGTGTATGGGCTCTTCGCCGGAGGCGAAGGCGGCGTTGAGGGTGCCTAGTTCGTTGGCTGAATTATCTGTTGAAGGTTGCCATGCGTGTAACTGCACATGCAGGTGCTGAAAGTCTTGCAGGATATGATTGGTCAGTGCTTTGGCGCGTTCTTCAGGTTCGCCATAGATACTGATATCAACCAGCGTACCGAATACGTAGCTTTGGCTGTGGTAGAGCGCGGGTTGCTTGTAAGCAATGTATCCCCATATTGCCAGGCAGCATGCTGCTACAATCAATAGGGGTTTCAATCCTTTACGCATTTATTTTTGCTGTCGTTGCTCTAACGCATTGATAAAGATGCTAGCAGGATTACAGTCAGTTTGGTTGGCAATTTCCACCATCCCCGTGGGGCTGGTGACGTTGATTTCGGTGAGATGCTCTCCAATCACGTCTAAGCCGACCAAGAACAAACCTGCTTGTTTTAACACTTGACCAACGGTGGTCGCAATTTCACAGTCACGGTCCGTGAGCGGTTGTGTAACGCCAGTGCCGCCTGCCGCTAAATTGCCGCGCGTCTCCCCCGCCATCGGAATCCGTGCCAGTGCATAAGGCAATGGCTCACCATCAATGACAATAATGCGCTTATCACCTTGCACAATCGCTGGCAGGTAACGTTGTGCCATCACGGTTTGCGTGCCAAACTGGGTAATGGTTTCTAGTATCACGCTGATATTGGGGTCTTGTAATGTCAGGCGAAAAATACTGCTGCCGCCCATGCCATCTAAAGGTTTAACCACAATATCTGCATGCGTGACAAGAAACTCACGGATTAATGCTTGATTTGCTGTGACCAAGAATTCTGGTGCAAACTGCGGAAAGCGCGTCACCGAGAGTTTTTCATTCCAGCCACGAATCGCACTAGGGTTGTTGAATACATGTGCCCCTTGCTGGGCTGCTATTTCAAGCAGGTAGGTACTGTAAAGATATTCGTTATCAAAAGGTGGGTCTTTGCGCATGATAATGGCATCAAACTCACTGGGTGCGAACTCCACCTTTTCTGAAGCCACATAACTTTGGCCCGTAAACTTAAACTGCTGTACGTTAATTCTTGCCTGTGCACCACGCAGGAAGAGGTCGTGCTGCAAACTCACGAATAGTTCATGTCCGCGTAGGCTGGCCTCGCGCATAATGGCAAGGCTAGTATCCTTATAGCTTTTTAAGCTTGCGAGCGGGTCCAGAATAAAGACTAATTTCATAGGGGCAGGCTTTATTGGTTAAGTGGGTCTTGTTCTTGTAACTCGATGGCGGCCGCCAATAGAGCTAAACGCGCTACAACGCCATACGCATAAAAACGGTTAGGAGTGGCATCTGGTGCGCCTGCACAGTCGGGTAAGGTGCAGGGCTTCTCAAACGCTAACGGTACAAAGTGTGAGCCGGGTGCGTTCAGGTTCTCGTCCACCCCTCTGCCTGTGTGCACACGGTAGAAGCCGCCAATGACATAGTGATCCATCATATAGACGACTGGCTCGGCAACTGCATCGTTAATGCTCTCGAAGGTGTAAACACCTTCTTGGATAATCACCTCTGTGACTTCCAGGCCCTCTTTAATCACAGACATTTTGTTGCGTGCTTTGCGATTAAGGCCGCGCACATCATCTGGCGATTTTACGGTCATAATGCCCATGCCATAAGTGCCGGCATTGGCTTTCACAATCACAAACGGTTCTTGTGTCACACCATATTCTGCGTATTTGAGTTTAATTTTTTCAAGCAATGACTCTACTTTGGCTGCAAGGCAGTCCTCACCGGTTCTGGCGTTAAAGTCAATTTCACCACAAGTTTCAAAATACGGGTTCAGCAGCCATTCATCAATGCCTAGCAGGTCAGAAAACTCACGCGCCACCCGATTATAGGCAGCAAAATGTTGTGATTTTCTGCGTGTGCTCCAACCTGCATAGAGCGGCGGGATTAGATTTTGTTCTAAGTCTTGCAGAATGTCTGGAATGCCGCCCGATAGATCGTTGTTAAGCAGAACTGCACAGCTATCAAATTCACTTAGAGCGGTGTCGCCTATTTTAGCGGCTGCCAATTTTAGGCGATTGCCTTCGCGTACCACAGGCTCTAGCAATAGTGGCTGGCCGTCATGTGTTTCCAGCAATGTGGGTTCGGTGATTTCTGGGGAGATAGAGCCAATTCTTACATTCATCCCTGCTTGTTTTAATATATTGGCGAGCTCCACTACATTGCGCAGATAATAAGTGTTGCGGGTGTGGTTTTCAGGAATGATGAGTAGGCGGCTGGCTTCCGGACAGATTTTTTCAACGGCGACCATTGCAGCCTGCACGCTTAAATGTAAAAAGTCCGGATTAAGGTTGTTAAAGCCGCCGGGGAATAAATTGGTATCAACCGGAGCTAATTTAAAGCCGGCGTTACGTAAATCAACAGATGCATAAAATGGCGCTGCATGATCTAGCCATTGTGTGCGAAACCAATGCTCAATCTTGGGCATGGCATTGAGCATGCTTTTTTCTAGAGATAACAGTGGGCCATTGAGTGCTGTTGTTAAATGCGGAACCATATTTTCCTTTTTTAAAACTTTAACGCGGTTATTTAGAGGTCATCACCGATACCAGAGCTCCATCGTTAAGTGATTACCTGATGGGCCTGAGCGTCAGCATGATAGCTACTTCTTACCATGGGGCCACTGGCTGTATTATTAAAGCCCATCATGTCAGCTTTTTGCTTTAAAGTTTCAAAAGTTTGCGGTTCCACGTAGCGCATCACCGGCAAATGATGCACGCTCGGCTGTAGATATTGCCCCAGCGTAAGCATGCTGACATTGTGTGCGCGCAAATCTTGCATCACCGCCAAAATTTCCTCATCTGTTTCGCCCAAGCCTAACATCAGGCCCGATTTGGTCGGCACATGCGGGTACATTTCACCAAATACTTTTAATAAGTTTAATGAGTTTTGGTAGTCAGAGCCAGGTCTAGCCTGTTTATACAGTCTAGGGATAGTTTCCAGGTTATGGTTCATTACATCAGGCGGTGCTTTACGCAGGATTTCCATTGCTACATCTAAGCGGCCACGAAAGTCGGGTACCAAGATTTCAATACGGATATTGGGTGAGTGTGTACGTACTGCCTGAATACAGTCGACAAAATGCTGGGCGCCGCCATCTAGTAGGTCGTCACGATCTACACTGGTAATCACCACATAATTTAAGCGCATCTGTGCAATGGTTTTTGCCAGATTTTCAGGTTCATTTGGGTCTGGTGGCAGCGGCTTGCCGTGGGCTACATCGCAAAATGGGCAGCGCCGCGTGCAAATGTCGCCCAAAATCATAAAGGTGGCAGTGCCGCCGCTAAAGCACTCGCCGATATTGGGGCAGCTGGCCTCTTCGCATACGGTATGTAGATTATTTTCACGCAGTACACGTTTGATTTCCTGATAACGCTCTCCATCAGGCACTTTCATGCGTATCCAGTCAGGCTTGCGTTGGACTGGCTGCGGAATGATTTTAATGGGGATGCGCGACGTTTTTGCCGCATCAATTTCTTTTACACCAGCAACTTTAGGTGTTCTGTTAGGGATTACGTTGGTCATACAAAGGCTCTAGTTTGCTGGCAAGCATCGTTACAAGTTGCTCACCAATGGTTTGTATATTGGCATGAATGCCGAGATCTTTGGTTTGTGTCACTGCCAGCCCTTTGTAGCCGCAAGGATCAATCGCGTTAAATGGGCTTAAATCCATATCTATATTCAGGCTTAGGCCGTGATAACAGCAGTTGTTCTTAACACGTAAGCCTAATGATGCAATTTTTGCTTCTGGCGCGTTCGCTATACTTACATAAACACCGGGCGCATCGGGTTTTGCCACTGCGCTTACATGGTATTGCGCCAGTAATTCTATCACTGTATGTTCTAGCAGGCTGACTAAACTGCGTATATTAAGATGACGCCTAGATAAGTCTAGTAATACGTAAACGATGACTTGTCCTGGCCCGTGATAGGTGATTTTACCGCCACGGTCAGTATTTACTACGGCAATATCATGCCGCGATGGCGGCATGATCTGCTTACGATTAAGTCCTACTGAGTAAACTGGCGTGTGCTCTGTGAGCCATATTTCATCGGCAGAATCGGCAGTGCGCGCTGCGGTGAACTGTTGCATCGCCTCGCATGTAGCTTCAAATGAGGTGATGCCTAAATTTCTAACGATAATATTGGCTAGCATCGCAAGGTGATGCGTATCTTAAAGCGTATATTTCACTAAAGGATGCGCAGTTAATAAGCGATAAACATCATCAAGCTGTGCTTGTGAAACCACATCCACTGAGCAGGTCAGGCTGATATATTTGCCGTTAGTGCTCGCGCGCATCTCTACATGCTCAGCATTAAAGCTGGGCACGATGGTTTGAATCAGGCCAATAATCGTCGTAGAGAATATTTCCTGCGTTTCCCCCATCACTTTAATGGGAAAGCGGCATGGAAACTCGATAAGTGGCGGTGTGGTTTGTGGGTCAATATCGGTCATCGTTATCACACCTACTGCATCAGTAGTTTAATAGAGTCCCAAGCGCGGCCGAACAAGCCGGCAGCGGCAACTGATCTGTCCGCTACCAATGCACGCTCGCTAATGGTTCTGCCATTTAATACAAATTTAACTTGTCCAATCACTTGGCCTTTTTTGATAGGCGCGATTAGCGGCTGTGTGCTTGAAGCAATCGCTTTTACGTTGGCATATTCACCTTTAGGTAATGTCAGGTAAAGGTCATTGGCCGTGGTGGAGTTAATTTCATTTACATCCCCTTTCCAAACTTTAAGTTTGCTCACAGGTTTGTTTTGTTTGTACACCAGGGTTGAGTCAAAGAACTGAAAGCCGTAGTTTAATAATTTTTGACTTTCGGTCGCACGCGCTGTATCGGTTGGCGCACCGAGTATGACAGAGATGTAGCGTGTATTGTCGCGCTTTGCCGTTGAAATTAAGCAATAACCAGCAGATTCAGTATGGCCGGTTTTCATGCCATCGACATTAGGATCTAGCCATAACAAACGGTTACGATTAGGCTGTTTGATGTTGTTGTAGGCGTACTCTTTCACAGAGTATAAACGTTTGTACTCTTCCGGGAAGTCGCGAATCAGAGCGATCGCCAAAGTCGCTAAGTCTTCAGCAGTCGTGTAGTGCTGTGGGTCTGGCAGGCCGGTAGCGTTCATGTAGTGAGTGTTCTTCATGCCTAGGCGCTCTGCCTCTTTGTTCATCATTTGTGCAAACAATGGCTCAGAGCTTGCAATGCCTTCCGCAAGTGTAATCGACGCATCATTACCTGACACGATAATCATGCCGTGTAGTAGTTCATCAACCGTTGCCGGTTTGTTAGGCTCAATAAACATTTTTGAGCCTTCTGTTTTCCACGCATGCTCACTGACTGGCAAAGTTTGGTTGAGTTGTAGATGACCATTTTTAACGGCTTTAAATGCCAAATATGCAGTCATGATTTTGGTGAGTGAAGCTGGCTCCACGCGCATGCTGGCATTGTTTTGTGCGATCACGTAGCCGTTGTTAAAGTCTTTAAGTAAATATGCTTTAACCGCCAAGCTTGGTGGTGGTGCAATTTGAGCAGCACCGGCATGAGCCAAGTTAGTGAAAGTTGTGGCAACTAGGCTGGTTGCTAGTAAGGATGCGCTGATAATACGAGTTAAAACGTGTTTTTTGATGATATGCATGAGATTCAATGTGTAGATTTACTGATTGGTAACAATTGCGGAAATATTGAGTTGATTACGTACTTTGTTTGCATGAATGTCAGCCTCTTTTTTGTTAGCAAAAGGGCCTAATCTAACGCGATGCAAACCATTATTATACACGTTAGTCACAGCGGCATCGCCAGCAAGGTCAAGGTCAAGAATTTTCTTTTGTAATAGCTCTCCGTTCGCTTCATTTTTGAAAGCACCAGCTTGTACGTAGTAGCTGGTGGACCTAGCCTCGTTACTGACGGCTGGCGTGGAACTCAATGTGTTGTCTGTGATGTTGTTGCTTTGGTCCAGTGTAGGAGTTGGATTAATATTGGTTAGTTCCGCTTTTGCCACAGTAATATTAGCGGTGTTTTTTAAAGCTTCCGGGCTGGTATCAATCGCTGTTACTTCCACCATACCGCTGCCGTTGGCGACTAAACCCAGTTTGTGGGCTGCCGCGTAGGATAGGTCTATTAATCGATCACTTTTGAATGGGCCGCGGTCATTTACACGCACCACCACGGCTTTGCCATTGGCCGGATTTACGACTTTGACAAAGCTAGGAATCGGCAAGGTGGTGTGCGCCGCAGACATGCTATACATGTCGTACACTTCACCGCTGGAAGTTTTTCTGCCGTGGTAGCGTTTGCCATACCATGAGGCGATACCGCGTTTTGTATAAGGTACATAGCTGGTCATCGGCACATATTTTTGACCTAAAGCCTGATAAGGCTTGTTGCTGCTGACCAATGGCTTTTCTGTTTTAAGCTGTGCATCCGGGATGCTGTCAAAATCTATCCCTGTATTGTCACCAGGGCCATCATCCAGATAATAGCCTCCGCCCTTGCTGGAGCCGTTGGGTTGTTTGGTCGTAGTGTTTTTGGCGCTGGTTGGTTCTGGTTTAGTATTAGATGTACCGGCGCATGCGGTTAATAGCGCCATACATAAGATGATGATGCTTTTTTGGAAAATAGCCATTAAATCTCTCCTCTGTAATGCAAGCAGCTAGGTTGCAACGAGTTTTTTATGGGTGTGGATACTCATCAAAATACCAAACCCCAGATACAGTGTCACCAGCGAGGTGCCGCCGTAACTAATGAGGGGTAATGGTACACCAACTACCGGTAAAATACCGCTTACCATGCCCATGTTAACGAACGCATACGAGAAAAAGTTAAGCGTGATACTGCCTGCTAGTAATCTTGAAAATGTGTTTTGCGCTTGCGAGGCAATCACTAGGCCGCGCGCGATAATTAGGCTAAATAAAGTCAACAGCAGCATATTGCCCAAAAAGCCGAACTCTTCGCTGAATACCGCAAAGATAAAGTCGGTGGTGCGCTCGGGTAAAAAGTCTAGCTGCGTTTGTGTGCCATTAAGCCAGCCCTTACCAGCGCTACCACCAGAGCCAATCGCAATGATCGCTTGAATCGTATGGTAGCCCGCCCCTAATGGGTCTTGGGTAGGGTCGAACAGTATTTCAATACGCTTTCTTTGGTAGTCATGTAGTAGCGACCAAAATACAGGCATTAATGCCAACAGTGAGGCTGATGCTACTAATAAGAAGCGCCAGCTTAAACCAGCAAGAAATAGTACATAGAAACCGGAGGAGGCGATTAACAATGATGTGCCCAAGTCGGGTTGCTTCATGATCAGTGCCACAGGAAAAGCCAGCAATAAGCTGCCAATCACAAAATTACTGGCGCTGGACTTACCCTCCCTGCTGGCAAAATACCAGGCGAGCATCATTGGTACTGCAATCCGCATTAGCTCTGATGGCTGTATTTGCATAAAGCCTAAATTTAACCACCTACGCGCACCGTGGCTAATAGTACCAAATAGCGCAACAGCAATTAGCAACAACATGCCTAGAATGTAAAGTGGCCGTGCTGCACGCTCCAGATTGAGCGGGGAAATATTTGCCGCTAACCACATGGCACCAAGCGCAGCCAAGACGTTAAAACCTTGCGCATATATACGCGTAATGTCTTGGCCTGATGCGCTATATAAGACGAACAGGCTTAGTAGTAATGCAAAAAACAGACAAGCCATTAGAAATGAATCGAAGTGCTTGAATAGAAAGTGAAATAATTTACTAATCATGTAATTCTTCTTCAGTAATGGTGGCTGTGCCAGTGGCACTTGCCGGCACAGGGGCCGCTACTGCCGATGGTTCAATGGCTGGCATTTTTCCTAGCAGGTAATAGTCCATGACTTTTCTCGCGATCGGCCCCGCTGTCGAGCCGCCATGCCGGCCATTTTCTACAATAACAGCTACGGCAATGGTGGGGTCCTCGGCGGGTGCAAATGCAATAAACAAAGCGTGGTCAAGATGGCGCTCGTTCATGCCATGCTCGTTGTATTTTTCATTTTGCTTAATGCCAATCACTTGTGCGGTACCAGTTTTTGCTGCGATGGAGTAAGGTGCATTTGCGCCCACACTTGCCGCAGTACCTCCTGGCAACGTGACGTCTACCATCCCGCGTTTTACGATGGCCATATTTTCAGGGTTTAGCTCAACGCGGTCTTGCACGATGGCTTGGATATCCACTTGCTTGCCGGTTAAGCCGTTTTGAATTTTAGTGACTAAATGCGGCTTCATTGCGACGCCGTTGTTAGCCAAAATAGCAGTCGCTTGCGCCAGTTGCAGCGGTGTGACCAAGGTGTAGCCTTGACCAATGCCTACAATCACTGTTTCACCGGGGTACCACGGCTGTTTGTAGCGGCGCTTTTTCCATTCGGGTGTCGGTAGCAAACCGCCAATTTCACCCTTGATGTCTAAGTCGGATTTTCTGCCAAACCCAAAGTGACTGACAAATGATGTGAGCCTTTCAATACCCAGCTCCATGGCTAAACCATAGAAAAAAGTATCACAAGACACGGTAATTGCCTTTTGCATGTCTACCATGCCATGTCCGCTTGGCTTCCAGTCTCGGTAGCGGTGGCTGCTGCCAGCCAGCGTGAAGAAGCCGCCATCCTGAATGGAGAATGGCGGGTTGCGTTTCCCGGCCTCGAGTCCAGCCAGTGCCACAAACGGCTTGAATGTAGAGCCAGGCGGATAAATGCCGCGCAATGGCCGGTTGATTAAAGGTTTATCTAAAGACTCGTTGAGTAATTTCCAGTTCTCGCTATCAATGCCATCTACAAACAGATTGGGGTTGAACGTAGGCTGGCTGACATAGGTGAGCACTTCACCCGTTTTAGGGTTGATGGCGACTAGTGCACCGCGTCTTTCGCCAAATGCCGTCTCCGCAATTTCCTGCAGTTTGCTGTCTGCAGATAAAATCAGATTGTCACCAGGAATCGGCGCATTGCTGGATAGCACCCTGACAGCGTGGCCGTCAGCATCAATTTCAACTTGCTGAAATCCGGTCACGCCATGCAGTTGTTGTTCATAAAACTGCTCTAACCCGCTTTTGCCGATGTGATCTGAGCCTTTATAGTTGGAGTAAACCCCATCTTTTTTCAGGTTCTCAATGTCTTTGTCGTTAATGCGTCCAATGTAGCCCACCATGTGTGAGCCTAGTTTACCCAATGGATAGTGTCTGAACAGGCGCGATTTAATCTCAACACCTGGAAAACGGAAGTGGTTCACCGCAAATTTGGCGGCTTCAATTTCGTTGAGATGAGTGCGTATTGGTGCACTTTCAAAGCTATGACTTTGCTCTCTAAACTTCTTAAAGCGTTTTTTATCCTGTGAGCTTACTTCAATCAATTGTCCTAGTTCGGCAATGGTACTGTCGAGATTTTTAACTTTCGATGGTGTGATTTCTAAGGTATAAACAAAAAAGTTATGCGCAAGCACAACGCCGTTTTTATCTAAAATCAAACCACGGTTTGGGATGGTAGGCACCAGCGAAATACGGTTATTTTCTGCCAGCGTTTGATAGTGGTCGTAATGCAGAATCTGCAGATAGTAAAAGCGGAACGCGAGTAGCGTGAATAAGCTGAGTACAATTAAGCCGGCTACGCCAAGACGTAGCCTAAAGTAATATTGCTCATGAATGTAGTTTTTGAGTTCAGCAACCATACTTACATCACTTGCTACGGGAAGGTCTGCTGGTGTTTAAGCCAAGCGCAACGGCTGCCTGCCACAAGATGACGCCGGTGATGCTGGGCAGGAAGTAACTCCAACCCAAAACATCGTTACCGGAAAATATTTTAACGGTGAGCAAGGTAAGTTGTGAAATGATCAGCAATAACAATACATATACCAACTGTTGGGTGTTGCTAAATAATACTAGGCGACGCTGGTAGATAACGGCTACAAACGTGGTGACGGTGTAAGCCAGTGCATATTGGCCAAAGACGCCCCCAGTTGCCAGATCTACCCATAAGCCGATAAACCACGCGGTACCGATGTTGCATTTATTAGGGGCGCGCAGAATCCAGAAGATGATGACCAATAGCACAAAGTCTGGGCGTAACTTAAGCGCGGTGCCAGACCAAGGCAATAGTACGCATATAAATGCCACTAGCAGTGAAAAGTAGATGGTTTGTAACTTAGTCTTGTGCATGAGGCTTGTGGGTGGTGCTAGGTTCTGTGACTACAGCCGGTGTCGGGTTGGCTGGTTTTTTATGTTGATTTAAATTTTCAGTGGCTGGCACTGGCACTGCGGGTGTTTTGTTTTCAGGCACTTTACTTGCAGGTGACTGGGCCGCATCAGGCTTAGTGGGCGCCGCTGCTTTCGTTGCGATGTCGGCATTGCCCGGTTGCTGGGTGGCCGCGTTAGTGCTGGCGGGGTTGTCAGGCTGCGAGATGCTGACAATTAACACTTGCTTATGATTCTCAATGCCACCGGTAGGGATGCATACGATTCTTGCAAATGGAGAGTCTGCGCTGGTTTGAATATCTGTCACGGTTGCGACAGCCAACCCTTTAGGATAAACGCCGTCAATGCCAGAGGTAATCAGTTTGTCGCCGCGTTTGATGTCTACGTTTGCAGGTAAAAAAGGCAAATCCAAGGTGTTGTCGCGGCCATGGCCAAAGGCAATGGCGCGCAAGCCATTACGCTCTATCTGGATAGGAATCGTGAGTGATTTGTCTGTAATCAGGGTGACTTCACTGCTTGCCGGGTAGGTGCGTGTTACTTGTCCAATCACACCTTTGGCATCAACCACTGCCGCACCATCGACCACTTGCTGGTTGCTGCCGCGATTAACGATGATTTTCTTGGTAAAGGGATCGCGGCCTACATGCAGAATCTCACCAAGCTGGCTAAACTCTTCCAGTGATTGATTGGCTGCCAATAGCTCGCGCAGGTTAGTGTTTTCCAGCGTGAGTGCTTTCATTTTCTGCAGAGAAATGGCCTGTACTAGTGCTTGTTTCCTCAGAAACTGATTTTCATTCAGTAAGCGATGATGCGTAGAAAAGTACTCGCTGGTTGAGTCGTAGAGCACGGAGGGTGCGTTTGCAATCAGTTGCAAGGGCTGTAATACCACCATTAAGTGTTCACGTACGCTACCTAAATACTGCAGGCGTGAATCTGTCGCCATGAGCGCAAGGGAAAGCGCGGAGAAAAACGCTAGACGTGCCAGTGGGCTAGGGCCGCGCGCAAAAAAAGCTGGGGCTTGCTGTTGATCCAGATTTTGATGATAACCGGCCATTGTGAGTGCGTTCTAGTTCCAAACTTTAATGCTATCAGATAGGTAAGACATAGGCCGTAATAATACGGCCTATGTTGTAATACAAGTAAATCAACAATTAGACTTGAGCGCAGGCGAGCTGTGCGGTTGTTACTTTAAGCCGCTTGCATCAAGGCTAGTGTTTTAGAGATATTGATTACTCGTAGGCAAATATGCTGCCTAGTCTATCCATTTCTTCCAGTGCGCGACCACATCCGCGTGCCACGCAGGTGAGCGGGTCTTCTGCCACAATCACTGGTAAACCAGTTTCTTCAATCAGCAGACGGTCTAAATCGCGTAACAATGCGCCGCCGCCAGTGAGTACCATGCCTTTTTCTGCAATGTCTGCACCGAGTTCTGGTGGTGTTTGCTCAAGCGCTGATTTAACTGCACCTACGATGGCATTGAGCGGTTCTGTTAGGGCTTCAAGAATTTCATTGCTTGAAATGGTGAACTTGCGTGGCAAGCCTTCAGCAAGGTTGCGGCCGGTTACTTCCATTTCTAGCACGGTAGAGCCAGGGAATGCAGAGCCGATTTTTTTCTTAATCGCTTCAGCAGTCGGTTCTGAAATTTGCATGCCGTAATTACGGCGAATGTAGTCAATAATTGCTTGGTCAAATTTATCACCGCCTACGCGTTCTGATTTGGCATATACGATACCGCCAAGTGAGATAACGCCTACTTCAGTGGTGCCGCCGCCAATATCAACGACCATAGAGCCTGTTGCTTCAGACACTGGCATGTCTGCACCGATGGCCGCAGCCATTGGCTCTTCAATTAAGAATACTTGTTTGGCACCAGCGCGCTCTGCAGATTCTTTAATTGCGCGGCGTTCAACCTGGGTAGAACCAACCGGTACGCAAATAATGATGCGTGGGCTTGGTGCGAACCAGCGTGAATCATGTACGCGGCGAATAAAGTATTTGAGCATTTGCTCGGTGATGGTGAAGTCAGCAATCACGCCGTCTTTCATTGGGCGAATGGCTTGAATATTGGCAGGTGCTCGGCCGAGCATACCTTTTGCCTCGGCGCCAACGGCGAGAAGGATTTTTTTGCCATTAGGGCCACCTTCTAGACGAATCGCCACCACGGATGGCTCGTCTAGCACGATGCCTTTACCGCGAGAGTAAATAAGGGTGTTTGCCGTACCTAAATCGATGGCAAGATCGTTTGAAAAATAACTACTTATAGTGCCGAACATTATGTTTTTCCTGTGGTGTGGTGCTTGTTTAATACTGCTTGCGTGGTTAATCCCTAGTTAATCGTAGCTGACACGATTAAGGTGCACGTAAAATCAGGTTATAATACCGTATATCTTGTTGAAAATTAAGATGCATTAGAAAAATTAAGATGCACCAAGGGTAATTTTGTCTGAGTCGGGCAGGGGTAATGACTGTCGAGCCGCTGGCACGTTGCTTGAATATATAAACAATAGATTAAAAAGGTAGGTTTGTTGCAAACTTATCAAATTTCAACTAACCATTTCGGATTGTTAGAAGTATGGCACTGAGTACTGAAGATATTAAAAAAATAGCGCATCTGGCCCGTGTCGAAGTGAGTGATAGCGATGCTGCGGCAACCTTGTCAAAACTGACCGGTATTTTGGGGCTGATTGAGCAAATGCAAGCGGTGAATACCGATGGTATTGTGCCAATGTCGCATTCGCAGGATGTGGTGCAACGCTTGCGTGATGATGTGGTCACCAAAACCAATCAACGTGAAGCATTCCAAAAAATTTCGCCAGAGCTTGGCAATGGCTCGAAAGAGCATGCTGTGGACAGCGGCCTGTATCTTGTTCCTAAAGTAATCGAGTAATCGCAATATGATCAACAGTAGCTTAAAAACATTAGCCCAAATGTTGGCTAACAAAGAAATCTCTAGCGTAGAGCTTACCCAAACTTATCTGAACCGAATTGATGCGCTGAATCCAACTATCAATGCTTACATTGCATTAGACCAAGATAAAACCTTGGCGCAAGCCAAGGCAGCAGATGTGCGTATTGCGGCTGGCAATGCTACCCCGCTGACTGGCATTCCGATTGCACAAAAAGATATCTTCTGTGCACAAGGCTGGAAAACCACTTGTGGCTCCAAGATGTTGGAGAATTTTATTGCGCCTTATGACGCACACGTGATTACGCAGTTTGATAATGCCGGCGCCGTGAATTTGGGTAAAACCAATATGGATGAGTTTGCGATGGGTTCATCCAATGAAACCAGTTACTTTGGTGGCGTAAAAAACCCTTGGGATTTTAGCCGCGTGCCTGGCGGCAGCAGTGGCGGTAGTGCAGCGGCAGTGGCTGCACGTTTGTGTGCTGCGGCAACGGGTACAGACACTGGTGGATCAATTCGCCAGCCAGCTTCGCTGTGTGGTTTTACTGGTTTGAAGCCGACCTATGGCGTGGTTTCACGCTACGGCATGATTGCCTTTGCTTCCAGCTTGGATCAGGCGGGCCCGATGGCGAAGTCTGCTGAAGACTGTGCGTTGATGATGAACGTGATGGCCGGTTTTGATGAGCGTGATTCAACCAGTTTGAATCGCGACAAAGAGGATTACACGCGTGATTTAAACAAGCCGTTACAGGGCTTGAAAATCGGCTTGCCTAAAGAGTTTTTTGCCGAAGGTTTAGATACTGGCGTGGGCAAAGTGATTGAAGATGCGATTGCTGAATACAAGAAACTAGGCGCTGAGATTGTGGATATTTCACTGCCGAATACCGGTTTATCTATCCCGGTTTATTATGTATTAGCACCAGCGGAGGCATCTAGTAACTTGTCCCGCTATGACGGTGTGCGTTACGGTCACCGTACCGCAGAATATACAGATTTGATGGATATGTACTGTAAGAGCCGTGCTGAGGGTTTTGGTGCAGAGGTTAAGCGTCGTATTTTGATTGGTACCTATGTGTTAAGCGCAGGTTACTACGATGCGTACTACCTGAAAGCGCAGCAGATTCGCCGTTTAATTGCGCAAGATTTTGAAGAGGCCTTCAAAAAATGTGATGTGATTATGGGGCCAGCAGCGCCATCTACTGCATTTAAAGCGGGTGAGAAGGTTGATGATCCGGTAGCGATGTATTTGCAAGACATTTACACCATCTCTACTAACCTAGCCGGCTTGCCAGGCATGAGCGTGCCAGCAGGTTTTAGCACTAGCGCTGACGGTAAGGCTTTGCCAGTAGGTTTGCAGATTATTGGTAACTATTTTGATGAGGCACGTATGTTGAACGTTGCACATCAGTATCAACAAGTGACAGATTGGCATGCTCAAGCACCAAACTTGGATAAGCCAGAAGGAACCGCATAATGGAATGGGAAGTCGTTATTGGGTTGGAAACGCATACCCAGTTAAAAACAAATACTAAAATTTTCTCAGGGGCTTCAACTACTTACGGCGCCGAGCCTAATACGCAAGCGTGTGAAGTGAGCATTGCCTTACCGGGTGTGTTGCCTGTACTGAATAAAGAAGCTGTGAATTGTGCGATTAAGTTTGGCTTAGCCGTACATGCTGAAATTGCTCCGCGCTCAGTATTTGCGCGTAAAAACTATTTCTACCCAGATTTACCTAAAGGTTATCAAATCAGCCAGTATGAGTTACCGGTTGTGGGTAAAGGTGCGGTCACCATACAGGTGCCGGCAGTTGGCAAAAATGCTGCTTATGAAAAAGTGATTAATATCACGCGTGCACATTTGGAAGAAGATGCAGGTAAGTCTGTGCATGGTGCGGTAGAGGGTATGAGTGGAATTGATCTTAACCGTGCCGGTACGCCATTGCTAGAGATTGTGACCGAACCAGATATGCGCTCAGCGGCTGAAGCCGTGGCTTATGCAAAAAAACTGCATGAGCTCGTGCAGTGGATTGGTATTTGCGATGGCAATATGCAAGAAGGCAGTTTTAGATGTGATGTTAACGTTTCTGTACGCCCAAAAGGCACTGAAAAGTTGGGCACACGTCGTGAAATTAAAAATCTGAACTCATTCAAGTTCATGCAGCAAGCGATTGAGTACGAAACACGCTGGCAGATTGAAACGCTGGAGGATGGCGGCACGATTCAGCAAGCTACCGTACTGTTTAACCCAGATACAGGTGAAACACGCGCGATGCGTAGCAAAGAGGAAGCGAATGACTATCGCTACTTCCCGGATCCTGATTTATTACCATTAGAAATTACTGAAGCCGATAAAGCACGTGTACAAGCAGAAATGCCAGAGTTACCAGAGGCGATGAAAGCTAGGTTTGAAAACCAGTTTGGCCTAACAAGCTATGATGCGGCCTCCTTAACGGCAAATCGTGCGCTTGCAGATTATTTTGTTGCGGTAGTGAGTGCCGGCGCGGAAGCTAAGCCTGCCGCCAACTGGGTCATGGGGGCGATTTCAGCTAAGCTCAATGCGGAAGAAAAAACCTTGGCTGCATCGCCGGTGGCGGCTGAGAGCTTGGCAGCTTTGATTAAGCGCATCACAGATAACACTATTTCCAATAACGCAGCTAAGCAGGTGTTTGAGGCGATGTGGAATGGTGAGGGTGAAGTGGATGCTATTATTGAAGCCAAAGGTCTCAAGCAAGTGTCTGATACAGGTGCCATTGAAGCGATTATTGATGAAGTGCTGGCGGCTAATGCCGCGATGGTAGAAGAGTTTAAAGCAGGCAAAGAAAAAGCATTTAATGCTTTGGTGGGCCAAGCGATGAAAGCTTCCAAAGGTAAAGCTAACCCTGCGCAAGTGAATGAAGTGTTGAAAAACAAGCTAGGCGCTTAATATTGCTTAGGTACTTGTTTTGCAGTGCCTATAATAAAAAAATCCTGCGGTTAACTACCGCAGGATTTTTTTATTTACAGATTCATACATAAGATTAGCCGCGTTAGTGGCGTTCTTTATCTATCGCATCACATATTGCTTACAGCGTACTGCTAATTTATGGTGCCAACTTAGCGGACTCATTTTTAAGTTGGGTATAGCGTTTTTTATCCTCTTCAAAACGCTTGCGAGTGTCGCTAATCGCCATGTTTTTGTCGGCGATATTTTTATCTAAGCGGCTAATTTGAGCTTGTTCATCTGCAATCTCAGCCTTGAGGTCTTTGGGGACGGCTTTCTTCTTCTGCTCAAAGCCGGCAGCCATGGACTTTTTGGTATCTAAGCTTTTTTGATGCGTAGCCCGGTCTTGCTTTAAGTTCTCCAAAGCAATTTTATCCAGTTGAATATTGCGCTCTAACGCTAAGTCAATTTCACCCACGTTAGTAAATGCGCCCAATAGTGCTTTATCTTTTTTCGCCTGCTCGGATTTTTCCTGCTCTATTTTATGCAGTTCGTCAGCATTGTCTTTGGTCGGCATGTTGTGCTTCACCGTAATGCCTTGGCGATTGATCAGCGAGTTTTCACGATTGGTATACTGGCTAGGCATGTTGTCGCCGTAGTGCGTGGTACCGTTCTCATCCTTCCATTTCAGAATTTTGCCGCCGCCCTCTGCTTTCGCATATTGTGCCGTACATAACAGTAAGCCCAAGCCTAATGTAAACATGCTGTACATCACAAATTGACGGATAGATTGTGTGGCCACATGCGCTGATTGACTAGGTAGCGGTCTTAACAATTTTTGCATTTTGTCTTCAATAACCTTTCCAGTGGCCACATTTAAGGGGGCATTATTTAACCACGATACTAAATGACGCCATATTTTTGTCGATATGCCTCGACTGCATGCAAATTCTGCGCCATCTCGGTTTTGTCATTTAAATAGGCTAAAAGATCGTTTAAATTGGCAATGGCGCATACCGGTATTTTGTTGCTGTTGATGACTTCCTGCACTGCTGAGAGCTCGCCCAGACCTTTCTCTTGTCTATCGATGGCAATCGCCACACCGCAAGCTGTGGCGCCGCTGGCGTTGATGAGTTCGACAGATTCACGCACTGAGGTGCCTGCTGAAATCACATCGTCGATGATGAGAACTCGACCCTTGAGTGGGCTGCCCACAATCACGCCGCCTTCGCCATGGTCTTTGGCCTCTTTGCGATTGTAGGCGTAAGGTACATTGTGACCATCTTTGGCAAGTGCAATGGCAATACTTGCCGCTAATGTAATGCCTTTGTAAGCTGGGCCAAACAGCATGTCGAACGCAATACCTGAGTTTTTAATCGCTTGTGCGTAAAACTCGCCAAGCTTCATCAGGCTTTCACCATCGTTAAATAAACCGGCATTAAAAAAGTACGGGCTTAATCGGCCGGCCTTGGTTTTAAATTCACCAAACTTTAAAACCTCTTTTTGGATTGCAAATGCGATAAAATCTTGCCTGAATTGATCGAGTGATTGGGTCATGATAGTTTCTGTTAATTATTTTGGAATGAAGTTTTGAAGATTATATCGTTAAATTTAAATGGCATTCGTTCTGCAACTAACAAAGGGTTGTATGCATGGCTAAAAAAACAAGATGCTGATGTCATCTGCATGCAGGAAATCAAAGCGCAAGCTGGCGATATGACTGATCAAATGCTGAATCCAGAAGGTTATTACGGCTATTTTCATTATGCAGAAAAAAAAGGCTATAGCGGTGTTGGTATCTATGCAAAAACTAAAGCAGATAGCGTGATTGAGGGCTTGGGGATTGCCGATATCGACAGTGAGGGACGTTATCTTGAGGCCAGATTTGGTAACTTGAGCGTGGTGTCATTGTATTTGCCGTCAGGCTCTAGCGGAGAAGAACGCCAAGCTTTTAAGTTTAGCGTGATGGAGCGGTTTATGCCGCAATTACAGGCGCTGGTGCAAAGCGGGCGTGACGTGGTGATTTGCGGTGACTGGAATATTGCGCACAAAGAGGCTGATCTGAAAAACTGGAAAGGTAACCGTAAGAACTCAGGTTTTCTGCCTGAAGAGCGCGCATGGATGACTCAATTGTTTGTTGAAATGGGCTGGGTAGATGTTTATCGCACATTACATCCAGATACTACCGATGCTTGTTACACGTGGTGGAGTAACCGCGGTCAGGCATGGGCGAATAATGTGGGTTGGCGTATTGACTACCAAATTGCGACCCCAGCTTTGGCAGCCAAAGCTGTATCAACCAGTGTGTATAAGGATGAGCGCTTTAGTGATCATGCACCTTTAATCATCGATTATGCTTAATAAAGCGAGTGATTGAGCGAGCGGGATCAGGGGTGGGGGCACAGAGCGGTGAGGCCTAGATAGCATGCGTTTGCGGCGCGGTGATGAGTGCCGTGCAGCGAAGTTGGCGTAGTCTTTTAATCCGTGCTTTCTCAGGTGTTAGCTTGAAGCTCTTTCGCGGTCTCATGCCAAGGCGCAATTTTCAGCAGCAATAGCATGCCAGGGATTGCAATGATAAAGCAGAGTATGAAGAAATCGCGCCAGCCCATGCTTTCCACCATATAGCCGGTGGCGGCATTGGCAAACGTGCGCGGTACGGCAGCAAGGCTGGTGAATAGTGCAAATTGGGTGGCGGTGTAAAGTGGGTGTGTGGTTTTGGCTATATAGGCCACAAATGCCGCGGTGCCCAGCCCTACTCCTAGCGCCTCTACTCCAATCACCATGCCTAGCCATAGTAAACGTTCTTGTAAGCTGAAGCTGGCGCCCAATATATCCAATTCAAAAATAGCAGTGAATGCTGTAGGGTTGCTTGCCACGTCTGCCAGCCAAGCGAAACCTAAGATAGCCAGCATTTGGACTGCGCCAAAAATCCATAATGATTTATTGATGCCTAGTTTGATCATCCACAGCCCACCGATTAAGCCACCTAGTACGCTGGGCCATAGCCCTGCATTTTTGGCGATTAAGCCAATTTCGGTTTTGCTGTAGCCCATATCTAGATAGAACGGTGTGGCAAGGGCAGTAGTCATGCTGTCGCCCAGTTTATACAGAAAGATAAACGCCAAGATAAACAGTGCTGATTTTAAGCCGTTGCGCTCGATAAACTCTTTAAACGGCTCTATAATCGCAGCGCGCAAGGTTTTGGGGGCGCCATACTTTAGCGCTGGTTCAGTCACCAGCAGTGTCATGACTAGCCCCGGCAGCATAAATAATGCGGTGATGGTAAACACGCTGCTCCATGGCATATGGTCTGCAAGTATCAGTGACAACGAGCCCGGCACTAAGCCTGCAATTTTGTAAGCGTTCACGTGCACGGCGTTGCCTAGGCCTAGCTCTGCGTCTATCAGCAACTCGCGGCGGTAGGCGTCTAACACGATATCTTGGCATGCGCTAAAAAAGGCCACGACCGTGGCAAGGTAAGCAATGCTCCATATATCAAATTTTGGGTTAAAAGCGCCAAACGCGGGAATCGACAGCAGCAATAACACCTGCCAGACCACCAGCCAGCCACGGCGGCGCCCTAGCGGCGGCGTGAAGCGATCAAACAGCGGTGCCCACAAAAACTTCCAGGTAAAGGGCAGGCTGATTAATGCAAACAAGCCTATCGATTTCAGGTCTACTCCCTCGGAGCGCAGCCATGCTGGTAGTAGGCTGATTAAAATAAATAGCGGTAGTCCCGAGCTAAAGCCGGTAAATACGCAGATGAGCATTTTTTTGCTCATGAGCGATTGGCGAATGGTTGGTTGCGCGATGGTTTGCACCGACATTACTTGGATTTCAGGCGGTACATTGCAAGGCTGCCCAGTAGGTTGGGCATAAAATTCACTTCTTTGCCATCGGTAATCACGCGACGCTCTAGGATCTCAATGTTGTGATGATGGCAGAAGTAATCAAAGTCGTTAATTGTGCATAAATGCACGTTGGGCGTGTCGTACCATTGGTATGGTAGTGCTTTTGAAACAGGCATGCGCCCCGCTGTGATTTGCATGCGGTTGCGCCAGTAACCAAAATTGGGAAATGTCACGATGATCTCTTTACCCACGCGCAGCATTTCCAGCACAATTTCTTCTGTATTGTGCATGGCTTGCAAGGTTTGCGAGAGTATCACGGTGTTAAATGACTGGTCTTCAAAGCCGGACAAGCCATCCTCCAAGTCCATTTGAATCACATTGATGCCGTTTTTAACGCAAGCAATCAGATTGGTGTCGTCTTTTTCTACGCCATAACCTTTGGTTTCTAATGAGCTACGTAAAAATTGTAATAACTCTCCGTCGCCGCAGCCTAAATCCAGTACTTTTGTGCCAAATTTCACCCAATTTGCAATAATTGCAAAATCTTGGCGATACTCAGTCACATTTTTTGTAATATTTACATTATTTTGCATGGTTACCACCAACTTCAATGTTGCTTAAATACGTACGCAAAATAGCGTGGTAATGTTTATCCGGCATTAAGAATGCATCGTGGCCGTGGGCAGCAGTCACTTCTGCGTAGCTGACGGTGCTTTCGTTATCAAGCAGCGCTTTTACGATTTCGCGTGAGCGCGCAGGCGAGAAACGCCAGTCGCTGGTGAATGACAAGACTAGAAATTTGGCTTGGGTTTGGCTAAGTGCTTTGCTTAAGTCGCCGTTGTAGGCCAATGCTGGGTCGTAGTAGTCTAGTGCTCGTGTCATACGCAAGTAAGTATTCGCATCAAACTCGCCGGCGAACTTATCGCCTTGGTAACGCAAGTAAGATTCCATTTCAAACTCAACATTAAAACCGTATTTGATGTCGTCTTTCAGTTTGCGGCCAAATTTTTCACCCATTGCGTCATCGCTTAAATAGGTGATGTGGCCCAGCATGCGTGCAATGCGCAAGCCGCGACGTGGCACCACGCCATGTTCGTAGTAGTCACCGCCATGAAACTCAGGGTCGGTGATAATGGCCTGACGTGCGACTTCGTTAAAGGCGATGTTTTGGGCGGTAAGGTTAGGTGCAGAGGCAATCACTAAGGCATGGCGTACGCGATCTGGGTAAGCAATTGTCCATTGCAGTGCTTGCATGCCGCCAAGGCTGCCGCCTATAACCGCTGCTAGCTGTGTAATGCTAAGTTGGTCTAGCAAACGTGCTTGCGAGTTTACCCAGTCTTCAACGGTCACGATGGGGAAAGCTGAGCCCCATGGTTTACCCGTTGCAGGGTTGATGCTCACTGGGCCGGAGCTGCCATGACAGCCGCCTAAATTATTAACGCCAATCACAAAAAATTTATTGGTATCCAGCGGTTTGCCTGGGCCCACTAAGTTGTCCCACCAGCCGGGATATTTGTCTTGTTCCGTATACTTGCCTGCCACATGGTGTGTACCTGATAGCGCGTGGCAAATTAGCACCGCGTTGGACTTGTCGGCATTTAAGGTGCCGTAGGTTTCGTAGACAAGATTAAATTGCGCTAGCACTGCGCCGCTTTTTAAGGTGAGCGGCTCGCTAAAGTGTGCGGTTTGTGGGGCAACAATGCCGATAGAGTTATTTTCAGACATAGTTTGATTATACTATGCCCGACTGCAAAAGTTTATGTTGCGAACGCGCTATGTGCCGATGTGGATAAATTTTTGTTGCGTTAGGTCATGGCGGTGCCATAGACCATTCTTGAACGATTCAATCAGTTGACGCGCACGCCCTGCTGCCATGCCGTTAAATCCTGGGTGGTCTTGGTCAAGATAGTCGGTCAGGCCAGTGAAGGATGCCATTTCTTCGCGTGTGACATGTTCATAGCTCATGGTCCATTCAGTAAAGCTACGCTGCGTGATGGGCTCTCTAATCAGTTTCACCACGTGATGGTTGCGATTGTCCAGACAGATTTTCTCGTATACGGCATCTACAGTGTGCTCCTCACCCTCCAGCACTTGAAAAAAACAATCATCCATATACAGCAACATGCCGGTGATGCTGTGGCGCTGGTTGCAGCTGCGTGCTGAATCCAACAGTGATAGCAGCTCATCGTGCGTCATCGGATGTGTTGCAACGCTGGTGTAGGCTAGTAAGATCAGTCGGTCGGACATAGGTTGAGTGCCCCTTGATTAGTATGTGGTGCTTATCGTTTCAGACATTTACTTCGTGTGTTTGTTCAAGTGGCGGTGGGCACATGAGGACGTTTGAATATTGGTGCGATTTTTGAGGTGGCTGTTATTTGGTATTGTTGCAGCGCTCTATTTGTATAGATTTTAGTCCCAGTGAGTGCTCACTATTAAGGGGTTTTTGCCTATGGTGACGCGGTCATTGCCGCCTAGGTCTTGGATGGTGTTAATGTCGACCAAGCCGCTTTCCGCCATCAAGTCTGCCACTAACTGGGCTTGGTTGTAACCGTGCTCCAACATCAGCCAGCCTTGTGGTAATAGGTGGATTAAGCTGTGCGCGATAATTTCACGGATATCATCTAGGCCGTCCGCACCGGAGGCGAGCGCAGACATGGGCTCAAACCTCAAGTCTCCTTGGCTTAAGTGTGGATCGTGTTGCTCAATGTAGGGCGGATTGCTGACAATCAGGTTAAACCTTTCACCTTCTACTGCTGAAAACCAGTGACTTAAAGTGAAGTTTACGTGGGCTAAGCCTAATTGCTTGGCATTGTGTTCAGCTATGCGCAGTGCGGCATGCGAGGCGTCAAGCGCCATTACCTGAGCGTGTGGGCGATGTTTGGCAATGGCCAGTGCTACTGCGCCAGTGCCGGTGCCTAAATCCAGAATCGAACAGCGCGTATCGGCAGGGGCTTTTTCTAAGGCGGCTTCTACCAGTGTTTCTGTGTCAGGTCTTGGAATTAGTGTGTCTGGGGTCACCATGAGATTTAACCCATAAAACTCACGGTAGCCTAAGATATAGGCTACCGGTTCGCCGGCGAGGCGGCGTGTCAGTAGCGCTTCAAAGTCTGTATTTGTCTTGCTTGGTAGGGTGTCGTGCTCGTGCGCGAGTAGCCACGCACGATTTACATTGAGTACGTTTTGCAGCAGGAGTTGTGCCTCAAACTTTGCATCGCTAGCTTCTAGCGCTAATTGCTGAATCAGGCGCTGTTGAGCTGCTACCCATGTGCTACGGACGGTTGGTGTCAATTAATTATCTTCACCTAGGCTGGCGAGTAGGTCTGCCTGGTGTTCAGCCGCAAGTGCGCCTATCAGTTCGTCCATGTCGCCCTCGGTAATGGCATCAATTTTATATAAAGTTAGATTGATTCGGTGATCGGTAATGCGGCCTTGTGGGTAATTGTAAGTGCGGATACGCTCGGAGCGGTCGCCACTGCCAATCAGGCTTTTACGTTCGCTGGCAATTTTGCTTTGCTGCTCGTCCACTTGTTTAGCTTTAATACGCGCGGCCAATACAGCAAAGGCTTGCGCTTTGTTGGCGTGCTGGCTACGGCCTTCTTGGCACTCAACCACAATGCCGGTAGGTGCATGGGTGAGGCGTACCGCTGAATCGGTTTTGTTAATGTGCTGACCGCCTGCACCGCTAGCGCGGAAGGTGTCGATGCGCACATCGGCCGGATTGATGACCACATCCGACACTTCATCAGCTTCTGGCAATATCGCCACTGTACAAGCACTGGTATGAATGCGGCCTTGAGTTTCAGTATCCGGCACGCGTTGCACACGATGGCCGCCACTTTCAAATTTTAGTTTTGAATAGGCGCCATAGCCTTCAATTTTGGCGATGATTTCTTTGTAGCCGCCCATTTCGCCTTCGTTGGCTGACATGACTTCTACTTTCCAGCCCTGACGTTCTGCATAGCGGGAGTACATGCGATATAAATCGCCGGCAAATAAGCCAGACTCATCGCCGCCAGTGCCGGCGCGGATCTCTAGGAAGATGTTTTTGTCATCATTCGGGTCTTTCGGCAAGAGCAAGGTTTGCAGCGCGGCTTCAATCGACTCTAGCTTGGCTTTGCCCACTTCAATTTCTTCCTGCGCAAACGCTTTCATCTCCGGGTCGTTCAACATGGTTTGCGCTTCATTGATGTCAGCTTCCGTCTGCTCAAATGCGCGGTATTGCTCCACGATAGGCGTGATTTCTGCATGTTCGCGCGTTAATTTGCGATAGTTGTCCATGTTGTCAGTGATGCCCTCACTGCTCATTAAACGGTCAATTTCATCTAGGCGCTCGCTTAAGTTGGCGAGCTTGGTAATCATGCTTGGTTTCATTGTTTATTTCTCAAGTAATACTGCTTAACTTTTAATTTGATATAAGTCTTTTAGAATCTCTTCTAGTTTGGCGTGTTCGTCACCATGGGTTTTGTTTAAGGCGTGGCTAGGTGCATGCAGAAATTTGTTGGTGAGTGCCACACTCAATGCTTCTAGCGCTTTTTCCGGGGCTTCGCCTTTTTGTAGCAGCTTGTAGGCTTTATCCAACTCGGCCTTGCGCATATGCTCAGCTTGGTCGCGTAATGCCTTAATCGTGGGGACGGCGTCGCGCTTTTTAAACCACTGCATAAAGTTTTCAACGCGTGTTTCCACAATCATTTCTGCTTCAACTGCAGCAGTCTGCCGATTTTCAATTCCGTCAGAGACAACTTGCGCTAAATCATCTACCGTATATAAGAAAACGTCGTCTAACTCAGCTACTTCAGACTCAATGTCACGTGGCACTGCTAAGTCCACCATGAAAATCGGGCGGTGGCGTCGTGCCTTGATTGCGCTCTCTACCATGCCTAGCCCGATAATGGGTAAGGTGCTGCCGGTAGAGGTGATGACGATATCGAAATTGGCAAAATGTGCGGGTAGGTCATTGAGTAGCATGGCTTCACCATTGATTTTTTGCGCCAAATTAGAGCCGCGTTCAATGGTGCGGTTGGCAATGGTCATGCTTTTTGGTTTTTGTGCGGCAAAGTGGTCTGCGCACAGTTCTATCATTTCCCCGGCGCCAATAAACAGTACTTTTTGCTCGCTGATATCACCAAAGATTCGCTGCGAAAGTTTTACTGCAGCGGCTGCCATCGAAATTGAGTTGGCGCCGATATCGGTGTTGGTGCGTACCTCTTTTGCTACTTCAAACGTGCGTTGAAATAGTTTGTGTAACAAAGTACCTAAAGTGCCGGCATCTTGGGCAATTTTTACCGACTGCTTGAATTGGCCTAAAATCTGCGGCTCACCCAGCACCATGCTGTCCAAGCCGGATGCTACGCGGAATGCATGTTTTACAGCTTCATCGTCCGGTAATGTGTAAATGTAAGGGGCGATCGCCGTTGGTTCGATTTTGTGATACTGCGACAGCCAGGCCAGCGCCTTTTGCGGGTCGTCTGTGCTGCAGTACAGTTCGGTACGGTTACAGGTGGACAAAATAGCCGCCTCAGAGGCATCGTGCATGGTCAGCTCGCGCAGGGCGCTACCAAGATGCTCGCTGTTAAAAGCGACATGCTCACGGATTTGGATGGGGGCGGTTGTGTGGTTCACGCCTATAACATATAACTGCATAAGTGTAATTTTGAGGGATTGGACTATCTTAAGCAAGAAGCATCATCTTATTAGTATGAAATAAGGTTAAAATAACGCTTTAAACTGATTAATAAATTTAATTTGATGGATATTGCCATGGATAAAACTTTTAGAATTGCCCCAAGTATTCTTTCTGCTAACTTTGCCAAACTTGGTCAAGAGATTGAAGATGTGATTACTTCAGGCACAGACATCGTGCATTTTGATGTAATGGACAACCACTATGTGCCTAACCTAACCATCGGCCCATTGGTATGTGATGCCATTCGCGAAACTGCAAAAAAAGTAGGTGCGCTGATTGATGTGCATTTAATGGTTAAACCTGTAGACCGTATTATTCCTGACTTTGCAAAAGCAGGCGCAAACATCATTACTTTCCATCCAGAAGCTTCTGAGCATATCGACCGTAGCTTGGCGATGGTACGTGATTTAGGCTGTAAATCTGGCTTGGTATTCAACCCAGCTACTTCTTTAAGCTACTTAGATCACGTGATGGACAAAGTAGATATGATTTTACTGATGTCAGTGAACCCAGGTTTTGGCGGTCAGAAATTTATTCCTGAAACATTGGAAAAACTAAAATTAGCGCGCGCTAGAATTGATGCCTACTATGAAAAAACAGGCCGTCAAATCTGGCTTGAAGTAGATGGCGGCGTAAACGCACAAAACATTGCAGAAATTGCACGTGCTGGCGCTGATACCTTTGTTGCTGGCTCAGCGATTTTTGGTTCACCTAAAGATACCGATGCAAACCGTTACAACACTGTTGTATCTGAAATGCGCGCATCTTTAGCAACAGTAAAATAAGCGCAGTATATTTTAAGATACCTAGCCACTAGCGTAATGAGTGGCTAGGCGTTTCTAAATTAAGTGCGTTGCAATTAAATCTAGCTTTAAAATCAGCGTCATTGAAACTAAAGTAAACCGTCATGGGATTTAATGTTAAAGCCGTCATGTTTGACCTTGACGGTACATTGGTGAACACTGCGCCTGAAATTGCCTATGCGGCAAATCAGATGCTGGACGCATTAAATTTACCTAATAAATCACAGGCACAGATAGCACGTTACATTGGTGAAGGCGCGCAAATGCTGGTTAAGCGCTGCGTGGCGAATGGTGCGTTAGCCGAGCCAGATGATGTTTTACTCAATGAAGCGCAGGCGTTGTTCTTTGAATATTATGCCCAGAATGTGACTAGCAGCCAGCCATATCATGGTGCACTGGAAACTTTAGACCAGCTCAAACGCACGGGCTTTAAGCTGGCGTGTGTCACGAATAAACCAGAGAAATTCACACTGCCGCTCCTGAGTGCGACCGGGCTGATTGATTTTTTTGAGATGGTTGTTTCTGGAGATACGTTACCTAAAAAGAAACCTGACCCAATGCAATTGCATCATATCTGTAAAAAGTTAGAGGTGTTGGAAACCGAATCTATGCTGGTGGGTGACTCTGATACAGATGTAGTAGCCGCACACGCCGCAGGATGCTATATTGTTACTGTGCCTTATGGGTATAATCAAGGTAAGGCAATTGACGAAAGTATGGTGGACGCCACCATCGACGATTTACCCGACTTACTTAATCTATTAACCTAGCAATTTTTTAAACATAACTTCGAATATGAAGCACATCGCAGACGATTATTTGTACGATAAGTTTCTTAATGATTCTTCTAGTTGGCGAGGCTCTTGGCAACGCTAATGCACGAAGCGCAGCGCATACACCAAGTGTAGCGCACGATTTTTAAGAACACGATGATATAGTCTTAGGAAGTTTATGTTAAATACCATTAATCAAGATGAATTCAATGCCTTGGCAGCACAGGGCTACAACCGCATTCCCCTCGTACTCGAAACTTTTGCTGATCTCGATACCCCGCTTTCACTTTATTTAAAACTCGCCAATCAGCCTTTTTCATACTTGCTGGAGTCTGTGCAGGGCGGTGAACGGTTTGGTCGTTATTCCATTATTGGTTTGCCTGCAAAAATACGCATTGTGGCGCATGGCAAAAATATTCAGGTATTAGATGGCGACACAGTGGTGGAGAGTGTTGAGAATACCAACCCGCTGGATTTTGTGAAAAGCTTCCAAGCGCGTTTTAAAACGCCACCATATGAAGGCTTACCTAGATTTACCGGCGGATTGGCTGGTTATTTTGGCTACGAAACTGTGCGTTATATAGAAAAACGCCTGGCAAACAATGTAAAACCAGACGCGATTAAGACCCCCGATGTGCTGTTAATGGTGTCTGAGCAACTGGCGGTGGTGGATAACTTAAGCGGTAAGCTTTATTTTATTGTTTACGCAGATGCTGCGGCATCTGGTGCGTACGAGCAGGCTAAGCAGCGCTTAAATGACTTGGTGCAAAAATTAAGAAACACGGTCACGATTCCAAAATCTATCGCTATGGATAAAACCACGGCAAGTTCAGAGTTTGGTGAAGATAACTTTAAAGCGGCAGTTAAGCGTGCACAGCAGTACATTTTAGACGGCGACATTATGCAGGTGGTGTTGTCACAGCGTATGTCACAGCAGTTCTCTGCGCCGCCATTGTCGCTTTACCGTGCATTGCGCAGTCTGAATCCATCCCCGTATATGTTCTATTACGACATGGGTGACCATCACGTGGTGGGCGCTTCTCCGGAGATTCTAGTGCGTCTTGAGAACGGCACTGTGACTGCGCGCCCAATCGCCGGCACAAGGCCGCGCGGCAAGACCCGTGAGCAGGATATTGCATTAGCGGAAGAGTTGCTTGCAGACCCGAAAGAGCGTGCAGAGCACGTACAGTTAATGGATTTAGGGCGTAATGATGTAGGCCGCGTTGCAGTGACTGGTTCGGTGAAAGTGACCGATAATATGATGATAGAGCGTTACTCTCACGTCATGCACATTGTGAGTAATGTGGAGGGCAAGCTCAAGCCGGGAATGGATGCGATTGATGTAATTAAGGCCACGTTCCCTGCCGGTACCGTGAGCGGTGCACCTAAAGTGCGTGCGATGGAAATCATCGATGAATTAGAGCCTAGCAAGCGCGGCATTTATGCGGGTGCTGTCGGTTATTTAGGGTTTAATGGCGATATGGACGTGGCAATCGCGATTAGAACCGGTGTGATTAAAAACAATATGCTCTATGTGCAGGCTGGTGCCGGCATCGTGGCAGACTCTGTCCCTGAAAGCGAATGGATGGAGACGCAGAACAAGGCTCGGGCAGTTTTACGTGCTGCCGAGTTGGTGCAAGATGGACTTGATATCAGCTAAGCGCACGTGATGCAAAACGCTATTGCTCAATATCGTTTTTTGACTTTCAAAGGAAAGTTAATTACTTTTATAGCAGTAGCGTTTGCTTATTTTGTCACTGCTAAACTTGGGCTGATGGTGCCTTATAAAGAGTCTGTGGCGACTCTGATTTGGCTTCCTACCGGGATTGCTATCGGTTCCATCATGCGGTGGGGGCGTGTCAGCATTCCTGCTGTCTTTATCGCATCATTGCTTGTTGAGTTAACTGTTTTACCCTTCACTACCAGCGTTTTGATTGCAATTACCAATACGCTGGGTCCTGTGCTCGCCGCATACCTCCTGCCAAAACTTCGTTTTAATCATCATCTATATAAGCAAAAAGATATCTTTCTGATGATTATCGTCGCCTTGATCGGCATGTCGGTATGCGCCACGGGTGGAGCGTTTAGCTTATATATTACCGGGCTTGCCCCAGCTGATAAGTTATCCAGTATCTGGTTCATTTGGTGGCTAGGTGATAGCCTCGGTGTGCTACTCGCATTGCCTTTGGTGCTCAATCTAGGTAGGAGGGGCACATTTAGTTGTAACAACAAGTGCTATCAGTTGCTGGCGTGGATCATTTTATTTGTTTGCGTTGAGCTCATCATTGTGAGTGCGGTGCCGGACCTAAATAAGCAGTTTATTTTATCCATGTTCGTGATTTTACCCATGTTGATATGGGCTTCAATGAGCTTTGGTTTGGTTGGTGGTTCGTTTTTTGTGATTATTTTATCCAGCATAGCCGTCTGGGTAACCTCACAGGGCAGCGGCAATTTTTACAGCCATGATCTAAGTGAGGGCGTGTTTTCACTTTGGACGTTTATGGTGGCACTGGTGGTGACCATGCTATTAATTTCCGCTTTGCAGTCTGAGCGCAATTTAGCGCATATGACCATACAAAAAAATGATAAAAAATTACGCGCAGTCATTGATGGGGCATTTGACGCGATTGTTACCATAGATTCTGCTGGCTTATTAGTTGAGTTTAATCCGGCAGCTGAGCGTATTTTTGGATATAAAAAAGAAGATGTGCTTGGCAAGTCAATGTCTGAGCTGATTATTCCCGCACGCTACCGTGCTGCTCACCATGCAGGACATCAGCAATATAAGTTGTCAGGTGTGACGCATATTTTTAATCAGCGTATTGAGTTGGTAGGGATGCGGGCAGATGGTAGTGAGTTTCCTATCGAATTAACGCTGACTGCTTTAAAAGATGCCAATTTGTCGTTAGTTACCGGCTTTGTGCGTGATATATCCGAGCAAAAAAGAGCAAGGCAGGAAATCGAGAATTTTGCTTATTATGATGCGTTAACTAGTTTACCCAATAGGCGTTTGCTCGCAGATCGCTATCAGCATGCTATGTCGATTGCCCAGCGCGCTAAGACTTACTGCGCCTTATTGTTTATTGATTTAGATAAATTTAAAGTACTTAATGATACCAAGGGACATGATGTAGGTGACCAGCTACTGATTGAGGTGGCGCATCGCATTCAACATACGGTGCGCTCTGGTGACACCGTTGCCAGACTTAGTGGTGATGAGTTCGTGGTGATATTAGAAAGCCTGGACCAGAATGCCAGCATTGCCTATCAGCAGGTAAGCGAGATTGCACAAAAGCTGTTGGCTGAGTTGAATAAAAGTTACTACCTAAGCTTATTTGAATTTTCCACCTCTGCCAGTATCGGCGTCACTTTATTTAATGACAATGCACTTACTTTTGAAGATCATCTAAGGCATGCAGATACCGCGATGTACCTATCAAAGGACAGCGGTGGCAATACTTATCGTTTTTATGATCAGTTGACGCAAGAGAGCATAGAAAAAAACTTTGCATTAGAGTCGGCGCTGAACCTAGCGTTGGTGAATCAAGAGTTGTATCTCAATTACCAGCCTATCGTTAATGTGGCTAAACAAGTGGTGGCAGCCGAGGTGCTACTAAGATGGAGTCATCCGACATTAGGCGAGATTAGTCCGGTTGAGTTTATACCGATTGCTGAAAAAACAAATCTCATTATTAAAATTGGGCATTGGGTGCTTGAGCAGGCATGTCAGCAACTGAAAACATGGGAGGCTAACCCTGCCCTCAGCCAAATCAAGCTTTCGGTCAATATTAGTGCTAAGCAATTTTTATACATCAACTTTGTAAAAGAGCTGCGAGAGATACTGGCTAAAACAGCGATTAACCCTGGCTTGCTAAAGCTGGAACTGACTGAAACAGCGGTCATTGATAATATGGATGATGTGATCAATAAGATTAGCATTCTGAGGCAAATGGGTGTGCGTATCGCGTTGGATGATTTTGGGATTGGCCACTCATCATTGGTTTATCTGAAAAAACTGCCAGTGACACAAATTAAAATTGACCAGTCATTTGTGCACGATGTGCTAACCGACTCGAACGATGCTGCCATTATTCAGATGGTGCTTGCGGTTGGCAAGACCATTCATTGTGACATTGTGGCGGAAGGTGTGGAGCAGGTCGAACAGTTTGACCTGCTTAGGGACTTTGGCTGCGATTATTTCCAAGGGTATTATTTTAGCCGGCCTGTAGTTGTAGCAAATTTTGAAGAGTTCGTTATTAATGGCTAGGGTGGATAATAATTTCGTAATAATTAGAGTGGTGGAGATAGGATATACTGCCCGATGTTTTTGAACTACTATCTTTGTTTGGGCTTTGCTCAGGGGTGTTTGATCTGAAATTTAAACTTAATGCGTTCGTGGAATTTTTCTTACGCAGATTGGTCAATTGAGCATTCTATCTATTTTAAAGCAGCCCGAGACTCCCCTGACGTTCTGACTAAAAATAACTATAGCGAATAATGATGTTTAAAAAAGTTGCTTACATTCTGGCGCTCGGTTTTTTGAGCAATCTGCCCGTTGCCTATGCCGAAGCTGATTTGGCACATTTAACTCTGGAGGAAGCTCAACATTTATTTCATGAAAATAATAAAGAGCTAATTTCCGCCAAGCGCATGGTGCAAGGCGCAGAAGCCGACGCAATCACGGCCTCACAAAAGCCAAATCCAAACTTATCACTCGGCGTTGCAAGCTTTAACCTTAATCGCTCAGCAGCCAATAAAAACCCCAATGGCAGCAACAGCCTGCCGGATCAAACCCTCAACTCAACCGTGCAGATTAGCCAATTAATCGAGCGCGGTGATAAGCGTGAGCTACGCATGGCATCAGCCAAAAATGCGATCAAAGCCTCCAATTACGACTTAAAAGACGCAGAGCGTCAATTACTGTTGAATTTTAATGATGCTTATTACGACTTACTATTGGCACAAGAAGCCGAAAAAATTCTGGCTGGTAATAGTGCCGCTTACGAAAAAACCATTCAGGCAGCCGAACTAAGACTAAAAGTGGGTGACATTGCCGCTAGCGACGTTGCCAGAATGCGCGTGGATTTGTTAAAAATACAAAATGACATGCGTCAGGCCAAGGCAAACCGTGAAAAGGCGCAAGCGAATCTTGCCTACATGATGGGGCAAGAGAACGAGGCGGCTCGTTTGTATGCTCAAGATGGCTGGCCTAAAATTAGCCAGACTATCAGCACGCTGCAAGATGTAGATGCACGGCCCGATGTATTAGCAGCAGAGGCACGCACCAAGCAAGCCGAAGAGAATCAACGTCTCGCCAATGCGTTAAAAACGCGCGATGTGAATATTGCGCTGCAATACCAACGCTTTCCCGGGCAAATGCCAGGTGCTGACACCAATACCATTGGCGCCGCGATTACCATTCCATTATTTACTAACTACGAATACCAAGGTGAAATCAGCCGTGCTGAAGTTGATTTGACTTCGGCGTTGGAGGCAAAACAGCAGGCACGTGCATCAGCGGTGAGTGAAATCTCGCGTGCACGCGCCGATTTAAATGCAGCTATCGAAAAAGTAAATCGCTTTGACACACAAATCTTGACCGAGGCACAAAAAGCGGCAGACGCCGCTGAGTTTGCTTATAGTCATGGCGCTACGGGTATTACTGATTTACTCGATGCGCGCCGTGTAGTGCGTTCAATACAATTAGATGCTGCCACCTCCCACGCGGATTATGCAAAAGCCCTAGCGGCATGGCAAGCAGCAACAAGAATAGAAGATAATTAAAATTAAGTATTAATAAGGGAAGCACATGAAGCACGGACTCAGCTCTTTACTCACTATTCTACTGGTTGGAGCCTCCTTCACGCTGCCGACATCTGCTATGGCCGGCCCTAAGCCTTCCCCGGCCCAGCACGCCAAGCCAGACAATGAAGTCATCCTGAAAGAAAACTCCGCTCAGGAGGCTAATCTGAAAATTGAGCCTGTTGCTGAGGTGGTTGCCTCCACTACCGAGCCTCTTAATGGAAAGATTGGTTTTGATGAAAACTACACCTCACGCATCAGCTCTCCAGTACTAGGCCGTGCTATCAAAATACATGCGCAGTTAGGTGACCGCGTAAAGGCCGGCCAGGCGCTTTTAACTATCGACTCACCTGACATGGGCTCTGCAGTTGCTGACTACCGTAAAGCCAGTGCGGATTTAGACCTAAAAAGAAAGGCCTTGGAGCGTAGTAAAGTGCTTGTGGATGGCGGCGTAGTTGCACACAAAGAGCTGGAGTCTGCGCAGGCGGATATGGCGCAATCACAAGCTGAGGCAGAGCGTACAAAATCACGCTTACATAATCTGGGCATTAATCACGCAACTTTTGGCAATGAGAGCTTTACCTTGAAAGCGCCGATGGCGGGTATGATTGTTGACCGCCAGATTAACATCGGCAACGAAGTCCGTCCCGATGCAGCAAACCCACTATTTATTATTACCAATCCAGATCACCTGTGGGCAATCATTGATCTGCCTGAGCGCGATCTTAGCAAAGTGAGTCTTGGTCAAACCTTAAGCATCAAGGTGGATGCTTATCCGGATGAAGAGTTTCAGGGCAAGGTGCAGTCAATTGGTACTATGCTGGACCCAGTCAGCCGCCGCGTTCAAGTGCGCTGCTCGGTGGAGAGTAAGGGCAAGCTGCGCCCCGAAATGTATGCACGCGTGACCCCGCTCAGCATGTCGCAGCAAAAAGTGATTCGCATCCCTAATAGCGCGTTGATTACTGAGGGTTTGTATAGCTATGTATTCGTTGAAACCAGTCATGGGCATATTCAAAAACGCCGCGTCACGCTAGATTTGCAAGGGCGTGACTACGCCACCATTAAAGACGGCCTCAAAGCAGGTGAGCGTGTGGTGACCAAAGGCGCTATTTTGATTAACTCAGAGCTGGCAGCGGGTAAATAATGCTAGAAAAACTGATTACCTTTTCGCTGCAACAACGTACCTTCGTACTGATTGCAACATTTGTTCTTGTGGTCGCGGGGATCGTCTCAGTGCAGAATCTGCCGATAGAGGCTTTCCCTGATGTTGAGGATGTTCACGTAGGTATCGTCACGCAAGTGCCGGGCCTAGCACCGGAAGAGGTCGAGCGTGTTGTGACGCTAGCGATTGAACACGGCATGAGCGGCGTGCCGAATCTAGCGCAGATGCGCTCAGTTTCAATTACTGGTTTATCTGTAGTGACACTGACTTTTTCTGAAAAGACAGATGACTACTTTGCCCGCCAGCAAGTGTTGGAAAAGTTGCAAGCGGTCAATCTGCCGCCAGAGTACCAGCCCACGCTGGCACCGCTCACAACCGCTGTGGGTGAAATTTATCGCTTCTTGGTTGATGCGCCGAAAGATATGCCTCAGCGCGAGGTGCGTGCAATTCAAGATTGGCAGATTATTCCAGTGCTAAGAACAGTACCTGGTGTAGCTGACATTACTAGTTTTGGCGGTGCAGTTAAAGAATACCAAGTCAAGCTAGACCCATACCTGCTCAAGAAGTACAACATCAGCATCGATCAGGTTAATCAAGCACTCAATAATGGTAGCAGTAATGTAGGCGGTGGCCTGATGCACCGCGGCGATGAGTCGCTGGTTGTGCGTTCATTGGGCTTGTACCGTTCGCTGGATGATATTGCCGACACCGTTATTTTGTCGAGTGCGGGCAAACCCATTCTAGTCAAAGATGTAGGCGAGGTTGTTATTGGTAACCGCTTCCGCTCAGGCATTGTAGCTTTTAACAATCAAGATGATGTGATTGAAGGCATCGTGCTGATGAACAAAGGTCAGAACCCAGCGAAGGTGATTGAAGCCTTAAAAGCCAAGGTAGACGAGGTCAATCCCAAGCTGCCTGAAGGTGTCAAAATTAGACCTTTTTATGACCGTACTAGCCTGATTCATCACACAGTTCACACGGTGACTGAAAACATGATTGTTGGTGCGCTTCTTGTGGTGGCTATTCTTATCATCTTTTTACGTAACTGGCGCGCAGCACTGATTGTTGCGGCGGTTATCCCGTTATCACTGCTGTTTGCTTTTATCGTCATGGATATCCGCGGCGTTTCGGCAAACTTGATTTCACTGGGAGCGGTGGACTTCGGTATTATTATCGATAGTGCCGTGGTGCTAGTAGAGGCGCTCATGGTGAAGTTATCCCTCGCTAAAGTAGATGAGTTTCCACATCATGGTACGCATTCATGGCGTGTCACGACGCTTAAAAATACGGCCATTGAAATGGGGCGCCCTATCCTCTTTTCAAAAGTGATTATTATTTTGGCCTTTCTGCCGATTTTCACTTTCCAGCGTGTAGAAGGCAAAATCTTTTCACCCATGGCGTTTACTTTGAGTTTTGCTTTGCTGGGCTCAATTTTACTCACCCTCACGCTGGTGCCTGCACTGATGTCTTACCTAATGAAGCGCACGGACATGGCGGAGAAGCACAGCACATGGATGCACAATACCCAAGAGTGGTATCGCACTGTTTTGCTCAAGGTGGTTAAAATCCGCCTGCCTGTCATCTTGGCATCGGTGTCTTTATTAGTACTTTCTCTAGTGTTGTCACCACTACTAGGTTCAGAATTTTTGCCCAAGCTGGATGAGGGTAATATTTGGCTAACCATCAGCATGCCACCATCCACAGGCTTAGAAAAAACCAAAGAAATCGAACGCAACATTCGCAATGTTTTAACCAGCTATAAAGAAATTAATCTGGTGGTAAGCCACGTAGGACGGCCAGACGATGGCACCGATCCCAAAGGCCCCAATAATATTGAGATATTGGCTGATTTAAAGCCTAAAGATACTTGGCACTTTAGTAACAAAGAAGCACTGATTGCAGACATTTCCGCGAAAATACACCAAATTCCGGGTATTCCAACTAACTTCTCTCAAGTGATTCAAGATAGCGTGGAAGAGGCTTTGTCCGGGGTAAAAGGCGAGATTTCAGTCAAAATTTTCGGCTCGGATTTAGCAGTTCTGGAAGAAAAGTCGGATCAGGTTGCCACTGTGCTTAACTCAATTAAAGGCGCTACAGATGTGGCGGCTATCCGCATCTCAGGTAATTCGGAGCTTGATATCACCTTAGATCGCCAGAAACTTGCTCGTTACGGCATGAATGTGAATGACGTGAATGCTTCTGTGCAAACCGCATTGGGCGGCACGACGACAAACACCTTCTATGATGGCGACCGCCGCTTCGACGTTACGCTTAGGTTAGCAAGAGACTACCGCGACTCTTTAGATGATATTAATGAACTGCCAATCGCTTTACCTAACAATGCAGGCACTATCCCTTTGGGCGAGGTTGCAGATGTCACCATTAAGCAGGGTGCATCTAGAGTAGCGCGCGAGGGCGTTTCCCGGATAGTGGCTATTAAAGCCAATCTGATTGATCGCGACCAAGGTAGCTTTGTGAAAGAGGCCATGGCCAAGGTGAAGCAGCAAGTTAAGCTGCCGCCGGGCTATACCATGACATGGGGTGGCCAATTTGAGAATCAGCAACGGTCAATTAAACGTCTCAAGGTGATTGTGCCGTTATCATTAATGCTAATTTTTGTGGTGTTATTTGGCGCATTCCGTTCTGTACGTAATGCACTGCTGGTTTTACTGATGATACCCTTCAGCTTAATTGGCGGCTTTGCTGGGCTAGGTTTGGCAGGACTCCACCTTTCCATCTCGGCCGCGGTTGGCTTTATTGCATTAGCTGGGATATCAGTACAAAACGGCGTGATTATGCTGGAACAATTTAACCACCTGCTGTTAGAAGGACGCAGTGTCGCTGAGGCGGTGATGGAGGGTGCTGTGGTGCGTTTACGCCCGATTTTAATGACTGCGTTAATGGCTGGTTTGGGCTTGTTACCAGCGGCTCTTTCGCATGGGATAGGCTCTGAAACACAGCGTCCTTTCGCGGTTGTGATTGTTGGCGGACTTATCACGGCCACGATATTCACCTTGCTACTGCTGCCTTTATTGTTCCCGCTATTCTCTGGAGAGATCAAAAATAAAGAAGCCTCTAGCGAGTGACTGGCAATCAAGGCGGCATTCATTGAGGACAATATTTAACCCGACTATGTACATATTCGGCGCCCGCTTAGATGTGATTTAGCGATAGAAATCCTATGGCTAAATCACAAGATGGCATTTACTTTTCAGCTACCCAATGCCCCGATTTTCCGCCTTGTTTTTCGAGCAGTTTGATTTCAGAAATCGCCATACCGCGATCAGCCGCTTTACACATATCGTAAATCGTGAGTAAGCAAGCACTCACTGCGGTGAGGGCCTCCATTTCCACGCCTGTTTTTCCATAGGTTTCACTGGTGACGGTGCAGCTAATACTAGATTGCGTTTCGTTTATCTCAAAACTGACCGCAATGCGCGTGAGAAAAATGGGATGACATAGCGGGATAAGGTCTGAGGTTTTCTTTGCGGCTTGAATCGCTGCAATTCGGGCAATACCAAGCACATCCCCTTTTTTGCTGGTACCGCTTTGAATCAACGCCAAAGTTGCAGGCAGCATGCTGATAAGGCCTGTGGCAATGGCAATGCGGTGAGTTTCAGCTTTTTCGCCAATATCTACCATATGTGCTTGGCCATTTTGATCAAAGTGGGTAAGTGGGTTTGTCATCTTGAAAGTCTCGGTATCTAGGGTGTTACTGTGTTGAAATGCATAGGTTGATGGTGGATAATTTGCGCAAAATTATGAAACATTCAACGACAAACGTTATCATAGTAATGATGAAATTAACTTTACGTACCATTATATTATTAGTTGTATCTGTAGCGCATGTATATCCCGCAATCGCGAATGAGTTGCCAGATTTAGGCGATGTTTCAGCTACAGTACTCTCGCCCTTGCAAGAACAAGAAATCGCCGAGCAGATTATGCGTCAGGTGGCGGTGAGTGATGAAGTGTTGAATGACGTAGAAGTGTCTGACTACTTACAAGGCTTGGGCGGAAAATTAGTAGCGAATGGCCCCGATAAGCGTCAGAGCTTTAACTTTTTTGTGCTGCAGGACCCATCTATTAACGCATTTGCAATGCCTGGTGGCGTGATTGGTGTGCATACAGGTTTGATTTTAGCGGCAACCAGTGAATCTGAGCTTGCCAGTGTGCTCGGGCATGAAATTGGCCACGTAACGCAGCGACATTTGGCGCGTATGCTTGCTTCGCAAAAGTACGACACATTTAAAAACTTAGCGGGCATTGCGTTGGCGTTGCTTGTCGCGAGATCTAACCCACAGTTGGCGACCGGGGCGCTCACGGCATCTTCTGCGATAGGCGTACAGAATCAGCTTGATTACACGCGGGAGCATGAGCGTGAGGCTGACCGTATCGGTTTGCAGATTTTAGATTCAGGTGGTTTTGATGTGCGCGCCATGCCGGAGTTCTTTAAAACTTTGCAGCGTGGTTCACGCTTTGCCGAGGGAAGTGCGCCTAGCTTTTTGCGTACTCACCCATTAACCACTGAGCGTATCGCTGACGTGGCTAACCGCGTAGAACAAATGCACTACAAGCAAGTGGCAGATAGCGTGGAGTTTCAGTATGTAAAAGCCAAGCTGCGTGCGCTGCAGGGTGGCGATCAGGCTGCGATTGATTTATTTGAGCAGAATATCCGCGAGCAGCGCTATGCCAATGCTGCGGCAGAGCATTATGGTTTAGCCGTGGCTTTGTTGCGCAAAAGCGCATGGGCGCAAGCGGAAAAGGAATTGGCATGGCTTAAGAAGAACGCTACGCCACATCCTATGATAGAGAGCTTGGCTGCGCGTTTAGAAGTGGGTAGAGACAAACCCGCCGCAGCCGCAGAGAAATATGCATCAGCATTAAAGATTTTTCCGGACAGCCGCGCTTTGATTTATGGTTACGCAGAGCATTATCTCGCCACGAGGCAGGCAGACCAGGCTATCCAGTTGGTGAAAGCAAAACAGGGTTTATATCCGAATGATGCTTATTTGTATGACTTGCTAGCTAAGGCGTACACTATGCAGAATAAAGTGCTACTTAGCCATCAGGCGCAGAGTGAGGCCTATTACAGAAAGTATGACCTTGCGCGTGCTATCGAGCAGATGGATTTGGCTGCAAAAGCGAATGACGGCGATTTTTATCAGCAATCAATTGTTGAAGCACGCTTAAGGCAGCTCAGGCAAATGATGGGTGATGAGAAAAAGGCAAAACTGTAGGGGGCGATATGCAGCGCAGAAGTTTTTTGTTAGGAATGCTTACTTTGATTGCGTTAGCGCCGGTTAAGGTATGGGCTGCTTTATGGAATAAAACCGCGTTTGAAGCGGTGAAAATCAATGACGCAACGCGCTCTTTAAATATCAGTGCCGAGATCCCAACGCAAGATATCGTGATTATCGCGCCAGACCGCGCCGAGAATGGCGCTATTGTTCAGGTGGAAGTACACAGCAAAATCGAGAATACAGAGGCGATTGCGATTTTGGTGGAGCACAACCCCACACCGCTCATTGCCAATTTTATGTTCAGTAATGGCGCTGAGCCGTTTGTGATCACACGCATTAAAATGGCGGAAACCTCTGACCTTAAAATCATTGTGAAGTCAGGCACGCAATATTTCACACGCAGTAAAAATATCATCGTGTTAGAAAACGGCTGCGGTTAATGTTGATTGATATGATTCAACGTGGCCTAGCCGTTGTGTACTAAGGAATTTACATGGATAACAACATGAAAATGCGTGCCCAACTGAAGGGAGACTACACCGAAGTGAAGGTGTTGATGAGTCACCCGATGGAAACTGGGCGCAGAAAAGATGACCATGACCAATTAGTGCCTGCACATTTTGTACAGCTATTGACGGCTACCTTGAATGGAAAGCCGGTGATAGAAGCACAGTGGGGCACAGGTATTGCTAAAAACCCATATTTAACCTTTAGGTTAAAAGGCGCCAAGGTGGGGGATGTCGTTGAAGTGACGTGGCATGACAATCTTGGTGAAAGTGCCAGCCAAAGTATTGCAGTGACGCCGGCTTGAGTTAGCCACATATCTTGACTTGGTTCAGTTTATTTACAATCGACGTTATGCACATGCTTTCGCAGTCAACTTTGATAAATTTAACTTATCATAATCATTAAAATGATATATTGGATTTATTAAAATTAATCTCTATAATTCAAATCATGAATTTATAGTTCTATTAACCCATTTTTTAATCAATAGATAGGAAAAAACGATGTCATTAATCAATACACAAGTGCAACCGTTCAAAACAGAAGCTTTCCACAATGGTAAGTTTGTTGAAGTGAGCGATGTAAGCATGAAGGGTAAGTGGTCTGTGGTCATTTTTATGCCGGCTGCATTTACTTTTAACTGCCCAACCGAAGTTGAAGATGCTGCTGACAACTATGCTGAGTTCCAAAAAGCAGGTGCTGAAGTGTACATCGTAACAACCGACACACATTTCTCACACAAAGTATGGCACGAAACATCACCAGCAGTTGGTAAAGCAAAATTCCCATTAGTGGGTGATCCAACACACCAATTGACACGTGCATTTGATGTGCATATTGATGCAGAAGGCCTAGCATTACGCGGTACTTTCGTGATCAACCCAGAAGGCGTGATTAAAACTGTTGAAGTGCACAGCAACGAAATCGCACGTGATGTAAAAGAAACACTACGTAAATTGAAAGCTGCACAATTTACAGCAGCTAACCCAGGCCAAGTTTGCCCAGCTAAATGGCAAGAAGGTGCTCAAACAATCACTCCATCATTAGACTTAGTAGGTAAGATCTAATACTGGTTTAAGCAAGGTAATGCTGCGCTAACGAGCAAACATCTCTTAGCGCAGTGAAATAACAAGGGCATTATTCAAAAGATAATGCCTTTATTTTAAGTAAAGTTGGTTGCGTTAAATCGCAGCCAGATGAGAATTTGAAGAAGAGAGCAATCATGGCATTAGAAACCGGTATCAAAACCCAATTGCAAACCTATTTACAGATGTTGCGTGAGCCTATCGTATTGGCTGCATCATTAGATGAAACTGCAGCAGCACAAGAGATGCGTGAACTGCTGGAAGAAATCGCGAGCATGTCAGACAAAATTACGCTGACCATGGAAGATGATGCGCGTAAACCTTCATTCGCTGTAAAACGTGGTGCAACCCATACCGAGGCACATAAAGCGGTCGGCGTGCGTTTTGCTGGTATTCCTATGGGACATGAATTTACATCTTTAGTGTTGGCGCTACTTCATACTGGTGGTCACCCGATGAAGCTAGAGGCTGAAAAAATTGCACAAATCGCAGCAATTGAAGGCAGTTTCCACTTCGAGACTTATATTTCACTGAGCTGCCATAACTGCCCGGATGTGGTGCAGGCAATGAATATGATGGCGGTGATTAACCCCAATATTACCCATGTGATGATTGATGGTGCGCTATATCAGGATGAAGTAAAAGCCAGAGACATTATGTCCGTACCAACTACCTACTTAAATGGTGAAGTGTTTGGTGCTGGTCGTATGGAGTTAGATGAAATCTTGCCAAAAATTGACCTTGGTGCGGTAGCGCGTGAAGCGAAAAAACTAGAAGCACAAGCACCTTTCGATGTGTTGGTGGTAGGCGGTGGTCCAGCAGGTGCGTCAGCTGCTATCTACGCAGCGCGTAAAGGCATACGCACAGGCATCGTTGCGGAGCGCTTTGGTGGGCAAGTGATGGATACGCTTGGCATTGAGAACTTTATTTCTGTGAAAGAAACAGAAGGGCCGAAATTAGTGATGGCGCTGGAAGAGCACGTAAAAAGCTATGACGTGGAAATCATGAATTTACAGCGTGCAGTTGCTTTAACTGAGCCAGGTAAACATGGCAACAAAAACGATGATTTGATCGAGTTGAAGTTGGAAAGCGGCGCAACTTTAAGAAGTAAATCGGTGATTCTTGCCACTGGTGCGCGCTGGCGCGAGCTCAATGTGCCCGGTGAAAAAGAATATCGAGGCAAAGGCGTTGCATACTGCCCGCACTGCGACGGCCCGTTGTTTAAAGGTAAGCCGGTAGCTGTAGTCGGCGGCGGCAACTCAGGGGTGGAGGCCGCTATCGATTTAGCCAATTTTGTAGGTCACGTGACCTTGCTGCAATTTGATACTGAATTAAAAGCCGATGCTGTGTTACAGAAAAAGCTACGTACCTTAAGCAACGTCACCATTATTACTAGTGCGCAAACGACAGAAGTCACTGGCGATGGTAACAAAATGAATGGATTGACCTATAACGACCGTGTGACGGGTGAATCTAAGCATTTGGCACTGGATGGCGTGTTTGTACAGATTGGCTTGGTGCCTAATAGTGATTGGTTAAAAGGTAGTGTGAACCTAAGCAAGTACGGCGAAGTAGAAGTGAATCATCACAATGCAACCTCGCTGCCGGGCGTGTTTGCCGCTGGCGATGTGACGACTACACCTTACAAGCAAATTATTATTGCGATGGGCGAAGGTGCCAAAGCTTCACTAGGTGCCTTTGATTATTTGATTAGGCAGTAAAGTAAACTGGCAATAAAAAAGGCGGCTTCGGCCGCCTTTTTTTATTCGTGTTTGGTTTTACAGGTACTCATTCCGAGTAAACCGTAAGCTGGGCAGAAGTTAATCAGTCCGGTTGCTAGCGGTACTAGGCCAATCCAAGCCCAAGTCGGGCCGTTTGCGAATAATGCCCATGCAATGAGTGCCAGTCCTGCAACAATGCGTATGGTGCGGTCGATTCCGCCAATATTAGCTTTCATCATGCAACTCCTATGAGTAAAGACTCACTAAAAAGTACAGAATGTTTAGTGTACGCTCAACTCGCTGTGCATGAAAGTGGCTTGTATTGGCTTGATGTTCTAGCCAGCGTTGATGATACTTAGTGCGACGGCTTCCGCTACTTTGATGCCATCAACCCCAGCAGACAAAATCCCGCCAGCATAGCCCGCACCTTCACCACAAGGGTATAAGCCCTTAGTGTTAATACTTTCTAAGCTGTCATCATCACGCTTGATACGGATAGGGCTGGAGGTGCGCGTTTCTACCCCTGTGAGTACGCCATCGGCTAAATCAAAGCCTTTTACCTGTTTTGCAAATTCCGGAATTGCTTCACGGATAGCGCTAATGGCAAACTCCGGTAAGACGGATGCCAAATTAGTCAGGTGTACGCCTGGTTTGTAAGAAGGCGTTACTTCGCCAAACTGGGTAGAAGGCTTGTTTTGCAAAAAGTCACCAATTAACTGCCCAGGCGCTTCGTAATTACTGCCGCCGGCAATGAACGCCTGACTTTCCAACTGGCGCTGTAATTCCATGCCTGCCAGCGGATGACCTGGATAATCTTGCTCCGGTGTGATGCCCACCACAATGCCTGCATTGGCATTACGCTCGTTGCGACTATATTGGCTCATGCCGTTAGTCACCACGCGGTTAGGCTCAGACGCTGCAGCTACTACCGTACCGCCAGGGCACATACAGAAGCTGTAAACCGAACGGCCATTCTTTGCATGATGTACTAATTTGTAATCGGCAGCGCCAAGCTTTGTAAGTAAGTCCTCACTGTAGCTCTTGCCGTATCTGGCTTTATCAATGATAGATTGTGGGTGTTCAATGCGGAAGCCAATTGAGAACGGTTTAGCTTCTATATAAATGCCGCGTTTGTGAACCATTTCAAACGTATCACGCGCACTGTGCCCAACGGCCAGCACTAAGTGGTTGGTCGCAAGGCGTTCTCCAGTTTGTAGCACCACAGCTTGTACCTGATTATTTACAATTTCAATATCATCGACACGGCTCTCGAAGCGGATTTCACCGCCTAGTTCGGTGATGGTTTTACGCATTTCCTCTACCATCCCCACTAAGCGGAATGTGCCGATGTGCGGGTGGCTTACATACATGATTTCTTCTGGCGCGCCTGCTTTTACAAATTCTTGAATCACCTTGCGGCCATAATGTTTTGGGTCTTTAATTTGGCTATAAAGCTTGCCGTCAGAGAACGTGCCGGCACCGCCTTCACCAAATTGCACGTTGGATTCAGGATTGAGTGTACTTTTACGCCATAATCCCCATGTATCCTGCGTACGCTTACGCACTTCTTTACCGCGCTCCAATACAATAGGCTTAAAGCCTGCCTGCGCCAAGATCAGCGCAGCAAAAATTCCGGCAGGGCCGAAGCCTACAATCACAGGTCTGGTCAGCGGCGCAACCTCTGTGGTCGCCACAAATTTATAGCTGGTATCCGGTGCTGGCTTAATGTGCGCATCTTTGCGGAACTTGGCGAGAATTTTTTCTTCGTTCTTCACCTCGACATCTAGGCTGTACACATACAAAATTGCATGCGATTTACGGGCGTCTACACCACGCTTGAAAATCTCAAAATGAATTAAATCGCTTTCTACAATTTCTAAGCGTTTAAGCAATGCTGCTTTTATTTCATCGGTTTGGTGTATCAGCGATTGTGCATTTTCAATCGGGAGTTTGATTTCAGTAATACGTAACATGTGTGGTCACTTTAATAAGGGGAGTGTTTATCTGCCAATAGTGTGATTTTACAGTATGTTGAGCTTAGCGAAAAATGGGATAGTCGCGATTCGCTCGTATTGCCTAAGATAAAGGCAGGTGCCCAAACAGTATTGGGCATGGTGCTAGGCTAGGCTTCAAGGTTGTGTTGCAGTAGCTTTTTTAGCATAGGCACGGTCACCGGTTTTTTCTCGGTGAGCGACCACACATCCAGCGCATCCAGAACCGCCATTAAAGTTGGCAAATCTCGGCGCAGGTAGCGCAGGCAGTACTCAACCACTTCATCCGGCAATTTCATCCCGCGTTCTGTGGCATGCGTTCTCAGTGCTTGGGCTTTTTCCTCATCGGTGAGTGGGTGTAGTTGATAAACCAAGCCCCATGCCAGCCTAGTGGCTAAATCATCACGCAGTTGCATTTGCGTAGGGGCTGCAATGCCGCTAGAAATTAGGATGCCACCAGATGCACGTAGTTGGTTGAATTGGTCAAACAGCGCGATTTGCGCATCCTCATCTAAAGTGTGTGTGTCATCTGCAATAAATAGGGGCAGATTCGATTGTTTAGCCATACGCTCACATGCGTGTAACAAGTGCGATTTTCCACTGCCCTGTGCGCCCCATAGGTAAATAAAACGTGCTTCCTCAGCGTGAGTAAGTGCTTGCTTTAAGCTATATAGCGCTTCTGCATTTTGCCCTTCGATAAAGTTTTCCAGGCTAGGTGGCGGCAGTGGTTGAATGTCCAGCAATAGTTGCTTAGTCGGGGATTTGTAATGAAGATCCGTGCTGTTCATACTGCTAACCTAAGTAAAAGTGACTGCTAAGATATTTTTGTTTGGCATGTCTGAAACCTACCGCAATCGCTGCTGATACCGGTAGTGCCAGTAGTACGCCGGCAAAGCCAAATAGCTGTCCGCCAGCCATCAGTGCGAAAATTACTACTAGCGGGTGCAGGCCAATGCGGTCGCCCACCAGCCATGGCGTGAGCGCCATGCTTTCCACTAGCTGTCCTATGCCAAACACAACCAGTAGCGGGATTAAGTCATGCAGGTTGCCAAACTGCAATACGCCGGAAATGAGCGCCAATGTTAAGCCTAAACCAAAGCCTAAGTATGGGATAAACCCTAACAGGCCAGATAATATGCCGATGGGCAGCGCAAACTCCAGTCCAACTAACCATAAGCCTGCGGCGTAGAAAACGCTCATTAATAGCATGACAGTCAATTGCCCACGTAAAAACTCAGCGAGTACCGCGTCAATATCGGCGCCGATTTCCTGAGTTTTTCCAAGGAGTGCGCGTGGTAATAACGCACTTATTTTTTGTAGGAGAATATTCCAGTCCACCAGCAAGTAAAACAGCACGAGTGGAATGAGTACTAGATTGCCTAGCCAGCCAACCACGGTCATGCCATGGCTACTCAAGCTTAGTGCAATATTTTTGGCAAAATTGCCTGTTGTTTTCCAGTTTTCAGTGAGGATGGCTTGAATCTGTGCGGGATCGATTTCAGCGCTGATGCCAAAGTTTTTTTGTAGCCAAGGCTCAAGGTTGGTTTTAGCAGCATTCAAATACACAGGGATTTTTTGCGATAGTTGCACAAACTCATGCTGTAACAGTGGAATCATGATGAGCAGAATGATGATGAGTACCGCGAATAAAAATAACAGCACGAGCAAGGTAGCTATGGTGCGGCTGAGTTTGAATGAAAATTTAGCACGCTTGTTATTGAATTGAATTGCTTCAATTTTACCCACTAATGGGTTGGCAATGTACGCCAAAATTGCGGCAATCAGGAATGGAGTCAGGATTGGGCTAAGCAGGTAAATGATGCCAAACACTGATAAAACAGCGACCAGCCAAACGGTATTTTTGTGTTTGTTCATTCTGCGCTTTCAGTAAAGTGTGGCTGTTTTGGAAAAGCCTGCGTTTTGAGGCTTTCAACATTTCAGATAACTAAGCATTTCGGTTAAAATAACATTATAACGATAGAACACACTTTTTGTAGAAAGCGAGAACCCCCTTGAGCGCCAATAATTCAGATAAAACTTCAATTAGCTACCGCGATGCCGGAGTGGATATTGAAGCGGGTGATGCATTAGTTGAACAAATTAAACCGTTTGCCAAACGTACCATGCGCCCAGAAGTATTAGGCGGTATTGGTGGTTTTGGCTCATTATTTGCTGTGCCACAGAAATTTAAAGAGCCAATTTTGGTATCTGGTACCGACGGCGTGGGTACTAAACTTAAATTAGCGTTTGAGCTGAACAAGCACGATACCGTGGGTATTGATTTAGTCGCAATGAGCGTGAACGACATTTTAGTACAAGGTGCTGAGCCACTATTCTTCTTAGACTACTTTGCTTGTGGCAAACTGGAGGTTGGCGTTGCAGCACAAGTGATTAAGGGCATTGCCGAAGGTTGTGAGCAATCTGGCTGTGCATTGGTGGGCGGTGAAACTGCAGAAATGCCAGGTATGTACCCAGCGGGCGAATACGACTTGGCAGGCTTTGCAGTAGGCTGTGTAGATAAAGCCAACTTGATTAATGGCACAACCATTGCTGCCGGTGACGTGGTATTAGGCTTGGCTTCCAGCGGCGCACATTCAAATGGATACTCATTGATTCGTAAACTGATTGAAAAATCAGGCATTGATTTTGAGTCAGACTTCCACGGTAAAAAATTCAAAGATGTGGTGATGGCGCCTACCCGCATCTATGTGAAATCTCTATTGAAACTGATTGAAGCGATGCCGGTTAAAGGCATGGCGCACATTACAGGTGGCGGTATTACCGAAAATATCCCACGTGTATTGCCTGAAGGCTTAACGGCAGAAATTCAAGCGTCAGGCTGGGAATTGCCACCGTTATTCCAATGGCTGCAAGCACAGGGCAATATTGTACCGAGCGAAATGTACAAAACATTTAACTGCGGTATTGGCATGGCGATTGTGATGGCTAAAGAAAACGCTGCAGCAGCTAAAGCGCTACTTGAGGCTTCAGGTGAGACTGTGTTTGAAATCGGTCATATCCGTGCACAAAATGCAGGCGAAGCGCCTACTATCGTTGTTTAGTCTGTTGTTAAATCAGTCAGAAAAAACTGCTTCCGCTGTAACAAAAGTAGCGCTGATGCGTTGAGCATGATGTGTCTTAAAATTAAGGAATTTTAGTGATGAATCGAATCAAAGCATGGTGTGTAATATTTTTGGTTGGCATGGGTGTTGCGCTCATGCCACAGGCGGCTTTTTCTAAAGCAAAGCCTAAAGAGGCCGCTGCAAAGTTTACGTTACCAAAAAGTATTAGCGCCACTTACGTGGTGACTAAAAACGGTGACCCATTTGCTAACGTATATGAACAGTTTACCGTTACCAAAAACACCTATACGGTTGAAAGCGTGACCAAAGGTATTGGCGTGTATGCTTTGCTGGGCGAGCGTAAATTAACCAGTACTGGTGAGATTACGGCGCAAGGTCTAAAGCCTAGCCATTTTGAATTGCATCAGGGTAACCAAAAAAAGAAATCATTATTCACCGATTTTGATTGGGCGAAACAAAGTCTGGTCATGACGATTAAAGGTGAGAAAGAAACAGCTGAACTGAAGCCTGGCACGCAGGATTTAGCGAGCTATCCCTATCAGTTTATGTTTATGCGTGCATCGTTAAAAAATACGATTACCGTGCCAGTAACAACAGGTAAAAAGCTGAAGCAGTATGCCTATAAAGTTAGCCCGGAACTCAAAAGCATCGATTGTGCTGGTGTACAGTATAAAACCCTGTACCTGACACCATCTGAGCATGATGGGGCTGAAACCAAAGATCTGTGGCTGGCGGCAGAAAAAAATTACGTGCCAGCGCGTATTCTGGTGATTGATGAAGACGGACACAAACTAGAGCAAACCTTAACTGAGTTGCGTATCCAATAACGCTGGCATGCTGCCACGCTATTTAGCAAGTAATTAAAAATATACAAAGAGAATCAATATGACGCCTAATTTAATTCGGCAAGCTGCAATCGTTTTATCTAATCTACTGACGTTTAGTAGCCCTGCTGATGCGAAGTTAAGTGAGTTTTTTCGTAATAACCGTGACCTAGGCACCAAAGAGCGTGCGTTTGTGGCAGAGAGTGTATATGGCGTATTGCGTCGTCTACGTTTCTTAAGCACAGTGACGGCTAACGATGAAAATGACCCGGATGATGCGCGTAAGTTGATTTTGGCTTGGTTGTTGCGGGTACAAGGCATGAGTATCCGTGAGCTAGAGCCTATGCTGAGTGAACAGCAAAAAGAATGGGCGCATCTGATTAAAGCAAAAGCTACGGATAATTTACCACTAGCGGTACAGGCTGATGTGCGCGACTGGCTGTGGGATAAGCTGGTAGCGCAATACGGCGAGGCTGAGGCCTTAACTATTGCGCGCAGCATGCATGAGCAAGCCACTTTGGATTTACGCGTGAATACCATTAAAGGCACGCGCGATGAAGTGATGGCAAAGTTTATTGCCGAAAATACTTCTGGCGAAACCAATGTGACGAAAACGCCTTATTCTCCGATTGGTATCCGTATGCCTAATCGTATGAATATTGGCCGTCACGTATTGTTTACTGAAGGCAAGATTGAGGTGCAGGATGAAGGTAGCCAGCTATTGGCGCATTTAGTTGCAGTCAAACGCGGCATGATGGTAGCCGACTTCTGCGCAGGCGCTGGTGGTAAAACCTTGGCGATGGGGGCACTGATGCGCAATACCGGCCGCTTGTATGCATTTGATGTGTCTGAAAAGCGTTTACATAACTTAGGGCAGCGTTTAAAGCGTTCTGGCCTGAGCAACCTGAATGCACAAGTGATTAGCAGCGAAACTGACCCTAAACTAAAACGTTTAAACGGGAAGTTTGACCGTGTGCTAGTGGACGCGCCATGTAGCGGTTTGGGCACCTTACGTCGCAATCCTGACCTTAAATGGCGCCAAACTCCGCAAGATGTGGCCGAACTCAATGTTAAACAAACCAATATTCTGGCGCGTGCAGCTAAGCTGACCAAAGTAGGAGGGCGTTTAATTTATGCCACTTGCAGCTTGCTCAGCGATGAAAACGAGCAAATTGCTGAGCAGTTCTTAGCCACCCACCCAGATTTCAAATTGCTGAATGCCGCACAGATTTTGGCACAGCACCAAATTGAGTTGGATACTGGTGATTACCTGAAATTGCTACCGCACTTACATAATACCGATGGTTTCTTTGCCGCGGTATTTGAGAAGTTGGATGCGGCAACTGCGCCAGCGCTAAGTAAAACTAATGAGGCAGAAGCTACTACAGAGGCTGCACCTGCTTTAGAGGCCGCTTCAGTTGTTGAAGAAGCCGCGACAGAAGAAGTGCCGGCTAAAAAAGCTAAAAAGGCAGCTGTCAAAAAAGAGCCTAAGCCTAAAGTAGCTAAAGCGCCAAAAGATGACAGCGTGGTTGAGCCTAAAGTGAGTAAAGTAAAAGCGAGCACGGCTAAAACAAAAGCAGTTAAAGCCTAAAGCCAGATTAAGTCAGATAGGGTAAGATTAAAAAATCTTACCCTTTTTTTATGCAGTAATAGCGCCTCGGCGCTTTTTTCTTAATGTAAAGGCGTTGCAGGATGAAGTGGCCTAGCCTCAATTTACAAATATTATTGGCATCCATCATTGGTGTTGCATTAGGGTTCTATTTTCAGGCGTTAGGGACGCAGCATGCACTGGTGCAAGGGGGGGTGTATGGCGCAGGACTAGTAGGCACACTATTTATTGACCTGCTTAAAATGATACTTGTACCTTTGGTGTTTTGCTCTATCTCCGTTGGCGTTGCTAATTTGCGCCAGCATCAGCAAATGCACAAAGTATGGGTCAGTACCATGCTTTATTTTGTCACAACCATGATGATTGCCATCAGCTTAGGTTTGCTCGCAGCTAATTATTTTGGGCCGGGTAGCGGCATGCATGTGGCAATGTTTCAAGATGCTATGCATGGCTTTGAGGCTAAGCAACTGCCGCTACCTGAGTACTTTGCACAATTTTTACATGGTTTGTTCGTCAACCCGTTTGCCGCCCTCGCTAAAGGTGATGTGTTGGCACTGGTCATGTTTGCGCTGATTTTAGGCGTTGCATTGGTGGTGGGCGGTGAGCGTTTTAATCACCTGCGCACGCTGTTACAAGAGGTGCTGGACGTAACGATGCTGATTGTGGGCTGGGTGATGTACTTGGCACCGCTGGGGATCATGGCGTTGCTGGTTAAGTTAGTTGCGGTGCAGGATATTGCGATTCTGCATACTTTGGCTAAATTTGCCGCAGTGGTCGTAGGCATTACTTTGCTGCATGGTGTGGTGGTGCTACCACTACTTTTATATTTAGTGACGGGCAAATCACCATTGTGGTTCTTTCGCGGCAGCCGTGAAGCGCTGTTAACAGCGTTTGCTACCAGCTCAAGTACTGCCACCCTGCCCGTCACCATGCGTTCCACCTTACAGATGCAAGTAAAACCGGAGATCGCGGGTTTTGTCGTACCGCTGGGAGCCACTATCAATATGGATGGTACGGCGTTGTACGAGGCCATTGCCGCTATCTTTATCGCTAACTTGATGGGCGTAGAGTTGAGCCTAGTACAGCAGATGATCGTGTTTTTTACGGCGATGATTGCTGCGATGGGCGCACCTGGGATTCCTAGTGCCGGCATGGTGACCATGGTGATGGTGTTGCAGTCGGTGGGTTTGCCTGCTGAGGCGATTGCTATTTTGCTGCCGATAGACCGCTTGCTAGACACTGTGCGCACTAGCGTAAATGTGCAAGGTGATATTATCGGCAGTTTAATTGTGCAGAAACTGACGATGGACGCACCACATTAAGCGGTTGGCTTAATCAGTGCATGCAGTACTTAAGTTGATGTTATTAAATGGGTGGTTATGCTGCATGCCTGCACAGTGTATTGTTAACGCGGTGGCTCAGTATGCTGGCGGCGTGCATGTAGTTCACTGATCCAGCCGATTAGCAATGAGTAGGCCGAAGGCACCACCACTAACGTCAATAAGGTAGAAGAAATCATGCCGCCTATAATAGCAACGGACAGTGGCTTATTGGTTTCCGAGCCAGCGCCTAAGCCCATTGCTGCCGGCAGCAGCGCTAAAATGATGGTGAGCGAAGTCATTAATACTGGACGTAGACGTACCGGGCAAGCTTCACTCAACGCTGCATTAATATGTGCTTTGTTAATTATTTCGCCGCTTTCTCTCACTTTATCTAATAGTTGATTGGTCAAATCAACAAGCAGAATTGAATTCTTCGCTACTAAACCAATGAGCAGCACTAGGCCAATCATGGAGTACATGTTGAGACTGTCACCGGAAATCAGCAGCGCAATCAGGCCGCCGATAATGGCCAGTGGTTGAGCTAACATCACCAGTAAAGGTTGCAGGAAAGAGTTGAACTGGCTGGCTAGCACCATGTAAAGCAAAATAAACGCGAGCAGGAACACAAACTGTATGTTCTTAAAGGTTTTGCCAAACTCTTCAGCTTGGCCTGTCAGTCTCAGTGTATATTCCGCCGGCACAATAGTAGCTGCAGTTGCTTTGACTAAATCTACGGCCTCGCCTAATGGCATATTCGGATTAGCATAAAAATTAACGGCGTACTGTAAATCGTAGCGACCAATCACTGCAGGTCCTAGCTCCTGCTTAAACGTTGCCACCGCATCAAGGCGTACCAGTTCACCGCTTTCACTACGCAGGTAAATTTTGCTTAAATCCTGTACGTTATTTAAATCACCCTCAGCGGCTTTAATGCGGATGTCATAGCGTTGCCCATCGCCTGCGGCTTCATTGTATTTTGCTACATTAATGCCCCCGGCATATAGGCTGATGGCCGTGGCAATCTCTTGTGCATTCAAGCCCAGTGTCGCTGCGCGTGCGCGATCAATATCTACATTGAGTTGCGGTAAGTCGAGCTGTACGTCTACGTCTACTCTACCCATCGCAGCATTGTTGCTAAGCGTTTGTTGCAACAGTTTGGAGATGCGGCCTAGTTCTTGTAGGTTATTGCCAATTAAGTTGAACTGGAGTTTTTCTGAGCGTTGCCCACGCACCACAGAGGGTGGCGCTGCCATGGCGCGAGCGCCGGGAATCTGATCCAGTTCGGTTTTGAGCTCTTTAATCAAGCTTTGCTGGCTTTTGGCGCGCAGTTCTTTCGGCTTGAGTCGTACATTCACACGCCCCTCATTTACCTGTCCGCGTGAGCCGGTGCCGATGGTAGAGAAATAGCTATCTACTTCACCTGGATGGTTTTTTAAAATGCTTTCAACCATCTGTAGCCTAGAGTCAGTGTAGTCTAGGCTAGAGCCCAATGGTGTTTTCAGGCTGATACTAAAGCTGCTTTCGTCTGACTCCGGCACGAAATCTTTTTCTACATATTTGAGTGTCAGGTAGCCAGATGCCGCCACGAATATGGCGGTGAAGATCAGTACAAAGCCGCGATGCTTCAAGGTAACGTGTAGTAGTTTTTTGTACTGGGTATCCAAATAATCCAAGCCGCGTCCTGTGAGGCGGTACACGGCGTTTTCTTGATGTGTGACGCTTAAGTAGCGCGAGCACAGCATAGGTGTGAGCGTGAGCGATACGAAGAGTGATACCAGTACACCAAAAGTGACGACCACGGCGAAAGATTTGAAGAACATGCCGATGACGCCACTCATAAAAATTACCGGTGCAAAAATACAAACCAGAGATAAAGATGAGGCTAGTACGGCAAAAACGACTTCATTGCTGCCATGTCTAGTGGCTTGAGAGCGAAACAAGGCTACTTTAGCAGGGTTCTTGAGGTCTGCTGGGCTCAGTGCCTCGCCCACCTCTCCTGACATATGACGCAAAATGCTTTCCCGCACCACAATTGCATCGTCTACCACCACGCCGATTAGTAATAGCAGTGCCAGCAAAGTCATGCTGTTAAAGGTGTAGCCGGCAAAATACATGACCGCGATTGCGCCCAGCAGGGATACAGGAATCTCCAGACAAATCATCACAGTAGAACTGAACGAGCGCATGAAGATCAGTACAATTAAAGCAGCGAACAAGGTGCCTTCCACCAAGTGCTCCTTCAGTGACGCTACTAATTGATTGATGAAGATCGAGTCATTGGTTGAAATCTCCAGACTCAGCCCCGGCGGCAGATTGGGGCGTATATCCTGTTCTAGCCTGCGTTCTACCTCTTTAATAATTTCTACGGTGTTGGCATTGGCGATCTTCACCATGCCTAAACCCACAGTAGGCTTGCCATTGTAGCGTGCGATTTGACGATTGTCGGTCAGCCCGTCTTCAATGTTTGCTACATCGCTAAGGCGAATTGGCATGCCGTCTTTGGTGCTAACAATTAATGCAGATAGCGTTTTTATGTCATGAAATTCAAGGTCGAGCTTTAATAGCTGTTCAGCTTGTGCGCTGACCAGAAATCCACCCGGCAGTTGAATGTGCTCGCGGTTGAATGCATCCACTAAATCATTGGCACTCAGTTTGTAGGCGGCCATGCGCTCCGGGCTTACATTCACGCGAATCACGCGGTCACGGCGTCCGCCGATGGACACCTCACCTACACCGTTAATTGTTTCAAATTTCTTTTTTAGTACATTATTGGCATAAAGGTTGAGTTGTTGGATGGTGCGGTCACCGCTCAACGCCAGCCAGATGACGGCTGATGCATTAGTGTCAACCTTTTGGATAGAGGGTGGATCCGTGTCTACAGGCAGGCGGCGTAATACCTGATTGACTTTAGCCTGCACCTCGTTATATGCGACATCAATATTTTTATCTAAAGCAAACGTAATACTGATGCTGGAAACGCCAGGAGAAGATGACGATTGAATATGCTCAATGCCAGGCGTGGTGTTGATGGCAGATTCAATGATGCTGGTGATACTGGTGTCCACTACATCGGGATTTGCACCGCGCAGGGTGGTATTCACCATGATGACCGGGAAATCGATTGCCGGTAGGCGGTCTACCCCGATACGGTTATATGCGATAATGCCAAACAAAACGATGACGCCAGATAGCATCCAAGCCAGTACATGGCGTTTAATAGAGAGTTCAGGTAGCGTCATGGGGTATTCGGTTTAAGGTTTATGGTGTGGCAGATTTATCGGCAATTTTGATTGGCGCTTTGTCAGTCAAGAAGCCCGCCCCATCGACCACCACAACATCATTCACTTGTAGGCCATCGGTGATTTCAACGAGTCCGTTTTGGCGTGCACCCGTCGTGACAACGGTTTGCTGGACTTGTTTGTCTTTCACCACATAGACCACTTGCCCTGCCGGACGTAGCACCACGCATTGCTCGGGCACCATCATGGCACCGGCACGCTCCGCTAAAATAACACTGGCGTTCACGCTGGCACCAGCCTGCCAGCCGGCCACATTTTTGACATCGGCAATCACAATAATGCTGCGATTGCTGGCTGTAATCAATGGTTTTAACTCTCGAATCACAGTTTCAACGCTGTTGTTGCTGGTTGGGGTGGTGAGTCGTAGCTTTAAGCCAGCCTTAAGCTGTGAGCCCACGCGTTCAGGGAATGGAATGTAAGCACGTAGTAGTTTATTAGAAATAATCTGCACGATAGGATCGCCAATTTTTACGTACTCGCCAGTGTCTACAATCTTCTTTTCCACCACGCCGTCAGTAGGCGCAAAAATTCTTGTTTTGCCTGTACTGTTGCGGATGGTGTTGATGCGTGCTTTAGCTGCGACTAACTGTTCTTTTAATACTTTTTGATCCGCTAGGCTGGTGTCCACCGCATTTTGCGAGATGAACTTTTTATCAACCAAGGCTTGATTTCTGGCAACGGTTTTAGTCTGGTTAGTGAGCAGCGCTTCAATTCTTGCTACTTCAGCTTGTGCTTCACGTTCTTGCAGGTTGAATTCGGTAGGGTCTAGCGTTGCAATGAGCTGGCCTTGTTTCACCGTATCGCCAGGGCTTACATATACTTTAATAATACGCGCGGCGACTTCTGCCGTCAGTGTCGGGTCAACCAAACCTTCTAGTGAGCCGATACCGTCCTCAGTCATCTCTACCTGCGCATTCTGCACTGTTGTCACAGTCACCAAGGTGGGCTTAGGGCCATTTTTATTCGCCTGCTGTTTATCGGCGTTTTCATCTTTTGCACCGCAGGCAAATAGTATGCCGGTGAGTAGCGTCAATACGGTCAAGCTAAAAAATCTTTGCATAAAATTGGTAGTGGTTAATGATGATGGTGAGTTAATTTTTTCCAGTCAAAATAAGGACCTGGGTCGGTTTTTCTGTCTGGCGCAATGTCGGAATGCCCTACTATAGCTTGAATTTGGTAGCTATTGTTGAGGCAGGCTACTAATTTATTGAGTGTATGGTACTGCGCCTCTTCAAAAGCCTCAAAGTCAGAACCTTCAAGCTCTATTCCGACTGAAAAATCATTGCAACGTTCACGCGTTTGCCAATTAGATTTACCTGCATGCCAAGCCCGGTCTAAACAAGACACAAACTGTATCAGTGTGCCATCACGCCTGATTAAAAAATGAGCAGAAACTTTGTAAGTATGAATCGTTGCGTAATACGGGTGCTCATCAGGGTTAAGTTGGTTGGTGAATAGCTCAATAATCCCATTGCCTCCATATTGGCTGGGTGGCAAGCTAATGTTATGAATCACGATTAAACTGATTTCGTTTTCAGGGCGGGCATCAAAGTTGGGCGATGCGATTTGCTGTGCCTGCGCCACGAAACCATCACTATTTATCACGTAATTTTCTATCATTGCTAATTTTATGCTGAGTTCAGTTTAAAATGCCAACATTAATGATGTGACGCTTGAAATAAAAGGCGCTTGAAATAAAAAGGAAAGTTAAATGGTATTTTTAGAACTGTTACTGATGCTCGTCGTGATTCTAATCGCGGCAGAGGTGTTTACTAATGCACTTGAGCATTTGGGTGAAAAGCTTGGCATCTCCGAGGGGGTGACTGGGTCTTTATTCGCGGCGGTAGGCACTGCGTTGCCAGAAACCTCTGTGCCTTTGCTGGCACTGTTAGCGGGTACACAAAATGCTGCCACCAATGAAGAGATCGGAGTAGGTGCTATTTTGGGTGCGCCACTGATGTTGGCTACGCTTTCTATCTGTTTGATGGCCGTATCAGTTTGGCGCAGTAGAGGGACGAATGGCCACCTCCGTCCTGAGCGTACAGGTTTAGCTCGTGACCTTAGTTTCTTTATTGCAGCGTTTAGTTTTGCTGCGATTGCGATGTTTGTACCACATAGTTTAAGTGCAGTGCGTTATGGCTTAGGTTTCTCTATGGTCATGATTTATTTCGTCTACGTGATGTTGACGCTGCGTGCATCAAAAGCGCTGGTCGAAGATGGCCACGCGACGGAAGCTGGTGGCGATATGTTTTTGTGCAAGCTTGGCCTGCCTAATAATATGGTAATCATATTTGTGCAGTTGTTCTTAGGCTTAGCGCTCCTAGTTGGAGGTGCTAAAGGTTTTATCGGTGGCGTAGAAGAAGCTTCACACCTGTTAGGTATTTCAGCCCTGCTCCTATCACTGTTAATTATTCCTATTGCCACAGAGTTGCCGGAAAAAGTGAATAGTATTTTATGGATACGCAAAGGTAAGGATACCTTGGCTTTTGGCAACATTACTGGTGCTATGGTGTTTCAAGGCACGTTGTTGCCGGCAATCGGTATTATGCTTACGCCATGGGAGCCGCGCCGTGAAGTGTTGTTGGGCATTGTATTAACCCTCGTTGCCGCTATCTGGTTACGCTATCTGGTACAAAAAGGTGGCTTGCGCGTTTGGCATCTGTTGGTGAATGGCGCTATTTATGTAACGTACCTATGCTTAGTACTGGCCTAGGTTTGGTGTTTGCTTAAACTGATGGTGTTGCTGCTGTGCTGATGACGGTGCAGCAGCCATTGGTGTTACTGCGTCTAGACTCAGCTTTCTTCTGTATCCGCTTCTAAATCTGTATCGGTTTCTTTTGATAGGCCTAACTTGGCAAGTCGGTAGCGTAAGGTGCGGAAAGTCACCCCAAGCAGTTTTGCCGCGGCAGTTTTGTTGTGGTTGGTTTTATCCAAGGCTTGAATAATGGCCTTTTTCTCTATTTCTTCCAGATAATCAGTCAAGTTGATTTCACTGGTGTTGCTGCTACCAAACATTGGGTTTGCACTAATTGCAGGGGTATCGGGGTTGCCTTCCGTTAATACGTCCTCTACGACGATGGTTTGGCCGTCACATAGTGCTAAAGCGCGCTCTAACATGTTTTCCAGCTCGCGCACGTTGCCTGGAAACGCCAAGCTGGCAATATACGCCTGTGCTTGTGCATCAATTTTTGGCGTTGCAATGTGCTGAGCCTGACACAGTTTATTCAGCAGCATCTCGGTAAGCAGTGGAATATCTGCCGGTCGGTTACGTAGTGCTGGCATCTTGAGTTGAATCACATTGAGGCGATAGTACAGATCTTTTCTAAATTGACCTGCATCCATCATTTCGGTTAGATTTTTGTGTGTGGCACTAATGATGCGCACATCCACAGCATCTTCATTTGTGCCGCCCACCATGCGTACTTTCTTCTCTTGAATCGCCCGTAGCAGCTTTACTTGCATGGCGAGTGGTAAGTCCGCAACTTCATCTAAAAATAATGTGCCACCGTTAGCCGCTTGAAATAACCCTTCTTTATCTTGGTTCGCACCGGTAAACGCACCTTTTTTATAGCCAAAAAACTCACTTTCCATTAAGTTTTCAGGAATTGCACCGCAGTTCACTGCGATAAAGGCACCATCGGCACGCGAACTGTTCTGGTGGATGAGTTTTGCCGCCAACTCTTTGCCGCTACCGGATTCGCCACTGATATAAACCGGTGCCTGACTGCGCGAGACTTTTGCAATCATCGTGCGTACATACTGAATCGGCTCAGAATTGCCAATCATGTCCAGGGTATTGGGTTTGCTTTGGCTGGATCTTGCGCTGAGTTTAAGCGCAGACTCAATCACGGGGCGTAACTGTTTGAGTGAAATGGGCTTGGCTAGATAATCAAACGCGCCGGCTTTGAGTGCACATACTGCGTTGTCCGCACTGGCATGAGCGGTGATAACGGCAACCGGCAGGCCGAAATGAAATTCATTGATATAGTTAACTAAGTCTAATCCGGTGCCGTTCGGCATTTGCATGTCAGTGAGGCATAGGGCATAAGTGCGTAATTTCAGCATGGCCTTGGCCTCTTCAACGCTGCTCGCGCTAAAGGTTTCAACATCCATGCGCTCCAGCGTCATCGCTAATAGTTCGCGGATGTCTGTCTCATCATCAACAATTAAGCAGCTAGGTCTTTGTTGCATACTAAAAATATGGCCCTTAGTTAATCGTTTGTAACTGCAGTATGAATGCGCTACCGGTGTCTAGCTTTTGGTACTTTAAGCGCGAGCTATTAGCCTCTGCAAGCTCGCGTGAAATATACAGCCCCAGGCCGTTCCCTGTTGTTTTGGTTGTATAGAAAGGCTCAAACAGTTTGCTGCGATTTTCTTCTGCCACGCCTTCACCGTCATCGATCACCTCTAAGTTTAAACCAGCACGCCCATTTTTTGTACAGTTTAACTTTAAACTGCCCATCTGTTTATGGCTATGCTCCCAGCCATTTTTACACAAGTTCCATAAAATCTGCATCAGATGGCGTTGGTCATAAGTCACAAATAATGCATCTTTAGGCAGGTTAATCTGAAAATCTGATTCAGGTATTTTCTCTACGGCACAAAATTGCGTGTAAAAATCGAAAATAAATTGATTAAGCGCCAGCCTCTCCTGATTGGTGCGGTCGCGACGATTGAGCTCCAGTACATCTTTAATGATTTTATCAATGCGTTGTATATTATCTGCAATGATTTGCAGCATACGATTATTTTGCGCACCAAAGTTTTCTTCTTGCAGTAATTGCGTGGCGTGGCTGATTGCACTGAGCGGGTTGCGAATTTCGTGTGCAATATTGGCGGTTAGGCGGCCGAGTGCTGCCAGTTTTGATTGCTGTGCCGCTGACTGGATTTGGCTCCAGTCCTGAATAAACACCACCGCGCCGTGCAGGCGAGTATCGCGGCTGATAGGTTCGAATCTGAGTTTGAGTTCTTTGTTGTTAATAGAAATAATCAGGTGCTCGCTTGCGCTATCTGCATGCATCCAGCGGTTAAATGAATGGGCGATTTCGATGGCGCTGTCATTTAATTTAACGGTTTCACCGTCATCGGTTGGTGTGACAGTCAGTAGCGAGGTGGCGGCTGAGTTATGGTGGCGAATATTCAGGTGCTGATCCATGACAATAACGCTATCTTGCATTTCTTCGGTAATCAGCGCGTTTACTTGCGCTAGGTTTTCTAAGTCAACGCCACGGGCCGAGGCGAGCGCCTCACTTTGCAGAATGCGCTTGGCAAAGCTGTAGCCTAGCCAGGCCGTCGCAAAACAGCTCAAGCTTAGCATCACCGGTTGACTGTACACCGAAACGGGCAGATCCCATTTTGCGATTTGGTAGCTTTGCTCCAGCAGTAGGCCTATGGTGGCAATGGCGGCATAGAATAAGGCTAGACGGCCATTGCTGATGAGGCTGGCGGTAACGATAGTGATAATCAGCAGTAGCCCTAAGCCGCTTTGCATGCCGCCGGCCGCATGCATAATGGCAATGATGAAAAGTATATCAATGATAATTTGCACCGGATTAAAAAATACCAATGCGGAAGATCTGATCGGCGCCACAATCAATAGCGTGAAACTGAACAGTGAGTAGGCTAGGGATAAGCTAAAAAACAATGAGGCATCTTGCATTTCACCCCAGTTCTTTTGCCCAATATATAGCGAGAATAATACAAAAATTAGGCTTAAAATTAGCCTGAATACATTAATAATACGAATAGTGCGCGCCTGAAGTGATAGTTCACTCTGCGAGCTAAGGTGTTGATGAGGCATGAAGTCAATCATTGGCGTATCTATACATGTTGCGTATGCATCTTCAGTTAATCGACAATTGCAGGCTTATACATCTGATTTAATGTGTGCCTGAGAGCAGTAGAATTTACCCTCTACTAAAAACGCCTCAGACCTAGGCAAGTGCACATGGCATTGATCGCATTCCACCATGTTCTCAATATTCGCTTCTACCGCTTTGTTGTTCTCTGCGGTTCGATTCGCCTTGGCGTTGAGGTTGCGCTTGATCGCCTGGATGACGAGCCCAATCACGATAGCCCAAAAAATTAGTTTCCACATAATGAACGTTACTCAAATCTTAAATGGTTAAGTTCAGATTGTAACTAAAAGTGCAGGCTATGTAGCATTTTAATACGTGCTATTCCTTTGCCTTAGTTGTTTTCATTGATTGCTTAGATATTTACCTATGCAGCCGCTAAAGTACTTTGCTTCTGGGTTCAAAATTTGAGTCACGGGCTAAGCCCGCCTGTGGCAGAGCTAGCGGAAAATACAAACCTGATATACTGTGTGCCTGAATATGAGGTGCACTTACGCACATGATTTGGTTAACAGTATAAAATACCAACCTAAATATGGCGTCAAATATCTAAACATGGCAACACCCAAGGAACTTTCTGATTTTCTCGCAGCAGCGGAGCGGCGTGCATTTAAGCAGACGGCTTATGCTGTCCGCGATGATCATGCGGCATTAGATATCGTGCAAGATGCCATGATGAAGCTTGCAGATAAATATGGTGCCCAGCCTGTGACAGAGTTTCCTATGCTGTTTCAGCGTATTTTGCAAAATACGATGCGCGATTACTGGCGCAGGCAAAAAGTGCGCAACTTGTGGACTACGCTGTTATCAGCCTTTGGTGGCGGTGCCGATGATAATGAAGACCGCGATCCTCTAGACACCATTGATGTGGGCGATGATAGCGAAGAGCCATCGGTACAAATCGCACGCAGCCAAACCATACAGTTAATTGAGCGAGCATTAGAAAAATTACCAGCACGTCAACGAGAAGCATTTGTGTTGCGTTACTGGGAGGAGATGGATGTCGCAGAAACAGCAGAAATCATGGGATGCTCCGATGGCAGCGTTAAAACGCATTGTTCGCGAGCGGTACATGCGTTAGCTATAGAATTGCGCAAACAGGGGCTAGATAAAATAGGTTTGTCCAATGTAACATTGAACGAACCGAAATGATGGCTCGAAAGAATAGGAGCGAGCAATGAGCGCGAGTGAAAATAAATATATCGATCAGGCAACGGCTTTGGATGCTAGCGTTGAGGATCAGATTGCACGCAATATGGTTGAGTTGCTAAATAGTCACGCCCAGAAGTTGCCGGAAGCTCAAGCGGCGCGTTTGGCTGATGCGCGTAGTTTAGCTATAGGCAGATTAGTGAACCGGGAAGCACAGCTAGCTGGCCATAGCCTGCACAGGAATGGTCATGCTTTGCAATGGCGCGGAGGACGTTGGGGGCATTACTTTGAACAGCACCGCATACTATCTGCGTTGTTGATTATAGGGGTGATGTTATTTGCACTTTTTGCTGTTCAGCAGTTGAGTGTTAGTCATCAAATGGAAAATAGCGATGCATTCTTGCTGGCGTCTGATTTGCCACCTGAAGCATACGCAGACAAGGGATTTACTGCATGGTTGGATACCAATTGAAGCTGAAGAGCCTAATTTTTGTATTGGCATTGCTTGTCTATGGAGTTTCAGTTGCTAATGCTGCTGATGTTTCTTGGTCTGAGCTGAGTGATGCACAACGTAAAGTGTTAAATCCTCTAGCTTCTGAATGGGATACTTTGCGTCCGTGGCAACGAGAAAAAATGCTGGATATAGCCAAGGACTACCCGAAAATGAATGCTGATAAGCAGGCCTTGGTTAAGGAGCGTTTGACCAACTGGAGCCGCATGACGCCTTATGAGCGTGAGAATGCACGAAAGAGGCATCAGCAGTTTAATGCGTTGTCCACAGATAAGAAAGCTGAGCTGCGCAAAAAATGGCTGGAGTATCAAAAGCTACCTGAGTCTGAGCGTGCAAAGTTGCGTGCGGACTCGCCAGATACTTACACTGATGCTGATTTAAATTAAAGCTTGAATCAAAACTAAGCTTCACGCTGAACAAATTACACATAAGCTTTACATGCACACTCAAGAATCTGCCGTCATTTCATCAAAACCACAGGCACCTAGCTTGCTTAAGCTGAGTGCCTGTTTGCTCTATGAGTTGCTGACTATCGTCGCTTTATGTCTGGTGCTTGCAGGGCTATTCTATGCGCTATTTGGTGATGCCACTGAGGGTGTTAAGCACTTATTACAGCAAATGTTTTTATGGGGAATGCTCGGTGCGTATTACCTTAGGTGCTGGATAAAAACTGGCCAGACGCTCGCGATGCAGGCTTGGCATTTAAAGGTCGTTACGCAAAATAACGCGCCTCTGCCTATGTCTACTGCATTGGTGCGCTATCTATTAGCCAGCTTAAGTTTAGTGCTGTTTGGTTTAGGCTTTGTATGGGCCGTAGTAGATAAAGATCGATTGTTTCTGCACGATCGATTGCTCAAATCCAAAATCATCGTGGTTTAACACGACACTACCGTATCAGCCTGCGAGTAATGGGGGCTGATTCTACCTTTTATCAATATGGTGCAGCATCGCTAGCCCACCAAACAGGAATAAAGCAGTTGGCGTGATAGCACTAAATGCAGGCGCCCAGTCGTTTAATAAGCCTAGATGCACAAAGGTCTGGTTAAGGGTCTGGTATAAAATACCCAGCATGATACCGATAAATATTTTAGTACTGGCGCCAGTCGAACGCTGCTGAATAAATGCGAATGGCAGCGCGAGAATCACCATGACTAGGCTAGCTAGCGGGTAAACTAATTTACGCCATAATGCCATTTTATAGCGCGTGGTTTTTTGTTTATTAATGGCTAAATGTTCAATGTAGGCATATAAGTTCCATGCTGACATTTTTTCTGGCAGGACCAGTAGTACATTCAATAGCTCTGGGCGTATCAGCGAGCGCCATGTGGCTTTATCCAGATGCTGTACGTAGTTGCTGTCTTTATCGAGGTGGGTTTGTGACACTGATTTTAAATGCCACTGTTCATCTTCAAACAGTCCTTTATGCGCATGGCTGACAGTGCGCAGGTTGAATTTGTCATCGAACTCGTAAATATGAATATTGAGTAGTGTGGTGTCCGCCAGTACTTCTTCCACGTTTACAAAGCTGTGGCCATCTTTGACCCATAAGCCAGATTTGAAATCCTGCACAATCACAGAGTCGGTGGCTTTGATACGTATGCGTTGCGCCATTTTTTCACTGAGCGGTGTAATCAGTTCGCCGACAAAAAAGGTGAGGATAGCAAATACCATCCCTATTTTAAGTAGCGTGACAGCCAGGCTGTAAACTGAGATACCACTCACTCTTAGCACGATTAACTCCGAGTAGCGCGCAAGCTGCCCTAAGCTGTACATGCAGCCGACAAGCACCGCGACAGGGATCACCTCATAGACATGACCTGGTGCGCTGAGCACCACAAACAAGATGATTTTGCTCAAGCCATAGTTACCTTGACCCAGGCTTTCCAGTTCTTGTATTAAATCAAAGAATGAGAACATGGCAATCAGTGCCAATGTAATTAGCAGTACATTGACGGTGATTTCTTTGAATAAATAGCGGGTAATAATTTTCATAAAAGGCTAATGCGTTAGCTTGCCGAGGCAGTTTGGCGGCGTTTTTTTAGCCAGTTGATTGAAAACATGCTGGGCACTATAGGCAGTTGTCGTCCGCGTCGATAGAACATGTAAATGGTCAGCAGTGAGAAAAACACATGTACCGGCCATAAACCGATAAGCGTGCTGAGCTTGCCTTGTGCGGTCCAAGCCTGAAAGATACTCAGCAGGTTGTTATAAATGATGTAGATTACCAACGCTAGGATGAAGTTGGCGGAGCGTCCGGCACGTGGGTCTAGTGCACTTAAGGGGACGGCGAGCAAGCATAGTATCAAAGCGGAGATGGGGATAGCTAGGCGCCACTGCAGCTCTGCATTGTTAGTGCTGCTAATTGAGCTCACCAGCTCGCTAGTGGGCTTGGATTGGGTGCTGGGCGGTTCTTCTTTTGCCTCTTTCGCCTCAATGCGGATAGCGTATTTCTCAAAAGTCGTGGTGGAGAACTCAGCGCTGCCTCTAGTGCCTTCGTAGCGCTTACCATTTTCCATCAACACAAAGTTATCGCCGTTTTTCTCGGTGTAGCGGCTCCCTTCAGCAGCTACAATCACGCCCAGTTTCTGGTGCTGCAGTGTTTGTACGAAAATGTTTTTGACAATATTGCCTAGCTCGTCAAAACTTTCCATAAAAAACACACGCTCCCCATTGCCTGATTCTTTAAACACACCTGGGCTAATGGTAGCCAAATCATCGCGCGCTTCTAACTGGGTGCGATAGAGCTCACCTTTGCTGGTGGCCCACGGCATGACAAATAGGCTGAGCGCCAGAATAAACAGGATAACGGGGAAAATGAAGGTGAGCACAGGGCGTATCCAGCGGTTGATGCTGAGTCCACCACTAAACCAAATGACCATTTCCGAATCACGATACCAGCGCGATAAAGTCATGAGTACAGCCAAAAATAACGAGAGCGAGAGCACCATGGGCAAGAACTTGACCATGTTAAAGCCCAGCACAGTGGTAATAGCGTCATTAGGCAAGATGCCTTTGGCAGCAAGGCGCACTAAATTACCCGCACGTTGGGCGAGCACAATCCCAATCAGGATGAGAAACGCACCTGCGGCGGTTGAAATAAGTTCTTTTATTAATGAGTGCCTAAAAAGCATATGCTGGACTGAAAACCAATTTATTTACGACTATGAATTACGTGTAAAACACGCGATAATTTAATCAAACTTAGTATCATGAGTGGTTTACTCAACATTTGATTGAATTTATGCTGATTTTTAATGCTCTATTGTAGAGTAGTTAAGTTTGCATGTAGTGATGATTCTACATTTCGGCAAAAAATTTAATGTAACAATAACAACTAGGATCTAACACTATGGAATTTAGCATAAAAACGGGCGTAGCGGAAAAACAGCGTCATAATTGTGTCATCGTTGGCGTGTATGAGGGGCGAGAGTTATCAGATGCAGCGCAAGCCCTTGATACCTTATCTGCAGGATATCTCAGTAATTTACTGGCGCATGGTGACTTAGAAGGTAAGCTAGATTCTAGTTTAATGCTGCATCAAGTGCCTGGCGTGCAGGCTGACCGCGTGTTGTTAGTGGGCTTAGGTAAAAAAGCCGAGTTTGCTGAGAAGCAATATGGCAAGGCAGTGCGTGCTTCGGTGAAAGCGCTAGGCGCGATTAGTGCCGATGAGGTGTTAACGACGCTGGCTGAGTTGCCGATAGCGGGTGTAGACGTACGCAAAAAAGTTGCGCAGTTAGTGGAAACTGCGTTAGACGCGAGCTATCGTTTTGATGCGATTAAGCGTAAGCCAGATGCGGCAGAAGAAAAAGCAGCGAAAAAAGGAATTAAAAAGCTGGGTATCCAGATTACGGCTGCGGCAGATGTTGCGGCAGCTGAGTCAGGGTTGGTTGATGGCAAGGCAATTGGTGCGGGTGTAAGCTTAACCAAGGACTTAGGTAACTTACCGCCTAACGTATGTACCCCTACCTATTTGGCAGAGCAGGCGCAGGCGTTGGCAAGCAGTTATGGCTTTACCGTAGAGGTGCTTGAGCGTGAGGCTATGCAGAAATTAGGCATGGGCTCATTTTTAGCAGTCGCTCAAGGGAGTGAAGAGCCACCTAAACTTATCGTGTTGCAACATCTTAAAGGTGATAAAAAGCAAAAGCCAGTGGTGCTGGTAGGCAAAGGCATCACCTTTGATACTGGCGGCATTTCATTGAAGCCAGGTGCCGAAATGGATGAGATGAAATACGACATGTGTGGCGCTGCTACCGTGCTGGGCGTCTTTAAAACAATTGCAGAGATGGATTTGCCACTGAATGTGATTGGCGTGATTCCTACCTGTGAAAACATGCCAGATGGTCGCGCGACAAGGCCAGGTGATGTGTTAACCAGCATGTCCGGCCTAACGATTGAAGTACTCAATACCGATGCGGAGGGGCGCTTGATTCTATGTGACGCGTTGACTTATGCAGAACGTTTTGAGCCAAGCGCTGTGGTGGATATTGCAACATTGACTGGCGCATGTGTGATCGCGCTCGGCCATCATGCTACCGGTTTATTTAGTAACAACGACAGTTTGGCGCAGGAGTTGTTGCAGGCTGGCGAGCAGGCGTTGGATCGTGCATGGCGCATGCCGATGTGGGACGACTATCAACCGTTGTTAGACAGTAATTTTGCCGATATCGCCAATATTGGCGGCCGCGCAGCCGGCAGCATCACCGCGGCATGTTTCTTATCTCGCTTTACTAAGAAATATGACTGGGCGCATCTGGATATCGCTGGCACTGCTTGGAAATCCGGCAAAGAAAAAGGCGGTACTGGCCGCCCTGTGCCATTGTTAACGGAATTTTTGGTTGGCCGTACAAGCCAAAAGCGTTAATGCTTGCTTAATGCGAAATCTTTAATCATGACGCGCGTAGAGTTTTTCTTTAACGTCCCGGATAAGCTGGCTAAAGCTGCAGAGCTATGCAGCAGAGCGGTGGTTAAGGGGCGCCAGCTGACTATTTTTACACAAGATGATGCAATGTCTGCGCGTATGCAGGATGTGCTGTGGCAACACTCGGCGACAAGTTTTATGCCGAGTGCGCATCCAGGCAGCCCTGAGCAACATGATGTTGCCATTATTGTGGATAAGCTGGGTGAACAGCTGCTACAAGACGATATCTTGATTAATTTAAAAACAGAGCATCCGCCGTTTTTTAGCCGATTTAAGTATTTAGTGGAGTTGGTTGGTGTTGATGATACGGATAAAGCGTTAGCCCGCGCGCGCTATAAGTTTTATCGAGACCGTGGCTATCAAATCAAGTCTACTGATGAATCTGCCACATAATTAGCCGTTAATTGGCGTGTTAGAAGGACATTAAATTACATGCAAGAAGATGACGATATTCCACTGTTAACCGAGGTGCATGCTTTGCCAACCCAAGTGTTGGCAAATACATTTAATGTGACGCCAGACCTTATTGCTATGATTGCTGCTGAAATCAGGCCACAGATTGCGGCCGAAATTGAACATGCAGTCACACAAAAAGTGAAAGACGAAGTGCGGCAAGCGTTATTGGATTACCTGTCAAATGCATCTGCTGAGATCAAAGTCGGGCAAACCGATGCCATCAGTGACTTAAAGCAGCAGCATGAACAATTTACCCAGCACATCATCGCAGCACAGCAGGATGCCGAACAGGCGCTGAAAAAAGAAATTGGCGCAGAGCTGATGAATGCGAAGCAGGCGATTATGGAGCAGACCTCTGTTTTTGTGGATAGAACCCGTGCGGACTTCGCAACTGAAATTCCCAAAATGGTACACGCCAATGTGGATATCATTAAGGCTGACTTAGCACAGAGTTTGACGCAGATGCAGTCGCAAGTGGTGGTGGATGTACAAAACAATTTGAGTGCCGCATTGCCGAAGCTGGAACAGTCGCTTACAGAAGGGCTGGAGGCATCTTTACTCAACTTGGAGAAACTGACGGTCGAGAATGCCTCACATGATTTGCAGGCTAAAATCACAAGGTTACATGAAGATATTCTCAGTGAGCATCGCGCCAGTTTGGCACAAGAGCTTGCCGCTATTTATAAAGATCTGACACAGCATACACAATCGGAGTTAAGTATTTATCTGGATGCAATTCAATTGCAATCTCAGCAGGCATTGCAGCAGAAGCTGGGCGCTACTTTCCCTGCGCTGTATGAGGAGTTGTCTCAACAGTTAAGTGCAACGCTGAAAGCAGACTTCATCGTGTTGGCGGAAGGTGCTAAGAATGATTTTATTCAGGGCCTGAATGCGGAGCTGCCAACTACCGAGCAAGCTTTAGCTAATAAAGTGCATGAAGTGTTGTCGGTAGAAACGCCGCGCATAGAGCGTGAGATGATTGCGAATGTGAGAGCTGAAGTTGCCAAGGTGGTGGAGGCTGTGCGCCTCGTATTTCCTGTGGTCTAGTTCAGTTTGTGTTGGGCAGCCTTGCCATTTGCTAAACGCAAGGCTTTATCCTAATTTCAGTTAGGCGCGTCGTTATATTAGGCGTCTGTTAGTGCATCATAGGCGGCGGCGGATAGCAACTGTTCAGCATCTGCATTGTTATCAGCCTGGAATTTGAATATCCATGCTTTATATGGGTGGTCGTTGATTTGCTCGGGTGAGTCAATCACCGCCTGATTGATCTCCAACACCACGCCGTTCATCAGCGCGTGCAGGTCTGAGCCGGTCTTGACGGACTCTACTAGTCCGCATGGTTGCCCTGCGCTCAAGCGTGCGCCTACAGTCGGCGCTTCAACAAACACAATGTCACCCAGCAGGTTTTGTGCATAATCGGTAATGCCGGCTTCCCACACGCCATCTGCGGTGGTTTTCGTCCATAAATGTTGAGGGCTGAATAACAAAGATTGTGGCGTTTGCATGCTGGTCGCTCTGTGATTTTTGAGTTGAAATTGGCTTAAATTTTAACGTAAATTACTTCAATTTTAATTTATTTTTAACCTAGGTGTGGGTTGACCCTAAAATCCTTAAAAATCTTGATGACAAAGCTAAAGTTTTTATATAGTATTGTGCTGTAACCCCATGAGATATAAGTCATTATGAAAAGCACATTGCGAAAGTTTACTTTATTTTATATTAGCTTGGCGCTTTGCTTGGTGCCTGTGGCTGCAGATGCGACTACGAGTAAAAAACATCGGCATGTTTCAACACAGTCTAAATCGACCAGCAAGTATAAAGCAGTAAAATTTAAGTCTAGTGCTCTTCGTGTTAAAACTCGTTTGCCTGCACGTAAAGCAATCGCAGCAGTGGATAGCTATGATGGCACCACCCCTTTAAAACTAGCTTCAGCCAAAGCCTTGGTTATCAACCAGCAGACAGGCGAAGTACTGTTTGCGAAAAACACCAACTTACCAACACCGATTGCATCTGTCACTAAGTTGATGACCGCCATGGTCATGTTAGATGCACATTTACCTATGGATGAATTGCTCAACATTTCTGATGAGGATGTGGATTATCTGAAACATACCACCTCCAGATTGGCTGTCGGCACCACGTTAACTCGCGGGGAGTTATTGCAGTTAGCCTTAATGGCTTCAGAAAATAGAGCGGCCTCAGCTTTAGGTCGTAATTATCCGGGTGGTAGTTATGCTTTTGTTAAGGCGATGAACCAAAAAGCGAAATTGCTAGGCATGAGCGCAAGCCGATTTGTGGATTCAACCGGATTGGATAGTAATAATGTATCCACCGCAGAAGATTTGGCAAAAATGGTTGATGCCGCTTATCACTACGCAGAGATTCGTCAGGTGACGACGCTGGCTTCGCAAGAGGTGACCTTGTATGGCCGCCGCAGCCCCTTAAGTTTTGTGAATACCAATGCCCTAGTGCGTGGTGGTAAATGGGATATCGGATTATCAAAAACAGGCTTTATTAATGAAGCTGGGCGCTGTTTGGTAATGCAGGCGCATATTTCAGGTCAGCCAGTGATTATTGTGTTGCTGGACTCAGCCGGTAAGTTAACCCGTATTGGCGACGCAAATCGCATTCGTAAGTGGGTGGAAACCAATGAAGCTGGCTCTTTAGGGACTTTTGTCAGCGGTTAGCTTCAACGCTTGCATCAAGCTTGATGAGTATTTTTGCTTGGTTTGAATCAAATATAAAAACGCCAGCATACGCTGGCGTTTTTATATGGAGCGTATTGGTGCGCCATTAGCTGCGCTTAAAAGTTGTTATTCTTTCGGTGGAACGTAGCCACTTGCCGTATCTGCACCATCACCGAAGAAGTACTTCTCAGTTTGTTCTGCTAAGTATTTACGTGCTGAAGGATCTGCCAAACTGAGGCGGTTTTCGTTTACTAGCATGGTTTGTTGTTTTAACCATACAGCCCAAGCCTCTTTCGATACGTTCATATAAATGCGTTTGCCCAACTCACCTGGGTATGGCGGGAAATCCATGCCATCGGCTTCTTTACCCAGTTTAATACAATTAACAGTACGTGCCATGATAGTCCTTTTATATAATCTAATCGTTATTGCTTAAACCGTTATGATAGCGCATGTTAAAATTCATGCATTAAACTATTCACAATTTAACGTTACGTAATCAATTTTTTTAGAAAGTCTATGATGTCAACACCTCCAAATAAGCCTGTGGACCATACACAAGACGCATCAAAATCTAAGCATTTAGCAACCAGCCCGTTTAAAGGGAAGACTGGTATTCGCCGCTTGATTAACGCCTTTGGTTACTCGCTGGAGGGCTTTAAAGCGGCTTTCGTGCATGAGGATGCTTTCCGCCAAGAGGTTTTTCTGGCAATCGTACTAATACCGTTGGCTATTTATTTAGGTAATAGCCCGGTAGAGCAGGCGATGTTGATTGCAAGCGTGCTGTTGGTATTGATAGTAGAGCTGCTCAATTCTGCTATTGAGGCGGCGGTGGATCATACTTCTACCGAGCATCATGCGCTGGCAAAGCAGGCCAAAGATATTGGCAGTGCTGCGGTGTTTATCGCGTTGCTGATTGTGGCGGTAGTCTGGGGTTTAATCCTGTTCGCTTAAGGCTTATGCAGCGCACCACAAGCCATGCTGCTTATGTTGCGCTGCGTGATGGTTTATCTCACTAAAAATCGCCACGCAATCCAAATAAGATTGAGCGTTGACCCTGCATCGAGATGTCTTTTAAAAACGAGGCATGGTCGCGTATTTCTTGGTTAAGCAGGTTGTTGGCTTTGGCAAATAGCTCTAAATTTAACTTGGTTGGCAGTTTATAAGAAACCAGCGCGCTAACATTGGTGTAGCCGTCGGTCTTCAATTCATTTTCTGCAGTATGGGTTTGCGCAAACGCCTTGAGCACATCTAATCTTGCCCCTAAGCTGTTGCGTTGGTAGTGCAGCCCTGCCCCTAGGCGCAATGGCGCAATTCTCGGTAAATACTTGTCATTACGCAGGTCTTTTGCATGCACATAGTCGCCCAGCAGGTTTAAGTTTAGATTGTTTGCAATATTAAACTTTGCTTCGCCTTCTATGCCTTTGAATACCGCTGGCACGGTCATAAATTTAGCTTCTGGCAACAGCTCACCGTTAACATCAATCTCATTGCCTGTTCCAAATAGCCCAATAAAATTGCTAAATCTGGTGTAGTAAGTACCGATACTGAAGGAGTTTTTCGCATCCTTCCAGCGTAGCTGCGTATCAACACCCTTGGAGCGTTCTTTTTTGAAGTCTGTATTGCCCACTTCAAACTGGCCGGTAGCAATATGTGCGCCGTTGGCATAGAGTTCAAAGTAGCTAGGTGCTCGCTCGTTATGGGACAGATTGCCGGTAACTGACCAGTTACTGTCGATGTTATATAGCCCACCCAGCACTACACTATTGGGGTTGAAGCTGTTGCTTTGACCTGTGCCAAAATTAACATGATCTTTAGAGTCTACTGTGGTGTGACCTAAGCGCCCGCCAAATGTGATTTTATGTTTATCAATAGCGAGCTCTTCATAAATATACGCTGCTTGGTTTTGCGTGTTGACGCTAGGGACAAAAGCCTCCTCGCCTAGCGCTTCGAAATTGGTGTTGTTAAATTGATAACCAACTACACCGCTTAACGCGCCTAGCGGGCGGTGACCTAGTTCAATACTGCTCTCCAAGCCGCGGTTTTTAAAAGTGGTGCCTACGCTGCCATTTTCTAACTCACGGTGTTCGTAATCGGTGTGCGCGGCGCGCACTTTTACACGGTTAAACATGCCGCCTAAATCGGTAAACTCACTGGCGACATCCCAGCGATCACTTTTCATATCGATACGCACGTTTTCTTCTGCGACTACGCCGTAGTTGTTGTTCATGGTGGAGAATGAGGTGCCAATGTAGCCGTTATCAAAAGTTAAGGCTGCGCCTAATGCACCGCCGTCACCCTCTGCACTGCTGTTGACGAGTTTGCCGCGGTTCTCGCGGGGAGTATTGTCTTGCTCGCTTTTGCGGCGAGATAGCGCATAACCCGGAATGTCCAAATCGCTGGTTTTTCGCGTATAGGCATCGGCATGTATGGCAATGGCGTCATTGCCA
>NZ_PQVH01000006.1 GCF_004661485.1 Methylotenera oryzisoli
GGTTTTAAATCTCGTCAACAGTAATTTTGAAATAAATCTAATTAATATTGAATATAGTTTTTACGGCACTTTTTATTACTTTTAATTCTTGCATTTGCTGCTAATCGTTAACAGTACTTCGTTAGCGAAGGCGCGCATTCTACAGGGCTAAACTATTTGGTCAACCCCAAATACACGCCGTTACAAAATTGTTACATTTGCAAACTTACGTTTACCTACCTGGGCGACAACGGCACTACCTTTATTCAGCACAAACGCTTTATCCGATATCTTTTCACCATCCAATTTAACACCCCCCTGCTCAATGGCACGGAATGCTTCTGAGGTGCTAACCACCAAACCAGCCAATTTAAGCATCTGTGCAATACCAACTTGCTCAGTATCAATCGTCACTGTTACTTCTGGCACATCGTCCGGGATGCCCCCTTTTGAACGCGTTTGAAAATCAGCTAAAGCCTTCTCGGCATCCGCTTGCGAATGGAAACGCGTTACGATCTCTTGCGCGAAGCGCACTTTAATGTCGCGCGGGTTACTGCCTGCAGCCACATCCGCTTTCCATTGCGCAATGGTTTCTAAGGACTCAAAAGAAAGCAGCTCTATATAACGCCACATTAACTCATCTGATATCGACATAATTTTAGCGAAGATGATTTCTGGCGCTTCTGCGATACCTATATAGTTACCTAAAGATTTGGACATTTTATTGACGCCATCCAAACCCTCTAGCAATGGCATCGTCAGCACACACTGAGGAGTCTGCCCCGCTTGCTTTTGTAGCTCGCGCCCCATGAGCAAGTTAAACTTCTGGTCGGTGCCGCCCAACTCTACGTCTGCACTCAGTGCAACAGAATCGTAGCCCTGCAATAAAGGATAGAGGAACTCATGAATCGCAATCGGCTGGTTACCCTTAAAACGCTTAGAGAAGTCATCACGCTCTAGCATGCGCGCCACTGTGTGGCTAGCTGCCAGCTTGAGCATACCTGCAGCCCCAAGCTCGGTGAGCCATTTAGAGTTGAACACCACCTCTGTTTGCTCAGGCTTAAGTATCTTGAAAACTTGCGCAGTGTAGGACTTGGCGTTCTCCTGCACCTGCTCGGCCGTTAATGGTGGACGCGTTGCACTCTTACCGGTAGGATCCCCGATCATGCCCGTGAAATCACCAATCAAGAACAGCACTGTATGCCCAAGCTCTTGAAATTGACGTAGCTTATTAATAAGTACAGTATGTCCAAGATGCAAATCTGGCGCTGTTGGGTCAAAACCGGCCTTAATTCTTAATGGCTGACCTTTTTTTAGCTTTTCAATTAACTCGGCTTCGATTAACAATTCATCTGCGCCGCGTTTAATCACCGCAAGCTGTTGGCTGATTTCAATATTCACGTTTTAACGTCCTTAAACTCTATGGTTTTTTACCGCTAGTTTATTTGTATAAACTTAATTTTCTGTTAGTATCAAGAGCTGAAATAATTAAGTAAAGGTTAGCCCGTGGATATTAACGAGCCCAATCATCACCAATCACCCCAAAACGCTATTTTAACGCAAAACGCCAATAAAGCTGAACGCAAGCAACAACGCTTATCAGAGCGCAAATTTAAGCTGCGTTGGGTATTGGCAATTTCTTGCTTACCATTATTTGGCATTTACACCGCATTTGGTATCGCACCACAAACAATCACAACGAATATTGCAACTTCTATGGTGCTTGAAGAAGTGGCACTGCCTGCACTTGAGCAGGCCTTAGATAAGGACGCCAACTTAACCGAGAAATTTTGGTATAAAGATTACGTACGCAGAGACGATACACTACAAAGCGTATTAGCTAGGCTCAACATTCGCAGTCGTGATGCTTTGGAGTTTATTCGCACAGATAGCGTTGCCAGTGAAATTGCGCGTTCAATCATCCCCGGTCGCCAAGTTAAGGCAGAGACTGATGCGGATGGTAATTTGTTTCACTTCGAATACCAAGTCAGTACTGACACATTTTTAACAGTATCTAAAACTGATGATGGCTATACGGCCAAGCAAGATGATCGCGTGTTAGAAGTGCGCCCTGTATTAAAATCAGCAAAAATCACCAGTTCGCTATTTGGCGCAACAGATGCAGCCAACATTCCAGACAATATCGCAATCCAGCTCGCAGACATTTTTGAAAGTGAAATTAACTTTCATACTGACTTGCGCCGTGGTGATCACTTCAATGTGATTTATGAAGGCAGCTACGATCAGGGTGAACTGATTAAAGTAGGTGAAGTGCTGGCGGCAGAGTTTGTGAACGACGGTAAGGTTTACCACGCGGTCGGCTTCCGCGACAGCAATAATCAAATGCAGTACTACACACCTGAAGGTAAAAGCACGCACAAATCGTTTTTACGCTCACCTTTGGAGTTTAGCCGTGTAAGTTCTGGTTTTAGCGTTGCAAGATTTCATCCGGTGCTACAAAGAATGCGTGCACATAAAGGCGTGGACTTTGCCGCACCTACCGGCACACGTATTAAAGCATCTGCGGATGCTGTGGTTGACTTTGTTGGGCAAAAAGGCGGTTATGGCAACGTGATTATCCTGAAACATGCAAATGGCGTAAGCACTTTGTACGGACACCTCTCACGCTTTGCACCAGAGTTACGCCGTGGCTCAAAAATCACGCAAGGACAAATGATAGGATTTGTAGGGATGTCGGGCGTGGCGACAGGCCCACATTTACATTATGAGTTCTTAATCAATGGTCAGCACCAAGACCCTATGAAAGTTGCATTGCCTAAAACCAATATCATTCAAGGCAGCAACAAAGCTAAATTTGAAGCGATCAGCAGTCAAATGACAGCTCAGCTTAGATTGCTAGGCACCAGCAATATTGCGGCCTTAGAATAATTTAGTAGCATTACATCACCATCATGGCTAGCGAGCTTTTTATCGGCTTAATGTCGGGTACTAGCCTAGATGGGGTGGACGTTGCCTTAGTCACGTTCAATCAAGCACAGCAACCAAAACTGCTGAATACACATTTCGTGGCTTATCCTGCCGATTTACGCACGCAGATCCTCGCTTTACAACATCCCACCACAAACGAGCTAGAAACAACCGCACAAATGGGCAACACCCTTGCCCGTTTGTATGCAGATGCAGTGAATGCAATGCTTGCAACCGCGCAAGTGGAGGCAGCTACCATCACCGCAATAGGTTGTCACGGCCAAACCATCAGACATCGCCCAGAACTGGGCTTCACCATGCAAATTGGTAATGCAGCCCTACTGAGCGAACTGACCGGCATCACCGTAGTGAGTGACTTCAGGAGCAGAGACCTTGCAGCAAGTGGACAAGGCGCACCGCTGGTGCCTGCATTCCATCAGGATGTTTTTAGCAGTAGCGCCCATGATCGTGCGATTATCAATATCGGCGGAATTGCCAATATTACTTACCTGAGCACTACAGGTGATGTATTCGGCTTTGACTCAGGCCCCGGCAACATGCTACTGGATGCATGGATTAAACAGCATTTAGGCTTAGACTACGATGCGGATGGCCAATGGGCTAGCACTGGCAAAACTATTGAGCCGTTGCTCACTGCGATGTTGAATGAACCTTACTTTACAGCCGCACCACCCAAAAGTACGGGCCGTGATTTATTTAATGCGACATGGCTAAACCATTATCTCACTCAACCCGATTATGCAGCTCAGGATATTGCACGTACTTTAGTGGCCTTAAGTGCACACTCCATTGCCAATGCCGTCCATCAATTTTGCGGCTCAGTCGATGAAATATATCTATGCGGCGGCGGCGCAAAAAACAAACTCTTGCTGAGTGAATTACAATCGCTCATGGGCACAACCACCATTGCAACCACAGACCAACTAGGCATGGGTGTGGATTGGGTTGAGGCGATTGCCTTTGCGTGGTTAGCAAAGAAATGTATCGCCAAAGAAACGGCAAACCTACCGCAAGTCACCGGCGCCAAAGGCTTACGCATTTTAGGTGCGATTTACCAAGCTTAGTAAGCTTTTTACATTCATCTGCTCGCCTTGATAAAGTATAATCACAGTCAATGATGATTAGAACTGCAAAAACACCATGAAAAACAATACAAGTACCGCAACACTCAGCTTTGAAAATGGCAAGTCACCGATTGAATTGCCTATACTTTCAGGCTCACTGGGCAACGATGTGATTGATATCCGCACCTTAGGCAAGCACGGCGTATACACTTACGACCCAGGCTTTATGTCTACTGCTGCCTGCAACTCCAACATTACTTTTATTGATGGAGAACAAGGCCTACTGTATCACCGTGGTTACCCGATTGAAGAGTTAGCTGAGCACTGTGACTACTTAGAGGTTGCTTACCTGTTAATGCACGGTGAGCTACCGAATGCCGCGGAAAAACAGCAGTTTACCGACACCATCACCGGCAGCACCATGCTGCACGATCAGCTCAGCAATATTTTCCGTGGCTTTAGACGTGATGCTCACCCGATGGCAGTCATGGTAGGTGTGGTTGGCTCACTCTCGGCATTTTACTTTGACTCAATGGACATTCTTAACCCTAAGCATCGCGAGATCTCCGCGCACCGCTTGCTGGCTAAAGTACCAACCATTGCAGCCTGGAGCTACAAGTACAACATAGGCCAGCCATTTATGTACCCGCAGAACCATTTGAACTATGCGGAAAACTTTATGTACATGATGTTTGCTACGCCATGTGAGCAATATGTACCTAACCCTGTATTGGCAAAAGCATTTGAACGCATTTTAATCTTGCATGCAGACCACGAACAAAACGCATCGACATCGACAGTGCGTCTAGTAGGCTCTAGCGGCGCTAACCCGTTTGCTTGTATCTCTGCGGGTATTGCATCGCTATGGGGGCCTGCACACGGCGGCGCGAATGAAGCTACGCTGAATATGCTGGAAGAAATTGGCGACGTTTCACGCATTGGTGAGTTTATTAACCGCGCCAAAGACAAATCAGACAGCTTCAGACTCATGGGCTTTGGTCACCGCGTTTACCGCAATATGGATCCGAGAGCCGCTATCATGAGAAAAACATGTCATGAGGTGCTAGATGTATTAGGCCTCAACAATGACCCTATGTTTAAGCTTGCATTAGCCTTAGAGAAGATTGCGCTGGAAGACGAATACTTTGTGTCACGTAAACTCTACCCTAACGTAGACTTCTACAGCGGCATTGTGATGCGTGCGATGGGTATTCCCAATAGCATGTTTACCGCTATCTTTGCACTTGCCAGAACAGCGGGCTGGATTGCACAGTGGTCTGAAATGCATTCTGACCCTGAAGCTAAAATTGGCAGACCACGCCAGCTTTACACAGGCTCAGCAAAGCGCTCATTTGTGGAATTAAATAAAAGATAGAAATTAACCTGAGGTGCAACACAGTAGTGAAGTGACAGCTGGGTTGCACCTAAGTTAGCGCCCATTTCAATAAAGACTATTGAATTGATGTCGATTTAAAACCTAGCCCACTCAACTACCGCAGCTAACGCCCTTGGCCTGCCTTATCTGAGAGATGTAATAACAAAGGGCTGGTAAGGCTCCAGATAACAAAACACGCTCTGCTAATCGGGTACTTATACCTGCAAGCAACCAAATTAACACAAGCGCGTCATTGTAAATTTAGCAGTTCTAAACTGAGCTAAATTTTAAACCGAGAAAGATGAACCACAACCACAAGTTGTTTGTGCATTTGGGTTACGAATCACAAATTGTGAACCCTGCAAGCTATCTTGGTAATCGATCTCTGCACCCATCAAATATTGCAAGCTCATTGGATCGATCAGTAAGGTAACTGAGTCTTTTTGTACTTGTGTGTCGTCATCGTTCACTTCCTCTTCAAACGTAAAGCCGTATTGAAAACCTGAACAACCGCCACCGCTAACAAAAACACGCAACTTAAGATCTGGTGATCCTTCTTCTTCAATTAATTCTTTTACCTTTTTAGCCGCATTATCGGTAAAAACTAAAGGTGAAGGAATGTCTAATTCCTGAACTTCTGCAACTGTACTCATGGTGTACTCCTAAAATTTCAATTAAATATCTCTGTTAATATGCGACCTAACGCACTGAATTTCAATAGCAAAAGCCTATATGCACTAGCTTATTCTGCATTATCATCCAAATAAACCAATTTCCCCTCAATCACTGCACCGGTATGCATTTCTAGGGTGTTGTAATAAACATCGCCAGTCACTCGCGCCTTGGTTTGTAGCTCTATAAACTGCGCCGCCTTCACCGGGCCAATCACAGTCCCGTTCACCACAACCTTAGATGCAGTAATCGCACCCTCGATACGGCCTAACTCACTAAGTATTAGTGTACTTGGCTGGTCATTAGGTTCAGACACTGTGCCAATTACTGTACCATCTACACGCAAACCGCCAGCAAAATGAATATTGCCCTCAACTCTAGTTCCTACGCCAATCAAGGTATCAATGGTATTTTGTACACGGTTACTTTTTTTAAAAAACATCGTAAATCCTCTAAACTTTGATAGCTAACTCATTCATAAACTACTACGCATGATACTGCCATAAAAAGTAAGTACGATTACCTTTTACTGTTCGTCATATTCTTATAAAAAGCCAAATCCTCTTTAAGATGAATATTTTCATCTTGAACATCACGTAATTCTTTAGTTAAAACACTCTGTGCCGCTTGTTCAATTTGCAGTTGCCGCTCTACTTGTATCACCTTGGTATTCAAGGCCTGATTATCAAGCATGGTCTGACGTAAACTCTCGCTGCCCGTTGCATACTGCCAGTAGGCGACAGCATAGCCCAGCCCGACAAACACAAACGCTGCACCGGTCTGAAAATACCATGGGCGCTTGGATCTGACGGCCACTTGTTTGGCTGTTAACCCAAAATGACGACGAATTCTGCGGCGAACTGGCTTCATTCAGTTAAGGCAATAAGGGTAAAACTTCTAAACCACTGCGCTCATCAAATCCAAACATGATGTTCATATTTTGCACGGCCTGACCCGCTGCCCCTTTTACTAGGTTATCTTGCACTACTATCAAGGTCAAATAGTCAGAGCCTTGCCTATGCAGGGCGATACGCAATTGGTTGGAACCACGTACTGAACGGGTTTCTGGCAACGCGCCCGCTGGCATTACATCGACAAAGCGCTCATGTTGATAACGCTGCTCATATAAAGCATGCAAATCCACAGCTTTGGCAGCATCAGTCAGTTTAACGTAAATTGTTGATAGCATGCCACGTATCATCGGAATTAAATGTGGCACAAAAATAAACTGAATGTCTGCATTTGCTAATTGCGTCAGCTGCGCATGAATCTCAGGATGATGACGGTGCCCAGCCACACCATACGCCTTCATGCTATCACTGGACTCCGCAAACAAAGTTGCGACTTCCGCTTTTCTGCCTGCGCCAGACACGCCAGACTTAGCATCAGCCACAATCGGTGCAGAAAAATCAATATAACCCTTCTCTAGCAATGGCGCCAAACCCAGCAATACCGTGGTCGGGTAACATCCTGGATTACCAATCACCTTCGCCGATTTAATATTCTCGCGATTTAGCTCAGGGATACCATACACCGCCTCACTGAGCACATCAGGGCAGCTATGTGGCATTTTGTACCACTGCTCAAACACAGCGGTATCTTGCAAACGGAAGTCCGCGGCAAGGTCAATCACCTTAACATTGGCAGCCAACAGCGCTTGCGCCTGACTCATAGCCACGCCATGTGGCGTTGCAAAGAACACGACATCGCAAGCACTTAAATTTGCAGTGGCCGGATCAGAAAATGCTAAATCAATATAGCCACGTAAGCTAGGGAACATATCAGCAACGGGCAGACCTGCATCACCACGCGAGGTAATCGCCGTTAACTCCACCTGTGGGTGCAGTGCTAATAGGCGCAACAGCTCAACACCTGTATATCCGGTGCCGCCAACAATCCCTACTTTTATCTTTTTCGATGCCATGTTGTTTATATTCATTTACCAAGTGTTCTGATTATAAGCGCTCTATCTTTTTCATCCAATAAAAAAGGCCGCCAAAGCGACCTTTTTCCAATCCAACCGCCTGATTAGCGTTTAGAGAATTGTTTACGACGACGCGCTTTGCGTAGACCAACTTTTTTACGCTCAACTTCACGTGCATCACGTGTTACATAACCAGCGTGTGACAATGCACTTTTCAGTGTAGCGTCAAAGTCGATCAAAGCACGTGTAATGCCATGACGAACTGCACCAGCTTGACCAGACTCACCGCCACCAATCACGTTAACCATGATGTCGAAGCTGGCTGTGTTGTTTGTTAACTCTAAAGGTTGACGCAAAATCATGCGTGATGTCACGCGTGAGAAATATTCATCAACTGGCTTGTCATTAACAATGATGTTGCCTTTACCTGATTTCAAGAACACGCGCGCTACTGAACTTTTGCGGCGGCCTGTACCGTAGTTATATTTACCGATCATTTTTTATCCTTAGATGGTCAATGGTTGCGGTTGTTGTGCCGCATGGTCATGCTCACTACCTGCATAAACCTTCATTTTTTTGATCATTGCATAGCCTAAAGGACCTTTAGGCAACATGCCTTTAACCGCTTTTTCTAAAGCACGACCTGGGAAACGATCTTGCATTTTAGAGAATGTTGTTGTTGTGATACCACCTGGATAACCAGAGTGACGGTGATAAAGCTTGTCATCTGCTTTATTACCAGTTACTTTTAATTTGTCGGCATTAATAACAACTATATAATCACCTGTATCAACGTGAGGCGTATAAATTGTTTTATGTTTGCCGCGTAAACGGTGTGCAATTGCGCTAGCTAGACGGCCTAGCACTAGGTCTGTGGCATCAACCACAAACCAATCGCGCTTCACTTCGTGTGATTTTGCTGAAAAGGTTTTCATCGTGTTACCAATACTATGAGCTAAAAAAATTAAGAGGCGGATTTTATGCTAAATAAATACGTCTTGTCAAACAGTATTATACTGTTCTCCAGATATTTTTAAGTTTATTGCTGACTTACAGCAATATGTTTAGCGCCATATCAAACAACTCGCATCCATATATTGCTTGATATTCACACCAACACTTATGTTGGCATGAGTTGTGCTTTTTGTTATGGTAGTGTTACATTGCTCTATACGCGCTTTACCATAGTATGTCAGCACAAACGAGATTCTAACAGACCAGCTTAACAATGCAATAAAAATCAGCATAACAATTTGAAAACAAACATATTTTGAGATTATTCATACCCATTATTTTCGTCCTCTACGCCAATGCGAGCTTCGCATTAGGCCTAGGCGAAGCTACGCTTAAGTCGTACCTGGGTGAATCGCTCATTGTTAAATTAAATGTCACTGACGTTGAAAAGTCGCCAGACACCAGCTGTTTTACAATATCAGACACTAACGACACCCCGGCTTTTAAAAGAGCATTTTCTTCATTAAGCGCACAAAAAGATGGCTTTTTACTTACCATCACTACGCAATCTGTCATTACAGAACCCATTCTGAGCTTGCGCGTTTCTTATCATTGCGAACCACAGCTACACCGTGACTACGTTTTGTTATTAGATCCTGCATCGACTCTTAGCGAAACCTCTGCTAACAACGTCGTCGCCAACACGACAAGCATGGTTGGCAAGCAACAAAGCAACAAAACCAAGCCTTCAAGTAATGCAGACAATAGTGCTGTGAGCTTATCTAGTGACGACACGGGCAGCTATACACCTCCAAAGGCAAAGCGCAAGCTGAAAAAACGCCACGCCAATGTCGCATCCAGCGCTGACGAAAAAATTATGGAGGCCTATGTCGGCAAACAACAAAGCGCCGCAAAACCAACGGCACCAGCTAGCGTAACTACCAGCGAACCGCCTGTACCAGCCAAACCAGACACCTCAAGCAAGCCATACTTAAGCATTTCTGGGGGCAGTCTGGCATCAGATGCATCCGCAGGGAAACATAGCATCAGCTTGCAGTTTGAAACACAAATCGACCTTAATCGCGCAGCGCCAAGCAACCCACCTAGCAGCACGGACTTGCAGGATGAAGCGACCGTGATGTCCAATCGACTGGCTCACCTAGAAAAACAGATTATCAGCCTGCAAACACAAAATACGCAGTTAAGAAGCGAAGCAGCACAGGCAAAAAATGCGTTAGCAGAGCAGCAATCTGGCTGGCTCAACTACTTATGGGTGGTAGTTGCAGCAATACTTGGATTAGCCGCACTTGAATGGCTACGCCGCATCATCATGACTAGACGCATGATTAAGCAAGAGCAGCATTGGTTTGACGCGGACGAAAATGCCAATAGCGAACAAGCATCCTTTGCCGCCACTACTCCGGCAACTGCCGATTACAAAGCGAGCAAGCACAACACGTTCTCGGATAGCTTTCTTGACGATGAGACTGACGATGAAGAGGAAAAAGCTACGCCAGCTAAGTCCGGCATACTATCGCCCGCGGAGCATGTAAGTGATGAGCACGACAGCATTATCGATAATGCCGATGTGTTTATAGAGCATGAACGCCCACTATTAGCCATTCAGTTACTGCAAAACCATTTGAATGATTTTCCAGCAGAATCGCCCAAAATCTGGCTTAAGCTGCTATCACTGATTGCCAAAGAAGGAACGGAAGCAGAATACGAGGCAACCGTGATGGAAGCCAACAAACACTTCAATATCAAAGCGCCGAACTTTGCAGAGGCTAATCTCGAAGACAATTCTTCAATTGAAGAATACGCCAACATTGTTGCCAGACTTGAAGGGGTTTGGGGCTCACCATTTGCTGTTAAGTTTTTAAATGATTTGATTTACGATCATTATGCACAGCCAGCTGAAGGCTTCTCACCCAACAATTATGAGGAATTATTCTTCCTGAAAAGGATCGCAGAACTGCTCAACACAGGCATTTCAACTAGCCAGCACACTCTGTATCGAAGCGCGCCCCCTAAAACAGAGAGCGAACATACAAACTCTGCACCCAGCAATTTAGATAACACAGTACTTAACACCGTAGCATTTAACAGTGTCGCTTTTGGCGATGATATTTCTGTTGATGCAGACACCACGAGCCTAAGCACGGCAAAACCCAAAACCAGCACAATCAGCGATGCAGATTTCACTGTTGCACCATTTCCAGAGATGCCGGAACAGGCCGCTTGGAGCAGACCTACACAGGAAGAAATGAATGCTCAGTTCGCGAATTCGCCTTTTCAAAAAGTACCGTCTTACGAAGTGGACATGCTCGCCGACTTTGATGACCACATTGAGGTGATTGCACCGACCTTTGGCAAAGACAAAGATGCTACGCATGCAACTGAGGAATCAGCTGCGCCTACCTTGGCAAAGACTGCATCGACCGAAATGGCGGAGGAGTTTCTCTTCCCTGCAGATATCTACCTAGAGGAAACAGTCTTAACAGACACTGCGACAAGCAAACCTGAGGAGGAGTTGGAGACCAAAAAAGCTAAAGACTCCAACATTATTGAGTGGGATTTGCCTAAATCAAATACTTAATTTAAGCCAAATACTTAAAATGTATAGGCTAACTAATACGTTTACGCTTAATCACTAATGCGCACGAATCAAGTAATGCGCAAGCAACCCAGCAAACACAAAAAAACCAAACCAGTTATTACCTAAAAACGCCTGAAAGCATTTTGCTCTGATACGCGCTCTGATCAGGTAATAGTGATATAGCGCAACACACGCGGCCAAGCCCAAACCAACATAATACGCATACGACAGTTTGAGCTGATAACCTGCCAGCCCGAGCAATGCCAAGGTCAAGCCATAACATAACATAATGGCAATAACATCAAAACGGCCAAACGTAATGGCAGATGATTTAATACCTATTTTCAAGTCATCTTCCCTATCTACCATTGCGTACTCAGTATCGTAGGCAATCGCCCAAAACACATTGGCACACAACAGCAGCCATGCAACAGCAGGAACCGCATCCGTGACCGCTGCGAACACCATGGGGATACCAAAACCAAAAGCCACGCCTAAATATGCTTGCGGCATCACAAAAAAGCGCTTGGTTAACGGGTAAGTCATGGCTAAAAACAGTGCCAGCACGGATAGCTTAATTGTTAACACATTCAGCAAGCAGACAAGCGCAAATGCCATGACACTTAACGCCAACGCCAATAAGTACGCTTCTTTTTTAGTGACTTCTTTATTGGGCAAAGGGCGATGCTGTGTACGCTCAACCAACCCATCGTACTGACTATCGGCAATGTCGTTCATCACACAGCCAGCGCTACGCATTAACACTGTACCAGTGATAAATATCAACACAATAATCCAGTCGGGCTTACCGGCTGAGGCAATTAAAAGCGCCCACAAAGTAGGCCACAGCAACAGCAAAATACCTATCGGTTTATCTAAGCGCATCAGGCGCTCATAGCTGTTAATCTTGTTTACCAAGTCTTGTATTTTTGGGGTTTGTATTTTCATGTGGCAACGATACTCGGCAAGAAAACTTCAGTAACCATAATACTAGCGCAGTTCAGACTAAACGCTGAACGGCGCGCCCAAAGATAGCCGGGTTTAACCATTAAATGCCTGCTCGCGTGCTGATACAGCACGTGATTGGATGATAGTTTTTTATAACTTAATGCAGTACGTTTAACTTTGGGGTTGGCAAACAAGGTGGCGCCCAGTGGCTTACTACCCAGTTTACCCAAGCCGTGCCACACACCACGTAAACGCTTAGTAGGCAAAACACTGTGCGCAAACACCACCGGCTCTGCTCCGCCACACAGCAACACATCGCGCACCAGCACCAATTTATCCGCACATAAACTTAACAGTGCGGCCTCATCACGGATAGGTTTACGCAAAGCTACAGTGAGCGGCATCACGTAAAAATCCGGATAGCATTGCTGCAACTTAGCAGTTAAGGATTGACCATGCATTAGCCATGAACGATAGCGATGGCTATGCAACGGTTTTACTAACCAGCGATAACGCGCTTGTGGGGTGCTTTTACGTATTTTCACGGCAGAATTATCGCATGTAGTGAATAAAATCAGACATGTTGTTACACTTTCACCAATTCGCCCGCCGTACTCATCCAGCGATCTAGATGCTGCTCAACTTCGGCTGGATAGTTTTGCAGCAGTGTATCGGCCATATCTTTTGCTGCTTCCAGTAAATCAACATCTCGCTCTAAGTCTGCAATTTTAAGCATAGGCACACCGCTTTGACGCACCCCTAACAACTCACCCGGGCCGCGAATCTGCAAGTCCGCTTGTGCAATGGCAAAACCATCATTACTTTCATAAATCACTTTTAATCTGGCACGTGCAGTGTCTGACAATTTGTTCTGGTAGAGCAAAATACAAGTGCTTTTTGTCGCGCCCCTACCCACTCGCCCACGTAATTGGTGCAGCTGTGATAACCCCATGCGCTCCGCATGCTCAATCACCATCAAGCTGGCATTTGGCACATCCACGCCCACCTCAATCACGGTGGTGGCCACTAAAAGCTGCGAATGCCCGGCACTGAACTCAGCCATGACCGCCTGTTTCTCGGTTGGCTTCATGCGACCATGTACCAAACCAACCTTTAACTCTGGGAACTCCTGTTGCATCAGTGCGTAAGTGTCATTGGCCGTTGCCAATTGCAAGGCTTCAGACTCCTCAATCAACGGGCAGACCCAATAAGCCTGATTGCCCTGCAAACACGCCTCACGCACGCGCTGCAAAATTTCGTCGCGCCTAGCGTCAGACACAATTTTGGTGACGATAGGCGAACGCCCGGGTGGTAGCTCATCTATCACCGACACATCAAGGTCCGCGTAATAACTCATAGATAACGTACGTGGAATCGGTGTTGCAGACATCATCAGCTGGTGCGGCTCTGGCTGTCCTTTCTGGCGCAATGCCAAGCGCTGATGCACACCAAAACGATGCTGCTCATCGATGATGGCTAAACCCAGGCTTTTAAAACGCACCGATTCTTGAAACAAGGCATGCGTACCCACCACTAATTTTGCTTCGCCACTGGCAATAGATTCAAGCGCAGCATCACGGTCTTTTTTGTTTTGGCTGCCAGTGAGCCATGCAATCTTGATATCCAGTGGCTGTAGCCAGCTAAGCATTTTACGGTAATGCTGCTCTGCCAATATCTCCGTGGGAGCCATTAAAGCAACCTGCCAGCCATTTTCCACACATTGCAATGCCGCCATGCACGCCACGATGGTTTTACCGCTGCCGACATCGCCTTGCAGCAAGCGCTGCATAGGGTGTGCTTGCGTTAAATCGCGCTCGATTTCCAACGCCACTTTTTGCTGTGCACCAGTTAACGCAAACGGTAAACTTTTCAGTAAAGCAGAAACCAACTTTGTAGAACGCTTAAATTGCGGAGCACTCACGCTACGACGACGTGCGTAATGCTTACGCATGGATAGCTGCTGCGCCAGCAATTCATCAAATGCCAAACGCCGCCAATGTGCCGTGGTTTTATTATCCAGTGCGCGCAGACTCACATCGGGGCTAGGATGATGCAGTGCCGTCAAACTTAAAGCAAAACTAGGGAGATTTAAATCGGCATAAATCTGTGCAGGCAATGTTTCTAGCATCTCGCCTTGCTGCTGCAAGGCAATGCCTATGGCCTTACGTAGACTAGCCTGGCCCAAGCCGGCAACCGTAGGGTAAACCGGCGTTAAGGTTTCTGCGACGATGGTTTTTTCACCCACTGCTTTACAGGTAGGATGCACCATCTCATAGCCAAAAAAGCCACTACGCACCTCACCATAAACACGTAGCTTAGCGCCCACTTTAAGGGCATTAATCTGGCTGGGATAGAAATGTAGAAAACGCAGGGTGAGCTGTCCACTCGCATCCTCCAACCTGGCAATTAGTGCTTTGCGTGGCTTGTAAGTCACTTCTGCATGAACGATATCACCTTCAACCTGTGCAGACTCACCCATACGTAAATCACGCACCGCCGTCACATGGGTTTCATCAATATAACGTAAAGGTAGATGTAGCAATAAGCCTTGCAGATTACTAATGCCCAACTTTGCCAAGTTGGCAATCAAGGGCTTACTGAAGGCTTTAATTTGAGTGAGTTGCGTCACATTGAATGTGGCTGACCGAAAGCACAGAAAGGCATTTACTTAAAATAACGTAAAGGCACGCGCCCTAAGCCAGCATTGAGCTGATTAAAGCACCATCACGGCATCAGCTTCAACCAGCGCAGCGCGTGGTAATGAAGCAACGCCTACCGCAGCACGTGCTGGATATGGCTGGCTAAAGTACTCAGCCATAATGGTATTCACCAAAGCAAAGTGAGATAAGTCTGTCAGGAAAATATTAAGTTTAACCACATCAGCCAAACTACCGCCTGCAGCATCAGCCACCGCTCTTAGGTTTTGAAATACGCGATGCACTTGTGCTTCAATGCCGTCCACCATTTGCATAGTGACTGGATCCAGCCCGATTTGACCAGATAGATAGACAGTATCGCCTACTTTCACAGCTTGCGAGTAAGTGCCAATAGCTGCTGGTGCGCCTTGTGTTTGAATAATTTGTTTTGTATTAGTTGTCATTTAATTAAACCACGGTTTGTTAAAGAAATCATGCATTGCGACTACTGCTTGCTTTGCCTCTACTGAGAGTATAGTTTTACATTCGAGTTTTTACGATTGCCGGGAGCACTGCCTTTGGTGCGATTAATACGCACCACATCGGGAATCTTGCGCAGGCCACGCATCAACTCGGCCAAATGCACACGGTTTTTTACCTGTACGGTAAAGTATAAATTAGCATATGCGCTGCCATCTGCCTCCTCAACACTGACGTTATCAATGTTAGAGCCTGCATCTGCAATGCCTGAGGCGATTTGCGCCAGCATGCCAGGCTGGTTTGCCACCGTCAGATTTAAATTAGTTTTGAATAAGCGCGAGCTTTCTGGCTCCCACTCTACATCCAGCCATTTATCCGGGTCTAGTTTAAATTTACGCACACTCGGGCAATCGTGTGTATGAATCACCAAGCCTTTATCTTTATTGATAAAACCTAAAATCGGGTCACCCGGAATCGGTCTGCAACAAGGTGCAAACTGTACTGCCATGCCTTCAGTACCACGAATGGTGATGGTATCCAGCGAGGCCGCTGGCAACTTGGTATGCTTCTCGGCATGGTCATCGGTCATCGCCACCAATTGATGTGCCACCATCACGTTTTGGCGCTTACCTAGGCCAATGTCAGAAAGTATTTCAACTTTTTTCTTCACGCCATAGTCACGAATCAGCTTTTGCCAATGCTCTTCTGAAATATGGCTAGGGTCTACATGCAAGGCACGCAAGGCTTTATTCAACAAGCGCTCACCCAAGTGCGCGGACTCAGTAGATTGCTGTGATTTTAAGAAGTGGCGGATATGCGCACGGGCACGTCCGGTCACTACGTAATTAAGCCAAGCAGGGTTAGGTTTGGCTAAAGAACCAGTAATAATTTCAACGTGGTCGCCATTATGCATCTCGGTACGCAATGGGGCTAAGTCGTGGTTAATCCGCACCGCCACGCAGCTATTACCAATGTCAGAATGTACCGCATAGGCAAAATCAACCGCAGTCGCGCCTTTAGGCAAGGCCATGATAGAGCCCTTGGGTGTAAATACATAAACCTCGTCTGGGAACAAATCAATTTTAAGATGCTCAAGAAAATCGAGAGAATCTGCGCTCTCGCTTTGGATATCCAGCAAGCGCTGTAACCACTGGTGGGTTTGCTGCTGCAACGCGGTCAGCTGCGCGTCGCTTGCCTTATACAGCCAATGCGCGGCAACACCCGCATCTGCAATATTATGCATGTCGGCACTACGAATCTGCACCTCAATTGGCGTACCAAATGGGCCAAATAAAGTGGTGTGTAACGATTGATAACCATTTGCTTTAGGGATAGCGATATAGTCTTTAAACTTGCTAGGAATCGGCTTATACAGCCCATGCAACGCCCCTAACGCCAAATAGCAGCTAGGTAAATCTTTGACAACAATCCTAAAACCATAAATATCATACACTTGTGAGAACGGCGTTGCCTTACTTGTCATCTTTTTATAGATGCTATACAAGTGCTTTTCGCGCCCTGACACTTCCGCTTCAACATTAAAACTACTTAACTGCTGCTTGATTGACTCTAATATTTTGCTAATAACTTCTTTACGATTACCACGCGCGGCCATAATCGCTTTAGAAATCGCGTTATAGCGCATAGGGTGAAGGTATTTAAAACTGAGATCCTCTAAGGCCTGATAAACATCATTTAAGCCTAAGCGATTGGCGATTGGCGCATAAATATCCAGTGTTTCTTTGGCAATGATGCGTTGCTTTTCTGGTCGCATCGCCTCCAACGTTTGCATGTTGTGCAAGCGGTCTGCCAGCTTAACCAGAATAACACGTACATCTTGCGACATCGCCAACAGCATTTTACGGAAGTTTTCCGCCTGCGCCTGACTCGCGCTTTGGAATTCGATTTTATCCAGCTTGGTCACGCCATCTACTAGTTCAGCGACTTGCGGACCAAACTTTTGCTTGATATCTAAAGTGGTAATGTCGGTATCTTCGACCACATCATGCAGCAGCGCGGCGAGAATAGTTGGCACATCCATATGCAAATCGGCCAGAATGCAGGCAACAGAGACAGGATGCGTGATATACGGCTCGCCCGTTTTACGCACGACGCCATCATGGGCAGCAAACGCATAGCGATAGCCTTCCCATACTTGTTCTATATCTTGAGGTTTTAAATACGAGTGTAATCGTATACTTAAGGCTGAGCCCTCGCTGTCCGCTGGCAGCAAGGGAGCCGATGTTAACTTTGATAATTCCGCTTTAAGATTGTTTGCGGTTTTTGGCATGCCGGTGTCACTATTTTTACGAATAAATTAATAAATGCCAAGACACGGCAGATTACGCATGCCCGCGCGCTAAAATTTCCACACCAATTTTACCAGCAGCAATTTCACGTAATGCAATCACTGTTGATTTGTCGCGTGTGTTTTGCACGTTCACTTGTGGTTCTGCGCCATTGTGCAACTGACGGGCACGATATGCAGCCACTAAAGTTAATTGGAAGCGGTTTGGGATTTTTTCTAAACAGTCATCTACCGTGATACGTGCCATGATGATATTTCCTAATGATAAACAAAATTAATTACTAAAAGACCAGCAAGCGCGCTAAGCAATATACAACTTAGCAATTAAGTAAGCGCTTGAATTAAACTGGCATAACGTTGCAACTGTGCGGCACCAACTAGGCGATGTGCGCGGATGATAGCGCGAATGTCCTGCAACGCTACGTCAAAATAGTTGTTAATTGTAACATAATCGAACTCGCTCACATGGCGCATTTCAGCACGTGCAGCGGCAACACGTTTAGAGATAGTCTCTTGGCTATCCTGCCCGCGGCTATTCAAGCGCTGTTCCAATGTTTCGATGGAAGGCGGCAATACAAAAATGCTGATGGCATTGGGATACAGCTGACGCACTTGCGCAGCGCCCTGCCAGTCAATCTCCAAAATCACATCATGTCCAGCTTGCAGTGGCGCATCCACGGCAGACTGCGAAGTACCGTAACGCGCGCCATGCACCTCTGCACTTTCCAAGAACTTTGCTTCGCCTAGCATCTGCAAAAACATGGCGTCATCCACAAAGTGGTAGTCAACGCCATTCTGCTCACCCGGACGCGGCTTGCGCGTGGTGTGCGAGATAGATAATTTCAAATGCGTATCTTCAGCCAGCAATGCCTTAATTAGGCTGGTTTTACCCGCGCCTGATGCTGCGGTGATGATAAAAAGATTACCTGGAACCATTCAATGACAACTCTCTATAGCGATATGTTCGGATTATTAAAAAATTCTAATTATTAAAATAATCTAGCAAGCTAGATTAACACCAATCTGGACTCGGTAATGCACTAAATACTGAGCGCAAGCCATCTGCCCAACCTTGGCGAATTTGTACGTAATATGGGTCAGTTTCTGTAATGCGCTGCTGACAGTCAGCATGCAGGCTATCTACCCGATAAATCAGCAAGTCTATCGGTGCAGCCACAGAAACATTGCTGCGTATGGTGGAATCAAACGAAATCAGCACACATTTCACCGTATCCATAATGTCGCTATTCTGCGCCACCACGCGGTCGATAATCGGTTTGCCGTACTTAGTTTCACCAATCTGAAAATACGGTGTTTCCTGCGTGGACTCAATAAAGTTACCTGCCGCATACACATTGAACAAACGCGGCCTTTCACCTTTAATTTGGCCGCCCACAAGGATGCTCGCGTTGAAATCAATCTGATGGTTTTTAAAGTGCTCACCGTCACGTTCAAACGCTGCTCTTAGTTCAGCGCCCACTAACCCTGCCGCATCAAACAAGCTGTCCACATTGTGCAAGTGCTTACTATCCGGCACATTTTTCTCGACACGCGCTCTCAGTGCGTTCACCACAGACTGGGTAATCGCAAGATTACCAGCCGTTAGCAACACAATCACGCGCTCGTTTTTAAGCTCAAAAATATGCATTTTAGGCGTAGAAGCCACCTGATCCACACCTGCATTCGTGCGTGTATCAGATGCCAACACCAATCCTTGTTTCAGTAATAAACCGACACAATAAGTCATAATTTTTGTTTAATTTGGAAGAATTGCCATCATACCATTTTGCGTAATCGCTCGCCAAAAAACTGCGGCACATCAATGCACATAATCACGGCAAAGGTTATCAAGTTGCATGCGGGCAACCATTCATCGGCTTTTACATAAACCCTGCAGCTTCAGTGAGCTTAGCTACATTCTCTTTAGTAAAAAATCCATCAAAGTTGCCATAACGCTGCACGTATTCGATAATCAGTGAAGAGTGTTCGGAGGCATTGGAGAATATCTGCTTTAGCCCTTGCTCTTTGGAGCCAATCACATCCAACAAAAAGCCTTTGCCGTTTTGTGAAATCGCATCGACAACGATATCGATGTGCTCTTTGCCATGACGCTCACCATCTTTTACGGCGATTGCCATGTGATGCAGGCGCGGCCCGTAGTTACGCACAAAAATCTCGGTGGGTGATGGCAGGTGCTCTAGATGGCTGATGAAATAAGGCGTGTTATTGGCGGTAAACACTTTGGCCGGACTTTTAGACTCGGGGATGGCATGGGTGCTTTTAGTCACATTGGTCGATGAGTTCTGGTCTTTAATATTATATGCACCCCAGAAGTAATAACTAGACCATGATAAATATTCCAAAATGGCAACTTCACGGTTTTGGCTATAAACACGGGTTGCCAGATGATCCAGCGGTAACAACAAATCGCTGATACCCAGCTTAGTCTGTAAAGACTTTGCATTTTCATAAGCGGCCTGCGCCTCGGGCGAAATAGTGCTTAAACCTAACGAGTACACGCGCGTTTCGTCAGAAGCCCTTTCCAAATAAGCGACAATATTATGGGTATACGGAGAGGGCTTGCTTACCGCAAGGTTACCCGGCAGCTCTAACTTACGCACTTCATCCTGACTGAAAAACCTGAAATCGCGCGCTTGCTGTAAATCCACCACACCATGTAAATCAGTCACCCGCAGTATCTCCCCCATATAACGGCTATTCGGCCGTTTAGCACCGATGGGGTAAACCTCGTTCAAGCTTCTAAAAATATCGCGAAGACTAGGGTCTTTTACCTCGCGCAATAGAATATCCGGTGAATTTAAATCAATACGCAACACATGCGTGAGGTGCTGCTCACTCTCTAGCGTGACCAGATAATGGTAAGGCGTCATTAACGCCAGCTCTGCAATATATTGGATAGCGTGCCCGGGGTCGACTGAAATCATGAGCGCATCAATTTCATGAATCATGGCAGTTAAACCTAGTGCATCACGCTCTTCTAACAAGCGAATCAGGTTTTCTTCAAAAAATGTAGAATTTACTTTGTCACCATGACGTTCATACATGAGCGAGCTAACAGGTTTTTTCATCAGTAGTTTGCTTTCATTGATGGCTTGCTTGCAAGCCTGACACTAAACGCTATTGCTGCTGCGCATACTGCGACTGTTTTTCCAACACAGCTTCAGCACGTGCTACACGGTTTAGTTGTGCCTGCTCCAGTAACTGCACTGTATTTATTTTTTTCGGTTGCTCTACGACCAAACCAGCCTGATTCACAATCACGCTAGAGGCCATGCCTTCAATACCGCCACCCGAACGCATACCGCTAATCGGGCTGGCGCTACGGTAATCCAAGCCGGTGGCAAGACGCACATGGGTTTCACCCGCACGGCAGCCATTTGACACATCAAAACTCTGCCAACCTTCGCCAGCGACAAACACATCTGCCCACGCATGAGTCTGCATTAAACTGCCATCTTCTGTAAACAAATATCCGCTCACATAGCGCGCAGGCAGCGCTATAGCGCGGCAACAGGCGATGAACACATGAGCGTGATCCTGACAGACACCTTGCCCTAGCGCAAACGCCTCAACCGCCGAAGTAGTCACCTGCGTTGCACCTTTAATATATTGTACGCGCGACAACAACGCGTGCATCATCTCCTCTAGGGCTGCATTCTGGCGCTGAGGCTGCAAGTACTGTTGGGCGAACGCGACCATCTCTGCACTGTACTGCGTGAGGGCTGTATCGCGTAAATAAATAGGCAGGGGTAATGCCATATGCTGCGACACCGCATCCAGCCCGGTTTCAATTTGCCCGGCGGCAACAATCAGCAACTCGCTATGCGGTGCATCCACCACCAACGTATGCGTCACATTGCCATAAGCATCTTGCGAAGGCTGCAGCTCACCATTGACTTTAATGTCCCAGTGCCGCACATGCTGGCCAAAGCCATGCTGCGGAGTGAGGCGCAACTCCTGTATGGTGTAGTTCACATCTTCACTATAAGCGTAGCGCGTGTGGTGTTCTATGTTAAGTAACATGATAGTCCTGCCTGAATTGAGGTTAAGAAATGCTTAAAAAGGTTTTATGCACTTCCACACCCAATTTGTTATTGGCGGAAATAAAATCACTTAAAAACTCATGCAAGCCACGCTGAAAAATATCGCGCATTTTGCCGAAGCGCAATTTTGAATGCAGCTCGCCCGCCATACGCTTGCATTCACCTGCACGTGAGCTGGACAATTGCTCCAGAATTGAAGTAATTTCATCAAAACAGGCATGCAAAGACCTTGGCATATCACGCCTCAGCACTAGTAGCTCTGCCACCCGCCACGGCTCTATCGTGTCGCTAAATATTTTTTGGTAGGCCTGAAACGCAGAAACCGAACGCAGCACCGCACTCCACTCGTAATAATCAACCGCACCACCCACCTCCTCTTGCTCCGGCAGCAACAAGTGATACTTCACATCCAGCAAGCGTGCAGTATTGTCTGCACGTTCGATAAAGGTACCTAAGCGCACAAAGCTAAAGGCGTCATCGCGCAACATCGTGCCAAAACACACCCCCCTGAATAAATGCGAGCGGGCTTTTACCCAATCACAAAACTCACTCAATCCACTTTGCGATAAATCCTGTCCAAAAAACTGCCCAAACTCCAGCCACAGTGAGTTAATGTTCTCCCACGTTTCCGAGGTCATGGCGACGCGCACTGCGCGTGCGTTTTCCCGAGCACTGCGCAATGAGCTATAAATACTGGAGGGGTTGTTCATATCCATTGCCAGATAATGAATCACATCTGCCGCCGTATACTCCTGCTGGGTTTCATTAAAATAATCGCGCTCGTATGCTTCTACATTGCCAGAAATCTCTAATGCAGGCAGCCACAGCGCAGCCTCACTCTCAGCCGCATTCGGCACTAACGACATGTTGTAGGTTACGTCCAGCACGCGTGCCATGTTCTCGGCACGCTCAATATAGCGCGCCATCCAATAAAGGTGATCTGCTGTTCTGCTTAACATAGCATTTCCTCTGCCTGATTAACGTTAGCCTTGCTTGGCATCGCCACATCCTCCTCCAGTACCCAAGTATCTTTGGTGCCACCACCTTGCGATGAATTCACGACTAGCGAACCTTCTTTCATGGCAACTCGGCAAAGTGCCCCTGGCACCAACGTGCAGGTTTTCCCCGAGAGCACGAAGGGTCGCAAATCCACATGCCGCGGCGCAATGCCCTCTGCCACCAAGGTTGGGCAGGTAGAGAGCGCCAGCGTAGGCTGTGCAATGTAGCTGGCAGGGCTAGAGATGATGCGTAAACGGAACTCTTCTAGCTCTTGTTTGCTGGCGGCGGGGCCTACCAACATGCCATACCCACCGGAGCCTTGGACTTCTTTCACCACCAACTCATGCAAGTGCGCCAAGGTATAGGCTAAATCATCTTCTTTGCTCAGCTCATAGGTAGGCACATTTTCCAGCAGCGGCTCTTCACCCAAGTAAAAACGTATCATGGCTGGTACGTGAATATAAGTGGCTTTATCATCTGCCACGCCGGTACCCACCGCATTAGCCAAAGTCACGCCACCATTGCGGTATACGGACAGCAGACCGGGCACCCCCAGCATAGAGTTGGCGTTAAACACTAAGGGATCGATATAATCATCATCAATACGTCGGTAAATTACATCCACGCGTTGCGGCCCCTCTGTGGTGCGCATATACACTGCATTATTACGCACGAACAAATCCTGCCCCTCTACCAGCTCAATACCCATTTGCTGCGCTAAAAACGCATGCTCAAAATACGCGCTGTTATATGCCCCTGGCGACAGCACCACTACCGTAGGCTCTTGCACATTGGTTTGCGCCACAGCGCGCAGATTGTTAAGCAACACTTGCGGATAATGTTCAACCGGCGCTATCGGATATTGACGGAATAACTCAGGAAATAATCGCATCATCATTTTGCGGTCTTCCAACATGTAGGACACACCAGACGGCGTACGCAAATTATCTTCCAGCACGTAAAACTGCGATTCACTAGTGCGCACTAAATCCACACCTGCAATATGCGCATAAATCTGGTTAGGCACATCCACGCCAAACATCTCAGGGCGGTATTGGCTGTTGGCTAAAATGGTCGCCGGCATGATGCCTGCTTTGATAATGTCCTGATCATGATAGATATCATGCAAAAACATATTCAACGCTTTCACCCGCTGAATTGAGCCTGCGGATAAATGGCGCCACTCGGCTGCCGACAAAATGCGCGGCAGCACATCAAATGGGATCAAGCGTTCTGCGCCATCATTCTCGCCATACACATTAAACGTAATGCCTACGCGGCGAAACAACAGCTCAGCCTCCATGCGTTTGCTGTTAAGCTGGTGATGCGGCACATTCTTGAGCCACTGGTGATAGGCTTTATAAATCTCACGCACGCCCTCGGGGCTGCTTGCGGCTAAATCCAGTTGCATTTCATTAAAAAATTGCGGTTGTGATTTTTTCATGATGTAAGCCTTCCCTTGATACATAAAGCATAAGCAAGGGGCATACCAGATAATTAACTGATTAAAATCATTAGGTTAACAACAACACAAACAATTAACTCAGCATAACGCCCACAATAAGTGCATTAATACATAGCATCCAGCAATTACGCTAGATTAGTGTGCAGATATGGTGAAAAATTGATATGTAACATCAGCAGGCCACTGGCAAAACAGCGCAATGCAACAACTATGCTTGACGATTTAAGGTCAGGCAGTGAAGAAAACTTAATGGGAGGGAATGGATATTTACCACATGATGCAAAGGATGCATTAGCAAAAGGCGGCGCATGCGGGTTTACTGCTGAGCGCCACCCGCATACCTCAAACTTAATCTATAAAAAATTACTCAATATTTTGAATCTGCTCACGCATTTGCTCGATCAGCACTTTCAGCTCCATAGACACTTGGGTAGTGTGCACCGATACTGACTTGGAGCCTAAGGTATTCGCCTCACGATTCAGCTCCTGCATCAAAAAGTCCAAGCGCTTGCCTGCCGGCGCATCACTACTTAAAATGCGCTTTACTTCTGACACATGCGCAGTTAAGCGGCCAAGCTCTTCATCCACATCAATACGCTGTGCAAACAGCACTAACTCTTGGGCGATGCGGTCTTGATCTATGGTTTTTAGTGTTTCGTGTAACTTATGCTCAAGCTTTAACTGATACTCTTTGTTTAGGGCTGGCAATAGCGGCTTAACCTTAGCTACCAAGGTCTCAATTTGCAGGATGCGGTCTAAAATAATGACTTTTAGCTTTTCACCCTCACGCTGGCGTGAAGCGTTCAAATCTTGCAAGCCACGTTCCACCAGTTGCTTTACATCTTCTATCAATGATTCCTGGCTTAAACCATCTTGCATCACCACGCCAGGCCAGCGCAGGATATCTGCCACGCTGAGTTCACGGCTTGCAGGGAACAAGGCCAGCGTTTTTGCCTGTAATGTCGCTAGCTGCTGCATTAGCTGCTCATCCAGCTTAGGGGCCTGATTGGATTGTGAACGCTGGATAAGATTAACCTTACATTCCAATTTGCCACGGCTCAAATGCGCCGCGATAAGTTCACGGATCGCTGGCTCTAAACTGCGGATGCTTTCATCCAATTTAAAATGTATGTCTAAGTAGCGGCTATTAACTGCGCGCAACTCTAATAACAGCGTGGCATTTTCTATCGGCTGCTCTAATGCCGCAAAACCCGTCATGCTAAAAATCATCTTAAGATTTTCCAATGAATAAAATAAATTGGCATCATGTTATCAAATACTAGGCGTTAAGCACTAAAAGTTTCATCACCACACAATCCATCACCCTAAATTTAAACATTGCATCAAAAAACTTTAACTTAAGCCCATTACGCGCTATATTGCTGTAGTAAATTTAGACAAAAGTAGCCCACCCTGAAAATGCAGGCTTGCGCGCATGATGCACACAAGCTTAATGGTAAATATCATCAAAGAAATCAATTTAAAGTGACCTCTACCAAGAATTTATCGTCAGTGAATTTAGCGTTAACTGCTGGCTACAAACTACATGACTATGAAATTACCAAAGTACTAAGCTCTGGTGGCTTCAGCTTTGTTTACCTTGCGCGCGATAAAGAAAAAAATATCGTTGCTATCAAAGAGTACTTGCCGACCTCTATCGCCACTCGCGCAGATAGCGCCACCGTACTGCCCAACGCAGACGATGTAGCCTTGTTCCGGCACGGCTTAAAATGCTTTTTTGACGAGGGCCTGGCGCTCGCAAAAATTGAGCACAAAAACATTGTGCGGGTGCTTAACTTCTTCCGCGCCAATGAGACCGTGTATATGGTGATGCAGTACGAACGCGGAAAATCGCTGCAAGAATATATCTTGAGTCAATCAGAGCCGGTATCAGAAAAGTTTATACGGCGCGTGTTCAGCGAGTTGTCGAACGGCTTGCGCGAGGTACACACACAAAAGCTGCTGCACTTGGATATCAAGCCGGCCAACATTTATATTCGCCTAGATGGCTCACCGGTACTGCTAGATTTTGGCTCATCACGCCAAGCACTCACCGAGAACCAAGCTAAAGTTTCACCAAGCTACACGCCGGGGTTTGCACCACCCGAGCAGTATTACGACAGAAAACTACTAGGGCCATGGAGCGACATTTACAGTATAGGCGCCACCATGTACTCCTGCTTAACACGCACCTCACCGCTGGCGGCTAATCAGCGGATTAAAAACGATTTACTGGTACCAGCGGTTAAAATCGGTAAAGACCATTATTCGCAAGACTTGCTGCAAACCATCGACAAGTGCTTAAGCTTAGATTACCTTAAGCGCCCGCAAAGCGTATTTTCACTACAAAAATCACTGCTGGAAAACATGCCTAAGACTGACAAAAAGGCTGGCCTAGTACATAGAGTGATGAATGTTCTAAACAAATCAATATCGCTAAACAGCAATAAATCACAATGAAATTCACCATTTTCCAGAATAGCCGTCAGGGTCCGCGCCCTTACAACCAAGACAGGCTCGCTTACTCCTATAGCAAAGATGCGCTACTGCTTGTAGTGGCAGATGGCATGGGCGGCTATCGTCACGGGGAGATTGCGGCACAGCTCGCAGTAACCACCATGACTGATGCCTTTCAACGCTTGGCAGTGCCTGCACTATCTAATCCGGCCAAGTTTTTAACTGACCATATCCAGCAAGTGCACGACATGATAGACCAGCTCACGCAAGAGCGAGAGATGCTAGAAGCACCGCGCACAACTATCGTGGCAGCTATCGTACAACGCGGCATGTTGTATTGCGCACACGTAGGTGACTCACGGCTTTATCATTTTCGTGATGGGCATTTACTCTACCGCACTGAAGATCACTCTGTCGTACAGTCGCTCTACAATCGCGGCATGATCGAAAAAAGCGACATGTCCACGCACCCATACCGACACAAAGTCTATAGCTGCCTGGGCGGTGATGTCCCACCTAAAATCACACTGTCAGATAGGCAGGAGCTGATAGAAGGCGACACTGTGCTACTTTGCACCGATGGCGTATGGGGCGCACTGACCGATGACCAGATCAAACTCATGCTAAATGGCCCCTCCATTTCGGACAACGTAACTCAGTTACTTGACGAAGCTGAAGCTGTCAGCCAAGAACGAGGCGATAATATGAGTGCAATTGGCCTACAGTGGGGCGATAAGCAACATAGCCAACTAGCCGTTTCCACCATTACCATGCCGATGGGCGCAACCACTACCATCATGAATCCCATCACGCGCCCAGACAATCAGGCTAATCTGGATCTCTCCGATGATGACATTGAGAGAACCATTGCCGAGATTCAGCAGGCTTTACGCAAAACCAAACGCGTTTAAACATTTATACATTTCTAGAAATTTCAGGATTTAACTTCAGGATTAAAATCATGCAACAAAATATTAGACCCAGCCAACGCGCCTGTAACCAACTTAGACCGGTTGAGATTATTCGCCATTACACCAAGCACGCAGAAGGCTCGGTATTAGTGAAGTTTGGCGACACGCACGTGCTGTGTACCGCCAGTGTGGATGAAAAAGTACCGGGTTTCCTTAAAGGCAAAGGCCAAGGTTGGGTCACCGCAGAATATGGCATGTTGCCACGCTCTACAGGTAGCCGCATGGACCGAGAAGCCGCGCGTGGTAAACAATCTGGCCGCACCCAAGAAATTCAGCGCCTGATCGGGCGCTCGCTACGTGCCATTATCGATTTAGAAAAACTAGGCGAACGCAGCATTCAAATTGACTGTGACGTAATTCAGGCAGACGGTGGCACCCGCACCGCCAGCATCACAGGCGCCTACGTAGCCTTGCACGATGCAATTTCATTTTTGCTGAAAAACGGTAAAATCAGCGAATCACCATTAAAAGATTCTGTTGCGGCAATTTCTGTAGGGGTGTATCAAGGTACACCAGTATTAGACCTAGACTATATTGAAGACTCTGACTGCGACACCGACATGAATGTAGTCATGACCGGCAAAGGCGGTTTTGTAGAGATTCAAGGCACCGCAGAGGGTGAACCTTTTGAGCGTGATGCAATGAATGCGATGCTGGACTTGGCTGCACACGGTATCCAACAATTAATTATTGAACAAAACAAAGCACTCGGTTAAACACATGGCACTTCCATTTAATCAACTTGTCATTGCCACAGGCAACAAAGGCAAATTACGCGAAATTCAGCACTTACTCAGCCCACTCGCGATTGCAATCACTCCGCAGTCAGCGCTGAACGTGCCTGAGTGCGAAGAACCATACTGCACTTTTATCGAGAATGCATTAGCCAAGGCACGCCATGCCAGCAAACATACTGGCTTGCCAGCACTGGCAGATGACTCCGGCCTGTGCGTGGATGCATTGTTAGGCGCACCCGGTGTGCGCTCAGCCAGATATGCAGAAGCAGCCCCTGCCTCTAGCCTAAGCCAAGATGCACGCAATAACCAAAAACTGCTCAATGCTTTGCAAGGTGAAACCAATCGCCACGCACATTTTTACTGCGTGATGGTACTGGTGCGCCACGAGCACGATCCTGAACCTATCATTGCAGAAGGCCAATGGATAGGCGAGATACTCCACGAACTGCGTGGCACGGATGGCTTTGGTTATGACCCCTTGTTTTTGGATGCAAAAACCGATAAAACAGTAGCCGAACTACCCTTAGATATTAAAAGCCGCATTAGTCACCGTGGCCATGCCATGGTAAAACTACTGCAAAAGCTAGAAAGGCTGAGCCATGACTAAGCCAGAACAAGCATGGCCTAAATGGTTACGTGATGATGGCAGCGTAGTCTCATGCACAGAAAAAGTTAAAGTGATGACAGAAAACTTTGACGAGCTGAAACAGATTGCACAAGATGCGCTTGAAGACGGCTTACTGATGGAAGTATCCGAACAGCAAATGCGCGAAGCACTACACCAACTGGTCGATGCGCTTATCAATCCCTACCAAAGGTAATTGACCATTAAAAAGATTATTGAAATCAAAGCTGCGGCTGAATTTAAGCCGCAGTCGATTAATACCGTAGCACCATTGGCGGGTGCTGCCACCCTGTCTGGCCTGAGCAATCCACCCCCGCTGGCTTTATACATCCACATCCCTTGGTGTGTGCAGAAATGTCCATATTGTGACTTTAACTCCCATGAAAGCAAGCACAAAAACGGCGAACTACCAGAAGCGACTTATGTTGAAGCGCTTATCAAAGATTTAGAGCTTGCCACCCCAAAAGTGTGGGGCAGAAAAATCAAAAGTGTATTTTTTGGCGGCGGCACACCTAGCTTATTTTCACCTGCGGCTATCGATACCATTTTAAGCCAAGTGCGTGCGCTCACCCCCCTAGAGTACGATGCGGAAATCACACTGGAGGCCAACCCAGGCACAGTGGATATTGCCAACTTTGCTGGTTATAAACAGGCTGGCGTCAACCGGCTTTCGCTAGGTATACAAAGCTTTAATGCCGGCTATTTAAAGGCACTAGGTCGCATTCATGATGACAAGCAGGCGATTAAGGCCGCAGAGCTAGCACTCGCCACCTTTGATCGCGTGAATCTGGACGTGATGTACGGCTTACCTCAACAATCACTGGCCGACGCACTGGCCGATGCCAAACAGGCGGTGATGCTTAATCCCGATCACCTCTCGTTTTATCATTTGACGCTAGAGCCCAATACACCGTTTTACCATACCCCACCCAGCCTGCCGGATGACGACACCAGTGCGGAAATGCAAGTGGAGATTGAGAACTTCTTAGCACAGCATGGTTATGAACATTATGAAACCTCCGCCTTCGCTAAAAAGGGCAGTCAGGCACGGCATAATCTCAATTACTGGCAGTTTGGCGACTACTTGGGCATAGGTGCAGGTGCACATAGCAAATTAAGCTATCACGACAAAATTACCAGAGAAACTCGCCCTAAGCACCCCAAAGCCTATATGGAGCAAGCTCTGCAGGGCAATGCAGTGGAACGTGAATCTATCGTTAGCCAGGATGCACTAGGTTTTGAGTTCATGATGAATGCCCTCAGGTTGATTGACGGTGTGCCACTCACCTTATTCCAGCAGCATACTGGGCTGAGCCTCATCACCTTAGAGCCTGCCATCAGAGAAGCGCAGCAGAAAAAATTGCTCGTGATTGAAAATGGCTATATCAAACCCACCCTACTCGGCCAACGCTACCTGAACGAGCTGCTTCAATTTTTTTTAGACTAACGCGCATCCAAGACTCAGGCAGCTACACAGTTGCCTGATATTAAAAGTAGTAGCGCATTACCGCTGCACTGTGCCTACCCTGCCATTCAATCGCTACACCTCCCGTAAAACACGCATATTAGCGAATGCCGCCATCTAGCCATGCATAGCTTTCACCACCCTACCTGTGGCACATATATTGCTTTTATATAACGCAATAACGATCACTCCTCTACATTTAACAGGTTCTATATGCAAAGAATTACTCGTGAACTGATATTGAGCAGTACCTTAGCATTACTCATTCCCTCTGCGGCCTTTGCTGGCGCTGTAGGTGGCGCAGCGAGTCAGCCTGCCGCATCAACCATTTCCATCAATAGCGTATGGGTAGTATTGGCCGGTGCATTGGTATTTTTAATGCAAGCCGGGTTCGCCATGCTCGAAACTGGGATGTCACGCTCTAAAAATGCTGTGAACATTATGATGAAGAACTACATGGATTTATGCGTAGGCTCCTTACTATTCTGGCTGCTTGGTTACGGCTTAATGTTTGGCCTCAACCCAACAGGCTGGATAGGTACCGATCACTTTGCACCTAGTTATGGGGGAGATTGGGACTTCACCCTACTGTTCTTCCATATAATGTTTGCCTCCACAGCCGCCACCATTGTAAGTGGCGCAATGGCGGAGCGAACCAACTATTTATCCTACCTTTTTGGTGCTATTGGTATCACAGCAGTTATTTATCCAGTACTGGGCAGCTGGATCTGGAATAGCAATGGCTGGCTGAAGCAAATGGGATTTATTGACTTTGCCGGGTCTACGGTCGTACATTCGCTTGGGGGCTGGTGTGCGCTAGCAGGCGTTATGCTGCTGGGACCGCGTTTAGGGAGATTTAGCGGGACGGGAACGATTCATAACATTCCAGGCCACAATGTCGGCATGCTGGGCCTGGGTGGCTTTATCTTATGGTTTGGCTGGTTTGGCTTTAATGCTGGCAGCACGCTGGAGGCTAGCACCAATATTGGGCTGATTGTACTCAACACGCAACTATCTGGAGCGGCAGGTGCTATTAGTGCATTGCTGATTAGCGTTATTTTACGCAAACCTATTTTAATCAGCAGCGCGGTCAATGGCAGCATTGCAGGCTTGGTTGCCATTACTGCCGGCTGTGCCACCATGGATGTACCTTACGCAGTATTAACCGGGTTTATCGGCGGCATTATCTCTGTGCTAGGCGTACTGTTGCTGGAAAAAGTACGGATTGATGATGTGGTCGGCGCGATTTCAGTGCATGGCTTTGCCGGCGTTTGGGGCACACTGGCGGCAGGCATATTCTTAAAAGGCAATCTGTTTAATGGTGACCAAATTATTGTGCAGCTGATCGGCATTAGCGCCACATTTATTTGGGTGTTCTTTGCTGCGCTGATTATGTACGGCTTAATCAAAATCACGTTTGGCTTACGTGTTAGCACCATGCATGAGCAGCGCGGCCTGGACATTACTGAGCATGGCGAGATTGCATACCCTGAGTTCACGCACAACGCAGCTTACAAGACTGAGCATCTACCCCACTTACAGAAACTATAAGCAGAAATCACAAGACCGATCATGGACCTAGTATTAAAACGCCGCGCCATTTATACCGGACTCAAACCATTTTTAAACGCTGCTGAGATGGCGCCTGCATTAAGCATGTGGGAAACAGAGTTCTCTTCTAAACCCAACTATGCCTTGGCAAACTTTGTAACACGCTGCTGCACGACAGATGCATTAAGAAGAATACGTACACAAATCTTAAGCGCACTCATCGCCGCGCTAGAGTCACCTGAATCGTTACTATTAAGCGACCCTGGCTCTCAGGTGGGCAGACTCACCATGTCGGATGAAAGTGCGCGTGAGGTGGTGCTAGATGCAAAAAATTCGATATTTATTGCACTCTCTACCCAGCTATGGGCCGCCGTTGATGAATTGACAGAAAAAAGCATCATCGATTTTATATTAAGAAACCTAGCCCATCTTAAATTGAGCAGCGAGCACGCCAACAGCCTCAAAGACTGGTTTATTAACCGAAGCACAAAGTTTCCATGTAATTTTGAATTGGCAACCTTGCAGAAACTGATTAACCTCAACTACATTGCGCTCTGCGAATATTACGGGCCAGTAAAAGCAGACAGGCTGTTATCGCAAGCGACACATGCAGTTGAGGCTGAAGCAATACAGCGGCAGTTCAACTTGCATGATCTACTTTAGAAACAATTAAGACGGCAGCACCAACCTAGGCAATTAGCCGGTTGGCGCCCCAATAACTATTTGTTTGCTAAGAGTTGTCTCGCGCGTGCAATGGCAGCTTTTACCTGTGCAGGTGCAGTGCCACCAATATGATTGCGGCTATTTAGCGAACCATCCAATGTAAGCACGGCGTATACGTCGTCCGTGATTTCATGGGCAAACTCTTGCAGCTTGGCCAACGGCAAGTCACTTAAATCGACTTTTTGGTCTACCGCATAACGCACAGCCAAAGCGACTGCTTCATGCGCATCTCTGAACGGCATGCCTTTTTTAACGAGGTAATCAGCCAAATCCGTCGCCGTTGCAAAGCCTTCGCTCGCGGCCTGACGCATATTTTCTTTATTCACGGTAAAGCCGGCTTTAACCACCACGCCGTTTTCCACCACAGGCAAACGCAGCATATCTGCATAAATTTCCAGTGTGACCAACAAGGTATCAGCGGTATCAAACAGTGGCTCTTTATCTTCTTGATTATCTTTATTGTAAGCTAGCGGCTGACCTTTCATCAAAGTCAGTAAGCCAGTCAAATGACCGTAAACACGGCCAGTTTTGCCGCGGACCAACTCAGGCACATCCGGGTTCTTTTTCTGCGGCATAATGGATGAGCCGGTACAGAAGCGGTCAGCAATATCAATAAAAGCGAATCTTGGTGAACTCCATAAAATCAGCTCCTCTGATAGCCTGGACAAGTGCATCATCACGGTAGATGCCGCGAAGGTAAATTCAATCGCAAAATCACGGTCAGACACCGCATCCAGTGAGTTTTCACAGACGCCGGCAAAACCCAAACTCGCCGCCACGTTTTCACGGTCAATCGGGTAACTGGTACCTGCCAATGCCGCAGCACCTAATGGCAACATGTTCATGCGGTCTTTACAGTCTTCAAAACGTGAAATGTCACGTTTCAGCATTTCGTAATACGCCATTAAATGGTGACCAAACGTCACTGGTTGCGCCACCTGCAAATGGGTAAAGCCTGGCATGACTGTATCAAAATTAGCCTCCGCCAAATCCAATAGGCTGGTTTGCAGGTTCACCAAACCGACAATTACCTGCTGACAAGTCGCACGTAACCATAGACGCACATCGGTAGTCACCTGATCGTTACGGCTTCTGCCTGTATGTAAGCGTTTACCAGCATCGCCAATCTTGTCGGTTAAGCGCTTCTCGATATTAAGATGCACATCTTCCAAATCTAGCGACCATTCAAATTGCCCCGCCTCGATTTCAGCCAAAATCTCCAATAAACCAGTCTCAATCGCATTGAAATCAGCCACTGAAATAATGCCCTGTTTGCTCAGCATGCGCGCATGCGCAATAGAACCCTCGATATCGTAAGGAGCTAAACGGTAATCAAAACCAATAGATGCCGTATATTTTTTAACCAGCGCTGCTACTGGCTCGTTAAAACGCCCAGACCAACTGGTATCTTTTTTATTGAGCGCGCTTATTTTCTCTGTCACTTTATTTGCCTATCTAATATTAACTGTCGTATTCCGATCAATGATAAAAATGCTTAAAAAGCACACGCTACCGCCTTAGCTTACACAAGCGTGCCTTTTCTTTTTATATCTTCACTTTTATATCTGAGGAAATTAAATTGCGATTGTTGTACAAATTTTATTCAACATTAAAAAAATGCTTAATAACAATATACTTATATGCATTAGTATAATGCAAAATAAAGTCATTTAAGATAAAGCGATTGTACTTGGCGATATAAATGCAGATAAAAACCCGATGAAAAATACCAGCCGCCTGCCCAATCTACGTAACTTAGGGGTTGCATTACGCATACTCATCATCGCTAATTTCGCGCTGATATTAGGGGCTTTTATTTTAAGTGACGGCATGCAGACATTTATGTATCAGCTCACTAGCATTTCCACCTTCGCGCAGCCTACCTTACTGATTAGCCTGTTTTTACTCTACAGCGGCTACCCCTTAATCTGCAAACTATCTTATGCAGGAGCCATTGCCGCCACTTTTATCCTAATTGCACTCAGCGCGGCTGCAGTCCATGCGTTTTTCTCACAGTTTTGGATTTTTACCGAGCTACCCTCCCTTGCTCGCGTTATTTTATATGCATGGGTAATCAGCGCACTTACGCTGTACTACTTCAACCTGCATCATCGCGCCTATTCACCAGCTGTCACCGAAGCCAGACTGCAAGCCCTACAAGCACGCATACGCCCACACTTTCTGTTCAACAGTTTAAATGCAGTACTGTCATTGATTCGCGACCAGCCTAAACAGGCTGAAACGGCACTGGAAGATATGGCGGATTTATTTCGGGTACTCATGGCGGAAAATCGTGAGTTGGTGCCACTCGCGCAAGAGATCGCACTGTGCCGCCAATACTTAGCGCTAGAGAAGTTGCGCCTGGACGAAAGGCTAAACGTAGAATGGCTGATTGATGAAGTGCCGCCGGACATTTTAATCCCACCATTACTACTACAACCTCTGATTGAAAATGCGGTATATCACGGCATAGAGCCATCAGCCAGTGGAGGCACCATTACTATCCAGATTTACACCAAGCAAAACGAGGTGCACTTGCTGCTAAAAAATCCATGCACTGCGCACAATAAGCACCACAACGGTAATAATATGGCGCTAAAAAACATCAAAGAGCGGCTGACGCTACACTTTGATCTGGAAGCCTCGCTGAAGAGCAAGCAGCTAGGCGACACTTACCAAGTACATATTATTTTGCCGAACCAACAACACAAGACTTATGCCCAATCATACTCATCTTAATATTGTCATTGCGGATGATGAAGCCCCGGCACGTAACCGCCTGCGTAGCCTGCTGGGAGATATTGAAAATACGCAAGTGCTGGCGGAAGCTAAAAATGGCAAAGAGCTGCTAGAGATTATTAATCAGGCGTACGATACACAAACTGCTGCCAACATCGTACTACTAGACATCCGCATGCCGGAGATGGATGGCATAGAAGCTGCACAGCACTTACAGAAACTGCCCAAACCGCCTGCAGTGATTTTTACTACCGCCTACGACAACTATGCCATACAGGCGTTTGATATCAGCGCCGTGGATTATTTATTAAAACCTATTCGCCTAGAGCGCCTGCAAACTGCACTACAAAAGGCACGCGCACTATTGCCCAGCCAGCTTGAAACCCTAACGCCACTTAGCCCAAAACGCACACACCTCAGCATTAACGAGCGTGGCCGCATTTTGCTGGTGCCGATTAGCGATGTGATTTATCTACGTGCTGAGCTCAAATACATTACCGTACGCACCGCTGAGCGCGAATATTTAATAGAAGAGTCACTCTCGCATCTGGAGCAAGAGTTCAGTCACATTTTCACACGGCTGCATCGCAACTGCCTAGCTGCCAATGCCTATATTCTGGGCTATGAGAAGCGTCACCACGATGAACATGCAGAAAAGCAATGGGTAGCACTACTCAAGCATGTGCCTGAAACCATTAGCGTTAGCCGCAGACAGCAGCATTTGATTCGCCAGACGATACTAAACTAAACATTTGACGCTATGCCTATGCGGCTCTGCTAGCTGTGAGCAGACCGCATGGGGCTAACAGTAAAAACTGCACATGGGGCTAGCGCCCCGTGCATCAAAACTTACTTATTCTTAAGCCTATTGGCATCCAGCTCAGCAATGGTTTTCGCCGCCCACTCTTTACCGCCTAAACCAAACGCCAAAGCTAAGGCCAAGAAAATTGCGCCAAACACAATCACAAATAGTGAATGTATCAGTTGCATGCCTATCCCCAACTGCTCTAATGCCACGAATATGGCCAATATTTGGATGCCATACTCAGACGAAGTGCTCACTGTAAGAGCCGCAGAAAATTTAATGCTATGCAACCATGCAAACATCAATTTGTTCACAAAACGTGCCAGTAGCGTACCAAAGATAATGACCAGAATCGCCAGAATAATACGTGGCAAATAGCCTGCCAGTTGCTGCAGCAAGCTCGCAACTTCAGTGAGCCCCAGCATGCTGGCACCGGTGGTAATAAATAAAATAATCACCAGCCAGTACACCACCTGGCTAATAATACCGCTCAGCGTGACATGTAAACTGCCGCTGTTCATAAAAGCCTCTAAGCCAGACCGCTGCGCAAATTTATCAAATTGCGTAAGCTCTAACAAACGTTTAACCGCCAGCCTTACCAGCTTTGCCACTATCCAGCCAAAAAACAGAATCACCACTACGGCTAATAATTTAGGTACAAATTGCACAAGCTGTAACCAGAACTGGTTGAGAGATTCAATGAAAACTTCAAATTGATATTGCATTTTTACCTCCTTAACGCTGTTAAAAGTGTACTTTCCATTTCGATTAATTTTAACTAAGTCATAAGCTTACCTCATAAGCTAACATCATTTAAACACGAAACGGAAACTTTCGCCGCCTAATGCTTGGCTGCAAGTGCTGTGTTAAAATCATCAGATGCAAAACTCAAACCTACACACAGCTCCTAAAAAATTAGTGATTGCTTCACGCGAAAGCGCGCTCGCCATGTGGCAAGCTCGCCATATTCAAAGCAGACTGCAAGCACTCTATCCTCAAACAGAAGTCACCATTCTGGGGATGACCACCACTGGCGACCAAATTTTAGATACGCCATTAGCGAAAGTGGGTGGTAAAGGATTATTTGTAAAAGAATTAGAAACCGCATTAGCCGACGGTCGTGCGGATTTGGCAGTACACAGCATGAAAGATGTGCCGATGAACCTGCCAGAAGGCTTTATCCTCGCCGCGACCGGTGAGCGTGAAGACCCACGCGACGCCTTTGTTTCTAATGATTACCCATCACTGGAAGCGCTGCCAGCTAACAGCATTGTTGGTACATCTAGCTTACGCCGCCAAAGCCAGCTACAAGCCCGCTTCCCACACCTTAAAATCGAGTCACTGCGCGGCAACCTACAAACCCGTTTACGTAAACTGGATGAAGGCCAGTATGCGGCAATTATTCTGGCAGCCGCTGGCTTAATTCGATTAGAGCTAGGTAGCAGAATTCGTCAATTCATCGCGCCAGAACACAGCATCCCAGCAGTAGGGCAAGGTGCTTTAGGTATAGAAATCAGCGCTGACCGCCCTGACCTGATTGCGACGCTAGCCCCGCTTAACCACCCAGATACCCAAGTATGTGTAGAGGCTGAGCGCGGCATGAGCCGCACGCTTGCTGGTAGCTGCACCGTACCGCTAGGCGCTTACGCAGTATGTGAAGCAGATAGCATCCGCATTACTGGCTTTGTGGCGAGTGTAGATGGTAAACAAATGCTGGTAGAAACTGCAGTAGGTAGCAGAGAAAACGCTGAGGCACTAGGCAAATCGCTAGCGAATCAACTCGTCGCCAAAGGCGCAGACAAGATTCTCGCTGCCCTGTAATCACACCAGGCAATCACATCAGACTGGCTTAACCATGCGTGCCGACCATCTACTGAGCAACTTGCATATTGCAGTCACCCGGCCCTTAGACCAAGCCGCCAGCCTGAATGTTGCCATTACCCAGCATGGCGGCACGGCGATTGCATTCCCATTACTGGCCATCGTCGCGTTGGATGACTACCAAGCGTTTGAGCAACAGCTAAACCGCATTAATACCACGGACCTGGCAATTTTCATCAGTTCCAATGCTGTTGATTACGCCATGCCGCATTTAATCAAAAAATTTGGCAAGATTCCCGAACATTTAAAGTTTGCCGCCATCGGCCACCAGACGGCAAAAGCGCTGGCGCAGTATGGCGTACACGAAGTGCTGGTACCACACACCCGCTTTGACAGTGAAACTCTGCTTGCGCTGCCAGAACTGCAGGACGTGTCGGCAAAAACCATTGCGATATTTCGCGGCGTGGGTGGCCGCGAACTGATGGCGGAGACGCTAAAAGCCAGAGGTGCAGATGTCTATTTCGCAGAAAGCTATCGACGCGTAAATCCGCAGCACAATGCCGACTTGCTAGCAGCACAATGGCGACAAAACAAACTGGACGCAGTGATTGTCACCAGCAGCGAGGCCATGCGCTACTTGCTACAGATGGCGCAACATGCAGAATGGCTAACGCATGTCACATTATGTGTAAATCATGAGAGAATCGCAGAGCAGCCTAGACAGTTAGGTTTAAAAGTACTGGTCGCCAGTGCACCGGGAGATGAAGCCATGCTGCAATGCCTATCACAACTTGTAAAACATCATGACTAATACAACGGACACACCATTTGTAGATAGACCAAGGCCTTCCATGTTTGCAGTTGGCACCATGGTGTTGGTTATCATTGCCATTTTGACATTGGCTTGGCAATGGCTTAACACGCGCCACCGCTTCAACGAGATTGAAAAATCCCTAAGCATCAAACTAGAAACATATCAGGCACTGAATCAGCAAAGCTTGGCGCTAGCCAAACAGGCAGAAGAGCGCAGCACACAAGCCAATGCGCGCACGGTCATTTTAGAGCAGAAACTAGCAGAATCGCGCGACCAGCAAGAGGCGCTGCAAACCCTGTACACACAGCTCGCAGAAAACCGTGAAGCAACCGCCGTTGCTGAAGTAGAGCAACTGTTAACCATTGCCAAACAACAATTGCAGCTTGCCAGCAATGTGAAGTCAGCATTATTGGCACTAGAAGCGGCAGACCACAGACTAGAACCACTGGACTTACCAAGAGCAGTGCAGTTACGCGAAACACTGCAGCTTGAAATCGAAACCTTACGCGACCTACCGCAAATCGATATGATTGCCCTTAGTGCGCAGCTCACCTATCTCACAGAGCTATGCAACACCATCCCGCTCATTAGCGAACGCCAACCCACTCTTAACATGAATGCGGGCAAGAGTACGACGCCAGCTCAACCACTACATGACGTACAAAAGTTCTGGTGGGCAATCTGGGATGATATTAAAAACCTGGTAACTGTAGAGCGCATTGACAAGCCTGAGCCGCCACTCTTATCACCAGACCACGCTTTATACCTGCGCGAAAATGTAAAACTGCGTCTGCTTACTGCTCGCATTGCCTTGCTGCAGCACGATGAAAGCACCTACAAAGCGGATCTTGGCATGGTAAAAACCTGGCTTAATCAATATTTTGATACCAAACATCCGGATACCATCAAGGCACTGGTGCTGTTGAATAAGCTATCCAGCAACAACATCAGCCTCGAACTTCCACAATTAAGTGACAGCTTAGCGGCGGTTAACAGCTACAAACTCATGCTTGAGAAAAACGAGTAACCTGCCATGCTTAAAAACAGATTTTTTTGGTGGGCGCTCACATTATTCGCCATCATGCTGATTGTGTGGCTAGCCAGCAATAATCAAGGCTATGTGCTGATCATACGCTCACCATATCGCATCCAAATTTCGTTTAATTTCTTTTTATTAGTATTTGTACTCAGCGTTTTTGGCTTGCATCACTGTTTAAGATTCCTCAGGTTTCTTAGACATTTACCGGCAATGCGTAAAAGCAAAAAAGAATCGCTGCGCTTGAAAGCAGGGAATACCGCGCTACTAGAAGGGATGCATGCGCTAGCCGCTGGTGACTTTGAAACCGCAGAGGCTTCAGCAAAACTAGCACAAGAGTTGATTCAGAACTCGGACCTTGAAACACTGATCCAAAAACTTGCCGCAGAAAAAAATAAACGCTCGCTACCTTCTCAATAAGCAGCAAGCGCTAACACTTAAGCTGACGCGCTAAACGCTAGGAGTAGGCACAGGTTTCGCGTAATTAAAAGCATCCGAGTAGAAGGCACCTTCAGGCAAGCCGGCTTGTGCGAAACTAGCATGCGCTACTTCAACCATGGCCGGTGCGCCGCAGCAATAAACCTCAACCCCGCTTAAATCACTAAAGTCATCCAACACTGCCTGATGCACCAGCCCTGTTCGGCCTTGCCAATTATCTTCTGCCAGCGCATCAGATAACACCGGGATAAACTCAATATTGGCGTAAGCCTCAGCCCATGCCTGTGGGAGCGCTGGCATATACAGATCTTCCAACGCGCGCGCGCCCCAATATAAAGTCACTTTGCGCTTAATATCATTGTGTATCATGTGCTCGATAATTGCCTTGATTGGCGCAAAGCCAGTACCGCCAGCTACCATCACCATTGGTTTTTCCGAGTCACTTCTGTAGTAAAAACTGCCAAACGGCGCTTCTATGCGTAAAATCGCTTTATCAGGCATCTCATTGAACACATACTCAGTAAACTGCCCGCCTGGAATCAAACGCAAATGTATCTCTAATAAGTTATCTGCATGCGGTGCATTCGCCAATGAAAAAGCACGGCGCTTACCGTCTTTAAGCAAAAATTCAACATACTGCCCCGCCATAAACTGCAGGCGTTCGCTGCTTGGCAGCTTTAAAAATAAAGCCATAACATCATGTGACAGTTGCTCTTTGCGCTCTACTCGCGTGGGCAGAATACGCGGCGGAATCACTCCTGAATTAATCTCTCTGCACTCTATCGTCAAATCCGTAAGTGGACGGGCGCAACAGAACAATGCCTTGCCTGCGGCTCTATCCGCATCCGTCAACGCACTGCTAGCGTAATCGCCATGATCCACCTCACCGCTTAACACCGTGCCTTTACAACTGCCACAAGCGCCATTGCGGCATCCATAAGGAATATTAAAACCAGCTTCTATCGCTGACTCAAGAACCGTCTCATAAGCTTTTGCCTGATAGCTATGCCCGCTTGGTTGAATAGTAATTTGATATGTCATGTCGTATGTTTCTGTTGATGTATTTTTTAAGTATGTCTAATTAATCTTCGCGGCGGAACTCGCCCTCGATCACGTCATCATTTGCGGCCTGGCCAGCTTGGTACGGTGACTGCGCATTAGGTGCTTGGCGAGTTTTAATCGGCACTAGCAATAAAATCACTGCAATCATATCAGTAATCACGCCTGGCAATATCAACAACACGCCAGCAATAATATTGCGCGCACTGCCAAAAATTGCTTTTACCGGGTGATTGCCGGCACTTAAGGTTTGTAGCACGCGCCCAGTAAACAATGCTTTTTCATCTTGAATTAAGCGCAAACCTAATAAGGCAATCCCTACCAGATAAACCAGCAACCACCATCCATATTGCTGCCCCAGCTCAATCAACAGCCATATCTCAGCGACTGGAAAAGCGAGTAAAATCAAACCTATCAATAAACGCATATCTTGCTATCCTAAATAATTTCGAACCCAGAATAATGTCAAACCCAGAAAGTATTTTACTAGTGCTCACCAATGTGCCGGATACAGACACTGCCAATCTCATCGCGGAAACACTCGTCACGCAAAAACTAGCAGCATGTGTCAATATATTAAGCGCATGCCAATCTACGTATATGTGGGAAGGCAAGCTTACACGCGCAAATGAAATACCCTTGCTTATTAAAACTACCCAATTACAGTATCATGCACTGCAGGACGCTATTATAAAAGCACACCCTTATGAACTTCCTGAAATAATCTCTATCAACGTAGATGGCGGCTTACCTGAATATTTACAATGGGTAAGCACGCAATTATCTGCGTAAGGAATAAAATGTTTAAAAGATTCTCGTATTTTTTGTTGCTTAGCCTTTTTATATTTTCAGCGTCTATTAGCCACGCAGGCAACACCAGCAGTGGCCTGAAAAGCTTATTTACGGGAGAATCCGCAGAAGATGAATTTTTATCTCCGGATACCGCTTTCGGCGTGATCATTAAACAAGACGGGCAAAATATCCTCGCAAATTTTACGGTTGCACCCAACTATTACCTTTATAAAACGCGCACTAAATTTGAGTTCACGCCCGCGCAAACGTTCGACACGACATTACCTAAAGCTGACATTAAGAATGACCCCAATTTTGGAAAAATGGAGGTCTATCATCAGGACTTTAGCGCGAACTTGCTGATAAAAGACAAGATTACCGCGCCTATTAATCTCAAAATCACCTACCAAGGCTGTAGTGAAAAAGGCCTATGCTACGCTCCGCAACACAAAAGCTTCACCATCACACCTGGCACTGGCACAACATCTAGCGCAGCCGCGGCATCAGACAATATAGCCACATCCAGCAGCGACAATGCCTCAGACAGCGACAGCCAAGCAGCCAATCTGCTTAAAAGTGGAAAGTGGTGGCTGATTATTCTCGGCTTTTTTACCGCAGGGCTGTTGCTCGCGTTCACCCCCTGTGTATTTCCGATGATCCCTATCCTATCTTCTATCATCATCGGCAAAAATGCACATGTTACACGCCTGCATGCGTTTAATTTATCGCTGGCTTACACCTTAGGCATGTGTCTCACCTACACGCTTGCCGGTATTGCCGCAGGCCTCTCTGGGCAGATGCTCAGCAGCGCACTGCAAACACCCTGGGCATTAGGTTTTGGCGCATTCATATTTGTAGTGTTGGCCCTTTCCATGTTTGGCTTTTACGAACTCAAGCTCCCCAGCAACATGGAGAACGGCCTCATGAACTTGAGCCGCCGCATCAAGGGTGGGCGTTTTTTCAGTGACTTCCTCATGGGTGTACTCTCAGCGCTGATTATCAGCCCGTGCGTAGCGGCACCACTAGCTGGCGCATTGCTTTATATTAGTAAAACCAATGATGTACTCTTGGGTGGCGTAGCACTGTTCTCACTCTCGGTTGGCATGGGAACACCGTTGTTACTGATAGGCGCCTCAGCCGGGACCCTGTTACCCAAAGTTGGCAGCTGGATGAACGCTGTGCGTAATTTATTTGGCGTACTGATGCTGGGCGTTGCAATCTGGCTCATCGCCCCAGTTATTCCCATGCAAGTGCAACTGGCATTATGGGCGGCAATATTAATTGTGCCTGCCATTTTCATGCATGCGCTAGACAGCCTGCCTACCGGTGCCAAAGCTGCGCTTAAATTCTGGAAAGGTATCGGGGTGATGATGGTAGTCACCGGTTTAGCACTGTTAATCGGCGCCCTCTCCAATGCAAAATCACCGTTACAGCCACTCAGTGGGCTGGTTGCCACTAGCGCTAAGGAGCAAGCACATAACAATCTTAGCTTTCAGCCGATTAAAAGCATAGCCGAACTGGAAAATGCCCTTAACAATGCGTCCGGCAAACCTGTAATGCTCGATTTTTATGCCGACTGGTGCGTGGCATGTAAAGAGCTAGAACAGTTTACTTTTAGTGATGCGCGCGTGCAATCTGCCTTAAAGGACACCTTATTATTACAGGCGGATGTCACCAACAATACCGAAGACGATAAAGCCTTAATGCAAAAATTCAATATCTTTGGCCCACCCGGTATAGTGTTCTTTAATGCTAAAGCGGAAGAAGAAAGCCATTTAAAAGTGGTTGGTTATAAAAATGCGGATACGTTTCTGCAAATTCTGAATCAGCGCGGCAGCTGCCTGCCAGAAACTATCGAATGCTAAAAAGCATACTGAAAGCATTTTTCTTTACCGCCCTAACCTTCTGCTTGGCATTAAGCATCGCAATCGCTGTGCGCTACTTTGCAGACCCCAGCGACAAACCTGACAGCGCAACCTTATATGCTGCCAACTTGCCGGATACATCCGGAAAATTGCAGAGCCTTGGGCAATATCAGCACAAAATCATCATCGTTAACTTTTGGGCGACATGGTGCCCACCATGTCGTGATGAAATGCCTGAGCTGATTGCGCTGCAGCAATCCTACCAGGATAAAAATGTCGTTGTACTGGGCGTCGCACTGGATGACCCTGCTCTGGTTGCAGACTACTTAAAGGCTACTCCTGTGAACTACCCTATTTTCGCTTCCGAGACAGCAGGCAGCTTGCTCGGTGAGCAATTGGGCAATGACAAGGGCGTTCTGCCTTACACAGTGATTATCGATGGCGATGGTAAAATTATCAGCACCCACTTTGGACGCATTACGAAAGCGATTATCGAAGCCAACATCAAGCCTTTAGTCTCGGCGCCAGTCCATTAGCGACAAGTACAATCTATGCATTTTCGCAGAAGTTAAGCTACTCACTTAGCATAGAGAACATACGAAATCAACTTGGGCAAATTCGCTTAAATTCTCTAAAGTTGCTGGACAAAACCCTTTAACTTCGGCAAACTCGCGTTTATGAATTATAGTAATTTATGCATAAATAGTTTAAAACGGGTGGATTGCCATGGTAGCTAAGCGTATTTTGGTATTACATGGCCCTAACCTGAACCTATTGGGTCTGCGTGAACCACAACATTACGGGAATGCTACACTTGATAGCATTAACCAGACCCTAACAAACAAAGCAAAGTTAGCCAATATCACATTAGAGAGCTTCCAAAGCAATGCCGAAGCAGATCTTGTCGATAAAATTCAGTCTATTGCAACTAAAAGCGTAGATTTTGTCATCATCAACCCCGCAGCATTCACGCATACATCAGTTGCAATGCGTGATGCACTGAGTGCGGTTAAGGTTCCATTTATAGAAGTACACTTGTCAAATGTGTTTGCACGAGAAACATTTCGTCACCATTCATATTTTACAGACATCGCTGTAGGCATTATTAGCGGGCTAGGTGCAAAAGGTTATGAACTTGCACTGGATTTCGCTATTGAAAAAATCAATCATTCTTAAAATAATAATTTATATCGAATTAGTTAGGGGTCATCATGGATTTACGTAAACTTAAAAAGCTTATTGATTTGGTAGAAGAATCAGGCATTTCTGAACTAGAACTGACAGAAGACGGCGAAAAAGTACGCATTAGCCGCAACTTCACCGCCAGCATGCCAGCACAAAATTACGGTCACTACATTCCTCAGCAACAGGCACCTGCACCTCAAGCTGCACCTGCGGTGGCCGTTGAAGCTGCACCAGCTGTAGAAGAAGGCCATGCGGTTAAATCACCGATGGTCGGCACTTTCTACCGTTCACCATCTCCAGATGCTAAAGCGTTTGTTGAGGTAGGCGATACCGTGGCAGTAGGCGACACACTATGTATCATCGAAGCGATGAAGCTATTAAACGAGATTGAAGCAGATAAAGCTGGCGTCATCAAAAAAATCTTGGTTGATAACGGCCAAGCCATTGAATACGGCGAGCCACTGTTTATCATCGGCTAATGCTGTTAGCTTATTCAATTACTGCTTAATTTATTAGGTCTTACATCAACACTAAGACCTAAATACTAGGATTTCACTTTCATGGCAATGTTTGACAAAATTTTAATCGCCAATCGCGGCGAAATCGCGTTGCGCGTACAGCGCGCATGTCGCGAACTCGGCATCAGAACGGTAGCCGTACACTCCGAAGCTGACCGTGAAGCTAAATACGTAAAATTAGCAGATGAGTCAGTTTGTATCGGCCCTGCCCCATCTGGCCAAAGTTATTTAAATGTCCCTGCGGTGATTAGCGCTGCTGAGGTGACTGATGCGCAAGCCATCCACCCTGGTTATGGTTTCTTATCAGAAAACGCGGACTTTGCAGAACGCGTAGAACAAAGCGGCTTTGTGTTTATTGGCCCGCGCGCTGAGACCATCCGTTTAATGGGTGACAAAGTATCGGCTAAAGATGCAATGCGTAAAGCTGGCGTACCTTGCGTACCTGGCTCAGAAGGCGCACTGCCGGATGACCCGAGCGAAATCATTAAAATCGCTAAGCAAATTGGCTACCCAGTCATTATTAAAGCTGCTGGCGGTGGTGGTGGTCGTGGTATGCGTGTAGTACATACCGAAGCTGCGTTACTGACTTCAGTCAACATGACCAAAGCTGAGGCTCAAGCTGCATTTAGCAACCCAATGGTTTACATGGAAAAATACCTTGAGAAACCACGCCATATTGAAATTCAGGTATTAGCTGACCAGCATGGCAATGCAGTGTTCTTGGGCGAGCGCGATTGCTCTATGCAACGTCGCCACCAAAAAATTCTGGAAGAAGCGCCAGCGCCATTACTCAATGCGCGCTTACGCGACAAAATTGGCGAACGCTGTGCCGAAGCCTGCCGTAAGATTAAATATCGCGGCGCGGGTACTTTCGAGTTCTTGTACGAAAACGGCGAGTTCTATTTCATTGAAATGAACACACGTTTGCAGGTAGAACATACGGTGACTGAAATGATTACCGGTATCGATTTAGTACAACAACAGATTTTTGTAGCGGCTGGCGAAAAGCTTAAATTCCGTCAAAAAGACATTCAATTGCGCGGGCATGCGATTGAATGCCGCCTAAACGCAGAAGATCCTTACAATTTCGTGCCTTCACCAGGCAAAATCACTAAGTTCCATATGCCGGGCGGCCCTGGTGTGCGTATTGATACACATGCATATTCAGGCTATACGGTGCCTCCGCATTATGACTCGATGATTGGTAAGTTAATCACTTACGGCGATACCCGCGAACAAGCAATTGCTCGTATGCGCATTGCACTATCTGAAATGATGATTGAAGGCATTAGCACCAACATAGCATTACATGCCGATTTAATGGCTGATGCAGCGTTTCATTTAGGTGGCACAAGTATCCACTACCTAGAGCAAAAGCTTGGCATTTATAACAAGTAATTGTTATTTCTGAAGCAACACTGAGAATACGCGTTACCGTGCATGCGGTATACGCGTATTCTCATACATGTAGTTTAAATCGGTTAAGTATTAGATAGGTTAAGTATGGCGTGGGTATCATTAAAAATTGAAGCACAAGACAATAATGCTGACTTAATTAGCGATACGCTCATGGAGCTAGGCGCCCTATCTGCGATTATTGAAGATGCCAATGCTGAAACCATTGATGAACAACCGATTTTTGGTGAGCCAGGCGACCCACCTCCGGGTATCTGGCAACAGAACCTAGTGAGTGCGTTGTTTGACGAAGGCGTTGATGTGGCCGCGGTGATACAAGCGTTACAACAGACGGCAAAGCTAGGCGCGCTTAATTACACCACCGAAACCATACAGGAACAGGATTGGGTACGTGCCACACAGTCGCAATTTGACCCAATTAAAATCACCGACACACTGTGGATTGTGCCAACCTGGCATGAATCACCTAATCCAGATGCGATTAACATCGTATTAGACCCTGGCCTAGCCTTTGGTACCGGTAGCCACCCGACCACCCACCTGTGCCTGGCCTGGTTAACAAAAACAGTGAGCGCCGGCAGTTCCGTGCTGGATTATGGCTGCGGCTCAGGCATTTTAGCGATTGCTGCAAAGAAACTAGGGGCAGATGAGGTAGTAGGTACCGACATCGATACTCAAGCCATACAATCTAGCTTATATAACGCTGAGCAGAATCAGGTTGAAGCCGAGTTCTACGATGCGAATCAATATCAATCTAAAGAGTTTGATATTGTGGTTGCCAACATCTTATCCAGCGCCTTAAGTGTTCTGGCGCCTGCGTTGGCAAAATCATGCAAGGCCGGCGGCAAGATTGCGCTTTCTGGGATTTTACGTGAACAAGAAGCCGCTGTTTCTGCCATTTATGCTGAATGGTTTGATATGAGCGCCCCACAGCACATGGATGCTTGGGTGCTGCTCACAGGCACGAAAAAATGCGCGACATAACCCATTGCCCAAACTGCCAAACTCAATTCTTTGTTAGTGAAGACCAGCTCAAGCAGCATGGAGGCTTAGTGCGCTGCGGGCAGTGCCTGCACGTATTTAATGCCAAAGAGCAATTTGTCCCCACCAGCACACCTACACCAGAAAACACGGCATCCGTAGCACCTAACGCTACGGAAGCGGCCACAGATACATCAGCCAATCGCAACGCACCGTCGACCTGGCCAGCAATTGATCTGAGTTTTGAAGAAGCCACTCCAGCTACGAATAGCCTAGAAGCTAACCCAGAACCTGCCGCACCGACAGTTGCTCAATCGAGCGTAACGTCAGCAGACACAGCATCTGCTAGCGAGCAACCCACGGCAACCATTACACATACTGGCGCACTTGCTGAACTACCGCATGACCCAAGCAGCATAGCGGAACATCCGCCTAACGACACGGCGATACTAAACCTTTCCCACCATCACCCTAACGATTTTAACGAGCTAGCCAAGCACGCAAAGCGAGATGGCAAGAAAACTACTAGTCGCCGCTGGCTGTGGGCGTTAGGTACATTTGTATTCTTACTAAGCGCGGTGGCGCAAAGTGCCTATTTCTTACGCAATACCATCGCTATCTATTACCCCAATCTCAAACCGCAGCTAGTGCAAGCATGCCAACACCTAAAATGCAGCATAGAATTACCCAAGCAAATTGAGTGGATTGTGATTGATGATTCTGACATGCAGGAAGATCTGGAACACACAGGGGTGATGCACTTGAGTAGCAGCCTCTTAAACAAAGCAAGCTTTGTGCAGGCGTACCCCAACCTGGAGTTAACTCTAACCAACACTGACGACAGCGCAGTGTTAAGACGTGTATTTAAGCCAGCTGAATATTTACCGCCACATACGGACATTGCTGCCGGCTTTAGTGCCGGCAATGAAATCAAAGTGAAGCTTGCCATCACCACGCAAGATGTTAACGTTGCAGGCTACCGTATTTACGTAACTTACTAACACTCTCCCACAAAACTTAAAACAATTGCTGCTTGACTTGCATCAATAAATACCTAGACCTTAAGTATACGATGGTAAAACCATATGACTACATTGGATATTTAAATGGAACAGCCTTCATCAAATATTGTTTCCAAACACTCCCTTTCTCTACTTTGGTTAATATGCTCGGTCATCGCCATATTGTTTACATCTGGTTTGTTAGTCTGGGTACAGCGTCTACTTGAAAGAAAAGTAGCAATACCTGAGTTTATAGGTATTGTTTTATCCAGCTTTATCTTCAATGGGTTGGCTATTTATCTATTTGCAAGAAATAGCAAACAGATACTCTCTAGCAAAATATCAGCGCTGAATATTGACATCAGTGCTTTAAAACAAAGTGAATCAAGACTACAAAGAGTTGAATATTACCAGCGCGCCTTTATTGATAGCCTACCTTTTATGGTCTGGCTCAAAGATGAAGAAAGTCGATTTATATCGGTTAATAAAGTCCACGCCAATAACTATGGGGAGGACAGCCCTGAAAAGATGATTGGCAAAACAGATTTTGATTATTCACCGAAAGAGCTTGCTGAATATTATCGCCAAGAAGATTTAAGTGTTCTCGAATCGAGGCAACCAAAACTGGTCGATGAAACATTTATTGACCCAGAAGGCAAGACGCATTGGATAGAAACCTTCAAAGCACCAGTCACAGATAATGATGGAAATTTATTAGGTACTGTCGGGTTTGCACGTGATATTTCTGAGCAAAAAAGAATTGAAAATGAACTTAAAGTTTCGGCTATAGCCATGGAATCGCAAGAGGGTATTATTATCACGGATGCCAATTCCAGAATTCTAAAAATTAACGATGCGTTTACTAAAATAACAGGCTTTACTAGTGAAGAGGCAGTAGGCAACAGGATGACGCTATTAAAATCTGGTGTTCATGATGCAAACTTTTATAAAGAAATGTGGGAGTCAATTTCTACTCAAGGCTCATGGCAAGGTGAGATTTGGAACAAACGCAAATGTGGTGAAATTTATCCAGAATGGCTAACTATTTCTGCCGTAAAAAATTCAGAGGGTATAGTGACCAACTACGTTGGGACGATGATTGACATTACTGCTAGAAAATCAATTGAAGAGCGCGTTCATCATATGGCGCATTATGACCCTCTCACAGATCTGCCTAACCGCAGCCTACTAACTGACCGCTTGCATCAAGCCTTAGCGCAAGTACGTAGAGAAAACACTATGCTAGCGGTTATGTTTTTGGATTTGGATAAATTTAAAATAGTCAATGACACGCTAGGCCACGATATTGGGGATGCCTTACTCAAAGCAGTAGCCATTCGCTTAACTAATTGCTTTAAAAGGCAAACAGATACCGTATCACGTCTTGGTGGCGATGAGTTTGTGGTTTTACTTGCCAAGATAGAAACAGAGCAAGATGTGGCAATGGTGGCTCAAGAAGTAATACAGTCGCTGACAGAAACTTTTTACATTGAAGAGCATGTGATTAATATTTCTTGCAGTATTGGTATTAGCTTGCATCCTAAAAATGGTAGTGATGTAGCATCATTGTTGCGTAGTGCTGACAATGCAATGTATGAATCAAAACATGCGGGAAGAGGTTGCTTCAGATTCTATAATGATATTGCTAATCAATCATCTCAAGACAATCTGAGCTAATCGCCTTAATTGCATCAGCTACACATTTTACCGCCAGGTCTCTCGCATAGCTTTTACGCCAGGCTAACGCTACTCTGCGCACAGGCACGGGGTCTGAAAATGGAATCACTCTCACCAATGGATTTAAATATCGGTCGGTTGCTGCACTGCATGGCAATACTGTAATGCCCAGATTAGAAGCAACCATATTGCGTATGGTTTCTAAAGAGTTACCCTGCAATACTTGCCCTTTGCGCGACAAATCGGGGCAAGCCTGCAACACTTGGTGGCTGTAACAGTGCCCGCTGTTTAATAGCAGGACATTCTCATCGGCCAGTTCATCAGCACTCACGGAGGCGCGGCCTGCCCAAGCGTGATTAACCGGCACCATCACTAGGTATTGCTCATCATATAGCGGCAATGTATTAATTCCGGCCACCTCAAACGGCAACGCAACAACCGCTGCGTCAATCACGCCATTCTTGAGTTGAGACTCCAATTGAACAGTTAGATTCTCTTCAATATCCAAAGGCATATCAGGTGCATTCTGTCGCAAAATGGGGATAAGCTCAGGCAACAGGTACGGACCCACCGAGTAGATTAAACCAAGCCTGAATACGCCACCCAACTGATTATTACCCTGCAGGGCAATCTCACGAATATAGTTCACTTCCTCGATGGCTTTAATTGCCTGCTCAATAATCTTTTCACCAATAGGTGTTGGGTTAATGTCAGTACGGCTACGTTCAAAGATCTGTACGCCTAAATCTTCTTCCAGCTTCTTAATCGCCAAACTGAGGGCAGGCTGGCTGACGTAACACTTCTCGGCAGCACGCCTAAAGTTGCGCTCTTTTGCCACAGCCACCACAAAACGTAATTCACTTAGTGTCATTGATAGCACTCTGCTTATGTATTATCGATAAGCATAGCATATCAATAAAATTAAAACATTCAATTATACAAATCAACATTAGGTCTATACACTGGTCTCACTTGCTACTCAACATTGCTTTTCTAAACCATCGAGATGGCAACATAAATGGAGAGAATAATGAAAAACTATTTACACGAGTTACAAGAAATTTTTATTGAGATGTTTGCACAATACGCATTAAGCCAATAGCAAACAATACGTGCGACCACCTGCCGACTTTTATACTCTATGTATTAAGTTTGGAATATTCGAGCTTGATGTTCAGCATAGATATTGAAACAGGTCGATCACACTCTATACAACAACAGGAGAACACAATGACAGCCGAATCTAAATGCCCATTCTCTGGAGGGGCCTCTAAACCAACAGCATCTGCGGGCGTTGCCAATGCAACCTGGTGGCCAGAACAATTAAACCTCAACATACTGCACCAACACTCTTCTAAATCAGACCCTATGGGTCAAGATTACGATTATGCGGCAGCGTTCAATAGCTTGGACCTAGATGCAGTCATCAAGGACTTGCATGCATTAATGACTGACTCGCAAGAGTGGTGGCCGGCAGATTATGGTCATTATGGCCCATTTTTTGTGCGCATGGCGTGGCACGGTGCTGGTACTTACCGTATTTACGATGGCCGTGGCGGCGCTGGTTCAGGCTCACAACGTTTTGCACCGCTCAATAGCTGGCCCGATAATGGCAACCTAGATAAAGCACGTCGTTTGCTTTGGCCTATCAAACAGAAGTATGGGCATAAGCTGTCTTGGGCAGATTTAATGATACTGGCTGGTAATGTTGCACTAGATTCCATGGGACTTAAGACCTTTGGCTTTGCCGGTGGGCGTAAAGATATCTGGGAGCCAGAGCAGGACATCTATTGGGGCCCAGAGACTACATGGCTAGGGGACAAGCGCTATCAGGGTGATCGTCAATTGGATAACCCGCTAGGCGCGGTGCAAATGGGTTTGATTTATGTAAATCCAGAAGGCCCGAATGGCAACCCAGACCCACTTGCCTCTGCTAGAGATATTCGCGAGACATTTGCACGTATGGCAATGAACGACGAAGAAACGGTAGCATTGGTCGCTGGCGGCCACACTTTTGGTAAATGCCATGGTGCAGGCGACGCTAGCCATGTTGGCGCAGAGCCAGAAGCAGCAGAGATTGAGGCACAAGGCTTTGGCTGGCAGAACAGCTTTGGCAGCGGCAAGGGGGTGCACACCATCACCAGCGGTATCGAAGGTGCATGGACCAACAATCCAACGCAATGGGATAACAACTATTTTGAGAACTTGTTCGGCTACGAGTGGCAGCTTACCAAGAGCCCTGCCGGTGCGCACCAATGGACACCTAAAGAAGCGTCTGCATTAAACACCGTACCAGATGCGCATGATGCATCTAAACGCCATGCGCCTATCATGACCACTGCAGACATGGCCATGAGAATAGACCCAGCATATGAGAAGATATCCAGACACTTTTTTGCCAACCCAGAAGCATTTGCAGATGCCTTTGCCAGAGCTTGGTTCAAACTGACACACCGTGATATGGGCCCAGTGTCACGTTATCTTGGTCCTTTAGTACCTAAAGAAACGCTGATTTGGCAGGACCCGGTTCCGGCAGTGAATCACGCATTGGTAGATGCACAGGATATTGCCCTGTTGAAAACAAAAGTATTGGCGTCAGGATTATCTATCTCGCAACTGGTCAGCACAGCTTGGGCATCGGCATCGACATTCCGCGGCTCAGATAAACGTGGCGGCGCCAACGGCGCACGTATCCGTCTCGCCCCACAAAAATACTGGGAAGCTAATCAGCCCGCAGAGTTATCAGCCGTACTACAAAAGCTAGAGGCAATACAACAGGAGTTCAACGCCACACAGGGTAGCAGCAAGCAGATTTCGATTGCAGATCTTATTGTGCTGGCTGGCAACGCAGCGATTGAAGTTGCCGCCAAAAATGCAGGACATACGCTACAAGTACCTTTCACACCGGGACGTACAGATGCAAGCCAAGCGCAAACAGATATTGAATCATTTGCCGTGCTGGAGCCGATTGCCGATGGCTTCCGCAACTACACAAAAAGCAATGTGGAGGGCAATCCGGCCGAATTGCTGTTAGATAAAGCGCAGTTGCTCACGTTAACTGCACCGGAAATGACAGTGCTCATCGGCGGCTTGCGTGTGTTAAATACTAATCATGGAAAATCTAAACATGGCATGTTCACGCAACGCTCAGAAGCATTAACCAATGACTTCTTTGTGAACCTACTGGATATGAGCACAAAATGGCAAAAGTCTACTGGTGCCAAACACGTGCTTGAAGGCTATGACCGTGCCACCAATACGCTTAAATGGACAGGCACTGTGGTAGATTTAGTATTTGGCTCTAACTCACAGCTACGCGCAATTGCTGAAGTTTATGCAGCCAGCGATGCTCAAAACGCATTTTTACGCGACTTTGTGCGGGCATGGACTAAAGTAATGAATCTAGATCGTTTTGATTTAGCTTAATTGCACTAGCCAAGCATAGGCGTCACACAATAAAAAGCCCCAACCTGAATCAAGGTTGGGGCTTTTTTAATGGCTCAAGATTTATCACCCAATTTAAGCTGCGCGCTTACTTGCTTAAAACAAGCATCTGTCACGCAGAGCGTATTGATACGCGTGTTACTACATGCCCATGTAAGTTGGGCCACTGCCGCCCTCTGGTGGCACCCAAACAATATTTTGCGTTGGGTCTTTAATATCGCATGTTTTGCAATGTATGCAATTTTGCGCATTAATGTGTAAATAATTAGCGTCTTTCGTCCTCACTATTTCATACACACCTGCTGGGCAATAGCGCTGCTCAGGCGCGTCATAGTTGGCTAAGTTAACGCTGATAGGTACGTTTTTGTCTAACAGCGTCAAATGGCAAGGCTGATTTGCATCATGTGCAAGATTGCTCAAGCTGATTGAGTTGAGGCGATCAAAGCTATACACACCATCGGGTTTTGCATAATGGATAACTGGCATTTCAGCAGCCGGCCTAGTGCACTCATGGTCAGCCTTCTGGTGCCTCAGCGTCCATGGTAAGCGGATATTCAGCGCGTGCAGCCACATCTCAATACCGCCCAACAAAGTACCGCCCCAACTGCCAAATCTCGATAACAGCGGTTTGACATTACGCACCGCATCCAAATCACGCCACACCCATGAATCTTTAAGCGCTTGCGGATATGTTTCCAGCAACCGGCTATCTTGTTTCCCCGCCTGCGTTAAGGCGTTAAATACGGCTTCTGCTGCCAACATACCTGATTTCATTGCATTATGGCTACCTTTGATGCGCGGCACATTGACCATGCCGGCACTGCAACCAATCAGCGCACCACCGGGAAAAATCAACTCAGGCCAAGCTTGTACGCCACCTTCACTAATCGCACGTGCGCCATAACTTAAACGCTCGCCATCTTTCAGCAAGGCTTTAATCGCAGGGTGTGTTTTAAAGCGCTGGAACTCATCAAATGGAGAAAGATGTGGATTAGCGTAGTCCAGATGCACCACAAAGCCGATTGACACTAACTGTTCGCCATAATGGTAAATAAAAGAACCACCTCCGGTATCAGCACTTAGCGGCCAACCGATGCTATGTTGCACCAAGCCTGCACGATGCTGCGCCGCAGGCACGCGCCATACCTCTTTGAAACCTAAACCATATTTCTGCGGTGAAGACTGTTGACGTAGCCCGTACTTACTTTCCAGCTCACGCGTGAGTGAGCCACGCGTGCCCTCTGCCACCAAGGTATATTGCGCCCTAATCTCAATGCCCTGCGTGAACTGCGCTGTTTCTGCACCATGTGAATCACGGCCCATGTCGCCGGTAATCACGCCCACCACTTGCTGCTGCTCGTCGTAGAGCATAGCCTGCGCCGCAAAACCTGCGTAGATTTCTACACCTACGGCATCTGCCTGCTCACCCAGCCAGCGGCTAACATCACCCAGACTTACAATATAATTGCCTTGGTTACTCATCAGAGGTGGCATCAACCAATGTGGAATCGACCACGATTTAGTTTGCCCCAACAGCAAAAACTCATCTTCATTGACGCTGGTATGTACTGGCGCACCTTTTTCACGCCAATCCGGAATCAGCTCATTCAAAGCGATAGGGTCTATCACCGCGCCAGATAGAATATGCGCGCCAACTTCGGCCGCTTTTTCGAGCACACATACACTGAGCTCCTGCCCAGCTGCATTTGCCAGCTGCTTAAGCCGAATCGCTGCCGCCAAGCCAGCTGGCCCAGCCCCTACAATCAAAACATCATAATTCATTACATCGCGTTGCACATCTGTCATTTAAAGACCGTCCTTTAAGCTATTTCTGGCAAATTAACTTGATCGCTGCGTTCCGCGCCAATCACCATTTTTTTGCATATCATGATAAATTCACGCATACCTGTTGTCTGATACTTTTGCTTGTGCCAGAGAAAGTAAAAATATCTTCCCAAGCTGAGTTCTGGTGTTGCTAACGGCACCAAGCTACCTCGACGAAAAGCGTCTTTCAACGCCAAGCGCGAGATACAGCCGATGCCCAAGCCAGATTCTACTGCCCGCTTAATTGCCTCGGTGTGCTCCAGTTCCAGACGGATATGCAGCCTCGCGTTGTTATTATGAAAAGCACGATCAAAAGTTGCCCGGGTACCAGACCCCTGCTCTCTTAAAATCCATTGCTCCTGCAATAATTGTTCTATCGAAATTGCTTTTAACTTGGCCAACGGATGATTAGGCGCAGCAAAAACGACCAGTTCATCTGCCACCCAGCGCTGCACCTCTATATCCGGATGGTTACAGTCCCCTTCAATCAAGCCCAGATCCAGCTCATGATTAGCGACTTGCTGCACAATGGTGCTGGTGTTGTGTACTTGTAATTGAATACGGCTTTCAGGATGGTCCTGCAAAAACTTTGCGACCAGCATTGTGGCAAGATAATTGCCAACCGTTAAGGTTGCGCCAATTTTCATATAGCCAAAACCCACATGACCGCGCAACATATTTTCTATTTCACTTGCCCGGTCTAATAGCTCTACAGCCTTGGGAAGTAGCTGTAGCCCGGTTTCATTGATGCGTAGCGTTTTACCTACACGATCAAAAAGCTGCAGGTCGAATTGTCGCTCCAGCTCGCTCAGTGCTGTGCTGGTTGCCGATTGTGATAACGCTAAAGCATCGGCTGCGCGCGAGACACTCTCGGTACGACTGATGACAACAAAAATCTCTAGTTGCCTTAGGGTATATTTCATACACTCCTATATCTATTTCACAGATATATAATATCTTTACAATCTAATTTATATATATTATACGCTGATGTAAAATACGCAGCAATTACTGAGGAAATTGCAATGAAAATATTGGTCGCAATAAAACGTGTCGTCGATTACAACATCAAAGTGCATATCAAGCCTGATGGCTCAAATGTAGAGACTGACGGCGTAAAGATGAGTGTAAACCCATTTGATGAAAATGCAATCGAAGAAGCCTTAAAACTAAAAGAAAAAGGCATTGCATCTGAAGTGGTTGTGGTGTCTTTGGGTAGTGCAGCAAATCAAGATGTATTAAGGCACGGTCTGGCCATGGGCGCCGACCGCGCTGTGCTGATTGAAAGTGATGAAGAACTACAACCATTGGCCGTTGCCAAACTACTGAAGGCTTTGGTAGACCGTGAGCAACCGGGGTTGATTATGTTAGGCAAACAAGCGGTAGATGATGACGCAGGGCAAACTGGTCAAATGTTAGCTGCGTTACTCAATTACCCACAAGCCACTTACGTATCAGCAATCACCATTAACGGTAACGAAGTGGTAGCCACACGTGAAGTAGATGGCGGCACAGAAACCATAGGTTTGAACCTGCCTGCAGTGATTACCGCAGACCTGCGTTTAAACCACCCACGTTTTGTAAAACTACCAAACCTAATGATGGCGAGAAAAAAACCGATTGAGACAATCAAGGCTGCTGAATTTGGTGTGGATACCAAACCACGTTTGCAGTTGTTAAAAGTAGCAGAGCCGCCAGCAAGAAAGGCTGGCATTAAAGTGGGCAGCGTACAAGAATTGCTGACGAAATTGCGCGAGCATGAAGGAATACAACTATGAAAACCCTAATTCTAGCCGAACATAACGGCACCACACTGCATGCATCCGCTTATCAGGCGGTAACGGCTGCGCAGTCCTGGAATACCCCGATTGATATTTTAGTGACTGGCAGCAACGTCAGTGCTATTGCACAGCAAGCCGCGTTAATTGATGGCGTAGCGCGCGTTATTCAAATCGATGCCGAACATTTAGCGCACCAACTCGCTGAAGATGTGTCACAGATTATCGCCAATATTGCTAATGAATACAGCGTGGTGTTAGCTGCGCATTCATCGTTTAGCCGTAACATATTGGCACGTGCCGCTGCGTTGCTTGATGTTGCCATGATTTCTGACGTACTGGAAATTCAAGACAGCAACACCTACGTGCGTGCGGTGTACGCTGGCAACATATACACCACGGTACAAAGCACAGACCGCATTCAACTGCTGACTGTACATAGTAGCAACTTTGGCGCAGCCAGTGCGCATACGCAAAGTGCTGAAATCAACACAGTAGTAGCCCCGGCAGTGCAGCATCAAACCCGCTGGTTATCTGAAACACGCACATCATCAGACCGTCCTGCACTAAGCACAGCAAAAATCGTTATTTCTGGCGGTCGCTCATTAGGCAGCGCAGAAACATTTGAACAAGTACTAGCACCGCTAGCCGCTAGACTTGGTGCTGCGCTCGGCGCCACTAGAGCTGCGGTAGATGCAGGCTACGCACCTAACGATATCCAGGTAGGCCAAACCGGTGTAACCGTCGCGCCTGATTTATATATCGCGGTTGGCGTGTCAGGTGCCGTGCAACACACCTACGGGATGAAAGACAGCAAAGTCGTGGTTGCCATCAACCAAGACCCTGATGCGCCTATCTTCCAAGTGGCAGACTACGGGCTAGTTGCCGACTTATTTGAAGTGATTCCAGAACTGACTGCAGCCATTTAAAAAAATTTAAACTAAAAGAAACCAACTATGAGTAAATATTCTACCGAACGCATCTTAAGCGTACACCACTGGAACGACACCCTGTTCAGCTTTAAAACCACACGCGACCCTGGCTTACGCTTTGAAAATGGCCAGTTTGTCATGATCGGCCTTGAGGTTGATGGCCGCCCACTTACGCGCGCTTACAGTATCGCTAGCCCAAACTATGAAGAACACTTGGAGTTCTTTAGCATTAAAGTACCAAATGGGCCGCTCACATCAAGATTACAGCACTTGAAAGTAGGTGACGACCTGCTAGTAAGTAAAAAACCGACTGGCACATTGGTCACTCACGATTTGAAACCAGGTAGAAATCTGTACTTTCTATCTACAGGTACAGGTCTAGCGCCTTTTATGAGCCTGATTCAAGACATTGAAGTATATGACCGCTTTGAAAAAGTAGTGTTAATCCACGGTGTACGTCATGTGAACGAATTGGCTTATGCTGACTTTATTGAAAAAGAACTACCAAACAATGAGTTCTTTGGTGAAGAAGTACGTAAAAAACTGATTTACTACCCAACGGTGACCAGAGACCCGTTCCGCAATCAAGGCCGCTTAACCGACCTCATTAACTCAGGTAAACTATTTGAAGATATCGGCCTGCCACCGCTAGATCCAGCGAATGACAAAGCCATGATTTGCGGTAGCCCGCAAATGCTTAAAGATACCGAAGAGCTATTGGACTCAAGAGGATTTATCGTTTCACCACGCGTAGGCCAGCCAGGTGACTACGTAATTGAGCGCGCATTCGTAGAGAAATAAGGCTTGATAAAATAAAGCAGCAAACCTCAAGCACGTGATTGCATCATGTGCTTGAGAAACACCCAAACCGCAGGCAAGCTAGGAATAACAATCAGCGCCAGCGCCACCACAGAGAAGTTAGCCTGTACCCACGGGTGATTCCCCACCAAAAAGCCGATACCGGTTAAGCCACAAACCCAAATCAAACCGCCTATCACGTTATAAAAAGCAAACTTTGGATAGGTCATCTGAGCCACGCCGGCAACAAATGGGGTAAAGGTGCGGATAAATGGTAAAAACCTGCCTACCACGATAGTGATAGCACCATGCTCCTCATAAAATGCATGCGTCTTGTTAAACGCATCTTTATTAAACCAGCGCGAGTTCTGCCAAGCAAACACCCTATGTCCAACCCATTTTCCTACTGAATAATTAACCGCATCACCGCTAATAGCTGCCAGTGAAAGCAATGCCATCAATAACGGCAGACTCATGCCGCCAACCGCAGCAATAGCACCCGCCACAAACAGCAGTGAGTCTCCCGGCAAGAAAGGCATGGCTACCAAACCGGTTTCTATAAATATGATCAGAAACAAAAGTACGTAAATCCACACACCCCAAGTGCTGGCTACAACCGCCAAATGTTTATCCAAATGCAAAAATAAATCCAACATATTCTGTATATCCATATTTAAAGCACCCCTCACTCTGCTGCTCAGCAAAGTCATGGCGTATATTTAACTATCCACCAACAAGCGCTGATGGGTGAAAATCTAGCAAATTATTATGTGCATGGCTAAGCATAGAACCTAACATGCTTATTCATCGCCATTACAAGACCTGAAGCCGTCACATTATAGCGTTAGGACAATAAAAAACCCGCCGTTAAGCGGGTTTTTTATTGTTTAGAACTGATTACACTTCTAACTGTGGGCGACCAGCTTCAGGCCAATCCAAGTGGAAGAACTGACCACGTGGTTGATCTTTACGCTCATAAGTGTGCGCACCAAAGTAGTCACGTTGACCTTGTAGCAAGTTTGCTGGCAAGTCAGCACTGCGGTAGCCATCGTAATAAGCCATTGCAGAAGCAAAACCTTGTGCTGGGATACCGTTAGTCACTGCCAAAGCAATCACTTTACGCCAGCCGGCTTGACCTTCGTTCATCGCTTGCGTGAAGTATGGGTCTAGCATCAAGTTTTTCAAACGTGAGTTCAATGCGTAAGCATCAGTGATTTTTTGCAAGAAACGTGCGCGGATAATACAACCACCACGCCAGATTTGAGCAATTTCACCGAAGTTCAATTTCCAGTTGTAAGCCACTTGTGCTTTGTCGATCAATTGGAAACCTTGTGCGTATGCACAAATCTTAGAGCAATATAAAGCGTTCTTAATCGCTTCAATAATTGCTTTCTTATCAGACTCAACTTTAATCACTGGGCCTTTAAGGATTTTGCTTGCTTCAACACGCTCTTCTTTTAAGCTTGACAATGCACGTGCGTATACCGCAGCTGCAATCGCGTTAGCTGGCGCGCCTAATTCAAGCGCATTCGCTGCTGTCCATTGACCTGTACCTTTTTGACCAGCTGTATCCAAGATTTGGTCAACCAAGAAACCTTTACCCATTGGATCTTTTTGTTGCAGGATATCCGCAGTAATTTCAATCAAGAAGCTTGATAATTCGCCTTTGTTCCACTCAGCAAATACTTTACCGATTTCATCCGCTTGCATGCCTAGCAGATTTTTCATCAACCAGTAAGCTTCACAAATCAATTGCATATCGATGTATTCGATACCGTTGTGCACCATTTTTACGTAGTGCCCAGCACCGTCTGGACCGATGTATTCAGCACATGAGAAGCCGCCTTCTACTGGCTTACCTGGTTTGCCGCCTTCTAAAGGCTCGCCAGTCACAGGATCAACCTTAGCTGCGATATCACGCCAGATTGGCTCTAAACTCGCCCAAGCTTTACGTGTACCAGATGGCATCAATGATGGGCCGAAACGCGCACCTGTTTCACCGCCTGAAACGCCAGAACCGATGAAATCAATCCCTTTAGCCGCTAATTCTTTTTCGCGACGGATAGTGTCTGTCCACAACGCGTTACCGCCATCAATAATGATGTCGCCTTGCTCTAGGAATGGTAATAACGCATTGATAGTTACATCAGTTGCGCTACCCGCTTTAACTAACAAGATGATTTTACGTGGGCGTTTGATACTTAAAACAAATGAAGCTAAGTCAGCATGACCAACAACGTTGGCATGTGAAGGTTCATTTTTTTTGCAATCTTCAATGAAATTCACCATTTTTTTTGGGTCACGGTTGTAAACCGCAATGGTGTAGCCATGATCGGCAATATTGAGAGCCAGGTTCTGGCCCATAACAGCTAGGCCAACTAGGCCAATATCAGCATTCTTCGTAGTCATTTATCTTCTCTTTTGGAGTTGTTTAATGGAAAGGTTTTTTTGGTAGGCAAGATTATAGAACTTTTTTATGAATTAATTGCTGAAAATTGACGTAGATCAGAGAATTATTTTCAATTTATGACAAGATTCGACATAAAGTGCTGAAACTGCGGATAAAGTTGGGGTTTGCACCCTCTAAACTACAGTCATCTCTAAACGTGCGAAGACTACTGCCATCGAGATAAAAGGCTGGAGATTTGAAATTTGAACTGACAGACGCTACGTCGTTTTTATACGGTACACGTAGACAATGCGTACCTTTAATAATCACTACTTCTGCCAGTTGAGTAGCCCACTGGCACATCATTTTGCCAGGCGCCGCAATCAGCACAGCAATGGTCGTGCATGGTCGGACTTAACACCAGCCGCATGCTTTTGCACACTTTACAGTGAGGGACGTTTTCTTCAGCAACTTTATGATGCAGGCGATGATGCTCAGTCGCCACCTTGCTACTGCCTAATCCGTATTTATTATCCATGGCAAACTCCATGTGAGATATTAAGTTGACGGTAATAAAGTTACGCTTCTTTCATGAAGCCAGCAAGTCATTTAACACAATTAGGATTACTGGACATCTCTCTTAAAGGTGAAGCTAGCGTAAAAGTTAATCGTACTTAATCCAAGCACGCTATGCCAAGGCCGATTAAACCAGCCCCTGAGTCCAGTCCGGGGCTTGCTGATAAGACTCCACCCAGTGCTGCACTTCATCTGCGCCCATAGGACGAGCGACCCCATAACCCTGCACCACAGAGCATCCCATACGCAGTAACCAAAGCCCCTGCTCGGAGTTTTCTACACCTTCCGCTACCACTTTGCGCTTAAAGTCACGGCTCAGGCTGATAACGCCAGCCACCACCGCTAAATCATCCACGTCTTGCAGCATATCACGCACAAATGACTGGTCGATTTTAATGGTTTCTACCGGCAAGCGGCGCAAATAGGTGAGTGAAGAATAGCCTACACCAAAGTCATCCAGCGCAAAGCTGATGCCTAACTGCTTGCAACTGTTAATCGTGTTGGCCACGCCCGACACGTCTTCAATCGCAGCGGTTTCTGTAATTTCCAGCTCAATTTTATGCGGGGCAATCTCAGGGAAATCAGACAGCAGCAAAATCAGACGCTCGGTAAAGTTGGATTGCACAATATGTTTTGCTGAAATATTCACACTGACCTGGAAGTCCAAACCAGCGGCTTGCCAAATTCGGATTTGTCCTAAGGCCTCGCGAATCACCCACTCACCCAATGGAATAGAGAAATCCGTATCCTCTACAAGTGGCAGGAAGGTGGCCGGTGAGCGCAGACCCAACTCAGGGTGCTCCCAACGAATCAGTGCTTCCATGCCGACAACTTTGCCTTGACGCAAATCTACCTTAGGCTGGTAGTACAAGCGGAACTCTTGGTTAGGCAACGCGGCCTCTACACGCTCACGATCCTGACGCAGGCCTCTGAATTGGCGGTCATGATGTGAGTCAAACTGTTGCACACGGCTACCGCCGTTAAGTTTTGCCTGGTACATTGCATGGTCGGCATGCCTTAGCAAGGTATCAGGCTCGCAGCCATCATCAGGGAAAATTGTGTAGCCAATACTGGAAGAAACCGTCACGGATTTGTCGCCGATGCTATAAGGCGTTTTAATCACACTCAATAAGCGCTCTAGGGTCTGTACGCACTCATCTACATTTTGCAAGCCACATAACAGCACTGCAAATTCATCGCCACCTAAACGCGCTACCGTATCACTATCACGCAAGCAGGCACTCATGCGCACAGCAAGCTGCACCAGCAGATAATCTCCAGCCTCATGCCCTAACGTATCGTTGACCGGTTTAAATCCATCCAGATCTAGGCAGCACACTGCTAACAGCTCACCGGAGCGCTCCGCTCTTGCCAGCGCTTGCTGCAAACGATCAGAGAGTAAAGCGCGATTGGGTAATTGCGTCAGCGGATCATGGTAAGCCATACGCTCCAGATTTTGCTGCTGCTCTTTGGCTTGGGTAATATCTGAAAACAGGCCAACAAAGTTCCTAATCTGATTAGCTTCGTCACGTACGCAAAAGATATCGAGCCAAGCGGCATAAACGTCACCGTCCTTGCGACGACTCCAGGTCTCGCCGCGCCACTCACTGTTACTTTCAGCCTGCAACCACAGCATATCCAGCAGACTGTCATCGTAAGTGACGAAACCCAGCGCCTGCGGTACGCGACCTAGCGCATCATCGCGTGAGTAGCCGGTAATTTGGGTAAACGCATAGTTGACTTCAACAATATTGGCATGGGCATCTGTAATAAAAATGCCGTCATGCGCATGATCAAATACGCTTGCAGATAAACGCATGCGCTCAGCATTTTGGCGCAAGGTATCAATAGACTCACGCAACTTCTGCCGCATTTCCAGAACGCTCGCCATCAAGGTGTCTGGCTTGGCGTGCAAGCCATCCTGTGCCAAATCGCCAGCAGCAATGCGTTTCACCACATCGATCGCCAGCGCCGGGTCACCGCCGATTGGGTTCAGAATCAGGCGCCTTAATTGCCACAGAATAATCACGATCAATAAAGTGCCAAGCAAAATGCCCGCAAAGACTACGAACCATGCATTCGCCAAACTGACGGCACGTGCTTCGCTGAGCGGGTATGCCACGATGACATTAAAGCCCCATTTGGGCACAGTCTCAGTGACGAACTCCCAGTTATCAGGCCTGGACTGTAGCAAGCTCACTGCTTTGGCGGCAGTGATATGAGATGAAAGGAAGCGAATGTTATTGGTTTCATCCAATATCACCGCAAAGCCAGTGGTGAGCTGACGCATGTTTTGTACGGTATCGCGCAGCACTTTAATATCGACTTTATAGCCGATATAGTAAGCACCAATCACATTGCCGTTAGCATCAACAAGGGGGTCATAACGAGTGATATAAGGCTGGCCCAAAATATCCACCACGCCGCTATACTCTTTGCCGGCCAGTAAGGCGCGAATCACTTTGCCTTTTGGATTAAGGAGTGTACCTACGGCTCGACTGCCATTCTCGTGCTTAACATTGGTAGCAATGCGCACAAAACTGTCGCCAGAGCGCACAAACATGGTGGCAGTGCCACCAAACAGATCGCTCACGCCATCCACCAGGTCAAATTGCCCAGTGATTTCAGTACTGCCCATTTTGAGGTTAGGTAAGGTTTGAGCCTGCAGTTGCACCAGACCATCAATACTGACCTCACCAAGTTGCTGACTGCGTTGCTTCAATAAGCGCATGGCAGCATTGGCTTGCTCACTGACCAACTCCTCGGTGACATCCAAAAGGCGAACTAAGGTATGTGCTTGCTCAGTTGCACCTGCATGAATATGCCCTAGCTGTTGCGAGGCTTGCTGCCCTGTCAATACAAAAGGCGCGACCGTCAGCAGCACTAACACGGGCAGCAGGAAACGCCAAATTGTGGAAATCTTTTTTTGCATAAAGGACTAGAAGCCTAGGTTGAAATTATCCTATCATAATTTTATAGGGTTGCAGGTCGCGAACAGACTGAATCACCAATAAAATTAAGATTGCCAGTTACAACTAATCAAAAAAACATTGCCCTGCTTCATGCAGATGATGTTTTTTGAAAGTACTATTTTTTCAACTGCGGCTTGCAATTAACGTAAGCTATTTTTTCACCGTCATTGAGCGTGGTGGCGTCACCATTAACGACTAATGCAATCAAACCACTCGCATAACGGCGACTATCATCGCTTGATTTCGGTAAATTCACTTCATGATCAGGGTAGATTAGCCAAGCATCGCTACCATTATTCAACATACGCACGTAAAAGTGTTTATCGCCATCACAGACGTACTCGGTTGCATCTTTCGGATTACGTGATAGCTCGCTGCTATTAGTGCCAAAAGGGTTGCTCAAGCCAATAGAGCTGCAGGCCGGGATTAAGACCGCCAACAAAAATGCTAGAACGAACTGTTGTAATTTAATAATCATATTTAAAACCTAAATTATGCTGACAAATCACTTAAATGAACTTAAGCAATCCGTAATATACAACAAATTATCGATATCCCGCGCGACTTAATCTATCCAGCACCGCCATCCATATGGGTAGACTGGGCGGCAACTCCACCAACAAGCGGTCAACTTTCATCGCATCCAAGCTATGCAACGTGCTGTACAACAACTCCGCAACCTTGTCTGGCGAGTCTGGCAATGTGACATGGGGGCAGTTTGGCACATCTCCGTTGCCAATCAGCATAGCGGCACAAGACAAGCCCGCCTGTTGCAGCGACTCGCACTCTTGCGTCAGCGCTGTTCTGTCTTTAAACAACAATAAGGGAGTGCGCGGTGAGTAATGTAAAGCATGCTGGCCTGGTGCTTTAGGCAGTGGCTGCTGCACTGCAGCATCAGCGCTTACCCCTGTTGGTGCTTGCTGGTGGGCAGCACGCGTTGCGACAGCGGCAATTGCTTGCTCACTGATCATGCCAGGGCGCAACAGTTGCCATTGCCCATCTGCGCTGACGCTGACGATGGTTGACTCTATCCCCACATGGCAGGCACCACCATCTAATACTGGAATATCCTCACCCAAACCAGCCTCAACATGGGCAGATGTCGTTGGGCTAAGCTGCGTAAATAAATTAGCAGAAGGTGCGGCGACACTTAAACCGCCTTTAGTCAGCAACGCCAAGGCAACCGGATGGTTAGGCACACGTAGCGCTACTGTGGGTTCATCACCACGCACGACGCGCGAGACATGTGGCTGTGCGGGTAACACCAAAGTCAGCGGACCTGGCCAGAATGCTGTTGCGAGTGCGATTGCCACTTCAGGAAAAGTAGTCACCCACTCTTGCACTTGGCTTATGTCACCAATATGCACAATCAAAGGGTGGTCTGCCGGGCGCTGTTTAATCGCGAAGATTTTCCTCAGCGCGCTATCATTAGTCGCATCTGCGGCCAAGCCATAGACTGTTTCGGTTGGAATCGCAACGACACCTCCGTTTTTGAGCTCGGCAATTGCCTGTTCTAAACTAACACGCATAATATTTAACGATAACTAAAATGTGCATTTTACTACTTTACGCGCATCAGCACCTAAATTAGAACATTTCAGCTTTATGGCCTGATGGGATAAAATGGATTTTTTAAAAGGAAGACTCATGACCCAAATCACCGTTGAAAAGAACCCAAGCCAACAACGTTTAGAAGCTTTGAACGTAAGCAAATGGCCAACATGGGAGAAAGAAGTTTCTGTTTTTCCGTGGACGTTTCCTGAACAAGAAATTGCATACATTTTAGAAGGTGAATGCGTGATTACACCAACCGGCGGCACACCGGTGACCTTTGGCAAAGGTGATTTGGTCACTTTTCCAGCAGGCATGACCGCAAGTTGGGAAGTTAAAAAACCGCTACACAAACACTACCAGTTAGATGGCTCAAAACTTTGCCAAATCTACCGCCGTATCAAACTTGCGTTAAAACTGTAAGCTTTGCGTTACCCGGCTTTACGGAAAGTAAGATTGATTCTAACTTTCCCTAAAGCTGGGTGTACATTTGCCTTAAGTGGCAGTATGCCGTGATAGCGCAAACGCGCGTCCCCACCCCAGACGACTACATCACCATGATAGAGCGGAAAACTCAAAGCTTTATCTGCACGCTTAAAACCACCAAACTGAAACATTGCTGGCACACCTAAAGACACCGAAACAATAGGTTGCGTGAAATCTCGCTCGTTTTTATCTTGATGCAGCCCCATCCGCGCACCGGTTTGATAACGATTTATTAAACAGGCATCAGGGGTAAAGTCAGCATAGCCTGCAGTGAATGCAGCCGCTCGTGACAAGGTTAGGAAACTAGCTGGCATAGCTGGCCACGACGCCTGTGTGAGCGGATCTAGCTGAGTATAACGGTAGCCTTGACGGTCTGTCACCCAACCTAATTCACCACAATTTGTCATGGCAACCGACATAGCAAACCCGCTCGGGGTAACCATATGACGAAATGGTGCCTGTGTAACAATGGTTGCTAAATCTGCAAGTAAGATTGCCTCATTTTTAAGCGCAAACTCCTTAAGCAAGCTAACGCCAGCAAGTGCGGTTTCAATGGGCGTTATGTTGCCAAATAAATCCAAGCTCAATCACTCCATCCATCTGTGTCTGGTTTGTTTAATCACAGTACTGGTCAATATTGAATACAGGTGCCTATAATCACAGCATGAACGCTCCTTACCAGCAGGCAGAAGACTTTTTGCGCACGATAGACAGCGACTGGTCACAATTGATTGACCACGTTGGCGCATGCAAGTTTACAACAAAAAGCGAACGCGACCCTTACGAGGCATTAGTGCGCGCCGTGGCGTATCAACAACTCAGCACCAAGGCTGGTGACGCCATTTTAAAAAAGCTGGTTAATCATTACGGGCAGTTCCCGCAGCCACCACAGTTACTCGCGACTACATTTGATGAACTGCGTGCAGTGGGCTTTTCAGGCAGAAAGATAGAGACGCTGCAAGGCATCGCAAACGCAGCTTTAAGCGGGTTAGTCCCCACACAGACGACTGCGGACAGTATGAGCAATGAAACCTTAATTCAACAGATCACCACCATTAAAGGCATAGGCCAATGGACGGTAGAAATGATGCTGATGTTCACTTTAGCGCGCATGGACATTTTGCCCGCGGATGACTTTGCTATTTTAGAAGGCTACAAACGGCTTAAAAAACTGGAAACTGCGCCTAAACGCAAACAAATGGCAGAAATTGGCCAGGCTTGGAGCCCTTATCGCACAGTCGCCAGCTGGTATTTATGGCGCGTGCCCAAATAAGCTATTTTAATGGCTGACCCATACGATGGTGATACCCTGCTCTCGTGCGATTTGTTCAAACAAAGGGATGGCATCTTGCAAATGCTTTAAATAAGAGAATGCGGTTTCTTGATGAAAGCCCAGTACTAGCACCTGCTTGTTATGTGCAATCAGTGTTTTAAAAATTTCCACCAGTTGCTGTGTATTGGTGTAATCAGCCAAACTGCCATTATTGGGGTACTCCATCACCGAGACGGTTAACTGATACGGCTCATCCAACACTGATGCATCAGGATGCAAGGCTTTGACCATTTGTACTAAACCGCTATTTTCTGCCCACTTAGTGGTCAGTAAGTTAGCATCGGTACGTGAGCTATCGAACACAAATTGATTCGCCTCCAACGCGCTCGCTAATTTAGGCCCAAGTTGCCAGCCGCCAGCCCGAAAGTAACGAGGGCGTGCAAAACCCTGCTTCACTAATAAATTGGCACTGCAGGCTATTAACTTTGTTAAATCCTGCGCTGAGTAGGCATATTCTAAACTTACTGCATATCCACAATCACCCGCCTCGCACACATTGCTTTGTGCTGCAAATGTAGGGGCACTTTGATAGGGCACCTCACACGCATCCAGCAGCGATTTCCAGCCATGAACATGCAAACCCATGCTATCTGACGGTAAAAAAGTAGCGCGAATTTTCTCGGCTGCTAATGTAGCATCGCTATCTGGACGCAACAAATAGACTGGGTTTAACAACTGCATCATGGGGATATGTGGATATTGCTTACGAAAAGCCTGCATCACCTCGATATTTTCATCATCGAGCGACCATCCTTCCCAATCGACGGTAACGAAGATTTTAATTGTGGGCTTGGCGTCGTCCTCAGCGTAGCAATGTAAGCTGGCGAAGAGGCAGACAGCAGCCAGACATAGACTCAGCAGCTTGAGGTGCAAATTAAAATGAGCCATGAAACGCATCAAATGATTATCACGCTTTGCAACAAAATGCGATGTTGAATGGTAATGTGCCATCACGATGAATACTCTCGTTTTGGTGGTTAGTGCGCCTAATCTATATCGGTAGAATCACACTAGGTCAATGATGACTCATCGGCAAGTTCAGATAAATCTTTCAGCTTGCTTACTACCTTATTCACTGCACTAACCTGTACATTCTATCCGTTTAGCTATTCGCTTTAAATGTTTTTATCAACGCTCATATGCCAATTCACCGCTACTGCCGATTAAGCAATGGCTATTTGCACTTATAATGTCGCCCATGGAATTATTTAAATATCATCAATTTGCTTTCGCCAAACTTCTGGCATTTCGTATTCAACTGGTACTGGCTTACCAAATATTAGCGGTAGTGGTCGGCTGGCATATTTATCAGATTACACACAACCCATTGTCTTTAGGATTAATAGGTTTGGCCGAAGTGATTCCTTACTTTGCCTCTGCGTTATTTGCTGGCCATGCAGTAGATCACTATTATTCACGCCGGTTATTTGCCGGCTTAGCAGCAGTGCTGCTCACTATTAATGCATTCACGCTCGCCTTGGTGGCACTAGGCTGGCTAGATGGCAACATCACCTACTGGATTTATGGCTCTATTGCCTTTACCGGCGTGGCACGTGCATTTATTGCACCCAGCTACAATACTTTATTCGCCGTCATCTTGCCGCGTGAGCAATATGCACGCGCCGCGGGTATCGGCACCTCTACGTTTCAGATAGGCTTAGTATTAGGCCCGGCTATTGGTGGCATGCTGGTCGGGTTTGGCAGTAAAGCCCTCGCCTACAGTGTTGCCACTGCGCTATGCCTAGGTGCAGCCACCTCGATTGCTTTACTTAAGTTAAAGGAACCGGAAAAAGCGGAAAGCATCCCAGTTTTTACCAGCATTGCACAAGGCCTACGTTTTGTATTTAGTAACCAAATCGTATTAGGTGCATTATCCCTCGATATGTTTGCTGTGTTATTTGGCGGTGCGGTTGCCATGCTACCCGCGTTTATTCATGACATTTACCAAATGGGGCCAGAAAGCCTAGGCATTTTACGTGCAGCACCCGCACTGGGCGCCATTGCCACTGGGCTTTGGCTCACGCGGCACCCGATTAACCTAAACGCCGGGCGCTGGTTACTTGGTACGGTTGCAGGGTTTGGCTTATGCATTATTGGTTTTGGCCTCAGCACTAGCTTCTGGATGGCGGCCGTATTATTGCTGCTGTCAGGCGTGTTTGACGGTGTTTCCGTCATCATGCGTCAAACTATTATGCAGCTAGCCACACCGGATGCCATGCGCGGGCGGGTCTCTGCGATCAATGGTATCTTTATCGGCTCTTCTAATGAGTTGGGCGCATTTGAATCAGGGGTGACGGCACGGCTGATGGGCTTGGTACCATCTGTGGTCTTTGGTGGCTTCATGACATTAAGCGTGGTTGGAATCACCGCAAAACTGGCACCGAAGCTACGTAAATTAGAGCTACACCAACTACACTGAGCCAAGCCAGCAACGTGCGTGACCTAGACCAGTTATTTGCCGCCCTAGCGCAATCCACGTTCAGAACCAGCTTTGAATTACGCGCTAAAGATTTAGCCTATTTGCGGCAAAAAGGCTTATCTACTGTGTTGGACCATGCTGAAGACTTTATAGGCAAACGTCTGGCACCCGCTAGCATCGACAACGATGGCAAGCAAACGCCAATGCGGGGCCATCCCGTGTTCGTAGCACAGCATGCTACCGCTTGCTGCTGCCGTGGCTGCTTACAAAAGTGGCACCACATTCCACTGGGGCGTGCGCTCACATTGGCAGAGCAAGCCTATATTGTTGTTGTACTGGAGCGCTGGCTGCAGGACAGGGTTTAACCAGGACTGCCATCGACTCTGGGCTTGTATAGGATGGGCGCATATATCCATACAAAAATTGCAAATGCGATTATCCAGCATAGCGCAGAGGCAACAATCCAATGCGGGTAAAACTGCATCGCAAACATTGGTGCAAACACACGCAACAGCAAACTTAACATTACGGCAATAAAAGTTGGCACTAACCAGACCGATGAAGCGCGGATATCACGCCCAGTATGCCCAAGCGCTACACGTGCCATCATGGCTAGACTCATTAGGCCTATGCCACCAATCGTGAACAGGTGCAGCACCAAAATTAACGGGATAGCGCACAAAGCATGTAGTCCATACAGCAAAAATCCTACATTAATCATCCACGCCGATAAGTAGAGGCTCCACAACAATGGCACACGCCAGATGCCCCACACATGCCAACGAGATAAGCGGTAACCATTCATCATGAACAAACCGATCGCTAAGTAAGGCGTTAACTCAGCATGCTGATAAAAAATCTCATTAATAAACAATGCAAGAAACGCCACTAAAATACTGGTATCCAGCCATTGATGATGTTTAATTTTGAAAGGCTGTGATACGCCACGCTCTATGAAAAATGGAATAACGCGGCGCCCTATCATTAAAATCAAACCGATTAGCAACAACACCGCGCCGTTAATAGCGTACAGCATGCCATCTTGCAGGATTTGGTAGTAACCCAGATAAAACACGATATTGCCTACCCACAGCATAGCGACCTTCACAATCACCGCAAGTTGCGGCCACTGCTTTGCACGAAAAATAGGAATGCTAATGGCGATAATTAACATCAGCCCGAATAGCAAATCGGCAATGGTGGCCCACAGCATTAAGCTGGTACCAAATAAAAACAGCAGCCGCGCACTAACCCACAATGCAAATAAGCCCATCAAGGGCTTACCATGCGGGGTGGAAACCCCGGTCCAATTACGCACAGCGGTGAGCAAAAAGCCAGCAACCACCGCTAGGCCATAGCCATACAGCATTTCGTGCGCATGCCACTGCGCGTTGGTAATCGATTGAATCTGCACAAAGCCGTGCCCGCTATATACCAGCACCCACCAAACAATGGATACGATGGCAAAAATACCTGCGCCTAGAAAGAATGGGCGGAAGCCAAGGTTGAATAATGCACAGCCTTTAACTGGGCTAGCCTTACGCATCTGAATTTGCACAACTGCCATAGTCATCATGCCTTTAATTGAACAAGTGGCATTCATCTTAGCGCAAGCTGCATCAGATAAAATTGATTTAGGACAGGTTATTTGCACGCGCCCAAAATAATTTTCATGATTACATTTTTTGATGTTCAAACAAAAACTGCATGAAATCAGCAAATGACTTAGGCTTAGAAATGAGATAGCCCTGACCATAGTCACATTCAAAACTACTTAACATGCGTGCTTGCGCTTCAGTCTCTATCCCCTCAGCCACCACCGTCATCCCTAGCTTATGCGCCATGCTGGTAATGGCTTCACACAAAATTGCATCTTGATTATTTGCCTGCAGGTTATGTGTAAAGGAACGATCGATTTTTACATACTCAATATCAAACTTGTTTAAATAAGCCAGTGCAGAATAACCTGTACCGAAATCATCGATAGAAAACTGAATACCAAAATCACGTAAAGCGGAAATAGTATTGACGACAGACAGGCTAGGTTGGAGTAATAGGCCCTCCGTGATTTCAATACAAATATGACGCCCTGCCACGCCTGCATTTACTATGGCTGTTTTCCAGGCTAGCAAGCGCTCTGGCCGGATAAACTGTTTAGGGGACACGTTCACACTGACTTGGAAATCTGGCGAATATTGCGCATGAATATGCTTGATATCATGAAGCACTTGGTGAAATACCCATGCCCCAATTTCTTCGATGAGGCCAGTTTCTTCGGCAAGTGCAATAAACTCTGAGGGATTAATCAGCCCATTGGCAGGGTGATTCCATCGAATTAACGCCTCTGCCTTTAAAATCTCTTGTGTATCTAAGTTGATGATTGGCTGGTAATAAAGTTCGAATTGCTGCTGCGCAATTGCCTCTCGCAAGTCATTCATGAGCGCCAATCTTGTCGTCGTATCAAGCTGCATGGAAGCTTGAAAGAACTGAAAGCGGTTACGGCCTAGCTTTTTGGCTTCATACATGGCTTGATCGGCGTAACTAAACAACGCTTCTGGATCAGAAGTATCATTCGGATAGATGGTAAGCCCTATGCTCGCCGAGATATAAAAAAGCTCATTATCAATCTGGAACGGCTGCTGCAAGACTGCCAATATTTTCTTTGAAGTTTTTTCCAACGCCTCTTCGTTATCAAAATCGGACATGACCACCATAAATTCATCACCGCCAAATCGCGCGGTAGTGTCATAAGCCCTTACACAACGTGTGATTCTATTGGCGGCTTCTTTAATCAGCTTATCCCCGATGGAGTGACCAGCGGTATCGTTCACATGCTTGAAGTTATCTAAATCTATAAACAGTATGCCCACAGGTGACAAGGACTCATCCGCTTTATCCATTGCCTGTCTTAACCGACTGTCCAACAAGTGGCGATTGGGCAGATCGGTTAAATAATCATAATTTGCCTGATGCCAAATCGTTTTCTGAGCCGCGATATTTTGTCGCCTGATGGTCTGCTTTAATTTAAAGATTCTCATCAGGCCAGCGATTAAGAATAGGCTCGCAATAATGGCCGCAGGCGCTAACCAGCGTTGATATTGGCTGTCTGAGATTTGCCAATTTTCGAGTATTTCCTGATTATTCTTGCCTATGGCCTGCAGGCCTTTATTCAGTATAGAAGCCAGTTCTGGCAGATCATCCCTGACCGCCATTGATACATCGGAGCTAAAAGGGGTCATCGCCACTTTTTCTACAAATTTCAAACGATGCACCACAATATGATAATCAATAATGATCTCGTTACCGATATAAGCATCGACCCGCTGCAACCTTAGCTCTTCTATCGCCTCGTCAGCAATGTCCACATACAACAATTTAATTTGTGGGTAATTTGCCGCAATCTCTTTCGCTACCGGCCCATTCTTAAATACGGCAACGCGCTTATGATTGAGATCAGCCATCGAGGTGATTTCAAGGTGATCATTTGATTTTTTATTAACGTAGATTGCAAACGGGAAAGTTAAAAACGGATAAGGTTGCCGCTTGAACTGTGGATATTTGACATTGGTACTCACTACGCCTGAGATCACATCAACAGCAGAAGTGTTCATATTCTCTGAGTAATCTGAGAGCACAAAGCGAATGTTGAAAATACTGCTGAGTGCTTGCAGGTAATCCACACTAATCCCACGGTGCTGGTTACTCTCTAGCTTAAACTCTATGGGCATCCAACCATGCTTAACTGCAACACGCACCTCAGGATGCGTCTTTAGCCAGGCAACTTCATTTGGCGTTAACTGGATTTCACCATACTTGTGGTGCACTTTCACGCTGTTTTCGCTTTTAATTGCTACGGGAATAAGCAAAATGCTGAGCCCAACCAGAAACAACAGCGCTCTCAGCTGCGCGACACTGAAACGACTTTGCTTGATAGAGCGAAGATCAATGAATAGTTTTTTAATCATTTCGAGGCGCTACTTTTCTCAGCGGATCCAGCAGCTGCGACAAGCCATTATGGTCTATTTCCTGCATTAACTGTAGCAAGCGGCCTAAGTCCCCCGCAGGAAAGCCCTCTCGTGCAAACCAGTTTAAATAATTGCCAGGCAAATCGGCAATCAGCCTCCCCTTATATTTTCCATAAGGCATGGCTAATGTGACTAATCGCTGTAGATCTTCTGGGTTCATCATTGCAGGACGACTTTATCACACTTTGGCAATTCATTATCTGTGCAATAGCGCCGCCCTTGCTACTAAACACCTTCAGTCTATCGACACCCTATTTGCGCCTGTGCATATTGGCACTCGGTAAGCCGATATGAAAACCTTGCACATAGTTAATGCCCATGTCCTTGAGGTCTTCTAAATCCAACTGCAGCAGCGAAAAGTCATGCTTGTGGCACAAACCCTTCTTACGCCCTACATCCACAACCTCAAAACAGCCACTAGTTAATTGTCTTGCAGCTTGCTACCATTTAACAACTGATTCAACTCGTCCACCGGCAAAGGCTTGCTGAACAGGAAACCTTGGAAATAATCACAACGCCGCTCTCGCAAGAAATCAGCCTGCTGTGCATTCTCAACACCCTCGGCAACGCTGGTAAAGTTCATGGCTTGCGCCAAACCGAGTACCGCGCTGGCAATGGCACTATCGTCATTATTGTGTGGCAGATTAAGTACAAACGACTGACAAATTTTAAGTGTATCCACAGGGAAGTCTTTTAAGTAAGCCAGCGATGAAGCGCCACTGCCAAAATCGTCAATTGCGAGCGATACGCCCAAGGCTTTAAGCTGCGTAAGTTTATTGACATCGCCAGTCGCGCTATCCATAAACATACTTTCGGTTAACTCCAGCTCCAATAGCTCTGGCGGTAAACCACTTTCAGCCAGAATCTCCGCAACATCAGCCACTAGACCCGGGTGTTTAAACTGACGGACTGAAAGGTTAACCGCCACCCGTACCGGCGTGCCGGCGTCATACCATGCGCGCCCCTGCTGGCATGAGGTTTTTAACACCCATTTGCCGACAGGAACAATCAGGCCGCTTTCCTCCAGCAGCGAAATAAACTCGCCCGGCGCCACCAAGCCACGCTCTGGGTGCTGCCAGCGTAACAGGGTTTCTACTGCGGTGACACGGCCGCCCTCTACCGCGATTTGCGGCTGATAATACAAAATGAACTCATTGCGGTCCAAGGCATGGCGCAGGTGATTCTCCATCACTAAGCGCTCGTAAGCCACCTCATCCATCTCCGAAGAATAGAACTGGTAGTTATTACGGCCACGCTCTTTAGCGTGATACATCGCTACATCGGCTTTTTCTAGCAATACGTCTCTGTCATCTTGGCCGGGGCGATAAAAGGTAATGCCGATACTTGCCCCAACAAAAACCTCATGATCGTCCACCATAAATGGCAAACGGAGCGCATCGATGATTTTTTCTGCCACTACTGCAGCATCGCGCTCCTCCCTTACGTTCACCAACACAACAGCAAACTCATCACCGCCCATCCTTGCTACGGTGTCAGACTCGCGGATACAAAGACTGATACGAGCGCCGACCTGCTGCAACAGTTTATCGCCTACGCCATGCCCTAGTGTGTCGTTGATATTCTTAAAGCGATCCAGATCAATAAACATGACCGCAATCGTATCGCTGGTACGATTCGCATACGTTTGTGCCTGTTGCAGGCTTTCATTAAACAGTAGCCGATTCGGCAAACCTGTCAGCGTGTCGTAGTGGGCAAGAAAATGTAGCTGCTGCTGGGTGCGCTTGCTCTCGCTGATATCGCGTACGATGCACAACACCTGCTCTTCACTTGCTCGGATAAAGCGGGACTCGTAATTAGTTACCCCTTGCGGTAGTGCCATCTGATATTCAAAAGAGGCAATACCACGGCCAGCCACGGCCTTTTCCAGGCAGAGCATGGCCTGATCAGCAACCCCCTCGGGCAAAGCCTCATGGATGGTTTTGCCCAGAAAGTGCTCAGGTTCGATGTGTGTTTGAAAGTCTTTAGCCGGTTTGTACTCCAAAAAGCGCCCTTCTAAATCCAGAAACAGCAGCAGATCAGGCACAGCCTCGTACAAAGCGCGCACTTTGGCCTCGCTCTGGCGCAACTCAAGCTCGGCGCGCTTGCGCTCGATAGCGTAACGCATTACACGGAGCAGCCAGCGCCCATCCACGCTACCTTTCACCAGATAATCTTGGGCACCCGCCTGTGCCAATTCTGTCGCCAGTACTTCATCATCATGTCCGGTCATCACTACTATCGGCACGTTGGACACCACGTCGTGCAGGCGCCAGAAAGTACTGCTGCCTTGCGAGTCTGGTAGGGACAAATCCAGCAAAATGATATCAAACTGCATTAAACATGCATGTGATATCGCCTTACCTAAAGTATCGGCATGCGTGAGCGTGCATGCTGTCAGCACGTCATGCAGCATAATCTCTAAGAGCCGCGCGTCGCCTTGGTTATCTTCTACCAGCAATATTTTCATACTATGCCGCCGCCACTGGGCCAAGATGCTGGCCACGCTCTAACAATGCGGTCGCGGCATCGGAAGGCAGTGGATGGCAATACAGATAGCCCTGCGCATCATCGTAAGCAAGATTACGCAAGGTATCGAGCTGCGCTGTGGTTTCTACACCGCCAGCCAGACCTTTCATGCGGAACACATGCGCGACTTGTATCACGGCACGTGCCATATCGGCGCCATCTGTGCTGGCAGATGCGGCTTGAGTAAGCCGACGATCCAGTTTAATCGCGTGGAAAGGAAACTTGCGTAGGTAATAGAATGAAGCGCGGCCATTGCCAAAGTTATCCAGTGCCAAGCGCACACCTAACTGATTAAGTTTAGTGACTTGCTTGAACGCGCACTCCTCGTCTTCCCATAACGCATGCTCGGAAATATCAAGCTCTAAGCAGTGCGGAGGCAAGCCGGTCTCAGCCAGTACCGCAGAAACCTGCTCAGCAAAATCGTCTTGCAGTAACTGACGTGGTGATAAATTAACTGACAATACCAAAGGCACATCAGCAGTCTCTCGCCATGCCTGGCCTTGTGTGCATACGCAGCGCAATACCCACAAACCAACTTCTAGGACAAGTGGCGAGCTTTCCAACACATTCATGAACGCTGCTGGCAATAACAGGCCGCGTGTTGGGTGCTGCCAACGCAGCAATGACTCCATGCCATTGATATGGCCTGTTTTCACATCCACCTGCGGCTGATAGTTAATGACAAACTCGCCTTGTGTGACAGCGGTTGCTAGCTCACTGAGTAACACACGATCTTCAGTGGCTCTATCATTCATATTCGCCGAAAAGAAACGGTAAGTATTTTGCATACCAATCTCAGCTTTAGCCTGATACATCGCAACATCGGCATTCCGCACTAGCGACTCCAGGTTATCTGCATCTGTAGGGTAAATACCGATACCGATACTAACGCCCACATCTAATGCGCGTCCATCAATTAGGAAGGGGTGTCCAACCGACTCAATAATTTTGCTGGTAGCAGCAACAGCATCCTCTTCGTCATAAATGTCGCTCAATATCATGGTAAATTCATCACCACCGATTCTGGCCACACAATCCGTTTCGCGCATACACTCACGCAGGCGCTGTGCGACGCCTTGCAACAACAGATCACCCACATAGTGACCCAAGGTGTCGTTAATTGCCTTAAATCCATTCAAATCCAACAGCAGCAGCGCCAGCTTGGTTTCATGCCGACGAGCTAGTGCGATGGAGTTTTTCAGCGTATCGTAAAAATGTTTGCGGTTGGATAGGCCAGTCAAACTATCATGATGAGCAAGATGATTTAAACGCTCTTCTGTACGTTTACGCTCAATCGCATAACGCAAAGAGCGCGTTAACTGGTGTGCATCCACATAGCCTTTTACCAGAAAGTCCTGAGCGCCTTGCTGTACCGACCTCACTGCCAGACTCTCGTCAGCAGTACTGCTCAGCACAACAATCGGGATGCCTGGCGCGTTTGCATGTATTTTCAGGAGCGTATTCAGGCCACTACCATCTGGCAGCTCTAAATCAAGTAATATCGCAGTAATATCCTGACTATCCAAAATAGCCAACGCAGTTTCTTGCCTGTCTGCTGTGACTAAAACGAACCGTTCGCTTTGGTCCGCGGCCAATAGCTCTCGCACCAGACGAATATCACCTGGATTATCTTCAACCAATAAAATGGTCAGTGACGTGCTATTCATACACCCCCCATAATACAGCTAGTCTCTAACGTCCGATGGCAACTTAACAATGGTCAGCCAGAAACTTTCAATTGCTTGAATCACTTTGATAAACTGATCTAAATCTACCGGTTTGCTCACGTAGCAATTGGCATGCAAATCGTAAGTACGCAGGATATCTTTCTCTGCTTCAGAAGAAGTCACAATCACTACTGGGATACGTTTAAGCGCAGGGTCTGATTAATTTCAGCGAGTACCTCACGCCCGTCTTTTTTAGGAAGGTTCAGGTCCAGCAACACCACATCAGGGGTGGGCGCATCTGCGTATTGGCCTTCTTTACGCAAGAACGCCAGCGCTTCCACGCCATCTTTAACCACATTCAGGTTGTTACTTATCTTACTTTCACGCAATGCTTCCTGCGTTAATCTAACGTCGCCGGGGTTGTCCTCAGCTAATAAAAACTCAACCTGCCTACTCACTTCATTCTCCATGATGTTTCCTTTCCCCATGATGTATGGGTAAGGTAAAATAAAAAACTGCACCCTTGCCGACTTCGGACTCTATCCAAATCCTACCGCCATGTCGTTCAACGATTTTCTTGCAAACAGAGAGGCCTATACCCGTGCCCGGGTACTCATGCTTACCATGCAAGCGCTGAAAGATAATAAAAATGCGCTCAAAGAAATCTGGGGCGATACCGATGCCGTTATCGCGTACGGAAAATAACCACTCACCCTCTTTTTTCTCTGCGCCTACATGAATAATGGGGGAAGTATCCCCGCGAAACTTGATACCGTTACCTATCAGGTTCTGGAACAACTGCGTAAGCTGTGAAACATCCGCGTCCAGCCTAGGCATAGGGTCACGCGTCACTACCGCGCCAGACTCTTCAATAGCCAGGCGCAAGTTTGACACTGCACGCTCTAATGCAACGGAGGTCTCGCATGTTTCCATTTGCTTACCATGTGTACCAATGCGCGACATGGTAAGTAAATCAATAATAAGTGCCTGCATGCGGGTAGCACCATCTACCGCATAGCCGATAAACTCGTTCGCATCCTGATCCAGCTTATCTTTATAGCGCCTTGCCAATAGCTGCGTATAGCTGGCCACCATACGTAAAGGCTCCTGCAAATCGTGTGAGGCAACGTAGGCAAACTGCTCCAGCTCACGATTAGAGTTGGCTAACTCTTCTGTACGCTGCGCCAGCGCCTCTTGGGTCTGTTTAAATGCGGTAATATCCGAGAACTCAGCAATCACCTGCGTCACTTTGCCGGCCGCGTCTTTAACGGCATTCATATTCATCCAGGCCAAATAATCATCACCCTGCTTATTTTTTAACCAAATTTCCCCTTGCCACTGGCCGCCACCTATCACTGTGTTCCAAAGGTCTTGGTATAAGGTCGGCTCCAGCTCTGCCAGCAAGTTTTGCATCGGTGTGCCAATCAGCGCGTCGGAAGCATAGCCCGTAATCTTAGCCACCGATTTATTGACATGAAGCATACGGCCTTTCACATCAGCAATAATCACGGCCTCTAAATTACTTTCAAACACTTGCGCTAGTAAGCGCAGCATTTCATGGTCAGCATGGAAATAAGCAGAAAGGGAAAGCTCAGAATCAAACATGGCAATTTTAGTAATCGCCTTTGAATATGCGAGAAAACGTTCAGCATCATTGCCCACCAAACGCATTACTTCCGGTAGGACCAAAGATAAATATTTGTTATATGCGCCTAAATACCAGCGTGGCTCCAACCCTATTTGCTGATAGCTAACGCCGACCTGCAAGCGGCTTTTGATATAGTCAGGGCCGTAATCTCCGGCAAAAACCTTCTTAAAGTATTCTTGTTGTTTTTGTTTAAGCTGTGACAATTGCTCAGGATTACTAAGGTTCGCAGCCATTTCTGGGTGGCTGTCCAGATGTTGGGATAAGCTGTCAGCAAAGGCACTCTCAAGTGGCGCTAGCAAAGGCCCCAGCTCCTTAAGCAACAGAGAGTCTTGCTCGCTGAACTCAAGCACATCCTTACGCGACTGAACCTCATCGGCGCTCGGGGTCATGCTGTCGATTAAAGCATCAACGGTAGGCTGGTGCAATAACATATTGTCTCCCACAAAAGTACTAATCTCGTTCCTGAATCCCTAAGGAGGGCTGGAGGTAGCATGGGAGTAATATGTAGAGATACGGGGAATCCGCACATCTGGTACTCCCGCTATCTTAGAACTTACGCCCCTTAGACCGGTGATTTTGCGCCCTCGCTTTTCAGCTGAGTTTGCCTTTTTCAAATGCAATGCCGCATGAGTATCAGTAGATTTATAAAATCAGTCAACCACCCATTCTAGTGAATGACCTGTATGCTAAGTTTAGCCATGCATCACAACCATCGACTACAAACCCACCAGATTTGATGCTTGCCATCAAGCCTAGTGATATGATGTAACCGTATAAACACTTAAGATGACATAACAAAGATTAGGTGTGACTTTTGCCAAAAAATGGGCACAGAATGATGTAGCACTCACATCAGCAGACCCAGTGTTAATCCACGCAAAATCACATCCCGTCAGGAAAAATCCATGCTCAGCAAAATAGGCCGCTTTGAATTGCTACGTAAGCTTGATGAAAGCAAACAAAATACCGTCTATTTAGCCCGCGACTCTCACATGGAGCGTGAGGTCTTGATTAAACTGCTACCCAATGGCGATTGGCCACTTGAGGTTTTGTTACCGCAGGTACGCCTTGTCAGCAAATTACAGCATAAGAATATTGCCACACTACTGGACGCAGGCGAGCATGAGGGCGCACCTTATCTGGTCTACGCATTGGTTAACGGCACCATGCTATCGCAGCAATTAAAATCATCTGAACCATGGGCCGCCACACTAGCTGCTCAAATGATTGCTGACGTACTCAAAGCAGTGAGTTACGCACACGCTCAGGGCTTACTGCCCTTAGGTCTGCAGGCAGAGCACATCATGATCGCCAAAGATCAAACGCCCATGCTGATAGGTATCGGCATGGCTGGTTTTGCAACAAAAAACCAGCATACGCACTACACCGCACCCGAGCTTATCGCTGGTAACAAGGCTACAGTTGCCGCAGATATATTTTCATTAGGGGTTTTGCTGCATGAGCTAGTGACAGGGCTGCCTTTTATTGAAAAAGCAAAAACACCTACGGCTCTAGCCAAGGCTGGCGTCATCCCCCAGCAACCGATGCAGATTCATCTTGATGAAGCCTTAGAGTGCATCACCCTGAAAGCCACGAGCAAAGCGCCGGAGGATAGGTTCGCAAATGCTGAAAGCATGCGCAAGGCTTTGCAAGATTACCTAACGCCAGTACAAGGCGAGCATAAACCCGTAGACGCGCACAGCACGATGGATTTTTTGCTGCGGCGCATGCGTAGCAAAAGTGACTTTCCTGCACTGTCACACACCATTAGCGAAATCAATCGGCTGGCAGATGACGACTCCGCCAGTAACAACGCGCTGGCGCAAAGCATTCTGAATGACTTTGCACTCACTAATAAATTATTAAAACTGGTGAATACCGTTACCTACGGGCAATTTGGCGGTCATATCAACACTATCTCCAAAGCCGTGGTCATCTTGGGCTTTGAAACCATACGCAATGTAGCAATGTCACTGATATTACTGGATTTTCTGCAAAATAAAGCACAGGCATCCCAGTTAAAAGACGACGTACTTTCATCATTCTTTGCCGGCATCGTCGCGGCACAGTTAGCGCCCACTAGCCATGTCAGAAATGCAGAAGAAGCAATTATTTGCTCCATGTTCCGCAATTTAGGCAAACTACTCGCCAGCTTTTACTTTTTTGAAGAAAGCCAGCAAGTTGCACGCCTGATTGACCAAGGTGATAGTGAAGACAAAGCCGCAGTTAAAGTGCTGGGCATGACTTACAACGAGCTGGGTATAGGCGTTGCAAAAAGCTGGAACTTCCCGCCGCGCTTAATCGCCGGTATGCGTAAACTAGATAGCAATAAAATCATCAAACCGAATGGTGAGCTGGAGAGCTTGTCGCTAACGGTTAATCTGGCCAATGAACTATGCACGATTGCCAGCAACGGCAATATCGCCGACAAATCCAAAGCGCTCAAACAACTGACAACCCGCTACGAAAATGCACTTAGCGTATCAGAACAGCAACTGCGTAAATCGATGGAGCAGGCTTTAGATGAGCTTGCCGCGCGCGCCAGAGTAGTGGGCATCAACGTGGCACAAAGCCAGTTAATGACTCGTGTTAACACTTGGATAGGCGCGCGTGCTGAGGCATCGCACAAAGCGACGGAAGAAACCGAGCTCACCGCATTAGGTATCAATCTTGAGGCAGCAGATGAAAAAGGCAGCGAGCCGACGAAGCCTGATTCTGAGTCCATCCTCACTGAAGGTATTCAGGAAGTCACTAACACCCTGATTGAAGACCACCAACTCAATGACATTATGCAGATGGTGCTGGAAACCATGCACCGTGGCATGGGCTTTAACCGCACCATCCTGTTTATTCGAGATGTCAAAAACAATCAAATGGTGGCACGCTTCGGCTTTGGTCAGGACATTGATACGGTACTGAAGAAATTCAGGTTCGGCTTAGACTTCACTCCTGATGTATTTCACCTTGCAACCAGCAAGGGTGCCGACTTGATGCTAGAAGATATTACGGCGGAAAATGTAACAGCTAAGATTCCGCAGTGGTACAGGCAAGCGGTATCGTCACAAAGTTTTTTACTGCTGCCGATTATGGTAAATAACAAAGCACTCGGCATGTTTTACGCAGATATGGAGCATGCCAATAGCATGCAGGTTTCGACCAGACAGCTCTCCCTATTGCGCACACTGCGTAATCAGTCAGTGCTCGCGATCAAGCAAAAAGGCTAGATTCAGGGATGAAAGCTAGGCGGTAATCTGCAAGAATTGTTAACAATCAACGGCAGCTTGACGTGAGTCAATGCCAAACACAGCATTTACCGTCATCATAAGCACCATGTCTAACACCAATAGCGCTTGGTAGCATTATGCTGAACTTTGATATTGTGATTGTCGGGGCCGGCCCGGCTGGACTATGCTTTGCGCAGGCTGTTGCCGGATGCGGCCTACGTATTGCCATACTAGAGCGTCAGCCGGAATCAATGCTGGCAGACCCCGCTTTTGATGGGCGTGAAATTGCCCTCACACATCACTCCGCACATATCATGCAAGCACTGGGGTTGTGGCAACGCATTGATAACAATGCTATTTCTCTATTGCGCGATGCACAGGTACTTAACGGCCCATCGCTTTATGCCATGCAGATTGAGCACGACGCCAATAAAACCGCGTCCTTAGGCTATTTAGTCGCCAATCACCTGATCCGCAAAGCTGCCTATGAAGCTGTGAAAGCATCTCCGGATATCACTTTACTTACAGCGTCGGACATTACCGCCATCAGCACGGATAATGACGGCGCCTATATCAGCCTTGCCAATGGCACCAAAGTGCAAGCACAGCTATTGGTGGCGGCAGATAGCCGTTTCTCTGAAACCAGACGTGCGATGGGCATCCCTGCCACCATGCATGACTTTGGCAAAACCATGATGGTATGCGTGATGGAGCATAGCATCCCGCATCATCACGTAGCATGGGAGTGGTTTGACTACGGCCAAACCTTGGCGCTCTTGCCAATGAACGGCACACAATCCTCTGTGGTCATCACCCTGCCCGCTGCTGACATTCAACGGCTGATGTCGCTGAACGAAGCCGAGTTTAATCAGGAAATTGCGTTACGCTTTAAGCATAGATTAGGCAGCATGCAACTAGCATCGACCCGCCATGCCTACCCCCTAGTCACCGCCTACGCCAGCCAACTAGTTGCAAAACGCTTTGCTTTGATTGGGGATGCTGCGGTGGGGATGCACCCGGTCACAGCACATGGTTTTAATTTTGGATTATTTGGTATCAATGTGCTTGCCGATGAAATTAAAACGGCTAAATCACGTGGCAGCAATATCGCCGCCAGTGCCCTGCTTGAGCGCTACCAAAGAAAGCATCGCTTCAAAACACGCCCACTGTTTTTGGCGACCCATGCAATTGCCAAGCTGTATGGGAATGACACGATACCGGCACGCCTGATTAGAGCGGCATCATTGCGCCTAGGTAACAGCATCTCGCCTTTTAAACGTGCCGTGGCGCACATGCTGACAGAAGCTAGTTAATAGGGAAGAAACCTAGCGTCTGGTATCGCTGCAAGACAAGCGTAGGCTTAAACTAGCTTGGTGATATTGCCATGCTGCGCATAATCATGCATTAATGCATCAAACTGCTCAATAGGTAACGGCTTGCTAAATAAATAGCCTTGATACGCCTTACACTCATGCTGCTTCAGGAACGCCAGTTGTGCTTCAGTCTCTACCCCTTCAGCAATCACGTTGAGACTAAAGTTCTGCGCCATATCGATAATCGTTTTGACCATCACTGCATCACTTTTATCGGTGGTGATATCACGTACAAAGCTTTGGTCAATTTTAATCTGATCCAGCGGCAAACGTTTTAAATAAGAGAGTGAAGAAAAGCCAGTACCAAAGTCATCCAAAGACAGCGTCACGCCTACCGTTTGCCTTAGCAGGTTCTTTTTGGCGATCACATCAGTAATATCATCCAATGCAACACTTTCTGTCAGTTCTAATTTAAGGCGCGACGGGTCAATCCCATGTTTATGAATCGCCGCAATCACCTGATCTACGAAATGCGTTTGTTTAAACTGCTGTGCACTAATATTTACCGCCAGCACTAAATCACACATTTTCGCATTGTTGCTCCAAAGCGCAATCTGGCGGCAGGCTTCATCCAGCACCCAATCACCAATATTAAGAATCAATGCGCTTTCCTCTGCCACCGGAATAAAATGCGCGGGAGAAATCATGCCGCGTTGCGGGTGCACCCAGCGAATCAAGGCCTCTGCACCGATTGGTTTATTTTCATGATCGACCTGTAGCTGATAATGCAACTCAAATTGATCAGTCTCCAGTGCATTATGTAAATCAGACTCCAAGGTAGCGCGCACCTCCACCAGCTCTTGCATTTGCGGATCAAAAAAGCGCGTGCGGTTACGACCACCATCCTTTGCCTGATACATGGCCATGTCGGCACGCTTAATCAGCTCATCGACATCTTTATCATGGCCACAAAACAGCGAGACACCAATGCTGGATGAGCTGTGAATATGCACATTATTAATTTTGTAGGGCTCGGCCAGCGCCAGACGTATGGTTTCTGCAATCTTAGCCGCCGTACGCGAGGCTTCTTCCAAGCTCTCGCCTAAGCGTTCCACCAGCACGACAAACTCATCACCGCCCTGGCGCGCCACGGTATCAATCTCACGCACACAAGCGGTAATTCTTTTTGCCACTTCAATTAAGAGCAAATCGCCATCACCATGGCCTTGCGTATCGTTAATGACTTTAAATTTATCTAAATCCAGAAATAGCAAAGCGCCATACTGCATGCTGCGCGCCGAAGTCGCCAAGGCTATACCTAATCTATCCAGCATTAAGCGTCGATTAGATAAACCGGTTAACGGGTCTTTGTACGCTAACTTCTGCACCTCTTCTTCTGCCCGTTTACGGTCACTAATATCACGGCCTACCGATTGGATCTCTGTGAGCTGACCATGCTCATCAAAAATACCGCGGTTACTAAACTGCATCCAGTGAACGGCTCCCGTTGCCGACAGTACCCGATTTTCTATCATCACCACTGGGTTAGCAAAGGACAACATAGCTAACTCGTCCACCACGCGCTGTAAATCTTCGGCATAGACCACAGGCTTCCAGGTGGAGCCTATCATCTCCTGTTCAGTCTTACCAAAGAAGCGACAATAAACATCATTCACAAAAATATAAGTACCGTCTGCACGCAACCTTGAAATCACTTCAGTCTGATCCTGCACCACTGAACGGAAGCGCTCCTCACTCCCGCGCAGTACCGCCTCTGCTTTTTTAATCGCACTAATGTCGGTGAGCAGCACAAAAAAACCTTTTACCTCACCATCTCTCACATCGGGGATGTAATTTGTTAAAGAGTGGCGTGAGCAGCTACTGTCTGCATTAGGGATAATTCGCTCAAAGGTCTGTGGCTCACCTCTTAATGCGCCTTCAATATGCGGGAGATTGAGGCGGTAAAGTTCATCCCCCAGCAACTCCCAAATATACTTGCCTCTCAGCTGGCTAGCCTCAACACCAAACCACGCTTCATATGCTTTATTGGCAAGGCGGTTTTTTAGTGTGTTATCCCAATAGCCGACCACGGATGGCAAGCAATCGAGTACCTTCTGAATAACAGCGCTGGATGATAATAATGACTCTGCCTCTTGATCAAAAACAGAAGAAAGCGTGGATAAGGCTTCTGCTGGCATCATGCCTTCAGCATCCCCAGCGGGTACACTTGTGGAGCTAGCGGCTGGGGTTGGATTGTGCGGAAGTTTCATAATGGCATAGTGCCATAACTTATTAAAGTTAAAAAGCTATTAGTCATAAACCAACCATTAGTTGACGCAACGCTGCATCATAAAACCGCTTTTGCCAGCTGCGCTAATTAGGTAGGCTTCATCAAGATGCCGCAACAAAAAAGGAGCCTAAGCTCCTTTAAAGTTAAATACACGGCACCCGCCCTCCACATGAGCCAAGGTGCACATCCATCTTATCCTACTTTTTGGGCATACTAGGCTTGCTTGGCATGACGGTGGAACCCGGCATCACTACTGCTTTTTTGCTTTGCTTAGGTTTTTTTGCCTCTTTGTTTTTGTGTAGCTGTCCTTTTGCCATGATGTTTCTCCTCAAATGTTTAACATCAAACTGATTGCGCAAACGGGTTTGTCCTAGCAATCACTGGATTGGACTAAGCGCTGCATCAATGGTTTCATTCTGGAATACTGGAGTGATATGCAAACGAATGATAGGACAGCAGTGTGGGCGCCAAACAGAAGCCACGGTGCGGTTCGCCAATGATGCAAACCTAGAGGTAAAAACTGGGGAATATATGGTCGGCGTGGAGAGATTCGAACTCCCGACATCCTGCTCCCAAAGCAGGCGCGCTACCAGGCTACGCTACACGCCGAAGGCCGGCACTATACTGACAACCCACCAGATAGTCAATATCAGGCTGATTCAATTACCATAATTATTCACACTGGCTGTACATATCGCCCAATATTTAGTGCTATTATTTTTAGCATAATTTTCATCAAAATAGAGAAGTTTAGCCCCATGTCACATGCGATCAAAGTTAACCAAACAGGCGGCCCCGAGGTATTGCGCTGGGAGCCAATGACGGTAGGCGCGCCGGAGGCTGGTCAGGTCAGATTGCAGCAAACCGCAGTGGGTATGAACTTCATTGACGTGTATCACCGTACTGGGCTGTACCCGCTGCCGCTGCCGTTCATTCCCGGCATGGAAGCTGCTGGCGTTGTGGAGGCAGTGGGCGCAGGAGTCTCACATTTAAAAGTGGGGGATCGTGTGGCGTATGCCTCAGTGATTGGCGCTTATGCGGAATCTAGGCTGATTGCGGCTGAGCGCTTGATTAAGCTGCCGGACAGCATTGATGACCTGACTGCCGCCGCCATGATGCTACAAGGCATGACCGCACGCTACCTAATCCGAGATATCTACAAAGTAAGTGCTGGCGATACCATACTGGTGCATGCAGCGGCTGGCGGCGTGGGGCTTATCGTTTGCCAATGGGCTGCGGCGCTGGGCGCAACCGTGATTGGCACCGTCTCTACCGAAGAAAAAGCGGCATTGGCGAAAGCCAATGGCTGCCACCACCCCATTATCTACACCCGCGAAAACTTTGCAGCACGCGTATTGGAGATTACCAACGGCAAAAAACTGCCGGTAATCTACGATTCAGTAGGTAAAGACACCTTTATGCAATCGCTAGACTGCCTGCAACCCAGAGGGCTCATGGTGTTATTCGGCGCCTCGTCTGGCCCGGTGCCACCGCTAGATTTATCCGTGCTGGCACAAAAAGGCTCACTTATGGTGACTAGGCCAGCACTTGCCACCTTTATTGCCAGCCGTTCACAACTTGAGGAAAACGCTTCCGATTTATTTGAAGCAGTCGCGGGCGGCAAGGTAAATATTCAGGTCAACCAGACCTATGCACTCAAAGATGCTACCACCGCTCACCGCGACCTTGAGGCCCGTAAAACAACCGGTGCAACGGTGCTGACAATTTAACTTACAACACGGCAATACCGATGCATACTTAGCCTGTGTGTTTTTTGTCTTTAGTGATGCGCCACTGCGCGTGCAGCAGGCGATCATGGCGCTCATCAGGCAAGCGCCGAATAAACGTGCAGGCTTGGCTGTGGATAGTCACACCGCGGTCGCAGGTCACATAGCCGACAATAGCATCCGGAAAGGCCGGCTTGCAGCACTGTGCCATATAGGTCTGTAGATTGCCAACGCCTTCTACCGTGACCTCAGTTGCCACTGGCTGTGCCGTTGTCTTCCGCGAAACCACCTGATTGATTTTTTCCATCGGTTTCAGGTGTGCGATTTCATGGATAGCACCTGCGATTTGATACTCGCTCACATCACCACGGCCTATCGCGCTTAAAAAGTCTTCCAGCTTATTAAAGTGCAGCTTCTGTGCGATTTTTTCCTGATTAATCGCCCCGGCCCCTGCACGGTGTAGCTCTTTATCTAATTTGGCACGGCCTTGCGTCACGTTTTCTTCTGCGTGCTGATGCCTGAACCAGTGCCGCACCTTGGCGCGCGCACTGGCACTTTTTAAGTAGCCTAAGGTCGGGCTTAACCAGTCACGGCTGGGCGCACCATGTTTAGTGGTAAGAATTTCAATACGCTGTGCATTTTGTAACTTGTAATTGAGCGGCACGATATTACCGTCCACTTTAGCGCCACGCGTTCTATGCCCTAAATCCGTATGCAGCGCATAGGCAAAATCAATAGGCGTCGCGTCCTTGGGTAAATCTATCACCCTGCCTTGCGGCGTAAATACATACACGTTCTCCTGAAACAATTCGGTCTTAAATTGCTCCAGTAAGTCACTGCTATCAGTGGCGCCTTCTTTCCATGCCAGAATCTGACGCAACCAGGCGATTTTCTCGTCCAACACAATGTCGGACTTACCACCTTCCTTGTAGCGCCAGTGGGCGGCAACGCCCAGCTCAGAGTACTGATGCATTTCAAACGTGCGGATTTGCACCTCTAGTGCCAAACCTTGAGGGCCATTGACTGCGGTGTGCAATGAACGGTAGTTATTACTTTTAGGGCGTGCGATATAGTCATCAAACTCGCCTGGAATCGCCTGCCACAAGGTTTGCACCAAGCTGAGCGCGCTGTAGCAATCTTTTACATCGTCAACCAGAATCCGCACAGCACGCACGTCGAACAACTGCTCAAAATCCAGCTGTTTGCGCCGCATTTTATTGATAATACTGTAGATGTGTTTAGGCCGGCCTGAAACCTCTGCCCGAATACCAGCCTGCGCTAATTTTTGCTTCAGTATATTCTCAACATCTGCAATGTACTGCTCACGGTCCACACGGCGTGAATCCAGTAACTTGGCGACTTCTTTGTAGAGCTGCGGCTCTAAGTAGCGCAATGAGAGATCTTCCATCTCCCACTTGAGCTGCCATACCCCAAGACGATTAGCCAGCGGAGAAAAAATACCCTGCACCTCGCGCGCGATCAGTATTTGCTGCTCGCGGCTAGCACCAGCCAAGCTACGCAGTATTTGCGTGCGCTCTGCCAATTTAATCAGCACAACCCGAATATCCTGCACCATCGCCAACAACATCTTGCGCAGGCTCTCAACCTGCTTGCTGTTATCTGCATTTTCCTGCCCTTGCAGATGCAGACGCTCAAGCTCACTGAACTCCTGCACTTGCGCGATACGGAGCAAGCCTTCAACCATGCTTACAATATTGCTGCCAAAGCGCAGCTTGATGGTTTCCTGCCAATTATCGATATGCTTAGGTGCCGCATATAAAATGGTCGCAATAATGGATTCAGCATCCATATTTAGGCTGACTAATATCGCGGCAGTGCAGGTTGCATGCCGCAACAGCGGCTCACCAGTCAGCTCGGTCTGCGCATCATAAGCCAAGGTTGCCAACTGGCAAGCCTGACGAATGAGCTCCACGTCTGCTGGCGAATAATGCTTAGCTAACGAAACTATCCATGCTTGCGTATCATTATCGGATAAAGCAGGTATTTGTAATGAGCTGGAACCATGGATCATTATTATTTAATCTTCTATTCTAAAACCAACCTTGATGGTCACTTGAAAATGCGCAACCCCACCATTCACAATATGTCCTCTAGTCTCAACTACTTCAAACCAGTCCATATGCTTAACGGTGAGGGCAGCCTTCGCAATCGCATTACGGATTGCATCATCAGTACCAACGCTAGAACTGCCTACGAGTTCGATGAGTTTATAAGTATGTGCAGACATAGCATTCTCCTTGACTAAAAATCTTGGAATAATTCCAGATAACTATAATCATCTACCTTTTAGCCATAGATTACCAATTTTTATTTGGTGCCTAAGCTTGAACTTTCAAGCAATTTTTAAACAAATACATCATGTCACCCAATCTGTACCCATCGATGCCAAGCGCTCCATGCAAGGCCGCCTGTGATAAGATTCCACCATCCTTTAATTTGATTATGCATTTGACCTGCCCATGACAAACACACCAACACAACCATCAGCCGAGCTAAAAAGCATTACCGGCCTCAATGACCAAGAATACGAAGCACTGAGTGCAGCCCTTGCTAAAATGCGAGCACCGCAAGTAGAAACGCAAGCGCCTCAGACAAAAATGCTAGCGGCCGTGCGCAATCAATTGCAACAACGCTTAAACAACCCGCAGTTGAGTGAAGCCGAAAGAACCAAACTCACCAATGACATTGCTGATCTTGATCGCAAAATGAATGCGAGTCAGTCATAACACGTTACTCTGCGTGCAAGCCATAATGGAACACAACATGAAAAAACTGCTAATCGCACTCACACTGGCGCTGACCAGTACTAGCACATGGGCGGATTGGACTGAGTTTAGCGGCTCAAGCAACCAAGGTGGCGTCAAGGTTTATTACAATCTGGCTACGCTGCGCAACCAAGACCATGTGCTAAAAGTTTGGCAAATGCAGGACTACAACGCACCGCAAACCGTGCAAAGTCAAACTTACCTCTCGGTAAAATCTTTGCTTGAGGTTAACTGTAAAACCAAAATGCGCAGGACCATGGCCGCGAGCAACTACAAGCTGAATATGGGGCGTGGCGAAGCTATCCTTAAAACCAGCAGCCCTGCACAGTGGGAATATATTGCCCCGGATATAACGGGCGAAGCCATGCGTAAGTTTTATTGTGGCCGTGAGTAAGCAGGGCTAAACCTAACTTACCATACTGCAACTGCAAGCGTTTAGATAACTGGTATTGAAAACAAGTACTGATAAAAAAATGGATGCAGCCCGGTAATCGGCTACCTACATAGCACAACTACCGGGCCTGCAATATTGCGATACCGACGTATTAGAGATCAGTAATTGGCAGCAAGCCTAAGGTTTTAGCTTCATCAAACAAACCTGTCATGGTCCAATTTTGCCTTAAAGCACCCGCACCATAGTTTCTTGAGCCACCCACCGCCTCAGCCAGCAATTGTAAGCGCGCAGTTTCTTCGAGCAGAATAATGGTGTCAGTCAGCGCTCGCACGCCGCCTTTGCCCCATACTGTACCGCCGCCATTGGCTTCAATAATGGCAAAGTTATGCGGGTTTTCATTCACTTTCTCAACAATAAAATCTACTTCTGGCTGGCGTCTATCAATATAAACAGGCAGCTCGCGCACCAGATGGTGGCGATTAAACGCAACATAGTTAATTGGAAAAGTACGGTGCGTTTGTGCCCAAGCAGCCAGATACAGGGTATGTACGTGTGAAATGATATTGACGTCTGGATGCTCTATAAACAGCTTGTTGTAACGTTTGCCACCGCTATGGTTGCCAGCATACACCGTACCATCAAAGCCAATAATAGCCGGTGTGATTTCTGCGCCCCTATTCCACGGACCCGGGTCGTTCACCACCACCAGTTTTTCGTGCCCAGGCACGCGTACCACAAAGCCTACCGTACCATAGGCCGTAGTGGTGTCGGTTTCGCGCAGCACTCTAAAGGCGTGCTCGGCGTCTTGCTTCACACTTTGTGCAAATGCCGTGACATCTGCCGCTAATTCTGTATCGATTTTTCCCATGCTAAAACTCCTTCATTAAAATTAAATAAATTACGCAGCTTTGCTCTGCGTTTGGTAATAGTTATCCAGCCACTGACGTGCAGCCGCCAATGGCCTGTGGTCTACCCATGCGTCCAGATTAAAATCACGGTCTAACACACCGTGAATTAAGGTGAAGTTCTTTTGGATTTTGAATAAATCCAGCAACTCTTTTGATAGGCTAGGATGTAACGACTGATGAAACCCATCGCGGTAAGCCGTTGCCACCCCGTCGTCGCCGGCACGAGTTTCGCCTTTTAAAATTTGATGCACACCGTCCAGATTAGAAGCTGCCCAATCTGCAGCACGCAGGGTTTGTGCAAGAAAGCGCACTAACAAATCAAAGTGGTTCTCGATAAAATCTTCATGCACAGTAATCGGCCGCGGCGTGCCGTTATTGACGCGATATTGGCGATCGGTGAACCTGTCAATATCAATACCCACTACGGCGCCGTAGCGTTTGGCGGCATCAACTGCCGACGCGCCTTTGACGTAAACCGCATCGACTTCGCCGCGTGCCAAGTTATCAAGCCCAGCCCACAGCCCCCCCAGACCGGCATCTGAATCCTGTCCCGAGCCCACCTCAACAAAGGACACGTCATCCAGCGTTAAGCCTGCATAAGCCAGAACGCCCTTCACTCCTTGCAAGGTCATGCCGCGCGCAATACTGCTGCCGCGCACATGCGACTGTATTTCACGCTCTACATACGCTGGCAACGCAACACGCCGCCCTTTCAGGTCTGCCGGCCGATTGATGTGAGAGTCCGGGCGCACCAAAATCACCTGCCATTCGTCTATCCAGGTTAAGCCGATGACTTTTGTTTTTGCGCCCTGGGCTTTAGCCGCTAAGGCGAGCAAGCTGCCACCTTCCCGAATCAAGCTGTTGATTTCATGGTCGTAATGATGGCGCGCAAGCGCTTGAGGTGCGTCCTGAATCGTTGCCACCGAAATACCGTCTTTTGCAAACTCTTCTTCAAGCCATCCTAATTTATAAGCCAGGCCAGTTGCCGTGGGCACTGGGCAGCGCGTAAACCAGATGTCTTTAAGTTGCGTATTGGCTGGCGGATTCACTGATAATGGATTGGTCATTTAATTACCCCACGGCGCGCAAAATCGCGGTATCTGTTTTGCCGCGCAATAGCGGCAGCACTTCTTCACCCACGCGATACGCTTCTTCAAGGTGTGGTGTACTGGCTAAAATAAATGCATCTGCACCCAACGCCACCAATTGGTCCAAGCGTTCCGCTACCTGCTCATAGCTACCGACGATGCCGTTAGTTTGACCGCCGCGCAGCAGGCTAAAGCCAGACCAAACATTCGGTTCAATAATCAAATCTTTATAACTATTGATAGTGGTCGGTCGATTGCCACGCTGACGCGCAGCGCCTACAGAATCACTGGCATCTGGGTTCTGAAATTTATCCAAAGCCTCACGACTCAGGCTGTTAAAGCCTTTTTCAATCTCCGCCCAAGCCTCTTCTTCAGTGGGTCTGGCAATGATATCCACACGGATTGCGCATTTAATTTTGCGCCCAAGAATCTGCGTGCGGGCTTTCACACGGTCAAACTTCTCACGCAGTTGATCAAACGGCTCTAGCCACGTTAAATAATAATCAGCATGTTTAGAGGCAGAGGCGAGCGCCGCATCTGAGGAGCCGGAGAAATAAATTTCCGGATATTCTTCCTGCGACAATGGGTGCGCCAAACCAGCATCTTCCACTTGGTAGAATTTGCCATGATATGAAAACGGTCCACCATTCCAGACACCTTTCAATACATCCAGAAACTCTGTGGTTCGCCCATATCGATCATCATGCGAAGCGGAGTCTCCCCACCACAACTGCGCAGGGCCACCGCCACCGGTAATGATGTTGTATAAAGCGCGGCCACCGGTGGCACGTTGCAAGCTTGCGGTCATCCGCGCAGCAACCACTGGGTTGAGAAAGCCGGGCTGAAACGGAATCATGAAACGAAAGGTAGAAGTCTCACGCGCCAGTAACGAAGAGATCACCCATGGCTCATCCGTCATTGGGAACGATGGAATCAAACCGCCCTGAAAACCTGAAATCTCGGCAGCACGCGCAATCTCTGCCACGTAATCGATATAGCCCTGCCCTGTACCGCCTACACTGCCTGGCTTGGCTTTAGTGTCATCGCCAGGAAACCAGTCACCGCGATGCGGAGTGCGATTACGGTGTGAGCTTGGTTCGCCATGGGTCGGAATCCGCCAGAAAACATCAATAGTCATACAATATTCCTTAAATTTAGTTAGGCAGCACGACGTTGGTCGTGCTTGATTTGGGCCCGTACCGCAGGTAAAACGTGTTCACCTAGGCGATAGGCCTCTTCAAAGTGCGGGACAGATGACAGCAGGAAGCTGCTGACTCCGGCGGCGGCATAAGCCACAAGCGCTTCTGTCACTTGCTCGTAGCTACCGACCAGCGTGGCATTGGCTGCCGTGGTATCAGTTGATAGGCCAGCCCATAAATTGCCGTTAATGACAGGCTGATGATTGCCCTGCTCCGACTGCTGCCAATAGCGGCGTGCATCAAAAGTCGCTTCATCCTCAGTTTCGCGGCTGACGATATCAATACGCAGCGCAAACGCAGGCTCACGTCCATAAGGCTTGGCAAGTGCACGCAGCTCTTGGATTTGCTGTTGAATACTCTCAACCGTGTCTGCATCAAAAATGTGAAAGTCCGCAACCTTAGCGGATAGCGCTAAGGCTTCTTGACTCTTACCGGAAAGGTAAATAGGCGGCACTTTCTGGTTAGATAACGCTCCCTGAAACCCGCCATTGAGCACCTCGAAATACTTGCCTTTAAAGCTATATGGAGACTGGGTGAGCACACCGCGCGCCACGGTAACAAACTCTTCAATGCGCGGATTAATTTCACTATCTGCCACAAAATCGCCCAAGGCACGTCTATGCTTATCATCACCACCAGCACTAATTTGCCAGGCAAAACGCCCATCGGTAAAGCGCTGGTAGCTCACTGTATTTTTTGCCGCGTACACCGATGAACCACGTGAGGCATCAAACTCGGTGACTAGCTTTAAATGGCGGCTGCCACGTGCCACATAGCCGGCAATAATCCATGGTTCATCGCCATTGATATCTTCCGGAATACGGATGCCGTCGAAGCCGGCAAGATCTGCCGCACGTGCAACCTGATGCAGGTAATCAAAATAGTTGAAGCTCAAACCACGCGGGTCGGTCACACCATCCGAGTAGGGATGCGCTGATGAGGCACGTTCTGCACGGCGCTCTTTTCTACTATTGCCGTAACGTCCATCACCACTGGTTGGCAATTGCCACAAGAACTCTGTAGTCATACATTCCTCCTAAAATTAAACTGGATTAACTAGCTACATTGATATGTCTGTAGCACTATCTCTTTTAATTTGCAGGATGCATGCCAATATCCGGCACCAATGAAAATAAACGCAACCAATTGATTTGTATTGTTTTTTAACAAAACAACAGCTCACTGTTATTTTGCAAAATAAATAGTTGCTGCAAAATCAACAAGGCGATAAACAGCGCTGTTGATTTTGCAAACCATTCACCCCTTATGCAGCCAGCTTTTTAAAGTTGCTGCTGATAAACGCACGAAAGCCTGGGCATACTGCCAACCAGATAGGAATCCACAGTAAAAATATATCCTGCAGCACAAAGCCTTTGCTTAAAAAGCCACCCAGAGTGGCGCCCACAAAGCCACCAGCCATGCCAACCATCGTAAACAAGCCGGAAACGTGACCCATATTTTTACCAGAATGTGCCAAGCGTGAAATATTGACGAGATGATTAAACGCCTGACCTATCGCCTGTAATACAGCACCTATCAAAAGCCCGACCACGCCACTACTTAAGCCCAAAAACGCTAAGCCTATAATCAGGCTGGCATGGCTCAAGTTATAAGTGAGCTTTTCACCTAACTTTGCCACCACATGCCCCAGCAACAGCAGCACTGCAACAAAGGCGGCACCCTCTACCACCATGAGGGTGATTCCCTGCTGTGCAGTCCAATGGAATTGACGCACTGCAATCACAATAATAAAAGTGCCGAAGAAGCCACGCACCATGCCGCCTAAGCCATCATAGATACATACCTGACGCACCATCGGGTCAGTAAGGTATTGCAGCATTTCCTTCACCCCGCCACGTACACTTTTGGCACTATCAGCCGCACGTGTGCGCGATAAAATGGTGAAGCCATAAAACGACATCACGGCAAACAATATGCTGGTAATCCAGTAGCTACCCTGTATCCCCAAATGGCTGGACACCAGGTTGCCAAGTAATGGCCCGACCAAACCTATGCCCAGCATCAAGGTGCCTCGATACCAGCCGCCACGGCTAGTGCCAACCTCAGGCAGACGTTCCAGCCATGAGGTATTCATGGCTACCACGCGAAACGGAATACAAATGCCGGCAATAAACAAAAAGATGGCGGCCAGATACCAAGAAGTTGAGTAGCCAATCAACGGATATAAGGTCATGGCGCCCAAACTAGAAATTGCATATACCCAGCGCGCACTGAAGCGGCTGATAAAGATACCGGCCGGCAGCGACATCAGCATCATGGATAAACTTTCCGCACCGATTAACAAGCCTATCTGCCAAGACTCGGCATTCAGGTGCAGCGCTAACAACGTGACTAAAATCTTATTCATACCAATGGTGATGCCACTCATCAGCGCCAGGCCAACAAATGAATAAGTGAAATGATGGGTGGCTAATAAGGGACGTTGCGTATTTAACGTATTGGATTGGCTCATATTGATGCACTCTCAGGATAGAAATGAATAACAGAACTGTTTGCGCCAGCATCGGGCGCAATGATGCGATAGGTGTGGTGCTGATAAAAATAACGCCAGACTACCTAATGGGAATCTGGCGCTTTTTACATCAACGCTTGCGTGGATAATTACCAGCGCGTGGTGACTGAGACGCCAACTGTTCTTGGCGCTGCCCAATAAATGCTATCGCCATTAACGCCCTGAGCGGCGTTAAACGCTGGCAATGAATGGTTTTTGTACTCTTTATCAAATAAATTATTCACGTAGCCAGTAAATAAATATTTGTCATTGTGCGTAGCGAATGAAATCCGCGCATTTGCCAAGGTATAAGCCTCTTGATTCAAATGCCCACGCGCTTCAGACTGAGGATCAATAAAGTAATACTGTTTAGCTTGGTAACGTGCATCTGCACCGATAATCACCTTACCGTAGCGCACCGGGATACGATAATCAGCAGCAAGCTGTGCCGTTACATGCGGCGAACGCACTAATGACCTACCGCTCAAATCTGCCCCGCCGTTTACCACCTGCAGGCTGTCATAATCTGCGTCTAACAGACCTAGGCTGGCATTCACGTGCAAGTTCTCTAGTGGCAATGCTTCCACCTCAAACTCAGCACCATTTACCGTGGCTTTTTTAGCATTCTGCAAATAAGAAACGGTGGTATTGGCATTGGCATTAAAACCGACCACGTTCACCTGCACGTCTTTATAGTTGTAATGGAACAAGCTGGTATTAAAGTTTAAGCGCCCATCCAACCACTCTGACTTATAGCCAACCTCATAAGCATCTAACTGCTCAGGTTTTACCGTATTCACCGCGGCCAAGCTAGTCGCGGCAGTGTTAAAGCCGCCAGATTTCTCGCCATGCGAATATTTGGCATATACGCGGTCATGCGGGGTGATTTTATACTCAGGCGTAATGTCGTAAGTTAAAGCATTCCAGGTTTTAGAGTCTTTAGCGCTAAACGTGCCCGAGCCAGATGGCCCTGCTGCGGCATATGCGCCGGTATATGTGCTCCACCACTGTGCCAGGTTGCTCCAGCTACCAGTTCCGGTTGAGCCTTTTCTGTTCAGGTCATACTCTTTAGTCTCGCGCGTCCATCTCACGCCCAAAGTCGCATTGAACTGATCGGTAAAGTTATAGGTGTTGCTGCCAAACAATGCAAAACTCTCCGCATTATGCGTTAAGTCTGATTTGTTATAAGTTGCTCCCGGTGGCGCTCCAGCCAAACCAGGCACTGAAGCAGACGGCAACTTAGCTCCCTGCGTACTAAAGTTAACATTCTCATTAAAATAGTGAGCACCAGCTAACCAGTTCCAGCGGTCCTCTTTAGGCGATGCCAACCTAAACTCTTGCGTAAACTGCCGGCTTTTGCCATCGGTGTGCGATCTGGAAATCTCTAGCGGCGTGTAGTCGTTATCCGTCACAATTTCAGACTGAAAATCTTCATAGCCCGTAATAGAGGTCAACGCTAAGCGGCCAAGCTGCCATTTCAAATTCAAGCTCACGCCGTTTTGTGTGTTGTCGCTAGAGTCAGGCGCATTGGTACTCACATGCTTAATATCTTTACTTGGCTTGTAGCCGTTACGGAACACGCCATTCGCCGCATAACTTCTGGTGGTGGTAATGGCACCATCGGTTTCATATTTTCGGTAATGCACATTTAACAATGCTTCTAAATCCGGCGTTAAAACAGCCAACAACTGCCCGCGAATCGCGCCTTCAGATAACCCACTATCATTGCTGCCGGTATATTGGTTCTTTAAACGGCCATCCTGGTCTTCTTGTAAAAATGAAACACGGCCCGCTAGGCGCTCATCAATAATCACACCACCCACGCCGCCTTGTACGATTCTGTCGTTGTAACTACCGTAATCTACTTTCACGTAATTGTCTTTGGCATCGGTATTAAATGATGGTTTTTTTGAAACCACGCTCACCGCACCGCCTGTGGTATTTTTACCCCACAACGTGCCCTGCGGGCCGCGCAGTACTTCCACACGCTCGATATCAAATAAAGGGAAGCCGGTAGCACTGGCATTGCTGATATAGACTTCATCTAAATAAAACCCAACCGGATTGGATAAGTCATATTGCTGCTGACCGGCACCTACACCACGAATCCACCAGCGTGGGCGTCCATGCTGCTGCGTTCCAGCTGAGGCATTAGGTACATAATTCAATACTTCACTGGCTGAGCGACCTACACCTTGGTCTAGCAAATCTTTACCGCCTAGGGCCGTAATCGCGGTTTTCACTTCCTGCACACTCTCTTCGCGCTTCTGTGAAGTCACCGTCACTGAAGGTAGTGTCACGCCTTCTACTTTGGCTTTATCTTCAGCCTGGGCTGGGGCGCTCTCCTCAGCGTAAGCCAGATTGGCATTAAGTACAGTAGCCGCGCTAATTGCCAATGCTATCGATACATTCTTGACCAGCGGCTTTAACTGGAAGGTAGCTTGGCGCGGATGCGCGCCTTTAATTTCTTTACTTCTCATTGAATACTCTCTTTAACTGTGATTAAAATTTGCATGGCACAAATGCCTTAACAGTTATAGAGATTGCAGAATATGTGCCAAGTATCAAATAACGCACAAAACATTGATTTTATTGAATATAAACAACAACACACCAATCAATGCATGATTACGTTTGTTGTATAAGCAGCAACAATCTGAACAGTTGCTTGTTAATAAACAGCCCTTAGTGACGGTTGCTGGCTAAGCGTGATGTAGAAAAAACAGGGTAAGAATCTCTATATAAAAAAAATGCGGTGCATCCGCAGACACACCGCACACAACACCACGAGAATCACTTGCTTAAGACAGCATCAGCGTACGCTACGCCAACGCAGCAGATATTGGCGTAGATGAGACAAACTAGCGTTCATCAGTAAACCGGTCAAACCGATACTTACCACAGCCACAATCACAATATCCATTCTTGATGATTCCTGCGCCATCAGCATCAGTCCACCCACACCGGGCCCGGTTGAGAACAGTAGCTCAGAGCCTACGGTAGATACCCAGGCAAAGGCCAATGCGTGCATAAAACCGGTCATGATTGATGGCGTGGCTGCAGGCAATAAAACATGTATTAACAACTGCAAGCGGTTAAATTTAAGCACCGATGCTACTTCTACATACTTATGCTCGATGCCGCGCATGCCCTCAAAGGTATTCAGCACTACCGGATAAAATGCGGCAAGGCTGACAATTAGTATTTTAGAAAACAGATCATTGCCAAACCATAAGGCAATTAACGGGATTAGCCCTAACAACGGTACCTGCCGCATAGTGTGGTATAGCGGCCCGATCAGTTTATTAGCAAGTGGTGATACCGCCATTAAGCCACCCACAAACAGACCGGCAAAGCCGCCTATCAACAACCCGATCACGGTGGTCTGTAAAGTTGCCCCGAGGTTGATTAGCAATTCCCCGCTTTGAATCAGCTCCACAAGACCACTGCCAATTTGGCTTAAAGGCACAAAAATATAGGTATAAGCATCCCCCTGCCGCGACATAAATTCCCACACCACGGCTACCGTAACAGGCAGTAACAGCCCACTAAAATGCTTCACATTCAATAAAAACTGATTAATTATATTCATCATTACCTCTGCTAATTAGCTCTGTTGCCAGCGACCAAGATGCGTCTCTACAGCGCGCAAACTACGATCCAGCAAGAAACCGATCAGCCCAGTGACTAGCACGCCTACCAACACAATATCGATTCTGAACATCTGCCGACCCATTTCCATCATCTGCCCGATGCCGCTGTCTGCCGCGATTAGCTCGGCCGCCACCAGTACCATCCAGGAGCGACCCAGCGCCAGACGCAGACCGGTCAGTATCGGCGGTACCGTCGCCGGCAGGATGACATGCCTGACTAAGCTTATGTGGGACAGTTGATACACTTTAGAAACCTCAAAATAACTGCGTGGTATGCCTTTAACCGCATCATAGGTGGCCATAGTGATTGGGAAAAAGGCCGCTTTAGCCACCACTACAATCTTGAATGTTTCTTCCACCCCAAAAATCATCACCAGCATGGGGATAAAAGCGATAGTCGGCACCTGACGTAAAGCGTTAAATGTAGATGCAAAAAAAGCATCGATAGGCTTAAACAGCCCCATCAATACACCAAACACCAAGCCTAGCAGTGAGCCGATAGCAAAGCCCAGCACCAGACGATACAAGCTGTCATGCAGGTGCGATTGCAGCTCGCCACTGCCCCAGAGCTCGTGCGCGGTTTGATACACGCCAGCGGGTGAAACTAAAATCTGCTCAGGAAATATGCCAGCGCTGCATACCCACGCCCATGCAAGCAACAGCAGTATCGGCGACACAAAGAACAATACATTGGCATGCAGGCTATTAGCTAAATCCCGTATTTTTGTCATGACTAAGCCCCTTTAAGCGCAACTTTTCTCGGCTGCCAGTAGCCTTCAAGTTTGAGTTCCTTGATGGCGGCATTTAAAAAACGTGCATCAAATAACTGCTTGGTATTAATATCCTTGCGAATCAGGTTGGCCTGGCGGCTGTATTGGGCAACATTGGCATAGTGATCTAGCACCAAGTCATCAAACAGCGGGCTCCAGCGTAGCTTCCATGATACTGAGTCATCAGAATACTCTCGTCTGAATACGTTTTCAGGCTGTCCATTTTGATTGGCAATCTTCAAATACTCATCCAGATGTGCCTCTTGTGAGGTCCAGTACACCGCTCTCACGTAAGCAGTAGTAATAATCTGTGTGATGGCAGGGTTTTGCGCAATAAAGTCTTTGGCACCCCACAGCTCAGCGCGCATTTTCCAATCTTGGGCAGCGCTCTTAGTAGACCAAATGATCTTACCTACTTTTTTATCTTCCAACTGGTAAGCATCGCTCAAGGTGACAAACGCATCCACATTGCCCGCCGCTAAAGCAGCAGCACCCGCACCCGGGTTTAGGTTTGAAATCTTGAAATCAGAGAACTTAAATCCACTTGCGGCCACATAGCGCGCAAATGCGATTTCCCAAGGGCGACCACGATGCAACGCAATACGCTTACCTTTCAGGTCAGCCAACGACTTTGCGCTGGAGTTAGGCGGCACCACCAGATACACGTTGTTGCCGCGCCCGCCTGGCACCACAATGCGTGTTTCTACGCCGCCAGAGTTAAGGATAATCGATGGCAAATCACCATAGCCAGCAAAGTCTATGCTTTTATTGGCAAAACCCTCGTTAATGGTCACTCCCACAGATTGTGCAGTAACCGGTACCCAAGTCAGGGTGACGCCTTGCTTTTTAAGCTCCTCTTTTAGCCAACCCTGCTCCTCAACGATAGCCGCTGTACCGTTAAAGCCTATCTTGCCGTTCACGTTATAGGCTACGGTGGCAATCCTGACTTCTTTGGCCGGGTCTGCATTGGCATCGGTGAGCAGGCCAAACATAAAGGCCAAGCCCACCAATAGCCACGCAATCACAGGTGTTTCACTTTTAATACTGAAATTCATTTTGTTCTCACATTCAAATACAAGAATTAGCCAGGCACTTACATGCCTAGCCTATCAGGCGGTAATCGCCTGGCGTTTGCTGATCACGGCATCGTAAGGTCTGGTATCAATCCAATCATTCACATTGAATGGCTGAGGGATAAACTCCCAGCGATGCAGAAAATTCACAAAGTCCTGCAAACCATCGATAGACGTCTGTGCAAAATCGGTTTGCAGACGCAGATGTGCGTCAGTGCCATACGCCACGCTTACCCAATACTCACTACTATTAGTTTCTTTAGCCAGAAAGCGGCGGGTTTCATCCGGGTGCGCATGGGCCCAATCTTCGGCACGCAACACCTGCTCCACGATGCGTTCAGCAGCATCAAAATGATTTTCAATTAAATGCGTATCTACGCTCAAAGTACGTGGCGTACCATTGTTGGCACGTATCAGTGGCTCTGGATGTGCGCCAGTATCAATCACCGTCACCAGATTAAGCTGGCTTGCCAGTGCCACCGCGCTTGCCCCTTTAAGGAAAATGGCATCCACCTCGCCACGCAGTAAGCCAATTAACTCGTCGTTACGGCTACCGGACTGGCTGCCAAAGATATAGCTACCATCTGCACTTTTTTTGGCTGGCGCATCGCTATAGCCTATGCCAATCTCGTAATCCACAATCTCAACATCGCTTACCGCCAACCCGTCTAAGCTAAGTGCGTTTTCCAAGCCGCGTAGCGCCTGTGCACGTACAAAATCAATCTGTACATTGACCCACTTAGGTAAACCAAATTTCCTGCCTTTTAAATCCTTAACATTACGTATGCCAGAATTCGGCGTCGTTAAAATCAACTGCGCCTCATCTGCCCATGACAGGCCAATTACTTTGGTTTCGCGACCAATGGCACGTGCCCATATCGCTGGGATATTACCGCCATGTCGTACTGAGTTAGCCAAAGTATGGTCAAAGTGTGATTCACGTACCGATTGATTATTTGACTCACGTAATGACTCAATCTTGGTAGATTTCGCGCGAAAGCTCTCTTCTAGCCAGCCTTTTTGCACGGCGATGCCTAAGCCTGTCGGCACTGGGCAACGTGTATACCAAAGTGTATCTAATGCTGTACTCATGATTTCTCCTTAAATATTTAATGCGTGGATGCACGCAAGCTTGATAAGGATTGAGCACGCTTCATGCCAACAAATAATACATATACAAATCAATATGATACGCAACATAAACTGAATTATTAATCCAATCTGCTGATTACGCCGCAGGCTATATGTGGCAACAGCAACAGCACTGTTGCCTAAGCAGCAGCCGCGGCATGCGCACAGATGAAAATGCATATGCTGCTAATTCAACAGCAATCACTTAGTGACTGTTGTTTAAGCAACAAACATCAGTCTTAAAAATATACAAAATTTGTTAACACTATGTTTATAAACATAAATTTATTATGGCATGGCATTTGCAATATAGATTCAGAGCCACTCGTGGCAATTGTTTATCGGTATGGAGAATTTAAGGCATGACAACATATAACGTGGCTATAGACTTTAGCAAAAGCGCAGCACCTTTTAACAAGGTGAATATAGCAACAGATTCCCCTGCTGCGCTTCATCCTCATAAAGATCTGATCAGCACTGACAGTAATAAGACGACGACTGAAGAATCTTTACTGATTCAGGACGTAGTTAAAAGTTATCAACTGCAAAATACGACGCTGAAAGTGCTTGATGGCATTAACCTTGAGATTATCCCGGGTGAGTTTCTATCTATTGTCGGCACCAGTGGTTGCGGCAAATCCACCTTGCTTAGGTTAATCGCTGGTCTGGATAGCCACTACGAAGGTTCTATTATCTATCAGGGCCAGCTGGTGACTGGTACCGACCTCAGCCGCGGTATTGTGTTTCAGGAGCATCGCTTGTTCCCGTGGATGACTGTGGAAGAAAATATAGACCTAGCTTTCTCCGCCACGGATGTGCCTAGTCACGAGCGTAAGCTGCGTGTGCAGCAGCAGATTAATGTGGTGGGCTTAACTGGCTTTGAAAAAGCCTACCCTCACCAGATTTCCGGTGGCATGTCGCAACGTGTGGCTATTGCCAGAGCCTTGGTATTAAAGCCAAAACTACTGCTGCTGGATGAGCCCTTTGGCGCGCTGGATGCGCTAACTAGGCTAAAGCTGCAACAAGAGCTGCAACGCCTGTGGGAGCAAGAAGGCCTCACCACCATCTTGGTCACGCATGACGTAGAAGAAGCAGTGTTTTTGGGCGACCGGATTGTGGTCATGGAGTCCCACCCCGGTCGCATCAAGCGCATCGTCCCAGTACCGCTGCCTCGCCCGCGTGACCGCTCTTCGTATTTATTCCAAAGTATCAAGACTGATGTCATGTCTGATTTCTCAATGGCAGGGGTTGAGTAATGCTGGCTGCAAATCATCACCCCTGGCAGAAGGATTAATATGTCTACATTAACCAGATCTTCAGTCGCATTTGCCAGTGTTGGCATAGAGGCGCCGACCGCCTATGACACTGAAACGGTAACGTATCCGTACCGCACTGCATACGACTTTAAACCAGATGCTGTCATTGAGCATACGGCCATTAATAAGCGCCACCTATTGGCATTAGGTGCATTGGCGGCGCTCTTGCATGGCGCGGCTGTGATTGCCTATCTGAACTACCCGGCAACACCGGCAGTGCAGCAAACTAAGGTGAATAAGGTGGAAATTGAGTTTATCAAAGCAAAACCGCCTGAAGTGATAGAGCCACCTAAACCGCCACCTCCGCCGTCACCAAAAGTGGTGAAACCGTTAACGCCACAAGCAGCCAAACCTGCGCCAGCGCTACGCACTGCAGTCGCTCAGGACAACGTACCAGCCGAGGCTATCACGATTCCAGAGAACCGTCAGGCACCGGTCACTGCGGCACCAGTAGTGGCTGCACCACCGGCACCAGAAGCACCGCCGGTAAAAGCGGAAGAGCCAATCACCGAGGCCACTGGTAACGCTGCTTATTTAAATAACCCACCACCAGATTACCCAGCGTTTGCACAGCGCCAGGGCTGGGAAGGCAAAGTGCTACTGCGCGTGCATGTACTGGCAAACGGCAAGCCGGACAAAGTGGAAATAAAACAATCCAGCGGTCGTAAGACCTTGGATGAATCGGCAACCAATGCCGTAAGAAACTGGACCTTCATTCCATCCAAACGTGGCACCACCGCCATTGATGGCTGGGCGACTGTCCCTATTGAATTCAAACTAGCTAAATAAAGGTAATATTACTATGTATAATTTTTCTGACACCTCTACCTCCATTGTTGTGCAAGCCGTGCTGTTAACGCTAATTGCAGGGTCTTTTGTCACTTGGACTTTAATCTTGGCCAAATCTTTACAGGTATGGTTAATCCGTAAACAAAATGTTAAATACAGAGCGGCATTCTGGAGCGCACGTAATTTTCAATCAGCCGCAGATCTGAAAGACCACAACGGCCCTGCCTATCGGGTGGCAACAGTAGGATTTAATGTATTAAAAGACATTGACTCCAACACTGCCAATGATTTACAGCACTTTGGCGATAGACAAGATGTATTGGAGCGCGCATTACGCCAGCAAATCCAGAAAGAACGCGTCACCAGAGAGAGCGGCCTAGTGGTACTGGCCAGCATAGGTAGCACAGCACCGTTCGTTGGCCTGTTCGGCACGGTGTGGGGCATCATGCACGCACTCTCTGCCATCGGTAAAACCGGCTCTGCCAGCTTAGATGTAGTAGCTGGCCCCATTGGCGAGGCGTTAATTGCAACGGCAGTGGGTATTGCCGTCGCCGTACCAGCAGTATTGGCTTATAACTTCTTCTTACGCAGATTAAAAACCAGCAGTAATAATCTGGATGACTTTGCTGAAGACTTAATTACCCTGTCACGCAAAGCAACGTTCAGAAAAAATACTGATACAACCGCTAACCAAGGCGAAAAAGCCGTGGTGCATAACCTGAAAGGAGCGGTAGCATAATGGCTTTTTCCTCTCAAAGCGATGGGGATGACTTACTAAGCGAGATCAACGTCACTCCTCTAGTGGATGTAATGTTGGTGCTGCTGGTGGTGTTTATTGTGACTGCCCCGCTGCTCAATAACGCAATCACCGTTAACTTACCTAAAGCGAGTGCAACCAAACTAGCGGACTCCAGCACACCGGTCACCATTAGTGTGAATGCAGAAGGTAACGTTTACCTTGATAAACAGGCTGTGACACTGGCAGCACTGGAGCCTGAGTTAAAATCAAGGTACAACAGCAACCCGGACCAAACCTATCATTTAAATTCAGATGAGTCTGTTAAATATGGTTCAGTAGCCAAAGTCATGGCTGCAATTGAGCGCTCTGGCATCACTAAGCTTGCGGTAATTACTCAAGCAAATTAGAGCAATCAATAATCACCATTCCTCTAAAAAACCTAAGTTAAAACCAAAATAAAAAGCCCATGCATTTCTGCATGGGCTTTTTTATGTTCACTATGTTTAAAATCTAAGCAGCAAGTGCCTGTGCTGCTTTGTTCTCTAATAAATTAAGCGCTTGATTAACTGCTGTGTTAACACGCGCTTCAATCGCCTCGCTATGTAAACGGTAATCGATAAACTCATTATCGCGTGCATAAATGGCGGTAGGCGCTGTGGTGACACCAAAAAAGCTAACCAATGGTCTTAACTGATACTCCAGCACTAGTGCATGCTGGTCGGTGCCGCCAGTGGCAGCCAACACGGCAACTTTACCAACTAATAATTTTGGATCCAGCAAATCAAAAAAGTGTTTCAATAAACCGGTATAGGATGCTTTGTACACAGGGGTGCCAATAATAATTAAATCAGCCTCGGCAATCGCCGCATAAGCATCAAACAGCACTTTAGGGAAATCATTATAAGTCACGGTACTGCCTAACTCGGGAGCAAACTGTGCAATATCAATCAGGGTATGTTTGGCATGTACCTTCTGCGTTACGTTGTTAAGAATATTTTCTACCAATGCCTTGGTACGGGATGGCGCGCTGAGGCTGCCTGAGATAGCAACAACTTTCATTTTTTAATCCTTTGCGAATAATGCGTCAATTAAGTAAAACGTACCCATTAACATCAGCACGATTCATGCCTGCATTTAATGGCTAAAAATGGTGTTTTTGCTCGGTTTTCTGGTTAAAAAAAAACACCCCTGCTTGTTATGAAGCAGGGGTGTTGCAAAGTAAACAACATGGCAGCTAACTATTGAATCACGCCAAACTGTTTCAGCAGGGTACGTAATATGTTTCTACTAATGCCTAGCACCCGTGCGGTTTGCACCTGATTTTGGCGGCAATATGCATAAGCAGACAACACTAACTTGCGATTCACCGTTTCATATAATTGCTCAGGTTCGGATTGAATAATTTCGTTAAGCGCTTTATCCAAGGTGCACGCTTCATTGCTTGCATAATGCAAAGCATTATCCGCAGCCACGCCTGGCGATGAACCCGCTGCCAACTGTATCGCTGGCAAATTTAAATCGCGCGGACGCAGCTCATTACCATCACTCACCAATAACGCACGATGAATAACGTTCTCAAGCTCACGAATATTGCCCGGCCACGGGTAGTCATGCAGCAGCTTAATGGTTTCGGGCGCCAATATCGGCTGTTTTGTATGCAGGCGATTTTTGTAGATGGACAGAAAATGCTCGGCTAACGGCAAAATATCACCAACTCTATTACGCAAAGGTGCAATCTGAATCGGCACCACGTTAATCCTATAGTACAAATCCTCCCTAAAACGGCCAGCTTTTACTGCATCTTCCAAATTAACATTGGTTGCTGCCACTAAACGCACGTCAATAGGCGAGGCCTTTCTGGAGCCGACACGCACAATCTCACGCTGCTGAATAACGCGTAATAGTTTAACTTGTGTAGATAACGGCAAATCGCCAATCTCATCCAAAAACAAGGTGCCGCCATTAGCACTTTCAAACCATCCTTGCTTGCTGGATACGGCGCCGGTAAACGAGCCTTTCTCATGCCCAAACAGCTCACTCTCTACCAAAGACTCAGAAAATGCACCGCAATTAATCGCGGCAAATGGGCCATGTTTACGTGGGCTTAATGCGTGCAAGTGGCGCGCCACTAACTCTTTACCTGTGCCAGTCTCGCCCATAATAAAAGCGGTAACATCACTAGGGGCAACCCGTTCAATCAGTGACAGCAACTTGCATGACTCTGGGTCTTCAAACACCAGCGCACTTGCCCTAATTGAAAGGCTAACCTGATTGAGATTTTTAAAGGTGATGACGGGTGGGCCGCTTCTTGCCTTATATTCAGCCTCACCATACTCGTTAAATTCTATATGCCCCATAAAGTACCCCTAATGCAATTCAGGCTGGATAATATAACGGCATATATATAACTTTTAATATTTAAAACTTATATATTAAAAACTAACAATTATAACGAACTGCTAATCTGTTGACCCAAGCCACGCTCAGGCAATCTTGTCCTGCTGCTTGTCCGTACTAATTTTTTATCGTAAGCAAGCGCATGGCCACTCTAGCGAATGAAGCAATAAAAAACTCAAATCTGTGCTTTAACTACAAATAATATATTGTACACAATTTAATTGTGAAGTATTATATATCCATGACGAATACTACAGCACCCGATAAAAGTCTTTCAGCAACCAAAGTGTCGAATGTCGACTTGCAACTTTGCTTTGCGCTCTACTCAGCCTCATTGAGTATGACCAAGACATACAAACCTTTGCTCTCAAAGCTAAAGCTGACCTATCCACAATATTTAGTGTTATTAGTGTTATGGGAAAAAGATGGCATGACCGTCAATAGTATCAGCGAACGATTATTTTCAGACTCTGGCACGTTAACACCCTTGCTTAAGCGTTTAGAGAAACTAGGCATGATTCAACGCCAGCGTGCGCGCGAAGATGAGCGCAAAGTCATTATCACGCTCACAGAAGCAGGAAGGCTACTGCAAACAGAGTCGACTAATGTGCATAGTCAAATTGCGTGTAGTACTGGCTGCACAATCACCGAACTACAAGCGTTAAATAATCAGCTTATTATGCTTAGAACCAATTTGATTAAGAATTTAAATACTGTTTAACTGAACTACCTTTATTTAACGCGCCCATCACTTTTTATACTTAGGACAACATGATGAAAACAAAGAATAGCTTGATTAAAAGTTTTGCCCTCACCGCCCTAGTTTTAAGCATTTCTAACGCTTATGCCGAGAACGCATCTATCGCAGAAGGCGATAAGCCAGTCGTTGAACAAATTGTGAATACACTCACCAAGTTATCCGGTGGTCCACACAAGGGCTACCGCGCCAACCACGCCAAGGGCATTGTGGTGCAGGGTGAATTTATACCAGCAAAATCTGCGGCCAGCCTCAGCAGTGCCGCGCACTTGCAAGCAAAAGCCAGCGCTGTCACCGTGCGCTTTTCAGATGCTACCGGCCTGCCAACAATTCCGGATGCCGATGGCAACTCGTTTCCTAAAGGCATCGCCATCCGCTTTCAGCTCCCGGACGCAACTTATACAGATATTGTGAGTATTTCTACCAATGGATTTCCAGCAGCGACACCTGAAGACTTTTTAGGCCTGCTCAATGCAATTGCTGCGAGTGGTCCAAACGCTGCCAAACCAACGCCAATTGAACAATTTTTAGGTTCACACCCTGCCGCACTCAGCTTTGTGCAAATGCCTAAACCCGCGCCTGTAAGCTTTGCAACCGAAGCTTTTTACGGTGTAAACGCGTTTAAATTCACTAACGCACAAGGGGCAACCCAGTATGGCCGTTACCGCATCACCCCAATCAACGGCACAGAGTTCTTAACCAAAGAACAAACCGCCAATGCCGCGCCTAACTATTTAATAGATGAGCTACCAGTGCGCTTAAGCAAAGCACCTGCTAAGTTCAAAATTTCAGTGCAATTGGCGGATAAAGATGATGCCGTGAATGACCCTACAGTGGTGTGGCCAGAGACAAGAAAGCAAGTAGAACTAGGCACACTTACCCTTAAAAATGTAGATGCCAATGGCTTGGCGTTTGAAAAAGCTACTATGTTCAATCCGCTTAACTTAGTGGATGGCATCGAAGAATCTGATGACCCAATATTACTAGCGCGGCCTGCCGCTTACGCAGTGAGCTATGGCAGACGCCTAGGCCAGTAATTAGCTCAGTAATATAGCCCTAAACTGAGGATTTACTTTATCTACCAAGCTAAATCCTCAGTTGCCTAGCCCTCCATCTGCATGATGCAAAACACCACCATAAACGTCATTACCCATTGATTTTTATCAACTAATTATCAAGCCCTCTTTTGCATTAATTGTCATTTGCATTTCTTGTTGTAAACACTCATAATCAACCCGACGTCTAAAAAAATAATAAGGAACCCTATGTTAAATTGGGCGGCCGTTGTTATTAATACCGAGATTTATCAGCTGCAATGAGCCAGCGCAGTCTAAATAGTCTGCCTCTGATCTTGGCAACGCTGCCGCCTTGCCTTGCCTTCTTCGTACAATGGGAATATGGAAATGACGTGCAGCCGTTTGCATGGTTTCTGTTTTATCCCGCAGTTTTTCTAAGCGCGTGGCTAGGTGGCTTGCGTGGCGGATTACTCGCTACCTTCACTTCTGTCGCCATCGTCTGGTGGTTTTTCATCCCTCCCGTATTTTCATTCAGCCTGCAAAGCCCTGTTTCACTGATTTCTATCGGCGTGTTTACACTGATGGGGGTTGTTTTTAGCGTGGTGCTGGGTCGCCAGCGCAAATTTATCCAAGAGGTTGCACAGGCAAATGCGTCTTTACTGTATAGCGAAGAACGTTATCGCATGTTATTTAATTCGATGGATGAAGGCTTCTGCGTGATTGATATGCTTTATGACGCGGATGGCAAGGCGATTGATTATCGCTTTTTAGAAATCAACCAAGCTTTTGAAAACCAAACGGGGCTAAAGCAAGCTTTGGGCAAGACGATTCGTGAGATGGTGCCCAATCATGATACGTATTGGTTTGAAATCTACGGCAAAGTAGCACTCACGGGCGAAGCCATTCGCTTTGAAAACCGAGCCAATGCGATGAACCGGCATTACGATGTGTTTGCATCACGCATCGGGGGGGATGGTAGCACGCAAGTAGGCATTCTCTTTAAAGATGTCACCGAGCGTAAGAAAAACGAGCAGGCGCTGGTTTCAGCTAAAGAGCAAGCAGAGCTTGCGAATCGTGCCAAAGACTCCTTTCTTGCCACCATGAGCCATGAAATACGCACACCGCTAACTGGTATGCTGGGCATGCTGGAAGTGCTCTCCTTAACGCCCCTAGACCATGAGCAGAACGAAACACTACAAGCTGCCTGGGATTCCGGCAGAAGCTTGTTACGCATTGTGAGTGACATTCTGGACTGGTCAAAAATCGAAGCAGGAAAACTGGAGCTATCACCGCGTGCTACGCACATTCACCAGTTATTGCAAGAAGTAGATAACACGTATTCACGCGTCGCCAGCGCAAAAAGCCTCATGATTGTGCAGCACTCAGACCCGCGGCTCAGCCCAGCACATATAGTTGATCCGTTACGGTTATCACAAGTATTAAATAACTTTGTGAGCAATGCGATTAAATTTACCGAACATGGTGGAGTTGAAATCCGAGCCGAACTAGTCAGCCAGCAGGAGAATAGCGAAACCATACGCTTCTCTGTAAAGGATACCGGCATTGGCATGAGTAAAGAGGTGCAGCAGCACCTATTCCAGCGCTATCGTCAGGAAAGTGCAGATACCGCACGCATGTACGGCGGTACTGGCTTGGGGCTCGCTATTTGCCGCCGCTTGGCCGAGTTTATGGACGGTAAAATTGAGTTAGAAAGCGAACTAGGTCACGGCTCTACTTTTAGCCTTACTTTAACGCTGCCTGTTTCTAGCGCTTTAGCAGAGACCTTGCACAGCCAGCACCCAGAAGTAGCAAGAAGGAACGTGCAGCCTTTATTTGACTATAACAACCACGCCCCTCTTATCCTCGCAGTAGATGACCACCCCATCAACCGCAACTTGTTAGCACGCCAGCTCAAATTGCTTGGTTTACGTTCTAAAACTGCTGAAAATGGACAATCGGCACTGGCCATGTGGCGAAATGGCGGTTTTAACATGGTCATCACCGACTGTCACATGCCAGAAATGGATGGTTATGATTTTGCTCAAGCCATACGCAAAATTGAGGCAGAAGATGCCAGACCACGCACACCAATCGTTGCCTGGACGGCAAATGCGCTAGCTGAAGAAAATGAACGCTGCAAACTCGCAGGCATGGATGACTTATTAGTGAAGCCCGCCAATTTAACGCAATTGAAAGAGGTGCTCATTAAATGGCTCAACATTTCAGCAAACGATGAGCACCAAAGTGAAGTTTCGATCTCTGCATTCACCAGCCATAACAACAGCCCCATCGACTTTGATATATTGAAAGAAGTGGTACCCGACAGCATTGAGCAAACTCAGGTACTCACAGAGTTTCTGACCTATATTCGTGGAGATAATCCTAAACTGATAGAAGCGCTAGAGCAAGGTGATCAAGCCAGTGCACAGCGCATGGCACACCGCCTGAAAGGGTCTAGCCGCATGGTAGGCGCAACACAGCTCACCAAAATATATACCTTCATAGAGCTGGCGGCAAAAGGCAAAGAGCTCGCTAATCTTCAAACAACAACGGCGGCATTAAATGAAGCCATACAGCAGTTTGAAACATGCCTACTTGCAATAAAAACCCCAAAAACAAAATAAAAAGTGGAAAAATCATGCAAACGAAAGAGCTCAATATTTTAGTAGTTGAAGACGATGATTTTCAGCGTCAAATGGTCATTAATATGCTGCGTTCACTGGGGGTGGGCTCGATACATGATGCAGAAAACGGCCAGCTAGCCATTGAAATGGTGCGTGGAAATACTGAAAAACTGGTCGATATTATTATCTGCGACTTAAACATGCCAGAGATGGACGGCTTAGAGTTCTTACGCCACTTAAGCCAGGAGCGCCACAACGTTTCTATTATCCTGATGAGCGCACTCGGTGGCAGGCTGCTGGGCTCGGCGGCACGGATGGCAAAAATGTATGGCATAAAATTGCTCGGCGCCATTGAAAAACCCGTTGCACTAGTACAGCTCAAAAGCATGCTACTTAAATATGAACGCTCGGAAAATAAATGGCTAGACGCAGCAAGCATTGCAGATGGTTTTATGCTGAAAGATATCCTGCAAGGAATCGAAGCCGATGAGTTTGAGCCATTCTTTCAGCCTAAGATAGATTTAGCCACCGATCAACTTGTAGGCGCTGAGGTATTGGCACGCTGGAACCACCCCAGACTGGGCGTGGTTGGCCCTCATGGCTTTATCCCACAGCTTGAGCAAACTAATAATATTGAAGGCCTAACCTTTATGATGCTGGAAAAAGCCTCCCTCGCCCTGCGCGATTTTCACGATAAAGGCCATACCTTTAGTCTATCCGTGAATATCTCGCTAGCCTCACTGGATGACACTGCATTTGCCGACAAAATTACGCGTATCGTCCGAGAGGTCGGGCTTGAGCCTAACCACATTATTTTAGAAATCACCGAGACTGCGGCGATGTCATATGCCGCACATGCTCTGGAGAATCTAACGCGTTTATGCATGAAAGGATTCACGCTATCCATTGACGACTACGGCACCGGCTACTCCACCATGCAGCAACTGACGCGCATTGCATTTAGTGAGCTTAAGATTGATCAGTCTTTCGTAACCGATTTATCAGATAGCGAAGCAATGCGTATCGTGGTTGAATCCAGCATAGAAATGGCACATAAACTACAGGTTAAAAGTGTGGCCGAAGGCGTAGAAACACAAAAAGACTGGAATACACTGAAGCGCTTGGGTTGTGATACTGCACAGGGCTTCTTTATAGCTAAACCAATGAATCTGGCCTCATTTGTAGATTTTGTGCACAATAATTAAACGATTAGGCTAGCTTTAGATTGATCTACAGTTTTCTTCCGCGCTCGCCGCTGTAGGCACTACACGCTGCATCGCAGGTTAAGGTGATGCAGCCAAAAGACGACTACTTCTGATAAAAGTTAAAGCGGTTACGGCCTTGCGCTTTGGAGTCATACAGAGCGATATCCGCTTCCTTCAACAGTTCTTTAATGCTGACAGGATGCGCTGGGTCGTAAACCGAAATCCCTATGCTTAAGTGTATTGTGATTTCTTTATCCAGCACTAACCAGGGGCTAGCGAACACCTCAGTCAGCTTATTTGCGATTGCATGGACATTGTCTAAAACTTTAAACTCTTTCAGCAGCACAATAAACTCATCGCCGCCTACGCGGCTCACGGTATCAGTATCACGCAACGTGGCTTTAATGCCATTAGCCACGGTTTTAATCACCTCATCCCCAAAATCATGGCCATAAGTATCGTTAATTTTTTTGAAATAATCGATATCAATAATGAGGATTGCCATCATTTTGTGTAAACGGTTACAGGCGTAATAAGCCGCATCCATACGATCCTGCAACAGCCTGCGGTTTGGCAGATGCGTCAAACTATCCAGCATGGCTTGTTCAGATAGCCTGCGCATTGCGTGAATCATGCGATAAACCATTACCCCACATAACAAACTGAATAAAACCCCAATGATCTGGTAAACAAACAATTGATTGGTAAATGTGTTGGTATGGTTTTTAATCGCCCACTCCCATTTGCCATTGGGCACGATACTAGTCTGCTTATAAGTGTTTTTATCGGCAAACAACTGTGGATCCCCATAAAACACTTGCTTACTCTCATAGGAGCGGATAGCGAATTGATGATTTTTGGGAGTGTTTTTGAAGGCTGCATCTAAAAACTCATCGGTATCGATGACCGTAGACATGATTCCCCAATACTGATCATCTAAGTATATCGGGTAGCGATAAACAAAGCCCTTGCCGCCTTGTATTAAGTCAATAGGGCCATCAAACACGCCTTGGCGAGTATCAACAGCCTGCTTCACCTTGGGCCATTGTTTGGGAATATCGCGGAAATCCTTACCTATTACTTTTAGATTATTAGCCTCAGGGTATACATAAGTGATTTTGTAACCCACGGCCACACCCAAATTACGGACATGTTTAGAGCGCTCCCATAAATCTTTAAGGATGAATTTAATTTTCTCGGGGCGCAGGTCATCTCTATATGCTGAGATAAAACTGGCCATGCCATTAGAAATAAACAAAAGTGAATTTAATTCACGGTCTACTTCAGTCCAAAGCAAATTGCCATAAACAGACGACTTTAGCGTTTCATCTGCCTTCAACTTCTGCTTTTGCAAATTAAGAAAGTGATTTAGGAAAAGAAATACAACTAGCGCAGTGATCACAGCGGCTACGAGGCACTTAAGATTCCATCTCTTATCTGAACTCATAAATTTCGTCTGTATCAATGGTTTATATATGCAATAGCATCAGTAACAACGGCTTGTAAGGAACCTTCTTGGGCCGACAATCTTCCATTATCGGCTAAGCTCAAAGCTTATTTGAGACTTACTAGCATAGTAACATTACTAAAAAATTGTTTAACAAATTGTTGCCTGCGCTCAGCCCTAAACACAACGACACAAACCCAAAGCACCAACTACATCAGTCTAGTTACATTTGCCAATTGTTCATTTAAATGAAAAGTAATTTACCATTTAACCATCTAGTGCACAAGTTTTCATCTCCGTATAGTGGAACCGTTCCAGCAACAAACAAATTAAAACACTAAACATTATTAAAAAAGGGAAATGAAAATGAACAAACCATACGTACGTCTAGACCGCGATAACGCAGTAGTGTTACTAGTAGATCACCAAGCAGGCCTGTTATCTTTAGTGCGTGATATTGAGCCAGACCGCTTTAAGAACAATGTGTTGGCGCTAGCAGATGCTGCTAAGTACTTTAAGTTACCAACGATATTAACCACTAGCTTTGAGAATGGCCCGAATGGTCCGTTGATGCCAGAGTTGAAAGCGATGTTCCCAGATGCACCATTCATTCCACGTCCAGGCCAGATCAATGCGTGGGATAACGAAGATTTTGTGAAAGCGGTTAAAGCCACAGGTAAGAAGCAATTGATTATTGCTGGTGTGGTGACTGAGGTATGCGTGGCGTTCCCGGCATTGGCTGCGATTGAAGAAGGGTTTGAGGTGTTTGTGGTAGCGGATGCTTCCGGTACGTTTAATGAAATGACACGTGATGCGGCATGGCAACGCATGGCAGCAGCTGGTGCGCAATTTATGACATGGTTCGGTGTGGCTTGTGAGTTACATCGTGACTGGCGTAATGATGTGGAAGGTTTGGCGACTTTGTTATCTAACCATATCCCGGATTATCGTAATCTCATTACTTCTTTTAACGCGCAAAGCGGTAGTAAATAGTGCATCAAACCAGAAGGGGAATATTCCCCTTCTGCCCCGCTTGTTATTTGCCTAAATTAACTCGCCATTAAACCTGCATTTTAGAATTTTTAATCATGACCAAACAAATCAAAACAACTGGCGTGGTACCCATGCGCTTAACGGCAGCGATGATGGCCGGTGCAATCACTTTTCCAGCCTTAGCCGCAGATTACATCGTTGCCGACAACCAGCAACATGACGCACAATTCGTGCATCCTCATGAATCTATCCTCGCTGAGGATGTACCATTTGGGGCGCCAAATGCTAAGCCACCGCCTTATACCATCCTGCGCTACACCGAGCGCTATTCATATCTGGCAGACCCTGCAAAACGCATAGACCCTTTTGATACCTACAAATACATTCCGTTAGCCCCTGAAAATACTGAAAGCTACCTCTCTTTCGGCGGCGAAATACGGGAGCGTTATGAGCAGTATCACAATCAAGCCTTTGGCATCAAAGGTGCAGCCAGTGACCATTATGGCTTACAGAGAATCATGCTGCATGCGGACCTGCATGCAAATGAACGCCTACGCTTCTTTGTGCAAGGCATATCCAGCGTACAGTTTGGCGGCGAGCAAAAGCTAGACGTAAACCAGAACCCGCTCGACCTACAGCAAGCCTTTGTTGACTATACCTTTGGTGACCCAAGCCCGAATGGGAACAGGCAAACCGTACGTGCCGGCAGATTCTCCATGAGTTACGGCTCTGGTAGATTGATTGCCACCCGCGCTGGGCCCAATACCCAACTGAAATTTGATGGCTTACAGTTTATTCACTCTAACGAAGGTAATAAGAAACTGTATGCGTTTATTGCCCGCCCGGTAAAAGAAGATAGATACGAGGCCGACAGGCCAAATCAGGCGCAAAGTTTTAGTGGCATTTATGCCAGCACGCCCTTAAATGCCACATCTGGCGCCAGTGTGGATGCTTATTACCTCAACTACCGTAATGAAGAAGCGGCATATGTGGGTGCCAAAGGGGTTGAGAACAGGCACACCTTAGGCATGCGCTGGTTTGGCAAGACTGGGCAATGGGATTACGACTGGGAAGCTGTGGCGCAATTGGGCGAAGTTGGTGACCAAGAGATTCGTGCATGGACATTTGCCAGCGATACCGGTTACACCTTTGCTGATACGGCTTGGCATCCGCGCCTAGGCATTAAAGCAGATATCGCAAGTGGTGACCGCAATAAAAAAGACGGCAAACTAGAAACGTTTAATCCACTATTTTTTAAAGCCAATTATTTCAATGATGCCGCGTTTTTCCGCCCGGCCAACTTGGCAGACATTCATGCCTCGCTACAGATGCAGCCTAGAGAAGACCTGACCATCACGTTTGGCAGTGACTTCATTTGGAAACATAGCAAGCAAGATGCAATTTACGCAACCACTGGGCGTGTGCTTTTACCCGCTACAGATGCATCCAAATATGTAGGCACTGCATTAGAAGCCGCAGCCCAATGGAAAGTTAACCGACACATGGTCGCCACCGCATCCTATGTGCATATGTACACAGGCTCACAAGTAGACAAGGCCGGTGGCGGTGACATTGATTACCTTGCTACTTGGGTTAGTTTTATTTGGTAGCGCCTTAAAAGTTAGCACTATTTCGCGCAAAGGCATGTTGTAGATTTAGATTCTTGCGTGCGCCTAAGGCCTTATCCAGCCGACCATTGCTGTCATGCTATACTCGCTTCAAACTTTTAACAGGCAATGTTTAAGCACTCACCATGATTCAATATAACCCAAAAGACTGGATTATTTTTATCTTCCGTTTTCACGAATCGGATACCTTTAGGCGCCTTATCCCCATGATGATATTCATAGGGCTATACGCTGGCGGCATTGCCTACTTGGAATTAGAGTTTTGGCAGCTATCCGAAAAAAGCCATGTGAAAAATATCCCGCTAATGCACACCACAGTCGGTTTTGTACTGTCATTATTATTGGCTTACAGAACTAACACCGCCTACGAGCGGTGGTGGGAAGGCAGAAAACAATGGGGCGCCCTAGTCAACAACAGCCGCAACCTAGCGCTTAAACTTTCTGCTTATTTACCCGAAGAAAGTGACCGCAATTTCTTTAGAAAAGCCATTCCGACCTATGCATCGGTACTTTCTAAACATTTAGCCAATGAAGAAGTCAGCCAAGGACTGTTTGAAGGGCTAGATTTAGAAATCGACCACCACAAACACAGCCCCCTGCAAGTGGCTAGGCTGTTGTTTCAGAAAGCCAATGAGCTATACACCACAGGCAAAATCACAGGCGACCAGTTTTATATCATTAAAGATGAACTCCAATCGTTCACCGAAGTTTGCGGCGCATGCGAACGCATAAAAAACACACCAATCCCCTATTCTTACAGTGCATTTATTAAGAAGTTCATCTTCTTTTATGTGATGACACTGCCGTTTGGCTATGTGTTTAATTTGGGTTACTACGTGATTCCAGTGGTCGTGTTTATTTTCTATGTGCTAGCCAGCTTAGAACTGATTGCCGAAGAAATTGAAGACCCGTTTGGCGGCGATGATAACGACTTACCCACAAAAAAATTGGCTGCGAATATCAAAAAACAGGTAGAAGAATTGCTTTAACAATCAATAGCCCACCCTACTTGGCTGCTCAGGTTCAACCTCAATCATGCATAGCGTGCGCAGTACCGATGGCTGTACGCCAGGCCATCACTTTTTGCTCAAACGATAGAGCTGCATGTGCCGGGCTGGTTGATGGTAAGCGCATATAGTGGATAGCAGTATGCTTGCATGTGGGTAATACGTGCTTTTGATAACACTTTGCTGCTGCAGCACCGTTGAAACACACCCTTGTAATATGCGGGTGCTGCGCTAGAAACGCATTAAAGTCATTCACTTCGATTGAGTCGTTTTTAATCGCGGAATCCAGACTACCTTCACGGTAACATGAATGCAAAACATCCCATAATGCAATACCAGCAAGCGTCAGTGCGGTAACACGTTGCGCATAAGGCGCCTGCGGATCAAACCCAATAAGCTCCCCCATTATCTTCCAAAACGTATTGCGCGTATGCGCATAATATTGCCCAGCCTTAAGTGATGCCTCCCCAGGCATGCTGCCAAGTATCAGTATGCGTGCAGAGTTATTGGCTATCGGCTCAAAACTTACAATACGAGCGCTCATGGTACTCATCCGTGAAATAAAACAAGGGTATGCTAGCACCAATGGTGAAAACATTAGCGCGTAAAACTTGCGTCTAAGAAATGAGAAAAGCCGCTAATGAGCGGCTTAACATGCGTTGTTTTATTCATAACGCCGTTGAGAAAAAGCAACCGTTAATACCCACCTCGTTAGCGGTAGCCACCGTCATGATCATGGTCTCTATCCTTGTATCTATCTCTGTCACCATCTCGGTCTCTGCCATCACCACCGCGACCTCTATATCTGATTTCTTTAGGGTAATGGCTGCGAGGTAAGTCTAGCCAAGGCCCTGATCGTGAATGTGAATAACGCCAGTAGTGATTATCGTAATAATAGTAATACCCTTGTTGATAATAATAAGGCTCTGCACCAAACTCCACAACAACAGGCAAAGCCGGCGCTACAACAACCCTATCTGCGGGAGTAACCACGCAACCACCTAAGAGCAAAACTACAAGTGGTAAAACCATACGCATTTTGGACATTTAACGTCTCCTTTCGGGCGAGGCATCAAAATCCATCATTACTCACCATTCGCCCTAACAAGCCTGCAAAACTAAAACCACATCTAACACATTGCTATTACAGCCTTTAGATTCCCTACTTAATAATCTATTTGAATGCCTAAACGGGAGATAGTTTCTTACAATAAAGAATGCGATTCAGAGTATGATTCGCTTAATATTGGTGCAATTGTGGCGAAAGCGTTTTAATTAGGGGTGGTATGGGACAAGCTAAATACAGAGGCTCGCATCAGCAGCGAATAGTTCAAGCAAATCAGCGTTTGGCAAGTGAAGTTAAATCAGCCAAGGATTCAGTGCTTAAAAAAAATAATACTGATGAAATTAGAAACAAAATGGCACAAGTAACAGTAGAACAATTCGCAGGCGAATTAAGGTTGCCAACAGAGTTATTATTAGAGCAACTAAAAAATGCTGGGATAAACAAAGTTGCTGATGATCAAATAAGTGAAGCTGATAAAACGGCATTGCTAGTCCACTTGCGTAAAGAGCACGGTACGATTGCGCCTAAAAGTAAAATTATGCTCACACGTAAGTCCAGCACGGAAATTAACAAGGCAGGCAATACGGTTCGGGCACGTACTATTCAAGTTGAAGTGCAAAAAAAACGTGTTTTAGAACCTAATAATAATTCTGTAGATATAGAGCCGCATGTATCTCGCAAAGGTTTTCTAAAAATTCCAAGGCTTCACTTGGAAAATTTAGGACGTTTTCAAGACTTGCGGATTGATTTTGCATTAAATTCAAATGTAACCGTATTTGTTGGTAGAAATGGTGCAGGCAAAACATCAATCCTTAAAGCCTTAGCAACTTCATTGAGTTGGTTTGTGGCTAGACTGCGTAGAGAAAATGGTAATGGAAGCCCAATTCCTGAAATTGTAATTTTTAATGGGATGCCTTCAGCAAATATTGACGTGACTTTATTTGATTATTCAAATGACACTTTTAAATCAGACGCAGCAGTTGGAGCATACAGTTGGAGTTTGGCTAAAGTACGTGCTGGTAAAAAGGGAAGTCATGTAAGTCAATTGAACGATCTAACTAGATTGACAGATGAATATCGACACACCTTTACAAAAGATAGCAATGCAAGCTTACCTTTAATTGCTTTTTATTCTACAGAGCGCGTTGTCTTAGATATTCCACTCAAAATTAAAGGGAAGCATAGCTTCCTACAATTAGATGGATATCATAACTCACTAAATCAAGGTGTTGATTTCCGTACATTTTTCGAGTGGTTTCGTGAACGTGAGGATGCGGAAAATGAATCAGTAGTTTCACAGAAGGCTATTGATGACTTACTTGGCGTTTTTGAAAACAACCCAAATATCCCACCTAACATACAACAAGAGCTTTGGGGTACATTGAATAAGCTCAACGCAAGCTCAAAAGATAGGCAATTAACAGCAGTGCGCACCGCAATTTACAACTTCATGCCAGGGTTTAGTAAATTGATGGTGAAACGTAAACCGACATTACATATGTCTATAGAAAAAGAGAGTAAAGCGTTAAATGTGTTGCAATTATCGCAAGGCGAAAAGTCATTAATGGCTTTGGTGGGAGATATTGCTAGGCGATTGGCAATGATGAACCCAGCACTAGAAAACCCACTTACTGGCGGAGGAATTGTTCTAATTGATGAAATTGAGATGCATCTTCACCCAGAATGGCAACAAACAGTTGTTGGTAATTTAGAAAAAACATTTCCAAATATCCAGTTCATCATAACAACGCACAGCCCACATGTTTTGAGTAGCATTGATGCGTCTTGTATTCGTCTACTTCGCCAAGAGGATGATACAGAAACCAGTAATACAGTCACCAGTATCGAAGAAGTTCACACGCAAACTAAAGGCGTATCTAGTGCAGATGTGCTAGCAGAAATCATGGGGGTTAACCCTGTGCCAAATGTTCCAGAAGCAAAGGCACTGTCTGCCTACCATGCCCTAATTCAGGAGAATCTACATCAAACTGATAACGGAATGGAATTGCGCAAAAAACTTGATGCTCATTTTGGATATACCCATCCAGTAATGTTTGAATGTGAACGGATGATTCGTCTGCAAGCCTTAAAGCAGAAGTTTCCAATATCAAGCAAGGAATAAGGGGATGCATAAACTTATTCGCGGTGCTGCCCCACGTTGTTTGGCGAAATTTCAGCATGGAAGAGATAACTGGGGTAACGTTGATAGTAGTTCCAAGTCTGAAATTTGGATCGAACTAGAAACTATGCAAGGCGCGCGTTGCGCCTATTGCGAATCTGATATAAGCATTGGTAAAAAGCATATTGAACATTTTCGGCAAAAAGGGCGAGACCCTAAAGTTACATTTGACTGGAGTAATTTGTTTGGTTCTTGTATGCGAAAAAATAGCTGTGGTAAACATAAAGACGAGATTCCACTGTATGATTCAGCAAACCTAATTAAACCAGATAATGAAGACCCAGAGATTTTTTTAGTTTTTTCGGCAGATGGCTCCGTGCATCCGAGAGCTAACATATCCGAACAAGACTTTTTGCGTGCTAAAGAAACCATCAGGATATTCAATTTAGATGATCCACTGCAACAAATTAGGAAGAGTGCTGTTTGCGGCTACGTACAGACTGCTGAAGTGTTATATAAGCTTGCAAGTGAGCTTCCAGAGGAGAATGTTATGGAATTATTACTTGAAGAGATAAATAAAACAGCAAACTTACCATTTTGTACTGCCATCAAACACGTTCTACTGAATCAAGCCTAGGAGGAAGAGGGCTAGTGAACAGCTGTTGTAGAAATTATCTTACTGAACTCGAAGGTCTGGTAATCAACCGTTATGCTAGACATAAATAATGTCGAAACAAGAAAAAAAGGAGCCGAAGCTCCTTTTTTACTTTAACCGCACTTACTTTCACCACAATTCAAGCAAGTCAAACACCCATCCATAATAATGCTGGCTTTGGTGTTACATTTCTTACAAAGCTGCGCACCTTTTGGGAAGCCTTCTTCATTGACTTCTTCGCCTGATTTAGCGTGTTTTTCCAGGTATTCTGCTTTTTTCTCTTCTACCAATTTTTGTTGGTGTTCATCTAGGCCTGGCTTTTTAAGCATACCGATTTCTTGCAGGTGTTGCTCTACTACTTCGCCAATTTCTGCCACTAGGCTAGGTACAAACTTACCGCCCTTTTTGAAGTAGCCACCGCTTGGTTCGAACACGCTTTTTAGCTCTTCTACCAAGAAAGTCACGTCGCCACCTTTACGGAACACGGCTGACATCACGCGTGTTAGGGCAACAATCCATTGAAAGTGCTCCATGTTTTTGGAGTTGATAAACACTTCAAACGGGCGGCGGTGCTCTTGTGGTGTGCCTTCGTTCATCACGATATCGTTAATGGTGATGTAAAGCGCGTGCTCGGTGACTGGTGTTTTGATTTTGTAGGTGTTGCCTACCAATTTCTCTGGGCGGCCTAACGGCTCGCCTAGCTGCACAACGTTAGATGCGGCTTCTGCTACTTTGGCTTCGGCAGCTTTTGCTTTGTCTTCTTCTGACACTAGGTTGTAGCTAACGATTTTCTTTTCAATTTTAATTGCCATGTTGTTCTCCTTTTGAGGTTGCCCTCACATTTATTCGCTCTTGTTTTAAGCGTTGCGTGTGCAGTTAAGACAAGGCGGGTTTAAATTTTTTACCGGAATGTACAAGTAGTACATGAGGATTAAAAATTTAAACGCAACGCCGTATTAACAAACAAAGCAGCTTAGAACTTGCCGTAGTAGCCTTCTTTTAATGCATCGTATAAATTCGCTGCCGAGTGAATCTCACCATCATACTCAATCTCATCATTACCTTTGGCTTCAATCTCAGTGCCGTCTTCTAAGGTAAATTTGTAAGTGGTGCTTTCTAAGTCTTTCTCTGTCACCAATACGCCTTGGAATGCTTCAGGGTTGAATCTGAAAGTTGTGCAACCTTTTAGGCCTTTATCATATGCGTATAGATAGATGTTTTTGAAGTCTTCAAAGTCATAATCGGTCGGCACGTTAATGGTTTTTGAAATTGAGCTATCAATCCATTTTTGTGATGCGGCTTGAATATCCACATGTGCTTTGGCCATGATGGTTGAAGAATCTAGGAAGTAATCCGGCAATTGCTCTTCTGGCTTATCGCTAAATGGCATTGCATTTGGGTTAATCAACTCACGGTAAGCTAATAACTCATAAGAGAACACGTCTACTTTCTCTTTTGATTTTTTGCCTTCACGAATCACGTTACGTGCATAGTGATGCGCGAATGATGGCTCGATACCGTTACTTGCGTTGTTAGCCAATGACAATGAAATCGTGCCGGTAGGCGCGATTGAGCTATGGTGTGTAAAACGTGCGCCTTTGCTTGCGATTTGGTTACGCAAGCCTTCTGGGAACTGCTGCATGTAGCGGCTGTATTTACCCAGCAGTACTTTACCTGCGATTTTTTGGCCTACTTTAATGCCGTCTGCCGCCATTTCTGGGCGTTTTGCCAGCATGTCTGCGGTGACTTCAAACTTCTCGTCCATGATAGGGGCTGCGCCTTTTTCTTCGGCCAATTGCACACCTACGCTCCAACCTTCTTCGGCCATCACGCGTGTGACTTCTTCTGTGAACTTGATTGAATCTTCTTCACCGTATTTCATTTTCATCATGGTGAGGCTAGAACCTAAACCTAGGTAGCCCATGCCGTGACGGCGTTTGCGCATGATTTCATCGCGTTGTTGTTGCAATGGCAAGCCGTTGATTTCCACCACGTTATCTAGCATACGCGTGAAAATCGCCACCACTTCGCGGTATTCTTTCCAGTCAAAGTAGGCTTCGTCGGTAAATGGTTTTTTCACAAAGCGTGTGAGGTTAACTGAACCTAACAAGCAAGCGCCATAAGGTGGCAATGGTTGTTCGCCGCATGGGTTGGTTGCGCGGATGTTTTCGCAGAACCAGTTGTTGTTCATTTCATTGACGCGGTCGATCAAAATAAAACCTGGCTCAGCAAAGTCGTAGGTTGAGGACATAATTACATCCCACAAACGGCGTGCTTTGATGGTTTTGTATACGCGGCATGCTACTTTGCCTGCATCTACGCCATCGGTTTTAGTCAGGTATTTACCCTTGATTGGCCACTCGCGCCATACTACTTGGCTTTCGTCGTTAACATTCAAACCATCAATAATGGATTCTTTTTCTGTGACAGGGAATGCCAGTTTCCATTCAGCATCCGCTTTTACTGCTTCCATGAACTCTTTAGTGATGAGGCATGACAGATTGAATTGGCGTAAACGGCCATTTTCACGTTTTGCTTTGATAAAGTCTGTTACATCTGGGTGTGAGATATCAAACGTTGCCATTTGCGCACCACGACGGCCACCCGCAGAAGAGACGGTGAAGCACATTTTGTCGTAGATATCCATGAAAGATAATGGGCCGCTGGTGTAAGCACCGGCACCCGCGACAAACGCGCCTTTTGGACGCAAGGTAGAGAACTCGTAACCAATACCGCAACCTGCTTTTAGGGTTAAGCCTGCCTCGTGCACTTTACCTAAAATATCATCCATGCTGTCTGAGATAACGCCAGACACAGTACAGTTAATAGTAGAAGTGGCTGGTTTATGCTCTAACGCACCTGCGTTAGAAGTAATACGACCAGCAGGGATAGCACCACGGCGCAACGCCCATAGAAACTTCTCATGCCATTCAGCACGTTTTTCTTCTGTGGTTTCTACATCCGCCAAGGCACGCGCTACGCGTAGATAAGAGGCATCCATGTCGGCATCAACATTTTCGCCCTGCTTAGATTTCAAACGATATTTTTTATCCCAAATATCTAGTGAAACAGGCTGAACCGGGATTTCTTTTTCAACATCTGTACTTGAATTCTTAGCAGCATCTACGGCTTTTAGCATTATTTAACCCTCTTTATTGGTAGACTTAAATCAGCGATAAAACAATGAGATAAGTCTGTATTATTTAACGGCAACGCAGTTGAAGATGGTAAGCACACACTAACTTTTCAACACCACCACAACCATGCGTTAACCACTATATATTGTGTTTTTTTAGTAATTTAATCATTCTGTAGTGGTAGGTCAAGCTGTTTTTCTATAAATATTTTTATCCAAAACAGCAAATTTCTCTTGCCAAATTTCAAGGCCGCACTGGCGCTGGCTTAGGGCAAATCGGCAAATTAAATCTACTGCAATGCAGCTTAAAAAACTATATGAAAAAATTTATGCGAAAATACAACAACTCCATATTGCACCTGACCAGTACCGATAAACAAAATGACACGTAGCTTATACACATGCTTACTTTATCTATTGCTGCCGTTTACGCCGCTTAAGCTGCTTTGGCGCGGCAGAAAGCAGCCAGAGTACTTAGCGCACTGGCGTGAGCGTTATGGCTTTTATCAAGCACCAGTGCAAAAGCCTGTTATTTGGCTGCATTGTGTTTCGGTTGGCGAAACGCGTGCCGCAGAGCCCCTGATCAAAGCTTTATTAAGCCAATATCCCACCCACCAATTATTACTGACACACACTACACCAACCGGCCGCGCGACCAGCGAGCAGCTGTTTGGAGATAGTGTCACCCGTGTTTATTTACCCTACGATGTACCGTTTGCCGTTGCCCGCTTTTTACAGCACTTTAAACCGGTAGTGGGCGCACTGATGGAAACCGAGCTATGGTTTAACCTGATTGCAGGCTGCAAGCAACGCAATATCCCTGTGCTGCTGGTAAATGCCAGACTCTCAGAAAAATCTGCCGCGGGTTATGCCAAACTAGGCCAGCTACTGCCGCAAGGTTTGCAAAACTTAAGCGCGATTGCTGCGCAAACCGAAGCCGATGCTAGCCGCCTGCAACATTTAGGCGCAGCCGAGGTAGGCATTACCGGCAATATCAAATTTGACGTTACCCCACACCCCACCGCACACAGCTTAGGGGCACAGTTACGCCAGCAATTAGGCCAGCAACAAGATATAGCACGCCCAGTATTTTTAGCCGCAAGCACGCGCGATGGCGAAGAAAGTTTGATTATTGAAGCCGTCAGCAAAGCCAATATCCCGAACTTACTCACGATTATTGTGCCTAGGCACCCACAGCGCTTTGAGGCAGTAGCCGAGCTACTAAAAAAATCTAACCAACCCTTTATGCGCCGCTCCACGCTTAACGATGCGGCGGTAGCAAGCAGCACGCATTACCTATTGGGCGACTCAATGGGAGAAATGTTCACTTACTATGCCAGTTGTGATGTTGCCTTTATCGGCGGCAGTTTGCTGCCGCTGGGTGGGCAAAACCTGATTGAAGCCTGTAGCATGGGTAAACCCGTGCTGGTAGGGCCGTATACCTTTAACTTTGAAGAAGCTACCAAAATAGCAATCGCGGCTGGTGCAGCCAACCGGGTGCAGAATGTAGATGAGCTAAGCCAAAAACTACAGCAATTATTTGCACACGAGCAGCAAAGGCAAGCCATGTGTGATGCCAGCATTCAATTTACTGAGCAGAACCGCGGCGCCACGGAAAAAACCTTAAAGATAATGCAAGCTTATATTCAAGCGTAATATTAGAGGGAAGATCCTAAGTTAACCCAAAACAAAGATGCCTATCACTCCATTTCATTTTGGCCCTGGTGCAGCGATTCATGCTATTGCCCCTAAGCATGTAAGTTTTTTAGCCTTTTGCTCTGCCAATGTTCTTATTGATATTGAACCACTTTATTACATGGTCACAGGGCAGTACCCTCTACATAGATTTTTTCATACCTACATCGGTGCTACCATCATTATGGTTGCTACAGCGCTTATCTTCTTTTTCGTCCTAAAGTTGGCTTCACGGGTAAGGCTACCTAATTTATTTCAATGGCAAAGCTTAAAGCCACTCCCCATCTTGCTGGGTGCGGCGGCTGGTAGCTATTCTCACATTGTGCTCGATAGTGTAATGCATGCTGATATTGTTCCACTCTCACCATTCAGTGAGGTTAACGTGCTTTATCAGTTAGTTTCACTTGGTGAACTGCATCTTTTTTGTGTATTTGCTGCGGTGTTGGGTTTGGCTATACTTGGCATTCGTCGGCTACTTAAAGCTAGACATGCAGGCTAGCCAATCGCTCAGGCGTGACCGGTCACACCAGCTTATTCAAGCGTTAGCGAATCAACTTACTAATCGCCTTGAATGCATCGCCCTGCGCCACTCCTAGCCACTCGAACACTAGCGACTCAGTATTAGTGATGATGCAGCCAGCGCTGCGCATACGTGCAATGGCATTTGCCTTATTTGCCGGGTTGCGAGAGATGATGGCATCTTCCACCACAAACACCTGTTTACCAATAGCGATTAAATCCAGCGCCGTTTGCAGCACGCAAATATGCGCCTCCATCCCGGCAAGGGCCACTTGCGCATGATCACGCGTTAATTGGCGGCTAAATTTGGGCTCAGCCAAACAAGAGAAGCTTACTTTTTCTACCGGGTGGATATGCGGGCTGACCGCAGATAGCTCAGGTACGGTATGGCCTAAGCCTTGTGGATATTGTTCAGTAATAATCGCGGCCACATTCAGCATATTGGCGGCCTGCAGCAATATGCCGCAATTTTTAAGCACGGCCTGCATATCGTCAGTTGCCATGACTGCGGCTAACTTGGTTTGCACGTCCACCACGACCAGCTGACTTAACGTAACATCTGCCTTATGCTGAATATTCATATCAACGCGCTCCTGCAACCACTAACTGCTGGTTAATATCCGCTAAATCCACCTCGGCTACCACGCCAGTAGTTGCTTTCAAACGGATGATATTCACCAAATAGCTGTAACGCGCCTGCAATAAATCACGTTTAGCGCTAAACAGTTGCTGCTGCGCGTTCAGCACATCTACACTGGTACGCACGCCCACCTCATAACCTAGCTTGGTAGAGTCTACCTGACTTTGGCTAGACACCAGCGCCTGCTCGTAAGCTTTCACCTGCGCAATACTGGAGCTTAAATTAAGGTAAGCACGCTGTGTTTCAAGCTCTGCACTGCGGCGTGCGATTTGCACATCGTCCTGCGCTTTTTGCTGATTGAGCACCGCCTGGCGCACGCGTGAACTGACCGCGCCACCCTGATACAGCGGAATTTGTAACTGCAGACCGATGACAGCGGTTTTGAGCTCACTGCCGATGCCGTTTGCGCTGCCATTGGAGTAATTGTCGTTATAATTCGCCACCGCATCCAATGTAGGCAGATGCCCTGCGTTTAAACGCTCTACCTCTTGCGCAGAAAGCGCCAACGCATCCTGTTGAATCTGCAGTTTTAAGTTATTTTGGTTGGCAACCTCTAGCCACTTATCCACACCCTGTGTCAAACTGGTAGCTGCCATGTCTGACTTAACGCTAGCTAATTTCTGTGGTGTTTGCCCAGTAATGGCTTGCACCGAGCGCTGTGCAATTTGGTGCTCATTCACCGCTGCAATCTCTTGCGCGAACACTAAGTCATAACGCGCCTGCGCCTCGTTCACATCGGTAATGGTGGCGGTACCCACCTCAAAATTAGCCTTGGCCTGCTCGAGCTGGCTGAGAATGGCGGCTTTCTGCGCAATGATTAAGTCTATTTTGTCTTGCGCCAGCAATACATCAAAGTAAGCCTGCGTCACGCGCAAAATCAAATCCTGCTTACTCAGATTCAGCTGCTTATCTGCCTGACTAACCTTCACTTTGCTTTGGTCAATTTGCACCAGGCTATCTTTACGATAAATGGGCTGGCGCGCCTCTACACCATAGCTATAGCCTTCATAGTTAGAACGCCCTTGTACTCTGAATGGACTGTTTCCGGATAAATACTTAAGGTCAGACTGCGTAGCGGTGGCGGCTGCATTTAAATTTACCGTGGGGCGATACAAGGCCTTGGCTTGCTCTATGGTTTCTTGCGCCGCTTGATTGGCGCTCAACGCTGACGCCAGCGTGGGGTCATTGGCCAGCGCCTGCTGGTAAACCTCTATCAGCGAATAAGCTTTGTCATCAGCATAGGCGCAGGACACCAACACTGACCACAACACCATGCACTTGATTAAGACTTTAAGCATATTCAATGTGGGCGCTTAATCAATACTGGCGATTAAAAAGCAAACTTGGTGGCCTGTGGCGCGTTTTCCTGCACTGGCAAGCAGGTTTCAAAAATCGTTTCATGACGGAATGACGCTTCGCTGACACGCTCAGTCACCGTGGCTTCCATAATTGGTGCATCGCCCACGACCGCAAATAAACGGCCACCAACGTTTAACATTTTTTCTGCAGCAATCGGACGTAGCGGCAATGAACCTGCAAACACGATGACATCGTAAGGTGCAGCTGCAGCAAAGCCATTCACGCCATCGCCTACGTACAGCGTAGCGTTATGAATACCCTGCGCCTGCAAACGATATTGCGCGGTATTAGATAGCGCTGGGTAAATTTCAACCGCATGTACATGCTGTGCCAAAGTGGCCAACAGTGCAGCCAGATAGCCACTGCCGGTACCGATTAGCAATACTTTATCGGTCTTTTTAATATTAAGCGCTTGCAGAATACGGCCTTCCAGCTTAGGGGACAACATGGTTTGGCCTTCACCAATAGGCAACTCTACATCTGCAAATGCCAAGCCCACCTGAGACTCTGCAACAAACTTTTCACGCGGCACAGCATCTAGCACCGATAACACTACTGGGTCTAGTACCTCCCAAGTGCGAATTTGCTGCTCAATCATGTTAAATCTGGCTTCACCGATATTAAATTGAGCGCTTTCTACTGTTTTTGCTGTTTGTGTCATGTTGATTACTCTAAATGGGTTTTATTTAATGTTAATTATAACGCAAGTGCTTATTGGCTAAGGTACTTTTACGCTAAACCATACCGCCATCTAGGCTGGCAAGCCTCATGCTAACTGATGCCGTACTGGCTCAACTTATACCATAAGGAGCGTTCGCTAATTTCCAGCACTTTAGCTGCCTTGCTTTTGTTGCCATTGGTCTGCGCCAGTGCTTGGGCGATAAGCTGCCGCTCTAACTGCTCCACTGCATTTGGCAAGCATAGCGGGTTGTGCTTTGCTTCGGCAGTATCTGCATCATGACCTAACGCGGTGGCGACCATGAACTCACTGGTGCTATTGAGCATTTCAGCCGGCAAATGTTGTGGCTGTATCTGCCGATTGCCGCTGATGATTGCCGCGCGCTCCAATACATTTTCCAACTCGCGCACATTGCCCGGCCAGTCATACTGCATGAGCACCTGCACGGCTTGCGCTGAGATCTCTACGCGACGCTTAGCCAAAAAGTGCGTTGCCAGCAGCTCAATATCCGACTTACGTGCTTTAAGCGCAGGCAGATCGATACGGAATACATTTAAACGGTAATATAGGTCTTCACGCAGCTTGCCGTCTTTTATCGCATCACGCGGGTTGCGATTAGTCGCCGCCACCACGCGAATATCCACAGCAATCGGGCGATTACCACCCAAACGCTCAATCACATTTTCTTGCAGCGCACGCAGCAGCTTGGCTTGTAGCTGCATCGGCATTTCTGTCACTTCGTCCAGAAACAAAGTGCCGCCATCAGCCAACTCAAACTTACCGACCCGCTCTTTCACTGCACCGGTAAACGCGCCCTTTTCATGCCCGAACAGCTCTGACTCCAGCATTTCATGCGGAATCGCCGCACAGTTCACTGCAACAAACAAAGCATTGCTACGTGGGGAAGCGGCATGAATCGCACGCGCCACCAGCTCCTTGCCTGTGCCTGTATCACCCGCTACCAGCACTGTTGCCTTTTCGGGCGCTACCTGACGGATAGATTCAGCCAGATGCTGCATCGCGGGGCTATTGCCAATCAAACCGGTACCGACTGCTTTATCTTCACGCAGGAATCTATTCTCAACCACCAAGCGTGAAAAGGATAAGGCACGCTTAATCGCAAGCTCTAGCTCGGTTAAATCAAACGGGCGCAGAATGTAATCTGACGCGCCATTTTTCATGGCGTCTATCGCCGAGCTGATCTCACCTTGTGCCGTCACGATAATCACAGGCAACTCAGTGTCGTTTTTACGCACCTCTTTCAGGAGCTGTAAGCCATCCATACGCGGCATGTGTAAATCTGTAACCACGCAATCCACTTTTTGCGTATTAATCACATCTAGCGCTTCGCGCCCATCTTTGGCAGTCAGTGGCTGATAACCAGCCTGACGCAGGCTAATCTCTAGCAAGCGCAGCATGCTAGGCTCATCATCCACGGCTAATATGTATTTGGTACTGTCTGACATAATCTCACTTTGCCATTTTACTTTTCTTATGACGCCGCATCTTGCAGCAACTGTCGTTTCGGTAGTTCAATTCTAAAGTCTGCACCACTGCTACCCAATGTACTTTTCTCAACGGCCAACGTTCCGAAGTGAGCAGTTACTATCTGTTTAGATACCGCCAAACCTAAACCGATACCGCCTGGCCGCTGCGTAAAGAACGGGTCAAATATCTGTTCTTTTTGTGCGTCAGTGACGCCTGCCCCATTATCCGCCACGCTAATGACGACATGGTCTGGTGCATCAATAATAGACGCTACCACCTTGCCACCGGCTGGCAGTACCTGAATCGCATTTAATAGCAAATTCAGCAATACCTGTGTCATCTGCTCGGCATCGCACTCGACCAACACACGGCTTATAGCCTCAGTTGCTGAGGACTGAGGCAACACCACCGCTAGATTAACATCCTTTTTATTGGCCTGCATACGCAGCATTGCCACCGCATGCTCCACCATCGGCACCAAGTCATGCACAGCAAACTCCGGTGGACGTGGACGCGCAGAATCCACTAACGTAGACACCAATTTATTTAAACGTTCAGTTTCCATATTGATAAACGCCACCACCTCTTGCCCTTCTGGGCTCAGTTTTTTTTCACGCGCCAACACTTGGGCTGATGAGCGTAATATGCCGAGCGGTGTTCTGATTTCGTGGCTCATCGCTGCCGCCATTTCACCTGCCACCGCCAGTTTGGCTGCGCGGGTCAGGTTTTCTTTAGACAAAGTTAAGTCATCCATCATTTTGCTAAACGCGCTGGACAATGCGCGTACCTCTGTCGGCCCATCCACTTTGGGTGGTGCTCCGTTGGTAGATCGCATAAAGTGATTGGCGTAATCTGTCAGCCTAGCCAACGGTCGCGTAATGCGTGCCGACAATGGTGCTGCAAAGGTGGCGGCCGTTAAGCCGGTAATAATCAAGAGCAGAATAAACATATAGCCCATGCGATGCACTGGCGCCATTACCACAGAGCGATATTGTGCAATTGACACAACCCAGTTAAATATCGGCGGCTCGGCAGTAGGCTGCAAGACAGAGTCGACAGAAATATCATGGGCCGCCACGATTTTTTTCCAGTGCTGTGTTTCTGCCAGCACGCGCGTAGCTGGATGTGGGTCATCCGGATTAATCAAGGCAGCCGCACTCCCCTGATTAGCCGTGCTTTCTAAAATTCTGGTGACCGCACTCCAATCAAAAACCACCCATAAAGTGCCCACTTTATGTTGATTGGCATCCAAAATGTCACTGGCCATGCGCAACTTGTGCTGCTGCAGCTGATACAAACGCACAACACGATTTGCAAATGAAATTTGCAGCCATAACGGCACACTGGCATCTGGTTTACCAATATCCGCTGGCTGGCTGGAAGCCACGATCACATTGTGATTATTAACTACATAAATAGACTGGTATACCCCGTGATAAGTTACTTTCAGCTCATTGAGAAAGTTAGATAAGCGCTTGTCAAAGTCGCCAATCACGACTTCATCCATGATTTCCAGGCGGCTCCAGGAGGCAAGATTCTGCAACCGCTCAAACATCATGTTATCCACCTGACGCGCGGCTGCATTGGCGCGTGTTTGCATATCGCGCGCGATTTCCTCCCTCAATACGGTGCGCGCTTCGTAGAAGGTAAGCAGTGTCACTATCAGCATCGGCAGTAATGCCGTCATCAAGAAACCCAGCAAGAGCAGTTTCTTTACTGGCATTGATTTTACGGTGGATAGATTCAAAATATTTAGCCTGTGCTTAAGCACCTATAATTCATGCAGTACCGGATTAACAGGATTGCGCCTCCGTTGACCTGCCGCAACGCTTTGCGATAGATATCGAATATAATTCGCCTATGCATTTAATTTCAAAAATTATCGCTGATTTTAAAGCTTGGAGCTTCCATGCGTCTCATCAATAAATTCCGTATCAGCAGTGTAGCCGTGCTACTGCTGCTGTGCAAGATTACCTATGCCGAGGAAGCCTCCGACCTGCAAAAAGGCGTGCTGGATGGCTTCAGGCTAGGCGGCTACACCAGCGCAGGCATTACAGTGCCGCGTGAATCAGAAGCAAGCGCCGCCATTAACGAAATCAGCCTGATTTTGACTTGGGAGGGCGAAAGCCGCCTCAGGTTTTTTAGTGAACTAGAATTAGAAAAACCGCTTACTTGGGATGATGATAACAAGTTCCACAGCAAACAAAGCAATATTGATTTAGAGCGCTTTTATCTAGATTACAACCTGTCAGACAATATCAACCTGCGCGGCGGGCGCTTCCTCACGCCTACTGGCCGCTGGAACCAGCTACACGCCTCTCCATTGGTATGGACAAGCTCACGCCCCATTGCAACTAGCAGACTCTTTCCAACAGCAATTAACGGGGTCATGACCTTTGGCGCAATTTCGCTAGATAAAAGCGCGCTTGAGTACTCAATATACATAGAGACACTCAAAGACCAAGATGTCAGCAAGGACGAGCTAAACTTCAAAAACACTAAGGGTGCGCGTATTGCGTTTGGCCAACAGGCCAATATAGGCGTGAACTTAATGTCGTTTGAAGAAAAAAACACCACTAGCGCTCGTTACCATATGCTGGGGCTAGACTTCCTTACGCACTATCGCGACATTGAAATATTAGGTGAGGCATTCCAGCGCTGGGATGCACATAACAACAGCAGCGGCTATGGTGCCTATCTGCAAACCGCCATCCCGTTACCTATCGGTACCAACTGGTATGGCATTACACGTGTTGAAACCTTCCAGCGCCCTGACGAAGGGCATCAGCAACGCTGGTTACTAGGCGCCACTTGGCGCATTAAGCCCGCCCAGTTATTAAAGCTGGAATTTACCGGCGGCAGTGGCGACCAGCCTGAGTCACCGCGCGGCTTTTTAGCTTCATTTGCGGTGCTGTTCTAATGCGCTTACTGATTGCAATCTTGCTAGTAACAAGCAGCCTGTGCCTGCCTGCGCCTAGCTATGCCGCAGATAAAACCGTGATTGCGGTGATTGTAGCCAACGACAATCCCATCAAAAGCATTGCGGTGGGCGAGCTTAAACTCATTTACTGGCGCAAAAAAACTTACTGGTCACATGGCCAGCGCATTCACCCCATTAACCTGCCACCTGACAACCCGCTTAGACTGCACTTCTCCAATAGCATTTTAGGCAGTTTGCCTAATACACAAAGCGACTACTGGAACGGTTTATATTTCCACGGCGTATCACCGCCCCATGTACTATATTCGGACGAAGCCGCCATCCGCTACGTGCAGGAAACAGCAGGCAGTATTGCCTATGTAGACGCCTGCAAACTGGATAATCGCGTTAAAGCCGTGTTATGGATCCTGCCTAACGGTGAAACCAGTACCGACGCCGCTGTACTTAAATGCAATTAAGTGACGCTTTCTCAGCTTCTATCATCTTTAAATAGCGCCTGCCTGGTTAATAAAACTTACAGCAACTCTGCGCATTGCCGCAAACATGGCAATCCACGGCCGTTCAAATTAAACGCCGGCTGAATTCTGCTAAAAATAAACGCATCGGCGGCACCAACCAATAAATCCAATGTCAAAAATTCTGTAAGGTGCCAGCACGGCACGAGCAGTAACTGATTGTTATCTCAGGGATTATTAATTTACTGTACCAAGCTTAATTGCACCTCCTTAATTTAAGTGCAATATTTGCATGGTGTAAATTTATAAGTCTCAATGTTACATACCATTTTTGCATACACCTTGCTTGGTGGACGCAGGTATAGATGGTATGAATATATGATTGAAAGGGCTAAGCACCCATTTTATTAACAAATATAAGTTATTGATTATTAAATACATAGTCAATTATTTAACAAAAGTGATTGATACCAATCCTCACCTCAAGACAATACATCGGCATGCTAATTGCCTTAGCTTATATATGATTAATTGAAGGTGAACGACAACATGCTGAGCCTAAGTTTTGATGCAAGTCCATTATTTTTTAATGCAGAAGCTGCGTATAAAACCCGCCCTTTTGCTGCAGCCAAACGCCACCTTGCTAGCGATATCAAGGCTGCTAGCGTTGAGCTAGGGGCGCCTGATCGCCGTGAGGTTGAACAATTTATTCATGATGTATTCGCTCACACCTATGGTGCTGATATACAGCACTTTATGCCGCAGCTCATTAGCTTGCGCGGGGAGAATAACCAGTTAGTGGCGGCATTTGGTATGCGCAAAGCAGATGCAGAACCCTTGTTCTTAGAGCGCTATTTGGATGCGCCAATTGAAACAGTGATGTCTAATCACTTTAACCGTGCAATTACACGCCAGCAAATTACTGAAATTGGTAATTTAGCGGTGTCTAATCCCCGCAATGCCGGCGTTTTAATTGCGCATGTCATCCAATACAGCTTAGATAATAACGTTGAGTGGTGCGTAGCCACCGCCCACCATAGCCTACAAAATGGGCTCATTAAAGGCGGGCGCGATGTTTACGCACTACAAGGTGCGGACAAATCACGCCTCACAGCAGCAGAACAAAGCGCATGGGGGCGCTATTACGACAACTCACCACAAGTGGTGGCGGTAAGAGGTATAGCTCAGCTATAAGTGCGATGCAGCAAAATATAATGATCAGTGCTATCGCAAACCATGCAGAGCAGCATGGCGATAAAATCGCGCTGCGTGGCAAAGATAGCCAGCTCACCTATGCTGAACTGCAAGCTGAGATTCAAGCACAGCAACACATGTGGAATGGCTTAGGCCGGCAAGAACAACCCACCATTGCGTTGGCGTTAGACAACCATCCGGCCTGGGTGGTACTGGATTTGGCTGCACTAGCGAGTAACATCCCGCTTATTCCATTACCGTTCTTTTTTTCAAACACACAATGGCTGCATGCGATTACAGATGCCGGTGTGGATATCGTGATCACCGACCATCCAGAATTGTTTGAGCCCTTACTGGCAAATAACATTGCCAATCAGACACAGTGGACAGTGGCGGGAAAGACGCTCACGCAATTTGCATTAAAATCTCCAGCAAAGGCTGTGTTACCTGCTCACACTGCCAAAATCACCTACACCTCTGGCTCCACAGGCACCCCTAAAGGTGTATGCCTCAGTGCAGACAATATGATTAATGTAGCAACCTCTATTGCCGAGGCTACAGAACTAACCTCAAACGATATTCATTTAAACGTGCTGCCACTGGCTACCTTATTAGAAAATGTGGCGGGCGTTTACGCGCCATTGCTTGCCGGTGCCTGCTGCGTATTGCTGCCTGGCAGCGACATCGGCCTAACGCGCGCCACTGGGCTGGATATTCAAAAACTGCTCAATGCACTTGCACAAACGCAAGCATCCACGGCGATTTTTACCCCAGAGTTACTCAATGCCTTGGTGCATCAAATAGAAGCAGGCGATCAGCTCCCTGGCAGCTTACGCTTTTTAGCGGTAGGCGGCGCATCCGTGTCGCCAGCACTACTTAAGCGCGCACAGCAAGCCTCTATATCGGTTTACGAAGGCTATGGCCTTTCTGAATGCGCGTCCGTGGTAGCGCTCAATACCCCAGCATTGAATAAAATTGGCACGGTGGGTATGGTGTTGCCACACCTGAACGTGAGCTTTACAGACGAACATGAAATTGTGGTGAGCGGCAATGCCTACTTAGGCTACGTAGGGCAAACCGCCACATCATCTCCACAGCTTTACACTGGAGATATTGGCTATATTGATGCAGATGGCTATTTGGTAATTTCTGGCCGCAAGAAAAACATATTTATCACCTCATTCGGGCGTAATGTATCCCCAGAGTGGGTAGAGCGTGAGCTAACCATTTCGCCAGGCATTGCACAAGCCGCCTTGTTTGGCGAAGCAAAGCCATGGAACACTGCGATTATCGTCCCCGGAAAAAATAGCACGACAGAACAGATTAAAGCCACGATACAAAGCATCAATCATGGCCTGCCAGACTACGCCAGAATCACGCAATGGCTGCCTGCCGATGAACCGTTTACACTAAACAACCAACAGCTTACGGCCAACGGCAGAAACCGCAGAGACGTCATTTGGCAACATTACCAGCAAAAAATTAATGCGCTTTACGAAAGATAATGCATATGAACTTTTACCAAAGATTACTACAGGCCACTGAAAAAGAACGCAATGAACTACTCAGCCTGCCGCTTATTACCAAAGGCGCCACCGGCAAGATTTCACGCGAAACTTATGTGGGGTTTTTAACCCAGGCTTACCACCATGTGAAGCACACCACACCATTGCTCATGGCATGTGGCGGCCGCCTGCCAGCACATTATGAATGGCTGCGCACAGCCATCGGTGAGTACATTGAAGAAGAAATGGGGCATCAGGAATGGGTGCTCAATGACATTGAAGCATGCGGCGGCGATAAAGAAGCTGTGCGCCACAGCACAACAGCGAGCCACAGTGCCAGTTTCGCCACTGAAGTCATGGTAGCGTATGCTTACGACATGATTAACCGCGTGAACCCAGTTGGCTTTTTTGGCATGGTACTGGTACTAGAGGGAACTAGCACCGCAGTTGCCACGCACGCAGGTGAAGCGCTGATGCAATCATTAAACCTGCCGAAAAAAGCCTTTAGCTACCTGCTCTCCCATGGCTCGCTTGATATCAGCCACGTTTCTTTTTACGAGAGCTTAATGAACCAAATTACCAATGCTGACGACCAAGCACTACTGATTCACAGTGCAAAAACATTTTATAGATTGTATGGCAATATATTCCGTACAATAGAAGCCGAATACATGCAAGATTGAATAGGATCCCTATGCAACTAAAAAACAAATGCATTCTACTCACTGGCGCCACTGGCGGCATAGGCAAACATCTGGCACTCATGCTGGCACGCAAAGGCGCCAACATGATTTTAGTCGGGCGCGATAGCAATAAACTTGCGGCATTAAGCCAACAAATTCAAGACAAAGGTGGCAAGGCCAAAACCATTATTGCCGACCTTCAAGCCGCAGGCAGCGTGCAACAAGTGGCCCAACAAGCATTGCAATTATTTGATGGCATAGATGTGCTGATCAACAATGCGGCGATTCTCGATTTTATTCAATTTGAAGACCAAAGCCCTGAGCGCATAGCGCAAATGGTACACACCAACGTCACCGCGCCGATTCAACTAACCAACGCGCTGTTACCGCACTTTAAATCGAACAATCAAGGTCAGCTGGTGATGATAGGCTCGATTTTGGGATCATTGGGCTTTCCGCACTATGCTACTTACTGTGCTACCAAATTTGCAATACACGGCTTTTCACAAGCCTTACGCCGCGAGCTGTGCGATACCAATATTAGCGTTACCTACATTGCCCCGCGTGGGGTCAACACACCGATGAACGATGCAGCAACACTAGCGATGCTGGCTAAAACCGGCGGCAATATTGATGACCCGGAAAAAGTGGCACAAATGATTGTGAAAGCAATTGAACATCAAAAACAGGAAGTATTTATTGGTCAGCCAGAAACGTTCTTCGCCTGGCTCAATGGTGTACTACCCAGCGCTGTTAACCTAGGCCTGAAAAAACAGGCAAGACTGGCGCGTGAGTTTGTGACAAAAAAATAATGCAGGGCTAGATTGCAATGCGCGACGGCAGATTAAAGATAAAGGCTTAAACGTAAAGCACCACAGGAAATACAGTTGCTGCCAATACCAAAATCACCCACTCCATACCCCAGCGCTCCAAATGACCAGTGAAATGAAAAAAGAGCGCTGTAATTGCCACAAGGTAATAACCGATATAGATAGCTAATGCCATAATCTCACCAATACCATTTTAAGTTTGAGTTAAATACGATACGTACAATACAAGTGTACCAAAAAACCTACACAACCACTGCTTTTTAAGCATTGCCCATCAAAAACCAATGGATAGCCGCACTAGCAAGCGTACTGGCAGGCGTAGCGATACACCGCCAGCACCCTTAAATAGTTACGGTAATCTCCCGTCTTACTTTAATCCGCAAGTTACGGCAATTAAACACTTGACTTAAACACTTGGTTTTATAGCAAATTTAGCGTATATTTCGCTAATTGCTAGGGGTCTGTATTTTTACCTAAATACAGTGAGATATACCCTTCGAACCTGATGCGGGTCATGCCGCCGTAGGAAAGCATCTATCCGCTTTCCTACAAATATACTAGTAAGGGCACGCAGTTTTCCTGCTCCTTACGTTTTTGCTAGGAGCCACACTTGAACGCCACCGATAAAAATCTTACCAAGTTTCTTAATGAAACTGCCTCTGTAGATGAGAGCGCAACTACCCCTTTTGCCAAATCACGCAAAGTTTATGTTGAAGGCTCACGCCCAGACATTCGCGTACCATTTCGCGAAATTTCATTAAGCGACACCCCTTCTGCTTTTGGTGCAGAAAAAAACCCACCAGTTGTTGTTTATGACACCTCAGGCCCATACACAGACCCAACCATCAGCATCGATATCCGTAACGGCTTGCCTGCATTGCGCACTGGCTGGATTATGGAACGTGGCGATGTAGAGCAATTAGACGGCCCTACTTCAGAGTTTGGTCACCAACGTTTAGTTGACCCAGAGCTTTCAGAAATGCGTTTTAACCTGCACCGCAAACCATTGCGCGCAAAAGCAGGCCAAAACGTATCGCAAATGCACTACGCACGTAAAGGCATTATCACCCCAGAGATGGAGTTCATTGCCATCCGTGAAAATCAACGCCGTGAAAACATGAGCGAGTTGTTGCAAACACAACACCCTGGCCAAGATTTCGGTGCAAATATCCCTAAAATGATTACACCAGAGTTCGTGCGTGATGAAGTGGCTCGTGGTCGCGCCATCATCCCACTGAACATCAACCACCCAGAAATCGAGCCGATGATTATTGGCCGTAACTTCCTGGTAAAAATCAACGCGAACATCGGTAACTCAGCATTAGGTTCTTCTATCTCTGAAGAAGTTGAAAAAATGGTGTGGAGTACACGTTGGGGTGGCGATACCGTGATGGATTTATCCACAGGTAAAAACATCCATGAAACACGCGAGTGGATCATCCGTAACTCACCAGTGCCTATCGGTACTGTGCCTATCTACCAAGCACTTGAAAAAGTGAACGGCAAAGCTGAAGACCTAACTTGGGAAATCTTCCGCGACACATTGATCGAGCAAGCAGAGCAAGGGGTGGATTACTTCACTATCCATGCGGGTGTACGCTTGGCTTACATCCCAATGACAGCAAAACGTATGACCGGTATCGTGTCACGCGGTGGTTCTATCATGGCGAAATGGTGTTTAGCGCATCATAAAGAGTCATTCCTGTACGAACACTTTGAAGACATCTGCGAAATCATGAAACAGTACGACGTTTCATTCAGCTTAGGTGATGGCTTACGTCCAGGCTCTATCTACGATGCTAACGATGAAGCACAATTTGCAGAATTGAAAACATTGGGTGAATTGACACAAATCGCTTGGAAGCACGACGTACAATGTATGATCGAAGGCCCAGGCCACGTGCCAATGCACCTGATTAAAGAAAACATGGAACTGCAATTAGAGCATTGCGGTGAAGCTCCATTCTATACATTAGGCCCATTAACGACAGATATCGCGCCAGGTTATGACCACATTACTTCAGGTATCGGTGCTGCCATGATCGGCTGGTATGGCTGTGCCATGCTTTGCTACGTAACGCCTAAAGAACACTTAGGTTTACCAGATAAAGAAGACGTACGTGTTGGTATCATCACCTACAAAATCGCAGCACACGCGGCAGACTTAGCAAAAGGCCACCCAGGCGCACAAATCCGTGACAATGCATTATCTAAAGCACGCTTTGAGTTCCGTTGGGAAGACCAGTTCAATCTAGGCCTAGACCCAGAGAAAGCTAAGGAATTCCACGACGAAACATTGCCACAAGAAGGCGCAAAACAAGCGCACTTCTGCTCAATGTGCGGCCCACACTTCTGCTCAATGAAAATCTCACAAGACGTACGTGATTACGCAGCTGAGCAAGGTGTTTCAGAGCAAGAAGCGCTGACCAAAGGCATGCAAGAAAAAGCCATTGAGTTTGTGAAAAAAGGTTCAGAAGTCTACCAAAAGGTCTAAACACCTTTTGCTGGGTTTATTTGTAAGTTTAAATAAACTTCCTAGCTAATAAAAAAGCCAGCATCCTTGCTGGCTTTTTTATTTTTAGCATAGGGTTTAAGTCTTTAATCTTATTTGTCTGCTTTATTTCTGCGCGCATTTCAGCCAACCTGCATTATGCTAAACTTTTGCTATCCTCTTTTATCTTAGATCTGGCTGCGTCGTGAACAATATTGAATCCAGTGTCATTGCTGACTTTAGACAAACGCTGCTTTGGCCTGTCCAACTGATTTCAGAGTCGAACAGCCAAAAAATCCAGCGTCCGTGGGATATTCTTAAAGCTGAAAACTGCCCTTGGCAAGAGATTCAAGATGAATTTTCGTTAGCCAAACAATCGTTAAGTGAAGTGCGTTACCAAGAGTTTGTTACCTTCATGCCGTTTGCGCAGCGCTTTTTATACGGAGAAGGCAAGCATGGGCGCGAATCTGGTGGCTATGGTGAGTCGCCGATTCATATCTTTTCACGTTCTGATGTGAATCAGGTCCGCATTACGCTCAACAATCACGAAGCCCCTATCGTATTAAAAGTAGCGCATATTGAACTGTATTTTTTCTATGATATTGATGTCGCTTTTTTAGCGCTTGAAGTCACCGGAGAAAATATCCAGCTCAATCACGCGATGGAGATTTTGTATCGCTTAGGGCGCACCTACCCTAATTATTGGGAAGAAAATGGCGATGCCGGCCACTGTGCAAAAAGCATTGAGTGGTTAGATAAACAAGGCCATGTGCTTGCATGCTCTGACTACCAAGACAAGACCCGATATTTATCATTTGTAAAAGATAACCACGTACCCTGCGTTTCTTTGCACTGGGAATTTTTGATGCACCCCTTGGTGCAGCATTACTCCAGCCAAGAAGGCGAAATTCGTTATCGAGAAATTGAATATCAACGTATGCCATTAATGGCTTACCTAGCGTTTGAAGACGTTAGCAAGCTCACTCGTGGTGATTTGATACGCTTAGGTTTGGTTACCCAGCCGTGGGATTCCGAAACGCTACCATTTACCGAAGAGTTTTTAAGTAATTTTGAACACAAGCACTGCTACGACCGCTACTGGGATAATAATAAAAGCGACCCATGGAGCACCACTCGCATTATGTGCACAGGGCAAAATTTTATTGTAGTTGGCAGTAAACAGCACCGCGTATATACCAATGAAAGAACTGGCATTAAGCGCAACTATCAAAGCCAATATTTCTTACTGTTTCTAATTGCCCACTTTCAAAAAGCAGCACTGTTGATGCTATCAGACCGCATGGTACAAGCCATTAGTCGTTTAAATATTGAAGATGAGACTTCCATCAAAACCTTTAGACAAAGCATCCGTAATGTGATGGGCGTATTTCTACGTTTTACCCATCGCTATTGGTTTGAAAGCGTATCAGACCAAGCCGTTGCAAAAGATATATTTGCCATGATGCATCAACAATTAAACACGCTAGATTTATTTAAAAAAACGCGTAGCCGCATTATGGATATGGCTGAATATTTAGAAGGCGAAGAAATTAAACGCCAAGCAGATACAGTAGTCAGACTAACAGTTGTCACCATTTTAGGCTTAATCGGCACCATGACCAGTGGCTTGCTAGGCATGAATATTTTTGACTTCTCTCAAACAACTAGCATAGAAAAATTTGCCTATTTTGTAGGCATCTTTGTACCGGTAAGCATCCTCACCTTTTACACGGTCGTTAAATCACGCAGGTTATCCTTATTCTTAGACGCACTTTCTAATGAAAATACCGGCTTACTGTATAAGGTCGCTAAATTGAAAAGCGTCTGGTTTGGTAAAGTAGATAATTAGAGGTCACACTTTACGCTGACGCAAATGGCTACTGCTAATCGCAGATTTGATTAAATGACTTAGATTGCTTTTGGTCATTTTTAAGTAAGTTTCAACCTTGATGTGATCAAAACAGCCCGCTAATCGCTGGCTGTTTTGTTTTAAATTCAATCAATTGTATTCACGCCTAGCCAATAAAAAAGGCGTAAAATAGTAACATTCAAGGAAAAAACTTTTGACTACCCTAAAACTCTCAAAAAAATCTGGTGATGCCCCAAGCAATGTGGCAAGTAAAGCACCTGTACGCCGCTCAAACACGCCTACGCGTGATAGAACAACTGCACCGGTTAGACCACAACGCCCTAGCGCACCAGAGGCAAGCGCGCCGGTGCGTGCCAGAAGTGAATCTAGAGACCAAACTAGAGATCAAGCAAGGCCTGCGCATCAAGATGCGCCACGTCAACGTAACCACCGTCATGATGGCTCCTTGCACACGTCCTCTACACCTAGAGCACTAACACCAGATAGCCGTGCGCCATCACCGCGCCCAATTGATCCGGATGCGCGCAGACCAGATGCTCACAAATTAGACAGCATGCAAACTACCCGCGATAGAGCAGACCGTGAAGGTGCTTACCGCAACCCGCCACGCCGTGGCGGCAAGGTGCGCGATGGTTTTGTAGCCAGTGAGTTTGATAAAACACGTAATAATAAAGAAGCATTTGCCGCCAAAGCCAATGCCAGCCAGCCTGATTTGCCACGCTTATCTAAAGTAATGGCAGAACGTGGCTTATGTTCACGCCGCGAAGCAGATGAGTGGATTGCGAATGGCTGGGTAAAAGTAGATGGTGAGATTATTGAAACACTAGGCTCACGCATCAAACCTGACGCCGAAATCATTATCAGCAGTTACGCTCAGGAATACCAAGCTGAAAACGTGACGATTATTCTGCACAAACCTGTGGGCTATGTGAGCGGCCAGGCAGAAGATGGCTACCAACCTGCGATTGTATTGATACACCCAGATAACCAGTGGGAAGACGATCCAGAGCTACACCACCATCACCCCAAACAGTTCCATCGCGGCATGCTGCAGGGTTTAGCGCCAGCTGGCCGCTTGGATATTGACTCTACAGGGATGTTAGTGCTCACTCAGGACGGCCGCGTTGCGCGCCATTTGATTGGGGAAGACTCTACCGTAGAAAAAGAATACTTGGTGCGTGTGACTGGCGAGCTTAGCGATGCAGACTTAAAACGCTTGAACTACGGCTTGAGTTTAGATGGTGAAAAATTAAAACCAGCCAAAGTAAGCTGGCAAAATGAAGACCAATTACGCTTTGTATTACGTGAAGGCAAAAAACGCCAAATTCGCCGTATGTGCGAAATGGTAGGATTGCACGTAGTAGGCTTAAAACGTATTCGTATCGGCAGTGTGACTTTGGGTAAATTACCCGTTGGCGAATGGCGATATTTACGCAACGATGAGCGCTTTTAATGTAGCATCTGGCTTAATGATTAATTATTGATAGCGAGGTTGTATCATGGGATTATTTGATAGTTTAGCTGGTGCAGTGTTAAGCAACATGGGCGGCGATAAAGGCGCTATGTTGCAAATCGCCATGGATCTATTTAAACAGAACGGTGGCTTGGAAGGCGTAGTGGCCAAATTTAATGAGGCTGGTTTGTCTGAACAAGCTGCATCATGGATTAGCAAAGGCGACAACTTACCAATTTCTGCCGAGCAAGTAATAGAAGTACTAGGGCGTGACAGTATTGCCGGTATTGCCGAAAAACTAACGATGTCACCTAGTGACATCAGCGCAAAAATTGCAGAATACTTACCGCAGGCCATCGACAAAATGACGCCCAATGGTGAAGTAGACAGCAACTCAGGCAACCTGCTGACAGCCGTCATGGGGATGCTTAAATAACAGCACCACAATAGAAACGGCGCTTAGGCGCCGTTTCTATTCAATACTCACATACCTGGCATCACAATGCCCTGCTATGCACATACTAAAATTACTGTACGTTAACCTTTGCCTGTAAGCTCTGTTACTGCTTACCAATCACTTTATTTAATAAAATCAGCATATGGATATCTTGTTACTACTTAAAGCCGCCTTACTGGGCATTGTTGAGGGCGCTACCGAGTTCTTGCCTATCTCCAGCACCGGACATTTAATCTTGGCCGGTGACCTGCTCAATTTCATGAACCATGAAAAACGGAATGTATTTGATATTGCGATACAGCTGGGCGCTATCTTAGCGGTGGTATGGGAGTACCGTACGCGTTTTGTCAGTACATTTGCAGGGATCGGGCGCGACCCCATCGCCAACCGTTTATTCATTAATTTGAGCATTGCGTTCTTGCCACTAGCCATCTTGGGCTTGGCTTTTGGTAGCACCATCAAAACCCATCTGTTTAAACCAGTGCCGGTTGCCCTGGCGTTTATTATTGGTGCGTTTATTATTTTGTGGGCAGAGAGGCGCACACATACCGTGACCATAGAAACCGTGGATGACATTCGTCCCTTAGATGCCTTAAAACTAGGGCTGGCACAAGCAGTAGCGCTGATTCCAGGCATGTCACGCTCTGGCTCCACCATTATCGGCGGCCTATTTTTTGGTTTATCACGCAAAGCGGCCGCGGAATTTTCATTTTTCCTCGCTGTCCCAACGCTAGGGATTGCCTCTATTTACTCGATGTACAAAGATCGTGCCCTGCTCAGTATGGATGACATGGGCGCATGGGCAATGGGGTTTATATTTTCTTTCATTAGTGCCATGATTGCGGTTAGAGCGCTTATTCGCTACGTCAGCAACCATGACTTTACGATTTTTGCATGGTATCGCCTTGCATTTGGCGGAATCGTACTGCTAACCGCGTATACAGGCTTAGTCGACTGGACTGTACACTGAAGTAATAACAACAATATGAACGTGCATATACTGGTAATGACAACAGACGCATTATCAATATAGCTAACAAAGGTGACATCATGAAAAAATTATTGAAATACGGTCTCTACGGTGCAGCTGGCGTGGTTGCCTTGCTGGTTCTGGCCGTTGCCATCATCTCTGCAACATTTAACCCGAATGATTACAAGCCGCTCATCATTAAGCTAGTGCAAGAAAAGAAACAGCGCACCCTGAATATTGAGGGCGATATCAAACTCGCTTTCTGGCCTAAAATTGGGGCAGATTTAGGCAAACTTTCAATTTCTGAACACAACTCCGAGCAAACTTTTGCCTCGATTCAAGGTGCAAAAGTAGCACTAGCTCTGTTACCTTTGCTTAAAAAAGAGCTGGTGGTAGATACCGTCTACATTGATGGTGCGCAGGCTAACATCATTAAATATAAAGATGGCACTAATAACTTTGATGACCTACTCAGCAAGGATGAAGAAGAGTCCGAGCAAATTAAATTTGATGTGGATGGCGTTAAAGTCACCAACTCTGCCATCAACTATACCGACGAAGGCACGGGTGCAAAATATGCACTCTCTAAGTTCAATTTAACTTCTGGCCACATCGCATTAGCTGAGCCGATTGATCTGGCCACTGACTTTAGCGCAACGGCAAATCAACCGGCATTGGCGGCTAATGTAAAACTTAAGGGGACTTTCCTTGCAGATCCTGAGGCCAAACACTTTGCCGCAAAAAACCTAGACGCCAGCATTAAAGGCGATGTGCTGGGCGGTAAAGATGTAGCAATCACCTTAAGCGGTGATGTTGATGCCAAGCCGGAAACGCGTGAATTCTTAGTCGATAGCTTGAAATTAGCCTTAGCCGGTCAATTTGACGGTGCCAAAGTCACCTTGGATTTAAACGCACCCGCACTGGTTGCGCAAAAGGATGAAGTCACCAGCAAAAAAATCACCGTGAGCTTAAGCCAAGAAAAAGCGAGCGACAACTTTAAAGCAAACTTAATCCTGGCTGATATTAAAGGTTCGCCTAAAGCACTACAAAGCAGCGGCATTAGTGGTGACATCACTGGTACACAAGGTAAGCGCAGCATCAACGGCAAGTTTTCATCTCCGTTCCAAGGCAATCTGGAAAGCCTGATTTTTGACTTACCAAAATTTGCCGGCAATATCGACATTAAAGACCCTGCCATCCCTAATGGCAGTGCCAAAGTGAGTTTTGATTTAAGTTTGCACGCAGATGCTAAGCAAGAACAAGTGCATAGCAAATTCTTAATGAATGTAGATAACACCAAGCTTAACGGTAACGTAGCGCTCGCTAACTTTAAAAAACCCAATATTCAGTTTAATTTAACTGCGGATGCTTTAGACTTAAACAAGCTATTAGGCCCAAGCAAGCCTAAAAAAGCTGAGCCAGCCAGCCAAAAACCTGCTGATATGTCGGCATTGGCTAATTTACTCTTAGACGGCAAAATCAATATTGGACAAATCAGTTACGACAAATATCGCTTATCTGGCCTCAATGTTAATGTGAAAGCCGATGGGCAAAAGCTGGCACTATCCGGCTTAAATGTGAAGTTTGACGAGAGCCAGATTAAAGGGAGCTTGGGCATCAGCCAATTTCACAAACCGCTTTATACGTTTGATCTTGATATTGACCAGCTGAATCTTGATAAATATATCATTGCAAGTGACAAGCCAGTAGAAACCAAAGCCAACACTGGCGATGCTCCGCTGGATTTAAGCGCACTGAAAGCACTGAATGCCAATGGCTCTATCCGTATTGGCAATTTAAGATACGGCAAAACCAAGGCTTCAAACGTGCGTGTAGACTTAAAAGCCGCTGATGGCGTTGCCACTATTGCCCCACTGTCTGCAAATTTGTATCAAGGCAGTATGAATGGCTCACTTAGGGTAGACGCACGCAGCACCCCCAGCATCGCCTTCAAGCAAGACATGAAAGGCATTGCCATTGGCCCTTTGCTAGTAGATGCGATCAATAATGATATGTTAGACGGCAAAGGCACGCTCAGCGTTGACGTAACCGCAGCAGGCAATACTGTAGGTGCCATGAAAAAAGCGCTGAATGGCACATCCTCACTGCAACTGGCCGATGGTGCAATCAAGGGCATCGACATTGCCGGCACTATTCGCAATGCCAAATCTAAAATCAATATTTTCAAAGACAAAAACAGCATTGGTGCTGACCAAACACAGAAAACTGACTTTAGTGAACTCACCGCGTCATTTAACATTAAAAATGGGGTCGCCCACAACGAGGACCTTGCCATGAAGGCTCCTATTTTGCGCTTAGCCAAAGGTGATAGCCGTGGCGATGTAGATATTGCTAACGAAACCATTAACTACTTAGCTAAACCGACGATTGTTAAATCCCTTAAAGGCCAGGGCGGCGCAGAGCTTGATTCGCTTGCTGGTGTATCCATCCCCGTTAAGGTGACTGGTACTTTTTCTGCGCCTAAATATGGCATTGATTTTGCCGCACTGGGCACCGCTATTGCGAAATCCAATTTAATCGACAAAGTGGGTGGCGATAAAGCTGGTGCCGTGAAAGCACTGGTGGGCGATGGTAACAAAGTAGATGCATTAAAAGGCCTGCTCGATAAAAACAAACCTGCAGATAGTGCTACTGCACCGGCAGACGGCAGCACCACAGAGCAGCCAAAATCAGCTGAAGAGTTAGCGAAAGAAAAAGCAGAGCAAAAACTTAAAAAACTGTTCAAATTTTAAGCAACTTGCATACAGTTACACCCTCTTTCATTTTTATTAAGTAGCTTGATTCATGACTGACTTTGCCAGCCGCCTGATTTCTTGGCAAAAAATACACGGTCGACACGACCTACCTTGGCAAAACACTACAGACCCCTATGCCATCTGGGTATCTGAAATCATGCTACAGCAAACCCAAGTATCGGCGGTAATTGGTTACTACGGCAAATTCATGGCCCGCTTTCCAACCATTTCCGACTTAGCCAATGCCACACAAGATGAAGTATTGCAGCATTGGAGCGGCCTTGGTTACTACTCTAGAGCACGTAACCTGCACCATGCCGCACAAACTATTGTGGACGAACATGCTGGGCAGTTCCCACAAGACTTCAACACCATACAAACACTCTCCGGCATTGGCCGCTCCACCGCAGCGGCCATCGCCTCGTTTGCCTTTCATCAGGTGCAAACCATTTTGGATGGCAATGTAAAACGGGTGCTGGCAAGGCACTTTGCCATTAGCGGCTGGACCAGCGCACCCAAAATTGAAAAGGCACTATGGCAGCTAGCTGAGAGCCTATTACCTCAGTCTGACATGGTAGCCTACACCCAAGGCCTGATGGACTTGGGTGCAACCGTATGCACCAGAAGCAAGCCTAAATGTGCGGTATGTCCTTTAAATGAAAGCTGTTTAGCGCGCCAACAAAACCTCACCTCAGTATTACCTACCCCCAAGCCCAAAAAAAGCATCCCTGAGAAGAACACCACCATGCTCATCTTGCAGCAAGGCAATGAGGTGATGCTGGTCAAGCGCCCACCCTCAGGCATATGGGGTGGCTTATGGAGCTTTCCGGAATCGGACGATACAGAGAATCAGGATTACGCCGCGACCGTGCTCAAGCAATTTGGCATCAACGCAACGGTAGATGCACCATTAGCCCCCATCAGCCACGTTTTTACTCATTTTAAGTTGCATATTAAGCCTCAGCCCCTTACCGTTAGCCAGCACGCACTACAAGCGCGCGAAGCAACGGCAATCTGGCTGACGATCGAAGATGCACTTGGTGCCGCAATACCCACTCCGGTACGTAATATTCTCTTAAAACTAGCTCACGACCGCTCTTAACCATACACTTCTTGCCCTATGTCCAAGCAAGGCGTAGGATTAAAGCTATCATTACCATCAATTAAATTGAATCTAACGTTCAGATGGCGGTCAGACCTCTCTCAAACAACAACACATAAGGAGAAACATAAATGAACAACAACAATTTACCTTCACCAGTAGATGTTTCTAAAGAACAATTGATTGCCGACTTCAAAGTAGTCATCGCTGATGCAGAAGCCTTACTAAAAGCAACCGCTAGTCAGGGCGGCGAAGCAATGGCAAATTTACGTGCAAAAACTGAAGAATCACTTGCTGTTGCCAAAGAAAAATTAGCCGATGCACAAGAAGTTTTAGTGGCAAAAACCAAAGCCGCAGCACGCGCAACCGATGACTATGTGCACGACAAACCTTGGCATGCAGTTGGCATCGCAGCGGGCGTTGGCTTAGTGGTTGGTTTACTTATTGGCCGCCGTTAATTGCAATGAGTGATAGCAATAACAATGACGGGCTATTAGGCTCGCTGAAAAGGCTTACCAACACCTGTATTGGGATTGTACACACGCGCCTTGAACTCCTAAGTACAGACTTAGAAGAAGGACGCGAGCGTCTAATCTCATTACTGGCGATGACCTTTGTTGCCCTGTTTTGCCTGTGCTTCGGTATGGTGTTGTTGGCAATCCTGATTGTGGTTTTATTCTGGGATACGCATCGTTTGCTGGTGTTAAGCCTGCTCACCGGACTATTTATTTTCACTGGCGGCGTCATTGGTGCGCTAGCGATTCGCGCGCTCAAATCCATGCCTAGGATGTTCGAAGCCAGCTTAGCTGAGCTGGTGAAAGATCATCAAGAAACCAGCAGAGACTAGGAGCGATTTGTGAGTCCGAAACGCGCAACCATCGCCGAGCGCCGCGAAAAACTAATCCTTAAAGCGGCATCGCAACGTGCCTTACTCGCACAAGATATCGCCCCTTTAGGCAAACCGTTAACCATTGCTTACCGAGGCTTTCAACTTGTACGTTACGTACGGCAACACCCTATTTTGATGCTTGGGGTCACCACCGCAATTAGCGTTATTCGCCCTAGCCGTGTGCTCAAGTGGTTAAAAACCGGTTTTTCTGCACTCAATCTGGCACGCAGTGTCAGTGATATCTTAATCAGGAAATAAAAAAAGCGGCTTATAGCCGCTTTTTTGTTCACCTACAATTCTGATGTTTAAGCCTAGTACAGCTTAACCATCAATGTAGATGAGATAACTTAATCAGCTATCTTATTTTTGATCCCAAGAATCTTCCCACATGCAGTGTTTGATTTTGTGACGGTTAGCAATTAATTCGTCAATGCTAGGCTCGTCGTTCAATGCACGTTTGATCGCCAATTTAGTCGCATCGTAGTTGTTTTTGTACATATCAGCTTTGTCTAAAGTGCCTGCCTTTTCTAGCTCGATACAACCTGGGTCAATCCACACTAAGCTGATGATACATAGATCATTTGCTTGCTCTTTAGGGATGATGCCTTCAATTACACAGTCCAAAATCGCATCAGCTGTTGCCGCTTGTACCACACCGCCGAACAAGGCTACATCTGTGCTGCCTTTCAATGTTACTTTTGGTACGGTCATACATACTGGACGCACCAATTGGTTGATATCACGTACCGCAAACATTGCAGTGTGGCCTTTGCTTTGTGCCATCAAGTTTGCAAACGCTTGGCCTACTGGGCCGTCAACCGCGCCGATTAAGATTTCTGGCATTGCTGCGGTAACGTCTTTACCTTCTGAGTAAACAGTAGCTTCGCCTGCTTTGAAAATGATTTTTGACATGAGAAATCCTTGAGAAAATAAAACGATGGAAAATACGAATAAAATCAGTTATGAATAAAATTAATGATGCTACTCTATAAAGTAGGATTTTATAGAATAGCCCTGCTTTAAGCAATTTACATGCAAATAAAGCATCCCTAGCATGTATAAACCCTCCACAGTGGGCCGTGTACCGCATCAGCGCACTAATCTGGTGCGCCAAATTAGTGCATAGTGTAATATCATTAAAAACATACTTAGGTTCACAAGCTTGGATAAACTTAAAAACTGGCTGAAAGGCTTTGTCCCAGAACGCATTGCTGTTAATCATACTGAGCGCCTGCGCGCTGGTATTGGCGCTTTTGTCGGCATTTTATTAACTGGCCTAGTGACCGTTCTAATAGAGGGTGATACCAGCACTATCCCCTATCTCATTGCCCCGATGGGCGCTTCCGCCGTACTGTTATTCGCAGTGCCTTCAAGCCCGCTGGCACAGCCGTGGTCGATTATTGGCGGCAATACCACAGCAGCCCTCATTGGTGTGACTTGCGCTATGTGGATCCCACACCCAGCTGCTGCCGCTGCGATAGCCGTTAGTCTTTCCATTGTCGCCATGTTTGCGTTAAGGTGCATACACCCGCCCAGCGGCGCGGTGGCACTCACAGCCGTACTGGGCGGTGCTACCATCCATGCACAGGGTTATTGGTTTGTGTTGGCACCGGTCGCGCTTAACTCGTTGATACTTTTGCTGGTCGCCATTATCTTTAACAATGCAACACGCCGCCCTTATCCACACCTTGCAGTAAAAGCATCTCAGCAATTAGCTAAGGATATTCCCGCTGAAATGCGCTTTGGCTTTAATACTGAAGATTTAAATGCAGTGCTCAAAGAATACAACCAAGTGCTCGACGTAAGCCGTGATGACTTGCAAACCTTGTTACAACAAACCGAAATGCACGCTTATCGACGACGCTTTGGTGAGATTGTTTGTGCAGACATTATGTCTAAAAATGTGGTGAGCGTCGTATTCGGCACCTTGCTGGAAGACGCCTGGCTACTCATGCGACAGCACGAAATTAAAGCGCTGCCAGTGATTGATCGAGCACGGCGTGTGGTTGGTATCATCACGCAGGCTAACTTTATGCAGCATGCCAATTTAGAGGTATATGAAGGCTTTGAAACCAAACTTAAAAGCTTTATCCGCAGAACGCATACCTTGTCATCACACAAGCCTGAAGTAGTCGGCCAAATCATGACATCGCCAGCGGTCACCGCATCAGCCAATATGCATATTATTGAATTGATTCCACTCATGTCGCAAACCAAGGTCCACCATCATATTCCCGTGGTTGATGATGAGCGCCGCTTGGTGGGCATGGTGACACAGTCTGATTTGGTGTCTGCGCTCTATCACGGGCGCGTAGCTAACTTAAAAACGCTGGGCTTATCCTCTTAGTCTTAAGATGTACTGCACACATCCATCTCGGTATAGGTGACTACTCGGTTACGCCCGCTCTCTTTAGCACAATAGAGCGCTTTATCCGCGGCCGCTACTAAATCGCTAAACTCTAAACCAATCAAACTAGAGTCTGCTACGCCGATACTCACTGTAATGTTAAGCCGCTCTTTACCCACGGTTAACGTAAACTCAGCAAAAGCCAAACGCAAACGCTCCGCCAAATCTAATGCCTCATTTTCGTTTGTAGAGGTAAGCAACATGCAGAACTCTTCACCGCCATAGCGGGCAAAGTAATCCTCAGCCCGGATAGATTTTTGTGCGATATCCGCTACCGCACACAACACTTTATCCCCAACCGGGTGGCCATAACGATCATTAATAGATTTAAAGAAATCTATATCAATCATCATAATCGCCAAGGTCTCACCAGTACGCATGCAACGTGCCCTCAGACGCACAGCTTCCTCTTCAATCCGTCGGCGATTGAGCACGCCAGTAAGCGCATCACGCGACGCCATTTGGTAAACGTCAGCAATCAGACGATGATTAAGCATCAACAACAAACCAAAAGCCACACTAAATTCAAGTAGACTCGCAATCACAAATGGCAGAGTATTAATTGAGGTATTTACATGCAAGCCTATTTCAGCATCTGGAGATAGTAGCAGCACTACTGCTCGCGTTAACATTAATAAAGCTAAAGCTACGAATGAAGCACCGGTAAACCAGTACGCAAGTTTTTGTGAAGCCTCTACCTTAACTAGCAGCACGCGAGCGCACACAGTGTAAACACTAAAAAACAAGAGGGAATTAACAATCGCACGCATGCGTGTATCAGGATTAATCACACTAAACCAAGTAGCTTGGCATATAGTAATGACAATAAATAAGATCAGTATGCTCCATGAAACCGCTTGCTTTTTGAACGCTAGAATCCCAGTCAATTGTAAGCAGGTGCCCAATGCAAATAGAGTTAAACCAATCACCGCGGCCCATTCATGCCCTGGCGTTGTTTGCCCATAAAAATAGGCAAGGCTAAACCCTAGGCTCATGCACAGACTAGCTATCGCCCATTGCCTAACGCCACGTATATTACCTACCCGCAAACCTGCCAATTCAAACAAGCAGAAAAACATAAACGCCAGCATGGAAAACATCACCATGACAGTACGTGCATCTAAGCCCATGTAAACTCCTAATAACTATCAGTATTATCTATTAATTACGGATATTTAAGAAATTTATCGCAAACTTAATTAGCTAAATAATTACGTAAAATCATGATGCTGCATTCATTAAAGTACATACGCCTAGGCTGCAACTGTTGGGTATGATACTAATCATACAAGCACAGCATCAATCTTGATGTTAATAACTAACCGGAGAATTATTATGTGGACAACACCAGCAGCAACAGAAATGCGTTTTGGCTTTGAAGTGACTATGTACGTAATGAACAAGTAATACAACTTAGCCAGCGACGTCTCGCGAAATAAATAGCCTGCTCAGTAATGTGCAGGCTTTTTTAATAGCTAAAATTATCTACCCTTTAAACCAGTGATGGCTCTATGCGCTGCATATCCCTGTGCAAAATACCCGCATCCATATACGCCTCGCTACACACCTTAAAGCCAAACTTCTCATAAAAGGCAATCGCATGCACTTGTGCTGACAGGGTAATGACAGGCAATGCTCGTTGCTGATAATAAGCTATCGCCGCTTTGAGTAAGGCAGCACCTACTCCTGAGCCTCGCCAGGGCTTTAATACCGCCATACGGCCTATACTACCACCCCCTAACAATCTGGCGCAGCCTATGGCCTCTCCTGCTGCGTTGAACGCTAATAAATGTTGCGCTGCTTCATCTAAACCATCCCACTCCAGTCCTGCCGGCACTTTCTGCTCAACGATAAACACCGCTTCCCGCACCGCGATTAGTTGTGGCGCGCGCGTTTGCCAGCTTACTTGCTCTATATTGAAATGATCTTGCAATGTTAACCCCTTGCGAGCGTTGGCAGTAACAGGCATTATGCAGCCTTGGTCTTTAATTAATGATTAAGGTGTTATATGCAAAAATACTTAGCAACTGCAGCACGCGTTTTATTATCACAATTATTCCTGGTTCAAGTTGTGGTGCTGATTATTGGTTTTACTAATAATCCTGACGGATATCAGCAATATCAAGCTAGTTTAGGTAGCATGGGCTTGCCTGGCATTTTTGCCCCGCTCATTATTTTAGTGAACTGTATTGGTGGCTTAGCTTTATTACTAGGCTACAAAACCAAAGCCTTTGCGTTAGTCATGGCATTTTATATCGTGGGCTTAACCCTATTACTGAAATTGCCACTATTGCAATACTTGGCCATTGCCGGCGGTTTGTTGCTATTACACGCAAACCCAAATACAGCATGCAGCTTAGACAACTGCAAGAAAAATGCTTAACCGGCATTTAGCTTAAATCGGCAACACTCAAGCGGCTTCATTAGCCGCTTTTTTATTCCCACTCCAACACTGGGTATATCGTATTGACATTGCGTCGATTGGCAATTTCAAACAGCTGCCACTTATTGCGCTCACTCTCGGCCGCAGTATCCATGGTTTTTTCCATACTGATATTGCGCTTAATGTTAGTGCGTACATCGCTCAATAGTACGGTTAAATAACGCTCGGCATCGGTTAAAGCTGCTAACCAATCCTTGGTCACTGGACCATGTCCTGGTACCACCTGTTTTGCCGGGCTGCTCTTCAACTTAATAATTTCTGCGATTAAGCCTTTAATATCACCCTCCACCACTGGTGTACGCGTGATAAATAACAAATCGCCAGCAAACAAGGTACCGGTTTTGCTATCCAGTAAACTAATATCGGTATTGGTGTGGGCTGGGGGGTGTGCAGTGACTACCAGTAGCCGATCACCCAAATCAAGCTCTAACGTGCTGGTGACCGCCAATGTTGGCTTTACCAAATCACTGCCTTTAGCATCCTCGTGCAACAAGCGCTCATTCAGTTTGGTGTACTGCTCGCTTCTCAAATCCATGGCATGGCCTAATTTCTCATGGCCTACAAACTCAGGCTTGGGTTCATTCGCAGTTTTAGGCAAAAATGCTGCATTACCGTAAATATGGTCTGGATGTACATGCGTGTTAATCACATACAACACTGGTAGCTTAGTGACTTTACGAATCGCCGCATGTAGTTGCTCCCCCACCTTCAGGCTACCGCCACTATCTATCACGGCTACGCCCTTGCTACCGACAATAAAACCAATATTACAGATATCCCCTTGGTAGCCTGTATCAATATCTAAATGTTGTCCATGATGCACATAAACACCTTCAGCCACCGTCTCTAGCGCAAAGTTTTCATGCTGTATTTGCGCATGTGTACAGCCCATTATTGAAAATAGGCTCATGGTTATCATTAAAATTCTCATAAATGATTCCTTGCGTTAAAGTTAGTGATTAAAATGACTGCGTTTATGCAATCATTTGTGATGACTATAGTCACAATTGAACGTCAACTGAAGTGTTACTTAGGATATTACTATGAATCAAGATTCTTCACGCTATACAAAACCCGCTGTTATTCTGCATTGGTTGATTGCACTGGTGGTTATTGCCATGTTTGCACTGGGTTGGTACATGACAGAGCTGCCCAAAGAAGCTGCCAAACAAACTGCTTTCGATTTGTTCGACTTAGGTGTTTACACCTGGCATCTTGCGGAAGAAGTCAGCCCAAGAAACTTTTACTTTAACCTGCACAAATCTATCGGCGTTACTTTATTAGCACTGATTGGTCTGCGTGTACTATGGCGCATTACACACCGCCCGCCGGCGATGCTTGCTTCATATAAAGCATGGGAAAAGAAACTAGCCACAGGTACGCATCACCTGCTGTATTTATTAATGGTGGCAATGCCAGTGAGCGGCTTAATCATGGCCATGAGCGGCAAGTACGGGGTAAAGTGGTTTGGTATTGATATCATTGCAGGTTTAGATAACAGCACGCTGCGTGACATTTTCAAAGAAGCGCATGAAATTATCGGCGCCATCTTTCTGATTGCCATCATCCTGCATATTTTAGGCGCATTAAAACATAAATGGATTGATAAAGACGGCACGATGAAACGCATGTCTTTTTAATTACATACATCAAACAATAAAAAAGCCCGCTCAATGCGGGCTTTTTTATTGCAGTCACGTTAGTGCTCATCAGGCTTTCTGGTAGCAATCAAGCTCAGTAGCATGCTGGTACCCAATACCGCCACTACTACCCCCAATGACACCGCCACAGGGACTTTAAACCATTCCACTATCAGCATTTTTGTGCCGATAAAAATCAATACCAGCGCCAAACCAAACTTGAGCAAGTGGAAGCGCTCTGCCATATCTGCCAGCAAGAAATACAAAGCGCGCAAACCTAATATCGCAAAAATATTGGAGGTAAACACGATGAAGGGGTCATCGGTAATCGCAAATATCGCTGGGATACTATCCATCGCAAAAATCACATCTGAGAACTCAATCAGCACCAATACCAAGAACATGGGCGTAAACCAGCGCACACCGTTCTGCGTAATCCAAAACTTATCCGCATGAAACTTATCGGTAATACGCATATGTTGGCGCAACCACTTTAATAATGGATTCGTTGCTAAGTTAGGCTCATGGTCAGCAAACACAAACATCTTGATACCGGTAATCAATAAAAAGGCGCCAAACACATAAAGCACCCAGTGAAACTCAGCAATCAACCAAGCCCCGACCAATATCATTAGCGCGCGTAAGATAATCGCTCCTAGCACTCCATACACCAATATGCGCTTTTGATACTCCAGCGGCACAGCAAAGTAGCTGAATATCATCACAAACACAAAGATGTTATCCATAGCCAAGGTCTTTTCAAGCAGGTAACCCGTCACGTACTCCATGGCTCTGGCATCCGCAATTGCTCTGCCACTGGTATGGTCTAACCAGGCCCATAGGGCAGCGCCAAATAGCATGGCTAAGCTAAACCATACTAACGACCAAATAAGTGCCTCACGCGCCCCTACCTTGTGTGCGCCTTTGCGCCCTAATGCAAACATATCTATAGCCAGCATCACAATCACAAATATGCCAAACCCTGCCCACATCCACCAAGCACCTACCGACCCTAATTCACTCACGCGTGCCTCTCATTTCATACATCTCTATTAATTAATCGGCATTGCTTGCAATCACGCTACCGAACATAAATAAGGCCGAGAAATACCGTTTATATCTCTCAGCCTTGGTTTACTACAGCGGCCACCTTGCTAACGGTAGCCACTTTTACTTATTGTGCTTCACGCAATGCGGCAATACGCTCATCCAAACCTGGGTGGCTAGCAAATAGTTTTGATAACCCACCTTTGCCTGAGATACCAAAAGCAGCCATTTGCTCTGGCAATGCTGAAGGTTCATGCTGTGCCTGCAAACGTTGCAGCGCTGCAATTATCTTGTTTTTACTTGATAATTTAGCCGCACCAGCATCCGCCCTGAATTCACGTTGACGTGAAAACCACATCACAATCATAGACGCCAAAATACCTAATACAAACTGCGCAATCATCATGGTGATAAAAAATGCAGGGCCGGTACCGCGTTCAGTTTTAAACACTACCTTATCCACAACATAGCCAATCACGCGTGATAAGAACATCACAAACGTATTCACCACACCTTGAATCAGGGTCAATGTGACCATGTCACCATTGGCAATGTGTGATACCTCATGTGCCAGCACCGCTTCAGCTTCGTCTCGCGTCATGGCATTTAATAAGCCACTTGATACTGCCACCAAAGAACTGTTTTTAGTCATGCCGGTTGCAAATGCATTCACCTCTGGTGTATCAAAAATAGCCACTTCTGGCATTTTAATCCCCACGGCATCGGCCTGTTGACGCACTGTTTTCACCAGCCAGATCTCTGTTGGTGTGCGCGGCTCTTCAATCACTACCGCACCAGACATACGTTTTGCTGTCCATTTAGAAATCGCTAGCGAGATAAATGCACCGCCAAAACCCATAATGGCTGAAAAAACTAACAAGCTACTCAGATTCAAGCCGTTCGCATTTAAATATGGCTCTACCCCCAAAATACGCATGGTGATAGAAAGCACAAACACAATGGCTAGGTTGGTTGCTAGAAAATATAAAATACGTTTCATATGGTCTCCTTCGGTTGAATCAACGCTTTGTGAAATCAAGCATGATTATCATGCTGCTACTTTAGTCTGTTTCTATATTCAATAAAAGCAGAATATTTCTGATTGATTATTCGGTTTTTACGAGCTATTGTTCACCCATATGATTAATTACAAACAATTCCATTACTTTTGGGCGGTAGCAAAAGCTGGCAGCATTGTGAAAGCCAGCAGACAGTTACATTTAACGCCACAAACCATCAGCGGGCAAATTGCAATTCTTGAAGCCTCACTCGGTGTTTCACTATTCAGAAAAGTTGGGCGCGGCATCGAACTTACCGAAACTGGAGAGTTGGCACTCACTTACGCTGACGACATATTTCAAACCGGTAATGCACTAGAAGAAACACTGCGCGCAGGCTCCAAAGAACGTTCACGATTATTTAGAGTGGGTATTTCCGATGCTGTTCCCAAATCCATTGCCTATCGATTACTAGCGCCTGCAATGTCATTAGCAGAACCGATTAAAATTATTTGTCGTGAAGGTAAGCTAGAGTCTTTACTCGGTGAGCTTGCCATCCATCGTCTGGATTTGGTGTTATCAGACCGCCCTATGCCTAGTGAAATTGATATTAAAGGCCGTAGCCAGCAACTATTGGAATGCGGCGTGAGCTTCTTTGCAGTTTCTGGCCTTGTACAATCGTCTGCGCTAGTGTTTCCACAACATCTAAGTAACACACCGTTACTGGTACCAGGCGAGGACAGCGCTGTACGTAAACGCCTGATGTCATGGCTCAACACATTGCGTATGCAGCCACAAATTGTGGGAGAGTTTGATGATAGCGCGCTTATGCGTGCCTTTGGTCAGGCAGGCGTTGGAATATTCTGTGCGCCATCCATCATTGCAGATGAAGTGATTGCGCAACACAATGTGATTAAAATTGGCGAGACCGATCAAGTGACCGAACGATTCTACGCCATTTCTGTAGAACGTCGCGCCAATCACCCTGCGGTCGTCGCTGTTAACATGACATCATCAAAGATAAGCTAAAAAACCACCTCTATTGAAGAACTTATTATTTTTGCGTGGCTCATATCTAGCAATATTTTTTAAGATTAATAAGAGTTAGCCATGTGTAATCTAATATTTCGTCGCTTAGCTTTTACCGCAATGTGCTGTCTTTCATTAAATAATGCCTACGCCTGCCTAGACAATAAATCTATAGCGCAATTAAAGGCGAATGAGGAACTGTACTTAGCCTCACGTAATGTAGCCACCATGACAGATGCTATTGAGGACAAACTGTTATCTGTTGATGTCGAACAAGCAAAATCAGAGGTAAAACAAGCCGAGGATGCATGTAATGTAACGATTACTTATACAGTATCCAGTGCAGATATTGATGAGGCTAACCAGTTATTGAGTGCTAACCCAGCAAAACGCATTATGCTAGCTGGTCAAGGCTATGAACTGCCAAGCCAAACTAGATTAATTGCTACCGTTGGCGTCAAGCCAGATACTTTATCAATTCAACACAAGGATATATTACAAAGCGCTGCACTAGGCAAAAATCGCGCTTCCGTGGAACTGCTGTATGCAACACTTGCACAAACCAGAGCAACGATAAGCCCTCAAAGTATAAATACTGAACGCTGGCCAGCGAGCTTGTTAGATCAAGAAATAAGTTTATGCGAAAGCCAATATACTAGCGAAAGCAACGTGAATGGCTGCACTTGTAAAACCGATGCGATTAGTAAAAAAGTCAGTCCGCGCCAATTAAAATACATCAAATATCTAGCAAATGACCCTTATTCCTCCGCCACCGGCGCACTTTCCAGCTATAAAGAATTGTCAGACCAAGTGAATTTTGAGTGCAAATTAAAAAAACGTTAACTATTATTAATACTATAGCTAGATAATGGTTTCATCCTCTACTGTTCTGTATCTGTCAGGTTAACTCCATTTTCCTGACACCATGCTATCAAAGCATCATCCGAAGCTTGTGCCTCAAACGCATACCACTTCTCAAGCAAGCCTTGATATTGCAGCATATCTTTAAACCGCCTGTAGGCGCCTCGCTTGCGAAATAAACTAGCTACAAAGTTGTACTCATGTGGTAACTCTTGATCAATAAAAGACAAAGCGAAGCTCTGACCTAGCTTTAACTCGTTTTTATGCGGGACCTCTATGTAGTTTGATGAGGTTTCAAGGTCGTCTGGCACCTCTTCCTCCAGCGTCAATACGCTAGATGTCCAGTAAATTTCGCCCGTATCTTTATTGATATAGGCATGATGCTGCGCTGGCGAACCTGAGCTCACGAATTCAAACGCATTTCTAACCTCTGTAAAGCTCACACTAAGCATTAATTATTCAACCTATTGATTCATCGATATTTTATTCATCATATTCGCTAGCTACACCGCTCTTTTTGGCTTCTAATATTCTAGGTAAATTAATTTCTATCCAATCTACCAGCAGCTCTAACTGTTTTGCCAGCTCTTCACCTAGTGGTGTTAACGAATATTCAACATGCGGCGGCACTACTGGATAAGATACGCGCAAGATAAAACCATCCTGCTCTAATGTTTGCAGGGTTTGCGCCAACATTTTTTCACTTACGCCACTTAATTTTCTGCGTAAATCACTAAATCGGTGCATACCTTGCAATAGCGCCACTAACACCAGTCCACCCCACCGATTTGTCACATGCTTAAGTATTTCACGTGATGGGCATTTCTCTGAAAAAACCTCACCACGCAGCATGCGCTCAGCTAATGTAATTGCTTGTTGTGTTGTCATAATACTTACCTTTTTGTACGTACTTACTAATAGTAAGTATATAGATTATTATGCATTACACCAATTCATTCATCTTACTAGAAAGGTTTTTTTATGATCGTTATTACAGGCGCAACCGGCCAATTAGGCCGTTTAGTGATTACCTCACTTTTAAAAACAATCCCTGCATCCAACATCGTGGCAGCAGTTCGCAACCTTGATAAAGCCAAAGATCTTGCCGATTTGGGCGTTCAAGTACGTCATGCTGATTATAGCCAGCCCGAATCATGGGATACAGCTTTAGCTGGCGCCAGCAAAGTATTACTAATTTCATCCAATGAAATCGGCCAACGCTTTGCGCAGCACCGCACCGTGATTGATGCTGCAAAAAGAGCTAATGTTAAGTTATTAGCCTACACCAGCTTATTACATGCTGACACCTCACCACTGGGTTTAGCGGCAGAGCACCTATCTACCGAACAATACCTTGCAAACTCTGGTGTGCCATTTGTATTATTACGCCACGGCTGGTACACCGAGAATTACACCGGCTCCCTAGCCGCCAGCATTGCCCACGGCACACTCTATGGCAGTGCTGGTGACGGAAAAATCGCTTCTGCCAGCCGTGCAGACTACGCACAAGCAGATGCCACCGTGCTCACCACGGAAAACCAAGCGGGGAAAATATATGAGTTAGTCGGCGATAGCGCTTACACACTCACTGAGTTAGCAGCTGAAGTATCCAAACAAACCGGTAAAACCATCAACTACGTCAATCTGCCTGAACAAGACTATCGGGAATTATTGGTCAAGGTTGGTCTACCGGATGTATTTGCAAATCTCATCGCAGACTCTGATACAGGTGCATCCAAAGGTGCACTCTATGAGGACAACAAACAACTTAGTAAACTAATAGGCAGAGCAACTACGTCATTAAAAGACATGGTTGCAGCGGTAAGCTAGGTCATAGCTTGAATAGTTAGCTAGACGGTATTCAAAAATGGCAGCCATCTGGCTGCCATTTCTACGTTAGAATACATATCTAAAACAAAAGAGCTGACAAATGAAGTTTAATGAAGACTCTAGGGTAAAAATACCAGCTATTCTGCATTTAGTCAGACTAGGCTATACCTATTTGTCACTTAAAGACGCTAAATGGGATTTAGACACCAACATTTTTCATGATATTTTCAAGCAGTCTATCAAGCACATAAATCCAAGTGTAGATTCCAGCGATATAGATCGTGCTTTTTTAGAGCTAAAGTTATCCTTAGATAACCAAGATTTAGGCAAAGCCTTTTTTCAAAAAATCACAAGCCGATCAGGTATCAAACTCATCGATTTTGAAAACTTCAACAATAACAGTTTTCATGTTGTCACCGAGTTACCCTATATCAATGGTGATGAAGAATTTCGACCTGATATCACGCTTTTAATAAACGGCATGCCACTAGTGTTTATCGAGGTTAAAAAGCCAAATAACAAAGATGGTATCTTGGCTGAGCGAGAGCGCATTAATCGACGTTTTCAAAATAGTAAATTTAGGCGGTTCGCCAACATTACCCAGCTCATGGTGTTCTCCAATAATATGGAGTATGAAGATGGCGCCTTAGAGCCTATTGAAGGCGCATTTTACGCCACACCGTCTTACGATGCGCCTATCTTTAATTATTTCCGTGAAGAAGAAATACTCAATCTATCCGCATTATTAAAACCGCTACCAGAAGAGGTTGAGCTAGCCGTCCTTAAAGACAATAATTTGGAAGTCATCCGAAACAATCCAGAGTTCACTACTAACAAAGAGCCATCTCGACCCACCAACCGTATTTGCACCTCACTGTTTAATCGTGAGAGACTGGCTTTCTTATTGCAATACGGAATTGCCTATGTGAATGAAAGCAACGGTATTGAAAAACATGTCATGCGCTATCCGCAGCTGTTTGCTACCAAGGCGATTGAACAAAAGCTTAACGAAGGGGTTAAAAAAGGCATTATTTGGCATACACAAGGCAGTGGTAAAACCGCATTAGCGTTTTATAACGTACGCCATCTAACGGCCTATTTTCAACGCAAAAATACGATACCTAAGTTTTATTTCATTGTGGATAGGCTTGATCTTCTCACACAAGCCCAGCGAGAATTCTCAGCACGTGGTTTAGTAGTACATATCATTAACTCACGCGACGACTTTGCAAAAGACATTAAAACGACCAGCGTCATTAACAACAATGCTGGCAAGCCAGAAATCACCGTTGTAAATATTCAAAAATTCCAAGATGACCCTGACGTTATCTCTACAAAAGACTACGACATCAACATTCAGCGCATTTACTTTTTAGATGAAGTCCATCGAAGCTACAATCCCAAAGGGAGCTTTCTAGCAAACTTGGAGCAATCCGATACCAACGCCATCAAAATTGGTTTAACTGGCACACCTTTGCTGGGCAACGACTACAACTCGCGTAAGCTGTTTGGTGATTACATACACAAGTATTACTACAACAAATCAATTGCTGATGGTTACACGTTGCGTTTAATTCGTGAAGAAATCTCAACCAGTTATAAACTGACGCTACAAAAAGCCCTTGAGCAAATCCAAGTTCAGCAAGGCAAAATTGATAAAAGTGATGTATATGCAGATAGCCGATTTGTAGAACCGATGCTTGATTACATCGTGAGTGATTTTGAGAGCTCACGCGAAACCTATGGAGACAACTCAATCGGAGCGATGGTGATTTGTGACAGCGCAAATCAAGCAAAAATACTTTATGAAATTTTTAATGCAAAATACGCTAATAACTCGGCATTTGTTCAAGATGCAGCGAATGACGCCTATATTGAGCAAAGAATAGCCGCCCAGGAACGCGCAAGTTATCAAGTCAATAAAAAGCTAACCTATAAAGTGAAAACGGCCGCTTTAATTCTGCACGATGTTGGTGATAAAGAGTTCCGCAAAGACTTAGTTGAAGACTTTAAGTCAGGCAAGATAGACCTGTTAATCGTATTCAACATGCTACTCACAGGCTTTGATGCTAAGCGCTTAAAGAAGCTATACCTCGGCCGCGTCATCCGCAAGCACAACTTGCTACAAGCACTCACCCGTGTTAATCGCACCTATAAAAAATTCCGTTATGGTTACGTGGTCGATTTTGCTGACATCAGCAAAGAGTTTGCAGAAACCAATCGTGAATACTTAGAAGAGCTACAGTCTGAATTAGGGGATGAGATGGAGCACTACTCTCACCTCTTTAAATCACAAGAAGAAATCAAACAAGAAATTGAACACATTAAAGATGTGCTGTTTAGGTTTGATACCCATAACGCGGAAATCTTTTCACAACAAATCACGCAAATTCAAGATAAAAAAACCATCTTGGCGCTTAAAAAAGCACTCGAAGATGCACGAGCGCTTTACAACATTATCCGCCTGCAAGGTGATTACGATTTCTTGAATGATTTAGATTTCCAAAAGCTCAACTTGCTTTACCGCGAAACCAGCAATCATCTCGATTTGCTCAATACCAAAGACCAACTTGCCTCAGCTGAGAACACGGCAAACCTACTGGATATCGCCCTAGAAGACATTATTTTCAAATTCACCAAAATAGGTGAACAAGAGCTGGTTCTAGCTGACCAGCTCAAAAATACCCTGCGTCAGACACGCGAAGCCTTGGCTTCTAATTTTGATCAACAAGACCCAAAATTTATCAGCTTAAAAGAAGAGCTAGAGCGATTATTTAAGAAGAAGAACCTCAGTGAAGTCACCCAGCAAGAGATGACTGCCAACATTGAAGTGTTGGATAAAATCCATACGCGCATTAAAGCGCTTAATCGGGAAAACAATCAGTTGCGCCAAAAGTATCATGGTGACGTAAAATACGCCCGCATTCACAAACGCCTGCATGAGCATAGCGATTTGACCAAGAATGAACGCAAGATCTTTGAAGCGCTATCAGCTGTTAAAGCGGATACAGATGAACAAGTGTTAGTGAACAATCAATTAGTAGATAACGAGAGCTACTTTGCACGTATGGTCATGCCATCAGTCATAAGTCGCTTTGTGAAAGAACAAGAAATCAAACTCAACCCAACATCATCAAACTATATCAATCAACTGGTGGTGGCTGAGTATATGAAAGAGTTTAATAGTGGAGCACGTCCGTGGTAGAAATTGAGTTTCAACAAAAAACAAAAGAGCTTATCGATAACCTAAAGGCCATTTGCGCCAGTTATGGCTTAGGCAACGATGGTAACGAGTTCAAAATCATCACACAGGTGTTTTTATATAAATTTCTCAATGATAAATTTGCTTTTGAGATTAAAAAAATCAACCCAAAACTCGCCGATGCTGAGCGCTGGGAAGATGAAATTGCGAAACTCAGCGATGATGATTTTGAAATGCTCAAATTACAACTGGGGCCAGATACCGCACGCCTGAAAACCACGCATTTCATCAACCACCTGTTTAACCAACAAAACGCCGCTGATTTTGCCAAACTGTTTGATGACACCTTAATGGACATCGCCATCAGCAATAACGATATTTATGCCGTAGTCACCGATAGCGGTGAAAAAATCCGTTTGTTTGATCGTGTCAGCGAGTTTTTAACCGATGTATCCAAACGCGATGCGTTTTGCCGTGCCATTATCAACAAACTGGGTGACTTTAGCTTTGAGCGCATTTTTACCCAAAAATTTGATTTTTACGCCACCATCTTTGAATACCTGATTAAAGACTACAACAGCAACAGTGGCGGCAAATATGCCGAGTATTACACCCCACATGCTGTGGCCAGAATCATGGCAGCGATTTTAGTGCCTGAAGCGCAACGCGGGCAGATTAAAAACGCCAGCTGTTACGACCCAAGTGCGGGTTCTGGCACCTTGCTCATGAATGTAGCCCACGCCATTGGTGAAAACCGTTGCAGTATCTACACCCAAGATATTTCACAAAAATCATCCAACCTGTTGCGCTTAAACTTAATCCTTAACAACTTGGTGCATTCCATCCCCAATGTGATTCAAGGCAACACCATGTTGCACCCTGCGCATAAAGAGCAAGGGCAGCTCAGGCAGTTTGATTTTATTGTCTCTAACCCGCCATTTAAAATGGACTTTAGCGACTTTAGAGACCAACTCGATAGCAAAGAAAACAAAGCCCGCTTTTTTGCAGGCATCCCCAATGTGCCAAAACAAGCCACCGACAAAATGGCGATTTACCAATTGTTTTTGCAGCACATCATCCACTCGCTTAAAGCCACAGGCAAAGCCGCCGTGGTAGTGCCCACAGGCTTTATCACCGCACAATCGGGTATTGATAAAGCCATTCGCCAAAAACTGGTGGATGAAAAAATGCTCGCAGGCGTAGTATCTATGCCCAGCAATATTTTTGCAACCACAGGCACCAACGTCTCTATTTTGTTTATCGACGCCACCAACAAAGCCGATGTGGTGTTGATTGATGCCTCTAACTTAGGCGAGAAAATCAAAGACGGTAAAAACCAAAAAACTGTGCTTAAAGATGAAGAAGAACAACGCATTATCGACGTGTTTAACCACAAACAAGTGCAAGATGATTTTTCTGTGGTGGTGAGTTATGCGCAAATTCAAGAGAAAAATTACTCACTGAGCGCAGGGCAATATTTTGATGTGAAAATTGAGTTTGTAGATATTACGCCAGAGAAATTTGCGGAGAAGATGAAAGGCTTTACCGACAATTTGGATAGTTTGTTTAATCAATCACGCGAATTGGAAGTTGAGATTAAAAAGCAGTTAGCAAATTTAGATTATGATTAAAAATAAACTCAAAGACATATCTTTATCAATTTCGAGTGGGCTTACGCCATTAAGAAGCAACAACGAGTTCTGGCTAAATGGTGAGATACCATGGTTAAAAACTGAGCAATTGGGCGAGAAGTACATTTACCACACGAACGAGCACATAACTAAAAATGCACTTAATAAAACCAGCATTAAAATTAATCCTGAAAATACTCTGTCGATTGCAATGTATGGTGAGGGTAAAACTCGCGGTAACTTGTCAATCTTGAAGAGTCCGATGACTACTAATCAGGCGTGCTGTAATGTTGTAATCGACCCATCAAAAGCCCATTACGAATACATTTACTATTACTTAAAGACCCAATATGAGGAGATAAGAAATTTATCTTCTGGAGTAAGAAAGAATTTAAATTCTAATGACATTAAGAATTATCCAATCCGTCTTCCTAGTAGCTTAGACATCCAATTTTCAATCGCGAATGTTTTAAAGTCCTTAGACAACAAAATCGAACTCAACAACCGCATAAACGCCAATCTGGAAGCCATGGCTAAAACCTTGTACGACTATTGGTTTGTACAGTTTGATTTCCCCGATGCCAACGGCAAACCCTACAAAACCTCTGGCGGAAAAATGGTCTATAACCAAACTCTAAAGCGTGAGATTCCTGAGGGTTGGACAACTGAGCCACTAACCAAAAGTTGTGATGTAGTGGATTGCTTACACTCAAAAAAACCTGATTTTTATAACGAATCAGAAGATGCCTACCTTTTACAGTTGGATAACATTACTGACTCTCGGCAAATTAACCTAGAACAAAAATACTTTGTTTCAAAGCATGACTACTCTGAATGGACTTCAAGAATTGAGGTTAAACATTTTGATATTGTGATGACTAACGCTGGTCGAATCGCTGCATTTGCCCAAGTTCCCAAAGGTATACGATGTGGTATTGGGAGGAATATAACTGCAATAAGGCCAAATAACATTAAACCAAATTACTTTTATATGAGTCTATCTGGCAATGACATACAAAAACAGATTTTAAGCAACCTAGATCATGGTGCGTTTTTCAAAAGTTTCAACGTTAAGGGAATCAAAAAACTGTTTTTAACACGCCCAATTGATAATATTGAGTCTAAATTTGAAGAACTTATTTCCCCAATAATAGAAAAGCGTAATGCAGCTCTCGCTGAAAATGCGAAATTAGCTTCTTTGTGTGATTGGCTCCTCCCTATGCTCATGAACGGTCAAGTCACAGTTAAAGGCTAAGATGTTTAACCCGTTTGACCTACTTAAAATTAAAGAGCTGTTTAGCCTTAAAGAGTGGTGGGAAGATAGGGTTTACGGCAAAAACAAAGAGCTACGTGCGCTAGCAAGGCGCGTGCTCAAAGTGCTGGATGCTCACCAAATCCCCACCTCGCGCATACAAACGGTTTTTCCTCAGCTTGATATTCAGCCAAAGGATTTTAAAAGTTTGGATAGTGTGATTGCTATTCTCAATGAGCCATTTTTAGCGGCGTTTTCAAACAAGTTTTTTATTGATCGCGCATGGTTAGATACTGGCGTGAGTAACCCGCAAGACCAGTTAGAGCATGGCTATGATTTTGAATCCATTTATGATTATTTAGTTAAGCTTAAATCAACAGAAAATCAGAGTGTTATCGCACATTTTATAGCCCAAACAGGCACTAAGTTTGTGCCAGCAGAAGACCACGGCACATATGAAGGCTTAGTCGTGGCACTTGAGTTTATTGAATACGGTGATGGTAATTTTGAGTATTCGCGTTATCAATTGCTGTATGTGGGTTACTGGCATTACTACAAAACCCGCATGATGATTAAAGCGATTTCGCTGCTGTGCTTTCAATTAGGTTTTATTCAAAAAGGCTATTTCAGCAAATACGCTAATTACCAAGGTATAGAAAAATACATGGTCGCTGAAATTTTTGATCATGTATTTCCAAAGTCTTGGCATCCAGATGACTATATTTTTATCTCTGACCAAAGCGCTTGCTCCAAAGATAGAGATGACGCGCTGCGCTTTCATAGCTACTTAAAAGATATTGGTTTTTATGAGCGAATTAAAAATCTGAAATCTACGCCATTTTTAAGTTAATCATTGGCTAGCCCCCACTAGTAAATTGCACTACGCATAATAAATTTTGCTTACTTGTTTACGTAATGATGATTGCCACCAATCATTAAAAAATGATCAAGTATCTGTTATGTAAGCAGATTATTATTTTTTGTAATTAGTATATTTGCTAATATTGGTTTATAATTTCTATTATTTTAATAATTTTATAAACCTTGGAGGCTGATAATGATTGGTGAGCGTTTAAAACGAGCACGTTCGGCAGCAGGCTTTTCAATGGATGTATTAGGCACAGCTGTCGGTATAAGTGCCAACATGATCAAAAAGTATGAGCACGATTTAAGCATGCCATCCTCAGGTGTGTTGCTTAAACTTGCTGCTGCCTTAAACGTGCGTACAGAGTATTTTTTTCGCCCTGCTAAAGTTAAGTTAGCAGAGGTGGAGTATCGCAAGAAAGCGAACGCTTCTGCCTACATCATCAAAAAAATTGAAGCGGATGTATTAGATCAAGCGGAACGTTGGCATGAGCTCGCTAATTTATGGCCGCAATTTCCTATACCACCATTTTTATTTGATGCAGAATTACCGAATATATCGTGCCTAGACGATATAGACGAAGTTGTAGATTGCGTGCGTAGCCACTGGAATCTTGGTCTAAACCCTCTGCCTAATATGATTGATCTGCTTGAATCTAAGGGGGTGTTAGTCATCATCACCCAAACCGATGTTAAGAATACGTTTGATGGTTTGCAAGCGCACATTGGCAACCAACCAGTGATTGTTGTTTCTGCAGATTGGCCAGGTTGTCGCCAGCGCTTCACACTCGCGCATGAATTGGGGCATCTCATTATGCACGGCCACTTACCTGTTGGTATGGATGAGGAAAAAGCCTGCAATCGTTTTGCTTCAGCGTTTTTATTACCAAAATCTGGAATAGTTGAGCACTTAGGTAAAACTCGTAAAAATATTGAGCCGCGTGAGTTGTTTATACTCAAACATGAGTACGGTTTAAGCATGGCGGGTTGTCTGTTCCGGGCGAGTGATTTAGGGATTATCAGTGACCAGAAACGTGTAAGTATGTTTAAGCTATTTACAATGCGAGGATGGCGCACGCAAGAACCTGGTGAGCCATATCGAGCTGAAACTACTTGTCTCTTTGAGCAATTGGTATATCGCGCACTCGGTGAACAAATTATCTCTGAATCCAAAGCGGCTGAGTTACTGCAAATGCCTTTAATTCAATTGCATCGCTCTCGCGTGATGTCAGAAATGGCCGCCTAGATGCAAGTATTGATTAGCGATGCCAATATTCTGATTGATTTAGAAGAAGGATTACTAATTGATAAAATATTTGAATTACCTTTTGTCTTCAAAATACCTGATGTGTTATTTGAAGAAGAGTTAAGCGAACAACATCATCATTTGATTGCTCTTGGGCTACAACTGGGCGAGCTAACTGGGGAGTCATTGATAAAGGTTTTTGCTTTGATTGAACAATACCCCCAACCTAGCCGTAATGACTGCCTTGCGCTCGCCTTGGCGAAGCAGGAGAACTGTCCCCTCATCACTGGTGATAAAAACTTGCGTAAGGCTGCAGAAACTGAAGAGGTGCAAGTCTATGGCACTTTATGGTTGGTTGAATGCTTAGTGCAGCATAGTATTATCAATAAGCTTCAAGCTCATTCAGCATACGAACGTATGGAACAATATGGCAGAAGATTGCCTTGGCCAGAGGCTCATCAGCGTATCAATAATCTTTAAATTCATCTTAAGCTCAAAAATTGAGTTTATCGGATCAAACTCTATTCCACGATAAAACAGTGTGTACCACATCAGACTAATGCCCAAAAACCATTTTAAGACCCATTGCAGCCGAATTGTGATTGATTAGACCCTCTGGCATCATAAAAAGATAAAAGCCCTTATAGGGGCTTTTATCTTTAACTCCTACCAAATTTCAAATATCTATCAAAATATTAATATGAAATTTCTGGATTTATCTAGAAATCAGCTGGAATCTACAAGTGTAGGTTCTCATTTATATCAATATTTCGATATCACTAAATCAATAAGTTAACTGTATAGTAAAGAGACAACAATGTAAATTTGTCTCAAATTTCTAGATAATCCTATTCTTTTCTGCTTGTGAAAAACAAAGAAATTTAACTTTTCTTATGTTACTTTTCATATAAATAATCAACCATATGATCAACTGGATTAATACCATCTTCCGAAGCAGTACCCAAATCTTCAGGGGTTACATCAGGCGTAGGATAAAGACCATTGATTATCCATTTCAAACAGCCGGTGTCATGAATCATTACAGCTAGGCTATCCATTTTATTCATTTCTCGGCATTTAAGATAATGATTAATAGCCCCGGAACAAATATCAGCTATCTGAATTTGAGGATGACTAATAGAATCCCCCTGTTCTAATGAAATAGCACGTAACGGAAATAAATATTTCCTACGATCATAGCCGATAAGTTCAGATTTTTCATCATGCAACGCCATCATTTGCTCAAAGGTTTCGTGAGATGCTAAAACTGGCTTTGAACTATCATGAATGACCTGAAACCGTGCTAATTTACGTCGACCCCATTCATTAATATGTTCAAAAAGAGCCGGGATAGCTGGCTCTAGAGAGGCATTACCTATATATGGAAACCATCTATGAAAAAGACTAGAATCAGTAAAAAGTTGTAAATCATCTTTAAACTCATTGTCGACAGATGACTCCATCATAGATTTTCCGGCCTCAAAAAACTCTTTGATACAATCATCTGATCTAAATCGCATTAGATTTACAAAACTTTCTAAAAACCTATCTGTGTTCTCTATCCCACAAAATACTGGCATGCAGTAATAAAGCATGTTGGACATAGCGATATTTGCACCTTGTTTATACAAATCTTCACCAATATCGTTTATGAGTGTTTCTGCGATTAGATCAACCATTTTTGTAACAACCATAAACCGCTTGTGATAAATATCAACAACAACACGGGTTTCATTTAAACGCGGGTCGGTGAATAAATTGGTTAATCTCTTAATGCCTGCTTGAGACTTTTTAAGTACTTTAAATTTTGCTTCATCTCCTTGATGTGAACGAACATGCTCAAGTAAAGCTTCTGCTTCTGCCTTACTCAAGTCATTTGATGCTAATACGAAGTACGGTTGCTCATGATCAGTAAGTTTTTCGCCAGAATTGCCAGATTCATCACAGTAAATAGCTACCATTTAAAATTATTCTTTTCTAGTAATTATATAAATTCAACTAAATATTACGTGGTCTTGGCTGCCTTTGAGCACCTAATAATATTAATCCCGTTTCAGAATCACATCTTTCAAAGCATTCGTTATACCAGTCAAAGCTTGATTTATTAAATATACTATCTATTTTTAGACCACATAAATATTGTTGTTCTTCAAAAATAACTCCTAACGGCTTGGAAGCTGAATTACGTTGAATAGTTACCAATTGGGGAGCGCCGCCAGTGCATGGGTCTTTATGGCTTCTCAATGTATCGCAAAATGCAGAATAGACGGATCGGCTAGTATTTTTAATTTCGCTTCGCTGCCAAACCTGATTATTCTCATCGATGACTTTTTTACCTGTTCCTAAACTTACAACTTGGCCTGAGGTTGTGGGAATACTGTAGTCCTTGGAAGAAAATTCATTTTTTGAATCCCAACTTAAAGATCTAAGCTCAAATATACAATCATTACTTTCTCCTATTCTTGAACCATGCAAAATAGTAAACGGTAATGGTTTTTCCTTTGGGTAACTATTAAACGCACTAGTGATTAGAGTTTTGACTTTGTTAAATTTTTCTTCGGGACTGTCAGTCTTACAGTACAAGCCACCTAAGTTAGCTAAAGTCAAAACTCTACTAAGAATTTGTGATGGGAAAAGCACATCTCCACAATATCCAAAAATATCCGGGTAATTGTTTACACTAAACAGTTTAGCTCCATAATCCCATTTTTCTGATGACCCCCAACTAATACGGCTATCACTTGCAAAATATAGAGCTGAAGGTCCTCGACTATCAACAGCAATCCAAGCCATTAGAGATGTCATAAAGTTTACCTAAATTAGTTTGTAGTATTTTAAAAATACCTAGTATGATATTTCATGCTTTACATATTCAGTAAAGCGCCGATGCGACACCCGCGACCTCCACCTTCTAACAGCCGCAAACATTTTTTGGGGGTAGTCCAGGACAACCTCTCCCCTTGGGGAGGGGCAGGTGGGGAATTCAAAGATTCATTCCTTATTTAACTATTTTTAAGGGAATTTCAACTGCCTGACATATACTCCAAATTTATCTACAGGCTGTTGATATTTGATACATGCTACATCTTTTGAAAAAAGCATTAGAGGAATAGCAGGATCTGCTGGTATTTTTTTAATAAACCAGCGTGCACGACTTCTTATTGATGAGGATAAAAGCGCGGTTTCTCTCCTGAGTCCCAAAACCTCTCTCAGGTTCTCTTTTTTGAATTTCGTATCTTTACATGACGCTGCAAATGTTAATTCATATATATTTGGTCTACATGTAGTTGACTTTAAAGGGTAAAAAACTGCCACATCAAGTTCATGGTAACTAGCAGGGGAAGATAACGTGCTAGATTTAATCGCACTTAAAGTCATAACCTCTACTGAAATCCATGCTTCAAATCTTAGAATTCCATGTATGTTATAAATGCCGCAGTAGGTAAATTTATTTTTATCCGCCTTTGCTGGACCTCCAGCAAATCTAAGCTCATTGGGAGTTAAGCCACTGGGGCTATGTGCTTTAATAATATAGCCCTTTGACTTTAATTTCTGTAAGACTTTCAGCAAGGCATAGAGCTCAAAGGCCTTTCCATCAACATAACTACCTGCAATATTTGGTTTTGTAACATTTGAAATAGCTTTATCAAAAAGCTTTTCTAGGTCAGGTTTAGAAATTATCATGGTTTAGGCCTATTTTTTCTTGAATTATCGTTCGCTCTGAAACTATCAAATTCGTTTTCAAAGTTCGGATAGTACAAATCCAAAATCTTCCTTAGCTCAACTTCCTCTTCTGTACAATCTTGAACATCATTAAGTCCTATTTCTCTTCCAGTAATTGGATCTAAGAAAGTAATAGCTTTAACTGGCTCACCTAATACCCCAGATAAAGCTTCGTAGAGATTAGCTATATCTTTTTTATTTACAGGGAAGGCTTGTATTCGCAATAAACTTAAGACCTGTTCCACTTGATCTACTACTGAAAAAATTTCTTCTTTTGAATTAAAGATTTGGTTTAATTCATTAATGAAATATTGTTCTGGCCTTTGATTTGATCTCTCACTCATTATTTCTTGGAGATATTCTTTTATTTGATGCGCTTCTTCTAGAGTCATAATGAGTTTATTGAATCTTCGCTAGCAATTGATTTAAGTATTTTTATTGTTAATTTTGGTCGTACGATATGAACCCTTGTGCCAAAAACCTCCAGCATATGATCTTCCTAACCAGAAGAATAAAAGGATACTTATTACACTTAATATTATTAAGATAGAGTAAAAAGGATTGACTGGCAGAGTGCAATCAAATGTAGGCAAAGACTTTACCAATAAACAAAGCCAAAGTGCCGTAACGAACAAACTTATAATTTGATTGATTTTTGAGACTGAGAAATTAGATGGCCCAGTTATTAAATGGCTAAAGTGCTCACTAATTTTTTGAGGGTCATTTCTAGTTAGTACTACTTTATAGAGTGGGCCAGTGATTGCATTTTCAAGAAGATCCACATGCTTTTCCCAATTTTCTTGCCAATGTTTACTACCACGATTAACTAGTACCCAAGCAACTGAAAACACTACTCCTAAACATGAAAGCACTATTGAAAGTTCTTGTTTAGAAACCCTATCTGAAATAGCTTGAACAGCTAGATATCCTGCTAGTGTAGCGCCTATAAAAGTCCAAAAGTAACTAGCCCTTTTCCAATAAAGTTCAATCTCAAATTTTCGAATATCTAGCGCTGCATTCAATGCTGCAAGCTGAATTTTCTTATCTTTCAAAAAATCTCTTTCATAGTCATCTTGAGTGTAATTTTGCTCGGGCATGATATAGCCTTGTTGTTTAGTAATTCTAATAAAATCTTTTCAGACAATTCTGGTTTAGCAACTTTAATTTCAATCAAAATATAACTAACGAAAAAGGTCGCCTACCTTACACGGAATTTATCTACTCTGAAGGCAGGGTGCCGGACGTAAAGTATGTGACCTATGCTGTATTCTAACTCTAAAATTTAAACTAGTACTGAGTTTATAAATTATGGAGTTATGCTATGTCAGTTACTCGTGAAAAACTCTATGAAGAAATCTGGGCAGAACCAATCACAACCGTTTCAAAACGATACGGAGTTTCTGATAGTTATTTAATACGGATCCTCAAAAGCCTAAATATACCCAGACCACCTAGAGGTTATTGGGCAATGGTTGCTGCTGACATCCATCCTGAAAAACCTTCCCTACCCAAAGCACGACTTGGTGATGCGATTACATGGTCACGTGATGGACGAGTGGAATATGCTACTGATACGTCTCTGGAATCAAAGACAGTAAAAAGCTTTAAACTAGATCCGCGTACTTCTACTCACCGCTTGGTTCAAGAAGCTCGTGAGCACTTTAAGAATGTTAGAGACTCGCGTAGTGCATATCTAAAACCTAATAAAAAGTTAGTCATTGATTTGATCGTTTCAAAGGGCTGCCTAGAACATGCGCTTGATGTAACTAATCAGCTTTTCTTAATGTTAGAAAATCTTGGGCATCCAGTAGTGTTCGCACCTCCTAACCAATACTTTCACCGAGCTGATATCAAAGAACTTAAAGAGTCAACTTCGTCACTTGACTATTCAACCCCCTGGAGCCCATGCCGACCCACTGTAGTCTATATTCAAGATATCGGTATTGGTCTCACTGTATTTGAAACAAGTGAAGAGGTTGAGGTCGGTTATCTAAATGGTGAATTTATTCCTATAGCTGAGTATTGGCAGCATCCAAAAGTAAAAAATAAGTCTGTATATACATGGACGACTAAAGAAAGTCGACCTTCTGGTAGATTATGCATTCAAGCTTACTCAACTTATCCTGGAACGCATTGGATTAAGCAATGGAAAGAATCTAAACCGGGTGAGATTTCTAAAAAGCTTCAACCCATAGTCAAGGAACTGTGTGATTCAGTAACTAAAGTAGTAGAGGCAACTAAGGTTGCCATACAAGAAGCTGAAGAACGTCAGCGCAAATGGGATGTGCAAAGAGAGAAAGATCGCATAGAAGCTGAGGAGCGGAGGCGCGCCCAGAATCTAAAAGACAGCCAGGACGAGCTCTTTAAAATCATTGAGGCTTGGGCTGAGGCTAAGCGGATTGATGAATTCTTTAAAGATGCTCAACTTCGAACAACTGAATTATCCGAAAGCGACCGCCAAACCGTTGAAAGAAGATTGACGGAAGCCCGGAAGCTATTAGGCACATTAGATGCTCTTGATCGTTTTAAAGAGTGGAGATCACCTGAAGAGCGTTAATTGTAATTAATCTGGTATATAAGCCCAAGGGTCAGTTCGCCCAATTTCATCGAAGCTCATTTTCCAGCCTAACGATAACTGTTCACGTGCCACTTTTGCGAATCCGACTGCACTCATACTTGCAGAGAAGTTTTCACAAGAACTTACTATTTTCGGTTTTCGAACTTTATTAATACAGGCTGCTACATAATCTGCCGGCATCTCTAATGCTCTAACCATTTTCGAATCCAAAAATGTGCGACTTTTCCCGTGATATATTATCCAGAAATTCGCTGCAGCCTTAATCTTTTCTTCGGAGCTTGGCACTTTGTCTATATCTCCCAGAACTTCAAAAAGCTCATCTACAACTTCTATCTGCTTTTCGTAAAAAGGCTTTTTATACTCTCGCTCTTGTATATCTTTGTATTGAATAAAACCAAATACACCCGAAATTATCAAAGCAACAGCACCTAAAATTTTAATCAAAGTATCAATGTAATTATATTTTTCTTGGTTCATTTATTTTCCTAATTAAGTTACTGAAGCGATTAATTTGATATTCCGTTCTTATAGCGAAAATAGATTAGCCCAGCTGCATTCCAGAATGATGCAATAGAAAAACATAAACCTAACAATAAAGCCCCAATTCCAATACATTTATACACGATATAGGTTGCGTGTTTAATTCCATCGGTAGACTGCATTTCGAGAGACGGTGTAATTAACATTGCCGCCAGCATTAGTATCACAGCTATTACTGTATAAATTAAAATCCTTCTTTCATAAGCCCTATGTTCATTAATAAAGTTATAGGAACTTCTATTCCATAAACTTGCAATGCTTGATACCAAATTCAAAATCCATTCTAAAAAATTCATGTATTGCCCCCTAAATATTAATGATTGATTATTGATTTATCCATGTAATAAAACGCATCCATAAGCATTTGATAAATGATTTACTTTCTTTAATTACTTGTGCTTCTTTTTTCTGGTTAATATGGACTATATGCTTAGCTTTATCGGCGGCATCTCTTTCCCTTACTCGCTTGATCTCTTGCTGCGACATCGCTTTTGCCCATATCACCTGATTCTTACTAATCCAATAGTGTGATTGGCATTTAAAGCTCCAATTACCAATGGAAGGATATAACGTTACTGTTTTACCCTCTTGGCGAATCGACCACTCTGCTGGACTTAGTGGGGTAATGACCTCTTCCCCACATCCACAGCAACACTTGTGCGCAATGGTTTTATACTGCGTGCAAATGTACAAACGTCCATCTGCTAACTGCTCAGGTATGTATTCAACATATTCTGGTATCAGCATTGTTTGCTTCATTCTTCTTGGATTCCTGTAGTCTCGTCACGGGTTAAGGACTGAGAGTTAATAGAATAGGTCAAATGGTGCGGCTGATATATATCCTGATAAAACTCACAGAACTGCTTCCATTTAATGACCGCAAATGTTGCATTGAGCGCGTTCATATCCGCCACCTGTATATTTTTGCTATACAAGTTTTCTCCCACTTCTTCCATCATCGGCACATGCTTTTGAAAGTGTTCTGACTTATCCGGTGTACTCATCGTCACCCGGCACGTACCAATCAGATTGTTAACTTCCGATACCATCATAAGATCCATACCCACATCAATAAAGGGGATGTGTTGTTCTTGTAGATAATTGCTTATTAATTTTCTAACCGGCCCTTTATCTACACATATAAACACAAAATCGAATCCTGCCAATTTCTGAACATTATCATCTGTGAGATATTCTGTATGAGGCACGACTCCACTATGCATCGCATCGTATATACGGAAGTAGTATTCCACTTTAGATAGTTTATCTTTAAGAGCTTCGATGGTAGCAGCACCAGGCGCACGAAATGCATTGTGCTGCAGAAAAATGTCACCATCAAATAAGTTAATTTCTTTTACCGGTGTCTTCGCTATCAAATCGAGTATGTACGATCCTGTACCACCCAAGCCAATAATAGCTATTTTGTTCATAGCAAGCTTTGCTGATAGCGCAAGAATTTCTGCCCGACTTGAAGCAGTATCTCTATATCGAAAGACTGAATCTTCTTCAATCGACTCGATTACTTTATAGGTGCATGCTGTTGCAGCTGGATCAATTACCTTGGCTTCATTCGAAATAATGTTGGCGTAATTCTTGATCTTAGAATAATAGTCAGGATATATCTGCCCATTTATCTTATTTGAGAATCGATGCTGTATTTCGAACCCGTCCCAAAGCAATTGAACATTTGAAGTATGCCGAATAGCTTCAATAGGGGAACCTGTTGAATAGCACGGGTATTCGCCTAAAAACCATACTTGATGATCTTTTTGCGGCAGTAGCTCATCCACATTCATGTTCAAATCAGTGACAATAACTCCTGTTTTGACGTGTCGGTCTGCAGTGACGTAAGGAACGGAATGTATGATTAGATGCCCGTTCCTTATTTCAACTTCGTAACCGTCGTCGTACAGTCGCTTAATATCTGGGTTAAGAGCGGCTTGTTTTGGAGACATTGAAGCTCACCCCGCTTTTAATTACAACGTCTTGACCATCAACTAAAGTACCGTCTTTACCATGTGGATTAGCATAAGCCACTGTGTAAATAGTATTTGCATCAGGTTGGTCACTTGGAAAAGCCAAATGAACTACTTGTTGATAGGTTAATTTGTGATCTTCCACTTCGCGTGGACGACCATTGATAATAATTGTGTAGGTTTTATCATTACCTTTTTCTGCTTGGCTCATTTCTTTTCCTTAGTAACGCCTTTGAACGGCTGTTTGTTTGAAGTCTTTACATCCATAAACTGACCAGTATCTTTGTCACGCTTTACCCAGTGACCTGAAGAGGTCTGTGTTTGAGAACGATCTTTTACTGCGCCTATGCGATGTCCATCGCCTTTTGGTGGGTTAGTTGCCAATTTAAAATCTCCTTATATCTGTTTAAATTAATCTGTTTAACCAGAGATTAAAAAAAAGCAATTTCTGGTTAAGAGCATCTTAGCAGAAACATTCTGATTAAATCAATACATTTAATCAGAATTATTTTATTGCGCTGTATATATACTCAATTCCTCCAGATTCAGCTATAACTTCATTGCGTAGAATATAACCATCCGTAACGAGCTTTTTAAGTCTTGTACTCGCATTTGGCACACTAATACCTAAATCTGAAGCTACTTGAGATACCAAGACATTACCTCTGGTTAAAACATAATCAACCAACTCCTTGCTTGAACTAGTAAGTGACGATCCCAAAATCTCATAGTTTTTATTCTCCCAAGAGACAATAGGCTGCACTTTGGCAATTGCGGCGTAATTCCAAGTATCTAAGATATCTCTGTTTTTGAAATTCTCAAGGTATATCCCTTTCGAGCCCCGATAAAATTTGGCAATGGAAATTACACTTTCCCTTGGGAAAGATGCATCTGTAACTTCAATTCCATCTAAAGAAACACCATAAACAATTATTGAAGGATGCGAATCGATATAATTGCTTAGTTTTCGGAATGTTTCCTTACCTTGCTGATTTCCGAATGGATGCGTATTCCCATCAGTAAAGTCTAGGAGTCTTAATTTGTGTGAATTCTGATTCATTATATTTATTTAACGAGAATATCAGTTATTAGTCAAGTTTAAAATCAAAACAGATATGCGTTCCTAGTATGCTAGGCATGTCAGTTTGGTGTGTAATATTTGTTAATCTCCCATTTCTATAAAAAAATCTCACTTCACAATTTTCCTGTCTAACACCTATGGTGGCATTGAATTTTGATGCTGCAATTGCTGAACTATTTAAACCTAATCCACGGCCTTCATCATATGATTGAGATATGTGACCTTCTGTGAAAACTTTCTTCAAAAGATAAACATCAGGACTTATATCTACGGCTCTCATCTGTTCAGCAATTTCAGGATACTTTTCATCTAAAACTAGCTTAAGCGTATTTAATATCCCTGCACCACTGTCTGATATTACTGTTTGAATATGTGGTGGAGAAACGTTCTGATAAAGTTGTAGGCCAATAAATCCAAGTAATGGTGATTTAGAATGATCTCTCACATTGCCATATGACTCAGAAATTATTGTAAACGCAGTTTGCTCGTACTCATCTCCTGCATGCGAAACAAAAACCTTTTTGAATCTTTCCGGAATAGTTTCATCAAGATTATTTGCATCTATAGGCGCAAGCTCGACCAAGTTATCATTATTTTCTTTATAAACTTCTGCACTAGAAATTTTTGGCCTGTTTGGTAAAACTATAACTTTCTCATGGAGATGATCAAAAAAACCTATGCGATTAACATAAGTAAATGAGGAGCGATGACTACTAAAGTCTATAGTTACTTTTTTCCCTTGATGAGCTAATTGATTAGCCAATGCAATCAGCCTTGCTATTACCTCTAGCAACAAATTGCAGCCCTTAGGAATGATAAAAACTATTGCATTAGCTTGCGACTGTAAAGGCGACTCAACTGCAGATAAAGTTTTTTCGAACTTTTTACAATCAATCCAACTATCCGACTCAAATTCGATACGTAAACCTGAGGTTTTAACGGACCAGCAGTAATCCTCATCTTGCTCAAAATGGTTTAAATTCTCACGTAGAAATACACTTACTAAACTTCTATCTACTGAGAGCTTTTTTGCAATAACCCTAGCTTTAATTTTAGGATTCTCGAGCAATATTTTTTGTATTTTTTTTAACATGCAATCTCTTAAAGATATGAATCATCGCGAGTTTTGTAGACACTAATCAGCCGCTCTTCTGAATTAATTAGAGAGTTTGAGTTGAGGAAAATCAGCATACCAATCCGCAAACCCTTTTTGATCTTGTGCATCTTTAAGTAGCACTCTTGGAGTCATCCAACTCCTAATGTTTTTCTTAGGTATTTCATGCCAGTTGAGATTGAATGAACACATGCCTTTACCATCAAAAAACTCAAGCTCGCTATAAGGTAAATGATCATGAATCCAATAAGCTAAAGAGCGCCAGTCCGCACCGTCTGCATACTTATCCATAAACCATGGAATTACCACACAAGCAGTAGCGCCAATTTTTCCATTTTCATCTGGCTTATCCCATATGTGATGTGCAAAGTTGGACTCATTACTAGCACAGTTATGTCCTTTTTCATTACCGAATGAATTAACTGCTAATGACCTATAAGCTGACCTCACTGCAATCCGGCCAAATGTCGCGTTGAGGGGCTCTAATAACTCTTCACAAAGACGCTTTCCTGCCTCAACTGCTAATTCTGGATTCTCTGGAAAATTAGGGACGCCATATACATTCGAGATTTCGCTATAGAGAAAATCACGCATAAAGAAGTGTTTTGACAATCGAACACGTCCAAATTTATCCAGTGCTTCATACGAAGTTATTGCACGCATAGTTAATTCCCTCTTATTTACTGCTTGATGTTCTAAAAATCTAAATCAGCTAACCATCTTTGAACTGCCATCACCATTGCCAATTTATCAAGTTCGCAATATTGCATTAAATATGCTTAAGTCGCCACTAGCTTACTATACGACTCTAGGAGTCCCATTTGCCTCTTATTTTGGTGTTATTTTTCCTGCTATATTTTTTACACTATCGAAAGTGGAGCTAATCGTATTTCCAACGGCTTTAGCACTACTTAAGGATGAGTCCCCAACTTTGCTGGCAACGCTTTTAGCACCTTTTAAGGTCGAATCAACAGCACCCTTGAACATACCCCAGGATCCATTGACTATCCGCGCACCATTTTCTTTAACAATATCTCCAACTATAGCGATAGCTGAAATCGTCGCGCTTCTTCGAACAAAGCTTCTAGACGGCGTACTTAACGCTTCACAATACTGCTTGGTAATCGAGCCAACACGCAGAGTTAAAAAAGCATTTGCAGTACCGTTGGCAATGCTACTCATAATTAATGACATTCCTGGTATAGATGAAGTAACGCTAGATGCAAACAATGGAGCTACTATCTCTGAAAAATCAATTTCTTCAATCGATTCGGCAAACAAAACATTAACCCCTACATTGGAATATAAATATAGCATCTGCCTTGGTGAAGGGCGTTGCTGATATACACAAGCTATTCGCCATACCATTCTTGCTTGTGTGAAAAGTGTAATCAGTCCATCTAGGCGGCCATTTTGCATAATTGATGTACTGACAAAAACTGCGGTTGCCGTCTCGCGAACGACTTTATCAGACTCTTTAGAGAGTTTTTCAAGAGCAGATTCAATAGCCTCTTCTGACTCTAGCGAAACTCCATTTAACCGAGAGTTACGCGATAATCGCTGACGCAATTGAACTAGATATTTGTCAAACTCAGGCCCTGAGCTTTCTGATGGAGGAATAAGAGCTTTAGGTAGCTTAAAGTAGAGGTAAAAAGGCGATATAGCTGTGACAATAAATACTGAAAGCAAACCCCAAAAAATGGGTTGCCCTGCCCCTAGGTAAATGCGATCGGCAGCATCAGCAATTTGTATGATATTTCCGACTAATACAATACAAATATAGAGCAGAGCGAAGACTGATAGTGTCGCAATGATACGGAACATAGATTTATTCATTTTGTTTTATTATTTCTGTCAATCTTAACTGGACTGCATCCCATTGACTAGACACATTTAAGCCATACATTTTTTATTTGTTAGATAAGACCATTCAAACACTCCAGAGAAATGACCAAGGAGTGTCTAAAACACTAGTGGGAATTAATCTCAAATTCCCTCTGAGCCTTACAAAAGCTCGTTCTAAACCGTGCCACTGACCCTTTAAACTAAGCTAAGTATAGTTCTAACTTATCAGCATTACTGATCGCTTTGTTTAATTAATAAAGCGCAACCTAAGTAAGAAAAGGAAATTAAGTATGAGTAAAAGTTCAAACAGCGGCAAAACTACAGGCTCAGGTAGCAGAGCAACACCACCAGGTTCAGGCGGGTGGCCTAGTACTGTTCCACATGTACCCTCTGGTGGTAATCGTTATGTTGCACCACCCAAAAGCAAATAACTAGATATTTGGAGAAGATTTTATACCTTCTCCAATGATCTGCTTACTGTGATATTCAAACCAATACGGATAACGATTTTCAAACCATGTTTCTATAGTTTTAAATCCAAACGGCATGTCTGGCCAAGGTCTAAAGGCTTCTTTTAATTGCTCTGTTGTAGCTGTATTAGCCAATTTTTGAATTTTCTGTGCTTGATACCCAATAAAATTTAAATACTTTGCTGCGTAATGTAGTATCCAAATTTCATTTGCATCAGGGTCACTTAAAAAAGCCTCTAAGAAAGTCTTCAAAGTCTTTTCCGATGGCATATGACTTCCACTACTCCATCTATTCAATACCGAAACATCTAATGAGGGCATTCTTTTATCATTAAGAAGTGCACTAATTGTAGATATCCCAATTTGCTCTTTTAACCACCCAAAATATAATGAAGTAGGGTTTTTGTTGTCTGTCAGGTTAGTCGGTAATACATCTAAAACGAATGAGTTAGATCTGGACAATGAGTAGCCTGCTCGGGCATCAACCCCTGCGAGAAAACTAAGCATAAGCTCAAGGCCAATCAATCCTCTAAGTGGAGTTAGTACCTTCAAGCTGTTTCTATTGTTTAATATTTCAATTGCCTCGGGCCACAGTAATAACTGAATAATGGGGCTTTCCATCAATAAAGTTATAGCCTCAGCAGATCGCTGTTTACTGAGTAATTCACAAGGTTTATAAGTAGCCCTTTCTATTTTTATCCAAAATCTGAAGTGTTGTGGCCACTCATCCTCGGTTTTGTAATAACCTTTCATGAAACATTCCCATGCTCCAATTTCGTCGTAATATGCTTGAGCTTCCACGTCACCATTAATCGCAGCTATCAGTTCTTTTGGCAAGCCCGGTATCCGCAACACCATGTCATGAGCAAGTCGGAAGGCTGACGCTTCATCGGCTATGCTTCCCATACGCTTATAAAGAGACTCATGACCCTCTTCTTTCATCATGCCACTCATCGACAAATTGGATAACTTCAAAATATCGTCGATATCAAAAAGAAATAAAGAACTTAGCTTCAAAAGCTTTTTTCTGCCACCAATAGGATTGTAAAATTTAACGGTCATAATTTTTTGAATATTGCCTCTGCAGCTAGTTTGGCGAGTGTCTCTTGTTCTTTATAAAGCGGATCCAGACTGATCCCGTATATGCCATCAACATACATAGGGCCACCTACGTCATCATCATAGTCTGACCCATTTTCATGAATTGCGTAATGACGATCTTTAGTAAGATCCTTCCCAAGTAACTGAGATAAGTAGATCCAAGTCCAGCAGCGTACCAAGTCTTTACTATCAAAATCTTCTATCAACTCACGCATCGCCTCGATGTTTCCAGACTCTGCTGCGACTGTTAACCAGCGGTGTTGGTCTTTGTTACGTCCTAAGTTTTGCGCTATTTCCGCAATGCTCATCGGATCAGCTGCTACATTCCGATAATCGCCCTCAAAGAAAGTTGACTCATCAAACTGTTCTGCGAGATCTAATAGTGCCAAATCACAACCTAACGATGCGGCTTTTCGAAGATAGTTTTCATATCTGTTTCCGTTAGCTTGTTGCTCTTTATATTCAAGTGCCCAGGCTTTCTCAATACCACCTAACTGGCGACCAGCTTGCATTTGGTTGTACCAATAATCACTACCTACCTGATCATCGTCTGAAGAGTCCTCATAGTACAAGGCTAGACAATAAATTGCCCATGCATTTGTTTCAGCTGCAATGAGTTGATCTAAATCATCATCAACAAAGTGATCGTTCTCTCTAAGCTTGATTGCCAGCTCAGAAAATGTGAGCGTACCTAGCCCTTCTTCCTCAAGAGTTGCCACTAATTCTCCAGCTGGGAATGCTTGATATCCAAGCAAACTAGATCTTTGCAGAATCAAATCCTGATTAGCTTTAGTTGGATCGTCCAAATTAGTCAGTATGGCGACGCTTTTAAGTGAGGCGTAACTATTAAAGCCAAATGCTGCTGCAACCAACTCATAAACATGCGTAAGCTTGATAGGTGGGTTTGTGAGGTCTTTAAGTCTTTGGTGTAATGAATACACAGTGTTCTTGATTGTCATGATAAAACTACCTTTATAAATATGGACCCTGGGTAGCGCACACGTTTAATACCCCAGTGTCAATTTATAGGGTTAGTTTTACATCATTTAAATCTAGTATTTGAAGTGCCGATTTTTACTCATGTGCAGGTATGGCTGGCGCCGTACTTAGATAATAGCTCACGAAATTGTTATTTGTCTAGTAGATTGCAGACTCAATTGTTAGAAGGATTTGTTTGGCATGAATCGAACTTTGAAGAGATGAAATTCAACTTTTAGAGTAATCTATAAATTCTCTAAATTTTAGTAAGGCCGTCTAATGAGTTTAATTGGTAATATTCTGTGGTTTATTTTTGGCGGTGCAATAATGGGTTTAGGCTGGTGGTTAGCAGGCCTACTGGCTTACATCTCCATCATTTGCATACCTTGGGGTAAAGCTTGTTTTGTGATTGGTAAATTTGCATTTTTACCCTTTGGTAAAGAGGCTGTTAGTCGGAAACACATCAACAAAAAAGATGATATTGGAACAGGAACGTTAGGAGCCATTGGTAATGTCATTTGGTTTGTCTTTGCAGGCATCTGGCTTGCAATTGGTCATATGATTGCAGCGATTGCATGCTTTATTACAATAATCGGTATACCTTTTGGAATCCAACATCTAAAACTTGCTGGCATTGCGATTGCACCGATTGGTAAAACGATTGTTGAGAAATGAGCATTACGGTGAAAAGGTAATATCACTTTAATTAAAGCTTCTAAATTTCCACTATTAACCCTGGATTGAACTTTAAGTTTTCTTGAGTACCTTTATAAATATACCCTCGAGGGTTGCAAATTACCCTTGTGCCTTTTGCGATGTAATCAAAACTATCATGGGTGTGCCCATGTATCCAAAGCTTACTGTAACCAAGTAGTTCATCAAGATTGCTAGCAAAGCATGCGCTTAATATGTCGTTTTGATACCGCTCTGATACAGATTGCATAGATGGTAAGTGATGCGTAACAACCACTGTTTTAGAAATATCATCTACTGTGATGAGTTTCGCTCTTAGCCAGTCGCTACTCCTATTACATAAGACCATTGCATCGTTTGGCGTAAATGTATCATTCCCCTCAACAATCATTCGAAAATCATTAAGGCTATTCTTACCAACATTGATAGCCTTTTCTTGTAGGCTTGACCCAAACAACTCAAAATCTGTCCAAAGCGTAGTGCCTAAAAACCGGATATCGTTAATTATGACTTCGTCATTATCCAGAAAATATACTCCTGTATCTTCTGCAGCCGATCTAAGTAAGCTCAAGACAGCACTTCTGTCACTTCCATAAAATTCGTGATTCCCAGCAACATAGATAATTTCAGTATTTGGCCAAGTCTCTCTTGCCCAGTAGATGCCTTGGTCCTTTTTCCAAATATCCCCTGCAAGAATGATTAAATCCACTTCTTCGGAAGAGGGTGAAAAGCTTGCAAACTCTAGATGTAGGTCACTTAGAATAAGTATTTTCATGGTCGATTAATAAGCATTGAAAATGCTTAATGGTCTCTAAAGGCTAATTCACATTAACTATATTACCTTCTCGTTTGATAATAGAGGCTAATTTATAAAAAAGAAAAAGCCTCTATTAGAGGCTTTTAAGTGAAGAAAATGCGAGGAACCAATGGTACGCAGCTGCCTGACGGCGACCTCGCTGAGCTACGTTTCTCACGAAAAATCTACAGCCTATTTTTCGCTGTCCAGCTAGACATTAACCTCGAGGATTAGTGTGAGCCGACACTTGATAAGATTTTACCTAAATATTCAGCATTCTCAAAACTAAGGTCTCTATTTTAGCTTCGTTAACAAACCCTGATCAGCTAATACTGCCATTACTTTACCACGGGAAGAAGGTCCTCTTTCTCTAATTCAATTACTCCCTATTACTCTCCGTAGTTATTAACTCTGATGTCGTATCAATAACAAGACTGTGATCAAAACCATTTCTTGAATCTACATAATTACCGCGCGGATTACAGCTAACAATGGTACCAAATTTCACATATTGAATACGTTCGTGTATATGTCCGTGCAACCAAAAATCAACACCTGATCCATGTGCAGACCCGCAGCCTATCAAGTGATTGATATCTGATGCGTAAGCGGAAACGCGGTATAGTCCAGATTCGTCTCTTCTAACAGGTCTCCATAGCTTCTGATTCAGGTTTTCTTCTTTTATTAACTTGGCTTCCAATAGGGATTGATAACTTGGCGCATGATGGGTAACAACCACTGTTTTATATGGAGATTTTTTTGCCAGTTTGGCAGCCAGCCATTTCCGACTTCTTACATGCATGTCATAGGCACTAAGTGGTGTGAAATGCCCAGTGCTGCTTGAGGTATATCTACCTTTTAAAAAGTTGTAGTATCTTTTTGTATTGCGGTCTGACCACTAACGTTTAGCAGTGATCTTATTGTGGTCGTTCATGATTCCCATCGCGTGATACATCAACTCTTTGGGGGGATTTTGATTGTGCTCCAACGTTACTGGATGGTTCTCGCAATGTGCTTTTCCATAGTCTGTCCATAACGTGCACCCTAAAAACCTGACCGTCTCACCATTTAAAGTGAGGTCAATTTGTTTATTCTCCAAGAAGTGTACGTTGCTACCTTTCGCTGCCTTACGCATAGCTTTTAGGTTTTCGTAAATGTCACAGCCCCAGTGCTCATGATTACCCGCTACATAAATGACTGGCTTAGGAATTGCTTTAGCCCATTCTATCCCGTCAATGCCATTAGCTATATCTCCTGCGAGGATGAGCACATCTTCACCTTGATCTGCATAGGTGAATGGGTTTCGCTCCAAATGTAAGTCAGAGAGGATTCGAAGCTTCATTATTGAGCTTTAAAATATGTAATCATTAGAGGACTCAACATCCATTACATCGCCCTCCATTAGGCCAAGTAGCGACATGACTTCATCGGGCAATAAAATAATTGCGTCACCGCATCGATCAGTTTCGTTTTCCAAGTTTTACTTTTCATCGCGCCTCACTTGTGTAGCAGTAGACTCTAAATTACGCATAACTATCTGACATTATTCAGCTCTTTCATCAAGTCAGCCTGAACTCGGTTGGCGGTTTACCGCTATATTCGTCCATAAATTTCATTAATTTATCGGTTCTCTCATAAAGAACTTGTCGGCTGTCATCAACCCCAGGACCAGAAACAGGATGAATAGATCGCTCCGCAAGAATTGTGCGTAATTTAGTAGTCACCGTACCGAGTTTTGCGTTAACTTCTGTCGCAAAAATATATTTTTTATTAAATTCAAAAAACTGGCTTTTCTTGAGCCGATGTCCGCCACCACGCACTGTAGGAAGCCTTTCGGTTTCTATAAACCCATTTTTAACTAGCTTATAACCAACAGTCTGCTTGATTGATAACATCTTGCACAATTGCGGAATTGAGATCCAAGTGCCATAACCCTGCTGACTTTTCTCTCGCCATGTTTTAAGCTCATTTTCGTTATAAATAAGCCCACTAACTCCAACAGATCCATCTAAAACGGCAACTGGCTTAATTTCTTGCCGTTTACTTGCTTCGATCAATCCTACGATCTCCATCGTTTCCCATGGCCAATATCGCAACAGAAAATTAAGAGTAACGCAATCCTCGTCAGGAATACAAACTATTGGTAATCCATCGCTAAGATTTAATACGCTCTCAATGTCCGATCTTGGCACACGCCATGGCGTCAACGGAGAATGGTTATCTCTAGTCGCGTTCGGAAATAGAAATCGTAAAATAGCACGCATACGCTTTCTGGAGATTCCTAGCATTTTCCCTGCCTCTTCAATCGTAACACTGCCTGCAATCTTAGCCTTAGTACTCTCTAATTGAGCACCCATAACAGTTATGAATGATCGACCAGCTTCACTGATTTTTTCATGTCCTTCTATTAATCCATCCCTGACAAACCGTTTCAGCCTTCCCCTAGAAATACCCAATTCTTTGCATGCCAGATTGGCAGGAATCCATTCCGCATTTTTAAACCCCGCTTCAATAAGTCGTAAATTTCTTTTTGCTATACCTCCATAATATGAGGTTACATGCCAGAAGCTAAACTCATTTCTCAAAGGAGAAAATGCGTCTGCTGCCATTTCTTTATATATATAATCGATGCGTGAGCCAAAGATATTTTTAAGTGAAGTCCCTACGCTAGAAAATGCTTCCTTCTGCATCTGATTCAAAGTTTCAAAAAACTTTTGCGGCCAATTAGTCAGTATTTCTGAAGCGAATGAGCTAATTGACCAGGAAGAGCTCATAGCCCCTGCCTCCTTGATCTTCAAAGGCTTGTTACCAGCACCCGGTCGAAGACATGCTCCCAAAAATCTCACTAGTTGTTGTGTCTGGTCAAGATTAGTCTTTTCTAATGGAGCTGGTAAAGATTCGATGCTCATGTTATTTAATTTAGCAAGCATTACCCTAGCAAGATAAGCAACCGATTTTGTGCTGTGAGCAGGAATTTCCATTCTCAAATCTGCCCCGCATTGACATCTAACAACTCTTTCTCGTTGCCAAGATAATGGCTTGCCACAAGAACTACAGTGGTCAATCAGCCACACCTCATGCTCATGGCATGCATCATAGAAATACATCTCCCATCCAACTCTCCAATATGGGTCTTCGGCAAGACAAATTGGGCAAAACCTAGCGAATTTATGATTGAATATATTTTTTTTATAACTACTAAGCTCCGCGACAGTTTTAACATATTCATGTAATCCAGGATCTAGAGTCTGACTTGGCAAAAACCCATTTTGCTTCAACACATTGAAGTCATACACAATGCCCATGCTGGCAAGATCGGAGATCAACATGAAGTTTTCTGATGCCAATCTCAAAAGATAACCTTGTGGGCCTTCAGTTCTGTAGGGATGGGGATGTATAAGTAAAGATGGTTTATTATCCATTACTATCCCCTTTCTTCCGACCAACTAAACCTAATCGAATCGCCACAGGGGATCCTATTAAATTAGAGTAACCACTAGTTTCAAATGGCTCACCAGCTTTGATCAGCGGTCGAAGAATGGCGTCTGCATGGAATGGGTTCAGTCGATCAGGAGCTTTATCCCATACCTCGTTTCTAAAGCCACTGGCATAAGTAGGTAAATCCAGTACCTTGATACCGGCAAGATATGCAGCTGCTACTGCACCTTCCAGTACTTTACGAATGTAATCTAATCTACCGCCACTTGCGACTATGAAACGTCTCGCAAGGTTGGCTTCATGAAGGGGTGTTACCACCGGCAACGGCAATTTTTCCTGAAACGTTTTTAGCAGACCCCTAAACTCCCTGAAATCATCTTCATCCTCATATAAAAAAGGCGACAAAGCGATCCTTGAACTCAATCGTCGAGTCAACTGTGAATTAGTCTTTATTACCTCTTCAGCTTCTGGTAGACCAGCTACAATTAAACAAATAGAGGTTGAGTTCATCAAAGACTTAAGCCAGTCTGTGATTTCTCTGAACTTGTTTGTGTTTGCGGTAAAAAAACAATGATGGAATTCATCAAAAATTATTAACTCAACCTGACAACGTTCAATAAATTTTTTTATGCGTGCCGTCTTCTGCTCTCCTGAGTCCCGATGAGCCATAGGATCACCCATGGCAATCAAAATAGCTTCTCCTAGGCTGCGTAAAGATGGTTTACCAGGCGTGTTTACCACCAAGACAGGTATTCGTGTTACGCCATTCTCTGCAGAACGCGAAAATTGTTCCGCGTAGTACTTCACAATCGTACTTTTACCTACCCCAGTAAATCCTGATAAAACTAATCCCGTCGAGACCTGGTTAATCTGACTGTAATGATGCATCTCTGCAATGCGACAAATCGCTGAGTTGAAACGCCTATGCGGGAAGCAATGTGATTGAAGACTAAAACCAACATGTAAATTATCACTAGAATTTGAGGTATGTAGCCTGAGGATATCTAGGGGATTCATAAGTCACCCCCTTCATTCCTACGCATAGTCAAGTCATTAAAATTGGGCAAATCATCATCTAAACCTGAAGGTAAATCTGGTGGTGCTTGTATGATTATCTTCTTAGGTGATTTTGCGACAGTTAATGGATCCTCTGAATTTAAAACACTCTCACTGTCAACCTTAAGTAAATTTGCACTTTTCTTACGAGTCGCCATCTTTTTCGACTTCAGCGCCTCACTAATTTGTATTTGTATGGCTTCTTTAGCCTCATACAACTGGATTGCAGAGTATTGCTCACCATAAGTTTTGCGCGCATAGGCGCGTATTAATCGATGTGTCGAACGGTTCAGGCCTTTGGCATATTCGATATTTAATGCAGGCACCTGAATATATTCTTTAGCAAAATGATCATAAATGTGCACATACCCGATATCCTCTTCATAAAATTTGAGTTGAACTTTGATGTTTTCACCGGCGCGAAGGCGCATATCTTGCAAACGTCGCGAGTTGTAATGAATCCCATCAAGCTCTATGCCATAATGGAAAAGTGTTCTTGATGCTGGAATCCCAGTGATAACAGCTAATTGTTCTGGATATGCTGGTAATTCTATATTGCGCTCAGGTGCTGAAAGCTCCCAACGCCGCAATGGAACAGTCCCTAAGGTTCGCTGTCTAGTGACGTTATAAACATCTACAATCCATTTTGTCATCAGGTGCATCAATGTTTCCATGTCGATTGCAGCCATATCTTCTGATGGATAATCACCTCGTTCATCTATATTTGAAAATACAGTACCTGGTAGACGATGTATGAGACCTTTAGCAAGCGTTCTAAAAAATCTTTCAACAGAACCCTTATGCTCTGGTGTGGCAACTGGGCAATATAAGATTTGTACACCTATTTCCTGACAGACTTTTTCCAGGGCTTCAGAATGTAAGTCCATACCATTATCTAATGCAATAAGATCGGGTATTCCGTAACATGGCCAAGTACCTTTGATATCTGGAAAGCGCGCTAGCCATTCTTCTTTAGGAAGAATTGAGCGCCTCAAACACTGTAGAACAGAATAGCTCGAGGGTGCATTGAAGCTAATATAAAACCCTAAAACCATGCGACTATATCGATCAATTGCTAAGGTTAGCCACGTCCGGCCGGAAGGAATTTTGGTGTCTGGATCAATCACAAGCACATCCAAAGGTGTGTGGTCGATTTCAACTCTCTCTAAAACTGTTTCAACTTTAACCGTACCAAGCACCATCCTGTACTTGGCCCTAGCCGCCTCAGAACCAAGGCGTGATGCATCCACAATATCCTGATGCAACTGATTAATCCATCTGTAGATGGTTGCTCGCGCTGGTGCCCTTATCTGATCTTCCACCGGTCGTGCAGCATTTAAGCGACTTACTCTAAGGACAACGGCCTCATATACATCAGACTTTGGTAGTTTTTGTTTTCCTAAATATATTTCGGTAATGACATCTTCAAAAATAGAATATCGCTGCCCTCTGCTTTGAGTAGCAAGCCTTGCTGTTCTCGGTAATAAACTGTTAATAGTTTTCAGATTTCTATACCGCCTCCACCATCCATACACTGTAGTAGGCGCTGGTGGTTTAGGGTCTTTAAACCCTACTGCAACTTCTGATATCCGCTCCCTCCATTTTTTAATGTGGAACGGTGTTTTTTCTGGTTGGATTGCGTTTATGTATTGCTCTCTGTAGCGGGCAATTTCTTGCAAATGCTCCGGATAGGTGGCTAAATCCCTTGGTGTTGCAAGGTAAATGACGTCATTTAATGAACCTAGTGAAGTCTCATCAATACTCCATCTACCTGATGACCAGTGGGCAAGCACTTCAGAATCACCGTAATTCTGTAGCTCCCCGGTTTCAAGTTCAAACTGAATCTTACCGGTTGCTAACCTTCGAATGAGCTCCCGCCGTATCTGCCCTTCAAGGAACACTAACCCTTTTTTAAAACAAAACCTGAGCATGATCAGCCTCCATAGGATGAAATATTGGAGTACTGCCAATCAATTCCTGGTTTAAATCACAACTCACTTCTCCCAACGCAATCAACTTAAACAAAAGATGTTGACCAAAATGGCGAGCAAGAACCTCAAAAGTGACTGCACCGCAAGACAAGGTTTTCAATAACAGTGGTCGAGCTGATAAAACATGTTCATCCTCTCTACGATATCTACAAAGGTTTTTCAGGTTGGTGTGTAGAGGCTCACGTCTAATGATACTTTCTGAAACAATCCTGTATTCACGGTTTATTTCATAATAGTGAGCAGCCACTCTCTTTAATTTATCCCTTATATCAGGTAATTTTAATTGCTTCTCAGGCTTTACTTCCAAATGCGAAACTTGGTCGTCCATTCCTATAATTTCGAAATCAGGAAAATACCTTCGCATCTGGTCTCCGTCTGGATACATCACCAGCTCAGGCTGCTCTTGGTAACTCCTCACACCAGGTGAAAATTCAAATAAAAGAATTGCATCTCGCTCCAGCATAGACTCCCACTCCACCATTCTTTTAAGCTTCCATGAAGGAAAATAGCCTCTTGTCCTGCGCCCACTTCTCGTCACGACTTTACGTGCTAGCATCATTAATCCTCTCATGCGCATTGTGCAAAGCTTTTGGCTGAAAAAGTCCCTACACTTACGCGCATATTTAAATTTAATACTGAAAATTCAATTTTTAAGGCGAATAGTTGCCCAGTGGCTAGTTAATAACAGCCAAAAACTGAAGGTATTTTGTGGAGGCGGCTTGACGCTCTGAGATAAGAAGACGATACTTCGATTGTCGATGTTGGTAGCGTCAGCTATCTACTGTGAGGGGCAGGCCGCAAGGTTTGCCCTTTTTTACATGTTCATTCTCCTGTTATTAAAAAATTCTTAGTAACTTCAATTAATTAGATCTAAGTAAATTATTAACGTCTGAATTCAAGGCTATCTGCATTAAAAGTATCTGGTTCGGTGATAACTTCCCAAGTTGCTCATAGAGCTTATAAACCAATTCATATTCTTCGCATTTTGCTTTCAACGGAATTAGATAGCGTCTTTTCGAACGCCTCAATGAATCCATTAAGTTTTCTGTTTCCTCATCACTCAACTCATAGCGTTTGATCAATACCTGTATAAACTCAGATTGAGGCGTACCTTTATTGCCCGTTTCCAAAGCGCAAAGGTAGCTTTGCTCATATCCGAGTAAAGCCGCAGCTTCATTCTGGCGCAAATTACGCCTTTCCCTTAAGGTACGAATAAAGTGGGCGAATGGACTCATTTGGCACCAAAATATCAAATGCCAACTATATCTGACAAATCTGATTCATGCAAATTAAGTCATTGTTTTTAAATGGTTTTTGTAATACATTTACACGTACTAGTAACTTACAATTAGGCAAATTTCCAGTGTATTGCGTATTTTTTTGCGAGATTTACATTGAAATAATCGTTTTGGTGGATGTTTAAAACATGACAATATCTCCGCCTTGCGGAGATATTTTTGAATCAATTTATGATGCTACTGCCTGTACAACCATGGCATCCGCCAACAGCTGTTGCAGCTGATTGGATTCGGTGATGCGGGTTTTGAGTTGGTCGCATAGCGCCATGAGTGCATCGACTTTGGCTACGATACGGTGTTGTTCTACTTTAGGTGGTAGGGGCAATAATAAAGCTGCTATAGATTCAGAATTAAGTGTATTTCCTTTAATCGCACTTTTCGAATTACCTTCGTTTGCACGTGCTGGTAATATTTTAAAAAGATAATTTTTATCTATCGCAGGTGATGGATAAATTGAAATTATTGCTTCATTATGAAATGCAGGTGCATCAAGGATTGAAATCTTCCCTAATGTTAGCTTGAAGCTCATCAGGATTGTGCC
>NZ_PQVH01000007.1 GCF_004661485.1 Methylotenera oryzisoli
AGTAAAGTTGCGCAAGTGGTCAGACCTGCGCCAGCTAAACTGAGCGTTAAAACGAACAGTGATGATGGCGATTGGGAAGAGTTTTAGTAAGTTGATTTTATCTCAGGGTGCCTAATGGTTTACAATAGAGGGTAATCGTTAGTGAGTGACTCAACTAAGGTTGTAATAAAGCATAAAGTAAGGTGGTGAGTGTAACGTTATCCACCATATGTAAGTTGTAAGTGAAAATTGGCAGAAACGCTACACTCGACTGCCAAATGTAACAATGTAGTTAATTTTGAAATTTATTAAGAAGTTCTAGGAGACTGAAATGGCTGTTATTGATCGTGTATTAATTGGTGAAGCGTTGGTGATTGAAGATCGCCCAGATGGTAGTGGTTTAGATCTGAAAAATGTAGCTCACATTGACCTTGTAATGGGCCCACGTGGTAGCGCTGCAGAAGATGCATTTTGCCGTACACTAACTGATCAAAAAGAAGGTGTGAATGGCTTGTTAGCTATTGTTGCACCTAACCTGATGGTAAAACCAAACACAGTGATGTTTAATAAAGTGACTTTGAAAAACACTAGACAATCTGTGCAAATGTTTGGCCCAGCACAACGCGGTGTTGCGATGGCTGTGATGGAGTGTGTTGAAGATGGCACAATCCCAGTTGAAGAAGCTGATGATGTGTTTATTTCTGTTGGTGTATTTATTGACCAATCTGCGGATATGGACGACCGTATTCAAGATTGGAACTACCGTGCTACTAAACAAGCGATTAAGAGCGCAGTTGCACGTGAGCCAAAAGCGGCTGATTTGTTGAAAGTTTACAAAGATTCAGCACACCCTTTTGCTGCACCAGACAAAAACAGAAGAGCAACAGACAAGTAATACAGTAATACGTAGTAATAAGTAATAAAAAGTAGTAATTATGTAAGAAGTGATGTGGAGCAATGTTTTAAGATGAAAATGTCAAAAAGCCAATTTTAATTAAGCGGTTTTGTCGATATTTACATCTTGCATTGCTGCATAGTCATTACATTAATATTGTCGATTAATAATTAAAATTTTAATTAAGCGATTAGCAGCAACATATTAATAAATAAAAAATTAAAAGTGCCAAAAGCATATTGCTAAAGTGCTTTGTACCAAACTGGTGCAGCTAGTGATTTACAATAATTACGTGGTGAATATTTAATGTTGAAAAAAGAGCAGCACGATGAAGGGCGAGAGTTTAACTTTACTGCTCAAGACTTTGCCAGAGTACGCCACTTAATTTATCGCCATGCTGGTATTTCTTTATCTGAAGCTAAGTCTGATATGGTTTATAGCCGTATTGGCAGAAGATTACGTGTTTTAGGCGCAACATCCTTCAAGCAGTACCTTGATGACCTTGAAAGCCAAGGCGACGCTACCGAGTGGGAGGCTTTTACTAATGCCCTTACTACAAATCTAACTTCATTTTTTCGTGAAGAGCATCATTTTCCTATCCTTGCGGATCATCTGTTATCACTTAAAAAACCTATTCGTATCTGGTGTTCTGCTGCATCTACCGGTGAAGAGCCTTATACCATTGCCATGACCGCTTGTGAGGCGTTCGGCAGCTTGAATCCCCCCGTTGAAATTATTGCCACTGATATAGACACTAATGTGTTGTCTACTGCGTCACGTGGAATTTATCCTTATGAACGAGTGAGTAAACTCTCTGATGAGAGGCGTAAGCGTTTCTTTCTTAAAGGTTCAGGCCCTAATGAAGGATCGGTTGCAGTGAAAAAAGAGCTGAAGGCGATGATTAATTTTAGCCAGCTTAATTTACTTGATGAGAGTTGGGCATTGCACGAGCCTTTTGATGCAATTTTCTGTAGAAATGTAATGATATATTTTGACAAACCTACACAATCTAAGATTTTGAGCCGATTTGTACCATTGATGAAATCTCATGCACTATTATTTGCAGGCCATTCAGAGAATTTTCTGTATGTGTCAGATGCTTTTCATTTAAAAGGTAAAACTGTGTACACGCTAAGTGACGGCAGCCAACAGAAGCGTTCTAGCTATCAAGCAAAAGAGAAAACGTCATGAGTATGCTAGAAGAAGAGATTTCTACTACGCTGTATTTTGACCGCACTTTTGATTGTAATGCAGCCAAAATAGCGCCTGGCGAGTACTATTTTACCGATAAAGATATGTTAATCGTGACCGTGTTAGGCTCATGTGTGTCTGCCTGTATACGTGATAGTAAGACAGGCATAGGTGGTATGAATCACTTTATGTTGCCGGATAGTGCAGCAGCAGATAGGGATAGCCCAGTTTCTGAATCTATGCGCTATGGCACTTACGCCATGGAAGTTTTGATTAATCAATTACTACGTAATGGTGCACGCCGTGAGAATTTGGAAGCTAAAATATTTGGCGGTGGTAATGTATTGAAGAGTTTTACTACGACCAATGTGGGCGATCGTAACGCCATTTTTGTCAGGAAGTACCTGAATGCTGAAGGGATACGCATTACAGGTGAAGATTTATTAGATATTTATCCTAGAAAAGTTTATTTCTTTCCTAAAACCGGCCGGGTTTTAGTGAAGAAACTGAAACAAATGCACAATGACACCTTGTTTAAACGTGAAGAGGTTTACGCAAGCAAGCTTAAGACTACTGATGTCGGTGGTGCAATTGATTTGTTTTAATTGAATGAGCAACAAGACACGAGAATATGCAAATGAAAATAAAAGTACTTGTTATTGATGATTCAGCACTAATCCGCAGCTTGCTCACAGAAATAATTAATGACCAGAAAGATATGATGGTCGTAGGGGCTGCACCAGATCCATTGATTGCACGTGAGATGATCAAGCAATTAAATCCTGATGTATTAACGCTTGATGTGGAAATGCCAAAAATGGACGGTTTGGATTTCTTAGAGAAGTTGATGCGATTACGTCCTATGCCTGTTGTGATGGTGTCCACACTGACTGAAAAAGGTTCAGAAATCACTATGCGTGCATTGGAGTTAGGCGCAACAGATTTCGTGACCAAACCTAAAATGTCCATCACGGAGGGAATGCGTGAGTATACGCATGAAATCACGGATAAAATCCGAGCAGCTTCTCAAGCAAAAGTTTCGTCGCCTAGCCGTCATCCTGTAGCCGCAAACGCTGAGGCGCGCCCAGCTCAGTTGCGTAATCCACTGATTAGTAGTGAAAAGTTGTTAATTGTCGGCGCCTCTACAGGCGGAACCGAGGCAATTAAATCGTTTCTGCTGCAGATGCCGTCAGATTGTCCTGGCATATTAATTACACAGCACATGCCTGCAGGCTTTACTAAATCTTTTGCAAATAGACTAAATTCTTTATGCCAAATATCCGTTAAAGAAGCAGAGGGTGGAGAGCGTATTTTACCTGGGCATGCCTATATTGCTCCAGGGGATAAGCATTTGTTGTTGGCTAGAAGTGGTGCCAATTATGTAACGGAACTAAGTGATGCTCCACCAGTAAATCGTCACAAGCCCTCAGTCGATGTGTTGTTTGACTCAGCAGCATTACATGCGGGTAAAAATGCGATTGGCGTCATCTTGACCGGCATGGGCAAAGACGGTGCAGCGGGTATGGCGCAAATGAAAAACGCAGGCTCCTATAATTTTGCCCAAAATGAAGAGAGTTGTGTGGTTTACGGCATGCCAAAAGAAGCTGTAGCACACGGTGGTGTGGATGAGGTTGCGCATTTAAATGATTTGCCAAAGCTGGTGCTTAATCATTTGATGCTGAATAGCGCCCGTGCATTAAGGGTGTAAGCATCTGTTATCCCTATAGTGCTAGATGGTGAGTACTAATTTGGTTTTTATGACAGCATGGTCCCTGTATTAATCTAGTATCTTGAGTTAATAAAGCAGGCTTTGTCATAAGTCAGTACAATATATAAAAAATTATAGAATTTATTCATGATGTTGAAGCGTAATGTAAAGTTAGCAGCATCAGGAATAGTTAATACTAATGGAGTGGAGCATGGCAAATACAAATACTAAGTTTCTGGTTGTGGATGATTTTTCTACGATGCGTAGAATCGTTCGCAACTTGCTTAAAGAGTTGGGCTATACCAATGTGGATGAGGCAGAAGATGGTGTGGCAGCGCTAAGCAAGCTGAAAGGCGGTGGGTTTGAGTTTGTGGTATCCGATTGGAATATGCCCAATATGGATGGCTTGACATTACTGCAGAACATTCGTGCCGATGCTGAGCTTTCTAAGCTTCCTGTTTTAATGGTGACGGCTGAAGCTAAAAAAGAAAATATTATCGCTGCAGCACAGGCTGGTGCTAATGGTTACGTGGTAAAGCCTTTTACGGCTGCAACACTTGATGAAAAATTATCAAAAATATTCGAAAAGCTTGAGAAAGCAGGGGCTTAACCATGACTAGCGAAGCCACACCACAACAAGCTTCAAATGCAGAGTCACCATTGGGGTTGTCATCGAGTGATGAGATTCTTAATCGTGTCGGTCATGTCACAAGAACCTTGCATGATAGTTTAAGTGGTTTAGGATTAGATAAGATTTTAGAGCAGGTTGCGCAGGATATCCCAGATGCACGTGATCGCTTGGCTTATGTAGCCAGAATGACAGAGCAGGCAGCTGAGCGTGTTTTAAATGCAACTGACGTGGCGATTCCGTTACAAGAAGAACTAGCCGCTGGGGCCACAGCATTGCAGCAGCGCTGGCAAGATGTAATGCGTGAGCCTTCGTTAAAGAGTGAATATAATTTGGCTGCCAATGACACGCTTGCGTATTTAACAATGGCAGGTAAAAACACTGCAGAAACCAAAGCCTTATTGATGGATATCATGATGGCGCAGGATTTTCAGGATTTGACTGGTCAGGTAATTAAAAAAATTACTGGGTTGGCACAAGAGTTAGAGCAACAGCTGGTACAGTTGTTGATTGACTTCTCACCGGCAATTCCTAAAAAAGATGCGGAAGCAGCTAAAGCTGACGCTGGCGATAATGCATCACTAATGAATGGGCCGCAAATTGACCCAGGTGCAGTGGATGTTGTGGCTAGCCAAGAGCAGGTGGATGACTTGCTTGATAGTTTAGGCTTCTAGGAAATTACCCTTTATTACGCCACTGTAAGGCTCACAAAATGACAGTGTAATCATTTTGTGAGCCTTTCATATATATGCGTTCATGCATATCTCATTGGTAAATCAAAAAGTTTAACAGCTGAAATTTCTTCAGTAGTAACCCATCGGCGACTGGCCACTTTTCTGTTGCATCTTTATGTAATGGCTCTACATATTAAGGGCTCTAGATGTTAAGTGCTCTGTCCATTTACACAATTGCTCAGATTAAGTCTTTGTAACGCTCTGCATGTTAGTTAGGTCGTCAATAATTTGCTGAGAATGATTAGAAACATCCACATTGTTATAAATTTTAACCAGCTTTGAATCTGGGTCGATTAAAAACGTATAGCGTTTGGCAATTTTAATGAAGATCAGATTGGTGAGTGCATAGTATGCATTTGCGACATGTCCATCGACATCGGCCAGTAATGTGAAGGGAAGGTGGTATTTCTCTGCAAACTTCTGATGCGATGCCTCTGAGTCCACACTAATGCCGATTACTTTGGCATTCAATTGTTCTAATTTAGATAAATCGTCCCTAAAACTGCAAGCCTCTTTGGTACAGCCTGGTGTGTCATTTTTAGGGTAAAAATACAGCACAACATACTTTCCTTTGTAATCGGATAGTGAGTGTTGAATGCCATTTTTATCTGGTAAAGTAAATTCCGGTGCATTCTCACCAATAATTAAACTTGGTTGCTTGAGTGCATAATGTCGATAACCAATGAGCGCAACTAATATGACTGCTACGTAGAATAGAATCTTAATAAACATGTAATAACCTCGATTAGTTTTTTGTACTGAGATGATGCATTCTGCTGGATGTTAGCATCGTTTTTAACTATTTCCCACGCGGTTTATTTATTTAACAGGGATTTTATACTCAAAAAGATTGGGTGATATTGATGGCAATAACATGATTCATTCTATCTGGCGAACTCATGGCTACATACTGGTTTAGATATCTAACTTCTAAATTAGTTGTTGTAAGGATTTTTCTTCCCACGCCTAGGAATAATCTATTTTGATCAAAGCTGGATTTGACCTGTGTGGTAAATGATTGTAAGTAATAAAGGGGCAGAGGCCCCTTTAATTAGCGTGCTTTTAGCCAGTTGGGAACGTCAGCAGGTAGGTTATACCAAGCGGCCGTATCAGCCTCCAATTTAACCACGAACAATCTGTCGTCGATATCGATATATTGCAAGCAATAATCACGAATATTTATAGTTGTATCGGCTGTCTGTATGATCCATGTTGATTCTAGTGGCTTGCAGTAATTTCCATACTTCCGTATTGCGTCATGCAATTTAGGATAATTTTTTGTTTGAATTAAATCGTAACTTATTAAATATAAGGCCATTTTAGTATTCTTTCTTATTAAATATACTATCAGGCCACGTGTTGCAATTATTTACATACGTATATAATATGCATAGACACATGGCGCATTTTATTTGTGTTTAATGTTATGTAAAAGCACTACCACGGCTCATAAGTAGATTTGTTCTTGGCGGAATTCCTATTTATGAGCCTTTCTTTTCAGGGCTAAGCAGGGTAGTTAAACGCATTGCTACTAAGCCCATGTCATCTTCTAATTTTAATTCTCCCAAAACTCTCTGGTGTTTTACTAAATCAAATTGAATCAACTCTTTGATTCTCTGACTTGTTGATTCGATTTTAGCTAGTTTAGGGGGTTGATTGCCACAGAGTTTATAAATTTATTTTCAAACTGTTAATAGGATTTAATCTAACTTCAAATTGATATCAAACCTTTATTGAAAGGATTTGACCCTGTAGTTTTGTGATAAATCTTTAGATTGATGGTAGTTCCATAATGATATTTGCAATTTATTGAGTGAGCTTGATAACAGTCCTAACGATTAAATTCCTATATAAATATTGAGTGTTAGCAATGTATAATCACGCCTGCAATATTTTAATTTTGCGGACTGAAATTTACTGTAATGCCACTAAAGTCCTCACCAAATAAGGCTTACAAGATAACCGCCCCCGTAGCTCAGTGGATAGAGCATCTAACAGCACTTTCTAGCATTGGCGACACTTACAGCCCGATTACCGCTCCGCAATTATTTGCTTTTTACTGCTTTGAAAGCCTTTATTGGCGCGGTAGTATTTAATTTTGCGGAGCGGTTTTTACTTAGTTGGGTCAACATTTTGACCGCGAATTTCACGAACGTAGCGCTCTGTCATTACCACGCTTGAGTGGCCTAAAAGCTTCTGTGCCTGGCGGATATCATCCTGATCAACCGCTTTATCTGTGCCGCCTTTAGCGCGTAAATCTCTGATCTGATACTCTTCAATTTGTGCTTTTAATTTTGGATTGTCTTCTGCAGCTTGTTTGCGTGCTTTATCAAACCTAGTCCAAATTGCGCGTTGAGATAACGGCTTACCATGTTCGTCTACAATAAGTGCAAGGCTGTGCACTTTGAATGTTTCTTTACGAGCTTTAATTCTTTTAATCACCAGCTCAAGCTCGCCAATTATGTTGATGCTAATTTTTGCCCCAGTTTTATTTTGTGTGATGATAAGTTTGTTTTCCTGAATGTCTGTTTGGTACATCTTAATGACATCAGCAGGGCGCTGCGCTGTTAAGTACGACAAATCCAAAGCGTCCTTAGTCGGTTGATCTGCGCACGCATAAACTGCAGCATAAACCTCATCAGCAATGTAAACGTCACGCTTTTTCTCAGTGAATCCTGTGATTCCGGTGCATGGATTGGCTTTGCTTGTGTAACCATTTGCCCTGGCATAATTCCATAGTAAACTAATTAGCGACCGCTCCCGATTGGCGCGAGTCTCTGCTGACTTCCCGCGATAGTCGATGTATTTTCTTATGTGAAACGGCTCAATTAAATCTAATGGGGCAGGTGGGTTGTTAAATACTTTAAGTATTTGCTTGATGCACTTATTGTAGTCTTTTTGCGTGGATGCTGGCTTTTTGATTAGCTCATATTGAACGTATCTATTCCATACAGTTTCAATCGTTGGCATGGCTGGAACAGGTGTTGGCTCTTGATGTAGCTCTGCCCATTTCTTTACTGCAAGTATGTAATCTGAACCTAGTGGGATTTCTACGCGGGGTTTTTTGCCAGTGTCGTAATAATAATAAGTCACTCCGCTTTTTTGCGTTCTTGCACGCATGCGTGGCGGTAGGTTGCTATTAACGGTAGATTTTCTGCCCATAGGCGGCATAATTTACTCTACTTTCTAAAAATTGAGAAGCGGGGACTGCCAAGTGGTGGTCTTTGGTGATGGTACTGACTTGCTTCCTTCGATAACTGCTCGCGCTACTTTGGCTTGCCCTGCAGCGTTTACATGGAAAGCTATTCCCATCAAGCGAAGCTGCTCCACCTGCAATTGGTTGCGTGTTAAGCCATTACGGCCACGCCCAATTCCGGTAAGCTCTGTTACTTCATCTTGTGTTAAAAATAGTGACATATATTTAATAAGTCCCAGTATGTGCTAATGCTGCGCGATAAGAGTTTAGCGCTTTGCTGCGATCGTAAATGCCAGACTCATGCTGCCTTAATGTTCTGATGTGCCTGGTGCGCAGATATGCGCCGGCTGAAACGTGGTGCGGCCATATCACATAGCCTAAAAATGGAATGCCAGCGGCCGTAGGCGCTATGCGTATTTTTTTGGGGTGAATGGTAATGCCTTCACTTGATAGCTTTTCTGTGATCAGTTTGCAGATCTGTTGCAGTTGTTCTTTGCTTTGGCCAAGTATCACCATGTCATCCACATATCTCACGTAATACTTAACTCTTAGCGTTTCTTTAACCCAGTGATCAAAGTCATTCAGGTAGATGTTTGCGAATAGCTGGCTGCTTAGGTTGCCGATTGGCATGCCTTTGTTTTGATTGGTGCGGTACAGGCTATCCTCTGCAAACAGGTGATCGTAGTTATTGCCGGTGCGGTATGAATCAATTAGATCTATAAGCAACTGGCGTACATCGTGGTCGCCAATGTGGCGCAATGCACGTAATTTAAGTTGTGCGTGTGGCACTGAGTAGAAATACTTGCTGATGTCCAGCTGCAGCACCCATGATGTGTTTTCGCGTCTGGCGAATTGAGCAACACGGTCTATTGCTGCATTACTGCCACGCCCTGGTAAGTTGCCGAATGTGTCATGTATAAACCTAGGCTGCCAGATTGGTAGCATATACTGATACAGCATCCAGTGAACGATGCGGTCTTTCATTGGTGCGTCTACAACATCACGAAATTTCTTTTCACGCACAGTGAATGTTTTATATTCTCCAAAGGTATAGGTGCGTGCGCGTAGGCGTTGCTGAATAGTTGTCAGGTAGCTGAGCGCATCCGCTTCAAAGCGTTGCATGCGTAGACTGCTGCCTTTGCCTCGTTTGGCTTTAAGCCAGCATGAGTGTAGGTTATCTAGGCTGATAATGTTGGTGAAGTCGCTCATTAAAACATCCTGATTTGCTTATTCTCATAAGCAACACGCTCTATCAAATTATCAAAATATGTTTCATTTAATTCTGTTCCTACGATTTCAAAGCCCATATCATTTGTCGCAATAACACTGGATGCACTGCCTAAATGCGTATCTAGTATCTTGTCGCCTTCTTTAGCAAATTTACTTAATAGCCACTTGTAAAGCTCTACCGGTTTTTGTGTAGGGTGGATTTTCTTATCTTTATTAGCGCCGCCAGTATTTGAATATGAAAACAATGCGGCTGGTTTATCGAATGAAGTCCACGCCATTTCCCACTGTGAGAAGTTTTCCCACGGCTGGCATTTATCCCAACAAATTACGCAGCGCGTAGGTGGTAAATCAAAGTAGTTTCCGCCCCATATAATCTGGTTCTTTGATACACGGAATAATTCATTGAAGTATTCCTGTGTAGGAACTGCATCATCCCAGCCAATATCAGAGGTATTTAGAAGTCTGTTTTTCAACTTACCCCCCCCTGAGTTCAAACGGCCTTTGCGTGCTTTAACTGCCGTGCTTTCACCACGATTAAAGCCATCATTGCGGTTTAGGTTCTGTCCCATACTCATGCTTGGTGCATTTATGCCATATGGAGGGTCTACTATTGCCAAATCAAAAGCTTTATCTTCTAAGCTTCTCATGTATTCAATACAATCCATGTTATACAAGGTTGCATTGCCAATTACTTTCTTGCCGCTTTCCACAACAGCACCCGTAGGCGCTGCTGCGGTTTTCGGTTTGGCTTGTTGCCTTGCTTTCGCAGGTTTCTGCGGGATGCTCTCGACCAAGATTGATCCTTCCGTGGCGGCATGGCCAGCGTCTAGGTGTTGTAATGTTGGGTCAGCGGAAGCCGACGTTGTTGTTGTCGTTGTCGGGCCAGTCGTTGTTGAGATTGAACACGCCTGCATTGTCGTCCGAGTTCCAGTAGCCGCCTCGGATGAGCGCATTGCCAGACTTTCCAGAGCGCACCCTGTATCGATCATGATGTTGTCCTTTTTGCGCGTTGTAAGCCGCCTAAGATGCGACCAAGCTCGACCACTAAGCCTACTCGATACTCAAATGAGATTTTGAATAGGTTTAGTGCTTGTGCCTGGCATATGTAATGGCGGATTAAATCCACATCTGCTGATAGTAGTTTTAGTAGCTGTGGCTTGTTATCCTCATTGCCGTATAAATAGATGCTGCGCATGATGCTATGCATGGTTTGGCGCACGTTTTCGCCCCATGTGGCACGGATATCGCGCGGTAGTTTGATGATGTCTTGTAATAGCAATGTATCTAAATCACCGGCTTTGGTTTTGAATATAAACTCTTGTGTATCTGGGTTGGCTAGTGCTTTTGCTGTGGTTGCAGTTTTTAGCTGTTTGCTAGAGATTAGATCTGCAATTACCTGGTGCACGATGTCATCTGAGATTGCATCCAATGCATAGCTGGGAGCAGATGATTCGCATACATCGATGTCGTTTTTATTGACCACAACATAGGAAATATTGTGCTCATCCATGATTGGCCATAAGCGCTGTTTGTAATTGGCAACCGGAAAACCAACCAATAAATGAGGTTTGTTAGCTGGCCCAGCAAGCCTGATTTTGTATTGCTTTAACGTGTGTAGTGCGTAAGCTGATTTGTTGAAAGCATGTAGCCATGTTCCGGACTGTACCAATACCAGGTGATGCGGATATTGGGCTTGCAGTTTTTCGCTGATCTCTACGTGTGGATCAGTGGCAGTGAAAGTAACTTCGATGCCTTTGATTGGTTTTAAATCAGACATGGAATACCGCCATTGTTTTTTTATCAATTTCTTGTTTTATGCAATTAATCACCACTGGGTGCGCATAAAGCTTTCTGCCCATAGAGATGATGAAAGGTTTTTCTCCAAATAAATCTAGTAAGTATTTGTCAAAATTTTCCCTGAATTTATCAGTTAAGCTAATGCGGTCGCTCAATTTAAGCACCGGAACAAGTACTGGCAAATGCGGTGAGCTAACTATTTCTATCCCATTAAATTGCGCCATATTCAATCCTTTAGTTAAACCAGCCCGCCGTTACACAGCGGACTGGATGAGTGACAAGTGACTAGAGACTCTTGGTGCAGCGGAAGCCGACGCGGTTGAGGTCGCTGACGGGCCAGTCGCCGAGGAGATAGAACACGCCCGCACGGTCGTCCGAGCGCCAGCAGCCGCCCCGGATGAGCGCAGAGCCAGACCAATCACGGCCAGTAGATGTGTCGCCAATTCCATGCTCTCTGTTGCTATATGGTGCTGTGGTTTTTGTGGGTGAGTCTTCTGCAAATGGTTTGGCAATCACGCCATTTTCATCGCCTTGCACGTCATCAAACACCCAACTGTAGATGTTGCCGCTAAAGTCATAAACACGCTCACCATTAGCTAATACGTGCCAGCGGCGTTCTGTCGGTTTATCACTTACATAGTGGCCGTCTTGGGCTTCGTTTAGTTTGCCTTTATGGATGCCGCGGTAAACTTCACCTTCGCCAACTTTACCGCCTGTCCAGTTCTCATTTTGGTTAACAATTTGATGTGCGATTGCCAGGTACTGCAGCTCAGTGATCAGTGAATAGCCAGCATCAATACAAGCCTGTTTTGCGTCATGAAAGTTAATGCTATGCCATGGTTTGCGGTCTGCGGTGATGATGGCTGTATCGATATCTGACTTGCTACAGGCGTATTTTCCTACGTTAAATTGCGGTACCACCGTGCCGTTTGGTAGGGTAGTTTCAGGCACTGTTACAAACTCATCATTTGCCTGCATATTGCTGCGTACAATCGTGCGTAAATCATCTGCAAGTAGTGGGTATTCTTTCTCGCATGATTTTGCGTAAGCGTTGATTGCAGGAATGGCGTGCTTGTCTGTTGTTAGGTTAAGCACAAAGTATTCAGAGTTCTCGTGCTTTTGTCCTGGTGCGCTTTGTCCGTCAGTCCTAGTTACTTTATACTTTGGATATAAGCCAATCTCTTTATGGTCCGTGATAGTGTTCATGATTTCTCCTAGTGGTTAAATACTGCTTATGGTTTACTTGCTGCGGTTAATTTGTGACAAATTTGTCTCTAATGCAGTCGGCCATGTTTTCAATATCAAAGCCTTCTGGGAGTTTTACGTTCTTTACTCGTGATGATTCTGCTGCCATTACTTGCCATGATTTTTTGTTTTCATAGTCTTCTTTACTTTTCCATAGCATGCCGTAGCCATTGCTAATCTCGCCAAGGTAGAGCCTGCGTTTTTGTGTATCTCCGCCCAATTCGACAGATGATCCAGTTGGTATGTGTTTTATTAATATGTCCATTGTTTTCTCGCTTACTTGGCTATGTGAGTTGTCACGTTGCCTTCAACTATTATTGTTGCGCGGTTTTTTCCCGTGGGTTTTTGCTCAATTGCCTGTTTAGCAGCTGGTGCTGAAATTTGTGCTGGCGGTGTTGGTTTCTGAAAGAACTGTGTTTCGATACTGCCGTTAACGCGCATGAAATCAATTTCAGCTTTAGCTGTATCTACAATCACATCACCTACCTGGCAAATTGCTCTGGCTCTATCAATATCCATTGGGTTATCTTTATCTTGTAGGGCCGTCAAAGTGTTAAACAGGTGTGATCTGAGTGCTTGAATGTCGTTGTTCATGTTCTTTCCTTTGTTTGTTAATTTGCCGAGTAATGGCGCCTTTTAACTGTGCTACCTGGGCAAACTCTTTGCCGTATTTCTTGGGGTGGTTGCGATGCGCGTTTTCTGCTTTGTTCATCAACCTTAAGTTTGTGATCTCTACATTTAGCTTGTTGCCATCAATGAAAGCGATCATGTGTCCGTCTGGAATCTTGCCGTTACATCGCTCCCAAACCAATCTGCTTACAGATTTCCATTGGCGCGGGCCATCTGCCATTTTTACTTCTAAATAGCCGTCTTCAACTATTCTGTAAGTGCCAACAGGTTTGCGGTTGGGTGATGCTTGCCCTGGCTTAAATTGCGTTTTAATTGCATTTGGATGCGGGGTTATTTTTTTACCTTTGTTTGGCGGTACTTGGCCTTTTTTAAATCTAAAAGCTTTGCCAGCGTTGTTGTCGTGCTTTAAGCTGCCAGACATTGGGCTGTCTTTAAACCACTGTGACTTAGCTACATTTACCTTGCCTGCAATATTGAATACCTGGCACTTGTTGGCATTAAATAGCTTTGCTAATGCCTCTGTATTGCTGCATGGATAAAGTAGGGCGATCATGCGTTTGTCTTCATCCGTCCAGGTGCGCCTCTTGGCTATTTTGTTGAGCGATTTGGTCATGCTGCAAGCTTTTCGCCACGATCTGAAAACTCGTAAAAGTCATCTACATGTTTTGAGCCAATCGCGTTGTAAACCTTCGCATCAGCTATCAAAAACAATCTACGCTGCACATCAAGTACCTTCTCAGCATCTAGTACGGTTTGCATATCAAGTGTTTGTCCGATGCGTAGTTTTGTAAGCAGCTTGCGCATTGGCTTGTCGTTGTAATCTGGCATGTAGTGCGTTGCTAACTCTGCAAAGAAGTTCACCCATTCTGTTGCCACTTTTAGCAAGTAGCAGATCGTGCCGTCTGCCTTTTTATATACCAGCACCCACTCTCCATTTTTAGGGTCTTTTGCTTCTATCAGATCACCTGTTTTTAGCTGGCGAAATACACCTTCAATTTCGTCAAAGTCTTCTTTCATGGCTAATAGACGGATGCTTCTAGTGTCGCCACATGGTTTTGGTCTATATTTTTTACGTGGCTTTTTCATTTCTTCACCCAGCGTTTATGCGCCCACATACTTGCAATGATGGCAAATGGGCCAGATGTTAAGTAGGCGGCTATTTCCATTGCTCCGGCTTGTGGTACTGTTTTAAATAGCACTAAGTTAGATAGCGCAATAGCAAAGCTGGTAAAGAACGCAGCTTTGTAATGGCCGTTGTTTACGTTTAGGCTTTGGAATCCCAGCGCGAACACTAAAATAAACGTGCTGCCGAAGATGATGAGTGCGGTCATGCTGCTGCCTTTGTTTGCAATGCTAAAACTTCAAGCTCGTTGGCTTTAATATTGGCAATATGCAGGTGTAGTAGATCGATAATCGCTTGTGCTTTATCTGCATCTAAGTCTGCTTGCCAGTGAGCATCACCAGCCCATATGCTAATTAAGGAATTGACATAATCTTTACCTTCCACCGTCCATGTGGATAAGTCCATTTTTGAATTGTTTAATCCTATTGATAATCTTTTTGAATTTAAGATTACTGAGCTCATATTGTTCTCCCTGCGTAATTCCATGCATTTTTAAGTGTGTGATGACCGTGGTTCATGTAGTAATGGGTATATCTGATTCTTTGAATCAACTTGCCATGACTGACCCATGAAGCAAGGTACCCAAGTGCAAAGGCAGTCATTGCAATTGCTAAGTAGTGTGTTTTGATAAACTCAACCATGATTAAGCACGCTCTGCACTAACGCTAGCCATCATTTGGCGATGTGCTTCAAGCGATACCACGTTGCTTGGCTTTGGTTCAGGTTTATGCACCACACGAAGGCCAAGCGCTTTTGCTTCGTCAATAATGGTTTGAACGGTGCGAATATTCGTGTTTTCTGCAATTTGTAAATTCATGATTAACCTTTCAGTTAAACCAGCCCGCCGTTACACAGCGTGCTGGATAGGTGGCAAGTGACTAGAGACTCTTGGTGCAGCGGAAGCCGACGCCGCCGTAGTCGTCGACGGGCCAGCCGCTGCTGAGACGGAACACGCCTGCGCGGTCGCCCGAGAGCCAGTAGCCGCCTCGGACGAGCGCAACGCCAGACCATGATGTTTCGTAGTTTGGTCGCCAGCCCATGCCTTTTTCTAGGGTAGGGTAGGGTGCTGTTGATATTGATGGGTCTGTGGTGTCAAATGATTTGTTGATAACGCCTTTTTCATCGCCGTGTAGGTCGTCAAATACCCATGAAAAGACATTGCCATTTAGGTCGCAGATTTGTTCACCATTGCTTAGGGTTAGCCAGCGGCGCTCTTTCTTATCGGTAGGCTCAAAATCACCAGCTTGTGCTGATGAAACGTTGCCTTCGCGTATGCCTCGGAATAGTTTGCCTTCGCCTACTTTTCCTTTTGTCCAATTGGCATCCACGTTAGCTACGTTATGCGCAATAGCTAGCCACTGTGTTTCTGTAATCATCTGGTAGCCAGCTTCAATGCATGCTGCATTGGCGTTGTGGTAGTTGATGTTTGTCCACGGCTTACGGTCTGCCACGATGATTGCTTTGCCATCATCTGATTGGCTGGTGGCGTACTTTCCAACCATGAATGCTGGCACTACGATGCCGCATGGCAGTGTTGTCTCTGGTACGGTGACAAATAAATCTGTATTGATGGCTGCTTTCATTTCTGTTTGCATGGTGTTTACCTTAATCTTTGTTGTACCAGTAAGTTTGCGCGGCATTTTTCCGCGAATTTTTTGGTATTGGCTGCTGCGGTGTTTTGCGTTGTGCCAGCCTAGTTAAACAAGTCACCAATGCTTTACTCTGCATGGCGCGTTCAAACGTGTAGCCCAACCTAGGGAGTTGTGAGGTATTAAATGCTGTTTGTAAGTCTGCTGTTGCTGGCATTTTCAAACTCCTAAATTACGGTTTAGGTGTGGCGTTTGAAATAATATACAAGCTAACTTGTATTTATGTCAACAAGTTTAATTGTATTTTAATTGTATGGAGTTTAAGTAACAAAAAACCGCCTCGATGGGCGGTTGGTGAGTAATACGAATTAAGCGTATAACTGGATGGGCGTAAAAAAACCCGCTCAGAGGCGGGTTTTTTATATTTCTTGAGTTATTTATTTTTTATCAAGCTTTGTGAGCTCTTTGTGTGTAACTTTGATGCCTTTTTTAACCTTTTTAATGTCATTTTCAAGAGGCAGGCTTTCAGGGGTGGTCCCGCTAATTTTTATCATGGTGTTTCTTACGTCTCTACCAACACCCTCGGCTGTTCTTTCAAGGTTTGACTGTCCTTTGATGCCTTCTTTTTTAATTTTTGATTCTGTTTGTGTGATTCTAAATAAATTAGCAGCTAATTCCTCTTTCCCCATAAAGTCTAGTAAAGAGCCGTCTTGTAGCCCTTTAAATGACTTTAGTTTTCCTAGATTCATGTTATACATGCCTCTGTAGCCGGCATTTTGGAAAAGTGGGTAGTTAATAACACCGTGCTGGCTGGCTGTTGCGCTTAGCGTTTTCTCGCGCTCAGAAACTTCTCCACGAATTAATACGCGTTCTACAGATTCTGATTGTTGAAAATGTTCTTGAAAGGCTTCTGCTAGACCTACAAAGTATGCTTGTGCTTTTGCAACTTTTTCATTTCTAACATCGCCGTTCATCACGGTTAAGTAGCATGCAAATCTTGATAGCTTGAAATCATTTTTATCTGCATCGGTTGCTATTTGTGCAAAATTTTCAGCAACTGGGATATTAAGCGTCATGCATACAGTCATGGCTTTGTTGATAGCTTTTTTTGTGGCATCTGTGTCTTGATATCCAAGCATTGCAGCTAGGTCTGAGGCTAGCCAGTACCTGAATCCGTTTTGTAGCGCAAAGGTTTCAAAGTTTTCTTTATCATCATCAAAGTGGAATACGTCGATATTGGACATGATTGAGTTATCAATTTTAGGCATAAAATATTATTATATGTGAAAGAAATGTATTGTTATTTATTAATTAGTAGCTTGCCTGTCTATTTGGTTTATATATCTAACCAAACGCCGTAGCTTTTATTGTTGCCACCTATAATGCTAGCAGCGCAGCTGAAAGATGACCTGTTCTTGCTGATCGTTTTCAGCTGCTTTCTTAGTTGTTTGTTTTCTTCTTTTGGAATGTAGCCAACTTTTAGGCCAAGTATTTCAACTGCAATTGCGTTCTTATCAAACTTGTTATCATCTTCAAGAATCAGATTTGCAATAAAATACGCCTTGTGTTTATCTTCTATTTTCCCGTCATTGGGCATGAGGGATGTAAGGGCTTTCTGATAGTTTGATTCACCAACAGCTTCAAAGTTGAACATATCTTTGTATGCGCCAGCATTGGATTCAATATCTAACTGGCTGGTATTTATGTCTTTAATATTCAGCCAGTAGTTTTTCCCATTTGTTAGGCTGATAGGCGGGAGTGTTTGTTCTTCATTTTTAGCTCGGTATAAAATGTAAAGAACTGTAGCTAATGTAATTAATGCGGCAATGGCGCCTGTTTTAATGCTGAAAATCCACCAAAAAATGCCGCCTACAATAGCGGCAAAAGCAACAACCCCTTGCAGTTCATCTTCTTTCATTTCTGTGTATTACCTTCTTTTTTTTCCTGAGTAAATAACTACACCGCAGATTGTGGTTCCTTCTGGCACTTTAATTTTTCTTTCAGGATGTTCTGGGTTTAGTGCTAAAAGGTATCGTCCTTCTGGTGTGATTTGCAGGCGTTTGAAAGTTGCTTTCCCTGTTTCATCTCTAGCAATAACATCATCGTTGTGATTTGGTTGAATTGTTGGATCTACAAATATGTCCCAGCCTTCAATATATTCTGGATGCATGCTGTCCCCAATTACTACTAAAACGAAAGTGCTACTGCTATGAGGTACTGGACATTCTCTCCACTCTTCGGCGTCATTAAAACTAAAAACATGTTCTGGTGCACACATGTCGCCAGCTCTAACCCAAGATATCACTGGGCACTTTCCTTTAATTGTGTTTCCTACTTTTACGTTGTAGTCACCTAGCTTTTGACTCACTTGTCTAGAGAATACAGGTGTTTGTTCTAACATATCACCAAATCCAGTTGCTAGCCAATCTGGGTTAACTCCACATGCATTTGCAATTTGCAAGGTAAATTTTGAACCTTTCCCATCTGTCTTTTCAAGCAATGAAAGATTTTGCTGAGTAAAGACATTGCCACATAGTTCCGTAAGCTGGGATTGAGTCAATCCCGCATGTTTTCTTGCTAGCTTAAGCCTTGATGCGTATGTATTCATAATGAGCTCACAATACAATTTTGATTGTAATTAATCAAACAATTAAACTTGTTGACTTAAATACAAGTAGACTTGTAAAATGGTCGACAACATGAAAATATATCTCGAAAAAATTATTGAGTTGCTTGGTGGAAAACAACAAAGTCTTGCTGATGCTTTGGCAACTGGTGAAGAGCCTATTAAGCAAGCTCATGTTTGGAATTGGTTGAATGTTACCGTTAATGGGATTCCTGAGAGGCATGTAATTAAAGCTTGTAAAGCGGTTGATTGGCAAGTTACACCACATCAGTTGCGTCCTGATATTTACCCTCATCCTCAAGACGGTTTGCCTGAGCACATGCGGAGTGCAGCATGATCGTTTCTGCACATGTATACAGTGTTTTACCAGTTGATTGTTCTGGTGTTTTTCAACAGTCGTATTTCCTTGCATATTGTTCTCCCGCTTGCCCCTTGTAGCGCCACGCTGCTTGGGGCTTTTTTTTGCGTGTTGAGTTGGTATGTGTGAAATTATGTTATTGATTTAAAAGTATAAATACGTTTTTTAATCGGGAGTACGAACGTTGACTATCAAACACTTAGCTTATCGAGTTGGCCATGAGTTTCCAGGATCAGTTGCAGGCTTAGCTAGCCTAATGGCACGGGGTGATGTTGTATTACGCAACAAGCTTAACCCTAACAGTGAAACGCATCATTTAAACATTGAAGAGTTTGAAATGATGCTGGACTTTGCCAACCGCAACCAGGATGCAGCTGAATACTTTGCAGCTAAAGCTGGCGGTGTCTTTATGAAGGTTCCTGATGTGCCTGAGAGTGACCTTGGGTTGCTTGATTTGTTTATGGGTACCACCAAAGAGCTTGGTGATGTGGCGTCAGCGTTTCAATCAGCTTATGCCGATGGTAACTATACCAATAAAGAATATGACGCTTTATCAGTGGAAGTTGATGAAGTGATTGCTAGGTTGCTTGAGTTTAAAGCAGGCGTTAAGCGGGTAGTGCGCTAAATGGCTAGTGATAACGATATAAAGCCTTTGTATAACGAAGAGGCAGAGCAGAGTGTAATTGGCGGTATTTTTATCGACAACACTGCTTATGACAAGCTGGTTGGCGTGATTACCGAGTATGACTTTTACCCGCGTGAGCACCGCATGATTTTTCGTGCGATTAGCAGGCTGATGGAAGAATCAAAGCCGGTTGATGTTGTGACTGTTGGTGAGTTCTTAGATCGTCACAAATTACTTGATGATGCTGGTGGTTTACCTTATCTGATTAATATCATTCAAAATACGCCAAGTGCTGCGAATGTGTATCGATATGCAGAGATTGTGCGAGATTACTCGCTTATGCGCAAAATGGGCGCAATTTCCGCCGAAATTTCCGAAAAAATAAGCAAGCGCGATGGATTAACCGCAAGGGATTTATTGGACTTTGCACAAAGTCGCTGGATGACCGTTGGGGATAGTTTAAACCGCGCTAATAACACTATGCAAAAAGTTGGTGATGTGATGGTTTCTGTCATCGATAAGATTGATGAAATGTATATGCGCGAGAGTCATGATGATGTCACTGGCTTGCGCACCGGTATTGATGATTTAGACAAGTTGACGACAGGCATGCAGCCTGGTGAGCTTAATATCATCGCGGCGCGCCCTAGTATGGGTAAGACCTCTCTGGCGCTAAATATCGTTGAGAACGTTGCGCTTAAGCAAGTCAAGAATGCTGCTGTATTCAGCCTTGAAATGATTAATAACCAGCTAGGTATGAGGTTGCTATCTAGTGTGGCGCGTTTGCCTGCTCAGCGCGTTAGCATTGGGCGTGTGAATGATGATGAGTGGTCTTTAATCACTAAGGCTGTGCATGACTTAAAAGACGCTGGCATCTACCTAGATGAAGAGAGCACGTTGAATGTGAATGATATTCGCGCCCGTGCACGGCGTTTACATCGTGAGCTAAAGGGTGAGCTTCACCTGATTGTGATTGATTACATTGGTTTGATTGCCACCACTGGCAATGATAGCCGGGCCAATGAAATGGCCGATATTTCCCGCGCATTAAAGCTACTTGCTAAAGAGCTACACATACCAATTATTGCCTTGGCTCAGCTAAACCGTGGCCTTGAGCAGCGCCCTAATAAACGACCTGTCATGAGTGATCTGCGTGATAGCGGTGGTTTAGAGCAGGATGCTGACAATATTTTCTTTATCTACCGTGATGAAGTTTACCACCCTGACACGCCAGATAAAGGCACAGCAGAGCTAATTGTTGCTAAGCAGCGTAACGGGCCAATAGGTATGGTTAGAACAACATTTGTGCCGCATTTAATGCGTTTTGAGAACTTCAGGAATGCGTATGAGTAGGCAAAAAAATCGGAAATTTGGCGGCGCAATTTCCGTTAAAAAATTGATTATTTGGTGTGGAGGTTGATTAAAAAATGTCAGTAAAAATTATGAGTATGGTGTTTGAGAGGTTCCCCTATGCGGGTAATGATTTAGTGCTTGCACTGGCGCTGGCAGATCACGCTCACGATGATGGCACGCATATTTACCCTGGGCATGAGAACCTAGCAAAAAAGGCCAGAATTAGCGAGCGTACAGTCATTAGATTGCTTCAGAAGTTTGTCAATATTGGTTGGTTAGTGCGTGTGAGTTCTGGTAACTCAATTCGTGGTGTAGCTAACTCCTACAAAATTAGTGAGAGTTGGATTAAGGGTGACAAGTTGTCACCCCAAATTACACCCGACATTGGGGTGACAAATGATGCAGTTGGGGTGACAAATCCGACCATTGGGGTGACAAATGATGCACTTACGGGTGACATAGCTATGTCACACCAACCATCATTAACCATCAATAACCATCAAGAAACAACACCGCGCGAGAAAGCTCCGTTAGCAAATCAAACTTCTGCTAAGCCTGAAGGGTTGCTTGCGTGTCGTTTGATTAAATTGAACGTTGCAGTTACCAGCATTAATCCAATTTTGCTCAAATGGGTTGCTGAAAAAATTCCTAACGAGCTCATTGACCAATGCGTGCAGCTTGCCAGACAGAACAAACCTTGGCCTGAAAAGATTGCAGCTGGTTACCTGGATGCAATTATCCGCAATGAGCTTAAACCAAAAACAGACAACAGCTGGCTAATGACCGATGAAGGTGTGATAGCAAAGGGCCGTGAGGTTGGCATAGCTGCAAGGGCTGGTGAGAGCATGAGTGATTACCGTACCAGGTTAAAAAATTCATTGGGTATTGGCTTGAGGGGTGCAGCCTAGTGGCAAGCTTGAGAGAGTCTATGCCAGCCACAGCGCAAGCGATTGATGAGCTGCGTGAGGTGTTTGGTACTGAGCTTGTGAATGCACAAATTAGGCAGTCAATGAAGGGCAGGCCAGCCATTTATGCGGAAGAGATTGTAAACGGTGTGGTAGTGACCTTTGGGGTGAAGCCTCAAGTGATGAAAGAGTTTCCAGTTAGTTTTTTGAGTTGCAAGTCTGTTATCAACGTTAGTGGTAGTAAGGGGAAGTGATGAACAGTAATGCATTGCCTGCTCACATGTATGGCGACCCAGCAAACATCGTTGAATATGATCAGATGAATGCGTTAGGTTGTAGAGCCTGCGGGGCTTATCAAGAAGTTTTAAATAAAAGTCTTTGTGGTGATAGTCGTAATCAGTTTCAAAAGGGTGTGCCTAATGTTGGGCATCGTTGCAAATGGTTTAGTGAGAGGGGTTAGGGATGGCGCTAGATAGCTATTTAGTTTCAAGAATGTGTAACTGGGCGCATTGGGCAGATCGTGGGTTAGATGGAGGTGTTGGTTGGTCAAAGCAATCAGCCTTTCTTAACCAGGCGCCTAGCACTAGCGATACTGACTACACTCCAGAGTTGAATGAGGGTGCCATTGAGATTGACTCTTGCGTGCAAGCATTGAATGTTGAGCGCCCAGAGTTGTATGCTGTGATCTATGCACACTATCGCCGTAATGACTTAAGCGTTGCTGCCAAGATAAGCGGCATAGGTTGTAGCAAACAGACGTATTACAACAAAGTTGATATCGCTCATAACCTGATTCTTGGATGGCTGAATGATCTGTCTTGTGGGTTAAAAATACCTAGCTCAGAAATTAATTTAAATAAAATTAAAAAATATGCTTGACAGCCATTTAGACTTTTTTGTATAGTTTTGGCTAATCTGTGCATTACTGCATCCAAGCCCACCGAGAGTGGGCTTTTTTATTGCCTGTCATCTATGCAAAACCAACGTGAATCCTCATCCAAAAGGGGTTATGGGTATAAATGGCAGAAGGCACGTGAATCTTATTTAAAAAAACATCCGCTATGTGTTGATTGTGCCAAGCGTGGCTATGTTGTTGTCGCTGATGTGGTTGACCATATCGTGGCGCACCGTGGTGACATGAAGCTGTTTTGGGATAGTGAGAACTGGCAAAGTCTTTGTACTAATTGCCATAGTAGCTTTAAGCAGCGACTAGAGAAGTCTGGTGTAGAAGCTGGATGTGATATCAGTGGTGTTCCGGTTGATAAGAAGCATCACTGGAACACGTAAATGAATAGGGAGGGGCGGTAAAAGTCTACAACTTTTAGCTTCTAGACCGATTGCCCCCCTTTTTTTGCATAACCGCATAACTCGATAGGGGGGGTATTAGTTGGTGATGAACCAGTTAAGCTAATCCTTCATCAAAATGAGACCGAAAAAACCAACCCACTTAAAACTTGTTGAAGGTAACAAGGGTAAGCGCTCGTTAGATAATCATGAGCCAGACCCAGCGTACCTGAATGATCTAACCGCGCCAGATTGGCTACCTGAAAGTGTTAAGCAAATCTGGGATGAAATTGCACCGAAACTGAGAGCTGCAAAAGTATTGACTGAGCTTGATATCCCAGCGCTTGAAGCTGGATGTGTTGCGATTTCAAACTACCGTAAATTAACGCTAGAAATTGGAAGTGAATTTACTGTTTACGGTTCAAAGGGCGGTGAGTCACTTAGTCAGAAGTTAATCGCGCAGAGCATGTATTTCAAACAAGCGATGGCGGTGTTTCAGCAGTTTGGCATGAGCCCTGCTGCACGTACCCGTATCGCAATACAACCGCAAGGTGATTTATTTGGCAACGAAAAACCCGACCCAGCGAAAGCGTATTTCTGACCCAGTAACCGCTTATGCAAAAAGCGTTGTATCTGGTAAGACTGTAGCTGGTCCGCATGTCCGTGATGCATGCCAAAGACACTTAAATGATTTAGAACAAGCCGCTTCTCGCGGCTTTTTTTTCGACCTTGAAGCAGCTAATCGTGCGATTGGTTTTTATCGCGATGTATTGCGACTCAATGGCGGTGAGTATGAAGGCTTGCCTTATGAGTTGCTTGATTGGCAGTGCTTTATTGTTGGCTCGCTGTTTGGTTGGAAGAATATTGATGATGGCTACCGCAGATTTAGGGTTGCTTACATTGAAACCGCAAAGGGTTCTGGTAAGAGCCCGTTAGCGGCTGGCATTGGTCTATACGGAATGATGGCGGACAATGAGCCGCGTGCTGAGATATATGCTGCAGCAACCAAAAAAGACCAGGCAATGATTTTGTTTCGTGATGCCGTGGCAATGGTTGACCAATCACCAGCGTTGGCTGAGCGGTTAGTAAAGTCCGGTACCGGTCAAAGTGTTTGGAATCTTGCGTATCACAAAACAGGTAGTTTCTTTAGGCCGGTAAGTGCTGATGATGGCCAGTCAGGGCCACGTCCACACATTGCGCTGCTCGATGAGATTCATGAGCATAAAACGCCAACGGTAGTTGAGATGATGCGGGCTGGTACAAAGAGCCGCCGCCAAGCGCTGATTGTGATGATCACAAACTCAGGCGCTAATAAAACTACGGTGTGCTGGCATTACCATGACTATGTGAACAAGGTTTGCGCAGGCTCATTGGTGGATGACAGTATTTTTGGCTATGTCTGCGCAGTAGATGAGGGCGATGACCCTTTTAAAGATGAAAAGAGTTGGTACAAGGCTAACCCAAGTTTGAAACATGGAATACCAGGCATTAAGTATTTGCGCGAGCAAGTGACATCTGCACGAGGCATGCCGAGTAAAGAGGCGATTGTTCGCAGGCTTAATTTTTGTCAGTGGACTGAGGCTGAAAACCCATGGATTGGCAGTGAAGTTTGGTTTGGTTGTGCACCTGAGCCTGAATTTGATGAGTCATTGCTACTTAATAGGCCGTGCTGGGGTGGATTAGACCTCTCAAGCACTCAAGATTTAACAGCGTTTGTATTGCTGTTTGAGCCTACTTTTAATGATAAATTTTGGAGAATTAAGCCATTTTTCTGGATACCAGCTGATGGGCTGACTGAAAAAGAAGATAAAGACAGAGTGCCTTATCGTGCATGGGTAACATCTGGCTTTTTAAACGCGCTGCCTGGTAGGGCCATAAACAAACTAGCTGTGTTGCATAAGTTAATTGAGCTGTCGGCAACTTACGACATTCAAGAGATTGCTTATGACCGTTGGCGTATTGAGGATTTGAAAGCTCAAATTGAGCAGGAAGGTTCAATACTTGCGCCACTCAAACCGTTTGGTCAAGGTTTCAAAGATATGGCCCCAGCGGTCGATGAACTTGAGCGCGTGCTGGTTGATCAGCTGGTAAAGCACGATGCAAATCCAGTATTAACTTGGTGTGCAGCCAATGCGGTAATTGACACTGACCCTGCTGGCAACAGGAAGGTTACAAAAGAAAGAGCAACTGGTCGTGTGGATGGGATTGTTGCGGCGATTATGGCGGCCGGCACCTCGTTAAGTGGTGCTGCTGTCTCGCAAATTACGCAGGGCTTCGTTGTTTTATAGGTAAATTTATGACACAAACCTCAAATTGGTATGACGCAGATATGGTTGGTCAAAAGGGTAGTGTTATTTTGACTAACTGGAAGCGTGAGCGTGAGGCTTTGCGTTCTCCTGCGCCCAATTATAACAATTCTGCTAGTTATGGTCAGGATATTTACGAAGCTTTTGGCGTTAATCCATCTGCATCAGGTATGAATGTGACGCCAGCATCAGCAATGCGTGTTGCAGCTGTTTATGCGTGCGTCAATAAAATTGCTGGTGCAATCTCTACATTGCCGCTGCATATTTATAAAACTGATGGCGACATTAAAGCCCGTCAGCCGCGTGATGACCTTTGGTATAAGCTGAATGAACAACCTACTGAGCAATTTACTGCAGCAAGTTATTGGGAAGGTGTAAGTGCCTCGCAATTGCTACGTGGTGATGCGTTTGCATGGATACGTAGAACTATTACAGGCGGCATTAAAGAGATATTGCCAATGCCGTGGTCTAGTGTTTTACCTAGTAGGCAAAAGGACGGCAGCGTTCGCTATTATATTAATCTGCCAGATTACAACATTACTACCTGGCTGGACCCTGCAGACGTATTGCATTTTCCTAGTTTTGGTTTTGATGGGCTTAAGTCCATGAGTGTAATTAGCCATGCTGCACGATCTGCTGTAGGTAATGCGATGGCAATGGATGAATACTCCGGTAAATTCTTTGCCAATGGAGCTCACCCATCCATTATTTTGCAAGCAGCTCATAAAATGGGCCCTGATCAGGCAAAAGATTTGCGTGATGCGTTTGTTCAGAAATACTCTGGCATTGATAACGCTCATCGCTTACCTTTGGTGTTGACTGAAGGTGTGACTGCTAAAGAGATTAGCTTAAACGCTGAGGACTCTCAGCTGCTTGAGGCGCGTAAGTTTCAGGTAGTGGATATTGCCCGTGCATTTGGCGTGCCGCCACATATGATTGGTGAGACAAGTGCAAGCACCAGTTGGGGTAGCGGTATTGAAGCCATGAGCCGTGCGTTTGTAACTTACACGCTACAGCCGCACTTGGTGCGTATCGAGCAAGAACTTAACCGTAAATTATTTCCGCGTGCTGCCAGCAAGATTATTCAGTTTGACCGCGAAGCTCTCATTGAAGGCGATAGCGCTGCACAAGCAGCTTATTACCGTGCTGCATTGGGTGGCCCAGGCGCAGGGCAAGGCTGGATGTCAGTTGATGAAGTGAGAAAAACAAAAGGGCTTGCACCTAAAGGTGGGGCTTCTGATGAAATTTTTGACCCACGTACATTACAAGCTAAACCTAAAGAGTAACTAAAGGCTAGGAAAATGAATAAAATCATGCAACTTTATCGCGATAATGCAGCGCGTGAAAAAACACCAGTTAACCTGATTAAAAATGCAAATGAAGCTAGTTTGTATATTTATGATGTGATTGATGCGTACTGGGGCGTTTCTGCGCTAAGTGTAGCCGATGCAATCGCTCATGCTGGTGATGCTGAAACGCTCAATGTTTATATCAATAGTCCTGGTGGCAGCGTATTTGAAGGTCGCGCCATCATGGCTGAAATTCAGCGCTTTAAAGGCAAAACTATCGCGCATATTGATAGCTTGTGTGCCAGTGCTGCAACAAATATTGCGCTGGCTTGCGATACGGTAGAAATGTCAGACGGTGCGTTCTTTATGATCCACAACGCGAGCGGGTTAGCTTGGGGTGATAAAACTGCCTTACGTGAAACTGCCGACCTTTTAGAGAAAATTGAAGGTTCTATTGTTGCTGATTACACCAAAAAAACGGGTAAAGACGCTGCTGAAATCATAGATATGATGGATGCAGAAACATGGTTTACCGCGCAAGAGGCGCTAGATAACGGCTTTATTGATAGCATTAAGCAAGATAAAACATCGAAAAACACTGCTAAAAATACATGGAACCTAGCTGCTTTTGATAAAACACCACAAGCTTTGCTGCAAAAAGAACATTTAAACCCAACAGATAAGCCAACTGCAAACGAATTGATCGTAGAAAAGACAGAACCAGCTCCGGCTGGTTTTTTTATGTCTGCTGCTAATAAAAATAAACTGCAATTGCTAACCGCTTTATAGCGCTCTCGCGCATAAAAACGCATGAGGTCGTTTACCTCAAACACCAGCCCGCTCACGCGGGTTTTTTCATTTTAAGGAAACGGTATGAACAACATTCAAGCCATGCGCGAGAAAATTAGTAACCTCGCCAATTTAGCTAACAAACTGCTTGCCGATAAGGGTGATCAGACCTGGACAAAAGAAGAGCAAGCTACTTTTGACGGATACACCAACGAAATTGAAGCATTAAAAAATCAGGTAAAAGCCGCTGAGAAAATGCGCGCTTTAGAAGCTGATGACTTCTTTAATGCTGCTGGTAATACGCCAGCTAAAAAAGATGGTGATATGACCATCGACGCCTTAACTGCGGTCGCACTTTATATGCGCTTTGGTAATAACGTGTCAGCTGAGCAGGCTTTAGCGATACGCAATGCAATGTCTACCACTACCCCAGGTGAGGGTGGCTATACGGTCCCTGCACAAGTAGCATCAATGGTAATTGACAGGCTGAAAGCATACGGTGGTATGCGTGATGTGGCACAAATCATTACCACAGAGAATGGTCAGAACTGGAGCTATCCAACAAGTGACGGCACTACTGAAGTTGGTGCAATCGTTGCACAAAACGGCCCTGCTGGCGGTGGTGATATCACTTTTGGCGCTGCAAATCTGAATGTATTTAATTACACTTCATTGAAAATTGCACTGCCATTAGAGTTGATTCAAGACTCAGCAATTGATGTGATTGATTTTGTAGTTAAACGCCTAGCTACACGTATCGCTCGCATTCAAAATACCCACTTTACAACAGGTGCTGGTACAACATTGCCTGATGGTGTAATCCCTCGTGCTGGTGTTGGTAAAACAGGTACAACCGGTCAAACATTAACTGTTACTTATGATGACTTGGTTGATCTTAAACATTCAGTAAATCGTGCATATCGTCAGAATGCTAAATTCATGTTGAATGACTTGAGTATTGCTGTGGTATCAAAAATCAAAGATACAACAGGCCGTCCAATTTGGGTTCCCTCCGTTACAGAAGGCTCTCCTGATACATTACTTGGCTTCCCGGTTTTAACTAATGATGATGTTGCTGTGATGGCTGCCAATGCAAAATCAATCGCATTCGGTGATTTCAGCAGCTACATCATCCGTGATGTGGCTAATTCAACCATGATCAAACGCTTTGACGACTCTGCATTCGCGCTAAATAACCAAGTAGGTTTCTGCGGCTGGCAGCGTTCTGGCGGTAACTTGGTTGATGTGAATGCAGTAAAAGTTTACGTCAACTCAGCGACCTAATTTAGTGGAGGCTTAGGCCTCCTAATCTAACATTTTATTTTTTTATGGAGCCTAAAATGGCGAGAGAAAAAAACCAAGCCGCAGCCGACCA